>NZ_JADNYK010000040.1 GCF_017810075.1 Pseudozobellia sp. WGM2
TACTACTAAAAAACCGCAAACAGCCAAGCCCGCAGCTAGCGTCACACAATCTACCACCACGCCCAAAGTCGCCTCGGCTACTGCGGTGACGGCAGCAAAACCAACGGCAACTTCAACCGATATTCCCTTGACGCCAGTCTCAGCCACCACCACGGCATTAGGCATTAAAGAAGACGCCACCCAAACAGGTATCGACAGTGACTATACCTCGGGTGCAGGTGTCGCAGGCGCGAGCTCTGAAGAAGTCAACAATACTACGACGGCTGCGCCAACTTTTGACCCGACGACGGTAGGTAACAATAAAACAGCAACGACACCTGCCAGTTTTTCTACCCTAAATTTGTCTGACTACGCACAGCTAGTCAATAGCGCCGACTGGAAACCCGGTCAAAATGTTAACTCAGCAACGACCTTAAAACTTCAAGCCTTGTTAGATTGGAATCATGCTTCACCGGGTCCGATTGATGGCGGCTGGGGTATGAATGCCAAAAAAGCGCTCAAAAATTTCCAAGCCATG
>NZ_JADNYK010000041.1 GCF_017810075.1 Pseudozobellia sp. WGM2
TGATTGATATTGGGGCATCGACCACCAGTGTCTGCGTTTACCGTGAGGATAAGCTGATTTATACCCATTGTTTTGCCGAAGGCGGACATCACGCAACGCTGGATATCTCTATGTTGCTAGACGTCACCATTGCTGAAGCGGAAAATATGAAAAAATCCCAAGCCAGTGTCGATCGTCATGGGATTGACTCAAGCCAATTTTTTACCATCAAGCGCTCACAGCATGACGATGAAAAAACCATTAATATGCTTGAGCTACTTGAAGTCACTGAAGCTCGCTATATCAGTATTTTAGGTCATATTAAAAAAGAGCTGGATAAAGAAGGACTAAGTGATTTTTTACAGCAAGGGTATGTGATCACGGGCGGTGGTGCTGAAATGCGCGGATTATTGCCATTGGCCAAAAAAATCTTTGCCAATAAAGTCAATAAGGTCAATCAACACGCAGCGATTTCTGCCTACACCCAATATGGTGATGATGACAAGCTTCGCACCATTGCGACGATGATTG
>NZ_JADNYK010000042.1 GCF_017810075.1 Pseudozobellia sp. WGM2
TGCCACACCATAGGCGCTAAAACTATCTGAGGTTTCGCTAAATAACAAATTCATTTTGGCTTGGCGACCCGCACCTGAGACGCCTGATTTGGCATCAATAATAATCCAAGGTTCAATCAATGCCTGCTGCTGGCTGTTTTGGGCGTCGATTAGTGGTTTTAATCCCAAAATCGCCGTGGTGGGATAACAACCTGGGTTGCCAATGACCTTGGCTTTGGCAATGGCATCACGATTGACTTCGGGTAACCCATACACAGCTTCTTTTAAAATATCGGGGCAAGTATGTTCAAGTTTATACCAAGTTTCAAAATCTTGTAGCGACTGCAAACGAAAATCTGCCGCCAAATCGATGACTTTAGTGCCATTTTCGGTTAAAAATTTGGCATGCTTCATGGCAACGCCGTGGGGCGTAGCAAAGAATACCACATCACATGCTGCTAATTTTTTTTCATCCAAATCCGAAAATGTTAAATCGGTCACGCCCCGCAAACTTGGAAACATATCATCGAC
>NZ_JADNYK010000043.1 GCF_017810075.1 Pseudozobellia sp. WGM2
GAGCTTGGCAGCTATGATCGGCGCTCTGGTCGGATCCGCTGGTGTGGGAGCGTATCCAGAAAAGTTAGCTGGCAAGCATATTGAGTACTTGCGCGAGCGGGATGCGCGGCCGGAGCTCACCTATCCCGCGGAGCGGACCCTTTCGTTCGCTGAGGCAGTCGCTGCGATCCAGGCGGCAGGACGCCTTGAATATGGTGGGCCTATCACTCTGTCCGCAGAGGAGTCTGCGCTAGCTGAGGAGCTCGACACCTACAGACAGCTGGTTGACCATCCAAAACCTACGACTTGGTCCGTTCCCAAGGATGACGTTCGCGACGCGGTCCGATTTGCTCCGTTAGTCATCGAGCGCCTACGTCACGCGCACTATCGGCTGTTCGACCACTCGGATCGCATTAGCGATGCGTCCCATATCATTTTAGGCCGATGAAGCCCGGGCCCGATCAACGGTCTCGCATTGCTTTCGCCCACGAAAAAGCCCCGTCCGTTGCGGGTCGGGGCT
>NZ_JADNYK010000044.1 GCF_017810075.1 Pseudozobellia sp. WGM2
TCTTTGCTATCATCCTGTTTTTTCTTCCATTGTTATTTCAATGAGCGAGTACAGCAGTTCGTTTGTTTTTTGTATCTCGTTTTGCAAACTACTGTTCGGACTTCTCAGGTTCTTATGGTGCGCGACCTTGACCAACTGGTTGATGTTGTTACCTATCTTGTTGATATGGTAGGCAAGATTTGAAGTGTCGGGAAGTCTATCTTTTCCTTCGGCTTCTTGTTGAAGAACCAATCTTCTCAGCAACGGACTTATCGTTCCCCTTTCCGAAATATCCAAGTCATAGGATTCACATATTTTTTTCAATTTTTCATATTCCCTATCGTTGAAACGGAGCATTACGTTATGGTACCGCTTCTTGTTTCCCAATCGTTTTCGGCCTCTTTTTCGTTGTTCCATATTCGATGCTTTTCAGGGCAAAACACTTCGTCAGAAGTAGACAATTCTAGGTTACTTAGAATGCACCTCGCTATCCGTTTCACGGATAAATATAAGCTATA
>NZ_JADNYK010000045.1 GCF_017810075.1 Pseudozobellia sp. WGM2
CGGGCTCGACGCAGATGGTAACTGTTTCTCAGCTCAATCCAATTTATGTCGATATCAGTCAATCATCCGCCGAGTTATTGGCGCTTCGTCAGCAATTTGCGGCTGGTAAACTTAGCACACCGCGTACTGCACAGGTTCAGTTAAAACTCGCCGATGGCTCAACCTACCCGATGGTGGGGCAACTTCGCTTCGAAGAAGCTAAAGTGGATAGTACCACAGGCACGGTTAATCTACGCGCGGTATTTAGCAATGATAACTTTGTACTGTTGCCAGGGATGATGGTGAATGCCCAGTTGATTCAAGGTATTATCAATAATGCGGTATTATTGCCACAAAGTGCCATTAATCGTACAGCCAAAGGTGAATCAACCGTGTATGTGGTTGACGCTAATAATAAAATCCAAGTACGCCCAGTTACGGTTCAAGGTACCCACCAAGGTCAATGGATTGTCACTAGCGGTCTAAAACAAGGTGAGCAAGTGGTGATGGTT
>NZ_JADNYK010000046.1 GCF_017810075.1 Pseudozobellia sp. WGM2
GAATGACTTTCAAGGCTTGCTCTAAAAGTGAGGTATCTTTAAGGCTACCACTCAATCTTAACAGCTCAAACAATGGGTCTGCGGTTAAGTGATCGAAATTTTTTAATTTATCAAAGTGCTCAAGAATAAATAACCCCAATCGCTCAGTGTTTTTTGGTACCTTTAAGCCTTGGCAAAATTCTAAATACTCAGTGGTTGGGTTGTTATGTTGCTGATCAGACTTAAAGCAGGTTGCAACCAAAGCAAACTTCATGACGTTGTCCGCTTGTTGCTCTCCCGCCATTCGCAGGCTAGATAACATCAATTGCCATTGGCTAGGATTATCATTCGATGCTTGATACAGTTTTGGCATAATGACATCAAGGACATTGAGCTGATAAAGCGTGTCAAAATAAATATCCGACCAAACTTGCGTTAACGCTTTTGACGTCTCTGACCATACGCGCTCAGCGACAAGATGACTCAGCTCACCT
>NZ_JADNYK010000047.1 GCF_017810075.1 Pseudozobellia sp. WGM2
TTCGTTCCGCCACCCGACTGTAGAAATAGCCGTTTTTGTAACATGATATTTATAACAAACAATAAAAAGCGATTGCATTAACCAAACTTAGACGGGTTGCGTTATAATGACTTGTTTTATCTTGATACCCTGCTCTTTGATATAAAAAGCTCTTTGATATAAAAATGCCAAAATCTCAGCCCCTGCCTCCCTTGACGAGTAACCCCATGTCAAATGGCCGCGATAACCAAAATTCGCCGAAAAAAACTCGTCTTTTCTCCGCCAAAAATAACGACACAACGGTAAAAAATAACACGACGATGAAGAAAAGCAGTGAAGGCTTGGGTGCCAGTATTAGCGAGATGCTCGATACCGAGTATCGCGGCGTTAGTATCTATACGGTTGCGATGATGCTATTAGTGATTGCGATTTTGTGGACAGGGGTGAGCGTCGTCGAGCAAATCCAAACTTATCACCAACAATATGGCGAG
>NZ_JADNYK010000048.1 GCF_017810075.1 Pseudozobellia sp. WGM2
CTGTGAAATCCGCGAGAAGCTGATGGCCTTCATGCGCGACGAGTGCCGCGAAGCTCTGCCGCGCGACCGGATCGAGTGGCCGCAGGGAGAAGAGCGGCCGATCAGTCCGCCAGAGCCGACCGGCCCTGGCTGATCGCCTGGTCCAGCGTCAAGGTGCGGGCGGGCGGCGTCTCGCCGCAGGTCACGGCCAGCAGTTCGGCGGCGTCGCCGCCGGGCGCCGCGGCATAGGGCGGGGCCGTTTCGGGCGTCGCGGGACCTTGGACGCCGTCGTCGCGCAGGGAAGCGAAATCCAACCTGTCGGCCGTCCTTGTTCGGCAGTCGAAGACCCAGCGCGACCAGCCGCCGACATAGAGGACGTCGCCCACGTGAAACCCCTGTTCCGCCACCTGGAGGCTGCGCATCCGCGCGGCGTCGCCCTGGCGCACGATGGAGGCCACGTCCGCATATTGCGCGAAACG
>NZ_JADNYK010000049.1 GCF_017810075.1 Pseudozobellia sp. WGM2
TTAAATCTTGTTTTTATTTATTCTCGGAATACATTGCACCGCCCTAAATGAATAGTCCTTATCAACCTTTGAGACTAGAATAATCTCATCGTTATTCTCTGGCACTGTAATTACTTTCATGTTTGCTGGTACATTGGCACATCGAGAATATTTTTTTGCCTCAAAATTATAGATAAATGCTTTTGTATAACCTATTACAAATTCCTCATAAGGTTTCTGAGTAGCGTGATTAGAGAAAAATGACTGAATAATCCCAAAAAATGTGGCGTATATAAATACCCTTAAAACCAGCGTTATTGTAGGGAGATGCTCACTTACACCAAAGTCAAATCCCATGTTTTCTAAAATATCTTTAATAAAAAAGAAAGGGGCAGAAATTATAATACTCCCAGAAAATTAGACCAAAAAATTGCAGCAAATAAGATAGAATAGCCCTTAAGAAAAAAGGTCTATCT
>NZ_JADNYK010000004.1 GCF_017810075.1 Pseudozobellia sp. WGM2
AGTATCCAGCCGAACCTCGAAATCACTCTTCTATATCAACTCTTTTATTATTCTAAATATCTTATCTTCAACTTAAGAAACAAACATACGAGCCGAGACGTTGTGTGCAATTTGGCTAGGTTACCAAAATTTGGTATATTCGAGTAAATTTTAGTCAAAATGGGAAAAAACACATCAATATCACTCGGAAATCATTTTGAGAATTTCATCAGAGAAGAGGTGAATTCTGGTAGATATGGTTCGGTCAGCGAAGTAATTCGTTCTGCATTACGTTTATTAGAACGTGAAGAAAAGAAAGAAATAGAACTTATAAAAGCTCTCGAAATTGGAGAAAATAGTGGATTTGTTGAAAACTTTGATCCAAAACAACACCTGAAAGAGTTACATCGTAAACACTTATGAGTAAAAACAAATATCGCATAAGTCAACAAGCGATTGAGGATTTAGACAAAATTTGGCTCTATACGCTTAACAAATGGTCTAAAGAACAAGCGGATAGATATTTCGACTTAATAATAGCGGAAATTGAATTTCTTGCGGACAACTATCTGATTGGAAAATCCGCAGAGCAAACACGAAAAAATTATCGCGTAACGAAAATCAAATCGCATCTGATTTTTTACAGAAAAGTCGAAAATGAGATAGTCGAAATCATTAGAATTTTACACCAGAGAATGGATATAAAGAAACGACTGAAATAAAAAAACTGCACACAACGCCGTGTTCTATGAAAAGCCCTACTTCAGTTCTCTAAAGTTAATATTTAATTTTTTAATTACCTCATAATGTTGTTTTTGGGGTGATGAACCGTTGATAATTCCGATAGGATTATCAATCATTCAACACCTATATAACTTGCTCCGCATCCTATTTGCGATACACCTGTTTTATTAGGGTTTACCGGCATCTGTATAATCATAAATTATAATAGACCTGATCACTTGCTATAAAGATGTGATTTCAACTTATCGAATCACCCACGTTGTTTTGTGGTACGGGTCTCACTACTATTCTGTGAGCAGTCAAGGTCCAACGCCCCTTTCAAACGCCTGTAGAAATTGTTGCTCGGTATACGTTCGCTCAACTGGAAATGTGCGAACAGTTTTTCCTGGTAGTCCTTTTTTCCCTGCATGCCTAAAGTTACGGTCCATCCCCGGATCGGCAATGATCATCAACGACTTTTTCGCTAACTTGTGCAACAGACACAAAACCTATAAACAATACGGGCTTCGGGCTTAATCGAAAGGTTTGTGTATTTTTATGAAGTGACTAAATCATATCAATTTAGCTTTGGTGTAAAAATTATAAAATAAGGTTTTGCTTAGTTTTGTATTGTTATAGGATTTTTTTATAAAAAATCGTACTAATCATAACTTGAGCAATCTAAAAATTGATGAGCCCCTGTTTAATCGAAAAATTACTATTCTCAAGATATATAACTCCAATAACCAACAACCAAATGCAGAAGATTAGTACACTTATTGTATTGATAGCAATTATTACATTAAGCTCTTGTAGATTTAATCAATCGGTGAAAAAAGATTTGATAACAGGGGCATATTCCAGAGGTGATGGAATTGGAGTTGATGCTATTACAATTGAAATAAATGGAGAAACTGACAATAAAAATAAATTTGTCTATGGGCAGAATGTAAGTCTTGTGTTCAACAACGTTACAGGACTAACGAATTCAAACGGAAAGACTTTTCCCAAACTTTTATTATACGTGCTAAAAAATGAGAAAGACACCGTTCTTTACAATCCAAACTTGCTCAAAAGTCTAACTAACGGAACCGAAGCTTCGCCATTGCGATTAAAAGCAAATTTCAGAACTGCTTTACCGCACCAAAGCAATGAAAAATATCAAGTTTTTATTGAAATAACAGATAAAAAAGGTGATGGAAAATTTAATTATGAATTGCCTTTTGTAGTAAAAGAAAACGACTTATTGGATGTAAAAAGTAAAGGAATAGATTACTCAAATATATATTTATGGAATGAAACTCTAAAACAACCTGTTTTAGATAGTAATGTAAGTTCTGAACATCTCTTTATTCTGATACTCAATGATATTGAAGGTTTGGAATTGGTTAAAGAAAAGGTTTTTCCAATTTTCTCACTTAACTTAACTGATAATAAGGGCAAAAAAATAATTTCCGACCCTAATCTTTTGAGCGCTTATGACGAAGTCGGAGTTAGTCCTAAAGAATTAAAAAATCAAGTAACCGCTAAACTTACATTTACCAAAGGAGCAATTAATAATCCTTACAAATTGTCTGCTATATTGAAAGATAAAAATTCGACAAAAGAAATTTACATTTCGACTGAATTATATATAAATTAAAATTGCAAAAGTGATATCTTAGAATTTAATCTTAGAAAGATTGTCTAAAGTTAAATCAGTCAAGCAAACCATATCAGATAAGTTTTTAATACGTAACTACTGTTGCTTGCCTAGTCAACGTGGTCTAAGAATTATTAGGCCATTTACATTCTTCTGTGCTCAGGACGTTATTTCTTCGTTTGCGCTATATTATTCTATTGCTGTCTATTTAAGCACTCTAATCCATAGGATAATTCATTTTTTTATGACCGCCAAAAACCCATGCCAATGGTTTTTTGGTGACCTAGACAATACTCTACAAGTTTAACTGCCTACATGTTCATAACCATTTTCAAAATGATTCACTTTTGATGTTACTTTATATCATATTTAAAGTATAAAAAAAAGGACCATACAACGTATATCTAACACTAAATCGATTGAGGTAACGTTATTAACTGAAATGGAAGATGATGAACATTCAATAAAATAAATCAGGTATGTGATTTAATGTTATAGACAAGTAAGTAACAAATTCATATTGAATGGATTTATGCTAAAATTTAAAAACTTGAAAAACATGGGATTAGCAAACGGGACTAAAAAAATTATTTAAGCTAAAGCCAAGTTGTTATGTAGATATATACCGACGGAGAAACGAAGCGAAAAATGATTAGGTCCAAATGAATCTATACAATAACTAAAGTGGTAGTCAAAACTTAAACCAAGAGTTATACATTTAAATGACTCATTATAAAGCCATTATTCAATATTAAAATAAAAAATAGCAACTTAAAACCCTTAACTTTAGGTTGGTAATTTGTGTTAAAAAAAGTATTAAGTATGTCAATGTGGGAAATAGAAGCCTTAATGGAAAAAACGGTAAGGCTAATAGATAAAAGTGAATTCAAATCAAACGAAAAACGAAATTTGATTTGGAATACCTATAATTTACAGAATCAATTTGATTGTAGTTTTACACATTTTAGGTTAATCGAAATTTTAAAGAATAACGAATATGTTCAACAATATGATATTAGCGATTTTCCTTTGACCAATGGTTATAAAGATTTTTTCTTTGATTTAGTGAATAAAGATTTTGAATGGATTAGACAAATCCCTACGGAAGATTGGTCAGAAAACAATGAAGAAATAGCATATTGGGATAAGGCGAGCAATAAAATATTCGTAGATTTTGCTTCTGATTTTTACACGCTAAATAAAGGAGAGTTCTCGAAGGAATATGATCCATTACATTTTGGTCTAATAATTATTAAAGAGGGGGGCAGGCAAAACGATAAATCCATAGTATATGAATGGGCTTCTTTTTTGGTCAATTATTTACTAGCCTGGTTTCCTTCTAATAAATCAACTACAGAACTCAAGAATGAATATTTTTCTGAAATTAAAGATTGTATACTACAATTTGATTACTCCGATTATAAAGCTTCACACCAAGGGCTGGATATCATTAATATGGACGTAAATTGGTTAGACGAAATGTCTGAAAATCAGAAAGAACTGATTAAATATTTGACCCAAAAGTAACTGCTACTACTAAAGTTCAAAAAACAGTACAAAGCTGGTACTAATCAATAGAACGTTTAACCAAGCGAATAGAAGATAATTAATTCTGCGGAAATTGAGAGTTGTTAAAATATTTTAAAAATTTTCACCTTAGTCACAATACATTCTCAATTATCGAGATAGGGTAAATGATGTGGTGATTGCAATGATACAAATATGAAAACTTTTGTAAAGATAAAAGACAACCTGAGTGAAAAAGAAGTTTCAAATCTTGATACCTTTTTAGAATCACATAATATTTATGGAATAGAGATTTCTTGTTTTGGTGGTGCATTTGGTCCTGTTTGGGATAAAGAGAAAAGTTATAACCTAGATCATATAACCAAACTATCTAATCTGAAAGGTTTGTCATTATTTCTACCTAAAACAACCGATCTAACATTCTTACCGAGCAACCTGAATTGGTTAAATATTGGAGAATTTGATAGTAAGAAAGTATCACTAAAACCAATTGCCACCCTTGACAAACTACTATTTTTAAGTCTTGTTAAAAATTCTAATGATATTGCAGAACTTTCAAAATTAACACAATTACGGCAAGCATCATTTTCAGGGTATAAATTAAATCAACTTGAGTTTGTTAGCGAATTAATAGAATTAGAGAGCTTGTATTTAGGTTTTGGAGGGGGAGAGAATATAAATTTTTTGAATGCCCTACGAAGTTTAAAAAAGCTAGATATATTAAGAATTAGAAGTTTATTCGATATATCGGTTATTTCAAGACTGTCAGAATTGGAATGTTTAAAAATTGAAGACCAAGCGCAAATAACTGAACTCCCTGATTTTTCAAATCTCAAGAACTTAAAGCATTTATCCTTAGTCAATTTAAAGAGTTTAACGGATATAAGTGCACTAGAGAATAGTCATATTAAAGAATTGGTGTTATTAAAGACCAACTTAACTATTGAGCAGTTGAAACCCTTGGTTAAATCTAAAATTGAAAGAATTTGTATTAGTATGAAAAATAAAAATGAAACCCAGCAAATTGAAGAGATTTTAGGAAATAGGATTGTAAGTTATGTTGAGACAGATGCTCAAAGGCAAAATGAAATTGTTTACTACACCCAAAAGCGGTAAACCTTGCACAACCCCTTAAACAGTATCAAGATTAAATTATTTAAAGCCTCTTTACGAGGCTTACTGTTTTTATACAAATATATCTTGAGGCTTTCTAAAGTTAAAGCTAACTGGTTGTGTAGCCCTACCCGATTTGACCTCCTCCCAACTCCTGCAACATTTTTCAAAAAATAATTACCGAACGTTTGGTAAAATATTTTGCAATTTATACATTCGCAGTATGAGACCACAAAAGATTGAAGAGCAAGAGATGCTTAATGGCTTTGCAAAACTTTTTAAGGAGAAAGGATATGAAGGTACTAGCTTGGCTGAATTAGCAGTAGTTACCGGATTAAAAAAAGCAAGCTTATATCATCGGTTCCCGAAAGGAAAAGAAGAAATGGCAAAAGCGGTATTGCTGAGTATCAATGAATGGGTAGAGAAACATGTTTTCAATACGTTAACCAATCCATCACTCTCTCCAGAAGAGCGACTTAAAAATGGATTACAATCCATTCAGAAATTATACGATGATGGCAACACCCCTTGTCTTTTACAAGCCTTCTCAGTGCAGTCTGGAATAGAGGTATTTCATCAACTGATTAATGATTCTATGTCAGATTGGGTGGATGCATTTACAAATATCGGATTGGCATTTGATCTAAGTCAGTCAGCAGCAAAAGAAAAAGCAACTCAAGTGCTTATTGCTATTCAAGGTAGCCTAATCGTATCTAGGGGATTTAATAACCCCAATATTTTTATTAATTCCTTAACTAATATCGAAGCCATGTATACCCAAGAATAAAAAAATTTAACCTAATATTTTACCGAACGTTCGGTTAATAAAAATTATAATACTACAAGTAATTGATATGAAAAAAAAGAAATGGATATACATGTTAGGTATAGCACTAATAATAGGCTGTACAAGCAACATAGGCGACACAAAAAAGATAAATAAAACTGAAAATAAAATGAATCTAATTAAATACAGAACTATAGTAGTCGACGGATTATCAATTGCTTATCGTGAAGTCGGGCATGCAAGTAAACCAACAATTTTATTGTTACACGGTTACCCGTCATCATCACATCAGTACAGAAAGGTGCTTAATCAACTCGGCGATGAATTTCACCTCATAGCTCCAGATTATCCGGGTTTTGGTAATAGTGATTTTCCTTCTCCTGAAGAATATGAGTACACCTTTGATCATATCGCCCACACCATGCAGTCATTTATTAAATTAAAGGGATTGGACTCCTTTGCTATCATGATGCAAGATTATGGGGCCCCTATCGGTTTCAGAATTGCCACTGCGATCCCCGAAAAAGTAACCGCGATTATTACGCAAAATGGCAACGCTTATGAAGAAGGTATCGGTGAAGCTTGGGCAGGTATTAAAGCATTTTGGAAAGATCGCAATGAAAGAACCGAAAAAGCTTTGCTACCGGCATTTACGCTAGATGGCTTAAAATGGCAATATACCCACGGTACTAGAAATGCTGAAAACATCAATCCTGATACGTGGCAATTAGATTATTTACGAATGTCACGGCCTAACGCACACCAAGTAAATTTAGATTTATGGTACGACTATCAAAGTAATTTAGAATTGTATCCTAAATGGCAAAAGTATTTAAGAGAGCACCAACCACCCGTTTTAGTGGTTTGGGGTAAAAATGATGAATACTTTCCGGAAAGCGGTGCTGAGGCATTTAGGAAAGATGTTAAGAAAATAGACTATAATATTTATGATACGGGACATTTTGCTCTTGAAGAAAATGGAGATGAGATAATATCAAAAATTCGAGATTTTATGAATGCTTTAGACTAATTCACAAAGCTTACAACACATTACTGTCGACAGCATAAACAATAGGTTTTCATACCCTAACCAATTGAATATTAAATAAAATGAGAGCAATTTTAAATAGAACATTACTATTATGTAGTATAGTTCAGATACTAAGTGCAAAATCTTTAGCACAAGAAAAACAAAACCCCCTTGTAACCCAAATCGGAGCGGTAGAAGTTATATCATTATCTGACGGGGTTGTGCCGACAGATGCCTTTAAATTATTAAAAGAGGAACATTCGGGCCAAATCGATAGTTTGCTTTATAAGTCTAAAGTAGAAAACCCGGTAAACATTCAAGTCAATGCATTTTTAATTCTGTTAGGGAATAAAAAAATACTGATTGATGCCGGAGCGGGAGATTTTTTAAATATAGACTCCGCAGGAAAACTTGTAGAAAGTTTACGAATGGCGGGGTACCAACCCAAGGATATCACAGATATACTACTAACTCATGTGCATGCGGATCATTCCGGAGGACTAGCGATTGATAATGAAATTGTGTTTCCAAATGCTATAATTCATTTAAACGAACTTGAATACAACTATTATACCGATACTAAGAATCTTGAGGGACTGAAAGAAATGGAACGCGCATTTTTCCTAAAAGAACAAGTAATACTAGAATTATACAAAGACAGAATAAAAACTTTTAAAGGTTCTAAAACAATATTTCCCGGTATAAAAACGGTCCCACTAGTAGGTCATACTCCCGGCCACACGGCTTACTTACTTAAAAGTAGCGCTAGTAAAATTCTGTTTTGGGGAGATATGGTACATATCAAAGAGATACAATTCGTATTGCCAGATCTTGATGATTTTTATGATATGGATATGGAAAAAGGAAAGCGCCAACGACAGAAAGTATACAAAGCTTTAACGCGTAAAAAAACAACTATTGCAGCTGCTCACATTAAGTTTCCCGGTTTGGGTAAACTTAGAGAAAGCAAAAATCGATATGAATGGATTCCTATCGAGTAGCTTAGTTGGTAGTACCAGTTTTTGGTTTAATCTTTTTATGATATTTGACTTCTAATTTTTTACCATTTGACAAACTCCAAGAAATTTTAAGTTAAGATTTTTACGACTATGGATAGGCTAATAAATTATATATTGGAGTTTGGGCAGTTAAACACACAACAAATTGAATTGATCAAACGTAGCGCTCACGAAATTACACTTCGTAAAGGGGCATATTTTTCAGAAGCAGGTAAAATACCCAATCAAGTTGCATTTGTGATAGAAGGTGTTTTCAGAGGATGTTATTATAACTATAAAGGGGAAGATATAACGCGCTGTTTTATTCAGGAAAACAGTATAATGTGCGATTATGTGAATTTTGAGGCCAATGCTGTTTCTTCCGATTATCTGCAAGCCTGTACCGATAGTAAGCTTATTGTCTTTTCAAAGCAAAAGTGGGACGAACTTTCACAGATCATTGTCGAATGGGATGCCATTAAAAATAAAATGGTTCAAAATTGTATGTATCAAAAGTCTAGAAAAAATCCCGTAATCTCCCAAGATGCTACAACACGTTATTTAAACTTCATAGAAAGTCATCCCCTACTGGTTAATCGTATTCCCTTAGCGTATATCTCATCTTATCTAGGTGTAACCCAACAATCGTTAAGTCGAATAAGAAAAAACATAAGTTGATATTGCTTTTTACCATTTGTTAAACAAAATCTCTTTTGACCCCTCTAATTTTATTTCATCATTAAAAATGAAGTTAAATGAAGAGCGTATTAATTACAGGAGGCAACAAAGGTATTGGCTTTGCTACGGCTAAATTATTATTACAGAAGGGGTATTACGTTTATCTAGGTAGTAGAAATACACAAAATGGAGCTATCGCAGTCGAAAAACTCAAATCAGAAGGCCTAACCCATGTAGCGTATATTTCAATAGATATAACAGATAACAATTCAGTCAAAACAGTTTTCAAAGAAATCGCTAACAAAACGGATGTCTTAGATATCTTGATTAACAATGCAGGAATCAATGGAGGAAATGAACCCTACACGGCTTTAGAAGCCAAACCAGAAGAATTTCAAGCTGCATTTGATGTCAATGTGATAGGGGCTTCACGAGTTACACAAACATTTATCGGTTTACTCAAAAAATCTAAAGAACCTCGAATCGTAAATTTAAGTACAAGTGTAGGTTCACTTGCTTTGCAAAGCGACCCGAATTGGCCAGCTTATGAATATGCAAAATATGCCGTTTATGCAGCTTCAAAAGCAGCCTTGAATATGTACACCATACACTTGGCCTATGAACTTCGTGATACCAATTTTAAGGTAAATGCTGTTTGTCCAGGATTAACTGCTACAGATTTCACTTTTGGAAATGGAGGAAACGTAGAGACGGCAGCTAGAAGAGTGGTCAAGTATGCAACGATCGGTAAAGATGGGCCTACCGGAAAATTCTTTAGTGAAGAAACAAACCCTGAAACAGAACTAATAGCTTGGTAATGATAAATAACGCATCGCCAACAATGGTATCATAACAATTGATCAATGAGGTACCAATTATGGAACACTACAGACCGTTTTCCACACTACGTTACATACACTAACCCGATGATACACAATTATTCGTAAAATTTTTATGCTTTTTAAGATGTCAGGTCGCTACGCTCGGTCACCTAAAGGTGAATCCAAATCGCTACACGGCTTCGCCATTTCCGGATGGTGACAAATACGCACCACCAATCAAAACTTTGAATATCAACACCTTCCGCAATCTGGTATGTTCATTTGCATTTCAGTTTTTACGTACCTTTCCGTATGCCAACGAAAATTTAATCGCATGGCTGTATCTAGTCCTTGCGTAAGTGGCCTTAAAACCACCGCAATTCACATTTACAATATGAAAAATGTCATTACTCTTCTTTTTCTAACCTTGAGCATCAGCTTTACAGCTTTTGGTCAAACATTGAAAAACAAAGAAATAAAAATACCAGCCGTTGAATACAGACAAGGTATATACTATTTAGAATTAGATAGCAGTACCCCGTACGAAAGAGGCTACCAACATGGAGCAGCCTTAAAATTTGTCATCAAGAAAGCTTTAAAGAATTTTGAAAATTGGATAAAGGAAAATACATCTGTAAAAATACCTGAAGAGGCCATTTCTGACTTTACCACCAATAGACGGTATATTCAATCGGTTAAAGCTCAATTACCTGAATTGTTTAATGAATTTCAAGGCATTGTTGATGGTGCCCAAGTAAATTTTGACCAACTCTTTGCTTATCAAAGTTTTGATGAGTTCTATTCGTATTTGGAAGCTGGCAATCATTTTAAGACCAATGAAGGTAATTGTACCACAACAGGTGTTTTTGGCAGAAAAAACAAAGCGAACTACCTGACACATAATAATGACCTGCCCAGCTATCATGAAGACGCGGTAACGATACTGAAAATTAAATATCCAAATTCAGATGTAGTCATACTACAACAAACCTTTGCTGGTCAAATCGCTCAAAATGGAGTAAACAATTACGGTGTCGCTGTTGGAATAAATACCATAATAGACCTGCCTGTATCGAACACGGGTATTCCTGTTTCGTTTAACGTACGAAAAATACTGGAGTCAAAAAACAGTGCCGAGGCTCTTGAATATCTCAAAGAGGTGCATTTCGGAACTTCAATGAATTACTTAATTGCGGATCGAGAAACTGCGATTGCAGTAGAAACTTGGAAAGATACTATGAAAGTTATTGATCATAAGAACCGACAATATATAGCGCATACCAATCATACCTTGCAAGAAAACGCAGCTGTTATTTACGAGATAGATGCCGAGGTGAACGATAGCAACTTTGGGTTTACCCATGGCCGATTAAAGCTGGCCAATAAAATTTTAGAAGCCGAGGCAAATGATATAGATTTTGAAGGATTGCAAAAACTAAAAACAACCCGACCTATTCTGAATGGCAGTACACTTATGGGTACCATCATACGTATTCCGAAAAAGGGATTTCCTGTTTTATGGACTACCGGAGGTTCGCCAACTATTTTTCACCACGTTAAATTTACGTTTTGAAAGTACCGCAACTAATACTTGGTATATTTCATTGTTGGCACTCCCCTACTTGCTAAAATTCTTGCGGATTTTCTATTCTTTTTGTATTTTCTAAACTAGGCTTTAAAAACACGTAACAAACCATATTTTGCAGTAAACCTTTGAAATGAAAATTTTAGTATAATGCAAACTCGTATACCTCCTCAAGAATAAATTTTGCAAACCCTTTTCCCATGCATCTTAATGGTTACGGTTTAGATTAAAGTACCATAGTAAAGATTTAATGAACACTTCAATAAGAGTAGCTACCAAAAACGAAATATATAATCAAGGCACTACAAAAAGTAATTTAACACTCATTTCTGTCAAAAGAAAAACCTATTTTAAAAATAGCATTTTTAATTATGGTAATCACTTTACATCAAAATAAGACACTTACAAACCAACTTCCATCTGTTCTGCCTAAATCATGCACGATATGGTTAGAAAACCCTAAAGAACAGATAGAAGAATTAGTAGCTTGGTTCTCAAATTATCATCAAACCGAAGTGGAAATTTTTACCATTGGGAAGTTGAACTTCGCTCCAAAAACCGAAGATTTTCCTGATAATCCACTTCTTAGCAGAATGGAAAGTCATAAATTTTTCCAAGGGTTACCAAACCTTCGAAAGCTCAAAGTGTATGGCTGGGGACTTTTCGACACAATTTCCCATCCTTTGATTGAAGAGTTATACTTAGATGGGTGCCCCATATGGGATCCCGGAGTGTGGAATGGTCCTATCAAAGATGGTATGGTATTTTCTAATCTAAGAAAGTTGGTTTGGGAACGCGCTGAAGACAAGCATGGTTTAAGTTGTTTTGAAGGAGCTGGTTTAGTATGGGCATTAGATCGATCGCAAACACCAAAATTGCTTGAGATCGAGGCATCAGATGCCACATCTGCACAACTTTGTGATATGTCTTTAAAAAAGTCGCAGAAGACACCTTTTGAGAGGGTTCGGATAAGTTCAATATGGGAAGAAGATGAAATTAGGGTCCGTATTAAGAAATTAGAAATAACCTATGTCGATAATACTGTCAACTACGCTGCAATTGCCAAGAAATACAAAATGGCTATCTATAAAGTAAAGGCTGATGGTAGTACAATTCTCATTGCAGATTAGTTTTGGTTGTCTTTCTGTTGATTATATTTTTACTAACCCTTTTTTAAGAGGTTTAAGTTTTGCGAAAGCAGACCCAAAATTCAAGATTCTCTATGAATGAACATATCCAAATATCATTGATTAAAAAAAGGTTTTCAAACCGTTTGTTATAAGACCAAACAAAAGCCTTGCCTCACAGGCCGGTCGGGAATGAAAAGTTTCCTTTACCGGTTCTACTGGCCACAGGCGAGACGTTCTGCCCAAGCTAAAAAAAATCTCGAATTGAAATTAAAACTATGTCACTAGCTAAATTCGAAAAAAATAAACTTTATAAAGTTGCTCTCGGCCTCGCGATATTTACGATAATCTATAATGTGGCCGAAGGCCTTATCGCTACCTACCTCGGGTTTGAAGATGAGAGTTTAGCATTGTTCGGTTTTGGTTCCGACAGTTTTATAGAGGTCATTTCGGGGCTCGGGATCGCCCATATGATCGTAAGAATACAGAAACAACCTGACAGCAATAGAGATAAATTTGAACGAACTGCGTTACGCATTACAGGTTTTGCATTTTACGTATTGGTACTTTCACTTGTAGTAACCAGTTTGTACCATATTTATACGAACCATAAACCGATCAACACTTTTTACGGAGTTATAATTTCTGCAATTTCAATCCTTGTAATGTGGCTTTTGGTGGCTTGGAAAAGAAACGTCGGAAAAAAACTGGATTCAGACCCCATTTTAGCAGATGCGAACTGCACAATGGTTTGCGTTTATATGTCGATAATCTTACTTGTAAGTAGTGGAATTTACGAACTGACCAGTATACCGTACATAGACAGTATCGGAACCCTTGGGCTTTCGTACTTCGCATTCAAAGAAGGAAAAGAATGTTTCGAAAAAGCGAATAGTGATAAATATTGCGGTTGCGATTGATGCAGATATACATTTTCTAAAGAGTAGCTAACTATTAGGTATCGAAATAAGGCCCTGGCAGAAACCAGAGATTGAAATAAGCGCTAAAAAAGATAAGATTTGTCTGGTGATAAACCAATAATCCTCTGCCCCGTTTGTGCAATATTCCCATCTGTAGCTTAGTTTGCCATAATAATTACCGACAGCCAACCATTACGCTTTCCCGTAATCTACTAAAAGCAAAATTTTTTATCTTTCAAGTGGAAAACTAAAGCATACTTCCCTCTACTGCTTTAGAGATTAGAATTGCTTGTAACGTTGTTAACGAGTGAGTACTTATATACCTGAATATATCAACTTGTACATATGTCTGTGCGTTAGGCATAATTTGACCAAACCAAGGAAATGAGTGATTTCAAAGAAAAACAAAACAAACGAATCAAACAAAGTAAAATTTTGTTCTTGATTGGAATTTTACTAGTTGTATTAATTCCAATTATTATAACGCAATTCTCTTTTCTCTTTGATTTTACAAATACTGGGCAAATTGGAGACACAATTGGTGGAATAACGGCGCCAATAACTAATTTAATCGGAGCAATTCTTGTGTACTATGCTTTTCTAGTTCAACTTGATGCTAACAAATTAATTTTTCAACAAATACAGGAAGAAAAAGCAGAACAAAAAATTTCAAAAAACAGAGAATATGTTTTCGAAATTTTCAAATTCTTAAAAGAGGAATTCTATTCATTTACAATAACTAGTGACAAGAGAATTGGTTCTGGAGACCAATCTAAATATGTTTTAGTTGAATATAGAGGAGTTGAGGCTATGGAAAAAATGTTCCATAAACTTATGAAAAGTCACGACAAAAATGACTGGCGTCGTGATAATATCAAATTATTAGAGTTTTTGAACATTATAAGTCTTTTTAAAAATTTCCTAACAAAACTTAATGAAGTTGAAATAGCACAAATTGACAAGAAATTTTTTTTGGAGAACGTTGAATATATCTATACTTCAAAAATTAAAGTGAGTATTGATAAAATGATTCAACCTTGCGAAAAATGTGGAGAATTTCACGGTGGAAACCCAGAACGAATTATTGAAATCAATGATGAAATTCACGAACTGATTGAAAAAATCAAAAAAAACTATGCCTAACAAAGAACTGAGGTAAAAAACAAACAAATTTTTCTTTGATCTGAGACAATACTCTTCTAGGCCCATAGATTCTAAAATCGGTTTCTTTGAGCTTTTTTTATTCAATTCATCTTCTATTTATCTAGGCAATACGGAAACATAAGTTTCGTCATAGGGACTTCCGGACTTTGCAATGGCAAAGGACTGTTTAAGCAGTTTGTTGGCCACCGCTATCAATGCCAATTTCTTGCTCTTCCCCTTGTTCACGATCCGCTCATAGACCTCCCTGCATGCCCTGTTGTGCCTGCAAGCGTTAAAGGCACATAGGAACAACAGGTTCCGAAGCTTTCTATTGCCGACCTTACTTATCCGTGCACGACCTCTTACGCTGCTCCCCGACTCACGTATCGTTGGGGTTATACCAACATAGCTACAAAGCTGTGAGGCCGTTTCGAACTTGCTAAAACCATCGGTCACCACTATTAAGAACAGAGCGGTCTTTTGACCTATGCCAGGTATGGTGGTCAGCAAGGTCAATTGCTCTTGTCGGTCCCCTTTTACCAACGACAAAATCTTTGATTCGATAGCTGCCACCTCCTTATCGAGCTGCTTCTTGTTGCGTATCAAGGAACGATATACAAACGTTGAGGGTATGCCCAAAACAGCTTCCCCATGAATCTTGTTCTTGGTTGCCGTACGCTGTTTCAAATAAGAATCCAATAACCTGAACAATTGCAGGCACTCACTCTGAATATCCGTCAAGGCACTGTAAATAGGCACTTCATTGGTCAATGCATAATCACAAATAGCCTTTGCATCGCTCTTGTCCGTTTTTACCTTAGCCAGTTTCATCTGAATAAATCGTTTTATCGACAAGGGATTTACTACCGATACCGCTACTCCATTTTTGTAAAGAAACTGTGCCAATCTGTAATGGTAATATCCCGTGGCTTCCATAACGACCAATGAGTCCCCCGGTAAGGCCTTCAGGAATTTCCCGAACCCAGGTCCATCGTTATTGTAATGGTCATGGCCAGTGCAACTGCCATGTACGTCAAAGAAATCCTTACTGATGTCCACACCGAAAGTTTCTTTATATTTATTCATAGGAAATGATTTATGAAAGAACTGGCTACCGGTGCCACAACAACTTGAAAACGAGATCTAGGTCTCACAGAACTGAACGTGGTTCGAGTAGTAAAAGAGAGAGGATTATCAATGTTGACGAAGTCGAACGCTTCAACGTATAACTTAACCTTAATTCTCTCTTTTGTTCTTTCTGGTTATATCAACAATTTAATGAGAATCAAACTTAAGCCGTATAAAAAATTTGCTAGTTTTAGCTAAACCAAAGTTAGTTGTTCGTTTGCTAGCTCCTGATTCTCCTTCGGAAAATCCTCGCACACAAACACGCAACTATTCTATACATACCCGTGCGCATTCAATAGAAAAAATAAATGGCAGATAAATTAATAGGGAAGAATTGAAGGAATTAGAAGAGCTAATAGAAAAATTTTAGAAATGGCATTATTTAAAATAAAACATCAACTTGAATACATAAAAGAAATGCCTTTTAGATTAGAGAAAGAGATTCAAGTCTTAACAGAGCATAACTTAAAAGCAGTTTTCGGGCTTGACTTTGTAAAATCTGAATTTGCACTCAATAATTTCAGAATTGACACATTGGCGTTTGATAAAGAAGCAAACGCTTTTGTAATCATCGAATACAAACGTGACAAAAACTTTAGCGTAATCGACCAAGGATATGCCTACTTATCTTTAATGCTAAACAACAAAGCTGATTTTATTCTTGAATTCAATGAAAATTTAGATAAAACTTTAAAACGAAATGACGTTGATTGGTCTCAATCAAGAGTTCTATTTGTCTCGTCAGCTTTTACTAATTACCAGAGGGAAGCCATCAACTTCAAAGATTTGCCAATTGAATTGTGGGAAATAAAAAGGTTTGAAAACGAAACAGTTTTTTTTGACCAAATTCAAAAAGCAGGTGCTCAGGAAAGCATTAAAACAATCTCTAAAACAGATAATACAATTGACAATGTCGCTAAAGAAATAAAGGTTTATTCAGAGCAGGAGCATTTAGAAAATGTAACTGAGGAAATAAAGGAGCTTTATGAAAAACTTAAAAGTGCAATACTGAATTTCGACAACATTGAAGTTAAGCCTAAAAAGAAATATATAGCCTTTGTTTCAGGGCGTAATGTAATTGATATTCACCCTCAACGAAAAGCACTAAAAATGTGGCTGAATATGAATATTGGCGAACTTGATGACCCAAAAAACTTAATGAGAGATGTTTCGACAACAGGACATTGGGGAAATGGAGATTACGAACTACAAATTAACTCTGATGATGATTTGGAATACATTTTAAGTCTTGTGAAACAGTCAATTAAGAAGAATAAAAAATAACGAAATGTCAACAATTAGTATATTGCAATGCTCACTCCGATATGCTACGATACCATCACGGAACGTTACCTAATTTCTAAATTTCACACCCACCCCAAACAACTATATTGAAATAGTAAGAAAAACCCCAAATGACCACCACCAAGGCTATAAAAAACAATTGGGCGTTACTACGTTTTAGTATCCTGTTTATCTCATTTGCGCAACGTGAAGTCTCAGCGCAAACTTTTGATGTTATCATCGATACCGACCTTGGTGGTGATCCAGATGATATTCAATCCTTATTCAGGGCGGTACACTATAGCGATGTCCTTAAAATAAAAGGCATTATATCTACCCCAAATACCGATATTGAACTTCACCCTTGGGATACTGTTCCGCATACGATCCTAATTAAAGATTGGATAAAACGAATAGATGTCGACCAACTTCGAACAAACGGTTATAACGATTTAATGACCGAAAGCGAACTACTTTCGCTCGTAAAAGCGGGATCGAACAAACCGGGCAATCCCTCAACAGCAAAAAGCAGTGAAGGCTCACAATGGATCGTTGATATTGCCAAAAACTACACCAAAGAAAACCCATTGTACATACTGGTTTGGGGCAGCATGACCACCACGGCACAAGCCCTATTTGACGCACCCGATATTGCCGGTAACATTAGAATGTATTATATAAGTTCATCGAATACCTTACATGACCCTGCAAGTAGAGATTTTGTATTTGAATTTATGCAAAATCAATACCCAGAACTGTGGTGGATAGAGAATGGAATACTTCCCAAGGGTACCCATGAAACGTTTCGCGGCGTCTATCAATCGGGTATACAAGACGGGGAATGGGGTTATACGAGGTTTACGGCGGCCAATATCCGCAATCACGGCTCTACCCATAACGGCTTATTTAAAGAGAAGTGCGGTGATGTATTTCCGTTGGCCAACTATCCAAAGCATAGCCTAAAAGAAGGCGATAGTCCGTCCATCTTGTATCTCATAGCTCCCGTAATCGGGCAGCTGGGTAATGTGAACGACCCAACACAAGAAAGCTGGGGCGGGCAATTTAGACATTTCAATAAAGACCGCTATCCAAACTATTATGTCGATTTAGACAAATCACCCGAAGAATGCCAATATACCATCGGAAAATGGCGGTATGACGTGATGAATGATTGGAAACTAAGATGGGACCGTTACGATACTAATTAACGAATAGATCACTACCATCTACATAGCGGCTATAGCGATTCGTACTCGTAAAGTGGTGCTACGATTTCTTCAAAGCAGTAGCTGCTAAATAGCTAAAAATTAGAATATTTGGCAGATAGCGTTAATTTACTAAATTTGATAACTTACAATAAGTGTTAATGTTACACAGTAAAGACATACTTCTACCCCGCAGTTCATTAACACCTTAAAAATCGCTAAATGATGATCGCTATTAATGGTAAACAATTGCTTTTTACGGCCTGTTTGGTATTGACCACAACTGTAGGGTTGTCACAAAACCCATTAAATTTTGGAGAAGGAATGCTTTCTGCCGACCCCTCTGCCCATGTATGGGAAGACGGTAGGTTGTATGTATATGCATCACACGATGAGCCTTGCCAAGAAGATTTTTGGATGAAAGATTGGCGTGTATTCTCTACTGACGATTTGGTGAATTGGACGGATCATGGCGCCATTATGAACGTAAGTGATATTTCATGGGCCGATAATTATGCCTGGGCACCAGATGCCGCGTTCAAAGACGGGAAGTATTACTTCTGTTTTCCGGCCGGTACGGGGTTTAAAGACCGTGTAAACCCTGAGAACAGCACCAAGTGGATGGGCATAGGAATTGGAGTAAGCGACTCCCCTACGGGTCCGTTTGAAGACCATATAGGCGCACCATTATGGACAGAGCCTTATGCCAATGACCCTTGCCTATTTATCGATGATGACGGCACACCTTACTTGTATGTACATGCCATGGGAGCAGATTACAAGGTGATTGAGCTTACCGACGACATGAAGGCGGTAAAAGGAGATTTTGAAAAAATGGATATGGGCGGATATGAGCCAAAAATGGAAGGTCCGTTTGTTTTCAAGAGAAACGGTAAATACTACTATACCATTGCCGAGAATAACAGAGATCTATCATATTACATGTCAGATAGCCCAAAAGGACCATGGACGTATAAAGGTATTTTTATGAAGCAAGAGCATGATAGTAACAACCATGCCTCTATGGTAGAGTACAAAGGCCAATGGATGCTTTTTTATCACAAATGGTACGAGAACAACAGCGGTTGTGAAGACCAAAAATTAGAACGGAAAATAAATGCCGAATACCTGTACTTTAATAAAGACGGTACTATTAAACCTCTAAAAAGAACGGAAAAAGGGCTTACGGCCAAGTATAAAAAATAGAGTAGTACTTTACTCCAACCATTTATATTCAAACTGTAATCAACTTCAAACGATTACAGTTTTTTTATGTAATTTACCCTTTTCTAAGCTTGACCTCCCCCCGAGATTAGGTTCGATTATATCACCAAATTGTTTCAAGTCTGAATTGTGGAAATTCATCGAAAATGTAATTTTTGAAAAGTTTCCTTCCCTCCCCTTCTACTAGCAATTTAGAGAACCGTTACATCCAACTAAAACTAAAAAGTATGCGTACTTTAATGAATACGATCACAACACTGACCTCTTCAATTTTGCTCATCGTATTGGTATTTGGTTGTAACTCAAAAAACAAAAAATCTGTTGAAAGTACTCAAAACGCTGCTTCTCAAAATGTACTTTCCCCGGTAATCGATTCTATTCATTCAGAGATACATAATGGAGATTTTGGATTGATCGACCGTTTTATGGTCACACAAAATGAAGCGGTATTGGCCGATTTTAAATATGAGCAAGATTATGAAACCATTGTTCAAGAATATGATACCACCCATCATCAATACAATTTCAACAGTGTAGAGTGGCACCCCTATTACAAAGAAACCGAATTGCACACGCTACAGTCCGTCACTAAAAGCATTACGGCTATCCTATTTGGCATTGCATTAGATGCTAATCCCGATTATTCCGTCACAGATAAAGCTATGCCACTCTTAACCAATGAAGAGGATACTATTCGAGATGCACGAAAGGAAAAAATAACTATTGAAGATTTATTGACCATGCGGAGTGGTTTAAAGTGGAATGAGGAAACTGACCACAACGACACTACCAATGACTGTTTTAGACTAGAAGCTAGTGACCACTGGATAGATTATGTTTTAAGCAGGCCTATGGATACATTACCAGGTTCAAAATTTGTATATAACGGTGGCGGCACCGTTCTGTTAGGAAAAATCATAAGAACTATTACAGATAAACGAATTGACAAATGGGCTGAAGAAAAATTATTTGGGCCACTTGGCATTACCGAATACTATTGGAAAGAAACTCCCGATGGAGAAATCGATACGGAGGGCGGCCTATATCTTAAGGCAGAAGACCTGGCCAAAATAGGGTCGTTATTGTTAAATAAAGGGAAATGGAACCATACACAAATTGTTTCTGAAAATTGGTTCACAACATCCACGAGCCCTATAGTAAAAGGGGTTAAACCCCACTGGGGCAATAAGACAGGGTATGGCTATCAATGGTGGATTCCCGAATACAACGATGATGGCAAACCCAATATTTACGCAGGCAACGGTTATAGTGGGCAGTATTTGATGATGAATCCGAAATACAATTTAATAGTCGTCTTTAATGGTTGGAATATTAATGATCAGCCAAAAAAGTCAACTTGGCGGGTTTTGCAAGACCGAATACTGCCGGCGCTTGAGAATAAATAACTTGGTATACGGGTAAGTTTATAATTCGTTGATATTTACATTAGTTTAAGTCTTCCACACTATAATATGCACCATGTAAAGCAATGCCAATTTGAACTAAAATTCTGAATAATTATTTCTTCCACTCTTGGTATGACGTCTATATTTTCCACTGAATTCATAAAAAAATAGGACCCGTACGGTAATAACCGAATACTATCATCATTATATCTTCGTTGATAAAAAAGATTCAAGTTGTGCATTTAACGTAATAATTAAGCTATCTGAAAATTATACTTAAAACTAAACCCCTTGGCACTCATTAGATATGAGATATTTAATTTCTGTATTAATTTTATTCATTAACTGTTCTAATATAAATGAAATGAAAATCGAATTAGAAAAACTTGATAGTCATTTGAGAGAAAAGCGTCCAGACTATTATAGTAAGCTCCAAAAGCCTTTATCTGAAGCGCAAATTTCAGCTTTAGAAGCTGAATTTGATACGAAGTTGCCCAATGATGTAAAAGAACTCTATTTATGGAAAAACGGGCAAGCATCTGACTGCTACGTAGCCTTGGTAAATAATTCATTGTTCGAGCCATTAGAACAAGTCTTAGCAACAAATAAAGAATTTACCGAGATGATAGGCTATGATTTTACTATTGAAAATTGGTGGAACAAAAACTGGCTACCCATTTTAGGTAACGGTGGCGGCAGTTATATCTGCTATGATCTAGAAGGTATATTTACTGGAGAAAAAGGACAATTGGTAGAATATTGGAATGAATATAATGACAGGCCCGTAATCGCGCCAAGTCTTACGGATTTTATAAAAAAGATGAATCAATATTATGACGAAACACCTGCCGAAGAATTTGATGAGTTTTTTGATCTTAGTGATGACATATCTGATTGGAGAAAGGAATTTATTGTAGACCAACCCATAAAAAAATAGATGTTTCCAAACATTTGAAGCAATTGAAAAATGAAATATGCATCAATTCTGTTTTTGTTAATCGTAACAACTAATTGCACAAATAAAATGGATATAAAATCAATACCGTATAACAATCAATTAAAAAAATTACAGCTTACCGATATTCCGTTCAATACAGTGGTTTTGACTGAAATTCCTGAACCTTTTTACACTGATTATTCGCACCATAAAAATGAAATTGCCCGAAATCATAAATCATTCGATACCCAAGAGTTCAAATCTTTATTGTTAGAACAATTGTCGGAAAAACTTGGCGAGAATGTGGTGCGACTATTGTTCATTACCCCAAAAGAAACAGGGCTGCCCTACGATGCGTTTGCCTATTTATCGAATAAAGAAATTGTAGCCCTGCATATTGATAAAAATTTGAATTTAGACCAATGGATGAGCATTGTACTTGAAAGACAATATAAAAATCTTGAAAGGGATAAATTAAAGGGGCTGTTTGAAAGTCAACCAGAGTTAAATCCGAATCCACAATTTATGTTGACCTTAGGTAAAGGTGAATTTTCAAAAAAGATGGTGAATTCTGGAATGTTAGTAGATGAACGCCCGTATGAAAATACCGGAGCCTACCTGCACAAAAGGGCACCCGAACAATACAACGAGGCAAAGATTGCCAAAGAAAAGCAGCACTACATTAAAAAATACATTGATACCAGTGGCGCTAGCATTAACTCCGACCAATTGTCACAATTGTTCAACGAATTTCTTACTACTAAAAGTTTAAGTCCAAACCCAGCACAAAACAACGAAAGCGTTTATAGTGAGTTTGAATCTTTGGCAAATTATAAATATCCGGAGGAACTAAAAGTACTATTAAACCACCATAACGGTATTGAAAACACAGGCTTTTTATCTGCTGAGCAAATACTTGCCGAATGGAAGAATTGGAAAACCATTTTCGACGACCCCAATTGGAGGTTGGCCGATTTAACGGGTAACAACCACCCTGATGGCAGAAAAACCATAGGCATGTACACCAACCCTTATTGGGTGCCATTTTTGAGTACATCAGGCGGAAATTTCATTGCCATAGATTATGCCCCGGGCAGTAAGGGTACATCGGGCCAAATTATTGCATTTGGTGCCGATGAAATAAAAATTCGCTTTATCGCCGAAAACATGGAAGACTTCTTACGGCAATTTATAAATGGTGATAAAGTTTTAAATAACGGATTTTAGATTATCAATTCTATAACACATAATTCATGTTCTGGAAAAGCAAAACAAAACTACCTGCAGAAAAAAGCATTACATATATTCAGCATAATATCTTTTTTATTGAACGGCTTATAGGTACAGAAAATTTTACAAGCTTCCCGTTGATAAATCCCAATGAATTTCTATTGGATTTTGATGGCACCAAGGAAGGGGCTCTGTTGCTTTTTAAAAAAATAATTGCCGTTTTAGGGCTAGAGGAAATAGCGTTCAAACTAGATTTTCATTGGGAAAAACCAGTAAAATCTAAACTCCACGAAGGTATTATAGATTTAGCCAGTTTATACCAGAAAGAGAAACTTACTTTAGGCACTTATAAGGCAGAGAAAGAAAAATATATTGTTTCTATAGAAATGTCGTTGCTCAAGAATGCCCATATTCTTGTTTATACAATGGCGCATGAGCTATCACACTACATCTTACTTACACAAAAGAAACTTTTCTACAATGATGAAAAGCTTACCGATTTAATGACCATGGTCTACGGTTTCGGAAATTTCTGGTTGAATTCACAAAACTGGAAAGCTAATTCTTTAGACCATACGATGGGGTATTTTACGAAAGAAGATGGGGCCTATGCCATGGCTTTTCTCTTGAACTATAGAAATGTACCGATAACAGCTTTGCACGGTTTAGATAAGTCTGCCCACAAGCTATTGAACGACTACGGTCAAGCCATAGAAAAATCAGATGTTAAGGCAATGGGGGATAAAAACCACTTTACCGATGCTGAAATCAACACCAGGTTGACCGCCCCTTTGATTGATTACCTATGTGATATTCTAAATGATGAATTGTTAGACTATTCGTATACCGATGGGGTTTTAGCGCATATTATGCTTTACAATGACTACGTAAAAAAAGGCAAGGGAAAACTGTTTTCTAAAAGAAGAACTGATGTTATAACAGCTATAAACAATGAAATACACAAATACATAGATCTAACTTTAGAAGAACAAACTTTAGTAAATGGTGCTTTTAAGATTTTTGACTTATATGGTAACAAGCCGCTTTCGGAAAGTTCTTTTAACGATATTAAAGTAACATGGAAACAAAATCTGGAAAGCAGAAATGAAATGCTAGAAGAAATTTTAGAGCATATTGAAATCACAAAAAAACTAGATCCACAATTAATGCACCCGCTACGAAAAGAGCTGTGCCATAAACTTATCCCCTATTTAGAAATGAAAATTGTTGACGAATACGGAGCTGAATATTTGCAACCATCGCTGAACAAATCAAAGGGCCTGTATGCTAATCAATAGCCGTTTTTAGAAAAATGGCATTTCCCCCGCCCTGACCGCTATGCGCTCCGTAATCCTCTTTTAGTATTCGCTAGGTTAGTGCTCGCCACTCTTGAGCCAAGACCACTGACCCTATAAATTTATCTGCATATTTCTATGCCACAAGCCAAAAAATTATAAAGAACCCTTTTTTCATATCACGGGCTACATAGTCAAGCACCAAGACTCGCATAGCTTATTAACCCGCAGATTTACACAGGTATGGATAATTGATTTTCAAATTTTAAAAATGTAAATTATTCGTCATGCGAAAAGTTGGAATCCGGTCTTAACGATACAAAACATCGCTCACCTCAAATCAGGTACGATTAGAGCTTACTATCTCCGAATTTGCCCCAAATATTTTTTTTCTATGATTGACCCCCCAATTATATAATTCAAAAATCACTTTTTCCAATGTTTTGGAATGCTCTGTGGGCCTATATTCTGTTCTTACCGGAAAACCGTTTAAAATAGTTCTGGTAATTAACTGATTTTCTTCCATATCTTTCAATTCCTTTGACAGTACTTTAGTACTTAGTTTTGGAATACTACGTTCAATTTCCCTAAAGTGTTTATTTCCTTCCCAAATTGAAATTAAGATTAAAAGTTTCCATTTACCACCTATTACATCTAATGTATCTCGTACAGGTAATAAAGCAGACATACATTCCTTATGCTCTTTCTTTTTCAATGCTATGGAGTTTTGATTACCTCAAGGTAACTGATTACCTCAGGGTATCTGATTACCATTGGTAATCAAAATTAGTTAATTTTGGCGTATTATTAATGAAAACGATTTAAAATGAAAAACAAGGTTCTCACAGTTTTATGTATTCTATTCGGGTTAATGATGATTAATTCTGGTCTAAACAAATTCTTCAATTATATGCCAATGCCGGAAATGTCTGAAGAAATGATGCAAATAATGGGCGGATTTATGACCATAAAATGGATTTTTCCACTTGTGGCAATTGTAGAAATTATTGGTGGAGTATTAATTGCAATTCCGAAAAAAAGAGCATTGGGTGCAATTGTAATTCTTCCAGTTATGATAGGGATCTTTGTGCATCATTTAGTGCACGATATGGCAGGTATTGCAATAGCAGCAATTTTATTAGCTATTAATATTTGGGCAATTATTGCCAATTGGGATAAATACAGACCAATTATAGAAAATTAGTTGAGTAATTCAACTTTTAACTTAACCTGGTGCTGAAATAACACTACTGATAACCAAATATCTAAGCCATAGCGAAATTTACACTTCGTCTGTGGTTTTTCATGCATTTTGAGGCTGCTCTAAACCAAAAAAAAGCATCTAAATGACCTCCTCCCCCAAAATTAAGACAGCTTAAAAGTAAAGTTTTCAATTTATATATCTCTGCAGCATTATCCCAGATATAGCTCAGTTATATAGCATTTTGCTAAAACTCCGTTGTGTACTCTTTTTTTGGTTTTGACATGTTTTCTAGGTTATTTTAAACAGTCAAAATACTCTTTTTTTAATGGCTAATTAAATGGAGTAAGTCCACTTGAAAGACCACAAAGCATAATGGTCCAAACCTGTAGCGCTTTTGCCCTTGAGGTATACTTATTCAACGTGAAAAATCGATATAAACTCTGTGGTATACTCCTCTATGACGTTCGTTGAGGGTGTAACTTCAAATTTATTAGAAATAAAATCGTGGTAGGAATCAGATTGTATAAAAAAATCAGAGTTATGTAGCTCTAAGTCATTAATTTGCAGTAATTCATACTGATCAATAATAGACTGCGGTACCTTTAGGTTAATAGGATAATTATTTTTCTCTGAATGAATTCTCCAATTTGTATAAGAACAAGAATCTGAATTGGGGCTACGCCATGTATTTTCTTTTCTAATATACTCAAAATCGGTGCTAATTTCAAAATTGGCAATCTCAGTATTTGCGATATCTAGTATTGGCTCATCGGGAAAGATAATTTCTGGTTTTGGCCCATGACTAATATAACTATAATTAAAATTTTCAAAATCAATACGCAAAAGTGTCTCATAATAATCAAATTGGTCTAAAAATCCTAAGGGCAAAGGATCTTGAACATCTGTATTAATTTGTTGTAGAATAAGATAGCCTAAATCATGCTTTCGGTTTTCACCTTTTACCTGACCTACCAACCTGAATATATTAAAAAGATTTGGAGGGAATGGAGGCAGATAGGCGTAAGAGTCATATTGTTGAAATTCATTAAAATTGAAGGTCACAACTTCATCTAATTTAGGACTCTCAAAAAACTTATGTTTTAGGTTTAGATCCCCGTCCATGATAGATACCAAATAATTAGTGTTTTCAAAAAGATTAGTTTTACTGAACTCCAATCTCATGGCAGTCTTAGAGGTATTCGGAATAACCGTGCCACTAGCTGTATAATCAATCCTCGGTGTAGATATAGAACTACTCTTAAAGAGTTGAAAGCCATCATTGCCCGGAATATCAGATACGATAAGCTCAAATTTCCCTATTGCCTCAGGTGTATCGTTTTCGCTGATGAATACTCCCTTATTTGGAACAGACCACCTACTTCCTTTTGCAATTTGAGGAAACGTTTCTATGTCATGAGTAGCATCTCCAATACATGTTTCCAAGTTCTTAAATTGGACTTTAAGAAGAGTGACTGAAAAGCTGTCCGGAATGCTATCGCTCCTTTTCTGAAAAATTAATTGTTCTCCATTTTCAAAGGCGAGATAGTCTAGTAATATTCCCTGAGCATCGTGCAGTATGATCCAATTGTCTTGATTTTCTTCTGTTTGATAATGTTTATCTACATCTAAAGTGAAATAAATCTCTTGTTTAGGTTCTTCCGGGGTTAGTTCAGCTATTTCTTCCATACCCGGTTCATTTGTAGAACTTGAATCTTTTGAACAATTTAAGATGATAGTAGAGAGAAGAAAAAGAGAAATTATATTGAGGCACTTCATATCAGATAAGGTGTTTTTTTAAAAACTTAAATGATCTACATAAATTTACTTTATAAATTGTCTTCAACTGTTTTTCTCACTCCTTTTCCGACGTAAACTTAATTTTAATGGATGTAAGCCTTACTTTTTGTAGCTTCCCATATATTTAGGACAGTTTAAAATTTAAATTTTTAAACTACATACCTCAAATTGACAATTGGTATGATGCTAAATAAATTAAACAATCTCATTGTAGATTGAAGTGCGTGAATGGCCTCTTTAATTTTACGATGGCACTACTTGCCCAACTTTTTAGGGTCTACAATAATATGCTTTACCGATTCTCTGTTATAGGTATAGGTGGCATGAACCATACCATCAGCAGTTTGAATAATTGCCGGGTAAGCGTAACCATGTACCGAAGTTTCATTTTCTATGGTCATTATCGGCTTCCAATCGATACCATTATCTGAAATCGCCAAATTCAATAAATCTCTTCCACGATTTTCTTTGGTTCGAACCTTATGGTTATAAATAAGAAGTTGTCTGCCATCTTTTAAGGTTACGGCATCGGTACCCGAATTGGGGTTGGGCAAATCGATGCCCTTGACATCGCTCCAAGTCTGTCCGTTATCTTCTGACCAAGACTGCCCTAAAACGCCTTGCCTAGTACGGGCCAGCATCATTAATTTACCATCTTTCATCTGCATAATACTCGGCTGAATGGCATCGAAGGTAATTCCGTCGTGAATAGGGCCGATGACCTCCCAATTTTTCATATCCGCATCCGATTTTTCAAGATGGATTTTCCAGTAGGTCTCGTCTCCCTCGATACGTTCACTACTCGACGGATGTAAAATGCTTCCATCGGGCAATTGAAAAGATTTGTTCTTCACAGGGCCTAACAAATGCCCCACTTTTTCATCTTTGCCAATTTTCTCACCCGAAGACCAAGTATAACCGTCGTCTGTAGAAGTTTTCATCATTCCCCACCAATCTCTAGGGTTGGGCCCTTCCTTATAAAACAGATATAACGGCCCGGTCTTGGTTTTAAAAAGTACCGGATTCCAAGTGGCATAGCGAAGAGTATCGTTATGAAAGCCATTGGCCACTTCAACGGGCCACGTCCAGTTACCATCTTTATAATGAGAGACTCGAATACCCACATCGGGGTGATTTTCGTGTGGACCCGCAAAAAATGCAGCGACCAATCCGGAAGGAGTTTCAACTATCGTTGAGGCATGTGCGCTAGCTTCTGGTTTATCATTCAAATCATAAATAAACTCCCTTGTAAGCAGTGCTCCCTCCCCTACCTTTTCTAAAGGGGGAATGAAAAATTTGCCGGTGACATCATTTGGTTTTTTCGATTTATTTTGACCATAGGTCACAGTTGTCACAACTAAAATTAAAACAGCTATTCTTATAAACTTCATATCCTACAAATAAAATCACATACTTTTTAACAAGCGAAATATACAAAGTAACCCTAATATAAATCTGCCTAATTTTTAACCTAAATAGATGGTTTATTACCCTCTGAGAAATTTGATATAGCCAACGCTTAAAATTAATGATGAAAATCGGGCATACCCAAACTCATTATCTCAAAAAAAACCTCAAATAGTAATTCTTGAAACATGCATTTATTTACTGGTAATGTACAACTTCAATTTCTGCCGATTACCAGTTAAATTGTTTACAATGAGGAGCCGGTATGGGATTGCAACACAGTTAGCAATGAATGGCCAACAGGTCTATCAGAAGATAACTTATCAATCAAGGCTTGCAAAATTGGGATATAAGTTTTTAATAAGCTCTATAATTTTATCTTCGGTCATTGGTTTTTCGATATAATCTACCACATCAAAAAACGCTAACGCCTGCTTTTTGTCTGAAGGTCTTAAAGACGAAGAGAACATAACGATTTTAGATTTGGTTTCCATTCCATTTCTTTCCCAAGCATTTAAAAAATCGAAACCGTCCATAATAGGCATATTGATATCCAAAAAAATTATATCAGGAAAGATATAATCTTCTTGCTCCAATAACTCAATTGCCTCCTTACCGTTCATAGCAATAACAACAGATTCAGCAATACTCAAATTATCGATTATCATTTTGGTTAAAAATCCAGCTACATCATCGTCATCTACCAGCATTATTTTTTTTAGTCTTTCCATCGTTAGAAGGAGTTTTAATTTTAATGGTTAAAGTATATGAAAAACCTCTAGGCCTACAAACCTTATTCTTAGTGATTTTCTTATAAAAGCAATCGGTCAACCCATATAGTACTTCAATTGATACAATTTTTCAAAACATGTTTACGACGCCCTAACCTGAAAAAAACAGAAGAACGTTGCACCCTTACCCGGGGCACTTTCTACCTCTATTCGGCCCCCATAACTTTCAAGTATCGATTTGGTAATATGTAGACCAATACCTTTACCTTCGGTATCTAGGTGAAATCTTTGAAAGAGACCGAACAACTTATCTCTGTAAATGGCCATGTCCATTCCACGGCCATTATCTTTTACCGTTATACAGACCTCATCTTCTTTTATAAAGGAAGAGATAATCAATTTTGGGGCTAGATTGGCCTTACGATATTTAATTGCATTGGTAATTAAATTTTGTAGAATACTATGAAGGTGTAGTTCGGGAAAATATACTTTATCGTTTTCAGAAAAATTTCTAACAATTCGGGTTTCGCTGCTTTCGATCAGATTACTTATTCCCTCTTCCACCCGAGTCAGCACTTTATCAATACTTATATGCTCTGATTTAAGGTCAAGACTTTTTTTAATGGCGATTACCTCGTTGAGCGTTCTTATGGTACTGTTCATATTAGACACCGATGTATAAAGCCTTTTAAAAAGGGCCATACCATTTTCTTTAATCGAATCGCTTCTTTTAAGAGCGTCTAAAAGGGCTTCTAGATTGGTAATCGGTGCCTTTAGATCATGAGATGCTACATAGGCAAACTGCTCCAATTCTCTGTTGCTTCGCGCCAATTCTTTCGTTTGGGCATTGAGCTCCGTCTCGATTTCTTTGATTTGACTTATATCTATAAATGTAAAAATTACTCCCTTTATTTCCTTTTTGGTCGTTTTGTACAAGGTGGCCCGCATCAAAAAAGTTTTACCACCTAAGGCCATTACTTCTTTTTCGATCGGCAAAAAGTGCTCAAGTACTTTTTTTGCGATATCGATTATTTTCAGAGACCCAAAGGTGTGGGTAAAATCTCCGACATAGCGACCAATATCGGATGGTGTCACTTTTATATAGGGTAATAATTCATTGGTGAATCTTCTAATGCAAAACTCATTATCCAAGAAAAGGGTAGCTATGTTAGTGCTATGTATAAAATTTTGTAGATCGTCGTTCAACCCCGACATTTCATCTAACTTGTCTTGAAACTCATTGTTGACCGTATAAAGCTCTTCATTGACCGATTGTAGTTCTTCGTTACTGCTCTGAAGTTCTTCATTGGCGGCCATTAATTCTTCATTGGTCGATTGAAGTTCTTCGTTTGAAGTTTCCAATTCTTCAATAGTAGTCTGTAAATAGTCTTTGGTTTCACCCAAGTCTTCTTCTAAACGCTTTATATAGGCATCTTTTTCATGGTTGTAATCGGCACTTACAGAATTGTATTTGCCATGCCCATTAAAATCGCCTTTTACCATCGTTTCCTTAAACGTGATAATGAAATACCGTACTCTACTCAAAGGTTCAAAATAAGGCTTGACCAAAATTTCTAAAAATTCGGATTCCCCGTCTGAAGAGTTGATTATAGGAGATGTAACTTTTGAATTCTCATTTTTGGCCTTCGATACTATATTGCTCAAGGTAACATATAGGTTCTCATTGACCATTTTGAAAACGTTCAGGGTAAAATGCTTCTTGGGTAGCTTTATATACTTGTCTATCTCGCCGGCAACATGTACCACTTCATCTTTCTCGTTGATTATGACCGAAGGAAAAACAAGATCCTCTAATAGAACGTCTTTAAAGTTATTGACCATTTTGGTCTTTGAGACTCCTAAAGTAACAACCTCTGAATCTATATTTAGATTAGAAGTACCCAATTTTTCCTTGCGAGGGACAAGTGGATATAACTTATTGATTTCACCAATTTTTATGGAAGAAACGTTCTGAAATATTTTATACTTCTTATCAATTTCCGCAAAAATTTTGGAATAACTGCCCGTATTTTCACTTGAACCTAAAAATAGGTAGCCATTCTCCCTAAGTGAATAATGAATAAATGAAAGAATTTTTTCTTGAATATCAGATTCAAAATAAATGAGCATATTTCGACATGTGACAAGGTCGATATTATTAAAGGGAGGGTCTTTGACAATATCGTGCCGTGCAAAAATGACCATATCTCGAATAACTTTTTTTATTTCATATCGACCGTCTGAAAATTTAAAATATTTTTTTCGCAGTTCTTCGGAAACCCCTTCCATCAGGTTGGTAAAATAAGAGCCCCTACTCGCAAAATCGACCGACCCTTGATTGACATCAGTAGCGAAAATCTTTACATTGATATTCTTGTTCTGATCGACCATTTGTTCTTTGATCATAATGGCCAAGGTGTAGGCTTCTTGGCCTGTAGAGCACGCCAATACCCATATGCGAAGATCTTTAGATTGTTTTTTTACCAAGGTTTTCAAAACCACATCATCTAGAGCCATAAACGCTTTGGTATCACGAAAAAAAGAGGTGACCCCTATTAACATCTCTTCGGCAAGCGTATTCAGTTCTTTGGTGTTATCTTTTAAAAGTTCGTAATAATCGTTGAAATTTGGTATTCCGTTCATATTCAATCGCCTCTCTATACGGCGAAAAATAGTAGCTCTCTTATAGCGCCTGAAATCAAAGTTGGTTTTCTTATATATAAGTTGAAGTATCTCATCGATTATACCGCCCTCATCTGAACTTATCATTTCCTTTTCCTGCTCAATTTGGGAAATCAAGGCATTAGGTTCTTTGATAAACTTCTCGATTATCTTCGGCATTTTAGAAGGGGGCAGAATAAAATCAACAAGGCCCGTACTAATGGCACTTTTTGGCATGCTATCAAAAGCTGCGGTCAATGGATCCTGCGCGATGACCATACCCCCTTTTTGTTTGATAGATTCAACACCCAACATGCCATCGCTACCCGTCCCTGAGAGAATAACGGCAACCGCCTTGTCTCCGACATCGGCTGCAAGAGACTTAAAAAATATGTTTATCGGCAGGTTCAGGGTTTTGGCGCCTTCTCTACTTTCTAAATGTAGCCTGCCTTTTGATAGCGTTATATTTTTATCTGCAGGTATCGTATAAACGCAATTTGGGCGAAGCACCGTATCGTTGGTGGCCCTACTGATCGTAAGTCTCGTATGCTTTGCCAAAAGCTCTGGCATCATTGACTTATAGTCTGGAGAAAGATGTTGAATGAGCACAAAACTAAGGCCGCAATTTTCAGGCACATTTTTAAAGAAAGCGTTGATAGCCTCTAACCCACCGGCAGACGCACCAATACCGATAATATAAGATATTTTAGCTGCGCGCATTTCATCGCTTGCACTTTTGACCGTTTCCATTTATATATCTTTCATTTACATTGGTGAGTTTTGAATCAACTTCAACTATTATTTTAGAAATTTTTTAATCGCATCTTTAAGTTCTCTATCTTCTAGACTCTCTTTATTATTGTTCTGATTCAAAAATTGATTGATTTTGCTCAATAATTCTTGATTGGTAGATATTCTTGCCTCTATTTTTCGATTGGTTCTTTTCAGCCTCTTATTATACCAAGCCTCTTCATTGTTGCTGAAAATCCGTTCTACTTCACCAACGAGTTTTGACAGGTTAGATTTAAGCACAAAACCAGAAGCACCATTCAAAATAGTCTCGGCAGCAATCTCTTCGCCTACAGTACCGGTAACGAAAACAAAAGGAATTTCTTCATCGAACTCGGTAGTCAACATCAATGCCTCAAGGCCAGAAAAAGTAGGTAATTTATAGTCGGATAGAATAAGATCGGGCTGAAAGTTTTCTAGATGCACCAAAAAGGAATCCTTATCATCGACAACACGAGAAGTTATAAAAAACCCCCCATTTTCAAGTTCTCTACGTATCAGTTCCGCATCTTCTTTGAAATCTTCAAGAATGAGAATTTTGATGTTTCTTCTTTTGTCGGCTAAATTCATGGTCACTATATTAAGAGGAGATGTTCAAGGTCAACCAATAAGTTCCTAAATTTTGAATCGATTCGGTAAACTTTTCAAAATCAACTGGTTTTACGATGTAACTATTGGCCCCAAGCTCATAAGCCTTTTTTACATCTACTTGCTCATCAGATGATGAAAAGATTACCACGGGTATTTCTTTCAGCTTATTATGCTGTTTTAAATGTTTTAAAATTTCAAGACCGTTTACTTTGGGCAGTTTTAGATCTAACAATAGTAATTTGGGCATTGATGAGGCAAACGGGTCTTTTGAAGAATTTTCAAAGAGATAATCCATGGCCTTCTGACCGTCTTCGATTACCTTGGTGCTGATCGTGAAGCCGCAATTCTTTAGGGTTCTAAGAGTTAGGTCTATATCTTCAGGACTGTTTTCAATAAATAATAGCTCAATAGGTTTTTCCTCCATACATTTTTATAAAACAAAATTAAAAGTAGCTCCTTTATAATCATGGCTTTCACCCCATATTCGCCCACCATGTTTAATGATGATTCGGCGAACTATGGCCAGTCCTACCCCTGTGCCCTCAAAATCGACATCTTTATGTAGTCTTTGAAAAACTTCGAACAGCTTAGAGCTATACTTTTCATTGAAGCCAACTCCATTATCTTTCACATAATATACCGTCTCTTTATTAACCATTTTGCTACCGACCTCAACAAGTGCACTCTTTCTCGTTTTCGTAAACTTGAGCGCATTGGATAAAAGATTGGTTATCATAATGGCCAACATCGAAGAATCTCCCTTAGCATGGGGCATAGAATCGCTTACGTTGAATTTCACGATGCGATTTGGGAAGTTGTCGCCGGTTAGCGTATTCCAACAGGTCTGAAACAACCGTTTCATATCTACCGTTTCAAATGAAATCTGCTGACTACTGATTTGACTATAACGAAGTATATTTTCGATAAGGTCTTCCATCCTCCTCACATTACGTATAATGGTCTCGGTGACCACCCGACCGTCAGCATTTAATTCTTTGGCATGGCTTTGCAATAAAATACCGCTATAACCGGAAATGGCCCTTAGGGGAGCTTTTAGATCATGGGATACCGAATAGCTAAAGGCCTTTAGCTCGTTATTGATTTCATATAGTTCTTGAGTGCGTTTTTCTACGGTCTCTTCAAGGGAAGCACGAATTTCAATAAGCTCTCTTGTTCGTTCTTCCACTTGCTTTTCCAAGTTTTCCTTAAGCATTTTTAAGTGCTCAGTTCTAAGTCTTTGTTCGGTAAGGTCTTTGGTTATTTTAATATATCCGGAGACTTCACCTGCATCATCGTAAAGAATCGTCACGACCACATGTGCCCAAAATCGTGTACCGTTTCTTCGAATACGCCAACTTTGACGTTCGACTCTACCAGTTTCTTTTGCCTCGGCCAATATTTGATGTGGAATGCCTTTTGCCCTATCGGCTTTAGAGTAAAAAATATCAAAATTTTCACCAATAATCTCTTCGGAATTATAACCTTCAATAATTTCTGCCCCTAAGTTCCAGCTACAAACGTTTCCGTCAACATCCAAAAGAAAAATGGCATAGTCTTTAATCTCTGAAACCAGGCTAGAACTCAAATCGGACATACTACCTAGTTCATTCATCACACGAAATATTTTAGAGGATTTGGTAAGTAGGAAAGAATGAATCTTACCATATTTAAATTTACCAAAAATTATTACATATATCGAATTTAGAAACAGTTTTTGTAAAAAAAATATTACATAATATACTGAGCGATTATATATTATTCTACTCCCTTTAGACTGAAATAAAAAGTGGCGCCTTTGCCTATTAGCGCTTCTGCCCAAATTTCGCCTTTATGAAACCCTACAATTTTGCGGGCAATGGCCAGACCAATACCAGTACCTTTAAACTCATCTTGTGTATGAAGCCGATGAAAAATGAGAAAAAGTTTGTCGTAATGTTTCATATCAAAACCGGCACCATTATCTTTTACGAAATAGACATTCTTATTTTCTTGGGTTTTGAACCCAATGCTAACCATAGCATTCGACTCTTTTGAAGAATACTTTAAAGCGTTGGATATCAAATTTTCGAAAACCTTACCTATTAAGACTTCATCGCCAATAGCTGGTGGTAGACTCTCTATATACACGTTAATTTTCGACTGCATCGATATTTTTAGGGTCTCGGTTACTTCTTGTGCCAGACGGTGCATATTTATAGGCTTCGAAGCTAAGCCCTGCTTGCCTAAATGGGCCAGGTTGAGCAAAGATTCGATAAGATTGCCCATTTCGGCCCCGTTTCTCGCTATGGTAGCCAACATTTTCCGTCCGTCTTCATCTAAATTGTCATGATAATCGTTCTGTATGATTTTGGCATAACTATTAATAGCCCTAAGTGGTGATTTCAAATCATGGCTCAATGTGTACGAAAAAGTTTCAAGTTCTTTATTCGATTTGGTTAGTTCTGAAGTCCTACTCTCTAAATCCTCTACCGTTGACCAAAGATCATTTTCCGCTTTTTGTCTGGCCCTATCCGTTTTATTTAATCGGCTAACTACGGTTAAACTGATTATAAGAAAGAATACTATAATGCTCAAGGTTAAAATCGCCATGCCAAAATCTAGCCCGTATATTTCCTCAATTTGAAATTGAAGTATTAATGCCCCGACAAAAACCGGAACGATAACAACCATTGGAACTATTCGCCTTGCCACCTTGCCTCCCACATTCTCACTACTTATCTGTGCGGTAATACCCATTTTGGGTCGTGATAGCAGTAATGCCACTCCCAAAAGTAAAAAACAGAATGCGGTGTGCACCGCCATAGGAATCTTTACCAAAAGTGAATAAAATAAGTCGACAACATATAAGTATCCAATGAATGAGAGCAATGATAAGGCCATAATCCCAAAAGATAGAATCTGATATATCCATAACATCAGGGGGCCTTTAACCTTGTAAAGAAACAGATTGATAGCCATCATCAAAAAACACAGTGCCGTGTTTGAAGCCATTCTGTTCGAGAGATATAAATTATTGTCTTCTTGTAAGTCTTCTCCAAAAAGATATGAGTCGATACCCTCCTGAAAATTAAATACATATTCAGCTAATTTTATGAGCACAATAATTAAAATAAGGCTAGCCACAAGCTTACCGATTCTATTCAACTGCTCTTTACTGTCGGATACTAAAATCAGGGACGAACCGGATAGAATAAATAAAACCGCAGTAAGCGGATTCATGGATACGGTTTCAGGAATAACTTGTTTCAGTAGATCTAAATCAAAAATCCAACCAAGTAGAACAACAAATGAAATACCTATTACGCCGTACGCCTGATATCGAGCCGATTGATAATAGTTCTTTTGAAGCGTATTGAACTCTTGATTTAGGGCCTGCATTTCGGGTATGAATTTTAATCTTATAAAATTGAAATCAATTAGCTTAATTGTTGCTATACGTCAATTTTAATAAGATAACTAGTTGAATTGATAAGCGGAGATTCAAACTAAAGATATACATATTTATAAGATTATTCTTCTTTTGAAATAAGTATTAACTTATATTGAAAAAGATTGAATAATATGGCCCGTCAGATAGACACAATTCATTTAAGAGAACACTTGTCGAAGTAAGTTTGTCACTCTACAGTTTCTCAGTATTCTTCTTATGAAACAAATAATGGCAAATAAAGTGCTGATGTGTTTATGGACTCTTGAAATTAAATAATGTAGAGACTTGTTCTTTACAAGGAAAGGGTTCAACTTTATGAAACTTCGAGAAACTAGTATAGAAGACCTGAAAACTCACGGTTTCTGGAGCTGTATGCATTATTAAACAAATAAAAATATGATTTCATCATATTAAACCCCATTCGTAAAATGAAACCTATATAGTGACGATTGTACATTTTTATCAGTACAGTATCACTTCGTAATTTTGTTGTTTACGAAAACTTATTTTAATAGATAAATAAAGTTTCCAATACCCACAATACCCGTAAGGCAGGCTAAAATTAAATCCATTTTACTTGCTAAAGAAGTAATCCGTTTTTCAATTTTTGGGGCCAACATGGCATATACCGAATATATGGAATAGGAGCCCACTGTAGATCCGATAGAAAAGTACAGACTATTTGTAAAGGAATAGGTGAATAATTCCATACCAATAAGTATCGAAATTGACGTAAAGTAGAACGGAATAGCAAATGTATTTAGCAAAGACATACCTATGCCGTGCAAATAGGCTTTTGATTTATCTATTTCTTCTTTTTTCCTCTTCCTATTGGTAAAAAAATGCAATCTGAAAAAGTTAAGGGACAGAATAAGCAGAATACCCGTACCTATTTGTTGTATCAAGGTTATGTATTCCGAATTTTCCATCAAAACATTGGACAGGTAGGCTCCGATATTTGCTTGAAAGAATAATACAGTGGCAAAGCCGGCGATTAAATAAAATGCTGATTTACTGCCACACCGCAGACTAAATTTAACGACGGTCATGTTCAAGAAACTAGGAACTATACTACCGCTGGCAGCGACAATAAAACCTAAAAGAAGGCAAACTATAAAATTCATATTTTACTTTGAAGCAAATGAACGACTAATCGAATAATTCTATGAGTCGCTTCAAACAATTAATAGATGCAAAAGAGAAGTAACTGTCTTATAGACCTCTATATTTTCACTACCTGTTCTCTTATGATTTCTTGAAAATACCAAAGTCTTAAAAAACAAAAACCGCTAGAGTAAACTCTGCGGTTTTCTATTTTCAAGCTCGATGCTTGATGGCGGAGGAAGAGGGATTCGAACCCCCGGAGGTGTGACCCTCAACAGTTTTCAAGACTGCCGCATTCGACCACTCTGCCATTCCTCCTTAAGCGGGTGCAAATATAGAAAGGTTTTTTTTTACCTAAAAGATTTCGCTTTATATTTTTTAATAAAAATTAGTCGTAATCGATTAAACAATTGTTATTTAGTGCATTAAAAACAGAAAGGGTACCTACAGGCACCCTCTCAACTCCACAGATCTAATGTACTAACCGAAAATTAGCATCTTTGAAAGACAAATACTATTTGGTATTCACGCTTTCATTATTCTTTGATATTACAATAAAGTCTGAGCGGCGATTTTCTAAATGCTTCTGATTATTACAAATAACACCGTTAGAACATTCATTTTTGAGTCGATATTCGCCATAACCAAAAGCACTTTCTATTCTGTTTTCGGCGATACCCTTTGAAATGAGATACTTTTGTGTTGATTTCGCGCGCTTATCTGAAAGCACTAAGTTGTAATCATCGCTTCCGCGAGCATCGGTGTGTGATTCTATTTTAATTTTTATTTCAGGGAATTTTCGCATAGCGAACAACACTTTTTCCAATTCTATTTCAGCCCTGGCGGTAATGTCCCATTTGTCATAATCAAAATAAATAGGTTCAACTATTATCTTTTGAATATCGCCATCTTTCTTGACTATGCTCGAAAATTCAGTCAGGTAAACCCTATTTTCCAATGAGGGAGACTCTGGGTTCTCACCTGTTTCTATAGAAACTATTTCTTTAGAATACCCTGCTTTAGAAAAGGCGATTACATTTTTCTTCTTACAAGGGATGGTCAGATGATAATAGCCGTTCTCGTCGGTTCGATAAATAGTAACCAGTTCATCGGTCAGGTTCTTTAACTCGACATTGGCCTCAGCAATAGGCTCACCCGTTTTTTTATCTATAACATAGCCTGCATATTCTAAACAATCGGCTGGTTTTGCCTTTTCGAAACTATAGATATCGTCATCGCCCATGCCGCCGACCCTATTTGACGCAAAATAACCACTACCCTTATTCTCTCCTCGTATAAACGAGAAATCATCCATATTGCTATTAATGGGCGTACCCATATTAAGAGGCATTGAATAATCGTTCTTGGCAAAAATCACCGAACCGAACACGTCTAGACCTCCTAAGCCATAATGACCATCCGAAGAGAAATATAGTGTGTTATCCATTATAAAGGGAAACATTTCTCGCCCTCTGGTATTGATCGCAGGCCCTAGATTCATAGGGTCTGACAAGACATCTCCGGCATTATTCAATTCAACTACGTAAATATCGGACTCCCCATAACCACCGGGCATATTTGATGTGAAATATAGAAACCTACCATCAGGGCTCAACATCGGGTGGCCACAAGAGAAATCTTTACTATTGAAACTTAATGAGGTTACATCGACCAATTCATTTTTCCATATTTTTCCTCTTAAAATCTGCATGTTAGAAAGGCCCTCTTCATTGGCACTCAACTTATTTTTCTTTTTGAGATAGTTTCTGGTAAAATAGACCGTCTCACCATCCCAAGAAAAAGTCAATGTGGCATCATGATAAGAAGATTCAAGGTTGTTCAAATATTTTTCAGGAATAAACCCTTCATCGTTCGGTCTGGTAATATATAAATCTAAATAGGGCTGTTTGTTCCAAGGATAAAGTTCACCTCCAGACTTGATCGTATCTCTAGCCGATGCGAATATTAGACCGTCTTTGAATAGCATTGGGCCAAAATCGGATTTTTTACTGTTGAAGTATTGGTTCTCGATAACAAACCTCTCTTTCTGCTCTAGAAGGCTATCGAGATACTTTTTTTGCCCCATTATCATGGTCAATCTATCTTTGTCGGTATAGAATTCTCTTAAAAGTTCGTCGGCTCTTTCGCCTTTCAGACTCGCTTTTAAGCTTTGAACCAATTTGATAATGTTGCCTTCGCCTACTTCTTTGCCCTGAATTCTATAAAGCATATCATACCATTTGACCGCTTCTTGATACCGGTTCATATTGAAATAACTATCGGCCAATTTTTGAATCGTATTGAGCGAAGGACGTCGTTTTGCCTTGGCCAAATCTTCATAAAGGGCTATCGCTTTATCGAACTTAAAATCGGTGAAAAATTGATCGGCTCTTTCTTCTTTATTTTGGGAGTTCGCCATTAGGCTACACCCCATAACGATGTAAAGTATTATTTTTCTCATAGTAGGTTAGTTTTAAAAGAATCTTGGAGATAATGCCCGCTTCTTGCTATCGAAGAGATTATATTTTAAAATGATTTCGTGCGAACCATCGTTATAACTTTGAAGACCGGTGGTCGAATAATCGTAAGAGTAACCTAAAAAGAAACTCTTTGCAAGGTGAACCCCTGCCAAGGCGCTTACCGAGTCATTGTAGCGATATGCCAAACCTAGGGCCAAAATTTCCTTTACAAGAAAATTACCGGAAACATCAACCGTTATCGGTGCACCTGCTACATGTTTAGTTAATAAAGTAGGCTTGAACTTTAAGTTGTCGGATAGGTCGAACACGTAACCGGCCATGGCATAATACTGGCTTTTTCTGTCGGTTACCGTTGCATCATCATTGTTATAAATTTCTGAATTCAGAAAATTATGGGTCGATACTCCCAAATACCAATTATCGCCATAATAATAGGCTCCAGCGCCAAAAACCGGTCTGAGCTCATTTAAGTTTTGAGCGAATATTGGGTCTTGCCCATCTTCATAAGAGCCTTTAGACCAATCAACCTTTAAAACGTCTATTCCAGCATTAAGTCCTAGAGATAGCTTTGATTTATAACCTACAGGTATTTGATACGAAAAGTTTCCGTTGACATCTATATTATTTCCTGCACCTATATTGTCACTAACAAAGGTCAGGCCCAATCTCACTTTTTCACTGAATTTACCCTGAACGGATAAAGACTGTGTTTCAGGAGCGCCCTCAATACCTACCCATTGCGAACGATGCAGTAAATTTGCCTCTACAATGCTATTTTGCGTAACATAACCAGGGTTGAGTACCATGGTATTGTACATATATTGGGTATACTGAGCCGTCTGCTGTGCAGATAGCCCCTTTACCAAAAAGAACAAATGGCAGAGAAGGATGTATTTGAATATATCTTTATAAGTTTTCATGTATTTTGCTATTAAATTGGTAATGATTTGGGGGGATAGGTCGTGTTGAGGTCTACCTTGCCAATTGCAACCAGCCCACAAGGTTTCTTTCTAGTTCAGGAATATCCAATACGTAGTAGTAAGTACCCGAGGGCAAATGATCACCTCTCTTCAGAACTCCGTTAACATTGGCCAATCCTGTCCAAGTGTTTTGGTAATCGGTTGTTTTGTATACTAGATTTCCATTGCGGTTATAGATTTCAAGTGTATTTGAATAATTTTCGATACATTGAATTTTGAAAACCTCATTAAATCCATCGTTGTTCGGTGAAAATTCATTGAAAACCTTCAAACAGAATTCTTCGCCGAGCACCATTCCGCAAGAAGTTACACTTACATCAAGAGTTATTGATTTATCGGTGTTACAGCCAGAAATGTCTTCATAGGAAACTGTAACACGGGTGTCTTCAAGTTCGGTCCATCTTATAGTCACAAAATCATCGGTAGTCGTACCACCTGCTGTAATAGCACCACCTGTGACTTGCCATTCATAAGTTGTTTTATCACTTCGGGTAGTGTAGGTATAACTACGGCCGCGACAGGCCTCTTCCGATTCACCGATCAAGATGATGGCTTCGAAGTCATCTTCAAGAATTGTAACCGTTATTCTTAATCGGGTACTGCTCTCACAACCATTTTCGACGGCTGCAACATAATAACTTTCGCCATCGACCAAAGGTGTTGCAGGGTCTATCATATTACCTTCCGAGGCACTATCATAGAAAACAACATTTTCTTCATTTATCTGAATATCGGCAACTATAGGATTTTGACTATCACAAAAAACTTGATTTTCTGAATTTGTAGTAGGTGCTGGAACATCTATTATCTGAATAGTTATCGCCACTCTCGCTAAAATAGAAGTAGGTATACCCAAAATACCCGCAAAATAAACTTCACCATCAACCAATTGAGTAGAGGCATCAATTTGCGCGCCGGCACTAAGATCGTCGAACAGAACTAAATTTTCTGAGTCTAGCTGCACATCGGCAATCGTTGCCAAATCAGTTGCACAAAATATTTGTAATACGTTATCAATTACCAACTCAGGCAGCTCTACCAAAATTTCATCGTTGGCAACGCAAATACCATTGTCAATTGTTACTTCTAATATATTATCAGGGTCAGAAACCAGGTCAACGGAGTTCACAACTATCTCAAAAGTAGAATCAGCTTGTACGACAGCATCGAAACTTTGCCCGTTTATTGCCAAAGAAATTACTTCACCAGAATTTACATCTCCGGAGACGGTACCCGTTATAGTGGCCATATCTTCACCATCAAAAATTGAAATGATGTCTTCTATAGATTTTACCACCATTGAACTAACGGAAACATTTTTATCGAAGTCATTGACTTCAACTGTTACCGAAGCCAAATCACCGGGAGCGTTGGTACAACCGGCATCTTGATCGGTTACCGAAACATAGTAAGTAAATGGGGTATCGGCTTCGCTTAGACCAGAAATAATCAATCTACCATTTTCATCAATTTGGTATGTAGCCCCACCCGATATGGTGCCATCGGTAATTTCAGAGTTCATATCAGCATCAAAAAACCATGAAAAATCGCCTTGAATTTCACTCGATGGAACGAGAACAACATCATTCGAAGAACAAACCATGTTCTCATTACCTTGAATTGTAATGCTCTCTTCAGTCGGTATGGCCCTCACGTTCACCCGCGCCGCTGTACGAGGAGACTCTTCTGAACAACCCACCTTGGCCGATGCCACATAATAAGCTGTATCAGCATTAAGAATAGGAGTTGTGAACGTATCACCCGAATTATTAGTATGCACTAAATTTCCACCTTCCTCGGCATCATACCATCTTAGTTCAACTCCATTGTCATTCTCTACTGTAGCCACTAAATCTGCTGAAGTTCCTTCACAAATAAAAACCCCCTCTTCACCTGAGGGTACCGTTGGCTGCCCAGGAGCTGAATAAACTTCGTAAATACGTATTTCTTGCCCAATATCTACACCGAGTAAAGATGATAGGTTAACGTTTATTTCATCAATTGGCTCGTTCACTTGAAAAGCGATTGTAGCGATCTCATCATTCTGTAATAAACCCAATGCATCAACGTCAAGTAAATTTGCTAAATTACCAATGGGTATTGCAGTATCTGAAACCCCTTGACCAGTTACCTCTATTTGGTTCATTATACCCAAGTCCAATAAAGAGGGGGCAATACTCATTAACATGTAATAAACATTAGAGGTATCTCTAGGTTGATCGAAGTGAAAAGTCTGTTCCACATTGGCAAGGGCACTAATAACGCCTAGTCCTAATTCTGAATAGGTGTCGAAATCACCATCTATAGCCGAATCAGGGTCAGTAACCCCAGCACCACCTAAGCCCAGAATATCAATAATCAAACCTTGACTATCTGTCGTTGTCGAGCTTGGTTGGCCACATAGACTGTCTGGCATTATCGACCATGTCAACCTATCTATAATGCTTTTCCTTTTCGAAAAGTTTCTATTAATTTTAATAGCGTTCGACTCGTTAGGGTAAAAATTTTCGAATCCATCTACTACAACGTTTTCGTAATCGAAATTTAAAAAGCCACATGTTGCTAATTTATGTACATTGACAAACTCCGATGCACGAATATGATGATGTGGGAAAATAGAAGAATATAGAAGAAAAAATACTAAAAAATAATTCTTGTTAAGAGTAGTTTTCTGTATCATACAATATTATTTGTAAGTTTAGTACTACTACAACATGGAATTATTCTTTAAATTATTGACATTTTTTAAAACATCTATGAATAGTATTTTTCTTCGATAAATGGTAAACATTTTCGTTAAAATACATCTTACACATGCATTTTAACGGATGCCAAATAAGGGTTTAAATACTTTTATTTAAAGATTTTAAGATTCAAACACCTTAAATGAAAAATATATATTAACTGAAGAGAAGATATTGACAAGGTAGAAGCAAATACTTTATGGTTTTAACCACATACTAAAGAAGCAACGCATTAGCTATAAAGTAAAAGTCCCCGACTTACTTTATAAGTCCGGGACAAAAAACAACTTTGAATTTATTATTCTTGATTTTAACTTTAATTGTAAAATAACTGAGTAAAATAAAAAACACCATTTTGGTCAGCTGTAACACTAACAGCTGTATACTCGAAATTACCTTCCATTACCTTTTTATGTGTTGGGCTATTCTTCCAAGCTTCCAAAATATCTTCTGCATTGGTGAAATCCATTCCTAAATTCTCAGAAACAAAATCAGCATTTGCATCTAGGGATAAATTGGAAGCACGTAAATCAAAATTATCGTGGCTAATAACACCCTCGGAAATCATATAGTCGTTATGTGAGCTTGCATACTTATAAGCAATCGAACTAAATTCTAAAGAGTTAAGTCCGATTGAAGTTCTGTATTCGTTTACCACATCAACAACTTCTTGTTCAATCGTAGAAATGGTTACCTCTTTAGCGGTTGCCGCAACAGATTCGTACAACTCATTTTCTTCAGCGGTCGAAGAAGAACATGAAGTCATTAATGTTGAAATTGTAATTAAGATTAAAATTGAGTAGCGTACCATAGCTTTTTTGTTTTTGCTTTCTTATACAAAGGAACGGTAGATTGTACCCAACCCTAAGTAATCGCTATATGTGGTAAGCTTTGATCGTCTAAGTGCTCTTTTTGGTAAGTATTGGTCTTACAAAAAAGTAAGGGCTTTTTTATATCCCCTTTTTACGACCGTATGACGGAATTTTTGCACTTAATCAGCTCTAAATTTAGTTTTGACGAGACCCCATAATTTGCTTTAACGATGAGGGGGTTAAAATTTCAGTTGTTATGCACTGTAAATCAAAAAATGGTCAACAACCCAAGTAAGATAATTCCTAATTCATAAAAGTTGGCTTGTCGGCCATTCTTTATTTAATCGGATACTTCTTCTAAACATTTTATATTTACTGATTAGAATAAGACGTAACTTATAATTTGTTCTTCCTCATGTAAGCCTATGAATATGCTGGTCAGTATTTTAATTCCGTTTAAGAATACAGAGAAGTATTTGGAAGAGTGTCTCCTGTCCATCATCAATCAGAGTTACAAAAATTGGGAAGTTTTGGCCGTTAACGATTATTCAACAGATAGTAGCGCAGAAATAGTAGCACGGTTCGCAAACATTGACAAGCGCATTAAGCTATATTCCAATAAAGGTAATGGTATTATTGAAGCCCTTCGAACTGCCTACAGTTTGAGCACGGGTCATTTGATAACAAGAATGGACTCTGATGACATCATGAAAGAAAATCGGTTGGAGGTTATGGCCAGCTCCCTGAAAAAATACGGAAAGGGACATTTAGCCGTAGGGCAAGTACGCTATTTTTCCCATAGAGGAATTAGTAATGGTTATGAACGATACGAGCAATGGCTGAATCATTTAACTAAGACAGGTGATAATTATTCTGAAATCTATAAAGAATGTGTTATACCTTCACCTTGCTGGATGACCTACCGAGAAGATTTAGACGATTGCGGTGCATTTACCCCTGATAGGTACCCAGAGGATTACGACCTTACTTTCCGATTTTATGAAAACAATTTCAAGTGTATACCTTGCAATCAAATACTTCATATGTGGCGTGATTATGATACGCGAACATCTCGTACCAGTGAACATTACGCCCAAAACTATTTTTTAGATATTAAACTTCATTACTTTTTGAAATTGGACTACGACCCCAAAAAAGTATTGACCGTATGGGGTGCCGGGTCTAAGGGTAAAGAAATCGCTAAAGGTTTGAAAAAAAGGAACATTGACTTTTACTGGCTGTGCGATAATCCAAAAAAAATCGGTAAAGAAATTTATGGTAAAGAAATGCATCATTTCTCATTATTGACTGAGTTTAAAAATCCTCAGAGTGTAATAACCGTTGCCAATGAAGATGCCCAAAAAATGATAAGGGCTTATTTAACAAAGCTTGAACATAAGACTTTGGTCGATTTTTTCTTTTTTTGCTAGTTTGAACATTATGTCATGGGTATTTCAGCTCTTTTAAAGGTGAATATCGGCTTGATCAATAGTTTATGGCCTTGCTCCTTTTTTGACTATCTTTACCCACTCAATTCAGGAAATGCAGTTTAAATATCCAGAACTTCTTTGGGCCTTATTTCTTCTCCTGATTCCCATTTTTATTCATCTTTTTCAATTACGCCGTTTTAAAAAAACGCCTTTTACCAATGTAAAATTCTTGAAAAAGGTAGTTGTGGAGTCTAGGCGTAGCAATGTTTTAAAGAAATGGCTCTTATTAATTACTCGATTATTGCTTCTAGCAGCTATGGTAATTGCATTCGCACAACCTTTCTTCGCAAAAAAACAAGCCTTAAAAGAAAAAGAGACCGTAATATATCTTGATGATTCTTTTAGCATGCAGTTAACTAGCGAAGGTGCACCAATTTTACAGAGTGCGGTTCAACAATTGATTAAATCAATTCCAAAAAATCAAAAATTCTCGCTCTTCACGAATAAGTCCACTTATAGAAATGTCTCAATTGAGCAACTTCAAAACGATTTACTATCGCTTGCTTTCACGAATAAGCAATTAGGGTTGAATGAAATATACTTAAAGGCCAATACCCTTTTTTCTTCGGACGACAGCACACAAAAAAACTTAATACTCGTTTCTGATTTTCAGCAAAGAATGGGGGATAATGAAATAAATATAGTCGATGACGGTAAAGTTAATCTGGTACGCTTAACTTCCGAATCCACTGCTAATGTCTCTATCGATTCCGTTTACATCAAGAGTATTGCAGACAACCGTCTTGACCTAAGTGCATCGTTATCAACCTCAACTGATTTAAAAAGCATACCAGTATCACTCTATAACGATACTACCCTAACAGCTAAAACCTCAGCTAAATTTGATGGGAATAAAAAAGGGGAAGTGAATTTCACCATTTCTAACAATGAATCTTTTAGAGGCAAAATAGAAGTAATTGATCAAGGCCTTAAATACGACAATCATTTATATTTCAGTATCGGGGAAAAAGAAAAAATAAGGGTACTTGCGATAGGCCCATCGAACAGTGATTATTTAGAGCGAATATTTTCTCAAGAAGAATTTCAATTTTCGACAACGACCCTGAGACAACTGAACTATAGGGAAATCGAAGAGCAACATTTAATAATACTTAATGAGTTGCCCACGATGCCGAGTTCTTTGGCTACAAGTATAAAGGCCTTTGTTCAAACCGGGGGGCACTTCGTCGTAATACCTTCGGCGGAAATTGAAACGAACACATACCATCTTCTTACCGCTAATTTTGGGGTGACTTATGGTGCGGCTGCATCGACGGAAAAAATGATAACCCATATCTCATTTGAACATCCGTTATACGAGAATGTATTTGAAAAGAATATTTCGAACTTTCAATATCCCAAGGCAACAAAACACTTCGCTCTACAATCAACGGCGGCATCTGCGCTGTCTTTCCAAGACCAATCTCCTTTTCTGGTTTCCGGAGCTAATTTTCACTTCTTTACGGCGCCAATTTCAGGTGATTTTTCGAACTTTCGTAATTCACCTTTAATCGTTCCCACATTCTATAATATGGCGCTCAATAGCCTTAAGACTCCCCAATTATATAATTTACTCGGTGAGTCTAACACCGTTGATATACCCATTCAACTATCAAGTGATGCCATACTTAAGATTGCGAAGAAGGATTATGAAATGATCCCCCAGCAGCAGTCTTTAACAAATAAAGTAAGCTTAAACTTTAATGATGAAATAGATGTCGATGGCATTTTTGACATCATTGATCAAGATAATATTATCAATCAAATAAGTTTCAACTTTGACAGAGCTGAAAGTAACCTGAACTATTTAAACTATAATGAAATAGAAGCTTCGACCCATTCTGAATCAATAGCAACGCTATTCGAATCTATGGAAAAGGACAATCGCGTAACAGAGCTTTGGAAATGGTTTATTATTTTAGCGTTGATTTTGCTAATGGTTGAAATACTCCTTCAAAAATATCTTAAATGAACATCCTTTTAAAATCGGCCAAAATAATTGATAACACCCAAAAGGACCTTCATTTAAAGATTAGGGACATTCTGATAAAAAACGGGACTATAGACAAAATAGCTTCGAAAATAGAACCAGAATCAAAGACCAAAATTGTTGAATATGACAACCTTCACGTCTCCATCGGTTGGTTCGACAGCAGCGTTAGTTTTGGCGAACCCGGTTTTGAAGAACGTGAAACTATTGCCAATGGTCTTTATACGGCCGCCAAGAGTGGTTTTACCGATGTAGTACTCAACCCGAACGGTCACCCGGTGCCCGACAGTAGTTCTGATATCGTATTTCTTAAGAATGCCGCTAAAGACCAGCCCACAAATTTATATCCCTTGGGTACCCTTACCATGAAAGGTGAAGGTGAAGATTTAGCAGAATTGTATGACATGAAAAATGCCGGTGCAGTTGGCTTCTATGATTATAAAAATCCTCTTAAAAATTCTAATTTGCTGAAGATTGGCTTACAATACACGCAAAATTTTGATGGGCTTTTACTTTCGTATCCGTTGGATGCTAAAATAGCAGGAAAGGGTATTGTTAACGAAGGTGAAATATCGACTAAATTAGGATTAAAAGGAATACCCGCCCTAGCGGAAGAGCTTCAACTAGCAAGAGATTTATTTATTTTGGAATATACCGGGGGTAAGTTGCATATACCAACAATCTCGACGGCCAATTCTGTGAAGATAATTGCAGATGCCAAGAAAAAAGGCCTAGATGTTACCTGCAGCGTGGCTGTTCATAATTTATTTTATACCGACGATGTTCTTGAAGATTTCGATTCTTCCTATAAAGTAATGCCTCCATTGAGAACAACAAAAGACGCAAAAGCTCTAATTAAAGGCTTAAAGAAGGGGACTATAGATTTTGTGACCAGCGACCACACACCATTGAATATTGAAGAAAAGCGGGTCGAATTCGATAATGCCTCTTATGGTAGTATCGGTCTTGAAAGTGCATTTGGCGCTTTGAACAAGATTTTAGGTACGGAAATGGCAATCGGACTTCTAGCCAAAGGTCGCGAAAGATTTGGCATCGAAACTCCGCAAATAAAAGAAGGTGAGTTGGCATGCTTGGCTTTATGCAATCCGAAGGAGGATTATATTTTCTCAGATAACGATATCAATTCAACCTCTAAAAACAGCATGTTTCTCGATAGCACGTTAAAAGGCCGAGTGTACGGCTCAATAAATAAAGGAGTATTTACCAACTGAAATTAATACCATGAACCAGACAACGATAGACGAAGGAAAAACTATAGCTATCATCAGTTACTTAACATTTATAGGGCTAATAGTTGCCTATCTTATGAACAATAGTAAAAACAATGAATTTGCGAAATTTCATATCGGGCAATCGGTACGAATAGTAATTGCAGGGGTTGCCAATTCGGTTCTCTCTTGGTTTCTGCCAGGTTCACTTTCCATTATAACCACGGTTATAGGTATGCTGTTATTGGTTTTAATAATTCTGGGCATTGTTAACGCGGTTAACGATAAGATGCAACCCTTACCGGTTATTGGCACTGTCGGTGAATAAGCAAGTTGAGTTTACTGATTGATTGTTTATATTATCTTAAGACCTTTATAATCCTATGAATACTATTAAGGAAGGTAAGACTGCCGCTATCATTGCATATTTTACGATTGTAGGGGCTTTGATAGCCATGAGTATGAACGCCGAACCGAAAAACGAATATACCCGTTTTCATACTCGGCAAGCTTTTGGCCTGCATCTTCTTTTTATCGCCTTCGGAATACTTTCGAGTAACTGGGGCAACATGTATTCATTTTTTGGTTTAATGCTGTGCTACACCCTCTTGTGGTTTTATGGTTTTATGGGCGCCTTGACAGAAAAATATCAATCTATTCCTGTTCTTGGGCCCTATTTTCAAAAATGGTTTACATTTATCAATTGAAAATAGTAAAGTACATCACCCATTATAAAGAGTATTGGCGAATTCAATCTACTAATATCTCAAATTCAGAATAGCAAACCCAAATCCAAATCAATATGACTACCGCCCCGTTATCATTAGAACATTTAATTCGACCATCTTCGGTTCAAGAAGGTAAACCCGCTGTATTATTTATGTTTCATGGTTACGGCAGCAATGAAGAAGATTTATTTTCCTTTGCCCCTGAACTACCTCAAGAACTCTGTATTGTTTCCGTTCGTGCCCCCTACCCTATGGAACCATTTGGCCATGCGTGGTATGCTATTAATTTTGATGCGGACCAAGGCAAATGGAGCGATGATGAGCAGGCTAAAGATTCAAGGGAGAAAATCGTTTCTTTTATTGATGAGGCTTGTTCCACTTATGGTCTCGATAATGAAAGAGTAACTCTTTTGGGCTTTAGTCAGGGTACCATATTGAGCTACTCTGTTGCCTTATCCTATCCTGAAAAAATCAAAAATGTAATTGCCCTAAGCGGTTATATTAACGAATCGATTCTAAAAGAAAATTTTAAGGATAAGGATCATAGTTCATTAAAAATATATGCTTCTCACGGTCAGGTAGATCAAGTTATACCCCCTGAATGGGCACAACGCGCTCCAGAATTTTTAAAAAATTTGGACATTGAACATGTGTACGAAGAGTTTCCCGTAGGTCACGGTGTTTCACCACAAAATTTTTACGCATTCAACAAATGGTTAATCGATAAATTTTGATTATTTGTATTCTATAAACAGAAACAGCTCTTAATTGCTTCGCGTGTATAGCAGGTGGTCAAGGGTAGTGAAATCAACTCCTAAATCATCCTTTAATTCATACTTGATCAATAATTCGCCCCAATACTTACCATCTGAAAAGTCGGTCAGTATCCATTTATGGTTAAGCACTTTAATTTTATTGATTTTAAAGTCACTTTCCATACCCTCATACGGTATTAATGGATTATCGCCTTGACTTTCGTTAGTTTCCAATAGTTTATCGGCAATATATCGAGATGGGTCTTCTAGGTTTAAATGATCATAATACGCTAGGGCATCATCATTATTTTCTAATGAAAAGTATTGCATTTCAAGAACTTTCAACTGTGAGGTCCGCACAGAATCTTTTAATTCTTCGATTTCCGTTTGAAGATTTGAAATGTTCTTTTCTTTCGCCTCGGCCAAGTTACCGCTACTAACGAAGAGATAGAGACATATTAATGACATAAAAATAAATAAGTAAAGGAATATTTTACTTTTCATAAAGCTTGTAGGTTTTAACAACTTATACTTCTATAACGAGATTATCGTACGCTAAATGTACACCGGCAGGTAATTTTTTTTCAACTTCCTCATGAAACCCCAAAAGATGACTGATATGGGTCAAATAAGCCTTTTCTGGTCGTATATCTTCAATAAATTTAAGGGCTTCTTCAAGATTAAAATGTGAATGATGAGCTTCTTCCCGTAGCGCGTTTACCACTAATACCTTTGTTCCGTAGATTTTCTCCTTTTCTTCATCATCGATGGTCTTTACATCGGTCAGATAGGTAAAGTCGAAAAAACGGAAGCCGAAAACCTGAACCCGATTGTGATTGGCCTCGATCGGTATTACATTCATATCACCAATAAAAAAAGACTTACCCTTTTCTATAACATTAACGGCAACTGCTGGCGCACCAGGGTATCTATTGGCATCTGTAAATATATAATCAAAACGTCTTCGAAGAGAATCGGAGACACGCTGCTGGGCATATATGGGTATATCGCCTTGTCGAAAAAAAAAGGGCCGAATATCATCTAGACCCGCTGTATGATCCGAATGCTCATGAGTAAATAGAATACCATCTAACTTTGAGACATCATGAGTGAGCATCTGCTGTCTAAAATCCGGTCCGCAATCGACAACATAATTATAATCGTTCCATGAAACCAGTATAGAGACTCGTAGCCTTTTATCTTTTGTATCAGTACTTAAACAAACGGGGTGTTTGCTACCTATTATAGGGATTCCTTGAGAAGTGCCCGTACCCAAAAAAGTGATTTTTAATGGCTCTTTCATCTGCTCTCAAATTTATAACTAAATAATTTAATAGATTACCCGATCTTATTAACTTTGTTTACATCTAAATTGTTAAAATGGCTTCAGTTCTAAGAAGAGATTCCACCTTCGAAAACATTCCCTCAATAAAGGCTAAAACCCTTAGAATCAACCTAAACCCCGATATCTATGGTACCTTCGCCGAGATAGGTGCTGGTCAGGAAACTGCTAGACATTTTTTTAGGTCGGGGGGAGCTTCAGGTACCATTGCTAAAGCAATGAGTGCCTATGACAAAGATTTTAGTGACGCCGTCTACGGTATCGAGACCGATGGTCGCTATGTAACCCAATCTCGTTTAAAGAAAATGCTTTCGCATGAGATGCGATTGATGGAAGAACGAATCAGTAGAGATAGGCACCCTGATCGTTTGTTCTTTTCTTATGCCAATACGGTCGCAACCATAGACTTCTCAAAACGGTATAAGGGCCACGGTTGGGTCGGTATTCGTTTTCAATTAGACCCTAAGCAGAAAGAATTCGATGAAATTGTCTTACATATACGATTTAAACAGAACGAAGCACGCTTGCAGCAAGAAACCTTGGGTATATTGGGCGTTAATTTAATTTATGGTGCATTTTACAAATACCATAAGCCAAGAAAAATGCTCAAATATTTATACGACCATATTGATAAAGATACGGTCGAGATAGATATGATCAATTTTTCAGGACCTAACTTCAAGGATGTAGACAACCGCTTGATGAGTCTTCAACTGATTCGTAACGACATGACCGATGCGGTTATGTTCGGGCCAGACGGAAATAACTTGTTACCCGCAGCCGTACTCTACAAGAAAAATATTCTGGCCCTTAGAGGTAGTTTTCGCCCTGTGACCAAGGTGAATATGGATATGTTTCATAAATCACACGATATTTTCGTCAGAGATCAGGCAGTAGACCAAGATAATACTATCGTGATTTTCGAAATCACCCTTTCTAACTTAAAGGCATCGGGTGAAATAGACGAACAAGATTTTATGGATCGTGCAGAACTGCTATGCGCTTTAGGCCATACGGTTATGATTTCTAAATTTCAAGAGTATTATAAGTTAGTTGAATATTTGAATAATTACACCAAGGCCAAGATTGGCTTGACCATGGGCGTAAACAATTTGGTCGATATTTTCGACGAGAAATATTACCGACACCTTAGTGGGGGTATTTTAGAAGCCTTCGGAAAATTATTTTTTAAAGAACTTCAGGTGTACTTATACCCAATGAAAAATGCAGAAACCGGTCAAATTATGACCAGCAACAATGCTAAGGTTCACCCGAGAATGAAAGAACTTTATAAGTTCTTTAAGTATAATGGCAAGGTGATGGATATTATTGATTACGACCCCGAAATTATGCACATTTTTTCAAGGGATGTTCTCAAGAAAATCATTAATGACGAAGAGGGATGGGAAGATATGTTACCGGAAGGTATACCGGACACCATTAAAGAAAAAAATCTTTTTACCCGTAAGCTTCTAAAAGACGAAGACGATAAGGTTTAAAAAATTACCTCAAAAAAAATCCCGAGAATATTCGGGATTTTTTTTTTGAACCTACTCCGGGTAAAACTGATTTCTAACCTAAGATTTGTGCAGCGTGATCTTTGGTTTTAACCTTTTCTATCACCTTTTCGACAAAACCCTCTTCATTGAGTACAAACGTTGTTCTAATAATGCCTTCAAACTCTTTTCCCATGAATTTTTTTGGTCCCCACACTCCAAATGTATTGATAACAGTGTGGTCTTCATCGGCCAATAAAGGAAAAGGCAACTCATACTTTGCCTTGAAATTAGATTGCTTCTTAACCGTATCTGCACTAACCCCAAGTAGCTCATAACCAGCCGATTTCAATTCGTTATAATTATCCCTCAGATTACAGGCCTCAGCCGTGCACCCTGGAGTATTTGCTCTTGGGTAAAAAAAGACAATTAATTTTTTGCCTTGATAATCCGATAATTTTATGATGGTTTCGTCTTGATCCTTTGACAAGAACTCCGGAACCTGGTCGCCCACTTTCAACATATGAGTAGATATTTTAAGTTAAATTCGTATTTCTATTCTAATTATCAAACGAAACTAAGTAAAAATGACTAAAGCCGAAAAGGTTGAGTTTACAATTAAAACTTTACAAGAATTATATCCAAAAATTCCGGTTCCGTTAGACCATAAAGACCCATATACCCTATTGATAGCTGTATTAATGTCGGCTCAAAGTACCGATGTCAGGGTCAACCAGATTACTCCGGTACTTTTCGAAAGAGCCGACAACCCATGGAAAATGGTAAAGTTGTCGGTAGAGGAAATACGAGAAATTATTAAACCTGTTGGCTTATCTCCAATGAAATCAAAAGGTATTCACGGACTATCGAAAATACTGATCGATAAGTATAATGGAGAAGTTCCTGCAGATATCGAACTTTTGAAAGAACTACCCGCAGTTGGCCATAAAACCGCAAGTGTAGTAGTATCACAAGCTTTTGGCATACCCGCTTTTCCGGTAGATACCCATATACATCGCTTAATGTATCGATGGGGTTTTTCGAATGGTAAAAATGTGGTGCAAACTGAAAAAGATGCCAAAAGACTGTTCGCAAAAGAATTATGGAACGATTTGCACCTTCAAATTATCTGGTACGGAAGGGAATATTCACCAGCCAGGGGCTGGAATTTAGACAAAGATATTATTACAAAGACTATCGGTAGAAAGTCTGTGCTTCAAGAATATCAAAAAGCAAAAAAGTCTCGATAAGTGCGAGACTTTTTTGCTTCTTAATTTAAACTGTTCTCAAATCGAAACTTCTCGTATTCGATAACGTGTAACTGCTTTGAGAAACCCAATAAAAATTGGATTGTCTCTGAACTTGTTTTTACGATTTCACCTCTTTCAAGGTTATCAGAGTAGATTTTTTCCATAATAGTTGCATAGTTATACTAAGGATAACGCAACTACATATGAAATATTGTTATATGTTTTGGCTCGCTTTTAATTTGTCAGTACGATATTATGCTTTTCGATAATCTTGCGAAGGTTGATCAATGCATAACGCATTCTTCCTAAAGCCGTGTTTATACTAACTCCGGTGTTTTCAGAAATTTCTTTGAAGCTCATGTCTTTGTAGATGCGCATCTCTAAAACTTCTTTTTGATCATCTGGTAATTCTTCTACCAAATGTCTAAGATCTGTGTTGATTTGATCTTTGATCAATTGTTTTTCAGCATTTAATTTTTCATCTCCGATTACCGAAAAGATATTGAAATCATCATTTCCTTCGAACATTGGCATTCTCTTGTTCTTTCTAAAATGGTCGATGATCAAGTTATGGGCGATTCGCATAACCCAAGGTAAAAATTTACCCTCTTCACTGTAAGTTCCTTTCTTAAGCGTACGAATGACTTTAATAAAGGTATCTTGAAAAATGTCTTCAGTAATATCTTTATCTAAAACCTTAGAATAGATAAAACTTGAAATTCTTTGATTGTGACGGTTGATTAAAATTTCCAAGGCTTTTTCTTCCCCGGCGATGTAATCTCTTACTAATACTGAGTCTTCGGTCTGTAGGTTCATGTGTGCAGCTTTTTTGTTAAGATTTGAGGTCATTAGTTATGTTTTCGGTTATTAACCCTTTGAGGGGTAGCTTGTTTATTTCTGAGATAAAACTAGAAAGATTGAGCCTTGCAGAAAAAACATTGTTGTCAAACTGCCAGTTTATGATGTGAAACCCTACTTTTTCTGTTTTCAATAAAATAAAACGAGAAGTGGTGCGTTGGAAAATGCGAAAACCTTTGAAAACAAGATGTTATGGCTTTCTATTATATTGAACTTCTTGTTGAAGCCTATTCTATTATAGTCTATTGACAAGCGTATACAGTGTATATCAACGAAAAAGCCTTAGTGTTAATCACCAAGGCTTTTTAATATTATAGTTATGAACCCTATCTATCAGTTCATATTCGATTCAAACTTGATGCCTTCAGCTTCTATTATCTTAAGCGATTTAGAATAATCTAACAGAAACTTTATCGTTGACTCATCTGCCATTTGAATATTCTTCTCACTTTTTTCTGTTACGTAAATTTTTCTCATATCTATATCGGTATTGTTATGCTATAATAACGCCACTAATATATATATAATAAATACCTTCGACCTAAGGCCGATTAATTCGTTAAAACAATATCGTTCTGCTCAATTATTTTTCGAAGGTTTATAAGGGCGTAACGCATTCTACCGAGTGCGGTATTTATACTGACTCCGGTATTCTCAGATATTTCTTTAAAACTCATATCTTTATAAATACGCATTACCAAGACTTCTCTTTGATCGGCAGGTAATTCATTTACCAACATACCCAAATCGCAATCAATCTGATCTTTGATAATTTGACGCTCGGCATTTAGCTTATCATCACCCAATAGAGAAAAGATATCGAAACTATCTGCCCCATTGAACATGGGCATTCTACTACTCTTTCTAAAATGGTCTATGATAAGATTATGGGCAATACGCATAACCCAAGGCAAAAATTTACCCTCTTCATTATAAGCACCTCTTCTTAAGGTCTTAATTACTTTGATAAAGGTATCTTGAAATATATCTTCGGTAATATCGCGACTATTTACTTTTGAATAAATAAAGCTGCTCAATCTTTGATTATGCTTATCAATGAGGGCTTCCAGTGCTTTTTCATCACCGGCAATATATCTTTTAATGAGAAGGGAGTCTTCGAGTTGTACATCCATAGCAATTACTTTTTTAGTTAAAACTAGCCTCCTATTCCATTGGAAAAGGTGCCGTAGTCAATCGTTCTAAACTTTAAAAAGTAATTTTATTCTATAGGCGTATTAACATTTTGTTGGGTTCAAATATAGAAAAAATTAAATGGTTCATAAAAAAAATTTCATACGTCCATTTTTTATTCTCTATAGGTTTATACGTAATTATTTTTAATATGGTTCATCGTATCTTTGCAAAAGATATATGAAAATGGCAGTAGAACTAGAGGTCAATCCGAAAAACAATATCATTATTAAAGGTGCAAAACTGCACAATCTAAAAAATATCGATGTTGTAATACCACGTAATAAATTAGTAGTAATCACGGGCTTATCGGGATCTGGAAAATCAAGTTTGGCATTTGACACACTTTATGCCGAAGGTCAACGTCGCTATGTAGAAAGTCTTTCATCATATGCGAGGCAGTTCTTAGGCAAACTTGATAAACCTAAAGTAGATTATATAAAAGGTATAGCCCCAGCAATTGCCATCGAACAGAAGGTGAATTCTACAAACCCACGGTCTACTGTCGGTACCACTACTGAAATTTATGACTACCTGAAATTGCTATTCGCAAGAATTGGTAAGACCTACTCCCCAATTTCAGGTAATGAGGTAAAAAAGAATACGGTGACCGATGTAATTACGCACGTTAAGAATTACAATGAGGGAACCAAACTACTCTTACTAGCACCGATTAGAATAGATAAAAATAGAGACACCTTGAAATCGCTTCAATTGCTCTCGAAGCAAGGTTATGCGCGAATAAAGTATAAAAGAAAAGTTTTACGAATAGATGCCGTACCCGAAGATATTTCACGAGAATTTGACCTAGTAGTAGATCGGGTAATCATAAAAGACGATGAAGATTTCTACAATCGGTTGGCCAATGCTGTCGACACTGCATTCTTCGAAGGAAAGGGCCAATGTATTATCGAAGATTTGAATTCTGAGGTACAAATGCAATTTAGCAACAAGTTCGAACTTGACGGAATGTCATTTTTAGAACCCAATGTTCACCTCTTCAGTTTCAACAACCCCTACGGTGCATGCCCAAAATGTGAAGGATATGGCGATGTTATAGGTATCGACGAAGATTTGGTAGTACCGAATACGGCCTTATCGATTTACGAAAATGCGGTTTCTCCATGGCGTGGAGAGAGCATGAGTTGGTACAGAGACCAATTGGTGAATTCCGCTTACAAATTCGATTTTCCTATTCATAAACCTTGGTTCGAGCTTTCTGAGGAACAAAAACAATTGGTTTGGGATGGTAATAAGCACTTTATCGGTATTCATAAGTTCTTCAATACCTTAGAGGAGAAAAGTTATAAAATTCAAAATCGGGTGATGCTCTCGCGTTATCGAGGTAAAACCCGATGTACCGTTTGTAAAGGACGAAGGCTACGCAAAGAAACCGACTATGTGAAAGTTGACGGACATAATATTTCCGACTTGGTCGAACTCCCTATAAAAAAGCTTATTACTTTTTTTGAAGAGCTCTCTTTAAATGATAATGATAAGCAGATTGCATCACGATTATTAAAAGAAATAAATACCCGGCTTGGCTTTTTATATAAAGTAGGATTAAGTTATTTAACTCTTAATCGAAAATCAAATACATTATCAGGGGGTGAAAGCCAACGAATCAATCTAGCCACATCTTTGGGCAGTAGCCTTGTCGGAAGCATGTATATACTCGACGAACCCAGTATAGGGCTTCATCCAAAAGATACCGAAAACTTAATCGATGTCTTAAAATCTTTACGAGATCTTGGCAACACCGTAATTGTGGTTGAGCATGATGAAGATATAATGAAAGCGGCAGACCAAGTCATCGATATAGGCCCTGAGGCCGGCACTAATGGTGGTGAAGTGGTGGCCTATGGCCCGTTGAGCGAAATCTTGAAGTCAAACTCCCTGACTGCCAGCTACCTTAATGGTTCAAAAGAAATAGCAGTACCCAAAGAAAGAAGAACCTCTAATCAGTTTATAGAAATTAAAGGGGCACGTGAAAACAACCTTAAAAACATTGATGTTACATTTCCTCTGGGCATGTTGACTGTGGTCACGGGTGTTTCTGGTAGCGGTAAAAGTACTTTGGTCAAAAAGTTACTTTATCCTATTATCTTAAAGGAAGTTGGTGGTTACGGCGAAAAAGCGGGACAATATACCAGTGTCAACGGTAATTATAAAACTATCAAGCATGTTGAATTCGTTGATCAGAACCCTATTGGCCGATCATCACGATCCAACCCTGTAACATATATTAAGGCCTATGATGATATTAGAGCATTGTTTGCAGCTCAAAAACTAAGTAAGATCAGAGCCTACCAGCCCAAACATTTTTCTTTTAATGTAGATGGTGGTCGATGTGAGAAATGTAAAGGAGAAGGCGAGATAACAGTAGAAATGCAATTCATGGCCGATGTACACTTAGAATGTGATACCTGTGAGGGCAAACGTTTTAAGAAAGAAGTCTTAGAAGTAAGGTTCAATGGTGTAAATATCGATGGTGTATTGAATATGACCATTGATGATGCCATTTCTTTTTTTGAGGCTCATGGTGAAAATAAGATTATCAACAAGCTTAAACCTCTTCAAGATGTAGGTCTGGGTTATGTTACTTTGGGGCAGTCCTCATCTACCCTATCTGGAGGGGAAGCGCAACGAATCAAACTTGCCTCATTCTTGGTTAAGGGCACTACAAAGGATAAAGCTCTATTTATTTTCGACGAACCTACTACAGGCTTACATTTTCATGATATTCAGAAACTATTAAAATCATTCAATGCCCTTATCTCTAAAGGGCATTCTGTAGTCGTCATCGAACATAATATCGAACTGATAAAATGTGCAGACCATTTAATCGACCTAGGCCCAGAAGGCGGTGAGAACGGGGGTAATTTATTGGCAGTTGGCACTCCCGAAGAGCTTATAAAGAACGATAAATCTTTTACCGCAAAATATCTGGCAGAAAAGCTTTAATTATCACTTAAATCTACTTCCCTTAAAAAAGCATTCTCATTTGAATTATGAGGATGCCCAATACTTTATTGCTTCTATTTTTCACAGAGCTATAATCTATATATAAGTTCGTACTGAGAAAATTTGAAATCTTTAATAATTAAAATATTATTTTAATATATTGATTTTCAGTTGTTTATTCTCGTAAATATTTTTTGGCATGCTGTTTGTTTAATACTCAACGAATGTGAATAGTTGCATTCGAGAATTTAAAAACCTTATATCATGAAAAATATAGTACTCTTTTTTTCGGCCTTAATTATGAGCACCTCAGGTGTTTTGGCCACTAGTACAGAAGATAAGGTTGCAGAACGCAATGCTTATAGATACAACGACGCCTTTATTTTTGTCGAAAATGGCATTACGTTTTCAGTTTACCCCGATGGTGAGTTTGATTTTTACATCGATTCATATGTTAGTGGACGAAAAAACGGCGTGACCTTCAACTCTGGCTTTGACTATAGTCCTTATGCACAATATGATGATTATGGTGCGGTAATTCAAGTTGAAAACGTACCCGTATACTATGATTATCACGGGCGTGTAACTCAAATTGGTGATGTTGACATCAGTTATAATAATGGTAGAGTACGTCGTTTAGGCGGAATGAACGTTTTCTATAACCGTAGAGGATTTTACGACTATCATACCGGTTACATTAATGTTTATAACAGGCGTTATGTATTCAGACCTTTTCATTCTTTGTTCGTTAGACCGGCACTTGGTTTTTGCCTGGTATTCAACAAGCCTTATAGAAGATACTATAGCCCTATTCGCTACACCTATCACAGGCCTTACAGACATAATACCAGAAGGGCTTATGCGAAAATCGGTAGAACTCATAAGTATAATCAAGCTAGAAGAGAACGTGCCAAAATCTATAGAAATGATAGAAAGGTAGCAGTTCGTAAGAATGCCATACGAAGCAGTAGAGCAGTAGCGTCTAGAAGCAATAATGCAGTTAGAAATAGAACTAATTCTGCAAATAGCACAGTTCGTTCAAGAACGACCGTGAACAGAAATGCTACAGCACCGAAACGTGGAACGGTACAGAGAAGTTCTACCGTAAATAGAAATACTAATGGCAATATAACCGTAAACCGTAAATCTACGGCTATTAAGTCACCAAGAAGTAATACTGTAACGAAGAGAACGGTTACAAGAACACCTCAGAGAAAAACGGTTACAAGAACAACGAAGACTTATAATAGTCCGAGAAAGAGAACCACGAGTAATACGACTGTTCGTCAAAGAAGTTCAAGTAGTAGAGGTAATGTTGCTACTAGAAATACTTCGACTCAGCGAAAGGTTAGAAAGACACCTGTCAAAAGAAGTAGTACAGCTTCAAGAACCACTACTTCAAGAAGTACAAGAAGATATTAAGATTAGTTTTTAGGTTGGTTAGTTGTTACCCCCGTAGTAGATTTATCTACTGCGGGGGTTTTAATTGGATTTCATTCCGATTTAACAACCGTGACTTTTACCGATTTACTTATTGGGGTTTTACTTCGATGCGCATAGCGGTTATAGGGCACCAGAACATTGGTCTCAGGAAAATAGGCCGCCAAATTACCTTTAGGAATACTGTAAGGGATAACCAAAAATTTATATGCCGTGCGCTTCTTATTGTCATAATGGCTACTAATATCCACTACATCCATTTTTTTGAATCCGTGCGACTTCATGTCATTGGAATTCATAAACAACACCCTCCGTTCATTATAGACCCCGCGATATCTATCATCAAGTCCATAAATGGTTGTATTGAATTGATCGTGAGATCTGATGGTCATCAACAAGAATTCATCTCTTTCTAGGTTATGCTCCGGTAAATCGTTCAGGGTGAGCTGGGCCTTACCACCGGGCAACATACTAAAATCTAAATTTCGAACATTGTTCGGTAGATAATACCCCACTCCTTTAGAACGCTCAGTGGTATTATCAAAACCTTTCGCAACCTTGTCGATGCTCTGCCGTATAAGGTTATAATCTTCGGCCATGGCCTTCCAATTGACGGAGTGTTTCCCATCAAAAAAGACATGTGCCAGTTCTCCGATGAGTTCTGGTTCGCTTTTTATATGGTCCGAAGCCGGTTTTAAAAGTCCGCGAGACTGTCTTACCCTACCCATACTATCTTCCATAGTAAAATAGCGAAGCTTGCCATCTTTCATATCCTTTTCCGAACGGCCATAAGTCGGTAGAATAAGGGCAGTCTTACCTGTCACTAAATGGGTTCGGTTCAATTTGGTACTGATCTGAACCGTTAGTGAACAATTCTGTAAGGCTTGTGCCGTGTATTCCGTGTCATTGGCAGCCATCAAAAAATTACCCCCAAGACAAATGAACACCTTTCCCCTACCTTCATACATGGCTTTTATTGCACCCACGGTATCAACCCCTTCTTCCGCAGGGGGAACAAAACCGAGATGCTTCTCAATTCGTTGGTTCAGTTTTTCATCCACATAATGCATAATACCCACACTTCTATCACCCTGAACATTACTATGACCCCGAACAGGGCAGGTACCAGCATTGGGTTTGCCCATTGCTCCTTTCAATAATAAGAGGTTCACAAATTCTCGAATGTTCTGTACCCCATTTTCGTGCTGGGTAAGCCCCATGGCCCAACAAACTACGATATCTTCTTTAGCAGCCAACAATGCTACCGTTTCATTAATCTTCTCTTCCGGAACACCACATCGCTCCAATAAATCTTGCTCATCATATTGAACTAAATCGGCCAAGAGTTCATCATAGCCATTGACATATTGCGCGATAAAATCATGGTCGAAAACATTCTTATCTCTTGCATCTAATTCAGCCAACCGCTTCAGTATCAATTTAACAAGAGGTATATCTTGGTTGATTTTTACAGCTAGATGAATGTCGGCCATATCTTCTCCTGAACCCACTAATCCCTTTAAGTTCTGCGGATTTTTAAAATTCACCAGTCCGGCTTCCTCCAATGGGTTTATACTGATAACCTTACCTCCGTTCTGTTTACATTTCTCAAGTGCCGAGAGCATCCTTGGGTGATTGGTACCTGGATTTTGACCAACCACTAAGACCACTTCAGCTGCATATAAATCTTCCAATTTTGTCGACCCTTTACCAATACCCAACGTTTCAGATAGTGCGACCCCACTTGACTCATGGCACATATTAGAACAATCGGGCATGTTATTGGTGCCAAATGCCCTAACGAACATACCATATAGATAGGCAGCTTCATTACTAGAGCGTCCAGAAGTGTAAAAAATAGCTTCGTTGGGGTCGTTTAATGAACGTAATTCTTCTGATATCAATCCATATGCCTCTTGCCAGGAAATAGGTTCATAGTGTATACTTTCTGGTCGCAAAACCAAAGGTTCGGTCAACCTACCGAATTTATTTAATTGGTAATCGGTGAATTGCGATAGTTCTTCTACCGAATATTTAGTAAAAAACTGTCTAGCTATCTTATTCGTCGTCGCTTCATCTGCAAGAGCTTTGGCTCCGTTTTCGCAATACTCGGCAACTGTGGATGGGTTCTCAGGGTTAGGCCAAGCACAACTGGGGCAATCGAAACCATCTTCTTGATTCATTTCAAGTAAAGCACGCATTGAACGTACAATACCCATTTCTTTAAAACCATGTTTTAGGGCTTCTTTGACCCCAAGCTTACCTGCAGCATATCGCATTGGCTCCTCGAGCTTAATATTCGTAAACTCCGTAGATCCGGTAAACGATGTTTTTCTTTTCAACTTCTTTTCTGACATAGAATTATTTATTCGCCCTTGAAACAATTAGAACAATAATTGCTTATTCGTTATGAAAAAATCTTTTATTTGGAGTGGGAATGTACACAATAATCAGATAAATACTTAAACTACCTTATCATCAACAAGGGTAACATTTAATTTTACAAAGTAGCAACGAGGTATATTTTTGCGTTCATCCGTGTGCCCTTGAACACTATCTTCTTGGTAAATAATTTTACCTTCAGGCGATAAAACTTTGAAATAAATCCCGGGCCCGGGTATTGTCGAAATAGGGGTTTCAATATTTAGAATCGGTGAAAGAAACGTCTTTTTAAAATCTGCACTAGTATAATCTACTCTAAAGTATCCCTTTTCATCGGTTATGGCCGTACCGATTAAATCATCTTTGATCCAGTCGACATCCATTACTACAATCTTAAATCCAAAAAGTTTAGTATTTGTGGCTCCGGTTATCTTTAGACTTCCACAAATGGTCCATGCATCGAAAAGGGCGCGTATCTGACACCAATTTTTAAAGGGAAAGGTATGGTTGTAACTGTAACTAAAATTCTGCCCATCAGGTCTCCAAACGGGATTAAGCTTAATAAGGGTATATTGAATTTCCTTTTTTCGATTGATTGACTTTTGATAAGGAGCTTGGCTTAACTTTATGTCTATGGTTATTCTCTGATTGTCATAGGCTTCGAACAACTTTATTTCAAAATTGCCATTGCCATTGGTTTTGGCCTGACCAATACATAAGTCTTGTTTATCTATTATTTCCTTTTTTGTAAGCTGTCGTGCTTCCTTCTTTGAACTATGTCGATTTTCGGCTAGATCATCATCCAAATAAATTAGAACTAGTGCATCACTTACATTTTCCCGTATATCAGGAAATAGAGATGCATTTACAGTTCCTTTTATTATATAGCCCATTCAAAGTGGTTATGTATTAAATATACTATAAATATTAATTAATGATATCAGGCAAATATCACAGTAAGCTCATAAGAGCACTTCACAATTACCTTATTTTTTTAATGTATTTGAATAGTAGCTCATAAACATCTTCAGAGATTCTAAACCGATATAGTATCACGACATAGAATATTGTGATGAGTAAGCCCTTTAAAATAATATTTAATATGGAATGAAACGGGAAGTTGACCAAATAGAAAAGTACACCGGTACCAAAAATGAGTATGGCAGCTATAAAGGTTTCTTGGGTAAAGGGTGTCATTCCGAATTTTAGCTTCACATAAATTATTTTTAATGTATTGTAAGTGAAAAGAGCTGAAAAGCTTGCAATTGCAGCACCATTCAAACCAAACTTAGGTATCAACCAAAGGTTTAAAAGAATAGTCATTACGGCCAATAGAACCCCTAAAATCAAAACGGCACGGTAATAATCTGAATTGTAGAGAATAGAGTTGTTATTACCCATCAAAGAATCATACAATTTTGCCAAGCCCAACCATACAAATATGATATAGCCATTTCTGTAAGCATCCGGCATTAAATTATACATATCGTCAAGGTTAAGCAGGATGAGCAGAAACAATAAGCCGGAAATAATGAACAAAGTCAATGAACTTTTTTGATACAATCGTTGTAAACCCTGCGTATCTCTTTTGTTCAATAATTCTGCGGTCATCGGGTAAGTTATCTGATGCATTGATCGTGAAGGTACTGCGATGACCATTGCTATAAAGCCCGCAACACTATAATAGGCCACATTTTCGATTTCAATAAATTGGTTGATCATGACCTTGTCAACTTCCAAGAGTACCACTGCCACTGAACCTCCCAATATAATCAGTGTGCTGTAAACCAATATATTTCTTGTATTTTCAGGGAAATTAAACACCAGTTTCGGAGCATGAAGCCGATAAGCATATACTTTCATAACTATCGTACGAAAAATATAAACACCTACCATAATATGTATATAGAGCTCTACCGAAATGACATCAAAATATAATAGAAAGAGCATGATGAATACCATTACACGAGAAAAAACCTCCTTCATAAAATTACCAAAGACAGATTTCATTTGAACCCTCGCCCAGCCATAAAAAACCTCAAAATATGCCATGGCCATGCCTATGAAAAAGATGTGCCATATATACCCTTTTACAATTGGGTTTTCGCGTGACAAAAAATCGCCTATCGCTTCATAGCCCAAAAAGGTAATTAAACCTACGGGTAGAATCAGTGCAAGAGGCAATAGCAGCATCATGGTCAAAAAACCATCAATTGTTGTACTATCTTTAAAACTGCTATAAAATTTCACCAAGGTATTAGGTACACCAAAAGCCAATATCGGATTCAACACTAATGAAGCCGATAAAATAACCTGAATCAAACCGTAATACTTCGGTGACATGAAATTCAGGTACAAAACCAAGGTATTAAGCGCACCTATACCAAAACCTAAATAAGTTATGATAGAGTTGTTCAATGACTGCTTAAATACAATACCCATTTTCTATTGATCAGTAGTACTCATTAAATTTTCTGAAGAATTTTAGCCAAATCTTCGGTCAACGATTTGCGGCTATACTTCTCGATATCAACAGAATTTGATATTAAGTTATTCTTTTTATAAGCGGCGTACCATTCTAGTATAGTGTCCCTTAAGTCAAAATCAGAATTGTAGTCGAAAGTTTTTCCCGAGTTGGTCTGAGAAATTATTTGACCAGCTTCCCAATCTTTAGGTCCTAAGGCAAGAATCGGACGTTTAGCTGCCATATATTCGAATAGCTTACCTGGTAGAATTCCTTTAGTTTCTTCAGAATCAATCTCTACAAGCAACAATAGTTGTGACTGCCGTTGTTTTCGCTGCGCTTCGGCATGCGAACCGTAGCCCCTCATTTTAATATAGGGCCCCAATTCATAACGGTACAGGCTATCCATTACATCTTGACTTACAACGCCCATAAATTCTAATTGAAGATCTGCTCTGAACACAGCATTTTCGGCAGCAATTCTCGATAATGTTTTCCAAAGATTTTTCGGATTTCTACCCGTGAGTAACGATCCAATATGAGAAATCGTAAAACTCTTATCAAGGTCTACCTCTGTACTGTGCCCAGAATCATAACCGTTTGTTATTACGGAAATCGGTTTAGAAGTAATTTCTTCAAATTCCTTTTTAGTGGTTTTACTAGTAGTTATTACGTGATCGGCTTCATTCAAAACTGCGCTCTCCATGATCTTATGTTTTTTCTGCGAAGAGGTAGTTAATTTTAATTTTTTGTGATATCCTATAGACGTCCACGGATCTCTAAAATCGGCCAACCAAGTTATCTTCAGGTTTGTTTTAAGTTGAAGGCCTATTAGATGAACACTATGCGGTGGCCCCGTCGTAATAATGGTATCAATATTATCACTTTCTATTACATCAGTTAAAAATTTGACCGATGGTTTTACCCAAAACTTTCTAGCATCAGGAATAAAAAAATTACCCCTCACCCATAGCATTGTTCTTTCTATAAATGATTGATTATTAGCTTGAATAATACCCGAGCTGATACGTTTTGTTTTCTTAGAGGATAAGAATTTTGCTGCGCCATAAGGCTCAAATAAAGGTTGACTGTAAATCGTCAAATCTTTGGGTAATTCTTTTGTCAATGAAGCATCTTCAATGGGATAATGCGGATTTTCAGGAATATATACTATTGGTTCGATATCAAAATCACGAAGATATTTCACGAACTTCAACCACCGTTGTACCCCGGGACCACCAGCGGGAGGCCAATAATATGTTATAATGAGCACTTTTTTCATGGGGTCAAAATGGGGTTAAAGTAAAGAGCAATTGTCAACTTGATTTTACGCGTCTTCGTAAACATCTTCTTCAGGCTTACGTTTCTGGTAAAATGTAAGACCTAAACCACCTATAACAGCCAGGGCCAAGAGAATGGACGATGCTAATGTTATCTGACTGCCCACCTGCACAACTTCAGGTTCAAATTTGAACTCTATGGTGTGTTCACCTTCGGGAACACGTAGTGCTCGAAGACTATAGTTAACCTTAAAATGTTCTCTCAATTGACCATCAATATATGCGTTCCAGCCCTGGGGGTAGTACATTTCTGAAAAAACGGCTACTCCAGCATTAGAATTATTCGACGTATAGGTCAAATGGTTCGGCTCATAATTGGATAGTTTGATAGTAGCCAAAGAATCTACTTGAAAGTCAAATCTGTTAAGTGAGTTTACTTCTGCAGTGTTTATTACAGCCTCCTTTTTAGTATCAAGATTCTCCAACGCCGTTATCTCCTCGTCGGCACTGTTTACCTTATTCAGTTTGCTAATAAACCAAGCATTTCCGTTTGCATCTGGGTTTAAAGCAGGGTAGCTTCTACCCTCTTCATCCTGTTGCACTACATATTTCACGTTTAGCATGTTCGGAACATTCAAGTTTCCTTTATAAATATGAAAACTGAACAAATCTTCTAAAGCAGCCGGTTTAGCTGCATGATAACCACCTATTGATTGGTGGTAGAATGAGGTGCGGGCACCGTTAATTCCCTCTGAAGGATTATAAACCCTAAAAACACCTTCATCTTTCTTAATTTCTTTATCTAAGGCGGTTTCGGTGAATGGTTGTGTCATTCTTCGCTTTGCCACAAAATTATCACCATCAACATACCGCAGACCAACACCGACCAAATCGAAGACAATCAATAGGCCTATGGTACCAATAGCAATATTCTCTTTTAGCTTTCCCTTTATATATAACCAAATTGCTGCCGCCGTAAGCAAAACGTATATAAGCGAGCGCATCAAGTCGCTATTGTAAACGGCCCTACGATCAGCTTGAATCAATGAAACCAATTCATCCCCATAATTTTTTTTCAAATAGTCATCACTTGGGCCTATAAAATCGAAAGCGCCTTTGAAAACAAATAATAGAACGCCTAATCCTCCGACAATTATAACCGAAATCTTTAAAGATTTCATTTTCTTAGAAGCCTCAGTAGTACTACTTAAAAGCTGGCCTAATGCTAAAACGGCCATCACGGGAGCGCAAAGCTCTAATACTATCTGAATGGAAGACACGGCCCTAAACTTATCGTACAACGGAAAGTAATCGATCATGAAGTCGGTCAGAAACGAAAAATTCTTGCCCCAAGATAGCATCAAAGACATTAAAGTTCCGCCGAGCAGCCACCATTTGACCTTTTCCCTGATTAAAAACAACCCTAGAATAAACAAGAAAAATATAATAGCGCCAATATAAGCCGGGCCCGCAACTATAGGTTGATCCCCCCAGTATAAGGGTAAACCGCTTGAAAAATTCAAAGCTTGACTTCTAGAGACCCCTTGGTCGATAAGAAAATTATAGCTTTTTGAACCCTCGCCCAAATCTTCACCGTTCGACCCGCCAAAAAGCCGGGGTACAAAAAGGTCTAGCGATTCTGCAATACCATAACTATATTGGGTAATATAATCTCTATCAAGACCATTGACATTTTCTTTAGACGACCCATCAGGGTTAATAGTAAGTTGAGATTTACCGCGGGTGCTCCAATCTGCATATTCCTTGGTTGCCAACAGCCCAGTGGCGTTTGCTGAAATACCCAAGGCCACCGCAATCAACAAAATACCAACGGAAGTAAAAAAGTGAGGCAACTGCTTTTTTCTAATGGCATCGACCAAATAAACAACGCCAAGAATTAAGACCAGTAGCATAAAGTAATAGGTCATTTGATAATGATTGGCACCTATTTCTAATGCCATGGCAATTGCCGAAAGTATAAAACCCCAGACGTATTTCTTTCGAAACACTAGAACAATACCCCCAAGAAGCATAGGTAAATAACCTAGAGCGTGAGCTTTTGCATTGTGGCCAACACCTAATATAATAATCATATACGTAGAAAAACCAAATGCAAGAGACCCTATAATAGCCAAGCGATAGTCTACTTTAAGGCAGCACAATAAAATATAAAAACCGATAAAGTAAAGAAAGAGGTAGTCAGCAGGGCGAGGTAAGAAGCGTATAAGCCGATCTAATTTTTTCACATAGTCATGTGGGTAATAAGCACCTAATTGATAGGTAGGCATACCCCCAAAGGCACTATTGGTCCAGTAGGGCTCTTCACCAGTGCGCTTGCGAAAATCATTCTGTTCTTTAGCCATACCCGTGTACTGAACAATATCAGACTGTTCAATCACTTTCCCCTGAAGAACTGGGTGAAAATAGGCCAAAGCGGCTATAACGAAAAAAACAGCTACAAAAAAGTGAACGAAGAAGGCTTTAAATCCTTTTTGCATAACAGGAAAATCTTATTGACGCGGCTAAAATAACGAACTTAATCTGACTTTAGTAAGTCTGCGGAAGATTTCCGAATTCATGAATCGATAATACGAATCCGATTAATTAATTAAGATTGTAAAGTAAGTAGTTAGTTCAAAGTAACGATTGCTTAATCGACTTCCTCAAAATCGATATAATCGCCAACCTTATTAGAACTAGAACTTTTTTTTGAAGGTTTTTTATCTATAATAACTTCCCCAATCTGTTCCTCTGTGTCCCTATTCTGTTGGGCAAACTCACCGAACTTCTCTTTAAAATGCTCTTCGGTCTTTCGTGCTGCATACCCAAAGATTTTGGGAGCGAACATTTTTACCAAAATCTTAAAGAGGTAATAGACCAGTAAGATTATGAGGATTGTTTTTAAAAATGTCATCTTTTCTATAAATAATTATATCAAAAATACGATTCTGACGTTGTAATAGCAGGGCAGAACTGCTAAAATTTAGCTAAAGTACCATTAGCAGTACCACTACAACGGTAGGTAAATCGGTTTTTGACCGCCATCACCGGAAAAATTAATTCATTAGAACGCATGTTAGCCGTTACCAATTGTAATGACATGAAAAACTTTTTAAAGATTATTGCATTTGTTTTACCCTTCTTCAGTTTGGCGCAATACACAGATGTAATCAACTCAAATCGCCCTGGGCAATCGGTCAGTGCCTATGCTGTAGGCAGAAATGTTCTTCAGCTCGAGGCCGGTATCTATTATGAGCAAAAAGACCATGCCCTATTAAATACACAAAGTGACATTTGGGGCAGTGAATTTGCACTGAGATATGGCCTATTGTTCGAGCAGCTTGAATTGATTTACGAAGGAGCTTATCAAAACCAGAATATAACTTTCTCAGATTTCGGCACATCGAACAACCTAACTGATTTCTCAAGAAACAGAGTTGGATTGAAATTTCTGATTTATGACAGATACAAATCAGAAGAAAGAAACAAACCGAACCTTTACAGCTGGAGAGCGAATAATGTTTTTCAACTTAAAAATCTTATTCCTTCGATTTCTATGTATGGAGGCGCAACTTTTAATCTGGGAGGCAATCCGTTTTATGTAGGTGACCCAACTGTCTCATACCGAGCTTTATTAGCAACTCAAAGTAGGCTGTCACCCAGATTTGTCTTGATAACCAACTTTGCCTATGACCGTATAAGCAGTGATTTTCCTGAACTTAGTTATTTAGTGTCGCTTTCCCATGCCTTTAGAAACCCTAAATGGAGTGCATTCGTAGAAAACCAAGGCATTGACAGCGATAGGTATTCAGATGTTCTCATTCGTGGGGGTATCGCCCATCTACTTGGTGAAAATTTACAGGTTGATTTCAATCTCGGCGCCAGTCTTAAAAATACCCCATCGAGAGTTTTTGTTACCATAGGCGGTTCTTATCGTTTAGACCTTCATAAAGACAAACTCAAGGCCATTGACGATCAGAATGCCAATGAAAATGGAGGTGCTATCAAGAAAAATAGCATGAAAAAGAAGCGTAAGGAAAAAGAGAAGGCAGGTGGTAGCGGTGCGGAAGATATTAATCTCGGGCCTTCAAAAAAACAACTTAGAAAACTCAAGAAAAAGGAAAGGAAGCAAAAAAAATCAGAAGGCGGCGGAGCTATTGATTTTTGATGGACCACACCCCAAGTTACTTCTATAAATTAGGAGGTTTAATTTTATTCTCAGTTGAATTATGCCTAATATTGACCTTACAAAATAAACGGTATGGTCTCCTTAAAAGAAGCGGTTTCAAAGAGCGAAATAAAAAGTTTCGTTAAGTTTCCCTTCTCCATTTACAAGGATTCCAAATACTGGGTGCCACCCATCATAGCAGATGAGATGGAAACCTTCGACAAAAATAAAAACCCTGCTTTTAAAAATGCCGATGCCCGTTTTTTTATCGCATACAAAAACAATGAACCCGTAGGGCGCATTGTTGCGATTGTAAATCACCTAGAAATCAATCAACAAAAAGTAAAAAAAATGCGCTTTGGTTGGTTTGATTTTATTGATGATCCAGAGGTATCTAAATGCTTACTTGATAAAGTAGCCGATATTGGCCGAGAGCATCAGCTCGAATTTATGGAAGGACCAGTGGGCTTCTCTAATTTAGACAAGGTCGGTGTTCTTACCGAGGGTTACGACCACATTGGCAGTATGGTGACCTGGTATAATTACCCGTATTACGTTGAGCATTATGAACGTTTAGGTTTTCAAAAAGAAAAGAGGTATGTTGAGAACAAGTTTCCTAGTAGTAATGCCGATCCGGCATTATTTACCAAACTAAACGGAATCGTAAAAAAAAGGTATGATTTACGTGAGGTAAATTTTAAAAAAACAAAAGAAGTTCTGCCCATGGCAGACCAAATGTTCGACCTTTTCAACGAAACATATTCGAAGTTATCATCACACGTGCCGATTACAGAAGAACAGAAAGCTTATTTCAAAAAAAAATACATCTCATTTATCAACCCTGAGTACATAAAATTTATCGTTGACAAAGAAGATAAGTTGATAGCTTTCGCAATTGTTATGCCCTCCTTCTCTGTTGCTCTCCAAAAAGCTAACGGCAAATTGTTCCCGTGGGGAATATATCATTTACTTAAAGCGAAAAAACACAATAAAGACGCTTTGTTCTATTTGATAGGTATACATCCTGAGTATCAAAACAAAGGCGTTACCGCAATCATATTCAACGAGTATTACAAGACATTCAAGAAAAAAGGTATTGAAATGTGCTATCGCACACCCGAACTAGAAGATAATATTGCGATTCGTCAAATGTGGAAACACTTCGACCCAAAAATCTATAAACGCCGCTCTACTTATAAAAAGTACCTCTAATGCACCTTAGGAATCAACTTAAATTTTGATTGCTATATTTAGGTATGGTAAAATAAAAGCAAGAGCCACTCCCCTCCTGACTATCCACCCATATCTCACCACCATTATTCTCAACCATCTCTTTGCAAACCGTTAAACCAAGGCCCGTACCTTTTTCTCCTTTGGTGCCATATGTAGTGAAATTCGTATCGTTTTCAAAAATATGTTTTTGTACATCAGGGCTCATTCCAACTCCTGAGTCCTTCACATAAATTTCAAGCATTTTATCTTGTGTATTACAGCCTACGTTTATAGTGCCATTTATGGGTGTAAATTTAATTGCGTTACTAAGCAGGTTTCTTAGAACAATATCCACTTGGTCTTTATCTGCCCAAGCCAACTCATCTTCACCAAATTCGTTCATTAGTTCAATAGACTTTTTATTAGCTACTTCCGATAAAAGCGAAATATTAGCATTGACGATTTCGCCCATGTTAATTTTCGCTGGAATTGTCTTTATACCATCCATTTGAGTCTTTCCCCAAGTCAATAGATTATTCAATGTAAAAAGAAGACCATCTAAACTATTTTCGAACTTCGGTGCAAAATGCAAGAGGTCATCTTTTGATAGTTTTCCCCTATTGATCATACTCACCAAATCTTTAAATGAATTCATAGGGCCTTTTAAATCATGACTTATGATTGAAAATAATTTGGTTTTGTTTTCATTGCTTTGGTGTAGCACTTTAGACCTTTCTTCTAGCTCGACTTTGCTTAAATGCAGTTCTTTGTTTAAAGATTTTTGCTGTTTTTCATTATGAATCACAAAGAAAGTAATGGTCAGTAAAATAAGAAGTAAGGTTATAGTAGTATAAAGTATATATTTTTGACGTTTTAAATTTCGGTTTGATTCTAGACGTATGGTCTGCTCTGTATTCTTAAAATTCATTTCGGCCAAGGAAACTTTTAATTTAGTTTCGCTCGTTGCCACCTCTAAAGAATCGGAGAGTTTCGTATAACTGACCAAATAATTATTGGCTTCTTTAAAGTCGTCGAGTGCTGTATTTATTTTGTGCATCAATAACGAAGCTTCTAACTTTCCGTTATTATAATTTGATTTATTAGCCAACTCTAAAGCCAAAAAGCCAAAGTCTTTAGCTTCAGCATAGTTTTGGCTTAAAAGTTGAACTTTGGCCAATCCCAGATTAGTTTCTACAATTCTTTTGGCATCTTCTCTACCTTCCAATAATTTAAGAGCCTTTGTAAAATAATTTTGGGCAGACTTTAAATCTTTATGTTCAAGATTAACTTTACCTAAAATTATATAACCTTCGGTTTTTGTTAATTTATCATCAATATTTTCAAGAATTTTAAATGAATTTAAAACCTCTTTCTTGGCAAAATCATATTTTTCTTGGTTATAATATAAATCGGCCTTGTTCATATATATTTGGGCCAAATGAAGATTTTCGGGTTGAGTTAAAAGCAATTCTAGTGACTTGTCGAAATACATTAAAGCCTTCTCATACTCTTTGATTATCGAAAGAATCACACCTGCGTTGGTAGTGAATTTCAGTCTCTTCTCCCAATTACCAATAGTAAGAGCATGATTTAAGCCTAATTGATTATATTCAAAAACCTTATGGAATTCTTTTTTTCTTAAATGACCGATACCCAAAATGTTTATGCAATCTAGATATACGGAATCGGCGCCGATTTTTTTGGCATATTCCAAAGCTTCTCTAGCCAATTTAAAACTTTTGTCATTTACCACTTTGAGCATCGATGCTCTTGCGATTATCTGCTTTCCTTTGGCTATGCTCTGCTCTATACTGTTAGATTCTCCAAATGCAATTAATTTCTCACCTATATGATATGCGGTAGTGGGATCGTCTCTGACAACTAGTTTTGCTTTTTTACTCAAGTAGGCTATATAGGCTTCACTACTTTTGCTCAAATTATTTTTAACCAATTCGTCATCAGAATATTTCAAATCAAAAGGGCAGTTCGCTACCATTTGCAATGGAAACAAAAGTAAAATTGCAAAGAGATAGAATAGCATTCTAAAAAAAGTAAACAAATACTTCATCACTAGCGGTTTGGGTAGAAATTCTTGAAGACTAAACTGTAGACGGTACATATACCATAAGCCTTCAAAAACTTTTGGTTGCACCTCTTGAAGGTAAATTAAAAATTTTAAATCAATTCCAGTGAAAAGTTAAAATCTCACAGATTTGATAGATACCCATTCATCACATCTAAAATTATAAAAATTCTCTCACCTCTAGAAGTCTAATAATTGATAAGTAATAGGAATAATCTGTTTTTAAGGGGAAGTAGAAAGAAAATATAAACAGAATAACTGCACGTCTGCCTTTAACCCCCTTAATATTTATGGTATAAGTTTAGGCACTGTAAAATAGAAGTTTGAGCCACTACCTACTTTACTATCGACCCAAATATCTCCTTTGTTGTTCAAGACCATTTCTTTGCAGACCATTAAGCCCAATCCGGTACCTTTTTCACCCTTGGTACCATAGGTAGTAAAACTAGAATCATCATTAAATATTCGAGCAACAGTTTCTTCATTCATGCCAATTCCTGAATCTTGAACGCAGACCTGCCATTTATCATTCATATTACTGGCGTAAATGGTAATCACTCCATTTTCTTTCGTGAATTTTATGGCATTGCTCAGCAAATTTCTAATAACTATATCTATTTGGTCTCTATCGGCCCATGCATTACTTTTTACACTGAGCTGATTGACCAATTCTATAGATTTTTTCTGGGCAATCTCTGATAAAAGAGAAATATTAGTAGCTGCTAAATCATGTAAATTGATGTTGACAGGCTCAGTTTTGATTCCGCCCATTTGATTCTTTCCCCAAGTCAACAAATTATTTAGAGTCAATAAAATACCATCTATTTTATTTTCAAACTGAGGTGCGAACATGTCTATTTCTTGTTTTGAAATCACCCCCCTGTTGTACATCTTAACCAATTCTTTGAATGAGTTCATAGGACCTTTCAAATCATGGCTTATGATAGAAAAAAGTTTACTTTTATCATCATTGCTTTGGCTCAATATCAACGATTGTTTTTCAAGCTCCATTTTACTCACGTATAGACTCCTATTTAAAACCCTCTGCTTTCTCTCATTCTGCATAATTATAAGTGTGATGCCCACCAATATCAATAACAAAAATACTGTCGCATATAATATAAAGTTTTGGCGTCTCTTATTTATTCTCTCCTCGGCTTTCGCTTGATCTTGTTTCTGTTTTAAATTCATCTCTACCAACTTGATTCTCACTTTGGTTTGGTTTTCAGCTACCTCAAGAGAATCTAACAAATGCGTATGAGTGAGCAGGTACTTGCTAGCGCGTTCATAGTTTTTAAGATGTGAATTAATTTGATGAAGTAGTTTCGATGACTCTAACTTGCCATTATTATAGTTCGATGTATTTGAATATTTACTAGCAATAAGAGCATATTTTTCTGCCTCTTTTAACTTACTACTTTTAAGAGCAATACCGGAAAAACCAAGGTTTACTTGGGCCAATCGTTTATAATCTTGCCAGTTTACAAGCAATTTATCGGCTTTATCGTAATAATTTTTTGCACCTAACAAATCACCTTTCTCAAAGCTAATTTTTCCTCGAATTAAATTTGCCTCAGTTTCTATAAGTTGATTTTCGAACCCATCTAAAACTTGCAGAGATGTTGAAATTTCTCTTTCCGCTAAATCATATTTTTTTTGGTAATAAAATAGATCGGCTTTGTTCATATGAAGTTTTGCCAACTGTATCGATTCTTTATTAGTTGTCGATAAGTTTAGAGCTTCATCAAAATATTTAAGTGCTTTATCGTATTCTCCAACTTTTAGAAGTATTACCCCTGCATTTGTCGTGAACCTTAACCTTCTATCCTTAATATTGGCTTTCTTAGCAAATTCAAGCCCCATTTGATTGTATTGAAAGACCTTGTGATATTCTTTTTTTCTAAAATGGCCTAAGCCTAGAATGTTAATACAATCTAGATAAACAGTATCTGCTTTAATTTTCAGGGCGTAATCAAGGGCTTCTTTTGCCATTCGAAAGCTGCTAACGTTTACCGTTTTATTCATAGAGGCACGAGCCATAACTTCTTTCCCCTTCGCTATGCAAATCTCTAAATTATTGGTTTCGCCCAATAACACTAACTGCTCTCCTATTGAATAGGCTTCGTCAGGTTTTTTACGAAATAGCTCACTCGCCTTCTCACTCAGGTAATCAATACATTCATTAGTATTTCTATCATTGCAGTCAGTTGTATCTTCATAAAAGTGAGTAAGTAGGTTTAAATCGGAAACAACTACTTCTGAAAGTGGTGAAGCTGAAGAATCAGATTTACCAATTAGCCATAGGAAAAGAACCATTATACTAATTGTAAATGGTATTTTTACACGAGAAATATTTAACTGTTTCATGACCTCAAAAGTTTGAAGCGCGAGGGTTAAACTATATAACGCCATGAACATCAAATTGTTATAAAATCTTATTTATTTTGTAGTAAAAAACCTATAAAATTGGTTTTTCAAAATTATATCAGCTAATACGATTTAAATCTCAAGATAAAACACAATGAATCTTACCATAGAAAATATTGTTCTAGTCGGGTCATTATTGTTGTTGATCAGTATTATTGCAGGAAAAACTTCTTACAAGTTTGGAGTACCAATATTACTTTTCTTCCTTGCCATTGGTATGCTTGCGGGCTCTGACGGACTTGGAGGTATTCAATTCAATGATCCTAAGACTGCACAATTTATTGGACTTGTTTCATTGAATTTTATACTTTTTTCAGGAGGGTTAGACACTAACTGGAACTCGATTAAACCCGTTTTACGCGAGGGCATTGCCTTATCAACATTAGGTGTTTTACTCACGGCCTTATCTTTGGGAACCTTTGTTTGGCTGATAACCGATTTTACGATTTACGAAAGCATGCTTTTAGGTTCGATAGTTTCATCGACCGATGCGGCAGCAGTTTTTTCAATCTTACGCTCTAAAAGCCTTGCCCTGAAAACCAATTTGAGACCTACCTTAGAACTAGAGAGCGGTAGTAACGACCCAATGGCCTATGTATTGACCATTGCCTTTTTAACATTGGTAGTCAATCAAGATCAAAGCATTTTTTCGGTAATACCAATGCTCTTACAGCAAATGATTCTTGGTGGTATTGCCGGTTTTATATTCGGTAAACTCAGCAAACTGATTATAAATAAAATAAAACTTGATTTTGAAGGGCTTTATCCCGTACTGGTCATTTCGTTAATGTTCATTACCTTTTCTGCTACCAATGTTTTAGGTGGTAACGGATTTCTTGCTATTTATATTTGTGCCGTATACTTAGGAAACCAAGATTTAATACACAAAAAAACTATTTTAAAAGTCTATGATGGGCTCGCATGGCTTATGCAAATCGTGCTCTTTCTTACGTTAGGCCTACTGGTATTCCCAGGTCAGGTAGTACCGATTTTTGGTATTGGCCTTCTCATTTCCGTATTTTTGATTCTTATCGCTCGACCTATAGGAGTGTTCATCAGTTTGATTTTCTTTAAAATGAAAATGAGAAGACGTCTTTATATTTCTTGGGTAGGCTTAAGGGGGGCGGTACCCATTGTATTTGCAACCTATCCTCTTTTGGCAGGTATTGAAAAAGCCAATATGATATTTAATATCGTTTTTTTTATATCTGTAACTTCTGTACTAATTCAGGGTACGACCCTCTCACTTATTGCGAAATGGCTTCATGTTGCATTGCCCGAAAAAGCCAAAAAACTGACGGCGACCGACTTGTTAATGACCGAAAACCCAAAGGCCGAAATGAGAGAGATAACCGTAACAAAAAACTGTTTTGCTGTAGATAAAAAGATAGTCGACCTCAGTTTTCCAAAGAATGCGATAATCGCCATGATTATTAGAGACAATAGCTATATTACACCAAACGGAAGCACCGAGATTTTGGCAGATGATACCTTAGTGGTTCTGGCAGATAAGGCTCAAGCCTTTGAAGAGGTAAACAGAACTCTTAAAATATAGGATGTCTATTTTATTTAAATTAACATCTTAGATGGTATTTTTGATTTCCGCTCGACTAATTTTGCACTATGGGCAAGCTTCTTAAGCCACTTTTCGGAATTTTCTTGGTTGCAATCTTGCAGCTTTCATTGGGTATATTATCTATCCCAAAAGATAATTCGTTTGCTGAAGTAAACCCACACTCAAAGAAAGAGCTCTTTGTTCATCATTCTCAGGTCAAATTTAATTGTGCTCTTCTTGGAATTGATATTAGCGGTGAGAATGTAGCAGTATCGCCACTGATCAAAAGTAAGAATCCATTTGATTTTCAGGCGAGCGTAAAACATAGTGAAAAATTTTACTTAGCCAAACATAGGTCTTATATAAAGTTTTCGAAACAGCTTCTTATCCGCTTACGAAAATGCGATATAATCTTTCCTTTCCATTATTTCTGGTAACATTTCTTCTCTAGAAAATTTTATCATGCTCGACTGAGCAAAATAAACGCCGGGTAAATACCTATTGGCGCAAATCATCAATTTTATTATTTAAATAAATACCCATGAATACAGATTTTGGTAGTGCACTCGTGTGCGCAGTAATTTTAATTATATGTATACTACCGTTCGTTTTTCTTTTTAGAGGGAAAAGCAAAAGGCAGAAAAAATTATTTAAAGTCATTAAATCAATGGCTACCGATAATGGATATGAATTAGGCAAGTTTGAAATATTCACCAACTTCGCCATTGGCGTTGATGCAAAAAATAATTTTCTATTCTTTTATAAGGAAGGGGAAAACTTTGCTAAAGAATATCGCATTGCACTTAATGAAATAAAGGATTGTAAAATAATTCAAACAGATAAAGTAATAAATCGTGATAAGAAACGAAGTTTTATTGTGGATAAGCTTGAACTGAACCTTTTACCTTTTTCGGCGCAAGGGTCTGAGATAAGCATAGAATTCTTTAATACTGATGATAATTTACCTCTTTATAGTGAATTAAGTTCCTTGAAAAGCTGGAAAGAATACATTCAAAAAAATCTTCAAATAGCAGCGTAAAAACAAAAGGCCTTTCAAAAATTTGGAAGGCCTTTTAGTCTATATTTCTTATCGCACTATTCTCCCATTGCAGCGGCAACTGCAGCTGATAGCTTTTTATAAGTACCGTTCTCTAGGCGTTCTCTAATTGCAGAAAATGCCTCCAACGTCTCCTCGATATCTACCAAGGTATGTGTTGCTGTAGGAATCATACGTAACAGAATCAACCCTTTAGGTATTACTGGGTATACAACTATAGAACAGAAGATTCCGTAATTTTCACGTAAATCTTTTACCAACGCCATAGCTTCCGGTATACTGCCGTTTAAATAAACCGGGGTAACACAACTATTGGTATCACCAATGTTAAAACCTCTACTGGTCAAACCATTTTGCAATGCATTTACATTCTCCCATAACTTCGCCTTAAGTTCTGGCATGGTACGTAACATATCAAGCCTTTTCAGCGCTCCCTTAACATAAATCATAGGTAACGACTTAGCGAACATTTGAGAACGTAAGTTATATTTTAAGTAATCAATGATTTGCTTGTCAGCAGCCAAAAATGCTCCGATACTTGCCATCGACTTTGCAAATGTTGCAAAATAAACGTCTATGCCATCTTGAACCCCCTGTTCTTGACCTGCACCTGCACCGGTCTTACCAAGGGTACCGAAACCATGAGCGTCATCAACAAAAAGCCTAAAGTTATACTTTTCTTTAAGTGCAACTATTTCCTTTAGTTTGCCTTGCTCTCCACGCATGCCAAAAACACCTTCTGAAATCACCAAGATACCACCACCAGTTTGCTCGGCCATTTTGGTAGCACGCTCGAGATTTTTTTCAAGACTATCAATATCATTGTGCTTAAAGGTAAAACGCTTGCCCATATGCAGTCTCACACCATCGATAATACAGGCATGGGAATCAACATCATACACTATGATATCATCTTTCGACACCAAGGCATCTATAGCAGAAACCATTCCCTGATAGCCGAAATTCAATAAATAAGCAGATTCTTTATCTACAAAATCAGCGAGTTCTTGCTGCAATTGTTCGTGAAAATCGGTGTGACCACTCATCATTCGAGCTCCCATAGGGTAAGCGGCGCCATATTCGGCCGCAGCTTCACCGTCTACTTTCTTTATTTCAGGCAAATTTGCCAGACCAAGGTAATCGTTGATACTCCAAGTAATTACATCTTTACCTTGAAACTTCATTCGGTTAGAAATAGGCCCTTCAAGTTTAGGAAAAACGAAATAACCCTCTGCCTGTGATGCCCATTTTCCCAATGGTCCCTTGTTGTCTAAAATTCTATCAAATAAATCTCGCATTCGTTTCGATTAAGTTCTGCCTGCAAAAGTATGATTTTCAGCACGAAATTCATAAATAATTGATGTACAAAAAAAGCAACGACCTTTCGGGTTGCTGCTTTTTATGACCTCACAGGAAAATATTATTCTTTTATGTATTGTATCTTCTGAGTTTCTTCGACCTTCTTTGTATCAAAGAAACCTTGATCCTCCATCCATTGATCACTATAGACCTTACTCATGTAGCGCGATCCATGATCTGGGAAAATAACTACAACATTATCATCGGATTTGAATCTACCTGCCTCATTGAGTTGTTTGAGGGCCTGCATTACCGCTCCGCTTGTGTACCCGGCAAATATGCCTTCGGTCTTGGCGATTTCTCGTGCAGTATGGGCACTCTCAGAATCGGTAACCTTTATGAATTCATCGATCATATCGAAATCAGTGGCCGCCGGAATTAGATTCTTGCCTAAACCCTCGATACGGTATGGATAAATTTCTTTGCTGTCGAACTCTCGTGTTTCATGGTATTTCTTAAGAACCGATCCATAGGCATCTACCCCAATAACTTCAACATTAGGGTTCTGTTCTTTTAAAAACCTAGAAGTACCTGAAATCGTACCCCCTGTGCCGCTACAAGCCACCAAATGGGTGATTTGACCACCGGTTTGCTCCCAAATCTCAGGACCTGTAGATGCGTAATGAGCTTCAGTATTTAGTTCATTGAAATATTGGTTGATGTAAATCGAACCTTTAGTTTCTTGATGCAATCTTTTAGCCACTTCATAGTACGACCTGGGATCATCAGCACTAACATGCGCCGGACAAACATATACGGTTGCACCCATTGAACGCAACATATCGATTTTGTCTCTCGAAGATTTTGAGCTTACCGCCAATATGCAATCATACCCTTTAATGATACTGACCATAGCTATACTAAACCCAGTATTGCCTGAGGTAGTTTCAATAATGGTACTACCTTCTTTAAGAAGACCTTTACGTTCTGCCTCTTCAATAATATGCATTGCAATGCGATCTTTTGAAGAATGGCCTGGATTAAATGATTCTATTTTTGCAAAAAAATTACCGGTAAAACCTTTGGTAATTTTATTCAATCTAACGAGGGGAGTATTGCCTACGAGTTCTAAAATATTATCGTAAGCCTTAATCTTTTGTTCCATAAAGGATGTCTAGTTTGTAAAATGAGAAAGTGTTGAACTTTCTACATTTTCCTTGAGGCAAAATTACTATTTTTTTTCGATTAGTCGATTTTCCCTTCCAAATCCAATAAAAATGCATATTCTTTGGCTACTTCCTTTAGTGCTTCAAAGCGACCTGAAGCTCCACCATGACCTGCATCCATATTAATATCAAAAAGTAAAAGTTTATTATCGGTTTTCATTTCGCGCAACTTTGCGACCCATTTTGCCGGTTCAAAATACTGTACCTGCGAATCATGAAAACCTGTTGTAACCAGGATATTCGGATAAGCCTGAATCTTCACTTGGTCATAAGGTGAATAGGATTTCATGTACTGGTAATATTCTTTTTCATTGGGGTTGCCCCATTCATCATATTCCCCGGTAGTTAGAGGTATAGATTCATCTAACATGGTAGTCACAACGTCAACGAAAGGTACGGCAGCTATGATGCCGTTATAAATTTCGGGGGCCATGTTATTAATTGCACCCATCAACAACCCGCCTGCAGAACCTCCCATGGCATAAAGGTGACCTGCACCGGTATACCCCTCTGCAATCAAAAATTTTGAACAATCGATAAAATCGGTGAAGGTGTTCATCTTTTTGAGCAATTTACCCTCTTCATACCATTTTCTACCCAAATATTCACCACCCCTAATATGCGCTATCGCATATACAAAACCGCGGTCTAAAAGACTTAATCTTACAGTTGAAAAATAGGGGTCGATAGTGTGCCCATAAGAACCATACGCATATTGAAGTATGGGCGTGTTAGAATTCAGCTCCGTATTCTTATGGTACACAAAAGACATCGGTATTTTTTCACCATCTCTGGCCGTAGCCCATAATCTTTTTTCAACATAATTTTCTTTATCGAAATTACCGCCAAGAACCTCTTGCTCTTTTTTCACTGTCTTTTCTCGGGTACCCATATCAAAATCTATGACCGAGTTAGGGGTAACCATAGAATTATAGGCATATCTTAAGATATCGGTATCAAAGTCAGGGTTTCTGCTTACCCCAGCGGTATAGGTTTCACTATCAAAAGGCAAGTAATAGCTCTCATCACCGTTCCACCGAACAATCTTGATTTTATTTAGTCCGTTTTCTCGTTCGGAAACCACGTAATAATCTTTGAAAATATCGATATCTTCCAGTAGTACATCGTCTCTATGGGGAATAAATTCTTTCCAATTTTCAGATGAAGTGTGGTCTTCATTGACTTTCATCAATTTAAAATTGGTAGCCGAATCTTTATTCGTCAAAACGTACCAATGGTCACCGTAGTGTGAAATGCCGTACTCTAAACCTCTCTTTCTAGAGGAAAACATTTTTAAATCACCATCCGGAAAATCTGAAAGTAAGGTTTGATATTCTGAAGTTAGTGTACTATAAGACCCAACAATTATATATTTCTTCGATTTCGATTTATAGACATAGGTGCCAAAAGTTTCATCTTGCTCATGAAATACCAACTCATCATTACTGGCTTGAACCCCTAGTTTATGCTTGTAAATTTTATCTGAACGAAGGGTAATCGGGTCTTTCTGGGTATAAAAAAGCGTCTTATTATCATTTGCCCAAACCGATCCGCCGGTGGTATTCTCGATTTTATCGGTAAGAATCTCACCAGTTTCCAAGTTTTTTATCTGAATGGTATACTGACGTCTAGATACCGTATCTACGCCAAAAGCCGCTAATTTATTATCGGGGCTTATCGCAATGCCACCAATACTAAAGTATTCATGGTCTCTCGCCATTTCGTTACCATCGAACATAATTTCTTCTTTGGCATCCAAGGTTTCTTTTTTTCTTGAGTATATCGGGTATTCCTTTCCTAATTCATATCGTGTAATATACCAATAGCCGTTCTGTTTATATGGTACAGATTCATCATCTTCTTTAATGCGGCCTTTCATTTCATCAAACAGCTTTTTCTGAAATTCTTTGGTATGCTCGGTACTTTTATTGTAGAAATCATTCTCGGCTTCCAAATACTCAACAACCTCTTGGTTTTCCCGGTCATTAAGCCAGTAGTAAGGGTCAATTCTTATATCGCCATGTTTTTCTAATTTATGTGGAATTTTCTTGGCGATCGGTGCGACAACTTGGGTCATAGGTAAATTTTGGCTTTGTAATAAGGGCGCAAAGGTAATACATAGTATTACAATGATATTTCTTTTCAAATACAAGTTCATTAAAAGAGATTTATCCTACAATTTAGTAATTTTGAAATCTAAAACTATAAAAAAGAAAATATGTTTGGAGATATGATGGGCATGATGGGTAAGTTAAAGGAAACCCAACAGAAAGTAGAGGAAACCAAAAAAAGGTTAGACACCGTTACCCTTGAAGAAAGTTCGCCTGAGAACCTGGTAAAGGTAACTATTACCGCGAACCGTGAGGTAAAGGAAATTAAGATTGACGATAGCCTTTTAGAAGACAAAGAACAACTTGAAGATTATTTAATACTGACCGTAAATAAAGCAATAGCCAAAGCTACTCAAGTAAATGAAACCGAACTGGCCGCGGTTGCCAAAGACGGAATGCCGAACATACCCGGCATGGATTCCCTCTTTGGAAAATAAGACTTTTGGCAAGGTGTTCTCTACTCAAGAAACACCTTACCATTCTATTACGAACGTTTAATTGTTGTTCTTTTCGCAGGTAATCTTAGGCGAAGTATTCGTGTAATTTTGTATCTTTTACAAAAAACTGCAAGTGATAAGAATTTTAGAAAACAAGAACGTTGGTTATTACTTTATTCTAGAAGCCCAAAGCGGACAAACACTTCTCAAAAGCATAGATTTCACAAATAAAGATGCTGTTCAAAAAGCGATAGAATCACTGCACAACCTGTCTTTTAATAGAAATCATTTCGAGCGAAAAACAAATAATACAGGTCAATTCTTCTTTAACCTAAATGATGACAAGGCCAATCTTATCGGCACCAGCCAACTATACGATTCTGAGATGGGGATGGAAAACGGAATTAAAAACCTGACCAATCGAATTGTTCTTCTCAAAGAAGAAAATAACCTATAATGCTTTCAAGATTTTTAAAAATCGTTCATGCATATCATCGGTGTAGTCTAAATGGGTCACAATACGTAACTTACCTTGCCCCATTCCTATAATATGCACATTGTTCTCTGCTAGTTTTTCAACAAATCGCGAGCCTGACATTTTATCTTCATGAATCTCAAAAATGATAATATTGGTCTCTATACGTTCAACACTTTTGATAAAAGACAAACTTTTCAAAACGACGCCTATTTCTTTTGCCTTTAAATGATCTTCGCTAAGACGTTCAAGATGATGGTCTAACGCATAGATACCGGCAGCGGCCAAAAAACCGGATTGCCTCATACCGCCGCCCAAAATCTTTCGTACCCGTAAGGCTTTTTCAATGAGAATACGGTTACCGATCAATACGGAACCGACCGGGCAGCCCAACCCTTTACTAAGACAAACACTTATAGTGTCGAATAATGCCCCATATTGTTCAGGTGTCTCATTTTCAGCCACTAAGGCATTCCATAATCTTGCTCCATCTAAGTGATAGGCCAGCCCATGTTTTTCGCATATTGATTTGATTCGCTTCAGCTCTTCATAGTCCCAACAAGCACCCCCACCTTTATTAGTAGTATTTTCTATGGAAACCAAAGACGTTAGCGGACTATGGTAAAAATCTGGTGGATTGATCGCCGCCTCCACCTGATCCGCCGTCATCATACCCCTATGACCATCTACCAATCGACAAGAAACCCCACTATTAAAACTTACTCCCCCACCCTCGTAGTTGAAGACATGCGAGAACTTATCACAAATAAGTTGGTCACCAGGGTTGGTATGAAGTTTTATTCCTGTTTGATTGGCCATTGTTCCTGAAGGAAAAAATAAGGCCGCCTCTTTACCGAACATCGATGCTACTTTGTCTTCAAGAGCATTTACCGATGGGTCTTTCTTAAAAACGTCATCACCCACCTCGGCATGCATCATAGCTTCCATCATACCCTTTGTAGGTTTGGTAACCGTATCGCTTATGAGGTTTATTTCCATATTAAAATTAGTAAGGTTATAGACTGAAAGTCGTATCGAATTACCCCCCCAAAGTTACGTAAAATTGAATCTAGTCTCGGTAAAGAAGCTTTTGCAACTAAGAAAATCATTTTGTTAAAATATTCCTTTATTATTAATGAAATCGATATTTAGAGCTAATATTATTATGGATTTGAGCCCACATTTTATTTTGAAAACCAGTACCTTAAAGCAAAAGAATAGATCATGGGTAAAATTCAAAATCAGATATTCTCATCGTATCAAAGAAACCCTATTTTGTATGATGAAATTTTTGATAAACAGGGTACAATAAAAGAGGTTTATTCGAGGCTTTTCGAACTCTACGGTGGGCATACCATTAAAGAATATGTTAAACTGAACGAAAAAGCAAAATCTTCTTTCTTCAATCAAGGCATAACCTTTCAAGTATATAACGAAAAAGAAACGATGGAAAAGATTTTTCCGTTTGACCTTTTTCCAAGAATAATCGATCAAGAGGAGTGGGACATTATTGAACGCGGAGCCGTTCAACGTAGCAGGGCACTCAATCTCTTTCTTTGGGACATTTATCACGATAAGAAAATAATCAAGCAGGGCATTGTTCCTTTAGAGTTGATCAGTTCATCTGAAAATTATCTGGATCAAATGGTTGGTCTCGATCCGCCCGGCGGCATATACAACCATATTTCCGGCACAGATATAATCAAACATAACGATGGTAAATACTATGTTTTAGAAGACAATATTCGGTGCCCTTCAGGGGTAAGTTATGTTATATGTAACAGAACCGCTCTAAAAAGAGCGCTTTTCGGGGTCTTCAACCACTACAAGACCCATGCGGTTACCAATTATGCCGAAAACTTACTCGATTTGCTAGAGACCGTAAAACCTCAAGGTGTCGATTTACCAAACGTAGTTGTTTTAACACCGGGCATGTACAATTCGGCTTTCTATGAGCATTCGTATTTGGCCAAAACCATGGGGGTCGAATTGGTAGAAGGTCGTGATCTTTTTGTAGAAAATGATTTTGTTTATATGAGAACTATTCGTGGTCCTGAAAAAGTAGATATCATCTATCGGCGGGTCGATGATGGTTTTATTGACCCGTTAGAATTTCGCGCCGATTCGGCCCTAGGTGTACCCGGGCTTTTTGCAGCTTATAAAAAAGGTAATGTTACCTTGGCAAATGCCCCCGGCACAGGCGTAGCTGATGATAAGGCCATATACACCTATATGCCAGAAATTATTAAATACTATTTAGACGAAGAGCCGATTCTGAATAATGTTCATACCTATCACTGTAGCAGACCTGATGAATTGCAATATGTACTAGAACATATACCCGAGCTTGTAATCAAACCTGTCGATGAGGCGGGTGGCTATGGCATATCTATAGGAAACCGCTTGAGCAAAAGTGAAATTGAGGAAGTAAAGTCACAACTGAAGAGCAGCCCGCGAAAATATGTTGCCCAACCCATTATGTCTCTATCGGTTCACCCTACCTATATCGATGAAACGGAATCGTTTGAACAGCGTCATGTAGATTTAAGAACATTTACCGTATTGGGTCAAGACCGTGATTTTGTTCTAAAAGGTGGCCTCACACGAGTTGCTCTCAAACGTGGTAATCTTATTGTAAATTCATCTCAAGGTGGAGGGTCGAAAGACACATGGGTTCTGAAAAAATAATTAAGATAATCACAACAGAAATTGACCAAAACAAAGCAGAATAAGAACTTAGAAAACATTATATGCTAGCACGAGTAGCCAACAACCTCTTTTGGATGGGACGTTATATTGAACGTTCTGAACATGTGGCCAGATATTTGAACGTTAATTATTTCTCATCTTTAGATGCACCACATCAACTTTCGCAGTCTAGGCAATTCGTACTTCGGTCGATGCTTTACATGGTCGGCCTTTCCGATGGCGATGAATCTGAAGAGTTAGATGAAGCAAAAGTGCTTTATAAAATCGGAATGGATCCACAAAGTGAATTCTCGATTTTAAACAATGTAAAGTACGCCCGTGAGAATGCGAATAGTGCACGTGATTTGATTTCTACTGAATTGTATGAAGCTATTAATAAGTTTTACCACTTTGTATTTAATTATGATTCTAATATATACATGAAAAACGGCTTGCACGATTTCACTACCAATATAACCGAAATGAGTGCTATTTTACGGGGGAAGATGAGGGGCACCTTGTTGCACGACGAGATTTACGCCATTATCATGATGGGGGTCAATATTGAAAGAGCTACCCAAATTACACGAATCATCAATGCCAAGCATCATGATGCTCTAAAAGCCCAAGGCAGTTATGGTGATAAATTTAGCAACAGTTACGAATGGACCACTTTATTAAAATGTGCCGAGTCTTATGATATGATGCGAAGATTCTACAAAAAAACGCCTAACAGTATCTCTACGTTAGAATTTTTAATTCTAAACCCAAATTGCCCGAGATCGGTAATGAACAGTCTTAATCAAGTATATAAACATATTAGGTTATTGGACCCCAGTAAAAGATACAATAAAAACTCTACGGCATTTTTGGTCGGCCGAGTAAGGGCCGAATATCAATACAAGTATATTAGGGAAATTGAAGAGGATATTCAATATTTTATCAAGAGTATTTTAGATAGTCTTTCTGAAATTAGCGAAAAAATGGAAAATGAGTTTTTTAACTATTGATTCGTTTTCATTGCCTATCTTTCCTGAAATTTACACTAAAAAATTAATTTCTGGAATATTCAATTACATACACCTGCGAAAACACATATGACCACGAGGTAATTGATGCCCTGTGGCAATTTTTGATTATTCCTGAAGAAAATGAATCCCAAGATTTTGTAAAGGTTGACTTCAGTACTTCCGTTAAAACTATTATCGAATATTCTGAAAATGGTTATGGTTTTCGAACCATAAGGGTAAAATCAAAAGAACCGTTTGATAAAATATCTTTTGAAGCTAGAATACGACTAGTAAAAAAAGCTGCCGACCCTTTTAAGTCGATTAATCTAATTGAAGACCCTGCAATTTCCTATTCAGAGATACAAACGTTACTTTTTCGAATTGAGCACGACTCCTTCTTGCGCACTACTGACCTCACTTTTTTACCATCTAAATATGCTACGCTTTTTACCTTTGATAAAGAGAAATCGATATTCGAGAACCTTCAAGCCCTCAATCAATTCATATTTAACTACGTAAGCTTTAAGCCTAACATGACCGATGTGAATTCAACTGTGGCAGAATTTATAGAAAAAAAACAAGGGGTTTGTCAAGATATGGTTCACCTTTTTTGCGCATTGGCTAGACATAACGGCATACCTACCAGATACGTTTCCGGTTTTCTTCATCAAGGCAATGGCTATTTTGGCGACTCTCAAATGCACGCTTGGTCCGAAGCATTTATTCCCAACGCAGGTTGGATCGCTTTTGATCCCACCAACAACATTTTAGCGAACAACGACCATATCAAAGTAGCCCATGGTAAAGATTACAGTGATTGCGCCCCTTTAAAAGGCGTTATTAATGGGCCAGGCACCAACAAAACTCAATACACAGTGCAGGTCGAGAGTCAGCAGCAGTAAATTCCATTGAACTTTATACAAAAGAGTGAAACTTTTCTTAATGCTATTCAATGCTGAAAAAGTGTGCTACTTTTGCAGAAAATAATAATAGAATGATAATAACCACAGACCACTATAAAGGTCTTCAAGATCGCCTTGGTGCGTTAAGGAGGTATCTTTGACGTTGATACGAAGCTCATTGAAATAGAAAACGAACAAGAAAAAACCCTTGCCCCCGATTTTTGGGACAACCCTCAGGAAGCACAGGCACAAATGAAATTCATTCAATCTAAAAAGCAATGGGTTGATGATTTCAATATTTCCAAGACCTTAGTGGGCGACCTAGAAGTTTTACTAGAGTTTTTTCAAGAGGGCGATGTTACCGAAGAAGAAGTCAATAATCAATACGAAAAGGCACTCACCCAGATAGAAAAACTAGAGTTCAAAAACATGCTTTCTGAAGAAGGTGATGAACTACCGGCCGTGCTTCAGATAACCGCGGGCGCCGGTGGCACTGAAAGTTGTGACTGGGCTTCGATGTTGTTGCGTATGTATATGATGTGGGCGGAAAAAAGCGGTTTTAAGGTCAAAGAACTCAATTACCAAGAAGGTGATGTTGCGGGTATCAAAACCGTTACCCTTGAAATTGATGGAGACTATGCATTCGGTTGGTTAAAGGGTGAAAACGGTGTTCATCGTTTAGTTCGAATTTCCCCATTTGATAGCAATGCCAAAAGGCATACATCTTTTGCGTCGGTTTACGTGTACCCCTTAGTAGATGACAGTATCGAGGTTGATGTCAACCCCGCCGATATTACGATTACCACTGCCCGCTCTAGCGGTGCCGGGGGGCAGAACGTTAACAAGGTAGAAACCAAGGTTCAATTGGTGCACCATCCGACAGGAATACAAATTTCATGTTCAGATTCTAGAAGTCAACACGACAACAGGGCTACTGCCATGAAAATGCTGAAATCGCAATTGTATGAAATCGAGCTGCGAAAGAAAATGGAGGCTCGTAACGAAATTGAATCGTCAAAAATGAAGATTGAATGGGGATCACAAATTAGAAATTATGTGATGCATCCGTATAAATTGGTAAAGGATGTGCGTACATCTCAAGAAACAGGCAACGTTGATTCGGTTATGGATGGCGATATAGATTCTTTTCTTAAAGCCTATTTAATGATGATGGGGCAAAAAGAAGAAGATGAGTAAGTTTGTAAATTATTCGATAAACTAGAAACCAATAATAAGATGATTAAAATATATCACAACCCTAGATGTAGAAAATCGAGGGAAGGCTTGGGCTTAGTTGAAAAATCAGGTCAAGATTTTGAAGTGGTAAAGTATTTGGAAGAAGTACCTACCAAAGAAGACCTTCGTAAAATTTTAGGTTGTCTCGCTATAACCCCAGACATGCTAGTGAGGAAGAACGAAGCTATTTGGAAAGAGAATTTCAGAGGTAAATTACTCTCTGATGATGAAATTCTTGATGCCATGATAAAGTATCCCAAACTAATAGAAAGACCAATTGTGGTCAAGGGTGATAAAGCGGTAATCGGGAGACCTACCGAAAGGGTTGAAGAGATCCTGGCACAGTAATAAGCGCTCTTAATTTCAATTGATTTGCATAACATTTCTTTCCGAAAGGCTTTAGATTGTTGTGCATTTTTTTTATTATATACATCATTCTTAATAATTGGTACATTTGTTGCCAAAGTAATTTAACAAAGCTTTAACCAAGGTAGGTTAAACCTTCATCAAACATTATAATCTAATAAACCGATATCGTCATGAAAAACTATATCAATTACACGTTCTTATTCTTTGCATTGCTACTTACCGGAGCCGAATTACAGGCGCAGTACGGCTATAGAGGTGGTGGTTATGGTTATGGTGGAGGAGGTTATGGTTATGGCAGACAGCGAAACGCCATACCACAAGTAGAGCAAACTCCTAAAGAGCCAGAGCCCAAAACTGCCGAACAGATAGTGGACGGTGAAATGCCTAAAATATCTGAAACTCTTGAACTCAACGAATTTGAGAGCGCAGTTTTAAGTTCAATTCTAAAAAAATACGTGCAAAAACGTATTGAGATGCAGATTTTAGAACTGACACCTGAGCAGATGCGTGAAGGCATGGAAAAAATCACCAAGGCCCAAGACGAAGAGCTTATGGCCGGCTTGCCTTTAGAAAAATATGAGGCTTTTGTAGAAATGCAGAAAAAAGGTATTCAAAAAAGCCAAAAAGAGAAGAAGAAAGAACGAAAGCGAAAAAATAAAAAGAAGAAAACCAAAGACTAAAAATGAAAAAACTGTTCCTAATCGCCCTTCTAACAATAGCAACGAATATTCACTCACAAAGACCAGAAGGACGCCCCCAAGGAGAAGCAGGTGGCCCAATAACAATAACAGGAACAGTTTTAGACAAAGATACCGGCGATCCCTTAGAATATGCTACCCTAGTATTACAAAGTATGAAAGACCCCGCCAAAATGAGTGGGGGTATCACCGATATCGACGGTAAGTTCTCTGTCGAAGCACCAAGGGGTCGATACAATGCCTCAATCGAATATATCGGCTACAAAACTTTCAAAATTCCTCAAAATACATTCAGTGAATCTATAGATCTAGGCACAATTTCATTAGAAATTTCAGCAGCAGAACTTGAAGGTGTCGAAGTGGTTGGTGAACAAACTACCGTCGAGGTTCGATTAGATAAGAGAATATATAACATAGGTAAAGATATTACCACGAGCGGCGCAACCATTAGCGACGCTCTAAACAATGTTCCTTCCGTTAATGTTGACGTAGAGGGCGCTATTAGTTTAAGAGGTAACGAAAACGTTAGAATTCTTATCAATGGTAAGCCTTCAGCCTTGGCCGGTTTTGGCTCTACCGATGCCTTGCAGCAATTGCCTGCCGATGCCATCGAAAAAGTAGAAGTTATTACTAGCCCGAGTGCGCGCTACGATGCAGAAGGTACGGCCGGTATTTTAAACATTATTCTAAAAAAAGAAAAAACTCTAGGCTTTAATGGCTCTGTGAACACCTACATCGGCTACCCAACCAGTAGTGGTATCACAGCAAATGTGAACCTGCGCACCGATAAGTTCAATATCTTTAATACTACAGGTTTTAGGTATAGAGATGCCCCGGGAAATGCCTTTTTTGACAATACTTATACTTCAGGAACATTTGATCGCGTATTCGAAGACCGAATTTATAATAGAAGAGACAAATCGTTCAACACGAATTTAGGAGCGGAGTATTTTTTAAACGACAAATCCTCAATAACCGCCAGTATTTTCTATAGAAAATCTAAAGATGAAGATGTAACGGAAAACACGAATGAACGCTATATTTCCAATCAATTGAGCAGTAATACCTTTCGCGAAGAGTTGGAAGATGAAGACGATGATAGTTATCAGGTTTCGTTGAATTACGTCAATAATATTAATGATGATGGTCAAAAACTTACGGCCGATTTTCAATATTCGAATTCAGACGAGATCAAAAACACCGGTATTGAAGAACGACAGACATTACCTGGCGACCAGCTTATAGCATTGGAGCGTATTTTTGAGAATGAGGTAGAAAACGAATATTTGATTCAGGCCGATTATGTGCTTCCTTTAGGAGATTCGCAGTTTGAGGCGGGTTACCGAGGTACATTGGAAGAAAGTATTACTGATTATCAACTTGACACCCTAGATCAAGGCACAGGGGTGTTTGTTACAAATGAGAATCTCACCAATAAATTCACCTATGACGAGAATGTGCATGCACTTTACACGCAGTACGGTAATAAGTTTGGCAGTTTCTCTTTTCTCTTAGGACTTCGTTTGGAGAGTACACAGCTGAAAGGGCAATTAGATTCTGATTTTGATACCAGTCAATTAGAAGAAGATTTAGGTGTAGAGGTCGATGTCAATTTTGACAAGAATTATTTAGGCCTATTCCCGACATTGAACCTGATCTATGAGTTGGATGAAGAAGGTATGGAAAGTGTTTCATTGGGCTACAACAGAAGAATCAATCGCCCAAGGGGGTTTTTCATCAACCCATTTCCTTCACGGTCTAGTAGAACGAACATTTTTCAGGGTAATCCTGATTTGAACCCCGCATTTTCGAACACATTTGATTTGGGCTATTTAAAACGATGGAAGAAATTAACACTGACTTCATCTATTTACTACCAAAGGGAAACCGATAGCTTCGAAAGAGTACAACAAGAGACGGGCCAGACGACAACTGACGGAATCGATATCATTCGTACTTTACCGATTAATCTATCTACAGAGAACAGGTATGGAGCTGAAGCTGGCGTTCTGTACAACCCTGCCAAATGGTTACGATTGAACAGTAGCTTCAATATCTTCAAATTTGAAAAAGAAGGATTTTATGATGGGGTAGATTACGGAGCTGACAATACCAGTTGGTTTGCAAGATTTAGTTCAAAGGTTTCTTTACCCAAGAAAATAGAATGGCAAACTAACGCTTTTTATAGAGGCCCTAGTCAAAACTCTCAAACTGAAAGTGAAGGACTTTTTGGAATCAACATGGCCTTTAGTAAAGATATCATGAAAGATAATGGTACCATTTCGTTGAACGTTAATGACCTATTAAACTCATATAAACGCCGTTCGTACACAGAAACGGAATTTTTTACTTCACGCAGTGAATTTCAATGGAGACAACGCTCATTCAGGCTTTCATTCGTATATAGATTCAACCAGCCGAAAGAACGTAATAGAAGTGGCCGAGGCAATGGTAATGATGATGGCGGTGGCGATGATGATATAGAAGGATAATCGATTTGTTCAGCGCGAACAACTAAAACAAAGCAAACGAACAAAAAAAGGGAACGTAAAATAACGTTCCCTTTTTTTGTTCTATAATTTTAACGCAATTAAACTAAGCGTTACGTTTTGCTTTTTTCTTTTCCCTGCGTTCTTTAAGCAGTTCAATAATATTTCCTCCCAACCAATAAGGCACAACGAAGGTCAATAAAAAAATCATCAACCAAAAACCGATGGTCAAGATGGTCAAAAAGGCTAAAAATCCGAGGTACTGATCAAATTCCATTTAAAAAATTTTGCTTTACAAAGATACTTGAGAAAAGATGAAAATTGCAAATGGAAATCAAAAAAAATACAATCGGTACCAAAATCTAAATTTTCAAGTACCTCCAATGGAAATAATTACACTAAACCCTACCTTTGTTACTGCAGTTTCATTAACGAAATATAATCATCATGAGTTTCAGAATAGAAAAAGACACAATGGGGCAGGTTGAAGTACCTGCTGACAAATATTGGGGCGCACAGACCGAACGCTCTAGAAACAACTTCAAAATAGGCGCGTCGGCCTCGATGCCTTTAGATGTGGTCTATGGCTTCGCTTATTTAAAGAAAGCAGCGGCCTACACCAACCATGAACTAAATGTGTTATCTGAAGAGAAAAGAGATTTAATCGCTCAAGTATGTGATGAAATTCTTGAAGGCAAGCACGATGACCAATTTCCTTTGGTGATTTGGCAAACGGGATCAGGTACCCAGAGCAATATGAACGTAAACGAGGTGGTGGCCAATCGCGCTCATGAATTGGCTGGTAAAAAAATCGGGGAAGGAGAAAAGACCATTCAACCTAATGACGATGTGAACAAATCGCAATCTTCGAACGACACCTTTCCTACGGGAATGCATATCGCGGCCTATAAGAAAATCGTAGAAACAACTATTCCCGGCATTGAGCAATTAAGAAATACGCTTTCAAAGAAAGCCAAAGAATTCGCTAATGTGGTTAAAATTGGTAGAACCCATTTGATGGATGCCACTCCCCTAACCCTTGGGCAAGAGTTTTCTGGTTATGTTTCTCAATTAGACCATGGTCTCAAAGCTTTAAAAAACACACTCGAACACTTAAGGGAATTAGCGTTGGGTGGCACAGCTGTAGGCACCGGACTAAATACGCCTAAGGGGTATGATGTTCTAGTAGCTAAATATATTGCCGAATTTACAGGTCTTCCCTTCATAACTGCAGAAAACAAATTTGAAGCTTTGGCGGCTCACGATGCAATCGTCGAAAGTCATGGAGCCTTAAAGCAATTGGCAGTTTCACTGAATAAAATTGCGAACGATATTCGAATGATGGCATCAGGGCCTCGATCAGGTATTGGCGAAATCATTATTCCTGCGAATGAACCAGGTAGCTCTATTATGCCCGGTAAGGTCAACCCTACCCAATGTGAAGCTCTAACAATGGTCTGTGCCCAAGTAATGGGCAACGATGTGGCCATATCAGTAGGTGGTACTCAAGGTCACTACGAACTAAATGTATTCAAACCGATGATGGCAGCCAATATTTTGCAGTCTGCTGAACTTATCGGCGATGCTTGTATAAGTTTCGATGTCAATTGCGCGTCGGGTATTGCGCCTAACCATGAAGTAATCAAACAATTACTCAACAATTCTTTAATGTTGGTAACAGCACTTAATACTAAAATTGGATATTATAAGGCTGCGGAAATAGCCAATACTGCCCATAAAAATGGTACCACCCTAAAAGAGGAAGCTATTAACCTTGGTTATGTTACTTCAGAAGAATACGATGAGTGGGTCAAGCCCGAAGATATGGTCGGTAGTATGAAGTAGAATCTTAAAATTCTTGCAATAAAAAAAGGGCAATCATATGATTGCCCTTTCTGTTTTAATGGATAGTGTGTGTTATTTTAAAGCGAACTTAGATGTACCTAACAGTTTTAATCTGTCGTCATAAACATTCACCATATAATTACCTTCTTGAAAATCGCCCGCTGGCTTGCTGATATAATCACAAACATCAAGAGATTTATTCTCGTAATAAAAACTGGTTCCCTTGCTATAGGTTATAGATGATCCAGAATCGTTCGACTTAGAGTAACTCTCGCCAAGAATGTTACCCTGTGGATCAAGAACCTCGATAAAAAATTCTCTGTCACCAGCTTCAGAAATAACATTGTCAGCTACGGTAAAGCAAATCTTGAATTTATCGGTTCTCTTTGCTCTTGAAGTAGACACCATCTTTCCGCTGTTTCGCTCTCTAACGGCATCAACATTGAATTTAGATAAGTTCAAGGCCGAACCTTTCTCAACAACATCGGCCAACTGGGTGTTCTGTACAACCAACGAATCGTTGAAAACAGTCTGCTTCTCTAATTCAGAGTATGTACTATCACGCTGCATAGCGATAAAAGTGTTGCTCTTAGTAAGCGAATCAACTTGTTGTAGCAATTGTTCTCTTTCTTTCTTCAACACACCTACTTGTCGTCTATATCGAGAAAGAGAGGTAATATCAGCTTTCATGTTCTTCACAGAATCAATGTATTTAGCGATATTATCCCGTGCGGTAACCAATTCTTCATTTGTAGCGTTACTTTCTAAAATAGCTTTGTCGTATTCTGACTTCAAACTATTCAAATCTTCAACTACCAACTGCTTCTCATCTGATAGAACGGCCTCATTCTTCTTTTTCTCTTGGTAAAGACTAACCGTATAAATAATGGTACCGAGCAGTACTACAGCCAAAAGGCCAGCAAGTACCTTTAATCCGTTATTACTTTTTGTTTCAGTCATAATGTTTAAATTAATTTCTTTAAAGATGTTTGTTTGTATCGTTCTATATACGTTAAGATTTTATTTTTAGATTATTTAATAGAAAAAAATGAAAGATTAACCTTATTAAGAGCATTCAAAATTCTAACTTTAGGTAAATATCATTCCATATTCGAAAAACAGCTCATTTCAAAGTAAAGAATCTAAATATTGCTGAGTTATTTAAGATTGTTCCAGGTATTACTTTTGTTCACATTGTCCATAGGCTTTAGCCAAGAAAGACCGATTGTGTTAAATGGCCAGGCTAAAAGTTTTCAAAACGATGTTTCCAATATATTGGTCGTAAACCTAAATTCTAAAGAATCTACGATTACCGATTCTCTTGGGTTGTTTTCCATTAAAGCCAAATTGCGAGATTCACTTCAGTTCAGTGCAGTTCAGTTTCTAAAAGAGACCATAGTTATTACCGATTCAATTCTTCACAAAAAATCGATTATAGTATATCTCTCAGAAAACATAATAAATTTAAACGAAGTCACTGTAATGCCCTATAACCTAACAGGAAATATTGATTCGGATATTGATCGGTTGAATTACAGGCCCGTTGTTACTTCCTCGACTTTAGGGCTACCTCATGCAGATGTCGAAAAATTGACCCAAAGTGAGCGATTGCTTTTAGAAGCCGATAGAGGAAAATACGTCCGTTATTATGTAACGAGCATTGTCATTAACACACACACAAAATTTTGAATCGAATCTCTGGTAGAACCCAAACATTTGAAGAAATGGTCGCCCGTGATATTGACATGGAAATGGAAAAAGAAATTATTTCTAAATTTTCAAAGAAGACCTTGTCAGCTGATTTCGATATACCTGAATCAAGTATCGATGCATTTCTCACCTTCTGTATGGCTCAACACGATTTTTCAAAATTGACGGAGACAGAAAACATGATGGAGGTTTGGAATTATCTACAGGACAAAAGTATCGAGTTCAAGGCAACGAACCTGCCACAGGAATAAGATGACTAAATCTTTAATGTTAGCTAGATGATAATCAAAAGGATTACGTATTTTTAATTAGTGTCAAGAAATAATCTTATTTGCAAGAAAATTTAAGATACGATACTACAATAATTAAACTTTTACTCGATAATCTAGACCAAGTTAAAATTTTCTATGTCACTGGAAATTGTACCATATACATCTTTATTTGCTACTTCTTTCAAGAATTTGAACCTAGAGTGGATAAATACTTATTTTCAAGTAGAACCAAAAGATGTCGAAGTATTTGAAAACTGTGAAGAGGCTATTATAAATCAAGGAGGCCATATTTTCTTGGCCAAATATGGTGGGCAAATAGCTGGGTGTTTTGCCTTTATTCCTTTTGACAAAGATTCTTATGAGTTAGGAAAAATGGCCGTAGCCCCTAATTTTAGAGGAAAGAAAATCGGACAGGCCCTGCTCACTTTCGCAATCAATTTCGCTAAAGAGAATCAGTGGTCGAATATTGTACTCTACTCCAACACCAAATTAAATAATGCCCTACATATCTATAGAAAAAATGGTTTTATTGAAATACCTATGGAGCCGGAAACGGTTTATAAAAGAAGTAACATAAAAATGATTTTAGATTTGAACGCACAAACCAACTCTTTAGAAACGAACACCATAATTAAAAAGACACTATGAGACAATCATTAATTTTTACGCTAAGTTGTTTAATCTTTTTTTCCGCTTGCAAGGAAACGAAAAAAGAAAAATCTTCTGATACCATTTCCGAAGACGTTGCCGTTAAAGGAAATATACCGGAGAATTCTGACGAACTGAAGATAAAACCTATCGAACATGCCACTGCGGTTCTTGAATGGGGAGACACTACCATTTATATCGACCCTGTAGGAGGCTTAGAAGCTTTTGAAGGTCAAAACAAACCCGACCTCATATTGGTTACCGATATTCATGGCGACCACTTTAGTGTAGAAACCTTAGAATCTCTAGATACTGAAAAGGCAAAAATTATGATGCCACAAGCCGTTGCAGATAAAATGCCTGAAAAATTCACTCCACAAATTGATGTATTGAACAATGGAGATTCTAAAGAGCGATTTGGAATTATGGTAGAGGCCATACCCATGTACAACCTTCGAGAAGAAGCAAAACAGTTTCATGAAAAAGGTAGAGGTAACGGTTATATATTAAATGTTGGTGATGAAAGAATTTACTTTTCTGGCGATACCGAAGACATACCTGAAATGCGCAATCTTAAAAATATCGACAAGGCATTTGTCTGTATGAATTTGCCCTATACCATGACACCTGAAAGTGCAGCCGATGGGGTGTTAGAATTTAAGCCAAAACAAGTATACCCCTATCACTATCGCGGTAAGCCTGATGTAAGTGATGTTAATAAGTTTACAGCCATCGTAAATGCAGGAAATAAAGAAATTGAGGTAGTACAGTTAGACTGGTACCCTAATGAAGAATACTAACTAAAAAGCCGTGCTGAAATTAGTTTTTTTCAGCACGGCTCTTTCTTTTTTGTAAGTTGCTCTTAACGAATAAGCTTCTTGTATTTTATTCTTTTCGGCATGATATCGGCACCAAGTCGCTTCTTTTTATTCTCTTCATAATCTGAAAAAGAACCTTCAAAGAAATAAACCTGAGAATCGCCTTCGAATGCTAAAATATGAGTACAGATACGATCTAAAAACCATCTGTCGTGAGAAATGACAACCGCACAACCGGCAAAATTCTCAAGACCCTCTTCTAAAGCCCTCAACGTGTTAACGTCCAAATCATTAGTTGGCTCATCTAAAAGCAACACATTACCTTCTTCTTTGAGGGTCATTGCCAAATGCAGCCTGTTGCGTTCACCACCAGAAAGCATATTCACCTTCTTGTTCTGTTCGCTTCCAGAAAAATTGAATCTACTTAAATAGGCCCTAGAATTTACTTGTCGCCCGCCCATCATAACAAGCTCTTGTTCATCACTGAAATTCTGCCAAATGGTTTTTTCAGGATCTATGTTTGAATGGCTTTGGTCGACGTAAGCAATTTTAGCAGTTTCACCCACTTCAAAATTACCTTTATCGGGCTGTTCCTCGCCCATAACCATTCTGAAAATTGTTGTCTTACCGGCCCCGTTCGGTCCAATTACGCCAACTATACCTGCCTGCGGAAGTTTAAAGTTCAAATCTTCATAAAGCAACTTATCGCCATACGCCTTGCTGACCCCTGTGGCTTCTAGAACATTTGTACCCAAACGTGGGCCGTTCGGTATATAAATTTCCAACTTTTCGTCAAGCTGTTTTTGGTCTTGACTCATCAGCTTATCGTAATTCTTTAATCGAGCCTTTTGTTTCGTCTGCCGACCTTTTGGCCCTTGACGTACCCATTCTAGCTCACGCTCTAAAGTTTTTTGTCTTTTCGAAGCGCTTTTACTCTCTTGTGCCAAGCGTTTGGCTTTTTGGTCTAACCAACTGGAATAGTTACCTTTCCACGGTATACCTTCTCCTCGGTCTAGCTCTAAAATCCATCCTGCAACATTATCCAAGAAATAACGGTCGTGGGTTACTGCGATTACGGTACCCTTATATTGGGCCAAATGGTGCTCTAACCAATGTACCGACTCTGCATCTAGGTGGTTGGTAGGCTCATCGAGCAATAAGATTTCAGGCTCTTGTAATAAAAGTCTGCACAGGGCTACACGTCTTCTTTCTCCCCCAGAAAGCACTCCGATTTTTTTATCTGCGTCTGGGGTTCGAAGTGCATCCATCGCAATCTCGAGTTTGGTATCAAGTTCCCATGCGTTCGAAGCATCTATTTGGTCTTGAAGCTGCGCCTGCTTATCCATCAACTTTTGCATCTTATCGGCATCTTCATAGACTTCAGGTAGACCGAACATATCGTTGATTTTATTGTACTCGTCAAGTATAGCGACAGTTTCACCCACACCTTCTTTTACAATTTCAAGAACGGTCTTGTTTTCATCTAATTTTGGTTCTTGTTCTAGATATCCTACCCGGTAACCTGATGAAAAAACCACATCGCCCTGATAATTCTTATCAACCCCTGCGATAATTTTAAGTAGGGTCGATTTACCAGATCCATTAAGCCCCAAAATACCTATTTTGGCACCATAGAAAAAGCTTAGATATATGTTCTTTAATACCGGGGTATTGGCATTTTTATATGTTTTGGTCACCCCGGACATTGAGAAAATTACTTTCTTATCGTCGGACATTGTTCAATTTATTGAAAGTTGCTAAATTTTAATATTGATAATCTAAAGTGCGAAAAGTATTTTATTAAACCCGCCCTTTTAAAGCATTGAAGACCCATGCAATCGCAAAAAATCCGATTCCGACCGAGCCAAAACCCCATCCTGCAACCTCTTCATAACGGAAAGCGCCCAAAGCAATCAAGGCGAGACCAACGATAATCATGATAAAGGTGGCCCAAGCCAATACGGTATTTTTATTCATTCCCATAATATTCAGTGACAATTAAAGATAACTGCAAATATCGTAATTTTAAAGTAAAATGTTAATTCAATCTATTTTTTGAATAACTCCATTTTACTCAAAAGGAAAGGTTGTATCGGTCAAACTACGTACTTCGTCTAATAAATTCACCAAATCAAGACTGTTTTGTAGGCTCCATTTATCACTTTGCAACAAACCTGAATTCAAACACTCATGAACCTCTTCTATCTCATGGGAGTAACCAATTCCTTTAGTGGGTAAATCAAAACTTTTTTCGTCTCCATCAAGTTCGGCAATGTACCCCTGCGTTTCATGCCAGCGCTCCTGTAGATACAGAGAACCTTCGCTACCTCCAATTTCTGCTTTCATAGATATCTTTGACCGCAAACCGCTACTTAACAGAGCTTGGGCATAAGGGTAATCGAAAATCATCGAAGTCTGAGCCTCTATCCCTGTTGAATGAAACTTTGAAATGGCCTCTATTCTATCGGGTTTTCCTAAAATCAGATAAGCTAAGAAAATAGGGTAAATTCCTATATCCAGTAAAGAGCCACCTGCTAAATCTGGGTTCAATAGTCTACTGTCTTCATCCCTGTCCAAAGCGTAAAATCCGAAATTCGCATTAAGAAAAGCTACTTCTCCGATGATACCTTCATCAACCATCTGTTTTACCTTAAGTATAGATGGGTTAAATCGACTCCATAAGGCTTCCATTAGAAATACCTCATTTTTTTTGGCCGCAGAAACCATCATTTTAACTTGGTCGGCATCTATACCCATCGGCTTCTCACAAAGAACATGCTTTCCGTGGTTCATGGCCTCTATAGAAAGTTCACAATGTGAGGTATGCGGTGTTGCAATATAGAGTACATCTACGGTATCGGCCTCAAAAATTTCTTGGTATGAACCGTAACTATGCGCTGCGCCATACTCATCGGCAAATTCTCTTGCCCTATCTAGACTTCGTGACGCTACAGCGGTCAACTCGCCACCTTCGACCAACTTCAAATCTTGTGCAAAACTTTGTGCAATTCTACCCGGGCCAACAATACCCCATCTTATTTTTTCTGCCATAACTGATTCTTGATTTTCCCAAATGTAATGAATTTTACTCCTTATCTTTAGCATTCAAAACGTATGCATTTGTATGGACCTCAAATTCAACAAGAACGAAGATCACAATAAATTACTCTTATCAGAGCTGAAAAGAAAATTGGCTAAAACCATGCTAGGTGGCGGAAAATATCGAATCGAAAAGCAGCATGAAAAGGGAAAAATGACCGCAAGGGAAAGAATTGATTTTCTACTCGATAACGATAGCAAGAGTATAGAAATAGGTGCTTTTGCCGGTGAAAACATGTACGAAGAACATGGTGGCTGCCCTTCTGGTGGCGTTGTCATAAAAATAGGATATGTTTCGGGCAAGCAATGTATCGTAGTCGCCAATGACGCAACTGTAAAGGCCGGAGCCTGGTTTCCTATTACGGGAAAGAAAAATTTAAGAGCGCAGGAAATAGCTATCGAAAACCGATTACCAATTATTTATTTAGTCGATAGTGCCGGAGTTTACCTACCCCTTCAAGATGAGATTTTTCCTGATAAGGAACATTTCGGGCGTATATTCAGAAATAACGCGGTGATGAGTAGTATGGGCATCACCCAAATTGCCGCCGTAATGGGTAGTTGTGTTGCAGGAGGTGCCTATTTGCCAATTATGAGCGACGAGGCGTTAATAGTTGACAAAACCGGAAGTATTTTTCTTGCCGGAAGCTATTTGGTCAAAGCTGCCATCGGTGAGAGTATCGATAATGAAACGCTCGGAGGTGCTACGACCCACTGTGAGATAAGCGGTGTAACGGACTATAAGGCCAAAGACGATGCCGAAGCACTAAACACCATAAAAAACATTATAGACAAAATCGGTGATTTTGATAAAGCCGGTTTTAATAGAAAGGATTCGAAGAAACCAAAGGAAAACCCAGATGATATTTATGGCATACTACCTTCTTCGAGAACGGATCAATACGATATGCTCGAAATAATTAAAAGGCTTGTCGATAATTCTGAATTTGAAGAATATAAAGAGGGGTACGGAAAAACTATTTTGACAGGTTACGCCCGTATCGATGGTTGGGCCGTGGGTATCGTTGCCAACCAACGTAAGGTGGTTAAAACCCAAAAAGGGGAAATGCAATTTGGCGGAGTCATTTATTCCGATTCTGCCGATAAGGCCACCCGGTTTATAGCCAACTGTAACCAGAAGAAAATACCCTTGGTTTTTTTACAGGATGTCACCGGCTTTATGGTAGGCAGCAAGAGTGAACATGGTGGTATCATAAAAGATGGCGCTAAAATGGTGAATGCCGTAAGCAATTCTGTAGTACCGAAATTTACGATAATACTCGGTAATAGCTATGGCGCCGGAAATTATGCCATGTGCGGTAAGGCTTATGACCCTAGATTAATTGCCGCATGGCCCAGTGCAGAACTCGCTGTTATGAGCGGTAATTCGGCCGCAAAAGTATTGCTACAGATAGAAAAAGCCTCGTTAAAGAAGAAAGGGGAAACAATTACAGAAAAGAAAGAAGCCGAACTTTTTAATAAAATCAAGGATCGATACGACAATCAGGTATCTGCGTACTACGCGGCAGCACGCCTTTGGACGGATGCCGTAATCGACCCGCTAGACACTAGAAAATGGATATCGATGGGCATCGAAGCCGCAGACCACTCCCCCATCACAAAAGATTTTAATATGGGAGTGATTCAGGTTTAATGCCTAAATGTATTATTTGACCTGTTCTAAAGTCTTTTTTCTTTGAACTTTACCGCTATCCGTTTCTTTGAACTTTGGCACTGTGAAGATTTGCTTAGGTACTTCATACTTATCAAGTGAAGTCAGTTGTTTTATTTTTTCTAGCAATTGATCTGTAGCCGTATTACCCTCAACGACCAAGACTAGTTTTTGACCCAAAATATCATCGGGCAGCCCCGCAACAAAAAATCGGGCTTTGATAGTTTCGTGAAGTTTATGTTCTATTTGTTCCGGAAATAATTTCACACCCCCAGAATTGATGACATTGTCATATCGACCCAACCATTCAAATTCTGTATTCGAGACAATTCTTACGATATCGTTCGTGCTAATTATATCATCGCTTACCAACGGTGCATCAATGACAAGACAATCCCTTTCATCTGTATTTATGGCCACACCCGGTAAGGTCTTAAAAACTATATTTTCAGTTTCAACCGGATGAACCTTTTTCACGGCGATATGGGTAATTGTTTCCGTCATACCATAAGTTTCAAAAATTTCGGTTTTCAAACCTCGATCTTTGATTTTGGTTTTCAACTCTTGATTCATCGGAGAACCGCCCACAATGAGCTTTTTTATATTTTTTAGCTCGTCTAAAGAGTTAGCTACCTGCAGCGGAACCATCGCACAGAAATCATGGGATTCAAACTCTTTGCCTATAGGCTTTGAAGTAGGGCTTACATAGTCTAATTCAAGCCCTAAGACCATAGCTCGCACTAACATCATTTTTCCGGCAATATAATCGGCCGATAAACATAGCAACGCGGTATTTCCTTCTTTAAGATTAAAAAAATCACCTGTGGCCTTTGTCGAATTCAACATTTTCTCCTTCTCTAAAACAATTGTCTTTGGTGCTCCAGTAGATCCAGAGGTTTGAACTGTTAGCGTCAATTTATCGTTCAGCCAATCGAGCAAAAAATCACCGATAGCTATTTCATAAACCTCTCCTTCCTTAACCAAAGAGTAAGCTATTTCTTTTAACTCCTCTAAATTATAGCTGCTTCCTTGAAGTCGAAATCGATTATGCAAGGTCTTGTGTGGGTGCGTCATTTGATTTTATCGCTGAGAATTCTTGTTTAGACATTACTTTTCCGGTAAGTTTCTCCTTCCAATTTTTCCATCCATATTTTCGTGAAAATATGAACAAAACGATGGGGAAAATAACAAAAACAGGAATGGCAGCGTCCCACCCTAAACTTGGTTCAGAAATGTCTCTGTAAATCGAATTTGTTTGAAAGGCTGTCCAATCTGCAGTTACCAAAAGCGCTGTGACCATATTATTGGCAGCATGAAAACCTAAAGCAAGTTCTAAGCCCTCATCCATAAGTGTTAAAATTCCTAAGAAAAAACCAGTACCGATATAGTAAACCATGATACCGTATCCCAGCTTACCCACTTCAGGGTTGCCCAAGTGCATAAGGCCGAAGAGTACCGAGGTAATCACCAATGGCACCCAACGGTTCTTGGCCATGATACCGATACCCTGCATCATATGGCCCCTGAACAAGTACTCTTCAAAACTGGTCTGTAACGGAATTAAGAGTATAGCTATAACCGCCAACCATAAAAAAGGAATAAGTTCAAAATTAAACACAAAATTATCAGGTTCTACAACCACCCAAAACAGTGTCATTGCTACGATAATACCGCCCCAAAGAAGAAAAGAAAAGAAAACTCGCTTCCAGTCGATCTTTCGCCTGCTTGTGGTCAAAGAAGTTATCGATTGTCGATGAATCAACTTCGTCCACCCTAAAACCAGAAATAAACATACCGCCAAGGGTGCAAGTAAGATTATCAAAACAACATTAGACCCAAAATTCTCTATAAGATTTTGCATTACTTCTTCGACCGGAACGGGAGACATTAAGGTCGAAATATAATTGAAGACCATCAGAGCTATAAAGCCCAAGGGCACTACACAATACTTCCACAAACCTATTTCACCCTTATACCCCTGTTCTATATACATAGTTCTTCCATTAAGTTAGTTTTCCAGTTTTTGTTATTTCTATATAAGAGTTTTCCATTTGAAACAGATAATGGGCTTTCTAAATTATTGGTGAAAAGTGCACCTGTACCAAGACCTTGGGGCATATCGTTATTTAAGGTAAATGTCCATTGTGCGATGGCGTTCAGCCCAATATTACTCTCTAATGCACTGGTAATCCACCAATCGATATTCATGCTTTCGGCCAAGTCGATCCACTCTTTGCTACCTACGTAACCACCTACCAAACTTGGCTTTAAAATTATATACTGCGGTTTTATGGTTTGTAACAGTTCTCGTTTGTTCGTTACATCAAAAACCCCAATTAATTCTTCATCTAGAGCAATGGGCACCGGTGTTACCTCGCACAGGTTCTTCATTTCTAAAATGTTACCCTGCCTTATAGGTTGTTCTATAGAATGTAAATCATATCTGGCCAGTACTTTCAGCTTATCAAGTGCCGTTTCTGTTCTAAATGCACCATTCGCATCGACCCTCAACTCTATTTCTGTTTTTGAAAATTTCTTGCGGATGGACTCCAACAAAGCGATTTCAGACTCAAAATCGATGGCTCCTATCTTCATTTTTATACATTGAAACCCTTCTTCAAGCTTTTGGGAAATCTGTTCATGCATAAAAGTCTCATCGCCCATCCAAACCAAGCCATTTATTGGTATGGGGCTTTGATCTCTGGTAAAGTCAGACTCAAAAAGTTCAAACGGATTTTCAGAACGAAGAGATAAAAAAGCCTGTTCGAGACCAAATTGAATACTCGGGTACTCTTTCAATTGCCTCAACAGTATCCTTTCACCCAAATCGAGATGATTACATACCCAATCTAGCTTCTGTTCATAATCAGGAACATCATCAATACTCAAACCTTTTAAAAGTCCACACTCGCCTATACCATATTTTCCTTCATGATGGAATATGAGAAACCAAGTTTCCTTTTGGGTCAAGACCCCACGCGACGTACCACTAGGGCGTTTAAAGTTTAAAGTATACTTTTTGTACTTGGCATCCATAGAATGGAAACAAATTTAGCTATATTTTAGCCATAAACCATTTCAATGGCAAGTATTGCACAAAAACGAATTTGGATTACCGGGGCCTCTTCCGGTATCGGGGAAGCATTAACCTATGAGTTGAGCAAAAGAGGGTGTAAGCTTATTATTTCAGCCCGAAATATTAGTGCCCTAGAAGGTGTGAAAAGCAATTGCACTAACCCAAACGACGTTTATATTCTTCCTCTTGACCTTGCCGATTTTTCTATAATGGATATAAAGTCGAAAGAGGCTTTGAAAGCCTTTGGTGGCATAGATATTTTAATCAATAACGCCGGTATTAGTCAGCGTTCCCTTATTATAGAAACGGATTTTGATGTCTATCAAAAACTAATGGAAATCAATTACTTAGGCACAATAGCACTAACAAAAGCTCTTTTACCACATTTTACGGCGAGACAATCAGGTCACTTCGTATGTGTTACCAGTCTTATGGGCAAATTCGGCTCACCACTGCGATCCGGGTATTGCGGTGCTAAACATGCATTGCATGGTTTTTTCGACGTGTTGCGTATGGAACATGACCTAGACTTCATAAAGGTTACTTTGGTGTGCCCGGGGTTTATTCAGACAAACATTGCCAAAAATGCACTTGTGGGCGACGGTTCAGCCCAAAAAGAAGAAGATAGCGCCACTCAGAACGGAATGCCCGCAAACGTGCTGGCTCAAAAAATGATAAAAGCTATAGAAAAAGAGAAATTCGAAGTTTACATTGGTGGAAAGGAAGCCCTGGCGGTATATATAAAACGTTTCTTTCCGAAACTTCTTCATAAAATCGTACTGCGTAGTAAGGTAACTTGAGCGAGTAATCGACCTTTTAAAAAGTTACATCATTTAAAATTGAACCAATATCGAACTCCGTCATCGGCGTTTCTATCGATATTCAAAGTTGTTTGCAGCTGATTTGCCAAACGATTCATTAATCTTATACCCATAGAAGTATTGGCTCGTTCTTCGGTATCTTCCGGTAGGCCTACCCCATTATCTGAATATTCAAAATAACCTTCTTGTTCACCTGATTTTCTAATATGAATATAAATTTTTCCGTTTTCGTCTCCATGAGGAAAAGCATATTTGAAAGAATTCGATACCAATTCATTGAGCATTAAGCCAAACGGTATCGCTCGATCAATATCAAGTTCTACATTTTCAGCATCTACGGTTATATTGATATTGTGCCCCCCCTTCTTGTACACCGATTGAACACTATTGATCAAACTTTCTATATAACTCTGCATTTCAATAACTGAGAGATCTTCGTTTTGATAGAGTTTCTGATGGATTAAGGCCATGGCTTTCACCCTGCTCTTTCCTTCCTCTAGCGCCTCAATAGCGGCCTTACTGCGAGTATTCTTAGTTTGAAGACTCAACAAGCTTGACACCATTTGCAGGTTATTTTTTACCCTATGGTGTATTTCTTTAAGAAGTGAATCTTTCTCGACGAGCGAATTTTCAATAATATATTTTTGCTCTGCAATGAGTCTTTGGTTTTTGATACTTTTCAAATATGCATAAACCAAACCTGCAAAGCCTAGAAGCGTAAAAAGTAGAGATATAAGCACCAAGCTGTTTCGCTTGTCTTTGGCTAAATTCTCATTTTTCTGCTTCTCTAAAGCCATTTTCTGCTGCGCCAGCATATCTTGAGAATACTTCAAGTTTTTCATCATTACCGTTGACAATTGCTGCTGACGTAACTGCGATTCATGTTCGCTAATAGAATCACGAATTCTAATTTCTCGTCTTAAATAGGTATTGGAAATTTTAAAATCTTGCGTTAATTCATAGTACAACGAAAGCAATCTATTCTTTTTCAATAAATTTTCAGTAGTATTCGTCTGAAGATTATCACTTAGATAGTCGGTTGCTTTTGCGTAATCTTTAAGTAGCAAATAACACTCTGATATAGCCAAACTATTTTCGGTAAGCTCAGAAGAATAGTGCCTACTACTATTTTCTTTAATACGGTTTATGGCCAGCTCCAAATGCGGAATCGCTTGTTCGTATTGTTTAAGGTCTACGTGACATTTACCAATATTACCTTCAATTATGCCCTTTAGAAGATGGGCCTCTTTCATTATTTGTTCCGTTTTCTTTCTGGTAACATTATCAATGAAAACATCGGCAAAACCTTTGGCTTTTTTATAGTAGCTCAGCGCGGTGGGGGTTGAACCATCTAAGCGCAGGTAATTACCCAAGTTATTATAATATTCTGCTTGACCGTAAAAATCATTTTCCTCGATTGTATTTTTAACATTGGCGATGTAGTCGTTCATCGCCTTTCGATACATACCTAAATTTGAATATATATCGTAAAATGCGACACTCTCCATAATTCCCACTTCTCGTTTTTTCTCACGAATGTCAATTTGCTCTGGGTACATGGTCAACTGACCATAGTTGTCATCCATTAAATCAAGAAGCTTAGACACCAAATAAATATCAAGACTCTCGATCTCTTCGTATAGTTCTTTGGTGATGGCAAGACTCTTATCATAATCACCTAAATCATAAAATATTCTGGCCTGCATCAGCTGAAACCGCTTAATATCGGCATCATCGTCATTTTTTATAGCAGCGTTGAGATTTATCGTAATTAACTCTAACCAGTCGTAAGTAGAATTTTCGCGGTAGAGATCGGCTGTATTGAAGAAGAAAGCCATCTTTTCATCAGTCGTTTTAAATTCCTGAAACTGGTAAAACAAACTTTCATCACTGGTATTCTCCTCCTGTGCCGAGCAAAAAATGGTAAACAGTAATACTGTGAGTACCGAAAGAATTTTTTTGCTATGTTTTTTCATATTGAAGATGGTAACTAATACCTAAAGGTAACATGTTCATTTCCGTCAATAAAATAATTAGACAAATAAACCTGTCAGCTGTTATTTAGACAAAAATATAAAGTTGATGTTCATTATTGATAGTTAACGCTATTTTCTTTTATCGCAAAAAATTAACTCAAATTCATCTCAGGATAATTAAGTCAAATAGAAGGGGAAAAACCAACCGAAAAACTCTTCGCGTACAGTTACTATAACATGGTAATTATTTGCCCCAACAATAAGAATAATGCCCTGAATATCAAAAATATACTTTGTTAGTATTAATCGAAGCAAGATTGTTGTGTAATAATCATTTTATGTTGTAAAGAAGGTTCTTTAAGGCATTACTGCCTCTAATGTCAAGTTTAATAAAACAAAAAGAGTCTTAACCGTTAGGAAAAGACTCTTTTACGAGAACACTATATGAAAATGAAAAATTATTTAAAACGCTTGATAATATCTATGTGATTAATTCTGGAACTAAACTAGGAGGATAAGAATTGAAATGAAAACTATTGTTGTGAAACACTATTTTGATGTGGTCTACTTACCCAAAATTGATATTAAAAAGAAAGGGGAAGGCTAAAAGCCTTCCCCTTTTATAACACTAGAGCGTAAATCTTATGAGTTCATCGCTGAAATTATAAACTCTTTAAAATCTTTTGAAATCGGTATAAGGGTATCTTTAATCATAATATCTTTTGAATTGATCGCGTCTATATGGTCAACATTCACGATATAAGATTTGTGAGCCCTATAAAACTTGTTTTTGGGTAATTTTTCTAAATAGTCTTTTAAGGGTGATCTGACCAAGAACTTCTTATCGACCGTATTCACCTCTAAGTAAACATTATCTGCCTTGATAAATCGAATATCACTGAACTGAATTCTGTAGTACAAGTGTTGCTTTTTTACAAATATAGAATCTTTCAATACCGTATTTGACATAGGTACATCTTCGTCGACCGGTGCGGCAGGTGCCGACGATTTATCTGTTCTTATAAAATTTGAAAGAGCAATTTCAATAGAAGTATAAAGATCTTGTTGCTCGAATGGTTTCACCAAATACCCATTAGGTTTAACTGTCTTTGCATTTTCTACCGTAGCACGGTCTGAGTTTGAAGTCACGAAAATAAATGGTATATCGTAGTTCGCCCGTATATGCTTACCCAAATCAATTCCTGTTTTATCAGAAGCTAAAATTATATCTATCAGTACTAGGTCTACATGTTGGGTCTTTAGCACCTCTTCGGCTTGTTCATAGACGATAACATTGTCTACAATTTCATACCCGATTTCTTCGAGCATCGATTGCATATCATCGGCAATTATAACATTATCTTCTACAATAAGAATTTTAATCGGCTGTTCCAAACTGGGTAGTATTTAGTAGGTTTATTTATAAAATTACAAAAAATTATTACAAGTTACGTAAAGTAATACCGCCAAAAAGAATGCACTCAAAGCAAGTTTCTTCAATTCGGGGTCAAACAATTCAGGTTTTGTGGTTTTGTATACTTTTCTCAAATGTATAACAATCGGTACAAATGCAAACAATGGTAGTATAGCAGTCCAATTTTCAAATGCAATGGCACAAAATATTATGACACTTATTAAAGCGAACAGTAATAAGATATAATGATACTTTTTGCCTCGGCTAAATCCCATTTTTACTACCAGGGTATTTTTACCTGCTTTCTTATCAGAATTATAGTCCCTCAAATTATTAAGATTAAGTACACCTGTACTAAGTAAGCCGATAGCAATCGCCGGTAATACCGACAACCATGTTAAAAACTTCGTGTAAAGAAACATACACCCCATAACGGACAATATCCCAAAAAATATAAATACAAAAACATCTCCTAAGCCTCTATATCCATACGCCTTTTGCCCAACCGTATATCTCACTGCCGCCCAAATACTGAAACCACCCAAAAACAAAAACAGTAATGGGTAAAAACCATTTTCTATACCAAAAGCAACATAAATCAATGCCAATACTAGAAAAACGTCGACCCCTATAGCTACAATTATACCTTGTTTTAGCTCTAAACGATTTAACAAACCACTTTGTATTGCTCTCTTTGGGCCAATTCTATCATCATTATCAGTACCTTTCACCCCATCACCATAGTCATTTGCAAAGTTGGAGGTTACTTGAAATGCCACTGTAGTTACCAATGCCAATATAAAAATAATACTATCAAATTTTCCGTAGTAAATAGCCAGCGCAGTACCTACTATAATACCTGAAACGGATAAAGGTAATGTACGTAATCTGGCCGCGCTCACCCATGCCTTAACTTTTGTCAAATCAAAAAGGATCTTCTATTTGAATTCTTTTACCATCTTTATACGAAGCCACAAATGCATCAGGAAAACCAAGATCTACCAATTGTTGTCTGAATGTTTGAGCCTCTTCTAAAGTCTCAAAGTTACCTAAAGAGTAGGAATAAAATGGATTTGTCTTAACAAATAAGGTGTTTGTTAAGGCCTCTGAGGCTAGTGTTACATTGTTTTCAACAAATGATTTTACCTGCACTGAGTAAATTTTTTCTTTCTGTAAAAATTTCTTGGCAAGATAAAATTCACGAACCAGACTCAATTCTTCATTTTGCTGCTTAAGGTTATCTATACGAGATTTGATTGCATCTAAACTATCAATTGAAACCAGTAAATTACTTGGGCTCTCAAAGTTATTAGAAACACTTCTACCCGCCGTAAAAGAGAATACTATCAAGGTTCCAATCAGAAAGAGTCCGGTGATACCAGCCAAAACATTTCGCTGTACTTTACTTTTCTTTATCTCTTTGTTCTTGAACTTGATTTGGTCTAAGAGACGTTCATTAATGATTTGGGCCTTATCTATATCTTTATGCAATTCTAAAAGATCGCTTTCTTCAATAAATGGCATATGTCATTAGGTTTTACGGGGTTTCAATGTTAAAGTTAACCAAAATACCCAAAGATCGATGAAATACACTCTTTGAATGTTGCGAAATTATAATTTTTTGTGGTAAAAAAGTAGAAATATGTGGTTTAACGCAGTTTATTTAATTGATTTACAGAATTATACAGCACTTAACTATAACTGAAAATTAAAGTTATAGCACCTGAATACCATCTTCTTTTATCTCAATTTTACGTTCCTTATATAACGTTCCGATACCTTTCTTAAAAGTTTTTTTGCTCATCTGCAATTCTCTCTTAATATCTTCAGGAGACGATTTGTCATGAAGAGCCAAGAAACCACCGTTGACCTTTAGTTTTTCATAGATAAGACTTGCTGTGGGTTCTAAAATATTTTCACCTATAGGTTGCAGTGAAATATCAATTTTATTGTCAGACCGAATCTTTTTAACGTAACCCTTAGCACAATCACCTACTGCTACCCTTTTATAAATTTCATTTGAATAAACGAGACCTTTATGAACATTATTTATGATAACATCCCAACCCAAATCGGTCAACCGGGTGAACAATAAATCTACTTCTTGCCTTTCTCTGACAGATAAATTTTCATTATCTAAAAATTTGTCAGTTTTATTAGACCCCACCAATCGAAAAGAAATATCATCTAAATAACAGTGCACTACATACCACTGCCCTTCTTTCATTTTATCTCGCTGCTCACTAAAAGGAACTAACAAATGTTTTTCAAGTCCCCAATCTAAAAATGCCCCGATTTTATTGACTTCGACCACCTTTAGAAAGCCGAATTCATTACGTAATACTGTAGGTGACAAGGTAGTAGAAATGGGCCTTTCTTCATGGTCTAGGTAGCAAAACACCTTAATTTTATCACCGATTTCTATATTTTTTGGAACATATTTATTCGGTAACAATATTTCTGTACCCGTTTCACTGCCCAAAAACAAACCAACACTGGTATCTCTTAAAACTTCGAGATTATTGTAATTTCCTAATTCGATCATTTGGCAAAAGTAATCTTAATAATCGGGTATAAAAAAACCGCCTATTGTAGAACAGGCGGTTATTTAAAGTTTAAAGCGATTAGTTGTAGACAGAAGCTTTATCAAAATGCTTGCACAACATGTAATAGACTACCGCTCTATGTTTGTTCTTGTTAGACGAACCGTATTTCTCAACGACTTGTTTAACCGCGTCCATTAATTCAGGACTATCAGCCATACCCAATTTTTTTATCAGGTAGTTTTTCTTGACAGTCTCCAGCTCTTTTTGGTCTCCCCCAGAGACCTTTGAAGCATCGATATTGTAAATCGCCGGACCGAGACCTACGGTTACTTTTGTTAAAAGATCCATATCGGCACTTTCACCGAATTTATCTTTAATGTCTGTTGCGTACTTGGCAATTAAATCGTCTCTCTTACTCATAATAGTTAGTGTCTATAATTAATTAAGGTTAATATTTAGCCTAAGATATAAAATCAAAATAACCGAGCAAAATTTTGTCATTCAATAATCTCGGGGTAACTACTTCAAGTATTTTAGGAGAATTCGACGGCAAATAGAAATCTTTTAAGCACTGATTTAAACTTTCTTCGTCAGAAACGATTGAATGATCAAAACCGAACTGCTTACTGATTTGTTTGCAAGATAGATGGTGAGAAGTCTCAAAATACCTATCAAAATTATCAGTTTCCTCCTTTCCAGGTAGTATTCGAAAAATGCCTCCCCCATTATTGTTAATTACTACAATTCGAAAATCAGGTCTGACATATTGGTTCCACAATCCATTACTATCGTAAAAAAAACTAAGGTCTCCCGTAATTAGAACAGTTGGGGCTTTATCATAAAAAGCAGCACCTACCGCCGTCGAGGTACTACCATCGATACCACTTGTTCCTCTATTGCAAAAAATACGGTTCGAAAAATGCATATCAAAAAGTTGAGTGTACCTAACTGTAGAACTATTAGATAGTTGTATCTGATATTCAAACGGAATACTCTCAATCAAAAACTTAAACGCCTTTAAATCAGAAAAAGCGATTTGTTCAAAATATATATATCTTTTCCTTTTATAAGCTTCCTTCTTTTCGTTCCAAAAATGGAAGTACTTACTTTCTATCGGTGTTGTACCCTTTATGAACTGATCAAAGAAATTGTTGACATTTGTTTTAAAATGATGAGACAAGCAGAAAAAGGTATTAAAAGCTTTTATTTCATCAATATGCCAATGGTGTAAAGGTTTATGTTCCCTTAAAAATGCTTTGATTTTTTTTGAAACGACCAGGCCTCCAAATGTTAGAAGAATATCTGGCTTCAATTGCTCAAATAACAATTCTCTTTTTTCTGATTTTTCAATAGGTGCTAAAATACTATCAATGCTTTGGAAAAAATGGGGGTGATGTATATTGGATGTCGTCTCGGTCAAAACTATTACCGAAGAATCAGAAGCCAGAATATCTAAATACATCTGTTCTACTGTATTCGGAGGGTTCACCCCGACAAGCACCATCTTTCTTTCGGAGGAATTCCATTCTTCTAAAAACCCTTCTATGTTTTCTACAGTTAGCGGACTTTCTTCTTTAACCTCAACGGTCAATGCAGTTGTAGTTTCATTTGTCAAGGTATCGTACAAAGGCTCTTCGAAAGGTACATTCACATGAACGGGAAGTTTCACTTGAAGCGCAATATTCAAAGCCTTGTTCAGTTCAGAATCATTATAGGTTTTTACCTCATCTTGTTTCTCATAAATGGATGCGGTACCTAGCCAGTCTGGCATATATTTCTGCACCCGGTTGACCGAATGGCTTACATCTTGTTTTAAATTTGCCGAGTGACCGATATGCCTATGAAAAACATCGTCTTGACGTATGGTTTGCCCATCGCCCACATCTATTTTATAAACTGGGCGGTCTGCAGATATGACCACTAATGGTATACCACTATAAAAGGCTTCCGCGACCGCCGGGTAGTAGTTTAACAGAGCACTACCAGAGGTACAGACCACAGCAACGGGTTCGTTTAGCTGTTGGGCAATACCTAAAGCAAAAAAACCTGCACTACGCTCATCAACGATACTAAAACATGAAAAGTAGGGGTCTTCGGTAAAACCAATGGTCAAAGGTGCATTTCTTGAACCAGGCGAAATAACAATATTCTTTATTTTTTTGGCCTTACAGTGTTGAAGCACCAATTGGGCAGAGGGTATGCTTGAATGTTTCATTAAGCACAAAAATACAACGCCTACATTTCTTGACCCAACACTAGCCGTTACAAAATGTTAAGCATGGTCTTACTTTTAGAAACGGTCTCATCCCACTCATTTTCTGGGTCGGATTCTTTTGTAATTCCGCCACCTACATAAATAAGAACCTCGTTACCCAGTAATTTTAGACATCTAAGATTTACAAATAGGGTCGATTGTTTAGAGATGCTTCGGTAAACTTGATTTTCTTGATTGGCCCTTCGCGAGTTTCTTTTTCTCTCTACCTTAAAATTCAGCTCGCCCAAATACCCGGTATAGAACTCCCTTGCATAGTTCTCGTTTGCCAAAATAAAATCTTCAGAACTTTTTCTGGGAAGCCCGCAAACAGCCGGAGTTGGGTGGAGAGCCTTTAAAACATTGTTCAACCCATCATCATTCAAATTTGCCGATATTTTGGTACGCAAGTGAAGAAGATTTCCTGCTCGAATCGATTCGGTTTCACCTAAAGTCAAATTTGATACTTTACCCTCCAACGCATCGACGATATAATCGGTAACAAATTTCTGTTCTTTTAATTCTTTTTTTTCCCATTTGATATTTTCATTTTCTCGAAATTTTTGGGTTCCGGCCAGCGAAATGGTCGTCATCTTTTTGTTTTCTACCCGCAGTAAAATTTCAGGGGTAGCTCCCATCCAAAGTCCTACCTTTGGGTGATACCATAAATAACAAAAGGCGTTTTCATATTTTCCCAATAGTTTTTTGAACAAATTTAAAGGCTTCGATTCCATAGGTACTCGCAGGCATCTTGATAAGACCACTTTGTCAAAATTTCCTCGTTCAATTTCAGCGAGTCCTTTTTCGACCAATCTAAGATGAAATTCCTTTTTTTCATCAACATTGATAAGTGGTAAAGTGTGCTTTGAATCATAATCTTCGGTGTCGAAAGTTTCTAGTTCAAAAAATTGGTCGGGCCTAAGAAGTAAAGTGGGTTTTTCTTGATCGAAGGGCGCAAATACAAAACCGGTTTCGGTAAAATCTTTAACCGACACCAGATTATCTTCATCTTGAAAAAGAGCTTTCAAGTTTGCTTCTTTGGGTTTGCGATAAACTACAAGAGGAAGCTCATTTGAAAATTGTTCCTCAATATTTTCAAAAAAATCTGTTTGAATCATTTTTGCTTCTGCAATGCTATAGTGGTCAATTTGCAAATGGAAACCAGTTCATCATTTGAGTTCGTGATTTTTATATCCCAAACCTGAGTAGTACGGCCTTTATGCAAAAGAGTAGCCTTGGCAAATACATCGCCATCACGCACACTCTTCACATGATTCGCGGATATTTCTATACCACGAATGGCAAATTTTTGGGCATCAAGAAAAATATAAGAGGCCATACTACCGACACTTTCGGCCAAAGCCACCATGGCCCCACCATGAAGAACACCATCAGGTTGATGTACCTTAGAGTTCACTGGCATTTTTGCAACTAAAAAGTCGGCTCCTACATCGGTATACTCGATTTCCAAAGTTTCCATAAGTGTGTTTTCCGACGACTTGTTACAAACTTTCAGTATTTTTTCTTTGTAGCCCTCCATAAATTATATTTTTGGTAAAATTAAACAATAGCCCATCACTAACCCCCTACTTGATCAGAGATTTTAATATGAACACAACAGAGAAAACTGTAAGTTATGTCAGTACCAATTCTTATTCTACCCTGAACAAGCTAGGCAACAAGACTAAAAATGTTTGGGTCGTTCTACATGGTATCGGTTATCTAAGTCGTTATTTTTTAAAATATTTTGATGATTTACAAAAAGACGAAAACTATATAATTGCTCCACAGGCACCGTCTAAATATTATCTCAACAGTAAATACCGCCACGTCGGGGCGAGCTGGCTAACCAAAGAAGATACAGCAAGAGAAACTAAAAATGTAATTGCGTATCTAGATAGTGTACTACACCAAGAACACATACCTGAAAACTGTAACCTTATTATCTTCGGATTTTCTCAAGGGGTGTCGATCGCATCACGTTGGGTGGCACAAAAAAAGCTTAAATGCAAACAATTGGTTTTATACGCCGGTGGCCTACCAAATGAATTGAGAAAATGCGATTTTGAATTTTTACAGAAGAATAATACGAAGGTAACTCTATTGGTAGGCGATAAAGATGAATTTATCAATGTCGATCGACTCAAGGCCGAAGAGGAAAAAATGAACGAATTATTCGGTGATTCTGTGGAACAGATTATTTTTGAGGGAAAGCATGAAGTAAAAAAAGAACTGATCAATAAGCTTGTAGAATGATAAAAACCTTCACCTTAGAAAACAGCTTCGTTAAGCTCTCTCCACTCACCTTAGAAAATTTTAAAGAGCTTTCTTCCATTGCCTCTCAAGAGAAGTTGGTTCAATATTCTCCTTCAGATATTGAATCGGCCGATTCTTTAAAAAATTATGTGGAAATTGCTCTCGAGCAGCAAACGAATAAAACTAGCATTCCCTTTATCATTTATGACAAGACCAAACAAAGTTTTGCCGGAACTACGAGATACATGAATATTGATTGGCGAAATAAAGTATTGCATATCGGATCAACTTGGATCGGAAGGGAATTTCACGGGAGCGGACTAAATTCGAATATCAAATTTTTGATGTTGAACCATGCATTTGATGTGATGGACTTTGAAAAAGTTGAATTTCGCATCGACGAGCGCAACCTGCGGTCCAGAAAGGCAGTTGAAAAGTTGGGTGGTGTTTTAGAAGGAATTCTTAGAAAAAACGTGTATCTGCTTGATGGCTTCAAAAGAAACACATGTTGTTACGGAATTCTGAAGGAAGAATGGCACCTGACCAAACAAAAAAACTTTCAAAATTATTGAATGAAAAAATCAGTTGCACAGGTCAGTTTACTCGTGAACAATTACGATGAAGCCATTGAGTTTTATACACAAAAACTAGGTTTTAAATTACTCGAAGATACCGAAATTGGTGAAGGTAAAAGGTGGGTTACTGTTGGTTCTGAAGACAAATATGTCTGCAATTTGTTACTTGCCAAGGCAGTTAATCAGGTTCAGCAAAACGCGGTGGGCAATCAGAGTGGCGGTCGCGTATTTCTATTTCTCTATACCGATCGTTTTTGGGAAGATTTCGAAACGATGAAAAGTAAAGGTGTTGAGTTTAATGAAGAACCTCGAGAAGAGCCTTATGGTACCGTTGTGGTCTTTAAAGATTTGTACGGTAACCTTTGGGATATGATTCAACCCAACTAAAACTTTCTGTTGGGATTAAAGGCGGATATATCCATTGACGTTTTCTTTTCATCGATAACTTCAGAAACCAATTTGCCTGTGGCGGGCCCTAAACTCCAGCCCATCATTGCATGACCCGTTGCAAAAGTCAGGTTCTTAAATTTTGATGATTTCCCGATATATGGAAGTCCATCAGGAGAAACAGGTCGTAATCCGGTTTTTGCACTTTCTTTTTCTTCTTGTGTAATCTCTAAATCGGGGTAAAATCTTTTGGCCCCTGCCGCAATTGCTTCCACCCTTTCTTTTCTTATAAAAGCATTATTGCCTGAAAACTCCATAGTACCCGCAAATCTGGTAAAACCGACCATAGGGGTAACGGCCATTTTTGATTCCATCAATATGGCGGGCATATTTATGCCCGTATTCCTTTTTACGTTGATACGATATCCTTTTCCTCCCTGTAACGAAAGTTTCAAATCTAATTGTTTTGCTATTCTACCGCTCCAAGACCCTGCGGCAAGAACAAGCTCGTCTGTTAGATATGAGCCCTTAGAAGTAATAATTTTTTTCACCATCGCATTATTCGTCTCAATATTCAATACTTCTTCATTGATTTTCACCACTACCCCTACGTCTTTTAAGTACTGAAGCATTTTCGGCATAATTTGAGTAGGTGTAGTATGCCAGTCACATTCATAATGAATGGCACCCTCTGCGTTAATTTTGACATTAGGTTCAATACGTTCTAGCTGCTTTTTATCGAGTTCGGAAACCTCAAGCCCCAAATCGTTCGCTTTTCTGGCAACCGCTTTTTCATGGTCATAAGCATTCTTTGTTTTGTATAGCATCAATAGGCCTTTACGCTCCAATTGAAAACTGCCCAAATCGTTAGAAGCTTTAATTTCGGAGAATAATTCTCTGCTCAGCAGATTAATATCCATTATAACCGGTATCGCTTTATCTACCTTGGCATGGGTCGATGATTTATGAAAGTGCCACGCCCACTTGAAAAATTCAGTATCCCAACGGGGTTTCATATAAAACGGACTGGCAGAATTAAACATCATTTTTATGCCCTTGGCAATCATACCGGGCGAAGCCAATGGTACTATATGACTGGGAGTTATATAACCGGCATTAACGAAAGAAGCTCCTGAGGTAATATCCGATTTATCGATTACCGTGACCTGATGTCCTTCTTTTTGTAAATAATAAGCTGAACTCAGTCCGATAATACCACCCCCAATAATTACAATATTCTTGCTCAATATTCTCTATTTTAAATCACTTGAAATCCATAAGCGTACGGGTCGTCATCATCGATGGTGATGGTATTATAACCATATATTTTTGCCCAGCCCTGAATACTTGGGCTTATGGCAATCTGACCACCAATACTCGTTTCTTTCTCTATTTTGCCCACAAATTGAGACCCTATATAACTTTCATGAATAAATTCTTCACCGAGTTTCAATTTACCTTTGGCGTGCCATTGGGCCATTCTAGCAGACGTGCCGGTGCCACAGGGCGATCGATCAATAGCTTTATCACCATAAAACACTGCATTTCTGGCAGTGGCCAAAGGTGATATCGTAGTACCTGTCCATAAAACATGACTAACTCCTTTTATGGTTTTATCTTCCGGATGTACGAATCGCTCAACATATTTTTGGTTGATTTTTTCTCGGATTTCCTGACTGAACTGAATGAGTTTACTGGCCGAAAAATCTTGAACACCTGTAAAATTAGTTTGGGGATCAATAATCGCGTAAAAATTTCCTCCGTAGGAAACATCAAAGACCAACTCACCCAGAGAAGAGCTATTGATCGTGAGTTCAGTAGCCGCCAGATATGATTTTACATTGGTCAGTTTTACCCACTCTACTTTCTCATTAGACATATTATACTCGATTTCTACCAAGCCTGCCGGAGCTTCCATACGAATTTTACCAGGGGTTTTCGGTATAATCAGTCCTTCTTCAACACCAATGGTTATAGACCCTATCGTACCATGACCGCACATAGGTAAACAACCACTGGTCTCGATAAAAAGAATGGCGAAATCGTTCTTAGGATCACTGGGTGGATAAAATATACTACCACTCATCATATCGTGCCCCCGCGGCTCAAACATTAAGCCTTTACGGATCCAATCGAATTCTTTAATAAAATGCTGCCTTTTTTCACTCATACTTAAGCCAATGAGTTCTGGGCCTCCCTTAGCAATTACCCTAACAGGGTTGCCACAGGTATGGGCATCAATGCAGGTGAAAATAGATTTAGCCATTCAAAATGTTTGCTTAAAGAGGCTAACCCACCTTCGAATCGGTATGTTCGCCGTCAAGTATTCTCATTAAACCTAACGGATTATCATCTTTCAACGCATCTGGCAAATATTCTTGCGGCCAATTTTGATACGATACAGGTCTTAACCACCTTTTAATAGACGAAGTGCCTACCGAAGTAAAGCGACTATCTGTACTTGCGGGAAACGGACCACCGTGGTGCATAGAAGGGCATACCTCTACACCTGTAGGTACCCCGTTGAATATAATTCGCCCTACCCTGCTCTGTAATGCATCTATAGTTTGTGAAAAAGATTCAAATTCAGAAGCTTCACCCAAAACTGTACCTGTCAATTGCCCTTCAAGGCGATTGATCACAGCGGTAAGTTCGTTTGCATCATCACATCTAACGACAACAGAAAAAGGGCCAAATACTTCTTCATGAAGTTTTGGGTTCTTCATAAAATCGGCTCCCGCTACCGTGAGTACTTTCTGCTTTCCGTAATTCGGTGCACTATCGGCTTCATAATCGGCAACAACATCTATACCGCCCTGATGAGATAGTTCTTCCTTGCCCTTTTCATAATTACTATGAATATTCGGGTGAAGCATGCATGACGGATCAAGCTTTAAGATTTCACTACCCAACGTTTTTATAAATTGATCTAAAGATTCACTTTTTATACCTAAAATAAGTCCTGGGTTGGTGCAGAATTGACCAGCTCCCAAGGTTATAGAACCTGCATATTTTGTAGCCCAGTCGGTGCCGTTTTCAGATAAAGCTGACGGAAGGGCGACTACTGGGTTGATACTACCCATTTCGGCAAAAACTGGAATAGGCTCTTCACGCTCTGCCGCTAATTTGTAGAGTGCCGTTCCACCTTTTATGCTACCTGTAAAACCAACCCCTTTAATAGCCGGGTGCAGCACCAATTGTTTACCTACTTCTATTCCACTACTGTTCAAATTGGAAAAAACTCCTTCTGGCATACCTGTTCGTTCCGCAGCCTTCACAATAGCGGAAGAAATAAGCTCACCAGTAGCCGCATGCATGGGGTGACTTTTAACAATTACCGGGCAACCTGCCGCCAGGGCACTTGCTGTATCACCGCCGGCAGTGGAAAATGCCAAAGGAAAATTACTCGATCCAAAAACGCCAATCGGGCCAATCGGCAAAAGCATTTTTCGTAAATCAACTTTTGGCAACGGTTCTCTATCAGGTTGTGCGGTATCTATGGTGGCTTCAACCCATGAACCTTCTTTTAAAAGAGTAGCAAAAGCTCGCAGCTGCCCCATTGTTCTTCCTCGTTCCCCTTTGGCCCTACCTTCGGGCAAACCGGATTCTCTGGTATAGGCTTCAATCAGCTCATTACCCAAGGCTTCGATTTCTTCAGCAATAGCAACCAAAAATTCTGCCTTTCGCGCACCAGAATAATTTTTGTACTCAAGAAAAGCTTCTTGAGCTTTTAACGCCGCGGTTTCAATTTCATCTTTTGTAGCTTCATGAAATTGCCAGTCTGTGGCTGTATTCTGTTTTGGATCAAAAGTGGTATATGTCTCTTTTCCTAGAGCCGATAAATCACTTCCTATATAGTTTTTTCCTGTAATCATTTTAAGAGAATTTGAGGTTTATAACTGACTGTTGAAATCTACCATATTTGAAGATAGAAGTCAAGCATTTAAGAGAAGATTATAATCTATGGAAATAATCTAATACATAGCCTTTTTCTCTAAGCCAAGCGGTAAATTAAATTATGCCAAAGCTTTTTTGGTCAGTGTGGTCAAATTCTTATAATCGGGTAATTTCGGTCTAGTGCTAAGTCCCTTTTCGATTACTTGTAAGACTCGCTCCCTTTCGCCCCCCTGTAAGGGCAATCGAGGTTTTCTAACATTTTCTGTACCTATACCGGTCGCTACTTCTGCCAGTTTAATATTTTGAACCAATTGCGGACTAATATCCAATTCTAGCAATGGTAAAAACCATCTGTATATTTCAGTTGCTTCTTTTACGTAACCAGCTTTCGCCAATTCGTAAATCGCTACTGTCTCAGCAGGAAAAGCACATACCAGACCAGCTACCCATCCATCGGCACCGATCAACAAACTTTCTAAAGCCAATGGGTCTACCCCGGTGAGTATCTTCAAGCCATCGCCGAATTCGTTTCGCAACCTACCAATATTGATAATATCACGGGTTGATTCTTTTACCGCACCAATGTTTTTCATCTCTATTAGCTCTTTAAACATATCGACGGTCACCTCGATCTTATAATCAACGGGGTTATTATAAATCATAATGGGCAAATCGGTGCTCTTCGCGATATCTTTAAAATAGGTTATCGTTTCAAAATCGGTAGACTTGTATCTCATAGGAGGCAGCACCATGAGCCCATCAGCACCACTATCTTCAGCCTCTTTCGCCGCGTCGATCGCTTCTTTGGTAGCCTGCTCGGCAATTGTCATTATTACCGGAATTCTACCCCTGGCAATCTTAACAGTTTCTTCTATCAAAAGTATCTTCTCACTGCGGGTTAATGTACTTGCTTCACCCAATGACCCTCCTAAAACAATACCATGAACCCCAGCATCGATTTGGGCCTCGATATTCTTGGTAAACATTTTTAAATCTATCGAGTCGTTATCTGTAAATTTTGTAGTGACAGCTGGCATAACGCCTTTCCATTCAAATTTCATAGAGATTTATTTAATTTTCACTTCTACAAAAATAGATGTAAGTGCAAAAAATAAATTTGTCGATTTTAGCTATTATCGATACTATATTAACCAATATAGTTCCATCAAGTTAGCTTTATGAGAATATAAACAAATTAGGCCGTCTGAATAAATAACACTATTTAGTTTTCTTGAACACCAAATTTGTAAACGCAATTAGAAGTATAGGTTTGCCCTGGGTCTAATCGTGTACTCGGAAAATTAGGTTGGTTCGGTGAATCTGGGTAATGTTGGGTCTCTAAACAGAAAGCCCCTCTGAAAACATACGGTTTACCACTTTTGCCAATGTCGGCTCCGGTCAAAAAGTTGCCGCCATAAAATTGTATACCTGGCTCGTCTGTATATACCTCCATCGTGCGACCACTTTTGGGTTCAATCACCCTTGCTGCCATCACTAGGCCTTCTTCGTTTTTGGGACTCTCATTTAATACAAAGTTGTGATCATAGCCACTCGCATACTTTAACTGTTCGTTCTCAACTTCTAAATCTTCCCCTATTAATTTTGGTTCGGTAAAATCGAACGGCGTACCAGCTACATTTTTAATCTCACCCGTAGGTATTAATCCATTATTCACAGGTGTAAAGCTATCGGCGTTCAACATTAAGATATGGTCGTTGACCGTACCTTCGCCTTCTCCCTTTAAATTAAAAAATGAATGGTGGGTAAGGTTTATGTAGGTAGGCTTATCGGTATTTGCCGTATAGTTAATCTTTAACTCATTGCTATCGGTAAGCGTATAGGTTACTTTTACTTCCAGTTTTCCTGGGTACCCCTCTTCCATATCTGGTGATGTTCTACTGAAAACTATTTCATTATCATTAACCGCATCTACACCCCAAACTACACTTTCAAAACCTTTAATCCCTCCGTGTAAATGGTTTTCATTATTATTTATGGCCAAATCATAGGAATTACCATCGATTTCAAATTCCCCTTTAGCTATTCGATTGCCATACCTTCCGATAGTTGCCCCGTAAAAATTCTTTTTCGCCATATAATTCTTTAAATCGGGAAAACCCAATACCACATCTTCAAAATTGCCATTCTTATCCGGTACGTGCAGAGATATAAGCCGCTGACCATAATTGGTAATCGTCACCTCTATTCCGTTTTTATTCTTTAAGGTGTACAACTTAACCGAATCACCGTCGATTACAGTTTCAAAATTTTTAACATTCAAATGGTCAGAAAGTATGCTTTCTTCAGTTTGAGTTGGGGTTTCTTTCATTTTTTCTTTCTTATTCTGTTTACAATTCGTTAAACAAATACCTACTGCGCAAAAAAATATTGCAATTTTTAAAAATCTCATAAGTTAAAGTATGTTGGGTCGATTTTTGCTTTAGCGGTCAAGATACCAAAAAACGTAAACATCGCACAACATAATTGGTTTTCTTGCAAAGAGTATATTCTATTTGTTTTCGTTATTTTTGAAAAATTTTGACGACACCATTATTAGGTATTTACCGCGTGGTATATTTTTTTGTTTTGCAGCCCTAAATGGTTGCATACCGCTTTGCAAATTGTAAAAAATAAACAATGAAGAAATTGATAATGATGACCATGGGTATGGTTATGGCATGTAATTCTTCTCAGAAAACTATTTCTGAGACAAGTGAAGTTACTTACACCCCTAAAAGTCCCAAGGTTTATGCTGAAACTATAACAGAGGAAGAACTTAAAGAGCATCTTTATATTTATGCTTCTGATGATTTTGAAGGACGTGAAACTGGTAAACCTGGACAAAAGAAAGCAGTCGAATATCTAAGGGAAAAATATAAAACCATGGATATTCCCGCCGCGAAGAAAGATGGTGATTACTTTCAAAATGTACCTTTAGAAGTAAGCCAACTGCCAAAAGGATCATTGACGGTCAATGGAAAAGAGTACCCTTTAGGAACTGATTTTTTAACTTTTTCTAGGGCTCAAGGATCTTATGACCATATAGTTTATGCCGGTTACGGTATCGAATCGGGTAATTATTCTGATTATAATAATCTCGACGTTGAGGGCAAAATCGTGCTGATCAAAGCCGGAGAACCTGTTGACGACAATGGAAACTATAAAATCTCTGGTAGCAGTAAAAAATCAGTTTGGAGCAACATGTCAGAATCAATGGGTAAACGCATGGAACTTGCTACCAGTAAAGGTGCTAAAGGAATGCTGTATTTTGATCAAGCAAATTTTCCACGTTTTAAGAGCAGGTTCGATTGGATGAAGAGCAATGATAGTGGTAGAATGGAGCTTTCAAATGACTCTACAGGTGGTTTTTTCACTTTCTGGATCAATTCAAAACTTGCCAATGCCATATTGCCCAATATAGCTACACAAAAAAAGGGTAAGACATTGACGGTACCTTTGAAAATAGATGTACAAAGCCAAAATAACGGAGTGGTTTCAGAAAATGTAGTGGCCGTAATCGAAGGTTCTGAAAAACCCGAAGAATATGTTGTTATTTCTTCGCACTTAGATCACATTGGTGTATCACCTGATGGTGAAATTAATAATGGTGCCGATGATGATGGGTCTGGTTCAGTAGCACTTTTAGAGATTGCACAAGCCTTCAAGCAGGCAGCCGAAGATGGCCAAGGACCCAAAAGATCTATCGTTTTTTTACATGTTACGGGTGAAGAAAAGGGGTTATTGGGATCAAGGTATTACACTGATATCGAACCAATTTTTCCGCTCAAGCAAACCGTTGCCAATTTAAATATTGATATGATCGGTAGAATTGACCCTAAACGAACCGGTGAGCGAAATTACATTTACCTAATCGGTTCTGATAAATTGAGTACCGACTTGCACGAACTATCTGAAGAGGTCAATACTAAGTTTACCAATATTGAATTAGATTATACTTTCAATGATGAAAATGACCCCAATCGTTTCTACTACCGAAGCGATCACTATAATTTCGCTAAAAATAATATTCCCATTATATTTTACTTTAATGGTACCCATGATGATTATCACAGACCCGGAGATACCCCTGATAAAATAAATTACGACCTACTTGAGAATCGTACCCGACTAATTTTTCATACAGCCTGGGAAGTCGCAAATAGAGAACAACGTGTGATAGTCGATAAAATTTTAGAATAAGCTACTAAAACACAATCAAAAAGCCCCGATTCACTTGAATCGGGGCTTTTTATTTAGACGCAATTACTGTATCATACGGTAAATAAAAAAGTCCTCCCATTTTGGAAGGACTTTCTATCTTTAAGGGTGGAAGACCGGTTTCGAACCGGCGACCTCTTGAACCACAATCAAGCGCTCTAACCAGCTGAGCTACAACCACCATTTCAGAACTTGCGAAAATCAATTTAGCTGCTCGTTAAGAATTACTTTAAAGTACCAAAACAAGCCCTCTATTCACAAGCGGTGGCAAAGGTAATTTTTTTTACACAATCTGTCAAAATAAAACTGTCGTTATTTTAATATCAAATTGTGCATTTTTCATTTTTAAAGACTGAATGTGTTTATGAGCTAAATTTCAAAGAATACCTAAATCATCGACGAAATACACACATCGACCGACAAAACACACAATTTCAAGCGTTTCACAACAATTTTTTAGAAGTACAGGGGTAAGCGATATACATTAGTGATGAAATATGGCCCAATTTATGTATCGCCGAAAACTTTATTTTTTCAATTTAGTACTTATTTCTGAGATACGTCACGTTATCTTGGGAGCTATGCTCCTATTCACGTTTTCAGCATTTTCACAGCAAAACAATAGAGCTGATATTGAAAATAAGATTAAGAAATTAAAAGATAAGCCCGATTTTACTCTCAAAGATTCAGTCTATATCAATTTAATAAATGATTTAGGTAGCGAACAACGTTTTTATAAAGCCGATAGTCTTTTGCTGTTATCTAAACTTGCCTTAAATCTTAGCAAGTCAATTAACTATCAAAAGGGCAAGAGCATATCTTCAATAGGTATTGCTAATTTCTATTCTGATAAGGGAAATCATAGTGAAGCTATAAAATTCTATCAAGAAGCTCTTGATATAAGTAAGTCTGCAAACAACCCTAGATTAGCATTAAGAGCTAAAAATGATCTAGCCGGTGAGTTTTCGTATAAGGGTGACTATGCCAAGGCCTTAACCCACTACTTAGAAGGAATCGATATGGCCAATGCATCTGAGGCCAACCTTATGCTATCGATAATGAACGAAAACGTTGCAAATCTGTATGCAGTTCAAAAAGACTATGAACAAGCTTTAGAATTCTATAAGAAAGTCAAAAAAATAAACGACGAAATAGGTGATGAAATCATTTCAGCCGAAAGCATGAGCAATGTTGCTTCGATCTATGCGGATATGGGTAAGTTAGATTACGCCATGTTCAATGTGAACAGAAGTATTACAGTTTTCGAGAAACATAAAATTATGGATTGGCTCGCCTACGCCTACGAAATTAAAGGGAAAACTTATCTCAAAGAGAATAAAAACAAATGGGCTCTATATTGGTACAATCAAAGTGAAATGCTTCACAAGAAATTGCAAGACCAAAGAGGGAAAATAGACCTATTCAACGGTATGGCGGAAGCTCATTTCGGTTTAGGCTATTTCGCTCTTGCTGAAAAATATGCATTACAGGCACTTGAAATTTCAGACCGTATAAAATTTAAAGAAGGACAACAAAAATGTGCCGTGACCTTATATAAAGTCAGCAAATACAATAAAGACTATGAATCTGCCCTAAAATATCACGAGATATACCAATCAATAACCGACACGCTGTCGAGAACAGAAAATCAAACTAGTCTGAACATGCTAAAAAATAAATTAGAGCATGATAGGCAAAAAATGGCGCTAATCGATGAAAACAAAAAACAACTAGCAACGCAGAGAAACTATATTCATGCGGCTTTGGCCATATTATTGATTTTTATTGCAGTCACCTTTTTAATGAGGCGCAGTGAAAGTATTCAAAAAAGGCTAAATAAAGAATTACATCAAAAAACCGAAGATCTAGAGAAAAGAGAAGTTGAACTAAGAGAAATCAATAGAACAAAAGACCGTTTATTCTCTATTATCGGCCATGACCTGAGGGGTCCTATCGGTGCTTTTCAAAGTCTGCTTAAAATGTTTAAGGAGGGTGAAATTGGGCAGAGCGAATTCATGGAGTTCATTCCGAAATTCAGGCATGACATCGACCATATTTCCTTCACTCTCAACAACTTGTTATCTTGGGGTCAAACTCAAATGAACGGTGCCGTAACTAAGCCCAGTGTAGTGGCATTAGACAGTATTGTAAATGACAATATTCATTTATTGTCTGAAACAGCCGAGAATAAAGGAATTCGTCTTATAAGTCATCTAACTATGAACACCATGGCTTGGTCAGATGAAAACCAAATCGATATTGTTGTTCGCAACCTTATAAGCAACGCCCTTAAGTTTACACCCGAGAATGGTATGGTAACCATTTCGTCACTTGAAAAAAACGATCACTGGCAAATTTCGATTCGTGATACAGGTATAGGTATGGATCAAGAGACAATAAATAAGCTTTTTGCAAAAAACTCAAATGTGACCACCTACGGTACCAATAATGAAAAAGGTACGGGTCTAGGGCTGCCCCTCTGCAAAGAAATGATTGAAAAGAACGAGGGCAAAATATGGGTGAACAGTTTAAAACGAAAAGGCAGTACCTTCCATTTTACCTTGCCTAAATCGAAAGCCAAATCTAAAAAAAGGTACAAAAAAACTGCTTAAATTAAATCGCCCAATGACCGAACCGCAACGTGTCTTTCGGTAGTAAAGCCCTCTGCGAATTCTGTATTGATTAACCTGCCCAAGTCTCTAGCCCTATAATTTACACTATCAATAAAATTCTTACTGCTTATCGGAGTTTCCGGTTCTTCACTATTGGGATCATGAAATTGGGATGTATAGGCCATAATAGCTTTCATTTTTGTTTTCATAAAGCCGGAAACATCGACCACGAAATCAGGATCGATATTTTTCCATTGAATATAGTGATATACCCATTTTGGTCGCCAAGGTTCTTGAAACACATCTTCTTCCTTAAATTTGGTCTCAATCTTGACCAATCCACTTAAAAAAGAAGCATCGCTGACTAAGTTGCTACCTCTACCGTGATCAATATGCCTATCTTCTATCGAATTACAGAGCACAATTTCGGGCCTATATTTTCGAATCATTTTAATGACCTCTATCTGGTGATTTTGGTCGTTCTTGAAAAACCCATCGGCAAACCCCAAATTTTCACGAACTGATACTCCGAGTACTTCTGCCGAAGCCGCAGCCTCTCTAGACCGAATTTCGGCAGAACCCCTAGTGCCCAACTCTCCTTTGGTCAAATCGACAATTCCTACTTTTTTACCGTTGGCAATTTCTTTTGCAATGGTTGCGCCTGCCCCAAGTTCTACATCATCAGGGTGGGCACCGAAAGCCAAAATATCTAATTTCATTCTTTTATTTTCTAGACTACAAATTACAGACGAACCTTAGGTCTGCTATAATTGAAGTTTATACTTTATTTCTATTTTGTTGAGACCATTGCACTCGACCTTACTTTCTGTAATGCTTGCTCGATATCGGCAATCAAATCTTCGGATTCTTCTATTCCTACGGAAAAACGGATCAATCCATCACGAATACCTTGACGCTCTCGCTCATCTGCACTCATTAGGGCATGTGATGTCAAAGTGGGCGATAACATAGTACTTTCCACGCCCGCCAAACTCATTGAGGGTTTTATCAATTGTAGTGCTTTCTGAAATTGTGAAGCATTTAAATTTTTAGTTAGTTCGAAGGATAACATACCACCAAAACCATTCATTTGTGCCTTGGCAAGTTCATGTTCAGCATGACTGGTTAGACCTGGGTAGTATACCGCGGCGATATCGCTATGAGCTTCTAAATACTCTGCCATTTTTTGTGCGTTGTCATTCTGCGCTTTCACACGAATACCCATTGTTTTCATGCTGCGTTCTAACAACCAAACTGTATAATCACTGAGACTGCCACCAAAATTTTTTGCCAAGGCAAAAATTCTTGAGATATGCTCTTCTGATGATGCCACCGCGCCTGCTAGAATATCTGAATGGCCTCCCATGTATTTGGTAGCACTGTGAATCACCACATCGATACCAAAATCAATGGGGTTTTGATTGACCGGACTCGCAAACGTATTATCGATCATAGAAACTAGACCATGTTCTTTACTTAGCTTACCTATGGCATCTAAATCGGTAATCGTCAGCAATGGGTTTGAAGGCGTCTCTATATAGATTACCTTGGTATTCTTTTGAATTTTGGCCTGAAAATTTTCAACCGCCCACCCATCGGTAAAAGAGTACTCTATTCCGTATTTATGAAATTCTTCTGTAATCAAATTATAGGTGCCACCATATAAAGTTTGCTGTAACACGATATGATCTCCTGACTTCAAAAAACTCATCAATGCGGTACTTATCGCAGCCATTCCGCTACCAAAAATAAGTGCCGCTTCAGTATGTTCCAAAGCAGCTATCTTTCTACATAATGCTTCTTGGTTCGGTGTGTTAAAATAGCGGGGATATCGCTTAGCTTCAACATCTTCAAAGGCGTAGGAAGTACTCATATACAAAGGGGATATTGCGCCCTTAAACTGCTTATCTTCCACTTCACCAATATGTGTGCAAATTGTATTTAGACCTTTATTTTTCATTCTTCATTTTTCATTTCTTAATCAGAGTTAAAGGTATTAAAATTATACCTGAACTTTTTTCCAGGCCCCTCTTTTGAACCAAATTATCGAAATAATGGCTAAAAGTACTTCTGCAGAGGTGATAGCTATAAAAACCCCCATCGCACCAAGACCAAGGGTTGTTGAAGCCAAGTAAGCGAATGGTAACTGATACAGCCAGAAAGCAAAAAAATTGATTTTAGTGGGTGTGCCCGTATCCCCGGCGCCATTAAAAGCTTGGGTCACTACCATACCATATGCATAGAATACATAACCCGCGGCAATAATCTGTAGACATAAACCTCCATTTTCAATTACTACAGGGTTATCGTTGAACCAACCGACGATATCATAGGCAAAGAACAAATAAGCCAAAGAAACCAATGCCATAAAATAGGCATTGTACTTGCCCGTAACCCAAACCGATTTTTCCGCTCTTTCCGGTTGGTCAGCACCCAAATTTTGACCGACCAATGTTGCAGCCGCGTTACTCATACCCCATGATGGCATTAGGGTAAAGAGCATAACTCGAATCGCTATCGTATAACCGGCCAATACTTCACTACCAAATTCCGACATCATTCGCATTAAAAATACCCAACTAGATGTACCGATTAAAAATTGAGCTATGCCACCCAACGAAACTTTAAGTAAATTAAACATTACGTTGAGTCTTACGACGATGTCTTTGAACCCAATTTGTATCTTGCTCCATCCAAAGAAAAGAACTGCTAATTGAAATAGAATTGCTGTTCCCCTACCTATATTTGTGGCAATTGCAGCTCCAGTTACCCCGTATTCAGGAATTGGTCCCCATCCGAAGATAAAAATGGGGTCCAATATTATATTGAGTCCGTTAGATAGCACCAACGCCCACATAGCAATAGCGGCATCACCTGCACCTCGAAAAATAGCATTAATCAAAAACAGCAATAAAATGGTAATATTACCCCCTAAGAGCAATTGAGTATATCTGTGGCCCTCCGCTATCAGGTCTGGTTCAGCGCCCATTAAGGCCAAAATTTCTTTGGAATATAGCAGACCGACTATACCTACGACAACCGAAACAAGAACCCCTAGCACTATGGCTTGAACGGCCGATTCTCGTGCTCCCTTGAGGTTCTTTTCCCCTATTCTGCGAGCAACCACCGCGGTCGCGGCCATGCTCAAACCAATTCCTACAGCATAAACTAGGGTAACCACTGATTCTGTTAAGCCAATAGTTGCTACCGCATTTACACTAACTTGGCTGACATAAGCTATATCGACGATGGCGAAAATCGACTCCATCATCATTTCTAAGATCATAGGTATAGAAAGCACAAAAATTGCCTTACGTATGCTACCCGATGTAAACTCGGTGTCTTTGCCCGAGATGGCCAAAACAAAGTATTGATAAATTCTTTTGAAAGTTATTCTATTGTGATTTCTCATGATGTTAAATTATGTGGAAAGAAATTGAAGAAAATGCCAAGAAATTGAGGGTAAACCTCAATTATTTCAAGGGCTTAGGGCCCATGACATCTATATCGAACATAATTCTTATAACTTCATGATGAAGCAAAGATGCGAAAAAAATGAATTCACCATAGCAATAGCGCTCAAAAAAAGTTACACTAATGATCACTTTTTTTCGTTCATATTGTACTTAAACCTACATCATGAACAAGTTTATATCAAGAGTTTGGAAACAAGTATTGACCATATTAACTTTATGTATTGTGCTATCTTGTTCAAAGGACTCAGACGATAATTCTAGCACGAATTCGCATGACGAACCAAAAACCGTCACCGATGAGAATGGTAATGAGCAAGAAATAGATGTATCAGAGAATAAACAATCTGTTGGTGATTCGGCAAACGACCTCTTAAGCCCTGCTAATTTTGACGAGATAGTTTTCGAACTTTTCTATGTGGACGGTTTTGAACCTACCGAAAATACCATCGCAAATTTTGAGGAGTTTCTAGAACAGCGATTGAACAAACCTCAAGGTATAAGCTTAGAGCTTAAGAAAATGGATTCTCCTGGTCAGGAAAGCTACTCTGCCAATGATATCAGGGCAATTGAAGATGATATACGAACCTCATACAATATTGACAATACGATTGCTGTCTTCGGTATTTTTCTCGATGGGGAATACTCTGAAAATACCGAAAATGGTTCTGTATTGGGCATTGCCTATAGAAATACCTCTTTCGCTATTTTCGAAGAAACTATAAAAAGCTTTAGCGGACAAACCTTCGGACCCAGCTTAACCGTTCTAGAAAGCACAGTGTTAAATCATGAATTCGGACATCTATTGGGCATGGTCAATGCCGGAACCCCAATGCAACAAGACCATCAAGATGTGGAACATGGCAGACATTGTACTGAAGACACTTGTCTAATGTACTGGACAGCAGAAACTGGAGAAGGGTTGGTCAATATGCTCAGTGGCGGAACAATCCCTGATTTCGACAGTCAATGTCTGGCCGACTTGCAAGCCAACGGCGGGAAATAAAAAAAACGCCCCAAACAAACAAGGTATCAACCTATTGTTCAGGGCGTCGTTCTTTCAACAACTAGTTTACTTTAGCTCAAGCTCTTGTACATCGGTATTACCCTTGCCCCTAATTGCCTCAAAATCTTTAATCATTTGTTGCAATTTTTCAGGTTGGGAAGCAGCTAAATTGTTCTGCTGTGCCAAATCATCTTTCAGGTTGTATAGTTGGTATTCACTGCCATTACCCAATTCAATATTAACCTGTTTATTGATAGCTACACCTTTGTAAGGGGGGATCATAGCCCAAACTCCTTGCCTAAAGGCGGTTCTTGAAGTAGCTTCAATTACCAGTTCATTTCTGCCTTGTTTGCTTTCGCCCATAAATGCAGACAGAATGTCTTTACTGTCTTCACCCTTTTGATCACTGCCCACTAACTTGGCCAATGAAGTTAATAAATCTACCTGACAAACCATGGCGTCGGAAACACCTGGCTGAATCTTGCCTTTCCAATAGGTCATAAAAGGTACTCGCGTACCCGCTTCAAAAAGGCTGTACTTGCCACCTCGTAAAACTCCTGCCGGGGTATGATTGCCTAATTTTTCTTCGGCATCATCGTAATAACCATCATTTACTACGGGTCCGTTATCACTAGAAAATACAATTAAGGTATTTTCTAAAACGCCCTCTTTCTCAAGGGTTTTTATAAACTCACCAATTACCCAATCTGCTTCCAAAATGACATCTCCTCTTGGCCCCATACCCGATTTACCTTCAAAACGAGGATGTGGGGTTCTAGGTACGTGTGGTTGTTGTAAAGCATAATAAAGAAAGAAAGGTTCCGTCTTATGTGTACTTACATATTCTTGGGCCTTGGCCAAGAAATGATCCGCCATATCGACATCACTCCACTTGGCGGCTTCGCCGCCTTTCATAAATCCAATTCTAGGGATGCCATTCACGATACTATTGTTATGGCCATGATGCCATTTCATAGTGGTCAACTCGGGATTTTCCAATCCTGTTGGTTCCCCTTCAAAATTATTTTTATAATCCACCGAAATAGGGTCATTTGGGTCTAAGCCATCTACATGCCCATCTTTGATATACACCGTAGGCACCCGGTCTTGGGTGGCAGCCAAAATGTAAGAATAGTCAAAGCCGACTTCGTTGGGCCCCGGAGATACACGTTGGTTCCAATCAACATTGCCATTGCCGAGACCTAAATGCCATTTGCCGACAATACCCGTGGCATAACCTTGGGCTTTCAGCATTTTAGGTACCGTCAATTGTTCTGTATCGATAATCAATGGTGCCGTACCCGGTAATATTTTGGCATCTTCATTACGCCAAGGATATCTCCCCGTAAGAATGGCATATCGGCTTGGTGTACAGGTCGCAGAAGTTGCATAGCCATTGGTAAACTTGATTCCTCCTTCCGCTAAGGCATCCATATTTGGGGTGGAAATTTCGGTGGCCCATAGGCACTCATGTCACCGTAGCCTAAATCGTCCATATAAATAAAGACAATGTTGGGTTTTGGTAGGCTTTCTGCTTCGGAAGCCGGTTTCTTTTCTTCAGATTTGCATCCCGTAAGCACTAATGCCAATAGGACTGCTTTTAAAAAATGATTTTTCAAACTAGTCATTTATGGTTTGCTATTGATTGATTACAATTTAATTGGTAGGTGATAAATCTAAAGAAATTAGAGTTAAAACCAACCATTACATCAAAAGAAGACTACAATCACTAGATATTTGTTAGCAACGAATTATTTAGCGAAGTTCACCTTATATCGCCAAAAACTAAGCGCCCCAATCACCAACATACCCAAGGCGATATACCAGATATAATCAGGAGTAATGGCTGCTGAACCACTTTGGCCATAACTATGCAGACCTACCAAATAATAGTTTACACCAAAATAGGTCATCATAATACTACCTATAGAAATAAGGCTCAAGAAATTGAATGTCCATTTACCTCTAAGTCCGGGAACCAATCGGGTGTGGATGACAAATGCATAGACCATAATTGAAATAAGTGCCCAAGTCTCTTTTGGATCCCAACCCCAGTATCGACCCCAACTTTCGTTGGCCCATTGGCCTCCAAGAAAGTTACCGATAGTAAGCATTACAAGACCGACCGTTAAGGCAAGTTCATTAATAATAGTCAGCTCTTGAATATTGAATTCCATACGCTTCCTATTCCTTTTAGTGGTAAGAATCATAAGAAGAAGACTAACAAACCCCAATATGGCACCTACAAACAAAGGACCATAGCTGGCAACAATAACCGCTACATGAACCATTAACCAATAACTATCAAGTACAGGCACCAAATTTCCAATTGCTGGATCCACCCAGTTTTGATGTGCAATCCACAACAGCATACCGGCAACAAATGCCGAAGACGCCAAAGTCATATCACTCTTTTTGGTAAAAAGAAGCCCCATACCCATGGTTGCCCAAGACACGTAGAGGATACTCTCATACGCATTGGTCCAAGGGGCATGACCAGAAATGTACCATCGTAAAATTAAACCGACTGTATGCCAGAGAAACAAAATAATTATCGTTCCCTTAAAGAAATAGTTACCGACCCTCCAGATGGCACGGTCCTTAAAAATTTGAAATATCAATATGAAAAAGAAAAACAGGCCAATTATGGGGTATAGCCTCCATAGTTGGTTGAAAATACCAAGTTTGTTATAAATGACCTCCGTATCAATTTTAGTATCCGAGGGCAAAACTTCGCTACCATGGTTTTTTTGATTTTGTTTAAAAGCTTCGAGCAGCTTGTCGGCATCGGTATAGTCGTTGGTCGTAATCGCCTTCCGTAAGGTCATTAAGTAGTATGGAACCGAGTTTTTGATAAAATTCGAATAGAGGGAATCGTGTACCTGATATTGGCCGCCACGAAATTCTACAGCTGATATCCATTTGTTGTTCTCATCGTTCAATAATGGAAATATCTTAACAATTCTGCCACTTAGCGCCTGGTCTAATACACTTAGCCTAATATTCGCATCTTTATAATCTTGCTCAAATTTATCAGGTATGTTTGTCGCCGTTGCCTCTCGTAAATAAGGCTCCAGTTTATAATTTCCAGTGGCATCAAAAAAATCGGTGGCTTTGGCATACTTCTGACCTTCTGGAACTCCGATTACTTTTCGAATACTATCATTTTTTCCCTTTTTATCAATGGCCAAAAATTCGGCATTGTACCAAGCGGGTGGGTTGAGCATCATAGAAATGAAGACCTGATCAGCGTTCATATCATGAAACTTATCCTTTAAACTCAGTTTACGAAGTAATTCAGAAGAGAAAGTATGAAGGGGTTTCATACGCCCACCCTCATCTTGAACCACTAATTTTCCGAATTTTTCGGCATGTTCTTCAGAAACAATGGTAGTTCGTATCAACGAATCTATCTGTGCCGAAGTGGGCAAGTCGTTCGAGTGGTCATGGCCATCATCGGCAGAATGCTGTGCAGATAAATTTAACACGACCCCCAATAGCAAAACTGTGGTAAGTTTTGCTTTCTTAGATTTTAATTTATCTAATGATTTGCCTAAATCTTTGAAACGGGTTTTCCCAAAAAACATAATTCCCATCAAGCCTATATATAGAAGAAAGTAGCCCAAATAGGTGATCCAAGTACCCCATTTATCGTGATTGACCGATAGAATAGTTCCTTTTTCATCAGGGTGGAAACTTGATTGAAAAAAACGATATCCCTGATGGTCTAAAATATTGTTCATGAAAATGTCATAATCAAACGGTCGTTCATCTTGAACAGTAACCTTACTCATAAAAGAAGAATACCCTTTTTCTGTCCCAGGATACTTTTCCGCAATAAAATCGTTCAATTTTATGCTGAACGGTAACTCATAGACCTTAGAACCATAGCTCAACATAAACTCTAAGCCACCAACACTTAACTTTTCAGAAAACTCAGAGGTGCCTTTACCTCCTAATAACTTCTTCTGAACCGATTCACCATTAGAAGAAATTTCTACGATCAAAGCATCAAGGGTGGCGTCTGTAATTTTCTCCTTCGCAACTTTGACCACTCCGTAAGAACCTTTAACTATGGGGTCAGGAATAACAAATTGCATACCTGCCATTTGATATAGCGAACGCAGTTGAAGCGGCTGAATGCTATCTTTTAGTACCTGGCCTTGAAACTGGTCAGCCATTCGCATAAAGTTGCCCTCAAAAGGAGTCTTTATTTGATAACTATCATCCGTAGAAATAATATTAATAGCGCCTTCGGTCTCTTTATTAAGGCTAAAAAGAACATTATGAATACTGGACACCTGACCGTTTTCTAAGTAATGTTCATGGCGTTGACCGTCACCAGCCTCTACTATTTTGAGATATTCTTTTCCGTTTTCATCGGGAATCAACCCTTCTTCTGCCCCCTCAATAAAATCTACATAAGAAATGGTAAAAGGTTGCCCATTAAAATCGGAGTTCCAAGGTAAATTCGTTTTAATATCTTGGGCTGTTACGATCAAATCTTCCTGTAACGTTTTTCTTTTCGGTTCACCATTAATTTGACCATCTACGAAAGCGGTTAAAAAAGTTTTATCTGAATAGAAAACTTTTTCCGCCTCGCCTTCTCGAATAGGCATCATGCCCTCGTAACTTATGTATCGGGTGACGAACGCGCCAACAATAATCAAAACCCAAGAAAGGTGAAGAACCAATACCGGCCATTTTTCCCACCTTAACAGTCTATATCGTTTAATGTTTCCAACAAAATTTATAACGAAGAACACCATTATGGCTTCGAACCACCATGCGTTATATATCCAAATTCTTGCTGTTTCGGTACTATACTTGCTTTCGATGAAGGTACCGAAGCCCATTGCAACAGCAAATGCCATAAAAAGTATTGCCATCAATCTTGTGGAAAACAGTAAATTTTTGAGCTTTTGCATTATTTGTGGCTGAATTTGGTTTTCAGCAGGCAAAAATACGCCCTTTTTATGATTTGAATAAAAATAGAAAGCGCTAAAGAGGTCTTCGAACTGTTAATTGTTCTTAAAAATCAGCATCAGTAATCTTAAAATTCATTTGTATTTGACTTTTTAAGTTTTCAAGCTCGAGACGTTACTTTTCATAGAACTCTGTACAAAAATATATGCTTAATTTCGCAGCATGCTTAAAGTAAGTGTTATTGGAACCGGCAACGTGGCCAAACATTTGTACAACGCTTTTCTTAACGTTGAAACTGTTGAGATTGTACAAGTGGTCGGTCGAAACAAAAAGGCCCTTTCGAGCTTTGGAATTGAGGAAAAAACGACTTCTGATTTTTCAGAGATTAAGGATGCTGCCGATATTTATCTAATTGCAGTAAGCGATTCCGCCATACCTGCTGTTTCTCAAAAACTGGAAAGCAAATCTGGGCTTGTCGCTCATACATCAGGAGCAAGTTCTATTGAAATGCTTTCTAAACATAAGGCCTACGGTGTTTTTTATCCCCTGCAAACATTTAGTAAAGACCAAGAAATTGATTTTAGAAAGGTACCCGTTTGTATAGAGGGCAGCACCAAATCAAACATGACAAAACTAAAAAGGTTGGGTAGTGAAATTTCCGAGAGCGTTCATAAAGTAGATTCAGAACAACGACAAGCATTGCACCTTTCTGCCGTATTCGTCAATAATTTCACCAATCATTTATTTTATATAGGAAATAAAATCTGTGAGGAAAATCAGCTTCCTTTTGACCTCTTACAGCCTCTTATAGAGGAAACCGTTCAAAAATTAAAAAATACAACCCCTTTTGATGCGCAAACCGGCCCCGCTCGAAGAGGAGACCAAGAAACCTTAAATTCGCATATTGAGCAATTGGGAAATTTGCAAGACAAAGAAATCTATAATTTACTGAGCCAATCGATACAAAGCACCTATGGAAAAAAGTTATAAAGAATATTTAAAGGAAATCGACACTTTTGTTTTTGATGTTGATGGCGTATTTACAGATAGCACCCTCATTATTACTACAGAGGGGGAAATGCTACGAAAAATGAGCGTCAAAGATGGCTATGCCCTTAAGACCGCATTACAAAAAGGGTATCGGGTATGTATCATTTCAGGAGGAACAAATGAAGGGGTGCGCAACAGATTAAAAGCTCTTGGGGTTACCGATATTTATCTTGGCGCCCATCACAAAATGGATGCCCTTGAGGAGTATATGGATATTTATGAGGTTTCCCCAGAGACCATGCTCTACATGGGTGATGACATCCCCGATATACCACCCATGCAAACTGTAGCCTTACCCACATGTCCGCAAAATGCGGTACCCGAAGTAAAAGCCATTTCGAAATACGTGTCCCATAAAAATGGGGGCGAGGGCTGTGTTCGAGATGTTATCGAACAAGTCTTGAAGGTTAAGGGGGATTGGTTGACTAATTTCAGTGCTTCAAACGATTAATAATCATATGTTAAACAATAAGTTAGAAGGCTACACCTTGATACTTGGTTCGGGTTCGCCTAGAAGGCAACAATACTTAAAGGAAATGGGGCTCGAATTCGAGGTTCGCTTGAAGAGTGTTGAAGAAGTGTATCCAAAAAATCTAAAGGCCGGTGAAATTTCAGACTATCTGGCCATTTTAAAAGCATCGGCTTTCAAAGATAGCCTTCTTCCCAAGGAAATACTTATCACCTCAGACACGGTGGTTTGGCACAATGGTAAATCTTTGGCCAAGGCCGCTGATGAGCAAGAGGCTTATGATATGTTGCGAACCATGTCTAACGATTGGCACGAGGTGGTTACCTCTGTAAGTTTTACTACCGTAAACGACCAAAGAACAGTACGCCAGACCACTCAGGTTAAATTCAAAGAGCTTTCTGAAGAAGAAATTAAATATTATATCACCAACTTTCAACCTTTCGATAAGGCCGGTGCATATGGTATACAAGAATGGATAGGACTCATAGGAATTGAAGAAATAAGAGGGTCGTACCCCAATGTGGTCGGTCTGCCCACCCAATTGGTATGTTCGACACTAATGGAAATGGTCGGATAGCCGTTGCCGAAAAATTTAGACGGTTATCAACAAAAGTTAAGCGCAACCTTTATCTCTTAAAAAAATAACCTCATGAGAACTTTATTACTTACAAAGAAGATTGCTTTTTTAGTCTTGATTATTTTTTCGCTTGCTGCCTGTAAAGAACAGGAAAATAGAGAGAAAATAGTTGTTACTGAAAATAATTCAGAATCACAAGAACATCAAAAAAGGCCACTATCAAATAATTTTAAAAAATATTGGTATGCTGGCGATGCTGAAATTACGTCTTATAATCTACAGCAGGCCCGATATGGTGAAACACGGGACGGCAAAGCCGTTCTTATCTACGTGACCGAACCATTTCTTGCACAGAAACAAGTAAAAGCTGACGGGTCGAACCCTGATAATATTCCTGTACTTAAGCTCAACGCTACTAAAAAATATTTGACCGGTATTTACCCCTACTCCATTATGAGTAGTTCATTTTATCCCGTTCATGATAACCAACATGCCATCAAGGTTTCTTTTTCTGCTCAAGAATGGTGTGGGCAAGTTTATGCTCAGCTCAATAATAGAGATAGTTTTCAAGTGATGTCACATTCCTATTTTGAGAGTGAGGCCGACCAAGAACTGGTTCTAGAAAAGAATATCTTGGAAAATGAACTTTGGAACAAAATTAGAATTGATCCACAGAACCTTCCAACGGGCGAATTTAAAGTTATTCCTTCTTTAGAGTATATACGTCTTTCGCACAAAGAATTGAAACCCTACAAAGCTACTTTAACCTTAAACTCCAATGGTGAAATGAGTTCTTATGTAATTGATTATCCTGAACTTCAACGTTCATTGAAAATTACCTTCGTAAACACCTTTCCGTATGAGATAGAAGGTTGGACGGAAACTTTTACAAGTGGTTTTGGGGATAACGCCAAACAATTGACATCTTCAGCAACAAAAATCAACACAATAAAAACCCCTTACTGGAAGCAAAACGGAAATAAGGATTTATCTTTGCGCGATAGTTTAGGATTGTAATTTATGGAAGATTTTATTGGCAGTTACAAACACGAAATTTTAGCCACGGTAATTACCTTGGTCATAATCTTAATTTTAAAATTTGTTAGTGATAAGGCCATTCACAAAATGGGTAAGATTAGCAATATTGTAGAAGCTAGAACCCTACTCATAACGAAATATGCTTCAGGATTGCTAACCCTAATCGGTCTAGTAGCCGTATCATTTATCTGGGGCGTGAACTTCAAAGAAGTAGGCCTCGTTTTTTCTTCTGTTTTTGCGGTTATCGGCGTCGCCCTTTTTGCGAGTTGGTCTATATTGAGTAATATTACGGCAGGGGTTATCTTGTTCTTCTCCTTTCCCTTTAAAATTGGGGATAGGGTCAAAATTCTTGACAAAGATATCGAATCAGAAGAACCTTATTTAATTGAAGATATAAAGGCCTTTCACATAAGTTTGCGTAAGGAAAATGGGGAGTTGTTGGTTTACCCCAATAACCTGATGATGCAAAAAGCGGTCACCCTTATTTATAACCTTGAAAGTACCCCTGACGGTTCTGAAGAAGCTTAAAAGGTTTTGTTTACTCTGAAGATTTTGATTCATCAATTTTTTGTTAAAGAAGTTCTAAAAAAGTCTCTGAGCCCTTTAAACTTTCTATCTTTGGTTGTATACCTCAAACATAATAAATGAGGGGTTACATCAAAAAAACAACCAACACTATGCGTTATCTCTTAGTATTCGTTACCGGAATACTTTTCTCTCAGAATATCGCCTTTTCACAAGCTCCAGTTCAATATTCATCTTCAGAAATTTATCATTCTTTACAGAAGTTAAACTTTCTTGGCACGGCTCTTTATGTAGCTGCACACCCCGATGATGAGAACACTAGGCTCATATCGTACCTATCGAACGAAGTCAAGGCCAGAACGGGCTATTTATCTCTTACCAGAGGTGACGGCGGCCAAAACCTGATTGGCCCTGAATTAAGAGAATTATTAGGTGTTTTGCGTACCCAAGAACTTTTGGCCGCGAGACGAGTAGATGGTGGCGAGCAATTTTTTTCTAGGGCGAACGATTTTGGTTATTCAAAACACCCTGATGAAACCCTAGAAATTTGGAATAAAGACGATGTACTTGGTGATGTTGTTTGGGCCATAAGAAAATTCAAGCCCGATGTGATCATAAATCGTTTCGACCATCGAAGCCCAGGTAGTACACATGGCCACCACACTGCATCAGCTATGTTAAGTGTAGAAGCTTTTGATTTGGCCAACGAAGCAAACTCCTATACCGATCAACTTGAGCATACTGATCTTTGGCAACCCAAAAGAATCTTTTTCAATACTTCTTGGTGGTTCTATGGAAGTGAAGAAAAATTTCGAAAAGCCGATAAATCTAACTTGCTAAACTTAGATATCGGCGTTTATTATCCTATTTTAGGTAGTTCCAACAACGAAATTGCCGCTTTGGCGAGTAGCCAACACCTTTGCCAAGGTTTTGGGCGTTTATCACAGCGTGGCACCGAAAATGAATATATCGAGTTGCTAAAAGGTGACCTGCCTAAAGATAAAAGCAATATTTTCGACGGAATCGATACATCTTGGTCAAGAATCGAAGGCGGCAAAGCTATTGGCGAACTTTTATACCCTATTGAAACCAATTTCAATTTTAAAAACCCGACCGAACACCTACCTGACCTTCTGAAGGCTTACAACCTTTTGCAGAATACTTCCGATGAGCATTGGAAAACATTCAAATCAAAAGAAATCAAAGATTTAATCAGTCAAATTACCGGTCTTTATCTCGAAGCTTCTTCAACTACATCCTCAAGTAATCCGGGAGGTGAAATCAAAATAAATATTGAAGCTGTCAATCGCAGTAAAGCCAACATCGTACTGAAATCGATCAATATCAATCCGACTCAAAACGAACTATCTCCATCAATCACGCTTAGCCCGAATAAAAAAGAAAATTTTGAATTGAGTATTGAACTTCCGAATTCCACCAAATATACCAGCCCATATTGGTTGAAAGAAAAGGGCAGTCTGGGCATGTATCGGGTAGATGACCAAACACTTATCGGAAAACCGGAAACACCGCGTGCGCTTTATGCCCAATTTGAACTGGATTTTGATGGAACCTCTTTAACATTTGTCAAGCCTATTAACTATCGCTTTGCAAAACCTGATAAAGGAGAACTATTTCAACCTTTTGAAGTACTTCCTAAAGCTACGGCAAGTATAGCGGATAAGGTTCTGATTTTTGCCGATGGACAATCAAAAAGAATTCCCGTTACAATTACTGCACACACTAAGAATGTAAAAGGTACAGTTCAACTAAAGCATACCGAGGGGTGGGAGCTTGAGACAAAATCCGAATCTTTCGAAATCAATAAAGAAGGAGACTCTCAAACCATTTATTTTACCCTAGCACCGCCAAAAGACGAAAATCAAGGTAAGATAGAACCCGTTCTTACATTAGATGGCCAGACCGTAAATAATGAACTGGTGACTATCGATTATGGGCATATACCGAAACAAAGTATACTTCTACCTTCTGAGGTCAAAGTAGTTCGATTGAATATTCAGAAAAATGGAGAGCATATTGGCTATATCGTAGGTGCGGGAGATAAAGTACCTGAAAGTCTTAAGCAAATTGGCTACATTGTTCATACCGTTTCACCAGAAGCCATTTCTAAAGGCTCTCTTGATAAATATGATGCAGTGGTAGTGGGTATTCGAGCTTATAACGTAATCGATGAATTGAAGTTTAAACAACGTTATTTATTCGATTACGTAAGTAACGGAGGTAATCTTGTGATTCAATATAATACCGCTGGTCGATGGAGCAAACAGTTTGAAAACATATCTCCGTACCCATTGACCCTTTCTCGTGATCGGGTAACCGATGAAAATTCGGCTGTAGACATTCTTGCGAAAGACCATGCCGTAATCAATAGTCCCAATACGATTTCTACCTCTGATTTTGATGGGTGGGTGCAAGAACGGGGGCTTTACTTCCCCAATCAATGGGCTAAAGAATTTACCCCTATATTGTCGATGAAAGATGCTGGCGAAAGCGCAAAAAGAGGTAGTTTGTTGATTGCACCTTATGGTAGGGGAAATTATATTTATACGGGCCTAAGTTTCTTTAGAGAACTGCCTGCCGGGGTACCGGGAGCTTACAAACTGTTCGCAAATATACTTTCATTAGAAAAGAACGAATTAACTTCACAATCTGATATAAAAGGATAAAATGCTCGATAAATTCAACTGGAAAAAAGAATACACCATTGTTTTAGTATTGAACATTATCTATGTTTTATTCTTTTGCTATTTAATGATATCCTATAAATAATATGGGAATTTTAGATTGGATCATATTATCGGGTACCCTTCTGTTTATCGTAGCCTATGGCGTATGGCGCACTAGGGGCAGTAAAAATGTTAGTGATTATGTAGGTGGTGGCAAAGATGCCAAATGGTGGACAATAGGTCTTTCTGTGATGGCGACACAGGCAAGTGCCATAACTTTTCTTTCGACTCCGGGCCAGGCGTTTCATGACGGTATGGGTTTCGTGCAATTCTATCTAGGTTTGCCTCTAGCCATGATTATTATTTGTCTGGTATTTGTTCCCATCTATCATCGTTTAAAAGTCTATACCGCTTATGAATTTCTTGAAAGCCGCTTTGATTTAAAAACAAGGTCTCTTGCTGCGATACTGTTTTTGCTACAAAGGGGATTGGCGGCAGGTATAACGATTTATGCACCCTCGATAATTCTATCGGCCGTCTTAGGGTGGGATTTGCGAACATTGAATATTATTATCGGGGTATTGGTCATTATTTATACCGTTTCAGGAGGAACCAAAGCGGTAAGTGTCACCCAAAAACAGCAGATGTTCATTATAATGACAGGAATGTTCATCACTTTCTTTTTTATACTAGGCCATCTGCCTGCGGACATTAATCTTAGCAAGGCTCTAAAAATTGCCGGTGCCACCGATAAACTAGATATTCTAGATTTTAGTTTTGATCCTAAAAGCAGATATACCTTTTGGAGCGGAATCACTGGAGGACTCTTTTTAGCCCTAGCATATTTCGGAACTGACCAGAGTCAGGTTCAGCGTTATCTTTCGGGCAAATCGGTTCGGGAAAGTCAACTGGGTTTGGTTTTTAATGGTATTTTTAAAATACCCATGCAATTTTTCATACTTCTTGTAGGTGTCATGGTTTTCGTTTTTTACCAATACAATCCTTCCCCATTAAATTTTAATCCTGCCGCAACTGAAGCGGTAATGGAATCTAATTTGTCAAAAGATTATATTATTCTACAAGAAGGACAGGCAGAACTTGAGGAAGCCAAAAAAATAGCTCAAAATAAGTTTTCAACTGCTCTAGAGCTAAAGGAATACACCGCAGTAGAAGATGCCAAACAGCAAATAATAAACCTTAATATTAAAGACAGTACCAACAGGGCAGCGGCCAAGGCACTTATTAAAGAAGCTGATGATTTAGTCGAAACGAACGATAAGGATTATGTCTTTATTCATTTCATTTTAAATAACCTACCAAAGGGATTAATAGGTCTACTCTTAGCTGTTATACTCTCAGCTGCTATGTCTTCCACGGCATCAGAACTTAATGCTTTGGGTACAATAACCGCTTTAGACCTTTATCGCCGAAATAAGAAAGAGCAACTTCCTGAAAATCATTATGTGACTTCGACAAAGATTTTTACTCTGATCTGGGGGGTGTTGGCAATCATAATTGCCAGTTTCGCCAGCCTTTTTGACAACCTCATTCAACTCGTGAATATTATCGGATCAATATTCTATGGTAATGTTCTAGGTATTTTTCTATTGGCATTCTTCTTTAAGTTTGTCAAAGGCAATGCAGTCTTCTTCGCTGCCATTCTTACGCAGCTGATCATTTTTGTTTTGTTTTACACTTTAATTTTTATACATCCTACAGGTGATGAGAAATTGGGTTACCTTTGGTTGAACTTTATAGGCTCTGCCCTTGTAATCATTATTTCACTTGCTTTTGAAGGGTTTGACCGATTTCTACGCAATTCCCCTGTAAATAATTCCGAATAACAATGATTAAATTATTTATTTCAAAATTAAAGAGCCTTTATTTTTGATTTTCGTTAAAATTGAATTTTACTTTATTATATAATTATCTTTGAAGGTTGTGAACTATATCGATTTCGTCGATTCATACACTAACCAGTTTCAACTTTAAATGACCAAGAAGAAATACACGATAAAGGATATCGCGCAAATGGCGGGTGTTTCAAAGGGCACTGTTGATCGGGTTCTTCATAAGAGAGGTAAAGTCTCAGAAGACGCCCATCATAGGGTAAAAACGATATTAAACCAAATAGACTATCAGCCAAATCCTATAGCCCGTAACTTAAAAAAGAACAAGATTTACCGAATCTGCGTACTTATGCCCGATTGGCGCATAGACCCCTATTGGGAACCTGCAGAACAAGGTATTCAACAAGCTATAGAAGAGTTCAAACCTTTTGGTGTAACAGTTGACAAATTTTTCTACCATCCACATGAAATACAATCCTTTGTTACCAAAGCTAATGACATCTTAAATTCTACACCAGATGTACTTGTGATGGTACCCCTTTTTCAAGAAGAATCTATCAAAATTCTAGAAGAGTGTAGAGAAAAGAATATCAGGGTTGCTTTATTTAACAATCACATCAACACCTTAAACAATGAGATTTTCGTTGGACAGGACCTTTACCAAAGTGGTAAAGTGGCAGCAGGGCTAATCGACAAAGTATCGAGATGTAATGCTAAAATTGTCGTTGCCCATCTTGACAAAGAGGCCCATATGGAGCTCAAAGAAAATGGTTTCAAGTCTTACTTTGAAGAAAAAAAACATTCTCAGATAAACCTGATAAGTCAATCTTTTCACACGGATAACGATGAAAAATTCAACAGCGATGTATCTGCCTTTTTAGAACTGCATCAAGATATATGTGCAATTTTCATCACAAATTCAAAAGCGCATAAGCTTATTGGTCAAATAAAAAGAAGTAATTCTAAAATCACAGTTGTTGGTTATGACTTACTTGAAGAAAATATCGATTGTCTTCGAAAAGGTCAAATTGAGTTTTTAATTCATCAAAAACCAAAAAGACAGGCTTATCTAGGCATTTGTTATTTTGTTGAATATTTTTTATTCGGTAAAGAAGTTCCAACTCGTATGCTCCTTCCCATTGACATTATTACTTCAGAAAATGTGGGCTACTATTTAGACTAAAATAAAAGTAAGAAAAGTCTATTGCGGAATTGCCAGATTAGACATCCGTTTTTTGCTAAGTCAGTGTGTTCGAACACATTTTGGGCTATTTCTACTTGTGTAATTAAAATTTTAGTTTAAATTCACCTAACCTTAAGAAAATGTTAAACTAACTTCTTGCTAAAAATCAACATTATGATTAAAAAACTAATTGTATTTTTTGCGTTTATTCTTGGGACAATCCCATTGCTAGCGCAAAACGAAACTGTAACCGGTACGGTTACCGATGCAACGGATGGGTTTCCCCTTCCCGGTGTAAATGTTTTAGTTCAAGGTACCACAAACGGTACCCAAACAGATTTTGATGGTAACTACTCCATCGAAGCTGCGGAGGGCGATATACTTGTCTTCTCTTATCTAGGTACAAAAAGCCAAAGTGCAACAGTCGGTTCCTCCAAAGTTATTAATGTAGCGATGGAAGAAGATGCCAGTCAACTTGACGAGGTAGTTGTGACGGCACTAGGTATTAAGAGAGAGGAAAAAACTTTGACCTACGCCCAACAAACTGTGAAGTCTGATGAATTGACAAAAACTCGTGATCCGAACTTTATGAATGCACTATCGGGTAAAACGGCTGGTGTCGAAATCAAAAAGAGTAGTTCTGGTGCTGGTGGTTCAACAAAAGTTCTTTTAAGAGGTAGCAAATCATTAGAGGGAGACAGTTCTCCCCTCTTCGTGATCGATGGTGTACCCATTGCTAACAATAGAGGTAGCCAACCCGGCATGTGGGGCGGTACAGATAGTGGCGACGGTCTTTCGGCTATTAACCCTGATGATATTGAAAGTATTAGCGTACTCCGTGGGGCCAATGCTGCTGTTCTTTATGGTAGTCAAGGGGCCAATGGTGTTGTAGTTATTACAACCAAAAGCGGCAAATCAGGTAAGACTACTGTCAATTTCAACAGTAGCTACACTTTCGAGCATTATTTAGAATTACCAGATTTACAATTTAAATATGGTTCTGAAGGCGGAGCGAAAGAAAGTTGGTCAACCAGTGCAGGAAATTATGATGATTCTTATGTGGAGAACTTTTTTCAAACAGGTCATAATTTCAATAATTCCGTTAGCGTAAGTGGTGGTAATGAAAAAACGCAGGCATATTTTTCATATGGCAATATTAGAGCATCTGGTATTACCCCCTCAAACACATATGATAAGCACAATTTTACGTTTAAGCAGTCTACCAAATTATTTAATGACAAGGTAACAGTCACTTCTAACGTAATAATGGCTCAAGAGGAATCAGAAAATAGATTGCCATCAGGTTATTATTTAAACCCCTTAACAGGTCTTTATTTCTTTCCTAGGGACCAAAATTTCAACCAGTACAAAGAAAATTATGAGGTTTTTGACGGAACACGTAATATCATGTCGCAAAACTGGTTTGTTTCGGATCACCATCAATCCAACCCATACTGGATTATCAATAAGCAACCTCTCACTTCCGATACCAAACGTGTTATAGGCAACCTTTCTTTGAAATATGATATATTAGACAACCTTAGCTTACAGGTAAGGGGAAGTGTAGATTATGCCTCTAAACTTAATGAGCAAAGACACGCGGCCACGTCCAACTCTACAAATGTACACGCCAATGGAGCGTGGAATTATAGTAAGACCGAAGATCAATTACATTATACCGATGCTATTTTATCTTATAATACAAATTTAACCGATGACATCACCCTAAATGCTGTACTGGGGGCAAGTTACCAAAAAAGCGAATATGGCACAGGAGTTCGAGTTGGTAGAGATGGTGCTGGTTCTGGCACACTTGGGCTAATTTATCCTAATGAATTTAATTTTCAGAATTTGCCGACAAATGTTCTTGTAGAATCGACTACTAGCGGTACTATAATTAAGGAAGGAGTATTCTTCAATGGCCAATTTGGTTATAAGGACATGTTATTCTTTGATTTTTCAGGAAGAAATGATTGGGCCTCTACCCTAGCATTAACAGGAAATGATTCATATTTCTATCCTGCTCTGGGCTTAACAGCTTTAATTGACCAAATGATAACTCTTCCCGAAGCAATAAGCTTTGCAAAATTACGTGGGTCTTGGACACAGGTCGGAAATGAAGTGCCATGGAATCTTATCGCGCCAAGCAATTCAATAGTAGGCTCTTTAGGTGACTTGCAAAGACAGACCCAAACACCCTTTTTTGATGCCAAACCAGAAATAATTACAAGTTGGGAAATTGGTTTTGATTTACGTTTTCTTCAAAATCGCTTAGGTCTTGATTTCACTTATTATGATATAACTAGTAATGATCAATTCTTAAGAGCTGATCTAAATGAGTCAGATAGCCAAGGTGGGTATACACAAGCTTACATAAACACAGGTGAAATTACTAATAAAGGTCTTGAAATCACCTTAAATACCACTCCTATTCAAAATGAAAACTTAGAATGGAACTCATCTTTAAACTTTACTACCAACAAAAATAAAATAGTTGATATAGGCCCCGATGATTCTAAGTTCTATAATTTGGGAACATCTGAAGGATACTATTCTCGCTTATACGAAGGAGGTTCATATAATGACCTTTATGTTATAATGTTCGATAGAGATGAACAGGGTAGAATCAAATTTCAAAATGGTACACCTGTTAAACTAACCGAGCCGGAATTAGCAGGAAATCTTGATCCGAAATGGAGTTTAGGTTGGAACAATAGTGTTTCTTACAAAAGACTCTCCTTAGGGGTGCTAATAAATGCAAAGTTTGGAGGTAAGGTATTCAGCCAAACAGAATCTTTATTTGACGGCTATGGTGTTTCGCAGAGAACTGCTGATGCCAGAGACGCAGGAGAAGTGATAGTTGATGGGGTAGATATTGATTCTGGCAATGCAGTAACAAGTGTTGATCCTGAAACTTGGTACAATGCTATTGGCAATAGAACGCCTATAGGAGAAAACTATGTTTATGATCGAACCAATATAAAATTAAGTCAGTTTTCTCTGGGTTATAATTTTGATTTATCGAACTCTTCGTTACCGATTAAGGCTGCGAGCCTATCCTTTATAGGAAATAACCTCTTATTTATTTATAAAGACGCACCTTTTGACCCAGAACTAGCTATTAGTACCGGAAGAAGTTCTCAAGGTCTGCATAACTTCAATCTTCCTTCAACGGGAACGTATGGATTTAACCTTAAATTAACTTTTTAAAAAAAAGGCATGAAAAATTATATATATATACTGGTATTTCTACCATATTTATTTGCAAGCTGTACAGATGATTTTGTAGAGGCCAACACTGACCCATTTGACATAACGGATGAGTCTCTTAAACAAGATTTCAATAACGTGGGGTCTTTCTATTCAGGTATGCTATATGAAATTTTTGGTAATCAAATTGACCATAATTTAACAAATGTTTCCTATGCCCAGGCATTAGCCCAACCCACTAGATTTGTTGGTAATGTCAACAATACCACTTATTACATTACATGGAATGGATATTGGGCCAGAGAATATGATAATGTGATGGCACCTGCCAAGCAAGTTATTGGAATTGCCGAGACAGAAAATTACCCCATGTTCGTAGAATGGGCCAATTTAATCAGAATACTTTCAATGTCAAGGTTAACCACATATTACGGGCCTGTACTATATTCACAATACGGTATTGAAGGTACTGCCCAATATGACAGTGAACCCGAATTATACGCAGCGTTTTTTAGTGATTTAGACAGAATTATTTCTACATTCAGTGCAAACACCGATTATGTGGGCTTCAATGCCTTTGACAAAAGTCCATATGGTGGTAATGTAGCAAGCTGGGCCAAATTTGCCAATTCTCTTAGATTAAGGTTGGCGATGAGAATTTCAAAAGCTGACCCAGTGCTAGCTAAGGCACAAGGAGAAAAAGCCCTTGCTGACCCAGCCGGACTTATTGAGACTAATGCCGAAAATATGTTGATTTTTTTAAATGGCAACAAATTTCACCCAGCTCAAATTTGTTTTGAGTGGAATGATACAAGAATGAGTGCTAAAATGGAATCAATACTAGTAGGCTACAAAGATAATAGAATCCACTCCTATTTTGAGCCGGTAGCAGATGCTACCCTAGTTAGTGACCATCCAGATTGGCCCTATAAAGGTATTAGAAATGGCGGGGAGCTGATTGCTAAAGATGATCATACACCTTATTCTACAATCAATGAAGACTTCAATTTTCCAGACAAAGTAACCACAAGAAAGGTCTTGAGTGCAGATGAAGTATTTTTCATTAAAGCAGAGGCCGCACTACGTGGGTGGGCAGGTGCAGGTGATGCTCAAGAAAATTATGAAACTGGTATACAAACCTCCTTCGACTTGTGGGGTGCTCCTGGGGCTTCAGACTACTTATCTGACAACACTAGTATACCTATTGATTATAACGACCCCGTTTATGATGATTTAGAAGATGGTACTGTTAATGACTTCACCAATAATATAACTAATACAGTTGCTTGGGACGAAGCCGCCGACAATGAAACCAAATTAGAGAAAATAATTACTCAAAAATGGATTGCAGCTTTCACCAATGAAATGGAAGCGTGGGTTGATTTTAGGCGTACAGGTTATCCAAAATTAACACCAGTTTACCAAAATAGTAGTAATTCTGATTGGGGAATAGTGCCTGAAGGTGAATTTATTAAGAGAATGCCTTATCCAAATTCTGAGAGAGAGGGAAGTCCTGAAACAATTGCTGATGCAGTATCGAAACTCGGCGGACCAGATGAAATAAACACCCGCTTATGGTGGGACACAGGCGCACCCAATTTTTAATTATTATTTTTAATTGTTTGATAGTAAAACCTGTAGGCTGCCAATCCTACAGGTTTTTTTATAGCATAACCAAGCAACAGGGAGTAGAAGATTTTTTAAGGAAAAATATCTTAAATTATGACTTACCAGATTAAACAATGAGATATGCATACTAAAATTTTTAAAGTTTTACTATTAACGCTATTAATGCACATCTCAACTTCTTGCGAAGATGAAGATAGGAGTAAGATGTTCACTTTGCTTTCCGAGAGCAAAACAAATATTAACTTTAAAAATTTTTTAAAGGAAACCGATGAGTTCAATATCCTAACATATGGTTATATCTATAATGGTGGCGGTGTATCGGTCGGCGATATAAATAATGATGGGCTTCAAGATATTTATTTTACGGGCAGTATGGTCGGCAGCCACCTTTACCTAAACAAAGGTGATTTTACATTTGAAGAAATTGCCAAAGATGCTGGTGTTTTTGCGGAAGGATTATGGAATACGGGCACTACCATGGTCGACATAAACTCCGATGGCTATATAGACATTTACGTATGTAGGTCCGCCGCTAAAAATGATGTCAAGCGAAAGAATTTGCTTTTCATTAATAATGGAGATCTCACCTTTACAGAACGGGCATCAGAATATGGTATTGATGACCCGGGCTATTCCACCCAAGGAACCTTCTTCGATTATGACAAAGATGGTGATTTAGATTTGTATGTTGTAAATCATTCTATTCAAGAATATGCTAGTTTTAGACAAGTTTCGAATAAGCTTAAAGAAAAAAGAAATCCATATTTCGAAGATCATTTTTACATCAATGAAGATGGAAATTTCTTAATATCCAATGATAAGGTTGGGTTGACTTCCAATGTTTTGGGTTTTGGCCTTGGCGCTGCCGTATCGGATGTCAATGATGATGACTGGCCCGATATATATATCTCGAACGATTTTAATGAACAGGATTACCTGTATATTAATAACCAAGACGGTACGTTTACCGAAAGTCTTGAACGATTTATTGGCCACACTTCACACTTCTCAATGGGCTCTGATGTTGCCGATATCAACAATGACGGGTACCCAGAAATAATGACATTGGATATGCTACCTGAGGGTAATTTCAGACAGAAAATGGTTTCTGGGCCAGATAATTATGACAAATTTCAGTTTTTGGTCAAATCAGGCTTCTACCATCAATCTATGAGAAACATGATGCATCTGAATAATAATGGAAAGTCATTTTCTGAAATAGGTCAATTTTCGGGTATATCTAGTACAGACTGGAGCTGGGCACCATTGTTGGCTGATTTTGACAATGATGGTTACAAAGATTTATTTGTTACCAACGGAGTAAAGCGAGACTATACGAATATGGATTTTATGAATTATGCCGTACAACAAAAAATGGAAGAAAATCAGGGAGGGGCAGAAATGGCCGTAAATGATTTACTGAACAATATGCCAGCGATTATAGAAGAGAATTACACCTATCGAAATAATGGTGATTTAACGTTTACAAAAGTAAATGCAGACTGGGGTTTAAATCAAAAAACATTATCAAACGGAGCCGCTTATGCAGATTTAGATAATGATGGTGACCTGGATATAATTGTTAATAATACCGACGAATATGCCTCTATCTACAGAAACAATAGCAACCTGCATTCCGATAATAATTATTTAAAGATTTCTCTTAAAGGAAGCGGAAAAAACACGCATGGCATTGGTTGTAAAATAGAAATAAATATCGGTGAACAAATTCAAGTTCAAGAAATGATGCCTACTCGGGGTTTTCAATCATCTGTAGATTATAACTTACTTTTTGGCCTTGGTACTGCCGATACCATTAATCAACTTATAATTACTTGGCCCGACAATAGCAAACAAATTCTTGAAAACGTATCAGCGAATCAATTACTTATACTGGATCAAAAAAATGCCGGTTCCGTTGAAACATCCAAAGCAAAAAAAAACATTACCTACTTTAGTAATATTTCAAAAGACAGTATAATAAATTTTGCACATCACGAAAATAATTATGTCGATTTTAAACGAGAGCAGTTGCTACCTCACAAACTCTCTACCCAAGGGCCAAAAATTGCAAAGGGAGATGTGAATGGTGATGGTTTAGAAGACATTTATATTTGTGGTGCCAAAGGCCAGAGCGGTGAACTTTATATACAGCAAAAAGGCGGTACATTCGAAATATCGAATTCATCCTTTGATCTAGAAAAAGGTTATGAAGATACCAATGCACTTTTTTTTGATGCCGATAAAGATGAAGATTTAGACCTTTATGTAGTCAGTGGTGGTCATGAATTTAATCTAAGTGATTCTCAATTACAAGACCGAATATACTTTAATGACGGCCGAGGAAGCTTTACCAGAAATAGCGCCAGTTTACCACAAATGCTGGTTAATGGTTCTTGTGCTAAAGCAAGTGATTTTGACAATGATGGTGATTTAGATTTATTTGTCGGTGGAAGATCTGTGCCTGGCCAATATCCCATATCACCAAGAAGTTACCTTCTTGAGAATGATGGTTCGGGTAATTTTAAAGATGTAACCCATTCAGTTGCCGAAAACTTACAATCCATTGGAATGGTAACTGATGCCTTATTTACCGATTTCGACGGAGATGAAGTAGATGACCTTATGGTAGTGGGAGAATTTATGACTGTCCGGAGCTTTACAAATACTGGCGGCAAGTTTATAGAGAACACCAAAAGTTCAGGGTTGCAAGATGAATTTGGTTGGTGGAATACTATTAAACCGGGTGATTTCGATGGTGATGGTGATCTTGATTTCATCGTTGGGAACTTCGGATTGAACTCTCAACTGAAGTCTTCAAAAGAAGAACCTGTAGAATTATATTCAAAAGATTTCGATGGCAATGGTTCACTTGATCCAATTCTAACATCCTTCATCATGGAAGAAAGCTATCCCGTTTTTTCGAAAGATGATCTGGTGGGCCAATTGAGCGGACTCAAAAACAAATACGTGAATTATTCCGATTATGCCAATGCAAAAATTTCTGACATTTTTTCAAAAGACGAACTTTCCGGAATAGATATTCTTAAAGCGACAAACTTTGCGACAAGTTATATAGAGAATTTGGGTAAAGGTAAATTTAAAATTAGTGCGCTACCGACACTTGCCCAATTTGCTCCTGTTCATGGTATTTTGGTCGATGATATAAATAAAGATGGCCACCTAGACATAATTCTTGCTGGAAATTTCTACGGCACCAGGGTCAAATATGGCAGATACGATGCCAATAAGGGTGTTCTACTTTTAGGAAACGGTGATGGCACTTTTAAAAATATCAACACCCTTGAAAGCGGACTGAACATAGACGGTGAAGTTCGCGATATTGAAAAAATCAAGCTGGGTACAAGTAAGAATTTATACCTCTTTGCGAGAAACAATCAATCATTAGTTACATATAAACTTAATGCCTCCTCCGAATAATGAAATTTAGTTTTAGCCTTATTGCACTTCTAATGATTCAGTCAGTGACTTTAAGTCTTTGTGCTCAATCTGCATCCATTTCAGAAGTAATTCAGTCATTGGACACATACGGTTTTGGCAAACCGAACCCCGTGCCCATTTTAACTGAAAATCCTAAAATATTTCCTTATTTCAAGTTTGAAGAATATGAACATCAGGCCAAAAAGCAAGATTGGAAAGTGGTCACTTTAGAAAATGATTTTGTTAAGGTTATGGTGCTACCCGAAATCGGCGGAAAAGTATGGGGAGCAATTGAAAAAAGTACGGGCGAAGAGTTTCTCTATAAAAACGATGTTATCAAATTTCGCAATATAGCGATGAGAGGGCCGTGGACATCTGGTGGAATTGAATTTAACTTTGGTATAATTGGCCACCACCCGAATACCGCAACCTCCGTAGATTATCTAACCAAAGAAAACGACGATGGCAGTGTAAGTTGTATCGTCGGCGCCATAGACCTACCCTCAAATACCATGTGGCAAGTTGAAATTCGCTTAGAAAAAGACAAAGCCTATTTTGAGACCAATGCATCTTGGTATAACGCCTCTCCCCTAACGCAGTCTTATTATAATTGGATGACAGGTGCCGCAGAGGCCAAACAAGATTTAGAATTTTTTATTCCAGGTAATGCCTATGTAGAGCACAACGGCGAGGCACGCTCATGGCCTATTGATAGTGAAAACAGAAACCTATCGTACTACAAAAACAATAATTTCGGTCCGGCAAAATCGTACCATATTGTTGGTGGTTATAATGATTTCTTCGGAGGTTATTATCATGATAGCAGTTTCGGCTTCGGGCAATGGGCTCCATATGAAGAAATGCCAGGTCAAAAATTATGGATTTGGTCATTGTCTCGTTCTGGCGGTATCTGGGAAGATTTATTGACCGATTCCGATGGTCAGTATATTGAATTTCAAGCTGGGCGCCTGTTTGACCAATATTTTCCAGGAGAGGTCAACCCTATCAGTCAGGTGGGTTTTCAAGCATACGCAAGTGATAGATGGAGCGAAATCTGGTTTCCGTACAAACAGATAGGTGGCATGGTAGATGCTTCTCCACATGGGGTTTTAAATGTCGAACATGATGACGGAAAATTAAAGATAGGTATCAATGCCTTGCAAAAACTAAATAATACCCTTAAAATCAAAATCAATGGAAAAAGGGTAGTTGATGAAGTTTTGAGCTTAAATACCATGGAGATATATTCTCGAGTATTGGAGGCGAAATCAACGGACAAAGTAGAAGTCGTGATTGAAGGCACAGAATTGTCGTACTCTTCAAATTTGGAAGTCAATAGACTTAAAAGGCCTTTCGAGCCCGATACCGAAGTGAAAATTTCAAAAACGGAACAACTTCTATTTGACGGTACCGAAGCTATGGAATTTAGAGAGTTTAAAAAAGCAGAAGAACTCTTGAAAGAACTGGTAAGCAATGACCCTTACCATCAATCAGGTTTGGTCAAATTAGCAGAATTGGAGTATCGTAAAACCAACTACGATAAAGCATTGGCCCATGCCAATACGGTATTGAAATTAGACACCTACAACTCTGGTGCGAATTATATAGCAGGTATAGGTTATCGCGCCCAAAATGATACCATCAATGCTCTTGAATCGTTAGGGTGGGCCGCACGAGATATGAAATATCGCTCGGTGGCATATGCACAAATGGCCGAACTCTATCTGGCATCAAAAAATTATTTACGAGCTGATAACTATGCTAAAAAAGCCCTTGACTTCAACACTTACAACCTAAATGCTAGAAAAGTGAAACTGGCTACCGCTAGAAAAGCGGGAAATTCTGAGCTTTTTGAAATTGAATTGGAGAAACTTCGAAAAATTGCCCCCCTCTCCTATTTTGCAAACCTTGAAGAGCAATTTAAATCGTCTAAAAATCTTAATTTCAATGTAGACAATGAATTTCCGGCCGAAACCAATTTAACCCTAGCTCTGGAATACAAAAATCTTGGCTTAGCAGATGAAGCTTTACAAATTTTAAGCTTACAAGCTGAAAACACCAAGAATTCGCTGTGGGGTTCATATTTACAAAGAGCAATAACTGACTTTAATGTCGATGACAGCTTACAAGAAATTGCGAAGAAATCTATCGAACTTGTTTTTCCCTATCGAAGAGAAACACTTACTGTATTAGAATGGGCGGTAGAACAGAATGAAAGTTGGAAGTTCAAATATTATTTGGCACAGAATTATATAGCTGTTGGCCATATTGCCAAGGGCGAAACTATATTAAAAGAAATAGGTTTCAACGCAGACTCAGCAATTTTCTATTTATTTCGTGCCAAAATGTTAGGTAATCGATCCGCTGAGGCAGTTGAAGCCGATTATAAGAAGGCATTAGAACTGAATGCAAACGACTGGAAAGTGTGGGAAGAAAATATCCTCTTCTATCTAGAATCCAAAAAATTCGAACAGGCGTATAGGCTATCTAAAAAAGCTTTCAAAAGATACCCGAACAACTACAATATTGGTCTAGCCCATTCAAAAGCGCTGTTAAACGTGAAAAAGTATCAAGAGGTTATTGATATACTACTCACCATTAATGTTTTACCTTATGAACATGCTAGCGAAAGTCGTAAAATTTATGAACGAGTTCATTTGGCCCTAGCAAAAGAGAAGTTAGAAAAAGAACATTATAAAGAGGCTATTGCTATACTTCACAAATCAAAAGAATGGCCCGAAAATATAGGTGTTGGTAAACCATACAATCCTGATGAGAGAGCACAGAACTACGTATTGGCCCTAGCATCAAATTATATAGGGGAGACTGAGAAAAATCTTTCCGCATTGAACGAAATAATCGATTATACCGAATTACATTCCGAAAGAAATACCCTAAATCATCTTTACGGGCTTCTAGCTTATAAAAAATTGGGAGAAACAGAAAAGTTAAATCAACTTCTGCAAATGTTGAAAACAAGTTCTGATGGGCAATCTAAAGAAACCGATTTGGCTTTAGCTTTATTTGAGAAAAATAATAAAAGGATAGAAGAACTGAAGGCGGTAAGTAAAATACCTCATGATATGATAGAAGTGGCCCAGTGGGCGGTAAAGCAATAAGAAAGGCCCCAAATTGGGGCCTTTTAAATTTTTTAAAGACTATCTTATTTAGCTCCCCATTCTTTTAGGGATTCGGTGTTCATTTTGATGTAGTCATCATTACCCGCCTCTTTCGCCTTAGCGAGTGATTTTTTCGCTGCTTTTACAGCACCTTTTTTGTCACCCGATTTAGACTTGATCAACGCCTGTTGACGCAATTGCCAAAAGGCAGGCTCTTCGGTCATCTCTATAGCTTTGTCCATCCACTCATCGGCTTGGGCTATATCTTTGTCCTCACTGCTATAATAAACTGCAGCTGCGTAGTAATCATTGGCAGTTGGGCTCCCGGCCATAACGGTCTTAATATTTTCCGATACCTTGACATCTGTAGGAAAGGTGATAGGAATTGCCACATAAGCTCTCTCCCACATCAACCCTAAATTCGCGCTATTATTGGTCAAATCATCAAAAGTGATAGTAAAAGTTTCGATATCTACCGGTAATTGATAGGCTTCAACCGTTGTTTTGGCCGCAACTTTACTTTCGTCCCATTTTTGTGGAGTACCTCCACCATCGGCCTCAGTGTAGAAAAATACTTCCCACGACTGTTTTCCAGGTTTTGTATATAGTGCATATGAACCTGCTTTAAGTTCTTGACCATCAATTTTCACATCATCACCAAAAGTTACTTTTGTTCTCGCATTTGCACCGGTACGCCACAATTCATCATATTCTTCAAGACCACCAAAAATGGTTCTACCTCGCATTGAGGGTCTTGAATATTCAACAGTTACATCTGTCAGTCCGACTTTTTGCTCAACTTTTGAAAAAGGGCTGGGTGCCGGCGTATTAATTTGTGCCTCAACTGCCGACGATAGCACTAAGGCCATGATTAAAAGGGATAATTTTTTCATTTGAATTGATTTTATAGTTTCCTCAAAACTACTCAGAAAGTAAAATCAGATTTGTTAATAAATCCTTAAATAAAATAATCACAAAATTATCCTAGTTACTCATAATCAAATGTTTAGTTCAAAAGAATTCAAATCTTGAATTATATAGAGATTAAAGCGAATAGAAATTTAAATTGACCCAAAAGATAAAAATCTTAATTGTTTAAGAAAAATCATATATAGTTAAACAAAAATGATTTTATATTTGTGAAAAGTAGGTATGAAGTTTTATCGTTTGTATTCCAAACAATCGCTTCCGATTTCAAAAAAAGAAGCTTGGGAATTTTTATCGAACCCCAAAAACCTGAAGGTCATCACACCAGACCACATGGGTTTTAATATTCTTTCCGGTGGCGATACACCCATGTTTCCCGGTCAAATAATTCAATACAAAGTTTCACTCTTCCCACTTTATTCTACAAAATGGGTAACTGAAATTACTCATGTTAAAGAAGGCGAATATTTTGTCGATGAGCAACGTTTTGGTCCTTACTCCCTTTGGCACCATAAACACTTTATCAAAGAGATCAATGGTGGTGTAGAGATGGAAGATATAATTGACTACAAATTACCGTTCGGCATTCTAGGTCAAATAGCTCATCCTATATTCGTTGAGAATCAATTGAAACAAATATTCTTTTATCGTGAACAAAAACTGACACAATTATTCGGTACTATGCCTAATCGTGTGAAAGAGTTCAAAATGAGCTCTATATAAAATAAAAAGCAACCATAAAATTATGAAAAAGAATATTCTAGTTATTGGAGGTTCACAAGGCATTGGATTTTCACTAATAAATTTGCTTAAGAATGATTACAATCTCTTCGTAGTTTCAAGAACAGTACAGCAACTATCTACCGATGATATCACGCATATACAATTTGACGTGTTAAATGAAGATTTAGAAACTGAACTGTTACCCGAAAGTTTAGATGGTTTTGTATACTGCCCGGGCAGCATCAATCTCAAGCCTTTCAAGATGATGTCACTTGATACGATTGAAAAAGATATGCAAATTAATTTCTTCGCAATGGTCAGGTTGCTGAAGGGCGTTTTTTCTAAATTATCTAACGGATCTAGTTTGGTTTTCTTTAGTACAGTTGCCGTTGTTAGCGGCATGCCCTATCATACCAGTGTGGCTGCGGCCAAAGGGGCACTTGAAGGTTTCGTCAAATCATTTGCTGCCGAACATGCACCAAAGATAAGGGCAAATGTAATTGCTCCATCTTTGGTAGACACTCCTTTATCAAGTCGTTTACTCAGTAGCGACAAGAAAAGAGCACAAGTGGCAGAACGCCACCCCCTGAAAAAAATTGGTAGCCCAAACGATATAGCCGCCATGGCCAAATTTCTGCTAGGTGAAGAGAGCAAATGGATTACGGGACAGGTAATTGGTGTCGATGGAGGGCTTTCGACCCTGAATATCAATTAAACAAATCAAGATTTCATTCTAAATCTCATTACTTTTCAATAATGAAAGATAAAATTTCTATTTTTTGGTTTCGACGTGACCTAAGACTTGATGATAATGTTGGTTTTCTAGCTTCTCTCAAAGGTGATAATCCGGTAATGCCCATTTTCATTTTTGATACTGAGATTCTCGAGAATCTTCCTGAGAGGGATGCACGTATAACTTTCATACACGACAGCCTACAAGAAATGCGTAAAGAACTTCAAGACAAACATGATAGTTCCATAGCCCTATATCTAGGTACCCCTAAAAGTGTTTTTGAAAATTTAGTGTCAGACTACGAGATAGAGTTCGTTTATACCAATCACGATTATGAACCTTACGCCAAGAAGAGAGACCAAGAAATATCAGATTTTCTAGGTGAAAATGGTATTGAATTCAAAACATTTAAAGACCAAGTAATATTTGAAAAAGATGAAGTGGTGAAAGATGATGGCGACCCTTATATTGTTTATACTCCATATAAAAATAAGTGGAAAGAACATTTTAATGCCGACGAACATTTGAACATTCACTATACCAGTCAATATTTAGGTCATTTAGTAAAAAATACCCGACTACCAAATTTAAGTTTGAGCGATATCGGTTTTAAAAAATCGTCTATTAAAGTACCTGATTATGATGTTACCCCTACCCTAATTAACAATTATGAAGATACCAGAAATTTTCCGGCAATAGAGAGTGGCACCTCCCGCTTAGGACCACATTTAAGGTTCGGAACGGTGTCCGCTAGAAAAATGGTGAAAAAGGCGATTGCCGAAAAGAACGAAGTGTTCTGGAGTGAACTGATTTGGCGTGAATTTTTTATGCAGATACTTTATCACTATCCTAAAACGGTTAACAAGGCTTTCAAGAAAAAGTACGATCGTATAGAGTGGCGAAATAACGAAGCTGAGTTTGAAAAATGGAAGAAAGGTGAAACGGGATTTAAATTAGTGGATGCTGGTATGCGACAATTGAACGAAACTGGGTATATGCACAATAGAGTACGGATGCTAGTGGCCAGTTTTTTATGCAAGCATCTTTTAATCGATTGGCGATGGGGCGAAGCTTATTTTGCCGAAAAACTTTTAGACTATGAGATGAGTAGTAATGTTGGTAACTGGCAATGGGCTGCCGGAAGTGGTGTAGACGCCGCACCTTACTTTCGTATTTTTAACCCTATGACCCAAGTTGATAAATTTGACAAGAATAGAAAATACATTTCTGAGTGGGTTCCAGAACATGATACCGATGACTATTTCGATAAAATGGTCGACCATAAAGAAGCCCGTGAGCGCTGTCTTAAAACATATAAACAAGCAGTGAGTTAATTTCTGTTACGCAAGCTTATCTAGCTAATTGCTGATCCAATCTGTTCTGTTCTGCCAAACGGTATTTTAAAATATTAACGTAGCGTAAGGCATCGCTAATATCATAGTCAGAATATGATTTTGATGCCCACTCCATAGCCTTATTCAAATCACCATTTATTTCGTTGATGATAGCCATGTTATAACAAGCTCTACCGGCAATTTTCATATCTGGGTGGTTAACTTCTTGTTCCCAAAGTTTTGCGGCCCCTTCCCAGTCTCCGGTTTGTGCGCGACGCTGGGCCACTTTAAAATTATCGGTTCCTTTTACAAAGTACAATCTAGTAACTCTCTTGCGCAATGGAATCAAATTTTGACCATAATAACTACCCAAGTTGTTACTTGTCTGTATTACCGCTTCTTTACGACCAATTACCGCCTCAACAGCCTTCATCGGATTAATCCCCTCTCCTACGGTCACAATTTGATTGTTTTCAACATATTCATCTCGTATAAGTTTGAATTGGGGGTCATATATTCTCCATCCGTTCTTAATAGCGGTATTCAAAGTAACTTTGTGCCCGGGAACCGAAGCCTTGATGCCCAAATTATTTGGTATGGTAACCATTTTACTTTCATAGGCCACCTTGGTATCGGTATCATAAAATTCTAGAGATAATAGCACGTCAACACCGAACTCATCACATATTTCTTGTACGTTATTCCAACTAAGCGCAGCAGGCATCAACCCCAAACCCTTTCGCTGAACCATTATACTATCGATTATGGTCACATTATCGAATCTATCAAGTCTTGCCAGTTCATCATATAATCCCGTAATGGCCGATTCCGCTCCCTCTCTATCCAGATGTAACCCCTCAAGTGACAAGAACTTTTCGATTTTATCAAAATTCTTATTGCTTTCAGAGGGTATGCTTCTATTTATGAGTCCGACATTTTTGGCAGATGATGGTACTGTAATACGAGCTGGCTGCAATACACCCATAGTAAGTGTACTGGTCGAACTACAACTGGCCGCCACTAAAATTAAACTGAAAGTATATAATAAACGAACAATATTCTTCATGGTCTAAGTTTGTATGGTTTTTATACCCCTCGCTGGAAGTGGTTGATGTATAACTCATAAACACCTATAAATATTGCCTTTCGGAGCTATTTTAGAACTACCTATACACTTTTGGTTTGATGGGTTTTAATTATCTTCACCACAAATATCTACTATGAAAAAAGCATATGTTCTACTATTATTCTTCACTGTCGTTTCTAAAACTGTCTCATCTCAATCATTTGATTTTAAAATTGACCATTTTGCATTGGTCGTAGATGATTCTGAAGTTAGCGCAGATTTTTATGCCAACATTTTAAGGTTAGAAGAGACTCCACACCCTGACAAAGCCCCGGGATTTCGTTGGTTTATTGTGAGTGGCAGCTCGCAAATACACTTAATCGAAAAAGAATTTGCACCCTTTGAAAAGAACAAATCAATGCACCTATGTTTATCGACCCAAGATTTAGATGGCATGATTTTGCATTTAGAGAATAATGATATTGCTTACTCAGACTGGCCGGGAAAAGAGAACGCTGTAACCCTTCGGTCCGATGGTGTTCGACAGATATATTTACAAGACCCTGATGGGTATTGGATAGAAATCAACACCGCTGAACACTAAAACCTAATTTAGAAAAAATGGACTCGGTAATCAAGCAGATTTATGAATTAGGTTTACCTTGGCAAACCCAAGATCCCTTTCTATTTTGCGTCTATCACTATGACCAATACCCGAAAGGAAAAGAGGATATGTCTCCCGACGCACCATTAATAGGTCGTAACCTAGGAAACGATTTTGTCGGTAAAGATGGCTGGAATATGTACCATGGGCAGACCGTACCTGGTTTTCCTTCACACCCCCATCGTGGTTTTGAAACTATAACTATTGTAAATAAGGGTTTTTGCGATCATTCAGATTCTTTGGGTGCCGCAGGCAGATTCGGGGAAGGTGATGTACAATGGATGACCGCTGGACGCGGAGTTCAGCATTCCGAAATGTTTCCCTTGTTACACACGGATAAAGAAAACACTTTAGAACTTTTTCAAATTTGGCTGAACCTTCCAAAAAAAAGTAAGTTCGTTGACCCTCATTTTAGAATGTTATGGCATGAGGATATTCCCGTTATTAGCAGAAATGGGGTAAAGGTAAAAGTCGTAGCCGGCAGGTATAAAGATACACCCTCACCAGAACCGGCCCCGAATTCATGGGCATCAGAAAATGAAAACGAAGTTTCAATTTTGAACATACGCATTGAGGAGGGTGCAACTTTCTCATTGAATGCCGCACAGGCCGAAACTAACAGAACTGTTTATTTCTATGAGGGAGAAACGATTAGAATTGAGCAAAATAGTATAAAAAGCAATCATGGAATTGATGTAAATGCCAGCCAAGTTTTAGAAATCAAAGCCGAAGGAAAAGAAGCTCATTTACTGATTCTTCAGGGCAAACCCATTGATGAGCCGATTGCGAAATATGGCCCTTTCGTAATGAACAGCGATGAAGAAATTCAAAAGGCGATGGACGAATATAGATTGACGCAGTTCGGTGGATGGCCATGGCCTTACCCTGATAATGTTCATGACAAAAAGAAAGGTCGCTTTGCGAAATATCCTGATGGTAAATTGGTTGAAAAATAAAAATGAACCTTGAGTCGTGGCAGCTAACTTTCGATTTCGCCCTCGTCGTACTTATTTGGTTGGTACAGCTGATTATTTATCCGAGTTTCAAGTATATTCCTAGGCACGACTTATTGAATTGGCATCAAAGCTATGTAAAACGGATGGGAATTATTGTCATACCTCTAATGCTAGGGCAAGTCGCGCTTATTAGCTTACAAGTATTTAAACAAATATCAAGCTATTCTGTTGGGGTGCTTTTACTTGTACTCGTTCAATGGATTATTACCCTCAGGTATTTTGCTCCGATGCATCAGAAAATAAGTTCTAATGCATATTCCGAAGAAAATTTAAACCAATTGGTCAAGAATAATTGGGTCCGTACTCTGGTTTGGACGATTATTTTTCTATGGGGATTACTGAAAGAATCAAGCCTTCTCCCCTTATAATTTGAAAATAAGTTCAGTTATTAAACACGAGTAATTCTCGCCCCAATTGCCCGTAGACGTGTATCGATATCTTCGTAGCCTCGATCTATTTGTTCAATATTGTGAATGGTTGAAGTACCTTTTGCCGAAAGTGCAGCAATCAAAAGAGAAACTCCTGCCCTAATATCGGGTGAAGTCATCGTGGTCGCTTTCAAGGTCGACTTGAAATCATGACCGATTACTGTAGCTCTATGGGGATCGCACAATATTACCTTAGCGCCCATATCTAAAAGCTTATCTACAAAGAATAAACGGCTTTCGAACATCTTTTGGTGTATAAGTACTTCACCTTTAGCTTGGGTAGCAACTACTAAAATTATGCTTAAAAGGTCAGGGGTGAGTCCTGGCCAAGGGGCATCGGCAATAGTTAAAATAGAACCATCGATGTAATTCTGTATTTCGTAACCATCTTTGTGCTTCGGTATAAAGATGTCATCACCTTTACGCTCCAACTGAATACCCAATTTTCTAAAAACTGTAGGAATTTGACCTAAGTCGTCCCAACTGACATTTTTTATGGTCAATTCACTTTTGGTCATAGCTGCAAGTCCGATCCAACTGCCAATCTCAATCATATCGGGCAGCATTGTATGTTCGGTACCTCCCAATTTATCGACGCCCTCGATTTCAAGCAAGTTTGAACCGACACCGGAAATTTTAGCTCCCATGCGGTTGAGCATCTTACAAAGTTGTTGCAAGTACGGCTCACAAGCTGCATTGTAAATCGTGGTCTTACCTTCAGCAAGTACAGCGGCCATTAGAATATTGGCTGTTCCGGTAACTGAAGCCTCATCGAGCAACATATAGGTGCCCTTTAATTTTTTCGCCTCTACCCCATAGAAATATTCTTCTCTATTGTAACGAAATTTTGCACCCAAATTAATGAAACCTTCGAAGTGGGTATCAAGTCTTCTACGACCAATTTTATCGCCTCCGGGCTTAGGTATATAACCTTTACCGAACCTTGCCAATAATGGGCCCACAAGCATAATCGAACCTCTAAGGCCTCTGCCGTCTTGTTTGAATTGTTCCGATTGCAAATAATCTAAATTAACATCATCTGCCTTGAAGGTATAAGAACCTTTTTTCTTCTTCTGAATTTTTACACCCAAGTCTTCAAGAAGGGCAATCAGTTTATTGACATCTACGATGTCTGGTATATTATGTATTGTAATCTCTTCGCCAGTGAGTAGTACTGCACAAAGAATTTGCAAGGCTTCGTTTTTAGCGCCTTGAGGCGTAATCTCACCTGAAAGTTGGTGACCGCCCTCAATTTTAAAGGTGCCCATGTAAGATGCAGGGTATTAGTATCGCTTTTTACCGCGATTATTGTTATTTCTTTGATTTTTCTTGCCCGAATTATTACGTGGCGACTTCGCCACCCTGTTTTTCAAGAATTGGCCACTATCGGTAAGATTTTCTCCCGAAAGATCAATTTGACCATCACTTAATTCATATAAGTGCGCAAATATCGCCTTATCATCTACCGTGTCTTTGTTCCAGTTCAGGTAACACTTTTTCATATGATTGGCAATCGTGTATTCAAGCCCGTCGCGCATATCGCCTTTTTCCCATTTAACGGCAACATCGATCATTCTTTTGATGTTGTTGCCGTAAAATCTATACTTCGGAAAGTTTTGTGGATATTCCAGCGGATCAGGACGCTGTTGAAGCACTTCTTTGCTCGTAATAGGAAAGGGAGATTTTACGTCTAACTTAAAGTCGGACATAATAAATAACTGATCCCATAGTTTGTGCTGAAAATCAGGTACATCTCGTAAGTGTGGCTGAATATTGCCCATCACACTTATAATGGCTTGAGCAACCTTATTTCTTTCTTCATCATCCTCTATCGAGATGGCATAATCGACCATTTTTTGAAAATGACGACCATATTCAGGTATAATGAGCTTTGACCGCTCAGTATTATATTCTAGGTTTTCTACTAAATTCAAATTGAGAAATTTTACTTAAAAATAAAAGGAAGTAATCTTATAACGCCTGCAAATTAAGAAAATTATGGCTGAAAAACTATTTACAAAGATATTACTCCCTCAACTTGCCCAACTTCCTTATACTTAGCTATAACTTCTTCTGGGCTCTTTAAGTTAACAGTTACCGAAACACTGGTGTATTTTCCTTTTTTTGATTGCTTCGATTCAATAACAGCTCCGGTATTATCGAATATTTTATGAATTTGTGCAATCTTTTCAGGCTCGCTTAACACAATAAATTTGTAAAGATAGTTTGATGGCCATTTAGTACTTTCTGCCAATTGTTCACGCAAACGGGTATAAAATTCCTCTGAATTTTTCTGGTCCATAAAGTAGTTTTGTACAAAGGTACTTCTTAAATGCCCGATTTTAAAATCATTACATAATGATTACTTTTGCACCTATAATCTCTATCATTTGAGTGTAAAAAAAGTAGTTGTAACCGGTGGCCCAAGTACAGGCAAAACATCTGTAATCGAATATCTTGAAAAGCAAGGACACTTTTGCGTTCATGAGCTTATTCGTAGTATGACATCCGCAGAAAAAAACGAAGAAAACGCCAATACATTCAAGACCAACCCCATTGTTTCGGTAAAAGACCCAAAAATGTTCAATCAAATGCTTTTAGATGGGCGTATTGAACAATTTCATACCCAAGCGAATTCAGGGGCCGAAGTCATTTTTTATGATCGTGGTATACCCGATGTGCATGCCTATATGAATTGTTTCGGTCAAAGTTATGATAGTGAATTTGCACAGCCTTGTTATAATTATCGATATGACCATATTCTACTAATGCCGCCTTGGAAAGAAATATATGCCGTGGATAATGAAAGGTTCGAAACCTATGAAGAATCTGTCAAGATATTTGAAAGCTTAGAAAAAGCCTATACCCATTTCGGTTATACAGTGAATTTGGTGCCCAAGGGAAATGTCGCGGAACGTGCTAAATTTATTTTGGACCATATAAAGTTAGACTAATGTCGAACGACCCCATCAGCATTTTACGGCAGTACTGGGGCTTTTCTAGTTTTAAGGGGTCTCAAGAAAATATTATCGAGGCCGTACTTAAAAAGCAAGATGTACTGGCACTTTTACCTACTGGAGGCGGAAAATCGGTCTGTTTTCAAGTTCCGGCTATGGCACAAGATGGAATTTGTATCGTAGTATCGCCCCTTATAGCCCTCATTCACGACCAAGTCAACAGCTTGAAAAGTAAAGGCATCAAGGCTATAGCGCTCACAGGCGGTATATCTTTTACCGAGCTCGACAACCTACTAGACAATTGCCTGTACGGAAATTATAAATTTCTCTACCTATCTCCCGAACGCTTACAGCAAGAACTGGTTTTAGAGCGTATTAGGCAAATGAACGTTAACCTTATTGCCATAGATGAGGCCCATTGCATATCGCAATGGGGCCACGATTTTAGACCCGCCTATTTAGATTGTGCAAAATTGCGGAATTACCTCCCGGAAACTCCGATTATCGCTTTGACCGCTACCGCTACCAATAAAGTAGCGTCAGATATCGTTGACAACCTAGAGTTTTCAGAACCGTTAATAGTAAAAGATTCATTTTCAAGGGATAATATTGCCTTCAACGTAATTCAAGTAGAGGATAAAAAATATAAACTAAGGGAACTTTGCCAAAAAACGCAACAGAGTATTATCGTTTATGTGCGTACCCGAAGAATTACACAAGAAATTGCCCAATACTTAAGCTATAATAAATGCAGTGCCGACTTCTTTCATGGTGGCATCACCCAGAAAGAAAAGCAGGCAAAGCTTGAAGCCTGGCTGAACAACAAGGTACAGGTTATGGTGGCCACCAATGCCTTCGGAATGGGTGTCGACAAACCCGACGTTTCACTGGTCGTACATTATCAAATTCCCGATTGTATAGAGAACTATTTTCAAGAAGCTGGTCGTGCTGGCAGAAACGGTCAACGGGCACAGGCAGTATTATTGACCAATAAAATGGATGAAGAGCTCTTAAAAAACCAATTTCTGAGCTCATTACCTGACATTCCGTTTTTAAGAAGATTATACAATAAACTAAATAATTATTTTCAAATAGCTTATGGCGAAGGTGCCGGTCAAAAGTTTCAACTGAATTTTAATGCTTTTATTTCTACGTACGGCCTAAGCTCGTTTTTAAGTTATAATGCACTACGTATATTAGACCAGCATTCGGCAATAGCCCTATCAGAATCATTTTCTAAATTGACTACCATACAATTTATATGTAATAAGGAGCAAATATTTGATTACCTAGAATCCTATAAAAACACGAACACAATCGTACAAACCCTTCTTAGAACATACGGAGGCATTTTCGATTTTGAAACCAAAATAAATACGGTGTTAATCGCAAAAAAGTCGAATACTACCGAAGCAAGGGTACTTCAGGTACTTGAACAGCTTGCAAAAGATGAAATCATCTCATATGAATCGCAACATAATGATTTAGAATTAACTTTTTTGGTACCTCGAGAAGATGACCTTACCATCAATGTATTTGCTAAACAGGTGGGCGAACTCAACCGAACAAAAGTTGAAAAAATAGAAGGTATACTCAAATATATTGATACAACAGATATATGCCGAAGTAAACAGCTCCTGAAATATTTTGGTGAAAAAAAAGCTGAGAACTGCGGTATTTGTGATATTTGTCTTGGCGAGAACCAAGCTAGTTTTAATACGCAAACTATTCAACTACAAATTATTAAGGCATTACAAACAAAGCCTTTAAGTTCAAGAGCATTAATAGCCCATTTAGATTATAAAGAAGAACCTATTCTAAGAACACTAAGAATTCTTCTTGAAAACGAATTAATTAGAATTAATTCTAAAAACGAATATGAGTGCCGCTGAAGGTTAGCAGCATAACTTAATACTAAATTAAATGAAAGATTTACGAATAGTTTTCATGGGTACCCCAGAATTTGCGACAACAATATTAAAAAGACTGGTAGAAGAAAATTATACTATCGCCGGGGTAATAACCGCACCAGATAGACCAGCCGGCCGAGGAAGAAAATTACAAGAATCAGATGTTAAGAAGTATGCCTCTGAACAAGGGCTAAGAGTTTTACAACCCACAAACCTCAAAAGTGAAGAATTTCTTGTTGAATTAAAAAGTCTCGAGGCAAATCTACAGATAGTGGTTGCTTTTCGAATGTTACCTAAAGTAGTTTGGGCAATGCCCGATTATGGCACCTTTAATCTTCATGCATCGCTGCTACCCGATTATCGTGGTGCCGCACCCATAAATTGGGCAATCATTAATGGGGAAACAGAGACTGGCGTTACTACCTTCTTCATAGATGAGAAAATAGATACCGGTGAAATAATACTTCAAGAAAGAACAACTATTGACCCTGAGGATAATGCAGGTGCATTACATGACAAGTTAATGCATCTGGGTGCTGCACTGGTGGTGAAAACGGTGAAACAAATTGCTTTTGGTGATATAAAAACACAAAAACAGGTTACTTCCGAACCTGTAAAAGAAGCCTTTAAAATTCATAAAGACACCTGTAAAATAGATTGGAACCAATCTTTAGAAGCTATTCATAACCATATAAGAGGTCTTAGCCCCTACCCGGCCGCTTGGAGTAATTTCATAAACGGGGAGAACGAGATGTCATTAAAAATATACAAATCTACAATTGAGAAAGATGACCATAACTTTGAGATAGGCCATGTGTTGCACACAAAAAAGGAAATCAAAGTTGCAGTAAAAAATGGTTTTATAAAATTGCTCGAGCTACAACTTCCGGGTAAGAAAAAAATGAAAACTCAAGACGTTCTTAATGGCCTAGAAATCGAGAATTTTGCACGTATGTTGTAAAGCCCCATTATCATTGGGCTGCGAGAGAAGTAAAAAAAGCCCTACTTTATTAACAAACCACCTTAGTTATCAACAAAAACCCTGATTTACCCCTATTTTACTTGCGTTGAAAGCAAATCCGTATAAATTTGTTAGACGATTTAAATTATTATAACAACAATTAATTTAATTACATTATGAACAAAACAGAATTGATCGATGCTATGGCAGCAGATGCCGGCATCACAAAAGCGGCAGCGAAAAAAGCATTGGAATCTTTCTTGGGTAACGTTGAAGGATCTTTGAAGAAAGGTGATCGTGTATCACTAGTTGGTTTCGGTTCTTGGTCTGTTTCTAGAAGAAACGCAAGAGAAGGTAGAAACCCTTCAACTGGAAAAACTATCAAAATCGCAGCTAAGAACGTAGTTAAGTTCAAAGCTGGGTCAGATTTGGCAAATTCAGTAAACTAGTAGTTTACTGATCAGAAATATTACTAAAGCGCTCCTTTGTTTCCTACAATGGAGCGCTTTTTTTGTGATTCTTACCTTGATTTTTATAAGAAATATCTTATTTTAGAGTTAAATAGCCATTTCACTATAGCAATGACCGACGTTAAACCAAAAAAAGGCAAGCTTTTGATTGCAGAACCAGCCTTGACAGGCGATGTTTCTTTCAATAGATCTGTCGTACTATTGGCCGAACATAACGATGAAGGTTCTGTAGGCTTTATTCTTAACAAGCCTTTGGAATACTTTATAAATGATCTGATCAACGAGATTTCCATTCCGTTTCAGGTTTATAATGGGGGGCCTGTTGAGCAAGATAATCTCTATTTCATTCATAGGGTACCCGATTTAATTGCCAATAGCATAGAGATATCAGATGGTATATATTGGGGTGGTGACTTCGAGAAAATAATTGACCTTATCAATCAGAAAACCATTTGTGAAAATGATATTCGTTTCTTTTTAGGTTATTCGGGCTGGTCTTCTTTACAATTGGATCAAGAGCTTTCTTCAAAATCATGGATTGTAGTCAAAAACGACTACGAAAGTGATATTATTAATAAATCTGCAGATGCCTTCTGGAAAGAAAAAATGTTAGAGCTTGGCGGTAATTACCTTTTATGGTCAAATTCGCCGGAAAACCCAAGTTTAAATTAACCCAAACGGGCGGCGGCGTTTAATTTGCCTATCAGACTCTTTGCCACATTATTAACATATTCTTTCTTTCTATATTTACCTATCGGTTGAATACCTATTATACTATTCGTAATGAACAGCTCATCGGCCTTTTGCAGTTCGAAGGGTGAAATAGCAGCTTCTTCAAAAGAGTAACCCTCCAATTTCTTAAGAATCTCAATTAGTTTTTTACGTAAAATACCGTTTAAACAACCATGGTCTAATGGTGGGGTTTTGATATGGTTGCCCTTGACCAAAAAAATGTTTCCGTTAAGTGCTTCTACAACTTGCTTGTCTCCGTTTAAGAGCAGGCAATTTTGATAATCGTTCTCTTTTGCAAAAATGCTTCCTATAACATTAATTATTTTGTTGTTGGTCTTCAGCGTCGAGAGCATATCTTTATTTACATAAAAGTCTTTGTACAGCTCTACTTCATAATCGCCATCATCAATAACGTAAAACGGATTGCTCAATTGAGCTACTTCTATGATATATGAGACATTATTGGTCTCAGGTCTGTAAAGTCCGCCATTGTTGCGAAAAACGGATAATCGTACACGAGCTGACGCGTCTTTCAATTGACTACCCTCTATTGTTTCTAAAATTTTATCCTCAAGAAACTCCATGGTAAAATCCATAGGTATTTCCATTCTTAGAATACGCATAGATGCCATTAAGCGTAGATAGTGATCTTCCCAGAAAAACAGTTTTCCGTTCACCACACGCATTGACTCAAAAAGGGCGTCACCGTAACGCAACCCCCTGTTGTTGTGATCTAAAAAATCTGTTTCTTCATCAAGCAATCGACCATTAAAATTGACCATAAAAAAAGCCTTAAAAAAATTTAAGGCCCAAATATAAGGTTAATGCGTTTAAGAGACTACTTTGATCCCAGAACTTGCTTTAAATCTGAAACTTGGTTTCCCCAAAGCATTTTGGCTTCTTCGACTTCGTCTTCCTCGGCAAAATCGCTAATGAATAGCGAAACATCTTTGGTAATCTCGTCAACGATAATTTTCATTTCAAAAAATGAATCATCATCATTCTCTACCCATGCAAACTTTACAAACTCATCGCTTTTTCTCTTTAACAACTTCGCTTCTTCCTCGGCTCCGTCCCAAATAAAAGTGAACATTTCTCCACGAGAGTTAACGTTATCTGCAAACCACTCAGAAAGACCTGAAGGCGTAGATATATATTGATACAGTAGTTGTGGAGAAGACTGTATTACAAATTCAAGTTCATATTTTATTTTATCATCCATTCTTAACTATTTTCTTGCGGGCAATATATAGATTTCCTTATGATAAAAAAATAAAACCTAAAGAATATTTTTGCTCGAGTTATGTTGATGGACACGAAATTTACTCTTATATTTGCACCCGTTTGAAAAAACGACCTGGCGAGGTAGCTCAGCTGGTTAGAGCGTCGGATTCATAACCCGGAGGCCGAGGGTTCAAGTCCCTCTCTCGCTACTACGATAAATTTTATGCTAAAAACCGGTATTGTGGTAAACAATCCGGTTTTTTTATATCTTAATTTTTAAGTAAGCGCTATTGTACATCTACATTTAATTAAAATACTAAGTTGAACTGTTCTATCTTCTACAGGCTGACCTTCTATTAGTCTGGTCTTTTTCTTTACAATAATCAGAGGAACGTTTAACTTTGAGGTTAAACAGTGGGTATGAAGAATACAATATCTTTTAGGGTCGCCGATTTTATAAAGAACTACCCTCCTTTTAATGAAATCAAACTAAAAGATTTAGAAGAGCTCTCTCAAGAAATAAAAATCATATACAAGGTAAGAGATGCGGTTATTTTTGATGAAGATGAGAAAGCACATGAGTATTTTTATATGGTTCATAAAGGTGCAGTAGCTCTATCTAGAAATGCAGATAATGAGATTGTTGATTTATGTGACGAAGGCGATATTTTTGGGTTACGCCCCTTAATGGCCAATGAAGACTATAAAATCGGGGCTAAAGCATATGAAGAGAGTATATTATATGCCATACCCATCTCTAATTTCAAAGTTTTCACAAAGAGTCGCGAAGGGGTTTCCAATTTTTTAATGGAGAGTTTCGCTTCTAATACCCGAAATCCCTATTCGGTAGGCAGAAAAGGAAAACTTTTTCAAGAATCCCCTGAAATATCGGTAACCCCGCCCACTAATGACCTTTTAGACCTACAGTCCGTCAACTATTCAAAGAAACTAGTTTCTTGTGCGCCCGATGCTACTATTAAGGCTGTAGCTACCAATATGACCAAAAAGAAGGTGGGTGCTATGCTGGTTTTAAAAGATAAACTTCCTAGTGGTATAATTACCGATAAAGATTTGAGAAACAAAATTGCTACGGGAAAATTTCCGATTACGGCACGGGCAAAAGATATTATGAGCTCACCGGTCATTACCTACCCTACTAAAATGACTTTGGCCCAAGCCCAAATGGCCATGATGAAAAGTGGCATTAGCCACTTATGCCTAACTCAGGACGGCACCCCAAATACCGAGGCCATTGGTATCATCTCTAAGCATGATATTATGCTCGAACTGGGCAATAACCCTGCTGTATTGATGAAGGCCATCAACAGGGCCCGCAAACTCAAAAAGATTAAGCGGATAAGACATAGCATTATGAGCCTTTTGAAAGGCTATTTAGCACAGAACATACCCCTTACCCTTATTTCAAAAATCATCACCGAACTTAATGATGCCTGCATAAAAAGGGTTATAAACATTTCCTTAAATAAGATTGATTCAACGCCGCCCGTAAAGTTTGCTTGGCTCGCCTTAGGTAGCCAAGGGCGAAGCGAACAGTTATTACATACCGATCAAGATAATGCACTTATATTTGAAGATGTACCGGAAGATGAGCTAGGAAATACCAAAAAGTATTTTATAGAACTATCAAAAAGAGTCACAAAAGGTCTTCATGAAATCGGGTACGAGTACTGTCCCGCTGAAATGATGGCATCGAACCCGGAGTGGTGTCTTAGCCTAACCGAATGGAAAGAACGAACCCAGCATTGGATTACCAACCCAGGTAAAGACGAAGTACTCTTATCATCTATTTTCTTCGATTACAATCATACCTATGGTAATCAAGATTTGGTTCAGCAATTAACCGCCCATATTTTATCTACCACACAAAAATACCCGATATTTTTCGTACACCTGGCCAGTGGGGCTTTACAAAACCCCTCACCAAGCGGATTTTTCAGGTCATTTCTTGTTGAAGAGGATGGTGCCCACAAAGACTTTTTCGACTTAAAGCGAAGGGCGTTAATGCCTTTGGTCGAAGGTGCTCGTGTCTTGGTACTGTCAAACCAAGTGAAATCGATAAATAACACTGCAGAAAGATTCGAGAAACTGGCTGAAATTGAACCGAACAATCAAGAACTTTTTCTAGCCTGTTCTTATGCGACCAAGGCGCTGTTAAAATTTAGAACCAAACAGGGCTTATTGCATAATGATTCCGGAAGATTTATTTCTTTGGATACTTTAAGTAAAGAAGAAAAAATAAAACTTAAACGAACCTTTAAGACTATTAAAGAGCTTCAAGAACTGCTTAAAATTAGATTTAAAGTGGCTAATTTGGTGGGATGATAAGCTTCTTCAAAAAAAGGAAAAAAAACTATCCTGACTTCTGGGTTCAATACGCTTCAAAATTTGAAACAAAACTGCCTACCGAACTTCAGAAGGTGAGATTCGTGGTGCTTGACACTGAAACCACAGGATTTGATTATGATAACGACCGCATATTATCGATTGGGGCACTGAGTTTACAGAATAACACCATTGCCATAAATCAAAGTTTTGAAGTTTTCCTTGACCAACATTTCTATCATGCCAAGAACATCGAAATTCATGGTATAATGCAAGAGGAAAATAAGGAAAGAATAACCGAAATTGAGGCTTTGATGTTTTTTCTTGAATTTATAGAAGATTCAATTTTGGTAGCCCACCACGCGGGATTTGACATCAAGATGATCAACGAAGCGCTCAAGCGCCACGGCATGCCTAACCTCAAAAACAAAGTGCTTGACACCTCTATATTGTATAAGCGAACCTTGATAAAATCTCCTTTGCTTATACCTCAAGAACAATATACCCTTGACCAACTCGCAGAAAAATTCGACATCTCAACAAAAGATCGCCACACTGCTTTGGGCGATGCGTACATTACTGCCATCGCCTTTATAAAAATTGTAGAAAAATTAAAATCGACCAAAAATTTTTCGGTTAAAAAACTATGGCGCTAATTTCTTCTCCTTTAGATAGTTAAGTACATTTGTTTCTATCCGTTCTTGAATATTCGAAATATCAGCTTTTTCAAAAGATGTGCCGGTAATGTTATCGAAAAGTTCAATATACCTTTCAGATACCGATTCAATATAGTCATCGGTCATTTCAGGTAAGGTCTGCCCTTCTAGACCTTGAAAATCGTTTTGTATCAACCATTGACGGACGAATTCTTTAGACAGTTGTTTCTGTGCCTCTCCCCTATCTTGACGTTCTTGATAGCCATCGGCATAAAAATAACGGGAAGAATCGGGGGTATGAATTTCATCGATGAGCACAATCTTACCTTCTCGGGTCTTACCAAATTCGTATTTGGTATCTACCAAAATCAAGTTTCTTTCAGCAGCTATTTCGGTTCCTCTTTGAAAAAGATCTCTGGTATATTTTTCAAGAATTATATAATCTTCTTCCGAAACTATTCCCTTCTTTAAAATATCCTCCCTAGAAATATCCTCATCGTGATCACCCATTTCTGCTTTAGTGGCAGGAGTAATAATCGGCTCAGGAAATTTGTCATTTTCCTTCATTCCTTCGGGCATCGGCACGCCACATAACATTCGTTTTCCCGCTTTGTACTCCCTAGCGGCATGACCAGACATATACCCCCTTATCACCATTTCTACTTTAAATGGTTCACACGCATGACCGAGGGCTACATTTGGGTCAGGGGTCGCAATCAACCAATTGGGCACAATATCTTCCGTCGCCGCCATCATTTTGGTAGCGATTTGGTTCAATATCTGACCCTTATAGGGTATTCCCTTGGGCATAACCACATCGAATGCAGAAAGACGATCCGTTGCTATCATCAATAAAATATCGTTCGCCAAAGTGTACACCTCACGCACCTTACCTTTGTAAACGCTTTTTTGACCAGGAAAATTAAAATTGGTGTCGATTATGGTTCTGCTCATTACCTAATCTTAATATTTATAAAAATGTAGACTGAAATTAATTTTGATGCTCGATTGTTTTATAAGCGTCGATAACTTTTTTGACCAGTTTATGACGAATAACATCTTTGTCATCTAAATAAACTATAGAAATACCATCGGTATTTTTTAATATCAACAAAGCTTCCTTGAGCCCCGAAATGGTTCGTCGAGGTAAATCGATCTGACCAGGATCACCCGTAACCAAGAATTTTGCATTTTTGCCCATACGTGTCAAGAACATTTTCATCTGTGCATGGGTAGTGTTCTGGGCTTCATCTAAAATTACAAAGGCATTGTCTAACGTACGTCCTCGCATAAAAGCCAATGGAGCAATTTGAATGGTACCGTTCTCTATCAAATGAGCCAATTTTTCAGCGGGAATCATATCGCGCAGACCATCATACAAAGGTTGCATGTAGGGGTCTAATTTTTCTTTAAGATCACCTGGTAAAAAACCAAGATTTTCCCCAGCCTCTACCGCGGGGCGGGTAAGAATTATTCTTTTGACTTGCTTCTCTTTCAAGGCCTTAACGGCCAGAGCAACGCCTGTATAGGTTTTACCCGTTCCTGCGGGACCGATGGCAAAAACCATATCATTCTTCTTAGCGGCATCGACAAGTTTGCGTTGGTTCACCGTTTGTGGCTTAATGAGACGCCCACTGACACCGTGTACGAGTACTTCTCCACTATTGGCCGGAGATTCGTAGTCTGATGATGTTTCGCTAGTCAATACCCGCTCAATAACGTTTTCATCAAGCTTATTATATTTAGTGAAATGGGTGGTTAGCATATCAAAACGCCGGTCGAACTCTTCTAACAGTTCTTCATCGCCATATACTTTTATCTTATTGCCCCTTGCGACAATTTTCAGTTTCGGGAAATATTTCTTTAGGAGGTCTATATTTTGGTTTCCCTGGCCAAAAAACTCTCTTGGGCTTATCTCGGTGAGTTCTAGTATGAGTTCGTTCAAGAAGAAAGGTGTTAAAATTAAAGCCTTGCTATATTTATTTCGCTTGGCTGTTTTTTTGTCCTAATTTTGTTTAACAAACTTAACTAAAATTCAGTTTACCTAACTAAAAACATATCAACATTGCTGCATGGCAATAATTACACTAACTACAGATTTTGGACTTAAAGATCACTTTGTCGGTACCTTGAAGGGAACGATTTACAAAGAACTTCCCGATGTCAAAATTGTTGATATTTCACATAATGTTAGTCCGTTTAACATTCAAGAATGTGCTTACATCTTAGAGAACTCCTACAAAAGTTTTCCCGAAGGTACTATTCACATTGTGGGAGTAGACTCTGAGCCGACCCCTGAAAACCAACATATAATCGTTCATGTAGACGGTCATTATTTTATCAGTGCCAATAATGGAGTTATCGGTTTGATCATATCCGAGAAAAAACCGGAAAAGGTAGTACAGGTAAATATTCCGAATCCGTTGCATGGCTCCTTCCCTGTTATGGATGTGTTCGTTCAAGTAGCCTGCCATATTGCCCGTGGCGGCACTCTAGAGGTAGTAGGAAAACCTTTTGATACGCTGAAAGAACTGCGTGAGTTTACACCTACGGTAAGTGATAATGGTAACAAAATCATTGGCAATGTCATCTACATTGACAATTATGGCAATGTGGTAACCAATATTCACAAAAATTTCTTTGAAGCCTATCGAAAAGGGCGCGATTTTGAGCTGACGGCCAGAAACACCAAAGTGAAAAAAATTCATAATAAATACAGTGATATCATCAATTTTGACCTTGAGAAAGGTCAAAGAAAAGGTGCTGGAGACCTATTGGCCTTATACAATTCTGCCAATTATATAGAACTGGCCATATATAAAAGTGATCTGAATACCGTTGGTGGTGCCTCTACCCTTCTCGGGCTTGATTACCGAGATACGGTGACCATCAATTTTATGTAAGTTTTGAGGTTCCGATTGCAGATTATAAAATGTTATTAAATTTGGTGGTTTATGTTTAAAACCGCTAATACGGTAATCATCTGTTATTTTTGCTGAAACATTGATCTTTGAATAATAGATTACAGAATTAAGAAACCTGCCATGCTCGCCATATTCAAACGCGAAATACAATCATTTTTCACCTCGCCCATTGCTTATTTGGTAATAGGTTTATTTTTGACATTGAACGGCCTTTTCCTGTGGGTCTTTAAAGGGGAGTTCAACATTTTCGATTATGGGTTTGCCGATTTGAGCAATTTCTTTTTGTTGGCCCCTTGGGTGTTTCTCTTTTTGATACCTGCCATTACCATGAAAAGCTTTTCAGAAGAAAGAAAGCTGGGTACCTTAGAGCTCTTGTTCATAAAACCGATATCAGTTTCAAAAACCGTATTGGGTAAATTTTTGGGCACCTTGACCTTAGGTATAATCGCCTTGCTACCAACTATCATTTATATTTATGCAGTTTCTCAACTCGGCACTACTGTGGGCAATCTCGATTTAGGCCCGGTAATGGGCTCTTATTTCGGTACCGTTTTATTAATGTCTTGTTACACCTCAATAGGTATTTTTGCATCCACATTATCAGACAATCAAATTGTTGCCTTTATTACCGGTGTGATACTCTGCTTTATCATATTCTATGGTTTTGAAGGTATATCGACCCTAATGACCGATGGTGAAACTTCCTTAGCAATCAAAAGTCTAGGCATGAAACAGCATTTCGACAGTATTTCTTTAGGGGTTCTAGATACTAGAGATTTAATATACTTTATCTCCGTTACGGCATTTTTTCTATTTCTAACGCTTTTGCAGTTAAAAAACATGAACCGTTAATGAAGAAATTCTTTGCTCCCATAGTAATCGCCCTAGCTGCCTTGCTCGCCATAAACATTCTCGCCAACTTCGTATATGCCCGTTTCGATCTTACGGAAAATGGGAGGTTTACTCTTTCAAGCCAAGCTAAAACCATAGCAGCAGAATTTGAAAAACCTGTTATTATCGATGTGCTTCTTGATGGAAATCTACCTCCTGAGTTTGCTAAACTCAAAAAGGAAACCGATCAACTTCTCGAAGAGTTCGCCTCAGAAAATAACAATTTTAAATTCAATTTTGTCAACCCTCTTGAAGATGCATCACAAACGGAAAGCGTAATGGCTGAATTGCAAGGCCTAGGTTTACGCACCGCTCAAATAACCGTTGAAGAAAATGGTAAGATGTCACAGGAAATCGTTTTTCCTTGGGCCTTGGTGAACTATGATAATAAAACGGTCAAAGTACCCCTATTAAAAAACAAACTGGGCGCTACCTCAGAAGAACGGGTCAATAATTCGGTACAGCAATTGGAGTATGCCTTTACGGATGCTTTTGCAAAAATCAATATCAAAGAAAAAAAACAAATAGCGGTAATTAAGGGTAATGGCGAGTTAGATGATATTTATCTAGCTGATTTTTTGACCAGTATTCGTGAATATTACAATATTGGGGCAATAACATTGGATTCCGTAGTGACAAATCCGCAGAAAACATTGGATCAATTGAAAGGTTATGATCTCGCGATAATCGCTAAACCGACCGAAGCCTTCACCGATGAGGAAAAATATGTAATGGACCAATATATCGTTAACGGTGGAAAATCGGTCTGGCTTATCGACCAGGTGAATATGGAGTTGGATAGCCTTTTAAACGAACAAGGCAATGCCGTTGCGCTACCCTCAAATTTAAATTTGACCGATTTTTTCTTCCGATATGGTGTTAGATTGAACGCTGATCTGGTGAACGATATGTATTTTACCCAAATCGTACTTGCTTCCGGTGAAGGTAACGACTCCCAATACAATCCTGTACCCTGGTATTATCATCCGATGGTTTTCTCCAAAAGCGACCATCCGATAGTAAACAATTTAGAGGCCGTTCGTTTTCAATTTGCCAATTCGATAGACACCTTGGCAAATTCTTACAAAAAAGAAATTCTATTGAGCAGTTCTCCGCTATCTCGTTTAGAGGGCACGCCCAAACAAATTGACCTTGGCATTATCAATACACCTCCTGTAAAGGAAGAATATAATAATGGTAACAAACCACTTGCCGTACTGATTTCGGGCAAGTTCGGCTCTGCATTTAAAAATCGAATAAAACCTTTAAAATTACAAGGGGCCAAAGAGGATGGTGAAGAAAACCAAATGCTCGTTATTTCAGATGGCGACCTCATCAAAAATCAGATTAAAAATGGTCGCCCTCTAGAGCTAGGTTATGATAAATGGACGAATAATTACTACGGCAACAAAGAATTTTTATTGAATAGCATCAATTACTTGCTCGATGATAACGGACTTATAAACATTCGAAACAAAAAAGTAGCTATTCCTTTCTTGGATTCTAAAAAGATTACAGAACAAAAAACCAAGTGGCAACTACTGAATATTGGGCTTCCAGTGGCATTGACCCTACTTTTCGGGCTTGTGTTCAACTACTATAGAAAGCGAAAATATGGCCAGTAGATGTTAATAAGTTTGTTTCGGTAAAAAGCACAATTCAAATATCTTTGTTTGTCTTGTAATTTGAGGTATTTCATATACTTTTAGAGACAAAAGAGAACAATATATCCCACAAAATTGAAATAACAGTCTTCCTATGAAATTCATAGTATCGAGCACCTATCTCTTAAAGCAGCTGCAGGTCTTGGGCGGTGTCATCAACAATAGTAACACCTTGCCTATTTTAGATAATTTCTTGTTCGACCTGAAGCAAGACAAACTTACGGTTTCCGCTTCTGACCTAGAAACTACTATGAGCTCTGTGCTCAATGTTGATTCCGATAATGAAGGTACCATTGCAGTGCCCGCCAAGTTGTTATTGGAAACTCTAAAGACTTTTCCAGAGCAACCCCTGACGTTTGTTGTTGAAGACAACAACACCGTCGAAATTAGTTCGAACCACGGTAAATATGCCTTGGCATATGCTGATGGGGCCGAGTTTCCAAAAGCTGTTGAACTTGCTAGCCCAAGTTCTACTACCCTGATGGGCGATATCTTGGCAACGGCAATCGACAAAACTATTTTTGCCGCCGGTAATGATGATCTGCGACCAGTAATGAGCGGAGTGTTCTTTCAGTTTTCTACGGAAAGTCTAACCTTCGTAGCGACTGATGCACATAAGTTGGTAAAATACCAGCGCAGCGATGTTACGGCATCTCAGGTAGCAGAGTTTATCATGCCCAAGAAACCTTTGACTTTACTGAAGGGCATTTTAGCCGGGAGTGAATCTGATGTGCTTATAGAATATAACGACAGTAACGCAAAATTCAGTTTTGAGAATACAGAATTGATTTGCCGCCTTATAGATGGAAAATACCCTAATTACGAAGCTGTTATTCCGAAAGAAAACCCCAATCAGCTTTCCATCTCTAGAACCCAATTTTTGAGTTCAGTTAAGCGTGTGGCCATATTCTCAAATAAGACCACCCACCAAATACGGTTGAAAATTGCAGGTGCAGAACTCAATATCTCAGCCGAGGATATTGACTACAGTAACAAAGCGGAAGAACGACTAACCTGTTCTTATCAAGGTGATGATATGCAAATAGGGTTTAATAGCCGTTTCTTGACCGAAATGTTGAACAATTTGAATTCAGATGATGTATCACTTGAAATGAGCCTGCCCAATAGAGCAGGTATCTTAACCCCAATCGATGGATTGGATGAAGGTGAAAATGTGACCATGTTGGTTATGCCCGTTATGCTGAACAGCTAATCGGAAAATACTCATATCAAAAAAGCCTTGATGTTTATAATATCAAGGCTTTTTTTATGCTCTACGATTGATGGTTACGATAAAAAACGAATCGTCATGAAATAACTGGGCGATTCTCCATTACTAGCTTTTACAGCATTCACGATAGGCAAGATAAAAGCAATTATTCCGATACATATTAAGCTAAGAATACCCAAGCCTAGTAAAAGAATTGCCGGTATGCTCAATATCGTAAATAGCAACATACTCAACTGAAAATTGACAATCGCTTTTCCATGCTCATCCATACCTGCTACAGAATCTTTTGTAGTCAACCAAATAACCAGTGGAACCAAAAGACCACCGAAGCCTGTAACATACGTTAGCAATTGCGACAGGTGCGTCAAGACCAATAATTGATTATTTGTTTCTAATGTTTTGTTTTGATTGATGATTTCCATTTTTTGATTGTTTTAAGATGTACAACTATATGACGAGTAAATACTGAAAATGTTACAATTATCATCTTGAACCATTTGCCTACACAGAGATATCGGTGAGAAAGCACTGTTTTTTTGGCCTTATAGCAATGTACTTAAAGCAACGGAGCCCAAAGTCTACTGAACGACTCTTTCAGCTTTCTGCGGATGCCTCTATCTTTCCACCGTTCTAGCTCAACCTCTTCACAGTCGTCTAAATCATTAATGAAGATGTCGGCCATTTCTTGATTAATTCTCTCGTTGTATATCATAGCATTGACTTCAAAGTTCAACGAGAAACTTCGATAGTCAAGATTAGCTGTACCTACTGATGAAAACATATTGTCTACAATCATGGTCTTCGCATGTATAAAACCTTTGCAATACCTGTATAATTTTATGCCAGATTCCAAACACTGCTCTATATAGGAATCAGAGGCGTACTGGGCAGCCCAAGAATCAGATTCATAAGGAAGTATTACCCGCACATCTATTCCGCTTCGTGCTGCTGTCGTCAGAGCTGTGAGAATAGCATCATTAGGCATAAAATATGGCGTAGTAAGATAAATACGATTATTTGCAGAAGACATGGCGCAAAATATAGCTTCCATGATATTCGCCCAATCGGTATCTGGTCCGCTAGCTGCTATTTGAATAGCTACCGGTTCTTGTGATTCAGGCTTTGTTTTAGGGAATAAATGTTCATCAATTCGCAATTCGTTTTTAGAAGCAAAATTCCAACTTAACAAAAACGAAGATTGCAAGGCACCTACTGAACCACCTTTCAGCTTCAGGTGTGTATCTCTCCAGTATCGTTCGTTTTTATATGAGTTGTCATATTTTTGATCAAGGTTGATTCCGCCAACATAGCCGATGCATCCATCAATCACTACAATCTTACGATGATCTCTATAGTTAAGCTTACTAGTCGAATTGGAGAATAGCACTGGCATAAAGGGATAATGTTCTACCCCAGCAGCATTCATTTTTCTTTTGTATTTTCTTGAGATATCACTGCCCACATCATCGTAGATCAATCTAACACTTACACCCTCCCCAGCCTTTTCACAAAGAATATCAATAAGTTCTGCTCCCAGCTTATCATCAAAAAGCACAAAATATTCTATATGAATATGTTTTTTTGCGGATTTTAAATCTTTTCTAAGCTTTTCGAACTTGCTCTCACCATTTATTAATATCTCAACATCATTATCGAAAGTAAGCACAGCTTTCTCATTGTTCTTCAACAATTTATATATCTTGAAAATACCGTTTCCAAAAGTTTCTTCGAAATCTTCACGTTCTTCTTGGTCTAGTTTGAAATCTTTACGCCAGGCCCTAATTCTGTCATTATCTAAAAGGTATTTTTTTTCGAATATTTTAGATTTCCGGTAATCTTGTCCAAAAAAATAATAGACTACTAAACCAAGAACTGGCAAAACAGCTAAGGCGAAGAGAAAAGAAAGGGTTTTGACTGGATTTTTATTCTTGAGAAGAATAAAAACGCATAGGCCGAGTACCAAGATGTAATTGACCCCTAAAATGATGAGCCAAACATTGTCTTTAAAGAAGTTTACAAATGAATTCATCTAAGTAACCGAAAATAATCAGCTATGTGACCTTTGGTTATAAAGATGCGCAAATTTTAGATCAAATAATACCCTAATCGAATTTTTAAAGCCCCAACAAATAAAGTAAGTTTACTTTGCGCCCTTATAATACCCTTTATAAGGTATTTCGACCGTATACTTCTTGCGAGAACTATTATTCAAATGTGCTTCTCTTAACCAAGGATTATGACGCTTTAAAATTTTGTAGTTGATCTCATATTGCTGTGCGAAATCGGCAAAACTTAATACGGGCTCTTCTATATCGACCTTAAAAGTAGGCACAGCTTTATACTTGTCTTCTTCTTCAATGTCAAAACCATATTTTTCAGGATGGCTTAAAATTTCTTTAATGGCCATTATTCTAAAAACGTATCTACCGGTTTCTTGACCTAATAGCAAATCGTAATAGTCATCGACCTGTTGAATTCCCAAATATTTGCTTATTGCCCCGGCCCCAGCATTATAAGATGCAGCTGTCAACGTCCAGTTTCCATATTTTTTTTTGTACTTGTTGAGATAGGCACAGGCCACCTCGGTAGCTTTCTCTAAATGATACCTTTCATCAACGTTACTGTTGACCTCTAGCCCATATTCACGCCCCGTAGCCTTCATAATTTGCCAGAAACCTGTAGCCCCCGCATGAGACACTACGTTCTGCAATCCACTTTCAGCGACAGCTAGGTATTTAAAATCATCGGGCACCCCATTTTTAGCTAAAATAGGTTCGATTATCGGAAAATATTTATTCGCTCTTTTAATCAAAAGAACAGCATTTGACTGCCAATATGTATTTACCAAAAACTCCCGGTCGATACGTTCCATGATTTCCGGGTCATCTTGAGGCACTACTTCTCCTGCAAAATTAAGGTCTTCAGGAATGTCAATTGCAGAAATACGGTAACCGTCGGCAACATTCTTATCGACATCGTTCTCTACCACATCTTGAGCATCGGTATTCTTTTCATTATCAGTGTTGCTCTGTACTGCAAATATTAAGGTGCTAACAACAAAAAACACCCCCAGTAGCATCAAAATATTCTTAAAAATCTTCATTTCTTTATATTGATTGTTTATCAAAGTTACTATTACAACTCGCTTATCGCAAAATAATTGTGGGTAAGTTCTCATTAAACCATTTCGCCCTATGAATAATCATGGTATGTGTGCCATTTTTTACGGTAATACAATCTTTTATATTTTCTATTGGGAAAACGGAATCTCTTTCACCATGAATATGAACTATTTCTGCAGGACATTTGCCCGACCGCCAATTTACGATTTGATCAATCGACCAGTCAATATAATTCTTATCTCTTATTGATAGATATTCTTCATATAATGAGAGTCTTTTGTTAACAGACTCCCCAAAGGCGTATTTAGCTAAAATTTCTATGTTATTGACTAGACCTGTGGGCAATAACCGATGAACTTTAGTGCGTTTTGCAAAGAGCATTCGCCGTGGCAGCTCCATCTCACTCTTTACACTAGAGACCACGATAAGTTTTCGTACAGGCCTATGTTTGGCCATCTCTTGTATCAGCATGCCCCCAAACGAAACACCCAGCAGAATAGGGTTTGAATGTTTTATTCTACTGTTCATTTTTTTCGCATAAGCTTCAAGGCTCATATTTCTTTCAGGTATATACCAATCTAAAAGATGAATTTCAAAAGTATCTTCAGGTAAGACAATATTTTTGAAAATAGAAGGATTGGCCGCCATACCTGGCATAAAATAAACATGTACTTTATTATCGAGCATAGGTATTAACCAAGGGATTATTAGGAATTTAACAAATTTTTCACTACTTTTGTTGCTGACTTTGGGGGATTTCCATCGTTTACTTAACAAGAGCAAAAGTATAGAAAATTACGATTGGGGAACATCGTGATTTTTTTGTCTTATGCAACTACAAAAAATCAAACTATATGAATGAAGTAGAAATTAAGGACAACAGTTTCTTGCGTCAATTTGAAACCCAAGTTGAAGGTAAATTGGCTAAAATCGAATACTCTTCGCAAGAAAGAAAAGTGTTTTTAACCAAACTGGTAATTCCAGAAGGCGTTACTACAGAAGGATTTAAAGAAGATTTTATCAAATCCGTTCTTCATCACATTCAGGAGCAAAACCAAAGAGTTGTTCCTACAAGCCCACAAATCGCCGGATTCTTACGTAAAAACAGGCAATATAAAGAGATGTTGCCCGTAGGTATTAGAATCTAAAAGTATTTTCAAGTATTAGTTTGAAAACTAAATCCCACTCGTAAAGTGGGATTTTTTTTGTTTTAGACTTAAACAGTATTTAATTTAAATATGACTTAGGCGGTCAAAAGTGCTTTTTCAAAATTAAAACGCACCATACCACTCTCATCAATATCGGTAAGTTTCACTTGATGTAATGTATTTACCAATTTTGGATTCCACGGGGCCATTACCTTAACATAATTTTCGGTAAAACCATGTATATACCCCTCTTTATTCTCGCCTTCAAAGAGAACTGTACGGGTACTACCTAATTGACTTTCATAGAAAGCTCGACGCTTTTTAACAGACAAGCCCCTAAGCATTTTACTTCTCTTACTTCTCACATTTTTTGGTACTACGCCGCTCATGGTAGCTGCAGGAGTGTTTTCTCTTTCTGAATAGGTGAATACATGCAAATAAGAAATATCCAAATCGTTAAGAAAATGATAGGTCTCTAAAAAATGTTCATCAGTCTCACCAGGAAACCCAACAATTACATCTACCCCAATACAAGCATGGGGCATCACTTCTTTTATTTGACGAACCCTATCTACATAAAGATCGCTCATATACCTACGTCTCATTTTTTTCAACACTGCATCACTACCACTTTGTAGGGGAATATGAAAATGAGGCACGAAAGAATCACTTTTAGCAACAAAATTGATAGTTTCATTCTTAAGTAAATTGGGCTCTATAGAAGATATACGCAAACGATGAATACCATCTACATCATCTAAAGCCCTGACCAAGTCTAAAAATGTATGCTCATGCTTTTTATTACCGAACTCTCCTTTTCCGTAATCTCCAATATTCACTCCGGTAAGTACAATTTCCTTTATGCCTTGCGACGAGATTTCCGCAGCATTGTCAAGTACGTTCTGTAAAGTATCGCTTCTCGAAATTCCGCGGGCCAAAGGTATAGTGCAGTAGGTACATTTATAATCACACCCATCTTGTACTTTTAAGAAAGCCCTGGTGCGATCACCTATAGCATAACTACCCACATAAAAATCGGCATCTTCAATTTCACAGGAGTGAACCTCACCAAAATCGTTCTTCGAAAGATCGTTGACATAGTCGGTAATCTTAAATTTTTCAGTCGCTCCAAGTACCAGATCGACACCATTGACCGCAGCCAGTTCTTCAGGTTTGAGCTGAGCGTAACAACCAATTGCAGCAATAAAAGCTTCAGGATTGATTTTTTGGGCCTGTTTTACAATGGTTTTAAATCTTTTATCTGCATTTTCAGTAACAGAACAAGTATTTATCACATACATATCGGCAGACTCGGAGAAATCGACACGCTCAAAACCTTCCTCTTGAAAACCTCTCGCTATCGTAGAAGTTTCAGAGAAGTTAAGTTTACAACCTAACGTGTGAAAAGCAACTTTTTTCTTCATATTCACCTTCTACATTTTCGGGGTGCAAATATACAAACTTAGAAATAGTTAAGGGCAAACATTATGGGTCTCAAATTATTAACGAATTAAAAACTAAACCTAGTGTTTAATATTCTTCAAATATTTTATATTTGACCATCTCCCCCCGAAATTAAAAATTCTTCCCCCTCCAGATAGACTTAAATTATTAACCATATAGTCAATATTGTGATATACACATTGGAGAGTACCCTGAATTACCGTATACTTTTAATTTTTTTTACTGCTCTTATAACTTCGAACCAGACACATTCGCAAGAGGCCGGTTTACAAAAAAAAATTGCTATTGTTCAAGAGCTTTTAAACTCTGTAGAGGCCAATAAGTTAACTTTCAATCAAGACCTAAAAACTATATCACCCGGTTATTATGACTACAGGGTCGTAGAGGTTAATGGTAAAGGGCAAGAAGAAGAAACTATTTATTCCTTTGCTCTGTCAGACATCAATAAGAATGGTGTCAGGTCTTATACCAAAAAAGACGTAATATTAGTCGAACTTACGGTCTCCGGGAAACAAAAGTTGATTAAGAAATCTACAGATGGTGGAAGCAAAATTTCATACCAGTCTACTTTTGTTATGTACGGACTTAATGCGGATAACGGGCGTGATCTTGAAAATGCTCTTGAAGATGCCATACCTGATGCCGAAGTTTTAGAAAAAGATAGGCTTTCACTTACTGGTTTTGAAGACCATCTCAATTGGTTAAAAGATAATGTAGGCAATGTTAATCTACCTAAAGAAGAAGTAGGCCAAGAAATAAATACACAACCCGAAAGACCTGATTTCATTGTATTGGAACAGAACTTAGGGTCAAAAAAGAAGCGTTTTGAATTTAACCTTTCGGTTCTCAACCCCAATTCTGTCAACTATAAAATATCTGGTGAGGAATTTTTGATCGAAGTCGGTACCAAAAAAGGGGTTGCAGGTATTAAACATTTTGAAAATGATGAACTGCAAGGGTATACCGACCAAGTATTATTTTACGCAAACTCTCTGGCCAATGGAAAAAGTTTGCATCGAGTACTAAGGGGTGTAGTGCCCTTAGCTGAAAGTAAATTCGATGAAACCGAACCCGATTTTTCAAAAATTTCGTTGGCACTCGACTATATCAATTCTAAAACAGGGCATGTAGAATCAGATGGCATGACCACCGCTCAAAACTTAGTTTTAACAGACCATATGGCCACTTTGATTTCTAAAGAAAACGAAGGCGATAAAAATGAAGAGCACGAATATCTATTCAATCTAACCGATATAAATAAAAACGGAATTTCAATCAAAGAAAAAAGAACACGATTGTTTCTTGTATTGAATACTAACAAGGGCAAAGCTTTTATAAGCCATAGACTAAACGGTGAAATCGAAAACTTTGAGAAAGAGTTGCTAATCTACTTTGATTCGTATGAAGATGCCCTAAGAGGTAAAATAGCCCTTCAAGCTTTAATAGACAATTTTGAGGATAATGAGTCGAAGAATGAGAACCTTTCGGCCATAGACTTGAACGGTGCTTTATCTCTACTTAAAAAGGAGGTAAATCAAATTACTGGAACCGATCATCAAATCGAACAACATATAGAACTATTGGAAAGTGAGGAAAGTAGTTTCAAGTTTACTAAAATTGAATCCAATTCAAAGAAAAGCACTGAAGTTGTTTATGAGTTCAGCATTAAAGACTTGAACAAGCAACTTTTAGAAGTTGAAGTTTCAGGAAAAAGGGCATGGGCCGAAATCGGAACAAAATCAGCAGAAAAAGTAGTCAAAGTCTATGAAGATGGCGAAGTTCAAAACTATGTAAACCATATTGAGATTGAGACTCCAACCATTGAGAATGCCAAAAATATAGTGTTGATTTTTAAAAGGCTCGCAGAATCAATTGATTGACCTCCGGTAAAAGTAGTTTATCTCAACTTTATTTAATAATTACGCCATTTTTTTGTCAGCTCGAAAACATGTTCTAAGATTTTGGCATCATCTTCGCCAAATTCGACATTTCTTCTAGCCATCATAACTTTGGCCGCATCGAAGGCCTTTGAAGTTGAATAGGTTGTGAAGCCTGAAGCCCCACCCCAACTAAAACTAGGTACAAAGTTTCTAGGAAAGCCAGGAACGTAAATATTACAATTGACACCGATGACGGTACCCGTATTGAACATGGTATTGATGGCTGTTTTGCTGTGATCGCCCATCATGAGTCCGCAAAATTGTAATCCGGTCTGCTCAAAACTTTCCGAAGCATAATTCCACAATCGCACTTTGGCATAGTTGTTCTTTAGATTCGAATTATTAGAATCGGCACCTATATTACACCATTCCCCTAGTACGGCATTACCTAAATAGCCCTCATGCCCTTTACTCGAATAGCCAAAAATTACCGAATTGCTAATTTCTCCACAAACTTTGCTGTAGGGCCCTACAGTGGTTGCTCCGTAAATTTTGGCTCCCATTTTTACTACGGCATTATCGCAAAGGGCAAAAGCTCCTCGTATTAGATTGCCTTCCCAGATTTGGGAATCTTTACCCAAATAAATTGGCCCTTCAGAAGCGTTTAGAATACTATGTTCAACTATTGCACCCTCTTCAGCGAATATATTCTCAGGGTGTATTAGTGTGTTAGTTTCTGATATAGAAGCGCTCTCTCTGTCTTCGGTAAGAAAATCAAAATCAGCCTGCAGTGCTTCTGCATTTTTCGAGAAAATATCCCAAGTATTGACTATCCGAAGCACGTCGTCTTCGAATTCAATTTGCCTATAGGTCGAAAAATCTATTTCTTCCTGAGTTTCTTTGGTATGAAAAGCTATAACTTCTTCCCCTTGAAATATGGCCTCATTCGCTTTTAGTTCAGAAATCAATTCAACGAGTTTATAATTTGGTAGAAATGAAGAATTGATCAGAACATTTTCCTCCATTTCGACCATGGGAAATTTCTCTGAAAGATAATCTTCGGTAATTGTGGTCGTGGTAGTACCTAAATACTTCTCCCATTTTTCGCGAATGGTCAAAATACCTATACGTATATCTGCCACAGGACGTGTGAAAGTAAAAGGCAAAAGATTCTCTCTTACCGTTCCGTCAAAAAGTATATAGTTCATTGGTCAGTCTATTTAAAGTAAAATTACATAATCTATAGACGACAACTATTTATAATTATTGTAAGTGCTTAAAAAAGTATTGTGAAAACCGACAACTACTGTATGAACTAAAATTTAACAAAAAAAACGCCTTCGAGTACTCGAAGGCGTTTGAATATTATACAAACTGATTATTTTGTATCAGCTTCCTTATCGGCATCTGCCTTAACAGCAGGCTTCTTTTTAAATTTATCGTACTTGTTCTTGAACTTATCGATACGACCGGCAGTATCCAACAATTTAGATTTTCCTGTGTAAAAAGGATGTGAAGTTCTTGAAATTTCCAATTTTACCAATGGGTATTCAACTCCATCAACTTCTAGAGTTTCCTTAGTATTAGCGGTTGATTTAGTCAAAAACACTTCGTCATTTGACATATCTTTAAAGGCAACCAACCTGTAATTTTCTGGGTGTATATCTTTTTTCATTATTCTAAAATTTTACGCACCCATTCCGACAGGCACTCATTTTAAGGCTGCAAATTTAGTTATTTTTCCGTAAATCGCAATTTTAATTCTAAAAAAAGAATCCTAAAAATACATATCTTTAAATGTAACAAATTGTAAATATCGACCACTTATATCATAACAACTTAAATCACACTAAAATGGAGGAAAATCAACCCAACACGGGGAAATTCGCTTTCACCTATGGACTATTAGGTGGCGGAGTGGGCATTATATTTGGTATAATGCTATTTACGATGGATATGCAGTATGAGCGGGGATTTGCCGTACAAGCGATTAACATAGTCATATTGGCAACCGTCATCGTATTAGGTATTTTTCAATACAAAAAAGCCAATCACACCTATCTTACGATTTCAGAAGCGCTCAAAGTTGGGGCAGGTATAGCATTGATCGCTGGTCTTTTAGGCCTGCTATATTTCTTTATTTTTTCTAATTATGTCGAACCTGATTACATGGATAATATGTATGAATTGGGCAAACAAGAAGCAATGGAAAAAAACCCTAAATTAACAGAAGAGCAAATAGACCAAGGTATCGAGATGCAAAAATCTTTTGCATGGATATCTTATCCGATCATTTTAATTTTTAATATCATAATCGGTCTGGTGGTCGGGGTTATAACCGGTTTGATCTTAAAGAAACAAAAACCCGCGTATTGATTGCAAAATTGTATTTTTGGGCTGACCTATAGAACTAGTGAATGGATCTGTCCATAATAATACCCCTTCTCAACGAAGAGGAATCTCTGATCGAATTACATGATTGGATTGTTGAAGTAATGAACTCCAACAGTTACTCTTATGAAATAATTTTCATAGACGACGGCAGCACCGACGATTCTTGGAATATTATCGAACGCCTCTCTTCTCAGAACAAGTTGGTAAAAGGACTTCGCTTTGTTAAGAATTTCGGTAAATCGCAGGCGCTTCATGCGGGGTTCAAAGCAGCGGGCGGAGAAGTGGTTATTACCATGGATGCCGATTTGCAAGATAACCCGGAAGAGATCCCTGAACTATATCGATTGATCAAGGAAGATAAATTCGATTTGATTTCCGGTTGGAAAAAGAAAAGATACGATTCGGTTATATCTAAAAATATGCCCTCCAAATTATTTAACTGGGCGGCGCGAAAAACCTCGGGCGTAAAACTGCACGACTTCAATTGCGGCCTTAAGGCTTTTGACCAAAAAGTAATCAAAAGCATCGAGGTGTCGGGTGAAATGCACCGTTATATACCCGTTCTGGCCAAAAATGCTGGGTATGGAAATATTGGTGAAAAGATTGTGCAGCACCAAGCCCGTAAATATGGTCACACCAAATTCGGTATGGAAAGATTTATAAACGGTTTTTTAGATTTACTGACCATTTGGTTCGTTTCAAAATTCGGACGGCAGCCGATGCACCTTTTCGGCGCTTTGGGCGTTCTCATGTTCATTATTGGTTTTGGCTTCGCGCTCTATTTGGGTATCGATAAGCTATTTATCAATCCATATGGGCGGCTTATTACCGATAGACCTCAGTTTTTTATCTCATTAACCGCAATGATTATAGGTACCCAATTGTTTTTAGCAGGTTTTTTGGGCGAAATTTTGATAAGATCTCGAAAAAATGAGGCTCGTTATACCGTTTCCGAAGAAATCAATTTAGAGGCTTCCAAAAAGCAATATTCTTCTTAAATTTAGAGACTAAAAATTACTACCCTATAACTATGGATGCTATTCTGAACACCGCCAAAACTTGGTTGACCGATTTTTTTGACCCCGCAGTAAAAAAAGAAATTCAAGATCTGATCGCTAACGATACCGACGAGCTAAAAGATCGTTTCTATAAGAATATGGAGTTCGGCACCGGTGGTATGAGAGGTGTTATGGGTGTGGGCACCAATAGAATCAATAAATATACTTTGGGAAAAAGTACCCAAGGGCTCGGTAATTACCTGAAAAAGGTGTACGATGGTGAAGATATAAAAGTGGTTATAGCTTATGATTGTCGCCATAATAGTGATACCCTCGCCAGAACCGTAGCAGAAGTTTTATCCGCTAATGGCATCAATGTGTATTTGTTCTCAAGTTTAAGAACAACCCCTGAGCTTTCGTTTGCGGTTAGACATTTGAACTGTCATGCGGGCATCGTGCTTACGGCGTCGCACAATCCGCCCGAATACAATGGTTATAAAGTTTACTGGACGGATGGCGGACAAATCGTTCCTCCTCAGGATGGTGAGATAATCTCTGAAATCAATTCGCTTTCGTACGAGGATATCAATTTCAAGGCGAACGAAGGGTTAATAAAACTTATAGATAAAGAAGTGGACGAAGCTTTCTTTGAGGCTTCGGTTGCCAATGGAAATTTTAATGCGGAAGGTAAAGATGCCTTTAAAATTGTTTTCACATCACTTCACGGCACTTCTATAACAGCTATACCAGAGGTCTTAAAGCGCGCAGGTTATGAAAATGTAACCATAATTGAAGAACAGGCTGAACCAGACGGAAACTTTCCGACGGTGAAATCACCAAACCCAGAAGAGTCGGAAGCTCTTTCTATGGCCGTTAAAAAAGCGGAAGAAATTGGTGCCGATATGGTTGTGGGTACAGACCCTGACAGTGACCGTTTGGGCATTGCCGTACGTAATCTTGATGGTGAAATGGAAATCGTAAATGGCAATCAGGCTATGATATTGATGACCAAATTTTTATTGGAACAACATAAGAACAAAGGTTTTAAAGGAAACGAGTTTGTTGCAACCACTATTGTTTCGACCCCAATGATGGAGGCTATGGCCAAGGCCTATGGTGTTGAATTTAAAACCGCACTGACCGGTTTCAAGTGGATCGGCAAGATGATCAAAGACTTTCCTGAATCTGAATTTGTGGGCGGTGGTGAAGAAAGTTTCGGCTATATGGTCGGTGACTTCGTACGCGATAAAGATGCGGTAACCTCTACCCTACTCGCTTGCGAAATTGCTTCTCAGGCGAAAGCCAATGGCAGCTCATTTTATAAAGATTTGATTCAATGTTATGTTGATTATGGTTTTTATAAAGAGAAATTGATTTCCATTACCAAGAAGGGAATGAGCGGAGCCGAAGAAATCAAGCAAATGCTAAAAGACTTTAAAGAAAATCCGGTATCATCCGTTGCAGGCTCAAAAGTCAAATGGATTGAAGATTATAATACTTCGACAGCAAAAAATGTACTGACAGGCGAGAAAAAAACCATTGACATTCCCAAATCGAACGTTCTGATTTATGAAACTGAAGATGGCACTAGAATAGCCGCAAGACCAAGTGGAACGGAGCCTAAGGTAAAGTTTTACATCAGTACAAACACAAAATTGGAAAAAGCAGAAGACTTTAAAAAGGTATCCGCTGAACTCGACGAAAAAATCCAGACGATTCTGGGCGAACTTAACCTCGGTTAATGGAGTATTTTAAAAAGATTCTTCGGTTTGCAAAACCTTATAAATTATTTGCATTTCTAAACATTTTATCGAATATATTTTATGCCTTGTTCTCAACATTAGCAATGATTTCATTGTTTCCTATGTTGGCGGTACTTTTTAAACAAACAGAGCCAGTCTACGAAAAGCCAGTTTGGAACGGACTTTCCCAAGGCAAAGATTACGTGATGGAGTATCTTAATTTTTTCGTAACGGAAAGAAGTCAAGATAATAATACAGGGGATGCCTTGATGCTTATGGTTGTGCTTGTCATCACTATGTTTTTTTTAAAAAATGTATTTGGTTATCTAGCCATGTATTTTATTACGTTTCTTCGGAATGGAGTTCTCAAGGATTTGAGAAATGAACTTTACCAAAAAACAGTAGACCTTCCTATTTCCTATTATTCTGAAAAAAGAAAAGGAGATACAATTGCTAGAATAACATCTGATGTTCTCGAAATTCAACATTCTTTTCTATCTATCTTAGAACTCATCGTGAGAGAACCTTTGACTATTGTTTTCACCATAATAGCAATGGTTTCAATCAGTCCCAAACTAACATTGTTCGTTTTTCTATTTCTTCCAATTTCCGGTTTTTTAATTTCGTTGATAGGAAAATCATTAAAAAGAAAATCAGATAAAGTACAGAGCGAACAGGGGCATTTCTTATCAATTTTAGAAGAGACATTGGGAGGCCTAAGAGTTATCAAGGCTTTTAATGCCGAGTCTCAATTCGCTAAAAACTTTCAGAATTCTACGAAACGCTTTTATAATTTTTCGAATAGTCTATTGAATAGACAAAACCTAGCTTCTCCGACTAGTGAATTTTTTGGAATCGCGGCTATTGGAGTCATACTTTGGTATGGCGGTCAAATGGTTCTTGTAGAAAAAACTCTTCAGCCCGAATTATTTATCACCTATATGGGTTTGGCATATCAAATCCTGACGCCTGCTAAAGCAATCAGCAAAGCATCTTATGGTGTCAAAAAAGGGAATGCTGCTGCAGAACGTGTTTTAGAAATATTGGAGACAGAAAACCCTATTGTCGATAAAGTAGATGCAAGAGTAAAATCAAGTTTTGACAATGGTATTATATTGGAGAATATTTCATTTAAGTACGAAGATGAATTTGTACTCAAAGACTTCAATTTAACGGTACCTAAAGGAGAGACGGTCGCCTTGGTCGGGCAGTCAGGTAGTGGTAAAAGTACAATAGCCAACCTTGTCACCCGATTTTACGATGTCAATGAAGGCGCTATCAAAATCGATGGAATAGACATAAAAGATATTACCAAGAATTCATTACGCGGCCTGCTGGGCTTAGTAACACAAGATTCCATCTTATTCAATGATACAGTGGCCAAAAATATAACCTTGGGTAAAGAAAATGCTACCGAAGAAGAAATTGTGGAAGCTGCTAAAATAGCTAACGCCCATGAATTCATTTCACAATTGCCAAATGGTTATCAAACCAATATCGGCGATAGTGGGAATAAATTAAGTGGCGGACAAAAGCAACGACTTTCTATAGCCAGGGCTGTTCTAAAGAACCCTCCAATAATGGTGCTTGATGAAGCCACTTCGGCCTTAGATACCGAAAGTGAACGATTGGTACAAGACGCACTTGAAAAAATGATGAGAAATCGTACCTCTATCGTTATTGCCCACCGCCTTTCTACGATTCAAAATGCCCATAAAATAGTAGTTCTTCAAAAAGGAGAAATTGTAGAGCAAGGTACCCATGACGAATTACTGACCAAAAATGGAGCCTATAAGAAGTTAGTGGCCATGCAATCTCTTGGATAACATTCGCTAAGTCTCAAAAAAAATCATATCTATATTAAACCTTTCCCTATTTTAAAGGTCTTATAATTAAACCTAAAGCCTGAATATTGGTTGCAGAGGAAAACTTAGTGCAGCAATTAAAACAAAACGATAGCCAAGCTAGCGCTTTTGAGGTACTCGTATCGACCTACAAAGAGCCTCTTTATTGGCATATTCGTAGAATTGTATTAAACCATGACGATACCGATGATGTATTGCAGAACACCTTTATAAAGGTTTACAAAAACATAAAGAGTTTTAAAGGCGATAGTAAGTTATACACCTGGTTGTACCGAATTGCTACCAATGAGGCCTTAACTTTTTTAAAAAGAAAAGCAAGACAAAACAGTCTCAGCGACGGCGAAACACAGGAACGTTTGGTGCAAAATTTACAGGCCGATGTGTATTTTGAAGGAGACGAAATTCAACTTAGACTTCAAGAGGCAATCGCCACGCTTCCAGAAAAGCAAAAGCTGGTTTTTAACATGAAGTATTTTCAGGAAATGAAATATGAAGAAATTTCCGAAATACTAGAAACCACTGTGGGCGGGCTAAAGGCGTCCTACCATTTGGCAGTAAAAAAAATAGAAGCATTTTTAAAGGAAGACTAAACCTTTAAATCGTTTGAACGTCAAACAATAGCTATGAACAAACAAAACAATAAAAACCCATTTAAAACTCCTGATAATTATTTCGAGAGTTTTGACAGTAGGCTTAAAGAAAGACTTTCTCAAGGAATATCATCCATTCCCAAAGAAGAAGGGTTTGTGGTTCCTGATGGGTATTTCGATACTGTTCATGATGCTATTTCAAAAAGGCTAGATTCCCAAGATAGCAATGTAATTCAACTAAATCCCTATAAAAAATACTATTACTGGGCAGCTACCGTAGCAGCTATACTCATAGTGGCCTTAGTACTTAACCTAACATCATCTGCTGAACCTACTTTTGAGAGTTTGGCCGATTCAGATATAGACAACTACTTTGAAAATAACGATATCGATTTAAGCACTTATGAAATTGCTGAAGTGCTCCCTTTAGACCAATTACAAGTATATGACATTATGGAAAACCGTTTCGTTGAAGAGCAGATGGTTGATTATTTGAATGAAAATATTGAAGATTTTGACGCATTAAACCTTGATTACGATGAATAATCTAAAGAACTATTTACTGACCGCTTTTTTAATGGTCACCGCCATATTCTACGGGCAAGAAAAACATAAGAAAGATAAAATCAAGGCTCTAAAAGTAGCTTTTATTACAGAGCGGTTAGACCTTTCTAGTAAAGATGCACAGGCATTCTGGCCTTTGTACAATAAATATGAAGAAGATAGAGACGTATTACGTAACAAAGAACATAGCGAGGTTCGTTCTAAAATAAAAGATGTGGGTAGTCTTTCGGAAAGAGAGGCAAATGCCGTACTGAACAAATATCTTAGTTTTGAGGAAGAAGAAGAAGAAATCGAGCGCGATTATCTAAAAGCAGTAACTAAAGTAATTGGTGCAAAAAAGACATTATTATTGCTTAGGTCGGAAGATGAGTTCAAAAAACAATTGATCAAGCAATACCGTGAAAGGCACGGTAATAGGTAAAATATCTTTTTCAACATATAAAAAAGAGGCTTTTCAGCCTCTTTTTTTGGTTTAAACTGCTCAGATAAGGATATTTATAAAAGCTACTACATATTACTGGGGCGAGATAAAAGATTCAAACTGAAAATGGTCTAAGTTTTATTTAAAAACTAACTTGGAAATTCTGTTTTTTCCAGCAGCATAGGCCACGGAGTCATTCTTGAATCGAATCGTATAAAAGGGTTCTTTAGAAAGTTCTGTCCAGGTGTTACCTTGATCTGAAGAATAAGATATCCCAGTGAATCCTAAGGCCAATAGCTCCTTTCCTTCGGAATTGGGCACAAATTGCACACAACTTTTATAAGTTGGGTCTTGACCATCTGCAATCAAGTGCCAATTACTACCCCCGTCATTTGTAATGGCCTTATTGCCTGTATTACCTTCGGGTGCGGTATAATCTCCGCCAAAGGCGACACCTATATTTTCGTCATAAAAATCAATGGAATAAATACCTTGTGTCGGTTCTTTGCTAACTATCGGCGTAGTTTGTATATCCCAAGACTTTCCTTTATCCGAAGAAAAATAAATACGTCCCGCTGTAGTGGCTACCCACGTTTTATTTCCTTTGATTTCTATATTCGTGTTACTGGCTGCAAAAGCTCCTTCTCCCTCTATGGCAGCAGGCAAATTTGAACAAGGTAACTTTTGCCATGTTAAACCGCCATCTCTAGTAATTATCATACTTAAACACCCGTTCATACTGTCACCAACCGCGATTCCCTCTTTGTCGTTCCAAAATGTCATGGCATCGTAAAAAACAGTCTCGTCTTCCTCTTTATATACCAACTCCATTTGCCCACGGCTACCGGTTTTATACAAAAGGGCAGGGTTGGCGATAGAAAGCATAAAAAAATCAGTTGATGTATGTGCCACAGCTCGAAAATGAGGTGTTATCGTATCGTATTTCTTGACATTTGTTCTCACTTTCCCTGAGGTCAGGTCAATACTGCCGAATGTGCCTTTATCGGCAGCAAAAGCAAGACTGCCCCCCATGATTTCAATAGCCCTAATACTTAGTGAATCTTCATAAACAGTCTCAATATTTACGCTGCTAAAAGATTGTCTTTGTTGAATTTCCGCACAAGAAAATGACAAAACAAGTAAAAGAAGAACGAGAAGATGGCGCATGGGTATAAAGTTTCTCAAAAATAGAGGGATTCGAACCGAATACAATACCTTTGCACCCATCTTTTTTAGAAGCCATATTTTATGAAACTACATCGAAACCTTGTCTTTGCCGTTATCGACGCCCTTAATCTCATCTTCAATGAAAGAGAATATGCCGATAAAGTAGTTCAAAAAGTACTGAAATTCGATAAACGCTGGGGGTCGCGCGACCGAGGTTTTATTGCCGAGACCACTTATGAAATGGTGCGCTATAAAAGATTATATGCAGAGATTGCCGAGGTAAAAGAACCTTTTAGCAGGCCAGACCTCTTTCGTATGTGGGCGGTTTGGGCAGTTTTAAAAGGAATAAAGCTACCGGATTGGAAACAGATCGAACCGACGCCCGAACGTCGGATCAAAGGTAAATTCGATGAGCTTTCAAAAATCAGAAAATATCGAGAAGCGGTTCCCGATTGGATAGATGAGTTATGTGCAAAAGCCTTGGGTGAAAAACTATGGACGGAAGAACTCGCTGCTTTGAATCAGCAGGCTGAAGTTATCTTAAGAACCAACACGTTACAGACTACTAAAGAAAAACTACGGAAAATATTATTGGATGAAGGTATTGTAACCGAGCCGATAAAAGGATACCCCTTGGCGCTACGCTTGCCCGAACGCGCAAATGTTTTTGTGACCGACGCATTTAAAAAAGGACTTTTTGAAGTTCAGGACGCTTCTTCTCAATTGGTTTCTGAACTACTGGATGTAAAACCAGGTCAACGTGTAGTTGACACCTGTGCCGGTGCCGGTGGAAAATCATTGCACTTGGCATCGCTAATGGAAAACAAGGGGCAATTAATCAGTATGGATATCTACATCAGTAAATTGAAAGAGCTGAAGCGTAGAGCACGCAGAAACGGTGCCCATAATATTGAGACGCGTGAAATCGACTCAACAAAAGTGTTTAAGAAATTATACGGAACAGCCGACAGAGTGCTCATTGATGCACCTTGTACCGGGCTCGGGGTAATTAGAAGAAACCCCGATACCAAATGGAAGCTACAACCTGATTTTCTCGAGAAAATCACCAAAACCCAACAAGAAATACTGCGCAGCTATAGTAAAATTGTTAAACAGAGAGGAAAAATGGTTTATGCCACCTGCTCTATACTACCACAGGAAAACGGCGATCAGGTAAAATCATTTTTAACTTCGGAAGAAGGTAAAGATTTTTCTCTGGTCAAAGAAAAAAATATTTTTTCTTCCAAAAGCGGGTTTGATGGTTTTTATATGGCGTTATTGCAGAAGAAGTAATCAACAATTACTATTGAAATCTGTTAACTTTTATTGAAAATTGATTGGGTGAAAAGCTGTAAATTTGTGCTTTCTTAAACCCATCAATTCAGATAATCAATGATCTTTTTTTTCGGTGATGCCAGTACCAAAGTCTTTGCTGTTCAAACCACAGGCGAACTTTCTCAAGAAGATACAAATAAACTTATATGGTTGTTCGGCAACCAACCTCAACTAAATACGGCGTCTCTTGACGCCTTTTTTGTTGGCCCGAGAGCTGCCATGATTACTCCTTGGAGCACAAACGCCACAGAAATAACCCAAAATATGGGTGTTTCGGGTATTCTTCGAATTGAAGAATTTCAATCGGTTTCAGAAGATTTTACTGATTTTGACCCCATGCTATCCCAAAAATTCAACGGCCTTGGTCAAACTATATTCAATATTGACGTTACCCCCGAACCCATATTAAAAATCGAAAATATTGGGGCTTACAATGAAAAGGAAGGCCTTGCTTTAAGTGATGAAGAGGTTGACTATCTGAATAACCTATCGGAAAAAATGGGCCGTAAGCTGACCGATTCTGAAGTATTCGGATTCAGTCAGGTAAATTCGGAACATTGCCGCCATAAAATTTTTAATGGTACGTTCGTAATCGACGGCCAAGAAATGCCGAGCTCACTTTTCAAGTTGATCAAAAAGACATCAGAGAAAAACCCTAACGACATTGTTTCGGCCTATAAAGATAATGTGGCTTTTGTCAAGGGGCCTAAAGCTATACAATTTGCACCAAAAACTGCCGATAAACCCGATTTTTACGAAGAAAAGGAATTTGAATCAGTCATTTCGTTAAAGGCTGAAACCCACAATTTTCCTACTACGGTAGAACCTTTTAATGGTGCAGCAACCGGATCGGGCGGAGAAATACGAGACCGACTTGCAGGTGGTAAAGGATCTTTACCTTTGGCCGGCACAGCGGTATATATGACTTCCTATTCCCGTTTAGAACAAGACCGCCCTTGGGAGCAGGCAATGCCAGAACGTGAATGGTTATATCAAACCCCTATCGACATTTTAATCAAAGCTTCGAACGGCGCTTCCGATTTCGGAAACAAGTTCGGGCAGCCTCTTATTGCTGGCTCTGTGTTAACTTTTGAGCATGATGAGAAGAATGAGGGGACAGGCGATAAGGCCAGAAGGCTTGGGTACGACAAAGTCATTATGCAAGCTGGCGGTATTGGTTATGGTAAGGCGGAGCAAGCATTAAAAGATACTCCGGAAGAAGGTGATAAAATAGTGATACTTGGTGGTGATAACTACCGCATCGGCATGGGCGGTGCAGCGGTTTCGAGTGCAGACACGGGTGAGTTCAGTTCTTCGATAGAATTGAATGCCATTCAACGTTCAAACCCTGAAATGCAAAAGAGAGCGGCCAATGCCGTGAGAGGTATGGTCGAAAGTGAAGAAAACCCAATTGTTTCGATTCACGACCACGGTGCAGGCGGCCACTTGAATTGTCTTTCTGAACTGGTAGAGGATACCGGTGGAAAAATAGATTTAGATCAACTACCCGTTGGTGACCCCACCTTATCCGCCAAAGAAATTATCGGTAATGAATCTCAAGAACGTATGGGGCTCGTAATCGGTGAAAAGAACATCGACTTACTTCATCGTATCGCAGACCGTGAGCGTTCGCCAATGTACGAAGTGGGCGATGTTACCGGTGATGACCGTTTTACTTTCGAATCAAAGACCACTGGTGAAAAGCCTATGGATGTGAACCTTTCGGATATTTTCGGAAGTTCGCCTAAAACCACAATGGCCGACAATAGTGTTAAACGTAGCTATCAAGCACCTGAATATTCTTTGGAGTTCTTTCAAGACTATTTGGATCAAGTACTACAATTAGAAGCTGTAGCCTGTAAAGATTGGTTAACGAACAAAGTCGACCGTTGTGTAGGCGGGCGTGTAGCAAAACAGCAATGTGCAGGCCCTTTACAATTGCCGTTGAACAATTGTGCGGTTATGGCCTTGGATTTTAAAGGGAAGGAAGGAATTGCTACCAGTATTGGCCACTCCCCTATTTCAGGATTGATCGATCCCGCTGCCGGAAGTAAAAACAGTATCGCCGAAGCCCTGACCAATATCGTTTGGGCTCCTTTAAAAGAGGGCCTAAAATCTATATCTCTTTCCGCAAATTGGATGTGGCCCTGCAAGAACGAAGGTGAAGACGCTCGACTTTATGAGGCGGTTCAAGCAGTCTCCGATTTTTCGATTGAGTTGGGTATCAATGTACCGACGGGAAAGGATTCCCTATCGATGAAACAGAAGTATAAAGATGGGGATGTTATTTCACCAGGCACCGTAATTATCTCAGCGGCAGGTAACTGTAATGATATAACCAAAGTTGTTGAACCTGTTCTTCAAAAGGATGGTGGTTCAATCTATTACATCAATTTATCAAAAGATAATTATAAACTGGGGGGCTCTTCTTTCTCGCAAGTACGAAATACTATCGGTAACGAAGCCCCGACCATTGTAGACGCACTATACTTCAAAAAAGTGTTCAACTCGATTCAACAATTGATACGCGAAGATAAAATAGTTGCGGGTCATGATATTGCCTCTGGTGGATTGATTACCACATTATTGGAGCTCTGCTTTGCCGATACCGATTTGGGAGCGAACTTGAACTTATCTGAATTGAATGAATCAGACACCATTAAATTGCTCTTTTCAGAAAATGCCGGTATTGTTTTTCAGGCAAAAAACAACAGTATAGAAAACCATCTATCAGAACAAAACATCGATTTCAAAAAAATAGGTGAGGTGGTTTTTGATAGTACGTTGACCATCAAAAACAATGGAATGGAGATGGGGCTCAATATCGAGTCTTTGCGAGACACTTGGTACAAAACTTCTTATTTGTTAGACAATAAGCAAACTGTTAAGGATTTAGCTAAAGAGAGGTTCGATAATTACAAGACTCAAGCCTTATCTTATAGTTTTCCGGCAAATCCAAAAATTGATTTAAAGAACTTCAAAGTCAATGTTACCTCTCGACCCAAGGCCGCTATTCTTAGGGAAAAAGGTAGTAATTCTGAGCGGGAAATGGCCAATGCCATGTATTTAGCAGGTTTTGATGTAAAGGATGTTCATATGACCGACCTTATATCCGGTAGAGAAACGCTAGAAGATATTCAATTTATCGGTGCCGTTGGCGGATTCTCAAATTCAGATGTACTAGGAAGCGCCAAAGGTTGGGCAGGTGCCATTAAATATAATGAGAAAGCGAACACCGCAATAAAGAACTTTTTTGCTCGGCCGAACACTCTTTCCGTAGGTATCTGTAACGGATGCCAATTGTTCATGGAACTTGACCTAATTAATCCGGAGCATGAGAGCCATGGGCGAATGACCTATAATGAATCAAACAAACATGAGAGCAATTTTACTTCGGTAAAAATACAAGAGAACAATTCAATCATGCTTTCGAGCTTGGCAGGTACTACCCTTGGTGTTTGGATTTCCCATGGGGAAGGTAAATTTAGTTTACCACTTGCTGAGGAAAGCTATGATATTGTTGCAAAATATGGGTACGAAGGTTATCCCTCCAATCCGAATGGCAGTGATTTCAATACAGCAATGCTCTGTGATAAAACAGGGCGCCATTTAGTAACTATGCCCCATATCGAACGCTCTATATTTCCTTGGAACTGGGCCCATTACCCAAAAGATAGAGACGATAAGGTTTCCCCTTGGGTAGAGGCCTTTACCAATGCCAGGGAATGGGTGGAGAAAGTCAACAACCATAATTCATGATGGAAATAAAACTATTGAAAAGAGGCTAGTTTTTAAACTAGCCTCTTTTTATAACTACTGCTTAACATTCAATTAATTAAATCACACCCCGCAGAAACGAAGTCCATTCTTCTTTCATTAAGTGTTCCGCTTGAAAAAGAAACACCGATTGAAATACCCATACCCCAATGAACACTTGGCTTATGGGCGACACCAAATTTCTTGAACCAATTGTCACCTGATAAATTGAGATTATTATGTGCCGCTATTTTGGTATACCCATCATAAATATGAACATGATTCACCACTGCTTTAGCAGAAAATGTTCTAAACCTTAAAATAGCACAAACTACTTTCAATCGTTTTTGATCTTTTATTACCGGCGTCGGTAGAGCAAAATGAAACCAATTGGTAGTATTGGCCTTTCCATATAAATAGGTGTAAAAGCCCGCTCTTGTTATTCTGTCTAAACGTTCGGGAAATTCCACCTGTATACTTGTTCCGTGAATCCAAGAGGCGTTCTCTATGGCGTATCCTCCATAAATTGTTCTGATTCCAGCAATATCATCGGCGTGTAAATACCGCTTAGGACCAGGATATGTAGGGAACATCAAAGACCCATTGACATTAGAGTGTCGTAACCCTAGAGAATGACCAAATTCATGGGCAGCCACAGTTACCAAATCTACCTTACCGTTACCTGTAGGTATATTTATTGTCCAAGATTCATCTCCATCAAAATGTGCATCACCAGCAAGAGAACCTGAATTAGGCGGTGGGTAATAAGCATGAGCCAGAACACCTCCTTGCCCATCAAAGGCAGAACCATCACCATGGGTACCTGAAACGAACTTGATTCTAATATCGGCACTTGCACTGTTATTGATCCTTCTGAAACTTAACGGGGTTTCTGCTGCCCACATTGCAAAAGCCTGGGCAATCGCTTCGTGTATCTTGCTCTGAGTAAGCCCATTATCAGTCGTATAATTGTCGAAACCATAAGTCAGGCTGTTGGTAGACCATTTGTTGCCATGAGTCGAAAATTCAGCCAAATCTGGCATACCGCAGCGTTTTTGGTCTAGTTCAGCTAGCGTTTCTTTGTCTAGTTTACCGGTTACATCGAGACCGTGAAACTCTTGATACTTCTTTAAGGCGGTCACGGTCGCCTCATCCATTTTACCTGGTTCGACAAATGAGGTTTTTAAACTTTCAAGAGCCGCCTCCTCAGGTTGGGGCGGTCTATTTTGCTCAGCTCCGAAAGCCGCATCATTAGGATTCAAATACCCGAAAAGTTCTAAATGTTTTTGAAGTTCTTTTACATCTGTGGGTTTTTGTGGAATAAATTCAGCTTTTTTGAGTTTTTTCGATTGCTTTTGCTCTGCTACTTCACTCATAAGTAATGTTTTTAGTTGTTAATAAATAACCTTATACTTTCTAGTCGTGCTAGAAGAAAAACTTGTTCACCCCCTATTCTAGGTGGTGGCAAGGATGGATCCTTAGATAATAATCCAGTGAAAATCACCTTAGCGCCTGGCTTGAGCTCAGCGGGAATCATGGAGGCTTCGGGCACAATACAAGTGTATTGCGAATCAATTGTATTCTCTTGATGGAAAGAGATGGCGAATTTTCCTATGTCTTTTATGAAATCTAAAACCCCGATTTGGTTCTCTATTCTTGTTTGTTGCATAATCATATTTATGTCTATATCATTGGCACTTTCGGAAACTTTTTTATGTGAAGTACAACTACTTCCAATTGCTATTAAGAGCAGTGAAAACTGAAATAATTTCATAACTTAAAGCAATATATAGTCAAGAACAACTCGCTATATTGAGAGAACAGTGTGTAAAATTGAATAGTAGATTGGCTTATTCCGTCGTGGTGGAACTGAAGTAATATAATAAGCTCAAATCACTACTAATAGTTATATAAAACTAGTAACGATAATGAAGAAATAATAGTTAATTATTACACTTAGTGAGAATTTATGTATACTTTGTAAGAAATATTTTATAATCGACAAATCCAACCCAATAAAACTTTCTAAATCAATTCATTAGTCAAGTTATATTTAAACTTGAACTTCTTCATTTAGATGAGATAGGATATAATTAACATTAAAATATATGGAAATTCGACAAGCTAAAACAGAAGACGTTCGAGAGATTGTACGTATGATAGCCAATGATAAATTGGGCAGCGTACGAGAAGATTTTCAAGAGCCGCTTCCTCAGAAATATTATCAAGCGTTTGAAAATATTGATAATGATCCCAATCAGTTTTTAATGGTCATGGAAAATGATAAGAAAAAGGTTGTGGCCACACTTCAACTAAGTTTTATACAATATTTGACCTATCAAGGCGGCATACGCGCGCAAGTTGAAGCGGTGCGTGTTCATGAGAATTATCGCAGCAAAGGCTTAGGTAAAAAATTTTCGATTGGGCAATCGAGTTTGCAAAAAATAAAGGGAGCCACTTAATTCAATTGACCACGGATAAAAAACGACCCGAAGCGCTTGAGTTTTACAAACAATTAGGCTTTATGGCAAGTCATGAGGGAATGAAACTACACTTTAAGCACCCCGTGTAGTTTCTTCCCTCGCTAATAAAACTTGATTGTGGCCCCCTCTCCTATTTAATCATAAGTTTACTGCTCCAAATTTTATCATTAGAGCTCGTTAACTTATAAAGGTACAGTCCAGGGGAAAGGCTATGCTTTTTAACAGTAATTTTGTTTTGACCCTTTTGCGTATCGCCCTGCATTTCGTGCGACATTATTTTTTTTCCAGAAAGGTCGAAGAGTTCGAATGTATAAGAACCCTCTGCCTCTTCAAAGAAATACAAATCAGCCTCTGCTTCAACAGGGTTAGGGTAAAGTAAAGATTTATTGGTGTCTTCGAGAACAAATAGCTGTTCTTTCTCTTTGTTATTGAAATTTACATTTGATAGTACTAATTCCTTTTCCTCTTCCGTCCCAGTCTCAGAGACTAGGTTGAAATTAATTACCTTTAGACTTGAGAAATCAGCCGATCCACCAGAGCCTTCAAAGTCGGTATCGGACAGTACAAAGGTTTCACTATTGGCCGCAAGATTTACGTGGGCAGTAAAAATAGCCCCATCACCTTTCGTAAGCTTCACTTCCAATAAACCGCTACCTGCGGCATCAAATGCTAGTTTTGAATAATTTGAAAGGTCTACTGGCGTGAATCGAGGGCTTAGTGCTCTATATACTCCTATATAATTGGAAGTATTTCCTTTTAACTTTATATTTCTCTCGATGGGGTAACCTTCTTCCATATAGGGTTGTGCCGTTTCGGTAACCTCGTAGATATCAACACTGGTTCCCGCCGTAGAACTGTCAAGACCCCATGGAGCATCAGCAACGAAAAGGTCATCTGGCGTACCTCCCTTAGAGTTATTTACTCTAAATCCGAAGTCGAAAATACTGCCGGTCTCAAGTGATACCGAATCAAGATAACCATCGATTGGCGCTACGAAAGACATGCTTTCGGTATCCATAGTTTCCGTTTTCTTGATGCCACCGTCAAGATTCAGCTGATCAGACCGATTATTGTTTACCAAATTCAAGGTTACTTTACCTTTTGCATATTTTGCCGATTTAACAAAAACAGGGGGCGGCGTTGAACCCATATAATCTGCTATCGAAGTGTTTGCCTCTAAAAGGTTCAATATTTCATCTGCCAAAGCCAGTAAATCATCTACCGTATTCGACCAAATTTGAAAGTTGTAGTAGGCAGTGTTATCAGCGTAAGCATCAATATTCCAATGTGATTCAATTATAAAATTGTTATTGGCATTTAATCGAGCAGAAAATGTTAGTGCGAATTCGGTATTGCCATCGGGCTGTTTTATGATTGACTTGATAAAGTCTTTTTCACGCAATTGAATATTGCTGACCGATAGAAGCTGCGCACCTAGGAACCGGTCGCAAATAAATTTACTGTGTTCATATACCTTTTCTTCCGTTTTGATAACCATTAGCGCTCCTATATTATCAGAACCCTTTAGATAATCAACAGAGTAAATATCTGAAGCATTGGTCAAATCTAATAGGTCAGCAGGTGATGATTCAATTGTACTCGTTTCACCGACAATACCTAAAGGCACTAAATCAGCTAACGGAATCGAAGCTGCGGAATACTTGCCACTCTTGCCATAGTTAAGTCCTTTCTTTAACTTCTTAGCAGCGCTCTTATCGAAGGTATAATTGGTTTTTGCCCTATCGTAATTTCTTTTGCTGATCAAAGATGACAAACGGTCATTACTCTCAAGTCCACCACTATTGGCACCAGAAGTCAATGTAATTTCTGGACAAGCGGCAACCCCTGAACAAGCGGGATCATCACAATCCACCAGTCCATCACCATCGTCATCGATACCATTCAAGCAATCTTCCTGTGGCACAGGTGCAGTTGGGCATCGAGCTCCGTCATTAAGAGACGAAGCAGGGCCGAATGCAAAAATGTTCGAATCGATCAAACCACCTATTGCTATGTCGTGAACATTTTTAATCTTATAAACGGATCCAGTTTGGTTGGCAGATACATAAAAATTTCCATCTACATCAAAATATACTGCACCGAAGGTATAATTAAGTCCCGATAAAATAGGTACAACGCCTAAAACCTCGACCCCACCTGTTACGGCATCGATTCGATACAGAATATTGGTGCCTCTTTCAACAGTGTAGAGCTTATTATCTTTAGCATTAAAAGCCCAATCATGTATACTGATGTTCTGGCTCAATGTTTGAGAACCTACATACTTTAGGTAATTGTTCGATTCTGGGTTCAAATCAATACTATAATAAGTCGATGAACCAGACCTTATATAGTATATACCATCTATCGAAATATCACCAACATATTTATTACCACTATCTGGCAGTTCAGGTATATTGTAAACATCTGTAGAGTAATCTTTGCCAATTCTGATGATTGACTTGGATGGACTTGACAAATAACCCCAAATATATCCATCAGATGAATTGTAGGCAGCAGCATTAATATTGCCCGGCGCTACATTTTCTGAAACCAAATAAGAGCTTCCGGATGCCAGATCTAACGCATAAATATCATTATATTGAAACAAATATGCATTAAAATCACAATCGAAAGGTTCTGATTGACCGATAGCTGATGTATTCACCATTAATAAAAGCATTAAAGCTGTAAAAAACTTTAATGAATATTTAAAAGGGTATTTTTTTTCCATAATTTCTGCGATTTGGGATAATAATTACACAGCAAACATACAACATTAGTCATGTGAATTTTCTTACAAATAACTAAACTGCATACATAACACGTTCAATAGCAATTTATTGTAGACGAGTAGTTAAAATTATCGGCGGATACTCAAACTGCTACAATTAAGAAATTTGCAATGTTTGTGATTATATTTTATCAATCCAATTTTAAAAACTGGTACTGATTCACTATTTTGCAACGGGTTACTAAAATCCTACTATGACAGAAATCACTCGACTTTTTGACTTTCCATATTACCAATTGAAGAATTTTAATTTGGAGAAATCTTTGGTTACAAAGGTTAATGGAAACTGGATTGCTACCTCAACGCAGGAATACGTAGATAAAGCTAACGCTATCAGCCGTGCTTTACTTCGAATGGGGGTAAAAACCAATGACAAAATCGCGGTTATTTCGATGACCAATCGAACAGAATGGAACGTCATGGATATCGGAATCTTACAACTAGGTGCGCAAAATGTGCCTATATACCCGACGATTTCCGAAGAAGATTATGCTTACGTTCTTAATCACTCTGGGTCTCATTATTGTTTTGTCTCTTGCGAAGAAGTATACAACAAGGTAATGTCGATTAAAGACCAAGTTCCTCTTCTGAAAGAGGTCTATTCTTTTGACGAGCTTTCCTCATGCAAGAATTGGAGCGAAGTTTTAGACCTTGGTGCCGATATCTCGAATCAAAAAGAAGTCGAAACATTGAAAAATAATGTCAAGGCATCTGATTTGGCCACTTTAATCTATACTTCAGGTACTACCGGAAGACCAAAAGGGGTTATGCTTTCTCATGAAAATTTGGTAAGCAACGCTTTAGAGAGCTCTAAACGCTTTCCTATTGTCGATGGAAAAACAAAATCACTTAGTTTTCTTCCTTTATGTCATGTGTATGAACGCATGCTTATTTACCTATATCAATTTAGGGGGGTAACCATTTACTATGCTGAATCTCTAGATAAAATCAGTGAAAACCTTAAAGAAACCGGCCCAAATGTGATGACCGCTGTTCCACGCTTGCTTGAAAAAGTATATGACAAAATTTTAGCGAAAGGTAGCGAGCTTACCGGTATAAAGAAGAAATTGTTCTTTTGGGCCATTGACATAGGTCTTGCATATGAGCCTTATGGAAAAAACGGATGGTGGTACGAGCAAAAGCTTGCCCTGGCCCGTAAGCTTATTTTCAGTAAATGGAAAGAAGGTCTTGGCGGAAACTTGAGCCTTATCGCTTCTGGCAGTGCTGCTTTGCAACCACGATTGGCCCGCATTTTTAATGCTGCGGAATTTGGTCTTATGGAGGGCTATGGCCTTACCGAAACCTCGCCGGTAATTTCGGTAAACGATATGCGTGACGGAGGTTTTAGAATTGGTACGGTCGGTATTCCAATAGATAGAACCGAGGTGAAAATTGCTGAAGACGGAGAAATTTGTATCAAAGGTCCTCAGGTGATGATGGGCTATTATAACGACCCCGAAAAAACCGGTGAAGTATTAATCGATGGCTATTTTCATACAGGTGACATAGGTGAAATAGATCAAGATGGTTTTTTAAAAATAACAGATCGTAAAAAGGAAATGTTCAAAACCTCGGGTGGTAAATACGTTGCTCCCCAACTCTTGGAGAACCGTTTTAAACAATCTCGCTTTATTGAGCAGATTATGGTGGTCGGTGAAGGTGAGAAAATGCCCGCTGCCATCATTCAGCCTGATTTTGAATACTTGAACGAATGGGCTAAACAACAGAATATTACCATACCTGAAAATTCTGATATCGTGCTCAACGAAAAAGTATTGCAGCAATATCAAAAAGAGGTTGATGAGGCCAATGAAAAATTTGCCAAATGGGAAAAAGTAAAACAGTTCAGACTTACGCCCGATGTTTGGAGCATAAGTGACGGACACCTTACCCCTACCATGAAATTGAGAAGAAAGATTGTGAAAGAAAAATATATCGAGCTTTACAACGATATCTACGGTTACTAGATAAAAAATTATAACAGCTATTGAGCCCAACCATTTGCATACCAGATTTTAACACTAACCTTCTCGATGCCTAAAGAGATTAAACCAGTGCTATGAACTAATCATTTTTTTGATTATTTATTATGCATGCATAATAAATTTTCTTATATTTGGAATACCTAACTCCAACCGATGAAAGAGATTACGATTGACTATGCACTTCGTGCAACATGGCAGGCCGTTGCAAGAATGTATAACGAAGAGGCTAAAAAGTTCGGTTCTACCATGGCGGTCGGGTTTACCTTGTTGAGCATTGATCCGAAAACAGGTACACCCTCAACATCGTTAGGCCCTAAAATGGGTATGGAGGCCACAAGTCTCTCCCGTATTTTAAAAAGAATGGAAGAGCAGGGTTTAATCGAAAGAAAACCTAACCCAAATGATGGGCGCGGAGTTTTGATTCACCTAACGGATTTCGGCCTTGAAAAACGAACAGATTCAAAGAATGTGGTACTGCGTTTTAATGAGACGATACGTTCAAAGGTTTCCGAAGAAAATTTAGAGGGTTTCTTTACCGTAATGGGCTCGATAAACGAAATGATTTCAGAAAAGAACATTCAAACCAGTGATAATGCGATCAACGGTCAGAAAACAAATTGACCACTTAACCTATAAATAATATTGAACAGTGAACAAGCACATTAATAAAGTCGCGGTTATAGGATCCGGAATTATGGGAAGCGGTATCGCCTGCCATTTTGCCAATATAGGAGTCGAAGTTCTTCTCCTAGATATCGTTCCAAGAGAATTGAACGAAAAGGAAAAGAAGAAAGGGTTGACCCTAGATGATAAAGTGGTTCGCAATCGCTTAGTGAACGAATCTTTAACAGCGGCCCTGAAATCTAAGCCCTCGCCTATCTATCATCAAAAATTCGCGTCGCGAATTACATCGGGCAATCTTGAAGATGATATCGCTAAGGTATCAGAGGTAGACTGGATCATCGAAGTAGTAGTCGAACGATTAGATATTAAAAAGAAGGTGTTTGAAAATCTTGAAAAACATCGTACTCCGGGTACATTAATAACATCTAACACGTCAGGTATACCCATAAAGTTTATGTCTGAAGGTCGAAGTGATGATTTTCAGAAACATTTCTGTGGTACGCACTTCTTTAACCCTGCGAGATACTTAAAACTCTTTGAGATTATTCCAGGTCCTAAAACATCTCCCGAGGTTCTTGACTTCTTAAATAGTTACGGGGAGAAATTCTTAGGTAAGACATCGGTTGTTGCCAAAGATACTCCCGCTTTTATCGGAAACCGAATTGGCATATTCAGCATTCAGAGTCTTTTTCATATGGTAAAAGATATGGGCATGACGGTAGAAGAGGTTGACAAACTAACTGGGCCGGTTATCGGCAGGCCAAAGTCTGCCACTTTTAGAACCGTAGATGTTGTAGGTCTAGACACATTAGTGCATGTAGCCAATGGAATTTACGAAAATTGTAAAAGCGACGAGCGCCACGAAATTTTTAAGCTACCCAACTTCATCGATACCATGATGGAAAACAAATGGTTGGGAAGTAAAACAGGCCAAGGCTTTTACAAAAAAACCAAGGGTAAAGATGGAAAGACCGAGATTCTGACCTTGGATTTAGATACTATGGACTATCGGTCAAAGAAAAGTGCCAAGTTTGCAACTTTAGAGCTGACTAAAACGATAGATAAGGTAATCGACCGTTTTAGCGTTTTGACAGGTGGCAAAGACAAGGCAGGAGAGTTTTACAGAAAGAGCTTTGGTCAACTCTTTGCTTATGTCTCACATAGGATTCCTGAAATTTCAGATGAACTCTACAAAATAGATGATGCCATGAAAGCCGGTTTCGGCTGGGAACACGGCCCTTTTCAAATCTGGGATGCCGTTGGGCTCGATAAAGGTTTAGAATTTATAAAGAATGAAAGCCAAGCGGCTGCAGCATGGGTCGAAGAAATGAAAGCAGCGGGAATTGATTCCTTTTATTCCGTAAAAGATGGCGCTACTTATTTCTACGACATTTCAAAGAAGGCCATGCAAAAAGTGCCTGGTCAAGATGCATTCATTATTCTTGATAATATCAGAGAATCGAAAGAGGTTTTCAAAAACAATGGTGTTGTTGTAGAAGATTTAGGTGATGGCATTTTGAATGTCGAATTTCAGTCTAAAATGAACACCATTGGTGGTGATGTATTATCGGGCTTGAACAAAGCCCTCGACATGGCAGAAAAAGATTACCAAGGCTTAGTGGTAGGTAATCAGGCAGCCAACTTTTCAGTAGGTGCGAATATCGGAATGATATTTATGATGGCCGTTGAACAAGAGTACGATGAATTGAACATGGCTATCAAAATGTTTCAAGATACGATGATGCGTATGCGCTATTCTTCTATTCCGACGGTATCAGCTCCTCATGGGATGACGCTAGGTGGAGGCTGTGAACTTTCCTTACATGCCGATAAAGTTGTGGCAGCTGCCGAGACCTATATCGGCTTGGTCGAATTTGGTGTAGGAGTGATTCCTGGTGGTGGAGGCTCAAAAGAGTTTGCAGTTCGTGCCCAAGACACCTTCAAGAAAAACGATGTCGAGTTAAATGTTTTGCAGGAATATTTCTTGACGATCGGTATGGCAAAAGTATCTACTTCGGCCTACGAAGCTTATGACTTGGGAATTCTTCAAAAAGGCAAAGATATTGTGGTAGTGAACAAAGACCGGCAAATCGCCACAGCGAAAGCACACGCTAAATTGATGGCAGAATCGGGCTATACCCAACCAGTGAAGCGAAAAGATATTAAAGTGCTTGGAAAGCAAGCATTGGGTATGTTTTTGGTCGGTACCGATTCGATGGAGGCAAGCCACTATATTAGTGAACATGATAAAAAAATCGCTAATAAACTTGCCTATGTAATGGCAGGTGGTGACTTGTCAGAGCCGACGATGGTCGATGAACAATACCTTCTTGATTTAGAACGAGAAGCATTTTTATCTCTATGTACAGAAAGAAAGACGTTGGAAAGGATACAACATATGTTGAAAACAGGAAAACCACTTAGAAATTAAAAAAATGAGAACAGCATATATAGTAAAAGGATATAGAACTGCAGTCGGAAAATCGGGTAAAGGAGGATTTCGCTTTAAAAGAGCAGATGAACTTGCAGCTGAAACCATTCAATATTTAATGGGCAAGTTACCTGATTTTGACAGAAAAAGAATTGATGATGTTATTGTAGGTAACGCCATGCCCGAAGGGTCACAAGGTCTTAACATGGGAAGGTTAATTTCTCTCATGGGCCTAGATATTGTAGATGTTCCCGGTGTTACCGTAAACCGTTTTTGTTCATCGGGACTAGAAACAATCGGTATCGCTACTGCCAAAATACAATCAGGAATGGCCGATTGTATTATCGCTGGAGGCGTTGAAAGTATGAGCTCCGTTCCCATGACAGGTTTTAAGACCGAATTGAATTATGACCTCGTCAAATCGGGTCACGAAGATTACTATTGGGGAATGGGAAACACTGCTGAAGCTGTGGCCCAAGAATTTAAAGTTTCACGAACAGACCAAGATGAGTTTGCGTTCAACTCACATCAAAAAGCTTTAAAAGCACAAGCTGAAGATAGATTTCAAGACCAAATCGTACCTATTGAAGTTGAGCAAACTTATGTAAATGAAGGTAAGAAAGAAACAAAAAAATATACGGTCACCAAAGATGAAGGGCCACGTGCCGATACTTCCCTTGAAGTGCTTGGTAAATTAAGACCTGTTTTTGCGGCAAATGGAAGTGTAACCGCAGGAAATTCATCGCAGACAAGTGATGGTGCCGCATTTGTTATGGTGATGAGTGAAGAAATGGTCAAAGAACTGAACTTAGAACCAGAAGCGAGATTGGTCAGTTATGCCGCTGCCGGTGTCGAGCCTCGTATAATGGGTATAGGCCCCGTTAAGGCAGTTCCAAAGGCATTGAATCAGGCCGGTCTCAAGCAGAGCGACATTGAACTTATTGAATTGAATGAAGCATTCGCTTCACAATCAATAGCCGTCATTCGTGAACTTGGCTTGAATGGTGATATTGTTAACGTGAACGGGGGTGCAATCGCTTTGGGCCATCCGCTCGGCTGTACAGGGGGTAAACTCTCCGTTCAACTGTTCGATGAAATGCGAAAACGTAACCTGCAAGGCAAGCATGGTCTTGTTACTATGTGTGTGGGTACCGGGCAAGGTGCAGCTGGCATTTTCGAGTTTTTGAAATAGTCTTATTTACTATCAAAAATTGAATGATTTTATAGTAACTAGGCTACATACAGATTTTCTTAATACTTAAACTAACAACAACATGAGTACTGAAACAATACAAAAAGATAACCTGTTGAGAGGAGGGCAATTCTTGGTCAAGGAGACTAAGTGCGAAGATATTTTCACCTTAGAAGACCTTAATGAAGAACAACGCATGATGCGTGAGAGCACGAAAGAATTTGTTGACCGTGAACTTTGGGCCCATTGGGAACGTTTTGAGAAAAAAGATTATGCCTATACAGAAGAATGTATGCGTAAAGCCGGTGAGTTGGGCCTTTTAAGCGTCGCCGTACCGGAAGCTTACGGTGGTATGGGAATGGGTTTTGTTTCTACCATGTTGGTCTGTGATTATATTTCCGGGGCTACTGGTTCGTTCAGTACCGCCTTTGGGGCTCACACCGGTATCGGAACCATGCCAATTACCCTGTACGGTACGGAAGAGCAAAAGCTCAAATATGTGCCAAAATTAGCTTCCGGTGAATGGTTCGGTGCCTATTGTTTAACAGAACCAGGGGCCGGATCTGATGCGAATTCAGGTAAAACTAAGGCTGTTTTATCCGAAGATGGAAAATACTACAGTATTACCGGGCAGAAAATGTGGATTTCAAATGCCGGATTTTGCAACCTGTTTATTGTATTTGCTCGAATAGAAGATGATAAGAATATTACAGGGTTCATCGTTGAAAATGACCCTAAAAATGGAATAAGTTTAGGAGAGGAAGAAAAGAAATTAGGCATACACTCCTCCTCTACTCGCCAAGTTTTCTTTAATGAGACCAAAGTGCCAGTTGAGAATATGCTTTCAGAGAGAGGCAATGGTTTCAAAATCGCCATGAATGCTCTTAATGTGGGTAGAATTAAGTTGGCTGCCGCTTGTCTTGAAGCACAGCGACGAGTTGTAACCGAAGGTGTCAAGTATGCCAATGAAAGAGTTCAGTTTAAAACCCCGATTATAAATTTTGGGGCCATTAAAGCAAAAATTGCGGATATGGCCGTAAATGCTTACGCTGGTGAATCGGCTTGTTACCGAGCTGCGAAAAATATAGAGGATAGAATCGAGATTCGTCAATCGGAAGGAAACTCACATCAAGAAGCTGAATTAAAGGGTGTCGAAGAATACGCTATCGAATGTTCAATTTTGAAAGTAGCGGTTTCTGAAGATGTACAGCAAACCACCGATGAAGGTGTTCAAATTTATGGAGGTATGGGCTTCAGTGCCGATGCACCGATGGAAAAGGCTTGGCGTGACGCGCGTATCGCCCGAATATATGAAGGAACCAATGAAATCAATAGAATGCTGGCCGTAGGAATGTTGGTCAAAAAGGCTATGAAAGGTCATGTAGACCTATTGGGCCCGGCGACTGCCGTCGCTGATGAACTTATGGGCATACCTTCTTTCGATACTCCGGATTTTTCTGAACTTTTTTCAGAGGAAAAGGATTTGCTTTCCAGATTGAAAAAGGTCTTTCTTATGGTAGCCGGAAGCGCTGTTCAAAAATTCGGTCCCGAATTGGAGAACCATCAACAGTTGATGTTGGCCGCATCCGATATTCTTATTGAAGTGTATATGGCAGAAAGTACCATTTTAAGAACGGAAAAAAATGCAAAACGTTTTGGCGAAGAGGCACAAGCGACTCAAATCGCCATGGCAAAACTCTACTTATACAATGCTACCGAAACCGTTATTAGAAAAGGAAAAGAGGCAATTATCTCTTTTGCTGAAGGAGACGAGCAGAGAATGATGCTTATGGGGCTTAAAAGGTTCACTAAATATACGAACAACCCCAATGTGGTTGCCCTACGAACCCAGATAGCAGATAAGGTTTCATCTGACAACACCTATTCGTTTGACTAATTCAAATATGTGTTTCTTGTGCTTAGGCATATAAAAACCGCCCAATGGGCGGTTTTTTCATTTATCACTTTTACTAAAATAAACTACTACTCTCGCATAGACTCCAATATTTTCTCTTCGCTATGTTTCTTAGAAAAATTAATGGCACATTCTATTAAGGCCAAGTGAGAATATGCTTGTGGAAAGTTTCCTAATAGCCTTTTGCTTTCAAAATCGATATCTTCACTGAATAAGCCTAGGTGATTGCTGTAACTTAACAATCTATCGAAATATTCCATAGCTTTTTCCTCCTGCCCTATCTTAAACAGGCTATTTACAAACCAGAAGGTGCAAACGGTGAAAGAAGAAGAGGGCAATCCAAAATCATCTTCATTTTTGTATCGGTATAAAAGGCCGTCATTACTAAGTTCTTTTTCAATCGCCTCAACTGTACTTATGAACTTTTCGTGCTTTGCATCGATACAACCATAAGATTCCATCAATAATACCGAAGCATCTAAGTGTTTTGAACCATATGATTGTGTAAAAGCCTGAACCTCGTCGTTCCAAGCATTTTCATAAATATCTGCCCATATTTCATCACGCAGGGGCTTCCACTTATCAATTTTATGGTGCTTATTGAAAATTTTGGCCACCTTGATTGCACGGTCTATGGCCGTCCAACAAAGTACCTTTGAAAAGGTAAAATGTTTATCTTCAGAACGGAACTCCCAAATACCTTTATCGGCTTCCTTCCAATGCTTTTCAACAATCCAAACAATACCTTTGGTAATCGTCCAGATTTCCTCCCCGTTTTCAATATCTGTGCTGAATTTATCCAATTGTTCATAAATAACATCCATCAGAATACCGTAGATATCGTTTTGGCGCTGTACGTATGCCGCATTACCAACCCGAACGGGTTTTGAACCTTTATAGCCACTTAAATGGTCTAAGGTTTCTTCCGTAAGATTTTTTTCTTTGTTGATGCCGTACATGATCTGCAGTTTCTCATCCTTATCAGGAATTAGATCAATGATAAACTGCAAATAACGCCGGGCTACATTTTTATGCCCCAATTCAGAAACAACTTTTACCACCATCGAGGCGTCGCGAATCCAACAGAAACGATAGTCCCAATTTCTTACTTCACCTATAGTCTCGGGTAAAGAGGTGGTCGCCGCAGCCAATACAGCCCCAGATTTATCGTAACTCAAAAGTTTCAAGGTTATAGCACTTCTACTAATCTCTGCATTGTATTTTCTATAGGTCGGTGTATGGTTGCTCCAATTTAACCAATACACTTTCGTACGTTCCATCTCCAAATACATTTTCTCGGTATTTGGTTGAAATATTTTCTCATTATAACCCATAAGAAAATAACCGTCTTCGCAAACCTCTATTTCTCGGCCTTCTACTACTGCATTCTTATTGAACGAGGTATATAAAAAAACCGTGTCAAATTTTTCGGCATGGGTAAGACTTGCAACAAAATTATGTTTCACATATGTTTTGGTCTCACCTAAGGCATATTCTAATTTGGGGTTATAGTCTACCACGAATTTTGGTCTGCCCGATATCAATTTAATATATCTGACAATTTCAGGTGGGGCATGATAGCCCCCTTCGATATTGTGATAGCGAGGCATAAAGTCATACACCTCAAATGCATTCTCCCCATCGGAAAAGGTAGTCAGCAACAATGCTGTATGCTCTATATATTGCTGGTTCACTTCATAATTGTCGTTAACGGTGAAGCTAAAGCTGCCTCCAATTTCTTCGTCAAGTAATTTTGCGAAAACCGATGAAGAATCGAATTCGGGCAAACAGCACCAGTCTATACTACCAGTTTTTGAGATGAGAGCTGCACTTCTACAATTCCCTATAATTCCATAGTCTAAATTATCCATTCAATAAAATTATTGATTCATACGGGCACCGAATTGTTATTGCCCTTCTTTTTCCCGAAATTTAGAGAAATAAAGTTCAAATCAACACAAAAATTCCAATTTATGGGCAAAACTATAATAATCTCAAATAGACTCCCCGTTCAGTTACAAATTAGCAACGGAAATATAACTGCAATACCAAGTGTTGGCGGATTGGCCACCGGCATGAAATCGGTTCATTCAGGGGGTGATAGTCTTTGGATAGGTTGGAGCGGACTTACAGATGAAGAAATACCGGAAGAACTTTCACCTAAAATCGATGAAGCCCTCAGTGAACATGGTTCTTCGAAAGTAAACTTGACATCGAAAGAAATCGATGGGTTCTACTACGGTTTTAGTAACCGCACAGTTTGGCCATTATTCCATTACTTTTTAGAGTATTCAGAATTTGAGCTGAATAATTGGGATATTTATAAACAAGTCAACCAGAAATTCGCAGATGCCATATTAGAGGCAGCCGATGATGATGACACCATATGGGTTCATGACTATCAATTGATGCTGGTTCCGCAAATGGTTCGGGAAAAAAAGCCTGATATTTCAATCGGCTTCTTCTTACATATACCTTTTCCCTCATTTGAAATATTCAGAACCTTGCCTTGGCGTGAACAAATACTTGAAGGCTTGCTCGGTGCCGATCTCATCGGGTTTCACACCTATGATTATGAAAGACACTTTTTAAGTTCGGCGAGAAGATTGTTGGGCCTTGAGGTGAGCTTTAACGATATTCATCTTGACGACAGGGTTATCAAAGTAGATTCCTTTCCGATGGGTATTGATTACAAAAAATTTAATGAGGCAGCTAAAAAGAACGAGAGCACCACGCCTAATGATCAATCAGAACTACAACAGAGACTCTATAAGCATAAAAGTGCAGATCCAGAAGCGAAATTTTTTCTTTCTATCGATAGGCTTGATTATACTAAGGGTATTGCCAAAAGACTCAATGCATTTGAATACTTTTTAAATAAGTACCCCGAATATAAAGAAAAGGTCAGACTGATAATTTTAGCTGTACCATCAAGATCAAATGTACCCCAATATCAATTGCTAAAACGGGAAATTGACGAATTGGTAGGTCGCATAAATGGTGAGTTCTCTACCGTAAGCTGGACGCCGATTTGGTATTTTTATCGATCGATGCCCTTTGAGAACCTCATCGATCTCTATACCACCTGTGATATAGCTTGGCTTACCCCCATACGAGATGGTATGAACTTGGTTGCAAAAGAATATATCGCCACACGAACAGACCAAACCGGTGTCTTAATCTTAAGTGAGATGGCAGGTTCGGCCAATGAAATGAACGAGGCACTTTTAATTAACCCGAATAATTTCGAACAAACTGCCGACGCCCTTCGAGAGGCGATAACAATGCCCAAAGAAGAACAGCAAGAGAGAAACGCCGTTTTACAGAAGCGATTGGCGCGTTATAATGTCGAGAAATGGGCCAATGATTTTATGGATTCATTACTCAATCAAAAAGGAAAAGACTTTAGCCATGTAGCTAGAAAGTTATCTGTTGATTTGATGAACACCATAGTTGATGACTACAAGGTATCGAATAAGCGTCTATTGTTCATTGACTATGACGGTACGCTGGCAGGTTTTCACAAAGACCCCCAAAAAGCCTCACCCGATGAAGAACTGTATAAGCTTTTAGATAGCATCTCATCGCAAGAAAATACTGAAATGTTCTTAATCAGCGGTCGCGATAAAGAAACCTTTACCAAATGGTTTTTGCCAAAAAAATATAATATGATCGTTGAACATGGAGTTTGGATTTCAAGAGGAGGTGAAGAATTTAAAATGTTGGAAAAAGTCAAAAAAGACTGGATGGAAAAAATACTACCTGTACTTGAGTCATTTGTAGATAGAACACCCGGAAGTTTCATTGAAGAAAAGAACTATTCTCTAGCTTGGCATTATAGAAATACAGACCCCGATTTCGGACAGAAAAGGGCTACCGAGCTAAATACCGTGTTGACCAGTTTGATTGGCACTGATGATTTAAGCGTTCTTAATGGTAACAAAGTAATGGAAATAAAGAGTAGCAATGTAAATAAGGGCCGTGCTGCCATGCGTATGTATGCCGAACAGAACTACGACTTCGTATTTGCCATTGGTGATGATTGGACGGATGAATTTATGTTCATGGAGCTGCCAAAAGACTCGATTACCGTTAAGGTCGGCAGACAGAAGACGAATGCAAGGTATTATGTTGAAAGCGTGAAAAACGTAAGAGCTTTACTTGACCGTTTTATATATTGAATGAAATAAACCCTAAAACGGAACTTTTAACGGAAGAACAATTTTAATTAACGAGGGCCACATTTATCGGTCCTCGTTTTTTTGATTTATATATGATAAGCTCCTTTTTATTCTAAATCGATACATTAAATCAAGTAATGTACTGTACTGTAATGGGCGACATAATTGACGACAAAGTAAAACAGGAAACCTATGATAGTTGCAGTTCATAGTTGAATAAGTAGTAAAATTGCAGTAGAAATCCATTCTGAACCAACCCGATTGAAGCCCAAAAAGCATATACTACCCATAATTATAATTGCCCAATTTGCTTGTACATCGGTATGGTTTGCCGGCAATTCGATAGTAAATGAATTAGCCCAAGTTACAGGTTTCGGTAGTGAACTAATCGGTTACATTCTTTCTTCTGTACAATTCGGTTTCATTTTGGGCACACTAACTTTTGCACTTTTGACGATTGCCGACCGATTCTCTCCTTCAAAAGTATTTTTGGTCTGTGCAATTCTTGCCTCTGGGTGTAATATACTATTACTTGCGGGAGGTATTTCAAAAATAGGTCTTCTAGCCGCACGTTTTGGTACGGGATTTTTCTTGGCCGGTATTTATCCGATAGGCATGAAAATAGCGGCAGACTATTATGAAAAAGGATTGGGTTTGGCACTAGGGTATTTAGTGGGTGCCCTAGTTTTCGGAAAATCGCTTCCATACTTCATAAAGAGTCTACAATGGGGCAATTATGAGTCGGTAGTACAAGCTACCTCAATTTTTACAATATTGGGTGGGTTACTACTATGGTTGACCGTACCTGATGGACCATATAGAAAAAAAGGTAAAAAGTTAAGACTAAAAGCGGGGCCCGAACTTTTTAAAATTATCAATTTCAGAAAAGCTGCTTTTGGCTATTTCGGCCATATGTGGGAACTGTATGCCTTTTGGGGATTCTTGCCTTTTGCTATTATAACTTTTAATCGTATTTCTGGTGAAACACTCTATGTACCGTTTTACACTTCACTTTTAATTGCCGCAGGAGGCCTGGGTTGTATTATAGGGGGTTATTTTTCAATAACACATAGTAGCAAAAAAGTGGCATTTTTAACCCTTCTAATCTCGGGCTTGTGTTGTATGTTCTCTCCCATTTTTTACCATCTTCCCGCCTATCTTTTCTTGACACTTTTCGCCTTGTGGGGTTTTATGGTGGCAGCTGATTCCCCACAATTTTCAAGTATGGTAGCATCGGCTGTTCCTGTGGACTTAAGAGGCACCGCGCTAACTTTGGTCAATTGTTTAGGTTACATTATAAGTATTTTGAGTATCGAATTGATATCGCTACTCTCGAAGACTTTTCGTGCCGAGTATGTATTTGTTATTTTAGCTATCGGGCCCATATTCGGCTTGATACATCTTCGCAATCACAAATAAATTATGAGAAATGACAAAAAAATTAGTTTTATTTAATCTATTTTCTCTCTGCTTAACATCAATCTTTTCACAGTCTGATAAAGACATTTATAAAATTATCGATGACCTATCGGCCAATCGTATTGAGGCGGATATTACAACTCTGGCCAATTTTGGAACTCGGCATACCTTAAGTGATACTATTTCTGATACTAGGGGTATTGGCGCTGCTCGACGATGGATTAAAACAGAATTCGAAAAAATATCAAGTGATTGTAGTTATTGCTTGAAAGTTTTCTATCAAAAAAATTTGGTAAAAAAAGGTGATAACAACCGAATTACGAAAGATGTATACATCGTGAATGTAGCTGCTGTAAAGAAAGGAACCAAATACCCGAATCGTTATATTATAATGAGTGGTGATATTGATTCTAGGGTCAGTGACCCGAACAATTTTACTGCTGATGCGCCTGGAGCGAATGACAACGCAAGTGGAATGGCCGGTACCCTAGAAGCCGCAAGAGTGCTTTCTAAATACGATTTTGAAAACAGTATTGTTTTTGTTGGTCTTTCAGGAGAAGAGCAAGGACTCTATGGTGGTAAGGGGTTTGCGGCCTATGCTAAAGAAATGGGGTGGGAAATCATCGGCATTTTTAACAATGACATGATCGGCAACATCAAGGGTGTTGACGGCATCATCAGTAATACTGATTTCAGAATATTTTCTGAACCTGTACCCGTTACAGAAACCGAAGAAGAGCGTAGGGCAAGACGTTACTATGGTAGTGAAGTAGATGGTATTTCTCGACAACTGGCTCGCTATGTACATAGAACAACTAATACCTATATGCCTGAAATGAATCCGATGCTAATCTATCGCCTTGACCGTTTTGGTCGTGGCGGGCACCATCGCCCATTCAATGATACCGGTTTTGCAGGTATTCGTATAATGGAAGCCCACGAAAACTACACACAACAGCACCAAGATGTTAGAACCGAAAATGGAATCGAATATGGCGATAAAATCAAATATGTCAATTTTGAATATGCTAGAAAATTAACGGCAGTGAATGCTATAAATTTGGCTTCATTGGCTTGGTCACCCCCTGCTCCAAGCGAGGTGAAGATAGGAGGAATCGTAGAAGCATCCGCTAAATTTGAGTGGAGTCCGGTGACAGGTGCTACTGGTTACAAAATTTATTGGAGGGATACTACTTCCCCTACTTGGGACTATAGTCGCTTCGTAGGTGATGTAACCGAGCATACTTTAAAAGGAATAGTGCTCGATAATTTTTTCTTCGGAGTGTCCGCAGTAGGAAAAAATGGTTTTGAGAGTCCTGTGGTTTTTCCGAATTCCATCATTCGCTAAATAATAGTTTTGAAATTGACCCTAAATTAGTAGACTCCCACACTAGTTCAGTGTGTTTCAAAAAAATTCTAACTATGAACAATAAAATAGCAACATTTATAATTGCATCATTATGCATGTATTCTTACTCACAAGAATATACAGAACAAGATACCTTGCGTGGTAGTATCACTCCCGAACGAGAATGGTGGAATTTGAACTACTACGATTTATATGTAGATGTAAATGCTGACGACAAATTCATCTCAGGTAGTAATACCATTCGCTATGAGGTTTTAAAACCCCTTCAAGTTCTTCAAATAGACTTACAGCCTCCAATGACTATCGACAAGGTTACACAAGAAGGAAAAACTCTCGATGTTGAACATAATGGTAATGCACATTTTATCCAATTAAAGAAACCTCAAAAAAGAGGTCAGTATAATCAGTTGACCGTTCAATTTTCCGGCCACCCTAAAGAGGCGGTTCGCGCACCTTGGGACGGTGGATTTTCTTGGAAAAAAGACTCGAACGGCAAAAACTTTATCGCTACATCAAACCAAGGCCTAGGTGCCAGCGTGTGGTGGCCCAATAAAGACCATATGTACGATGAAGTTGACAGTATGTCTATACGTATTAAGTCGCCACGCGGCCTTATGGATGTATCTAACGGAAAACTTATAAAGACCGATGAAGAAACCAATACCTATCATTGGTTTGTAGCCAACCCTATCAATAACTATGGAGTAAATATAAACATCGGCGACTATGCCCATTTTAGCGAGAAATATGCGGGCGAAAAAGGATCTTTAGACATGGACTATTTTGTTCTCTCTTACAACTTGGAAAAGGCAAAAGAACATTTTAAAGATGCTGCAAGAATGATGGAGGCTTTTGAATATTGGTTCGGTCCCTACCCTTTCTACGAAGACGGTTTTAAATTGGTTGAAGTGCCCTATTTGGGTATGGAACATCAGAGTTCGGTCACCTATGGAAATAAATACTTGAAAGGTTATTTGGGCAGAGATTTATCCGGAACAGGATGGGGGCTAAAATTTGACTTCATTATTATTCATGAAGCAGGCCATGAATGGTTTGCAAACAACATAACATACAAAGACATGGCCGATATGTGGATTCATGAAAGCTTTACTGCCTACTCAGAAAATCTTTTTCTTGATTACCACTATGGTAAAGAAGCCGCTGCAGATTATGTAATCGGTACCAGAAATAACATTTTAAACGATGAGCCCATAATAGGCACATATAACGTAAACGCTCAGGGTTCAAAAGATATGTATTATAAAGGTGCCAATATGCTTCATACGATTCGTCAGTTGATAGATGATGACGATAAATGGAGAGAAATATTGCGTGGTCTAAACAAAACCTTCTATCACCAAACGGTAACGACGAAACAGATAGAGAACTACATTTCAAAGCAATCGAATATTGACCTATCTAAAATCTTTGACCAGTACCTTCGAACATCTCAAATACCTGTCTTTGAATATAAACTATCGAACGGCAATTTAAAATACAGGTATGTTGATATTGTTGTTGGCTTTAAAATGCCATTATCTATTTCTATCGATGATAACGATTTTATGGTTACCCCCTCTCAAGAATGGAAAACAAAGCAAATCAAAGATTCGATAACGGGAACATTGAAGGTGGACAGAAACTACTATGTGAACGTACGTAAATTGTAACTCAAAGAGTTAAGTTTGTTCCCCAAAATAATAAGTAGAAAAAGAGGCCGATGATTACATCGGCCTCCGTAGTTATAATTGAATTGAGTTATGTCAATCTATTTTCCTGAAAATTTTATTGACGTAACGGCCATCTGACCGGGAGACTCACCATCATTGGGTTTATAGACCACATAAAGTTTATCCGCTTTCACATCTGTTGATTCACTCAGGTCGATTTTAATTGCGCCTCCTTTCTGATCTTTAGAAGGTGTTGGCATGCTTCCCTTGCCCAATAAATCTCCATCAGGTGAGTTAAGACGAAGCTCTAAATCAATTCCGTTATTCGGAGCTTCTTGCCAACCCGCCATAACTGTCGCACTTTCAACTCCTTTCAAGTCAATATTTTCGAGAGCAAACCAACCTCCATTTTCAGGTAAAACTAATAGTTTCATCCCTCCAAATGAAGCATAAGAGAAGCCTTCGGTCGTCGTAGACTCAGAAAAACCAACAGTACTACCTTGTAGGGCAATTGATTTTACTCCTGTAAGTGGTTTAACTCCCGCAACACCTTTATCGGTATAACTCGCAGTCAATATCATAGCATTATCACTTGGAGAGGGCTTGGGCATTATAACACCCTTTAAAGGCAATGATTTCTCTTTTGCACCACTATCCGCCAAAGACAAAATATAGGCTGCGATCTGCCTAGTCTCATCTTCGGTAATATTAGGGTGCGCCGCCATTGCTGCTTCGCCCCAAACTCCGGAACCACCTGATACAATTTTCTTTTGAATGTAACGATCGGCCCCACGATCGTTCTTATACTTATCCGCTATGTCTTTGTAACTTGGTCCAATTGACTTTTCTGCTTCTTTGTGACATGCTTTACAATCCATCCCCTGTGTAAGCGCCTTACCTGTAACCGATGCCGATACCTGCTGGTGGCCCTGAGATTGGTTCACTTGGTCTAAGCCTTCCATATAATCTACAGATACAAAGACGTTCGTAGCATCGATTTCTTCACCTCCATCAGGGTCGGTAACCGTCACTTCATAGCTGACCGGTGTTCCCGCTATAAAGAAGGTTGAATTGCCTCCTTTAAGATCGATATTAATTTCAGGTCTGGCATTTCCTGCGACCACTGTTGTTGCCTCGCTTATTGCCACAGCATCCTTAGCGTCTTTGACCTCTACCGATATTTTATATTCACCTCCACTTGTATAAGTGTGGGTCATTTTAGGTTCGTTGGTTTCTTTGGTTTCACCGTTACCTAAATTCCATAGATAAGAAACGGCATCGCCTTCTAAATCTTTGGCTGAAACATGGGCCGTGACCGTTAGCGGAAGAACACCGGTATGTTTATCAACTATCATATTATCGATCATAGGAGGTCTATTGCCACCATTATATTCGATATAGCTCAAACCGGAATCATCATTTTGGGAAAACCATCCACTACCGTATTCCAGCAAGTAGATTTTACCATCAGGTCCCAATTCCATATCAATTAAATTACGTAAATCGATATCAGGGGCGAAAGGCTCCATTTTATTGAAGGTTCCGTCTTCGAAAAGAGAAACTGCCATCATCCAACCCCGCATCCATTCATAAATAATTGTTTTTCCGTCATAGTAATCCGGTGGTCCGCCACCATCGGTGAACATATCGGAATAATAAGTCGGCCCTGCCATTGCATTTCGACCACCACTCCCCACTTGTGGAAATTGGGAGGTCCCCCCGTAAGGGTAATAGATATACGCTGGTTTCGCCGGTGGAAGTTCGCGTAAACCTGTATTGTTCTTAGAATCATTTATAGGATGCTCGGGGTCAAATAACTCACCCGATTCACCGGTCTTGTAATCATATTCCCTATACGCATAATTATCACCTATAAACAACGGCCAGCCATAATTACCGGCTTCTAGTGCCAAGTTCATTTCATCGTAACCCTTTGGGCCTCGAGTAGCTAAAGAGTCGTTGGCTGCATCTGGACCGACTTCACCCCAAAATAAATGACCTTTCTTGGGGTCTACAGAAATTCGGTATGGGTTTCGGTGACCCATCGTATAAATTTCAGCTCGTGTTTTATCCATTCCCTCCGGAAAGAGATTACCTTCTGGAATATCGTAGCTGCCATCTTCATTAACTTTGATTCGAAGAATTTTACCCCTAAGATCATTGGTGTTGCCTGAAGAGCGTCTTGCATCGTATTGTTGATGGTCAGGGAGGTCGTTCAGGGGAGCAAAACCACTATTTACATATTTGACTTCTTTTTCGTTGAAGGGCGTTGAATTATCTCCTGTTGATAGATATAAAAGTCCATCGCCACCGAAAGCAATTGAACCACCGGTGTGGCAGCATATCTCACGTTGAGAATCAACATCGAGAATCACTTGCTCAGAAGACATATCAAAATCACCATTTTTAAATTTGAAACGAGATAGTCTATTTATTGATTTGTCGCCAGTAGGCGCATAGTACACATAAACCCAATTATTAGTAGCGAAATCCGGGTCCTTTTGAAGTCCCATCAATCCCTCTTCGGCATTAACACCAGGAGTGTTCAGTGTTTTGTGATAAACATCTAGTTTAGCCACTTGCGTCATTTCTTCGGTCTCGGCATTGTAATGCATGATTTCGCCTCGACGTTGCCCGACAAGTATATTATGATTAGGTAAAACCGTCATTTCTGTAGGCTCAAAAAACTCACCGCCGACTAATTGCACCTTAGAAAAGCGATTGCTATCAGGCGGTAATTGTGTGGTAACCTTATTGTAATCAAGAACCTCATTTTCGCCTATGGCATATTGTATGCCACCTAAAATATGCTTTAGAAACAGGTCTTCGGAATAACTCTCCGATGTGTGGCCAGCTCCCGTATAAAATGCCCTACCGCCATCATATTCATGATACCAGGCAAATGGATGGTTTTCGCCATTCTTACCGCCATCGTAGGTCGACTCATCAACTTTCATTACCACGTTGACATCCGCATTCAATTTTGTGTAATTATAGATTTCATCACTTCTGTGCCAAACAGAGTCGGTAAAATGTTTGGTGGCTATAAAGTCCTTATCCGTAACAATAAAATCGGCTTCTGGCGTTCCTGCAGGGTGATTAAGAAATTGGGCGCCGACCAGCTTTGTATACCACCCCCAATCGTATTCGGTATCTGTTGCGGCATGAATACCAACGTAACCGCCACCTGCTTGCATATATCTTTCAAATGCGGCTTCTTGTTTGTGGTCAAGAACGTTCATGGTAGTACTTAAAAAAACAATGGCCGAGTACTGTTTTAGATTTTCTTCGTTGAACAGTTCGGAGTTTTTCGTAGTATCTACTACAAATCCGTTTTCTGCCCCTAATTTTTGAATGGCCGTAATTCCATCGGGAATAGAGGAATGTTTAAAACCCATAGTTTTGGAAAACACCAGAACTTTGGGTTTTCCATCTCGTTGGTTTCCACAGTTGGCAAAAACCAAACCTAGAATTACCAGAACGGCAATCGTAATTTTTTTCATGTAAGAGTTGATTTGTCTGAATAGTTTAATAGAATCGCTAAAAATAAGGATTCACGACCTATCACCCCAAGTTTTTTATGTAAAATGGTATTTTTATTGGAATAATTGAGAATTTCACAAGCTATGAAGGAAATGGAAGAATATTACTTTAAAAACACCAAAGAATGGCGCTCATGGCTCGAGATCAACCACACCCAAACGCAGGGTATATACCTCATTTTTTATAAAGTCGATCATGGTAATGAAAGTATGCGATGGGAAGAAGCCGTTAGAGTAGCCCTTTGTTTTGGCTGGATAGATAGCACCGTCAAAAGTTTAGGCGATGGTAAAAGGCGTCAATATTTTTGCCCCAGAAAGTCAAAAAGTGTTTGGAGTAAACTGAACAAGACCCATATTAAAGAACTGAAGGCCTTAGGGCTAATGCACAAAAGTGGGTTGAAGTCTATTGAGGTTGCAAAGAAAAATGGGTCGTGGGCAGCTTTAGATGCAGTTGAAAAAGGCGTAGTTCCGAATGATTTACAAAAGAGGTTTGACCAAAATATCGAGGCCTTAAAAAATTTCAAGAATTTCACACATAGCCAAAGAAAATCTTATCTCTATTGGCTCAACCAAGCCAAAAGAGAAGCTACCCGAAACAAAAGAATAGAAGAAATTGTACGCTTATGTGGTCTCAACATTAAATCACGAACTCCCAACTCTCGTTAACAGATTCAGAATTTCTGAAAATTTAGGTTTGCCTTAACAGTTGCGCTACTACGCTCCCTACAGAATTTCCTATTTTTAGGGTCGAAAAAATGAATCTATATAATGACCAATAAAACTTTATTTCTCTTATTACTATTTCTATCCTTTAAATTGTTTGCACAAGAAACCGGTGAAAACAAACTCGGCTCTTGGCATATGTATTTCGGAACCAATAAAATCTCAGATAAACTGAGTCTACACACCGAAGCACAGTTAAGATACTACGAAAATGGAAAAAATTTTAATCAGCTGTTATTGCGTACAGGGCTCAACTATCATATAAATCCTAATGCCATTGCAACTCTAGGTTATGGGCATATCACCACAGATGGTACTTTTGAAGAATTTCCTGATGAGACCAATTCAATAGAGCATCGTATATTCGAACAGTTTATTTTGAAAAATAAGGTTTGGGAGTTCAATTTTGAGCATCGGTATAGGCTTGAGCAACGTTTTATTGATTTTGGTGATCGTAACGATACCCAACATAGAGCTAGATATCGAATTCAGTTGACCCTACCCCTAACCGATATATTCTTTTTAAATTTTTATGACGAGGTGTTTTTAAACCTGCAAGACGAGGTGTTCGGGCAGAACAGACTTTATGGCGCTTTGGGCTTGAACGTAACCCATAATCTAAGTGCACAAGTGGGCTATCTTAAAAATCATTTTCCCTCGGCGAATTTCGACCGTCTACAAATAGGTGTTTTTTATAACCCGGACCTAAGATCACTGTTCAAAGATAAAGAAGAGTAGTATCAACCTTTTAAGTTTATAGAATACCCGATTACTGTAGTTCAATAAGTACCTTTATCTTATAATTTAACAACCACCTAAATATTAAGAACAAAATGAAACAAATCAAATTATTAGCCCTCGGCATTCTGCTTATTGGTTCTTTGAGTTGCAAAGAGACCAAAAAAGGCCAATCGGAAAATGCTACGGAAACTTCTGAGGCAAAGGAACAATTTTCATTGGTAAAAGACTCTACGAAAGTTAGTTTCACAGCCTATAAGACTACTGGAAAATTGCCGGTCGGAGGGCAATTTAAAACGATAGAAATATCTGGGGATGCCGAAGGTAAAACCCCTCTTGAAACCCTTGATGGAGTAGAGTTTAGCATACCCGTTAGCAGTCTCTTTACCAACGATGCGACGGGTACAAGAGACCCGAAAATTCTTGAATTCTTTTTTGGTGTGATGAAAAATACAGAATTGATTTCAGGAGTCTTTAAAGTGGGTGATGCTGAACAATGTTCTATTGATGTTACCTTGAACGGGGAAACTGCTAACATTCCACTCACCCATAAAATGATTTCAGAAACCGGGATATCTTTTGATGGTGTCATGAATCTTGAATCATGGAGCGCCTTAGGTGCCGTAGAATCTATCAACAAAGCATGTGAAGCTTTACATACCGGCGAAGACGGCGTAAGTAAAACGTGGAGCGAAGTTGCCGTGCATGCCGAAGTACTTTTAGAAAAAAACTAATCGCCACGGGCCAGGCTCTCTGATTGCAATAAAAAATCGTCTGTTTCCTCTTAGGAACTGACGATTTTTTTTATGCCAAATTTTAACGCTAACGATAAATATGATGCCGTATAAAACGTATAAGATTGATTACACAACTAATTCTTCTTATTTTTCGACCTAATCCTAAAAACCCTAAAAGATATGAATTACATAAAACTAACGTTTCTTTCCGCTTGCCTGATTACATTGGTCAATTGTAAGGAAACCAAAAAGAATGCTGATAAAGCGGCCGATACCATGGAGACCGAAATGGAAAACATGGCCGAGCCGGAAGAAATGCAAGAAGACAAAACATTAGCTTTATCTGTAACTTCTAAAAGCGACAGCAATGTAAAAGGGGAAGTTACATTTAAAGAAGAAAATGGTGAGGTAATGATGAAGGCTGAATTTAGCGGATTGACCGAAGGTGATCATGCAATTCACCTTCACGAAACTGCCGATTGTTCTGCACATGATGGTAAATCTGCTGGCGGGCACTGGAACCCTACAGATAAACCACATGGTAAATGGGGCGACGAAGCCGGTTATCACAAAGGTGATATCGGTAATTTTGTAGCTGATGCAGATGGCAATGCCACTGTTGAATTCGCTACAGAAGAATGGTGTATCGAATGTGATGATGATAGCAAAAACATTGTCGGTAGAGCCGTAATCGTACACAAAGGCAAAGATGATTTCACCTCTCAACCGAGTGGTGCAGCAGGTGCCAGAGTAGCATGCACCCCAATAACCAAATAATGCTTAATGGGTAAAATCGCCGGAATGGCGATTTTACCTATCTTTATTCACCAATACAACTCAATGGAATTAGACGAATTAGTATTACGTTTCCAGAAAAAAGATGTCATAGCCTTTGAAAAGCTTTATGGCATGTACTGGGAAAATATCTGTGGTGCCATTAATACCATAGTTAAAGATAAATTCTTGGCCGAAGAGATTTGCCAAGATGTCTTCACCAAAGTTTGGAGTAATTCCGAATCATACAATCCCTCAAAAGGCAGATTTTTTACCTGGGTATTGAATATCGCCAGAAATGCCGCTATCGATAAAGTGCGCTCAAAATCCTTTAAAGATCAAAAAAAGAATCTATCTGCAGACTACTTCGTAGGTATTTTGAACAAGGCGGACAATCAACATGAAACGGACGAGAGTCCTATAGATATACCCGCTCTTAAAAAATTGGTGTTAAATCTTAAAGAGAAATGTTTAGAAATTATTGAAATGCTTTATTTTAAGGGTTACACCCAAAAAGAAACATCTCAACAATTAGATATTCCTTTAGGAACCGTCAAAACTAGAAATAGAAGCTGTATTTCTAAATTGAGGGAAAATATTACGGTTTAATGGAAGTAGAAAAATATATCGAATCAGGAATTTTAGAACTTTACGTAGCAGGTGCGCTCACGGAAGAAGAGAATTTGGAGGTATATCAGAATGCGCAGAAATACCCTGAAATTCAGAAAGAGATTTTGGCCATTGAGAAAGCTATTTTAGAGTTGACCAAGGCGGTCTTCCCTAATCTGGTCAATAGAAAAGGTTTCGAAGATATTAGAGTACGAATTGGTCATAGAAAAGAAACCAAGGTCGTTCAACTACCGAAAGAAGAGAAGAGCAACTGGGCGGCTTATACAGGTTGGGCAGCAGCTGTTCTATTTGGTGCTGGCCTACTCTGGTTATACACTCAAAACTCTGAATTGCAGTCTGACATACAGATGGTAGAAGAGCAAAACAGGGTATTGGAAGAACAGATATTCGAAGCGAGAGGTTCACTGACCAGTACCGAAGAATTATTGAATGACCTAAGAGATCAAGATATTTCTGTTATTGCCTTAGGCGGACAAGAAGTTTCTCCCGACTCATATGCGAAGGCCTATTGGAACAAAAGGGAGAACAAAGTCTTTATAGATGCCCAAGGTCTACCAGAGCCACCAGATGGTATGGTCTATCAGGTCTGGTCACTTAAAATGGATCCTTTGACCCCTACCAGTATGGGACTTTTAGAAGACTTTATTTCTGACGACAACAAAGTATTCGTTCTGAACAACCCTAATGAATCGGAAGCTTTTGGTATTACGCTTGAACCAGCCGGTGGTAGTGAATCACCGAACTTAGAGCAGTTATATGCCTTAGGTGCAGTGTCATCATAAAAGTGAAAATTATAAATGTGGAAACCCCGAGATGTTAATTCATCTCGGGGTTTAATTTTTAAACTATTTCCCTTTCCACCATTTGGTATTAGGGAATATTTTTTCCGATAGTATGATGGTTTCCCCTATTTTAGGAGATGTTAGTCTTACATTTAAGACCTCTGCCTTTTTCTCTGCCCGCTCGATGGGTTCTTTCCAATTGTGAAGCCCCAATTTGAACGCTCCCCAATGAATGGGCATAAGCACCTTACTGTTCAAATCGACATTGGCTTGAACTGTTTCTTCGGGCATCATATGTATTTCAGGCCATTGTGCATCATATTGCCCGCACTCAAGCATGGCAATATCGAAAGGACCATATTTTTGACCAATTTTTTTGAAACTCTCATCGTAACCTGAATCACCGCCAAAGAATAAATTGTCTTGAGAGCCCTTTATAACCCAAGAACACCAAAGCGTACTATAACGATCGAACAGGCCTCGACCAGAAAAATGGCGCGATGGAGTGGCTACAAAAGTCAAATTATTAAAATTCACCTCTTCCCACCAATCCAATTCAATGATTTTATCGGGTGATACACCCCATGAGCGAAGGTGTGCCCCTACTCCTAAAGGCACGTAAAATTTTTTGACCTTTTCTTTCAAGCCTTTTATAGACCCATAGTCTAAGTGGTCATAATGGTCATGAGAGATTAAAACGGCATCTAGTTCCGGTAGGTTATCCATTGCTATCGGAAGTGTATCATTAAATCTTTTTGAACCTAAGAAGGGGTGCGGTGCAGGTACATCACCTAACATTGGATCTAGAAAAATCTTATTTCCATCAATTTCAAGCAGAACCGCAGAATGACCGAACCAAGTTAGTCTTGTTTTGTTTTCAGTATTTTGGGCTAAAAAATTTTTGTTCTTTTTAATTACGGGCAGTGAAAAATCAGGCACTTTATCTCCCTTAGTAAAGTATTCAGAACTACGGCCCCAATCGGTTTTTTTCATCACCTCCGTTTTGCTCAGGTTTTTAAACTTACCATCGGAATAATTGGAAGATTTAGATAACCGCTCTTTAAACTCTCCTTTAATTTTTCCCCCAAATTCAGGAGACAAATTGATGAACAAAATAGCAATAAGAATCAGCACGCCAATTATGGAGGCAATAACGGATAGTATCATTTTGAAAATTTGAATGGTATTGGTTTTGGCCGGCACTTTTTAAATATTTTTCGTCTTTCGATGTATGCGCATGGTTTTTACCAGCCAAGCTGGTATAGGTTTCTGGGGGTTTCGCCTTTTCAAATCAATATGGATTCCTAATTTTTTAGATATCGGAACCTTATGTGTTTCGACCAATTCGATTAAAGTACCATCTGGGTCTTCGACATAGGCAAATCTGCCAGCAGCTTCACCCATATCAAAACTTTCTGAGCTATCTACAGTAAAATTTTGGTCGCACTTCTCTGCCTTTTGTTTCATGGCATCCATTCCGTAAACATCAAAACACAAATGAATATAACCTAAATCGCCCCACAATCGATTTTCGAATATTCTGTTCGGTTCTCTTTCCAAAACCTGAATCAATTCAATTTCAGAAGGCCCGTACAATTCGCTAAAACCACCAGCTTCACGTTTACTATGCCTCAACAACACTCTTTTATAGATATGGTTACCCGCCAATAGTGGAAGATCAAAATACGTATCAGTAGGTTTATCGATTACTACATCGTATCCTAATAAGTTCTGGAAAAAATTGGATGACCTTGCTATATCAGAAACTCCGATAATTGCACCCAATACTCCCGAGGAGGTACATTTGGTATTTGTAAAAATATAATCGTTCTCAACAATTTGCACCCAGTTTGACCAAGGATCTTGAAAAAAAAAGTGAGTATTATCAAAAATATCGGAAACCTCCAGAGTTCCTAATTTACGAAGCCTTTCATGCGTGGTCTTTATATTACTAGTTCGAAGTTTCATGACGTTGATTCCCAAATCTCCTAAACTTATATCATTACTTACAGCCGCTGGTAAGCGATTGGTGAACTGCCAAATCTCAAGCCCGCCACCACCTTGCAAGTTCAACGCTAATAATGCGTGCCTTTCTTCTTCTTTCTGATTGGTGTATTGCTTCATTAGAGTAGCTCTGGCCACATCATCAAAAACAAGAATATCGAAGCCTAAATATGTCCGGTACCAGTTAAACACCTCTTTAGCGTTGGCAACGCCAATACCAATTTGCTGAATTCCGTTAATTATATAATTCATTCAAAGGTCAATTAAGTGTTTTTTTGGCAGGGGCTTTCAACAGTTTATTGTGCAATATTTTTAATTTCTCGGGTGGATAGCCAAATTTGAATAGAATCACTAGTAGTAAATTAGAAAGGTTGACTCTAAGGTATGAGTTATTGTTATACTTTCTAGCAGAGACGATTAAATCATTATTGATTATTTTATAAGGAATCCGTTCTTTTTTCATCCGTTCAAAAAACTCGAAATCCTCCATCAACACCTGCTTCTCGTCAAACCTGCCCAAGTCGTTAAAAACATTCTTTTTAATAAAGAGACATTGATCACCGCCTCCCGTAAAAATTCCATCCCTGGCCGTAAATGAAGCATTGACTTTTAATAACCAGTTCTCTTTATCAAAACGATAAGAGAAAAAGCCAGCATCGTAATTATCATTCAAGGTCTTTTCAATGTCAGCTATAAATTCATCAGGAGGTAGTACATCGGCGTGCAAGAAAGCCAAAATATTGTTACTGGCATTTGCTTCTCCTATGTTCATTTGCGCCGCTCGACCTTTTACCGAAGACTTAATTATGCTTACTCTATCACCAAAATCGATATGTTCAGATAAATCGGAATTAGTATCTGAAAGCACTACAATTATTTCTATTTGACGAGCTTTCGCGTTGGAAAGCAATTTCGGCAGTAAGTTTTCTAAATTTTCTCGTTCATTGTGAGCGGGAATAATAATGCTGACCATAAAGTTATTTCAACAGTTTAGCGTACCGAGTTAAAATTATTGTGATTTAGTTAAAGGCACCTTTCTCATATACGTAGATTTGCTAGAAAGGTTTACTAAAACGATTCGACCAAACCTTAAGGTCGTAAAATTCGTACGTAGCAATATTACAATTCTAAAACTATAAGAATGATCCTTATTAAATTTAAATTTAGACTGCTTACCTTAATAGCCTTTGTTACAATACTTTCCTTAGGCGCTCAATCAAATGACACCTCGAGAATAGACCTGAACGCGCTCTCCGAAGATTTTTTGAGAAATATCAAAAATAATCAAAGTACCAATGAAATTAGGGCACAACTTTATAGTTTGACTTTAGAGGATATAGAAAGGGAATTAACAACTGATGATGAGAAATTAGCCTTTTGGATCAATATCTACAATGCCTACATTCAAGTAATTTTATCTGAAAATCCCGAAAAATATGATAACAGGGGTGAATTCTTTAAAAATGAACAGATTCCTATTGCCGGAAGACTTATTGCCTTCGCTAAAATTGAGCACGGTATCATTAGAAAATCTCAATGGGAACTCGGTCTGGGAATGATTAGAAAATGGTTTCCAAACAAATTCGAGAGAAAGCTACGTGTAGACGAACGCGATTACCGCATACACTTTGCATTGAACTGCGGTGCAAAAGACTGCCCTCCGGTTGCCATCTATACGCCCGAACGACTAAATGAGCAGTTAAAGACCGGTACGGCCAACCATTTGAATAAAACTTCTGAGTATAACCCAGAAACCAAAGAGGCATCTATAACTTCTCTATTTAACTGGTTCAGAGGAGATTTTGGATGTAAAGGTGGAATAAAGGATATATTGAAAGAACAAGGCATTATACCTACGACAAAAGGTATCGACCTTATATATAAAAATTACGATTGGACCTTAGATCTCGATAATTGGACCGAACTTTAACTTTGAAAAAGATTAAAATGCCTCTTTAATGGTGAAATAGAAGTTTCCGCCTTCGCTAGACATACCGTAGTCTACACGAATACGTACCCCATCGCGCTTGTTAATGATGTATCTAATACCCGCACCACCTGCCGGCTTAAAAGACGAAGAAAAGGTCTCTGCCAAATCTGGTGCCACTGTACCTGTTGAACCAAAGACGGCGGCACCAAATCTGCCCGCTATAGGAAAGCGATATTCTAAAGCAAAGCTCAATTCAGCATTGTCTTGAAACCGCCTATTATTAATACCTCTTGAACGCTTTGAACCTAAGTAATACAAATCATAAAAAGGAGTGTTTTTGCTACTGTTGGCTAAAAATAAATTAGCAGCGACCACTTGCTTTTTACCCACTTTCTGATAGAATCGATTGTCTAACTCGAATTTGGAATAATTAAAGGAAGACCCTAGAAATTTTGAAGAGGTAAAATAATTTCCCTGAATATAAAACCCCTTCGTTGGAAAGAAAATATTATCCCTTGTATCATAGAAAGCTTGAACTCCTACGTTTGAAACCGTTCCATCCCTTTTTCCGGATACATCTGAGGCTTCAAGAGTACCGCCTTCTTCTACTTTCAAATTGCTAAAGCCATCGAACTCATACCCTACACCGACCGAAAGATTAGGCAGCACTTCTCGCAATAAAGACAATCGTACTCTCGGAAAAGTCACCTCATAAGTTTCTTCGTTCTCCTCCTGCGAATTTATACCGACCCCGAAAAAATTGTAGAAATACTTGTAAAAACCCACTTCACCCAATAGTCGCCACTTCTCGTCGTCACGGTAAAACTCAAAGGGAGCATAGACCAGCATCTGATTTTTTGTGGTATAGCTTACGCCCAACTGTACTGATGACGGTCTAGTTTCTTGACTTTCGTTATTCAACCAAAATGTAGCAATACCGAGACCACCAAAGCCAAAAGCTGTTTCAGGAGTATAAAAAGCTACCGGAAATGCAGAGATTTTTAAATTTTTCTGAACAGAATCATTTGCTGTATTTTGCGCATCTTGAGCTTGCAAAAAATGAGTGGATAAGCATAATAGAATTAGATGAACTACATGGGTTGTTTTGTGCATATTCCGTAAACAAAGATTTTTCAGTTTTTAAATACTCATATTAACTATATATCGGTTAAATTAACCGTATTTAAGTGCAACTAACACCCCATATGCATAAAATTCTTGCTTTAAAAAAAGTTATAATCTCTCTTTTCATAATCTTGGCGGCAGTATCTGTGGCTGTTTTGCCCAATTTAAAGTTCTCTTTCGATTTTAGCCAGTTTTTTCCGGAAGGCGATGAAGATCTTGTTTTCTATAAAGAGTTCAAAAGTGAGTTCGGTACCGATGATAATTTTTTGCTCATAGCCTTACCAAACAATGGTTCAGTTTTCGAAAGAGATTTTTTGACCCGATTTCATAAGGTATCAAAAGAAGCGAAAAAATTATCGTTCGTAAAGGTCAGTCAATCACTTACTACGCTATCCTACCCGTTAAAAACTTCTTTTGGCTATACAAAATTGCCTATCATTCATTTAAACGAACCCGATAAATATGAAGCTGACTGGGCAAAAATAAAAGAAGACGGGCTTTTCATAAATACGTTAATAGACGAAAATGCAAGTTCTCTTGTACTTGCCCTTGAAACTAAAGATGAACTCGACTATGACCAATCGATTACTTTACTGACCGAGGTTCGCCAATTGCTTGACGATAATAATTTCAATGAATTTCATCTTTTGGGCAGGGCCTATTTTTACGAAGCTATTGTAGCCATGCAAAAAAGTGAAGTGATTAAAACGAGTCTTGCTTCATTTTTACTGGTTTTTTTAATTCTCTACCTAATCTACCGCAGGTTTATCATTGTATTCATTTGTTTACTATCAATAACCTTATCTCTTCTTTTATTTTTCGGACTACTTAGTGTTCTAGGTATTCAGTTGAGTGCCATGGCGGCATTTTATCCTATTCTAATGCTCATTGTAGGTACATCGGATGTTATTCACATAATGGATGATTATCTAGCAAAACTCAGATTAGGGCTTGAAAAGGAAACTGCACTGATCCAATCATTACGAGAAGTCGGCGTCTCCACACTTCTAACTTCCATTACTACAGCTATAGGCTTCGCTTCGCTACTCACCTCTAAGTCAAGTAGCATTAGTAGCTTCGGTGTCAATTCTGCCATAGGGGTGCTAACCGCTTTTATCACCGTATTGTTCTTCACCTGTTCGTTGTTATTGCTATTTAAAAACGAAAGCCTTCTAAGAGACAAGCCCGATAGACATTTATGGAACCCTATTTTATCTAAAGTGAATAAAATTACAAAAAGCAATGGGCGCATCATTTTAGTTGGCAGCTTAGTATTTACCGCTATTTGTTTGGTAGGGATAGGAAGGATAGACACAAATTATGAAATCAAAGAAAGTCTTCCTAAAAATAGTGCCATTGCCAATGATTTTGTCTTTTTTCAGGAAAACTATAGTGGTTTCAGACCTCTAGAAGTTGCCGTGCTTGCCCAAAATCAAAACAAGGTGACCGATTTTGATGTGGTGCATGAAAGCGAGAAAGTCGAACAATATTTAAAGAGGCAATCGGCAATACGCAATGTTCAATCTGTAAACACACTCTACAAGGCCCTTCACAAGGCCCATAATCTAAATAAATCAGATTATTTTGTTTTACCTACGGATGAAAATGTTTTTAATACGTACCAGAAGGATATTGATAAACTGGCGAGAAAACAAAAAAATAAATTTGTTAATGCCAAAGAAAACAAGGCAAGAATAAGTGCTCGAGTGTTAGACGTGGGTACCGACAGTCTAAATGTAGTCTATGATAACTTCAAATCGTTTACGAAAAATAAAATTGATTCAACGCTGGTCAAATACAAATTAACAGGTTCAGGAGTTTTACTCGATAAAAACTCTTATTACGTGCGAGACAGCTTGATACAAGGTTTGATTATGGGTCTTCTACTGGTAGCCATTATTATGGCACTCATTTTTAGAAATCTCAAAATTTTACTAATATCAATGCTACCTAATCTACTGCCCTTATTGTTTGCTGCCGCCCTACTCGGTTATTTCGGAATTGCCTTAGAAGCAACTATTTCAGTAGTCTTTGCCATTGTTTTTGGCATAGCAGTAGACGACACTATTCATTTTCTAGGAAGATACCGGATCGGTACCGCAAAAGGCCTTAGTAAAGAAGAAGCCTTAGAAGTAACTTTTCAAGAAACCGGTCGCGCACTCATTATCACAACCGCAACCTTGTTCTTTGGTTTTATGATATTACTTTTTTCAGAACATTCCCCAAGCGTAACTATTGGTCTATTGGTTAGCGTTACGTTGTTGGCCGCCCTTATACTCGATTTATTATTACTACCCGTTCTCATAAGACGCCTTCTATAAGCTTAGAGAACCTAGTGAGAAACGCGTAATGATTTTAAATACTTCTGAAGCAAATAATAAGACCTAATAACAACAATAAAACCCATTAGCATAACTGAAATCCATAAGGTAAATAAGAAATATTCCATAAAACCCGTATTTTAAGTAATAAGAATCTTATGATTCTTTTTCACATTTATTTACGAGAATATCTCACAAAAGTTTTGCCGTTTAGCCAATAATAAGACCGTTCGACTAATAAGCGAAGAATAAAAAGACCATTTTATCGAATAGGTCAGGTCTATAACTGCGATATAAAATTTAATTTTACTTCTTTGTTTTGAGAAGTTTTCTAAGATCTTTTCTGGCATTAAGCACCTTCAAGCATAATAAGCACATGAAAGTTAGCCACACTACAAAAAGAACATACTCCATAACACTACTAATTTAGGGGAACTGTTAGGTTAAAGTTTCTGTAAAATCAATATTTTAAATTAAAATAAATAGGATTAGGCCTTATAAACATACTAAAGGCAAATGAACTTTCCTACACAAAAGTTAAATATTTCACAAAATAGGAATGGAATGAGATAAAAAAAGTGCCCTAACATTTGCCAGGGCACTTAAGAAAAACCAACACAACCTAAAATCATTTAAGATTTCATACTATTAATATTTTATAATCGAGCGATACTATCCTCTGTTGAAGGCCCCAGCTCGTAAACTGCCTCAGTGAGTTCGCTTTTCAGTTCTTTCACTTTGGTTTTGTTTCCTGCAGCCTTGTATATTTCTGCCGCATACAACAATATACCTGGCTCAAATGTTTTTCCGATAATATGTTGTTCAACGATTTCGAGAGCTTTTTCACTTTCGCCCTTCTTGTGATAACTGTAGGCCAATAAACTATATGATTCAGGGGTCGGTCTGTTAGCCACCTCTTTACGAGACATGCGCAGGGCCTTGTCATACTCTTCAGTTTCGTTCAAATAAAGAGATACATTATAGGCGTTGTACATATCACCATACGCAGGGTTGCTAACCAATTTAAAATATTTGTCAAGATTTGATAGGCTTTTCAAATCATCACCCATATGTTCGGCTATCTCCGCCTTCAATAAATAATAATCAGGTGCCTTATAATTTTGGGTTACAGAATCTAAAATACGCATTGCCTCTAAGGGTCTCTTTTCGTACGAGAAAACGATCCAAGCAATTCCCTTTTTGGCATAAGCATTATTTGGGTCTATCGCCAACGCTTTTAAATAATACTCGTAAGAGTCTTTAATTTTGCCTGCATGGCCGTAGTAATCGGCGAGATTGGTGTAAGACCATAATTGAAGTGAAGTGTTTTTAGTGTCTTCAGCTTTTTTCATTGCCTTTTCCATAAAACGAATGGTGGTGTTCAAGTCTCCTTTATAATCGTTCCATTTTGCTAATCGGATAAGATATCCGAATTCTGACATGTTCTTTGTGCTGTCTAAATATTTTTGTGCTGTTTCGTAGTTACCAAGCTCCATATGTACATCGAAGAGCAAACTGCGGCTCTGCTCGATACCATTATTGGTCGCTCTGGCGGAGTCGGCCATCTGTAAAGCCTCCATAAACCTATGTTGAGAAATATAATTTCTGGCCAATGCGCGGTAATATCCGGCTTTGCCAATGGCTGCGATATCCACTGCTTTTTCAAGCACTTTCTCTGCTTTTTTCAGATATTGTATATCTCCTGTATTTTGAAAGTAGCGGTTGTATTCACCACCAACAATACCGAAACTCATCAATTGAGAACTATCCGATTTTATTTTTGAGTCCCAAAGCTCAAAATATTTTGAGGTAGTTTTAACCGGGCTATTTATCAGATATTTATCGTAGTCTTCTTTTGCGGTAACTTCTTTATTTTCTGTTTGGCAAGAGGATAAAATTAAGACCAATAAACCAAGTGTTAAATATTTCATCTTCTTATTTTTAGATTGGTTCTGTTCTACTTGAATTTTATGTGATTCTTTGTAAAATTTATATAATTGATTTCAACTAGAAAAAAAGGGAGGATGGGCAACCATCCTCCCCACTCCTTCTTTTTCATAGACTGATGTCTTATTCAGGAGCTCCCAAATATGGGAATGTTGTTGTTGGCTCTGCGGTAAAAGAAACTCCGTCAGAAACCAATCTTGGGAAGGTACCCACACCTTCAACCTCTTGACCATTGAAACGTGCTCCATCGCCTCCTCCGAAAAGAAGAATCAAAGAAACATCGATAACGTCATCTTGTAAAGTTCTACCGGTAAGACCGATAGCCCCTTCGTAGTTCGGTGCACCAGAACCTGGATTGAAATAGGTCGTAGGCAAATCTGGTGCTACTTCAAGAACGTCATTTGCCAATACTGTAGTTAAAACTTCTGCAGTTACAGGGTTGTCGGTAAAACCATCTTTATCAGGACCATTAAGAATATCACCTAAAATATTCGGCTGATAATTCACATCTTCTTCATTAAGACCTAAGAGTTGAGCATAAACATCGTGAAGACCTTCTAATCGGTTCTCAAAATCTTGCTGATAAAACTCAGCGATAGTGTGCGGCTCAGCTTGGTTATAAGGATCTTTGAAATCAGAAATACTTAAAACCGTATTGATACCTGGTCTACCCATAAAATCTACTTGAGCGTAAGTTCCTGAAAAATCAGGTGCCTCGCCTGGCTCCATTGGTTCTGGGTCAGGATCCGGTGTCATGTCTTCACATGGTTGACATGAAGAACCTCCGCAGTCAACTGCAGTTTCAGTTCCGTTCATAATTCCATCGCTACAAGTAGCCTGAACAATTGAATTGTCATCATCTTCACTACAGGCTACAAACATTGTGACTGCACAAAGCGACAAAAACATATATTTTAATGTATTAAGTCTCATTTTATTCTAATTTTTAGATTTGTTATTTATTGTTTTCTGTTCGTAGTTACCCAAGTCTTGTAAACCGGTAGACCTAAAACATTGGTACTTGTAGTTTCACCCAACATACTGTTCGGAATCTCTATAACCAAAGCCATAGTATTCGCACCATCAAAAGTATCAACAGCTTCACCTTCAGGTAAGAAACCTTCTGGTGCTTCACCACCGATTACCTTATTGAACTGGGTAAAGTCAAAGAAAAATGCATCTTGACGTGGTCCTGCAAATAAAGAAACGCCAGCTTCTGTTGTAGTAGTAATAGGGTTTGCATCTGAAATCGCAACGCTACCCAATGGAGAGTCTACCAATACTTCACTAGACTTCCCTTTCATAGCTGGTGTAACAGGGCCGAAGAAATACATGGTATCGCCTCTTGGTAAAGCTTGAATGACCAAGTCTTCCATCAAATCATTATCGGTATCAATATTGATTTCGGTCAATACATCTTCATCAAAGGTACCATAAGCCAAATCTGGCAGAACATTGGTTTGAAGATCTACAATAAATACAGTGTTGTCGGCATTTGAAGGTGATTCAAAACCGTAAAAGTCAGCAATATCAGCAGTATTTCCTTCTGTGCTAGGCGCATCAATGTGATCCGCAGCCACCAGAACAATACCGATTACGGTCAAGATTCCCAGACCGAATAAAAGTTTTGTCTTTTTCATTTTAAGATTTTTTAAAGATTATGATTAATTATTTCACCCCTACTTACGGCAGATTTGTGCAGAGGTTTGGTTTGATTTGTTAAAGTAATGTTAAAGAATATTTTATATTTTTAATTCTAAACGCATTACTCTAACAATTCCTCATAAAATCACAAGACACATTACCTAATTAATTGAAAATCAGAAATTCTATTAATTTTTTTATCAATAATTCCTAGATGCGTTTTCTTAACTATAAAGTTTAATAATGAACATATTATTCATTTTGTAGTACTTTGGCTCTTTAAAAAAACTAAATTATGAACCCTTCTGCTGCTGGTTGGATCGATAAGTTCGGTTCTCTTGTGGAAAATAATCAGAGTCTCTATACAGACTACCAATCGCTATATGCCGGTTTAAAGCAAATGGGGTTTGTATATGGCGTCAATACCGAAATTTCAGCATTTGTAACTTCTGATTTAAAACTGTCTGAAGATGAAAAGGCCAAGGTTAATTTGCTAACTGCCTTATACGGCACATTTACCATAGAACTCGAAAACAATGATTTTTCATTGTTTCTTGAGCTCATTTTTAAATTTTATCAAGATCTAAAAGTGGGTAACAGTTCGCTGTTACATAAAATACTGATAGGCAAGAAAACCTCTTCACAGTTAGAGAAGTTAATCGATTCTCGAGTTTATTTAGAAGATAATCTACTGAGTAAAACATTTGGTGGCCTTATTACCAACTCCTTATTGTTTATTGATGTACTGCTCTTCAAGCAATACATGCATCAGCCAAAAGATATTAGGGCACACGCCGAGCGCTTAGAATACCTGACTATAAATATTACCTACCACGCCTTAAATTCAAAGGAGCAAAATAAAAGTGATGAAAGACTCGCACAGCTTTTTGCATCATCATTAACCTTTATTGATAGCGAAGCTGAAAACTTTGATGGAACGTACCGTGAACAGTTACTACAAAATAAGTCAATCTATGAAAATCACTATTTTCTCGATATGGCTTGCCTCACTGTTTGGGAAGATAAATCATTAGAATATCAAGAGTCGGAATTTATTTTTGGCCTCGGAAAAGATTTAGGGTTTTCAGATGACCATATAAAAAGATCAGTCCAAGAAATTCAAAATTTCTTTAAAATGAATATGGAATCGGTACCATTTTTAAAGGATACAAACTTGGCTCTGCAATTATATGATAGTATGTCGAAAGTGGTGAATAAATTGATTTTGAGAAATAGTAAACGCCTGCAAAAAGAATTGGCAGAAAGTAAAGAATTGGTATTTCTCATTTCAAAATCGACAGTTAAGGATCTTACCCCAGAGGAGAAGAAAAAAGTACAAAATCAATTGATAGACATTTTTAAAAGTATACCTTCTCTAGCCATTTTTATACTGCCCGGTGGCGCAGTTTTATTGCCTATTTTCATTAAATTGATTCCCAAACTTTTGCCTTCGTCATTTGATGAAAATAGAATAGAAAAATAGTGCAATTTTAATCAAATTGCCATTATAAGAAAAATCTATTATTAGATTTATATGGTTTAATATCAAATAATTAAATTACACTATTCCAACCAAAGCTTAAAGTCTCTTACACGCTCTCGACTTACGATGATTTCTTGATTAGAAAAGTGATTTAGCTTAATTTGTAAGCGCGAATTGGTGTATGAAATAATATCCTTTATATGGTTGATGTTAACATAAAATTTACGGTTCGTGCGAAAGAAAAATTGAGGCTGAAGCTCGTTCTGTAAATTTTCAAGGGTCGTATCTAAAAGGTAATTTCGCCCTTCTGTAGTAGCGGCATAGGTACCCTTATTTTCACTATAAAAACATTCAATATCGTCGGCATTTATAATTTTCAGGTGCTGCCCCACCTTAGCTGTAAACCTCTTTTTATATTCTCGCTCGATAGGGTTCACCAAAAGCCTTTTGATGTCTTCGAAATCAAGAGCCATATTTTGAACTTTTGGCTTGAGTAACCGATATTTTTTTACGGCACCTTGAAGTTCTTCTTCGTCAATTGGCTTTAATAGGTAATCGATACTGTTCAACTTAAAGGCCTGTAGCGCATATTCATCATAAGCGGTAGTGAAAATAATAGCGCTTCGCACTTCAATCTGTTCAAAAATCTCAAATGAAAGTCCGTCTGAAAGTTGAATGTCCAAAAATATCAAATCGGGGTGCTCATGACTCTTGAACCATTCGATAGACTCTTTGACGGAGTGCAATAGCGTTGTAACTTCGACATCAAGTCGTTCTAATAATCTCGATAATCTGCGCGCTGAAGGCTTTTCGTCTTCTATAATTATAGTTTTCATTTAATTTGGTCGGTTTTAGGTTGGTTTTACTTCATACCGAAGGTTCTGAATTTCATTTAAAGACTACTCCCCATCCTCTTTCATAAACTTCTGTAGTTGGTTTTGCTCCCAATCTTTTATGAATTTTGGTTTTAATTCACTCCAAGTTTTGCCTTTTAATTTGAAAACTACAACTCCGTGAATAACGAGACCGACTCCCCATAAGACGGGGGTTAAAATTACATTCCAGCTCAACCATTCAAAAAAAGCAGGGTCATCGACACCCTTACTTACAAAAAATTCATAACCCCTGTCTTTCACTAAAAAAAGTATGGTATTCGCGATTACATAAACTTTCAAGTGATCATAAAACCCCTTTATATTTTGAACCCTTTTTTGGGCTTTCTTGAATTTAGACCTTTTTTCCGTTTTCATATGATTGACTTTGCCCTTAGTTTTGATCAATATTTTTTAACATCCTCCCTATCTTCATCCATAAATTTCCGAATTTGCCGCTCTTCCCACTCTTTACTAAATAAGGGATTGAAAGAGAATACCTTTACTGCATGAAAAGCCAAACCCAGCCCCCAAAAGAAAGGGGTCATAAGTGAGCCAAAATTAAAAATCGATTCAGCAAACGACTCCCCTTGATTCATTCTTATTACAACACTTACAGTAATTATAAATAGATTAACCAACACGTAAACGGTTAGGTGGGTATAAAAGCCCTTTAACTCATTCACTTTTTTTCTGGCTCTCAACTTTTTATCTCTTTTATTAGCTTCCATAGTAATATTTTTTATTCCCATCTACTTAAACGTTCATCTTCTTGCATAAATTCCTTTATTTTTCGCTCTTCCCAATTTCTACCGAAAAAAGGGTTCTTTCCAAAAGCTTTTATTCCCTGAAAAATCAGCCCTATACCCCAGCCCATAGCGGCCCAAAGAAACCATGGGTAGTTCCATCGGTCTGTATAGTAATTCAATCCGGCCAAAAAACCGATAACTACAATATATGACAATAGGCTCATGTAAAATTTCTTCACTTCTTCAACACGTTCCTTTGCCCTTAAATACTTGTTTTCTTTTTCTACGTTTCTCATGGTCGATTAATTTATGTTGTTACCCAAATATCTAATAATCTAAAGGCTTCAGTAAATCTTTGTCTCTCAGTTGTCATTTTCTAAGGATGAATTGTATTCCCATTGGTTTATCCCACTCATTCAAAATTGGTCATCCTCCATATATTCTCTCATCTTTTTTTCTTCCCAGCTCTTTCCCCACAAGGGATTATAACCAAAAGCTGCCATGGCATGCATAGTAAGTCCAAAACCCCAGCCGAATACAGGAAATAAAGCCCAAGGAAACGAGGTTGTCTTATAATTGAGAAAAATCAAAAACGGTATCACAATTAAGTAGGCTAACAGATTACCATAGAACGCCTTAATTCCCTCAACACGCTCCTTGGCCTTTTCATACCGCTTATCATCAATATACTCTCGTTGCGTTTCTACCGCCGAAATTCGCTTGGTCAGCATTGGCAAGCGCACCATAAAATCGGTTTCTGACCGCTCAATATTTAAAGTTTTATCCGTTAGTACCGCATAGCGCTGTCTTATATTCTGCAACCCCACACCGGTACTTTTTTTCAATACCTGTTTTTCTTGAAGATTATTTACAACGACCAGCATGCCTTGCTCTTCATAAACTTTTATCTTGAGTGGTCTTTCGGCGCTAACCACATTATGTTTGACCGCATTTTCAAGCAATAACTGCAGAGATAGCGGAACAATTTTAGCCTCCTTGATAGCGCTTGCTTCCGGTATATCAAAAACGATGCTATCTTCAAACCTCATCTTCAAAAGTTGTACGTAGGTTTTAGCAAATTTCAACTCTTCATCTACCGAAATTAAATCTTTATTTTTTTGTTCAAGTACATACCGATAAACCTTTGAAAGTGAAGTGGTAAACTTTTGCGCTTGCAAAGGATCCTCTTCTATTAAACTCGTTAACACATTTAAACTATTAAAAAGAAAATGAGGGTCTAGTTGGTTTTTCAGCGCATTAAATTGTGCAGAAGCCGTACCTGCAATTATCTTTTGCTCTTTGACCTTGGTTTCTTGGCGAAACTTGTAATAATAGAAACCATAAAATACAAAGAGGACGACTGCGGAAATAAGTAGCGAATAGTAATAGTCGCCAACAGTTTCATTTTGTAAAAAGTCAACGAAAGGCACTCGGTACATACCGACCAATAAAATGAATCGTGCCAGAAATATACCAAATACAGAGACTATAAAACTGCAAGCCAGCCCTGTAACCAATCTTTTCAAAGACCCAAAATTATTCCCCAACCGCATATTGAGAAAACGCCATGTATAGACATTGACTAGATAAAGAATGATTGAAAACAACATGTTTTCATAATACTCTTGCCACGCCCATTGAAGGGTTACACCTTCTTCGAACCAGCCCGTAAAATAGAAACTGACAAGAATGACAAAATAGATAAGCGTGCCTATTATAACTGCCCTACCAATATCTTTGATGAAATTTTGCATATTCACTTATCTTGTCTTAGAATACCCCAGTTCCCTAAGTATTTTTTAGCAATCTGAACCTTCTAAAGTTAACAAAAGTTGAACTCTCCAGATTAATTTCCAACTCCTCGAAATCATTATTTTATATGATCTCAGCAAATATTTCCCTTTGTATGGCATTATCCTAAAAAAATACTCTGAATCGTAGTAATCGACACCCCAATCGTTACTATAATCTCAATTTAAAAGCACCTTTTATCATTTTAGCTATATTAGCAACTCTCTAAAAACATATGAAAACTCTAACTATCAAAATCATCCTTCTACTTTCGACCATCAGTTTTTGTCAAAAGACTGTTGCTCAAAGCACCTACAAAGACCAATTCGCACATACATTTTCGATAGTAGCCCGAGACAAAACTACTGGAGAAATGGCCGTTGGCGTTCAAAGCCATTGGTTTTCCGTAGGAACTATTGTTGCTTGGGGAAAGTCGGGAGTTGGGGTTGTAGCCACCCAATCTTTTGTAAACCCTGCATACGGCCCAGAAGGCCTACAGTTAATGAGCGATGGTAAAACGGCCGAGGAAGCACTTAATAAGCTGACCGCTAAAGACGAGGGAAAAGATTTTAGACAAATAGGGTTTTTAGACGTGGCGGGAAATGCCTCTTCGTTCACAGGGGAGAAATGCGTTCAATCGGCAAGTCATTATGTAGGTGATAATTTTGCAGTACAGGCGAATATGATGCTCAATGACCAAGTAGTGCCCGCCATGAAAAAAGCTTTTGAGGCCAATTCAGAGCTACCGTTGGCCGAACGCGTAGTTAAAGTTTTGTTGGCCGCCCAAAATGCCGGTGGAGATATTCGTGGCAAGCAATCAGCGGCCTTATTGGTCGTGAATGCGGAACCGGTGGAAAATGTCTGGCAAGACAAAAAGGTAGATTTAAGAGTTGACGACAGCGCCGCACCGCTAGCGGAACTCGAACGCCTATTAAGAGTTCATAGAGCTTACGATCACATGAACAAAGGCGATTTGGCTATCGAAGTCAATGATATGGATGCAGCGCTAAAAGAATACGGAGCCGCCCAAAAAATGTTTCCGGAAAATCTCGAAATGAAATACTGGACTGCCATCGCCCTGGCGAATAGTGGAAAATTGAAGGATGCCCTACCTATTTTCAAGACCGTCTTTTCTAAAGACGACAACTGGAGAACCCTAACAAAACGCCTTCCAAAATCAGGTCTGCTGACCGTTTCAGAAGGCGATTTTCAAAAGATTATGGGTCTTTAGATGTTATTACGATAAAGTGAACTCTGGTAGTTTGATGATTTCCCCTCCTTTTAAAGCAGACTCATGCGCCAGAATACCTACGCAGGTAATGTTCGCAGATTGTTTTGCATTCGGATAAGGAGATTCTTTCTGCACCAACGCATCAACGAAAATATGCACTAGGTGCGGATGTGAACCACCGTGCCCGGCGCCTTGGGTGAACGATAAATGCTGGTTGTCATCGGTATCATAGACACCTTGAGTCGTAAAAGGCTGTATCTCTTTGGGAAGCAATTTTGCAAAATCAGGACTTTCAACCTCCTCAGGTATTTCAGGCTCAGGTTTCTTAGCGGTATGCACCACCAAAGGCTTCCCTTCTATTAATGGCCATTCTACCGACTTTTTGGATCCGTACACTTCAAAACTCTCTCGATACTGGCGGGCTACATCGAACAACGAACGGTATACTTGGGCGCTTAAATCTGAATCTTTGAATTTAATGTGTGTCGTTTCAACCGCAAAAGGAGAATTGTAATGCCCGATTAACTCTTCACGAATGGTTCCTGAACCAAAACACGAGACATACTCGGCCTGACCTCTAGTCAATGCCAAAACCGGACCAACACAATGGGTCGCATAGTGCATTGGGGGTAACCCTGGCCAATAATTAGGCCAACCGTCCATATCTTGCTGATGACTGGCTTTCAAGAACTGAACCTTACCCAATTCACCATTATCATACAATTCTTTCATGTACAAAAACTCACGTGCATAGACGACTGTTTCCATCATCATATACGTTAGACCGGTCTCTTCAGTCAAGCGAACAATTTCTTCACACTCCTCGACAGTCGTGGCCATAGGTACCGTACACGCTACATGTTTGCCCGCTTTCAAGGCCTTGATAGATTGAATTCCGTGATCCGGAATCGGAGTGTTTATATGCACCGCATCGATATCGGGATCTCTGAGAAGCTCATCATAATCGGTATATCTTTTTTCAATATTAAAGGCATCGGCCAACTCATTAAGTTTTTTCTCGTTACGCTGAGAAATCGCAACTAAATTGGCATTAGGGTGTTTTTGATAAATAGGTATAAACTCTGCACCAAATCCTAATCCGACGATTGCAATATTTATTTTCTTATTATCCATATGTATTAACTTTTGAATGTTTTCTTTAAAAATTTAATGCCTTCGGAGGCAAACTCATCTTGACTATCGGCCAAATTCTTCCATATACAGACCGCACCGGCAAGCTCTTTAATTTCCGGGGTAAAACTTTCGATAACAATCCCTCCTTCATAATTGATATCTTTTAATCCCTGTTGAAAATCATCCCAAGGGGTTAGGCCCGTTCCGGGTATTCCCCGATGGTTTTCAGACACCTGTACGTGAATCAGTTTTTCACCTACGGTTCGTATGGCTTCACGTATATTTTTCTCCTCAATGGTCATGTGAAAACCATCAAGTAATACTTTAGCATTCGACTCATTAATATCATTCGTTAAGCGAACTACGTCTTCGGCGGTGTTTACCAAATCGGACTCAAATCGGTTCAATGGCTCAAGTGCAATAGATTGCCCGAAACCTTTCGCTATGTCGCAAACCTTTCGCAAGTTCTTGACCGCCAATTCCCATTCGGCCTTTCGCTGTTCACTGGAAACCATTCTAGCTTTTCCCACCGCTGAATACATGGGGCCGGCCAAAAAATCTACTTCAAACGTTGTGCATAGTTCAAAACACTTTTCTACGTAATCGAAGCAATTTTTATGCAATTGCACATCATCACTTGTCAGGTCTTTAGTAGGTCCGAACACCCCACAAACGGTTGAAGAAAGTCCGTTCTTTAACAACTCTTCTTTCACCACTTTACCATCGATCAAGCTGGGGTCTTCGACCGGTATTTCTACGGAATCATAACCCAACTCTTTTATCTTAGGAAAGAGGGAAACCGATTCAGTAGTAAAGGGGGACTGCCATAACCAGGTACTTACCCCGAATTTTATAGAATTTGACACGTTGAATTTTATTTTAATGTTAGTATTAGTTACTGCCGACCACTTTCATCACCCCCTGCATTATACGCCAGTGCCCTGGAAAGGTACAGATGAAGGGATACTCACCCGGCTCGGTCGGAGCGGTAAAACTTAAAGTTACGCTCTCTTCAGGATTGACAAGAGCGGTAGCATAAAGAACCTCTGGCATTTCAGGAACATAGTTCAATTCAGGACCCTTGGGGTCAACTGCCATCTTATCCGCTGCAGCACCAACCTTTTCTTTTTCACCCTTTTGCACCACGACCAGATTATGCTGCATAAAATCAGTGTTCGCAAATCGGATACTAACCTTTTCCCCCGCCTCTACCACAAATTCCGAAACATCAAATTTCATCTCGTTCGTAACCGTACCGATATTTATCACCTTTCCCGCAATATCTTCTTGAGACTCCTCCAAAGCTACCGTACCTACTTTATCCATATAATTCGCAGCAAAAGTTTCAGCGAGTAAATCTCCCTGAAGAGGCTCTTTCTCATTCTCGGCCATTGCAAGGTCAGGCTTAAAAGCGGAGTGTTTCTTTTTAAATGCCCCTATAAAACCATCAATATGTTTCGATGCCGCCACATAAACAGCTTGGGACAACCACTCATCGTCTTGAACATCTTTATCTTGACTAAGTTCATAAAGAATTTCACCTATTTCTGGGGAAGGTGTTCTTTCAGAAAAATACAATAGAGCGGCAAGTTGAACCGAAGAATCTTTATCATTGAGTGCTCCTGAAAGCATTATCGCCTTATCGACCTCATTATTTTTAGGAAGAATTTGTATCGCAGCTTTACGAACGGCCGCCGAAGCGTGAAACAATGCACCCCTTACCACAGAAGCGGCCTCTTTTTGCTGGGCAACCGCCCCTAAACCATCAATCGTCCACAATGCATGTAAAGCAGCAGGGTTCTGCCCCATGCTATTTACGGCGTTATTGTTGACCAACTTATACAATTGACTTAAAACATCGCTATTACCCCGCTCTACCAACAAACGCTGAGCGGTCATTCGCCAGAACATATTATCGCTGCCCAAGGCATTGACCAGATCCTCTGAATTGTTTTTGTCCAAAGAGAACTCATTTGCCTCAGAATCACCTTTAGGCACTACACGCCAAATGCGCCCATGAGCCTTATCTCGTAGAGGATTGACATAAGCATTACCTGATCCGTTTTCTGCATTAAAACCGCCACGCTCTACATTTGGCGTCGGATTGTGCTGCACAATAAAATTATACCAGTCAGCTACCCAAACAGAGCCATCGGGCCCTACTTTCGCTTCTACCGGAGAGACCCACTCATCGGCCCCGGCAAAAAGGTTGCCGCCATCTTTTTCGAGATAGCCCGCTCCTTCTTTTTCGATTTTCGCGATATGTACCACCCCACCTGTGGGCTCACAGACAAACGCAGTTTTATTCCAATACGAACTAGGGTAATCACGCGCTGTGTAAAAATGATGACCGGCAGCAGCCGTAAAGCCGCCAAAAACATCTACCTGTCTATAGTTCGGAGTAATAGGCTGCATATCATAATGCCCGTCGATTTTTTTACTGCCCAGAATAGCAACGCCCTCGACATCGGTAAAATTATCATTAGGTATACCCAAGAATACACTATGAGTATTATTCGCCGTAGAAGCAAAGACCGAATTATCTTCGGTAACACCTAACCCCCACGTATTATTACTTGTATTCGTTAAAAATTCAAAGTTCTGATAACTGGTATCGAATCGGTAAACACCTTGACGAAACTGAAAGTCTTTACCAAAAATATTACCCTTAAAACCAGAATAGCCGAGCACTCCATAAATATGATTATCTATAGAATATTGCAGGTTAGAAGGCCCTGCATGGGTGTCGAAAGTACCCCATCCGTCGATAATTTCTTCCCTCACATCAGCCTTATCATCTCCATCGGTATCTTTTAAGAACAGGAATACAGGTGCTTGTGAAACGATAATACCCCCATTGGCAAAGGCAAAACTCGTTGGTATATTTAGGTTTTCAGCAAAAACGGTCACCTTGTCGGCTTTTCCATCTCCATCGGTATCCTCTAAAATTTTCACTTTATCATCACCGACGCCTTCATCATTTCGCACCGTATTAGGGTAGTCTACCGTTTCAATTACCCACAGCCGCCCCTTCTCATCCCAATTCATGGCAATCGGGTTGATAATGTCGGGTTCAGAAGCGAAAAGCTCTAATTCGAAACCTGCTGGCACCTGAATCAACTTTGCCGATTCTTCAGGACTCAATGGCAGCTGGTATTTAGGCGCAGGATCTCGCTTCTCATAGTTCGGTATATTAGGTACATCTTTATAGGCCAATTGAGGAATATCTTTTGAAAATGCTTCCCAGTTTTGCCTTACTTTATCCGAAACGGCCCACAACACCCCTTGTTTGATTAGGTTATGAAAACCTGGGTTGTTCCACGTTCTTTCATTATGGCCATAAGCGGTATAAAACACCTTGCCCTCGCCATGGTTCTTGACCCACGTCCAAGGTTCACGGTGCTCCCCTTCGACCCGCTCCATCAATACCGTAATATCATCTGCAATTTTATCGTGCACATAAGTTTCATCCCATGTTGAAAATTCATTTACATTTTGTATCGCAGGGTGATCCTTAGCCACAATATTAGCGGTAAAAGTGCCCGTTTTATGCGTCATAAACTGGGCCCCTACCAAATCTACATACGCTGGCGAATTTTTAAAACAAAAACTAGCGGAGTGAATGGGTATAAAAGCATGCCCTTCTTCCACATAATTTAAAAGAGCTTTCTCCTCTTTACTCGAAATTTCCTCATGATTGGCGTACACCATCAATCCATCATATTTTGACAGGTTCTTTTCATTTATGTCGGCCGTATTCTCGGTATAACTTATATTGATACCGTCCTTTGCCAATGCAGAAGCGAGAACCGGAAAATAGGCACCCGAATTATGGTGCTCCAAAGAGTGGCCCAAAAAAAGAATTTCTATGCGCCGGGGCTCGTCATCTGAATGCTGAGCATGTTGTTTTTCTTCCGAACCGCATCCTGTTAATACAAACAGAAATAACAGTGCGCTGAACGCTGATAAGTTGAGTTTCATAAGATTGTTGATTTACAGTATCAATGTTACTAATTATTTGAGTCAAAAAATCACTCTGAGTTATCACATACTGACTGTTTTATATCATTGTTTGATTTTAATATCGATATATTTGACAAATAAGTACTCAATTTTAGCATTTCACCGGTTTACATTAGACTCAAGCAATTGAAAACTGCCTTACAAAAATCTCCGATACCTGAATCTCGAGCCTACGTGGCCAAACTATTGGACGAGCCTGTTTTTGACCCGCATTGGCACTTTCATTCCGAATATCAAATTTTCTTGGTTCTAAAGGGTAACGGCACCCGATTTATTGGTGATAGCGTGAAACCTTTTAAATCGGGCGATATCACATTCACAGGTTCGAACTTACCCCATTTATGGAGGAGCGACCAAGAAATTGAACAAGCCAAGAACATTGCCTGGTCTCAAGGCGTAGTCGTATATTTCAGGGAAGATTTTCTAGGGGATAACTTTCTCAACACCCAAGAAGCCATTCGTTTGCGAAAGGTTTTTCACAAAAGCCTACGTGGATTGGAATTTGCGGGCGACACCGCTAAAAAATTGAGAAAAATGATTCTTAAGCTGGTTACCCTTGAGGGGCTTGATGGCATTCTTCATTTGCTTAAAATATTAAAATGTATAAGCCAGACCAAAGAGTTTCATTTATTGGCAAGCGCCGGCTACACGAATACCCTAAGGGAAGCCGACACTGAAAGAATGTATACCGTATATTCTTATGTGATGAAAAATTTCAAAAATAAATTGGCCATAGCCGACCTTGCGCAAATGACGAACATGACCCCCACTTCGTTCAGTCGATATTTCAAGTTACACGCGAATAAATCGTTTACCCAGTTCGTTAGTGAAATCCGCATCGGCCATGCCTGCAAACTATTGATAGAACAGAAAAAAAATGTATCTACAGCCTGTTACGAGAGCGGTTTTCAAACCTTATCCAACTTCAATCGGCAATTTAAGGCGATTACCAATAGAACGCCTTTAGTCTATAAAAAGGAATATGAACTTTAGATATTTCTTAATGTCCGCTGATCAAGTTTCTAGATAGGTTATAAGCTAAAATCGCCTAATTTTGTAGTATGGTCAAAACCCTACAGATTCGATTATCACTTGAAGAAGAGGCCCAAGAAGGGCAACTGAAGCACAGAGCAGCCAAATACTTAGGTCTTGACCAAAAAGAGTTCAAGCTAAAAGTTCTTAGAAAATCGATAGACGCACGCAAGCCCAAGATCGTTTTCAACTATAAGTTGGCCGCTTTTGTTGGTGAAGACTTGCCTGCCCTAGATTACAATTTTGATTATAAAGATGTGACTAAAGCCAAACCCGTTCATATTATCGGTTTCGGCCCTGCGGGAATGTGGGCCGCCCTTCGTTGCTTAGAGCTCGGCTTCAAGCCCGTTGTTTATGAGCGGGGTAAAGATGTTCGCGAACGTAGGCGTGACCTGAAGGCCATTAATCAAGAACATATCGTAAACGAAGATTCTAACTATTGTTTTGGTGAAGGCGGAGCTGGAACCTATTCCGATGGAAAACTCTACACACGTAGCTTAAAGCGAGGTGATGTAAAGCGTATTTTTCAGAGCTTGGTACATCATGGGGCTACCGAAGAAATACTGATTGATGCTCACCCCCACATTGGCACGAATAAGCTGCCGAAAATCGTAAAAAATATTCGCGAAACAATAATTAGACAGGGTGGAGAAGTACATTTCAATGTTAAACTAACGGATTTAATAATTGATGGTAAAAACCTAAGGTCCATTGTTTTAAATAATTCAGAAGAAATTCAAACGGAACGAGTGCTTCTGGCGACCGGTCATTCCGCCAGAGATGTTTTCTATCTTTTGGATAAAAAGAAAATAGCACTTCAGGCAAAGTCTTTTGCCATGGGCGTTCGGGTAGAACATCCCCAACATATTATCGATTCTATACAATACCATTGCGGTGAAAATCGAAATGAGCTTTTACCGGCAGCAGCCTATAGTCTGGTGCATCAAGTCAAGGGTCGAGGTGTATATTCGTTCTGCATGTGCCCCGGCGGCTTTATTGTACCTGCTGCTACTGCACCTGGTGAAGTGGTCGTGAACGGCATGTCTCCCTCAAAAAGAAATAACCTGTTCGCTAATTCTGGAATAGTGGTAGAAATTGATGTAGAACGCGATATTCGTAAATATGAGCAATTTGGAAATTTGAAAGGTCTTGAATTTCAGAAAGATTTAGAACGTTTAGCTTTTACTTCAGGTGGAAGGTCTCAAAAAGCTCCTTCACAACGTTTAACCGATTTTGTTGAAGGACGTATCTCGGCTAATCTTAACCCCACATCGTACCAGCCGGGATTGGAATCTGCCCCACTACATTCCCTATTGCCCAAACTCATAGGCAGTCGTTTGAGAAAGGGATTTGAAGAGTTCGGTAAAAAAATGAAAGGATATTACACTTCGGAAGCCAATATAGTAGGTGTCGAATCGAGAACCTCATCACCGGTAACCATCCCTAGAAATGAAAAACTAGAGCATCCGGATATAGCAGGGCTTTTCCCTTGTGGTGAAGGTGGTGGTTATGCCGGTGGAATCGTTTCCGCAGCAATGGACGGGGAACGCTGTGCCGAGGCTGCCGTACTTGGACTATAAACGAAGGGTTATTTAATTACTACCTTAAATAAACGTACCTTCGCGGCACATTTACAACATATGACATTTAAAGAACTCGGCCTGGCCGAACCTATACTCAAGGCAGTAGAAGCCGAAGGTTATACTTCTCCCACCCCAATACAACAACAAGCAATACCTATATTACTTAAGGGTAAAGACCTTCTAGGGGTCGCACAAACCGGAACAGGTAAAACAGCCGCCTTCGGTATTCCTATACTCCACCATCTATACCAATCACAGAACGGACAGAAAGGTAGACGAAAGATAAAAGCTTTAATCGTGACGCCAACGCGGGAGCTGGCACTACAAATCGGTGATAGTCTTACCGCATACGGTAAACATACTGGGCTTAGAAACACCGTAATATTTGGAGGCGTAAAACAAGCCAAACAAGTAAACGCGCTCAGAAACGGTATCGACATTCTTGTTGCTACACCGGGTCGACTACTCGATTTAATGGGGCAAGGCTTCATTACTTTTCGCGACCTTGAATTTGTAGTACTCGACGAAGCCGATCAAATGCTCGACATGGGCTTTGTACACGATATTAAAAAAATTATTGCGCAATTGCCTGCAAAACGGCAATCGTTGTTTTTTTCGGCCACTATGCCCCAAGCTATTGTGCAACTATCACAAAAAATGTTGGGCGATTTCGAACGGGTAACCATTAAACCCCAACAGGCCACTGCCGAGAAAGTTGAGCAAGGTGTTTATTTTGTTAGCAAGAAAAACAAACCGAAATTGCTAGTGCATTTATTGAACGAAAACCCGAGCGATACCGTTTTGGTCTTTTCAAGAACGAAGCATGGCGCGAATAAAATCGTAAAAAAACTGTCTCAGGCGAATGTTAATTCTGCGGCTATACATGGAAACAAGAGCCAAACTGCAAGACAAAAGGCCTTGGGCAATTTTAAAGATGGCAAACTACGCGTATTGATCGCTACCGATATCGCTGCCCGTGGAATTGATGTCGAAGATCTTTCGTTGGTCATCAATTACGATTTGCCCAATGTACCTGAAACCTATGTGCATCGAATTGGCAGAACCGGCCGTGCCAATGCCAGCGGAATCGCATTATCTTTTTGTGATAAGGAGGAAAGGCCATATTTGAGAGATATCGAAAAATTAATCAAACAAGAAGTGCCCCGTATGCCCGAACATCAATTTGTTGATGATGAAGGTTCTGCGGATGAAGAAAATCAAAATCCGAAGCAAGGTAGAAACCAGAACTCTTCTCAAAACCGAAATAGAAATCGGAACAAGCGAAGAAATTCAAGTTATAGAGGTAGAAACAATAAAAACCGCCCTAGCGGCCAGAACAATAATAGACGCAGAAGCGAGGATTAGAGCCAAGTTCCACTCCACTCATAGGCGTTCTTTTTGACCATCTATTCTTTCACCATATTCTTTCTTGTAGATCTTGACTACTATCAAGAATAGACTTATTAACAAGGGGCCGAAAATCAATCCTATAAAACCGAAAAGGGGAACACCCACAATGACCCCAATTAAAGTGATTAACGGGTGTACGTTGTCTAATTTTCGGAGTACGTATAGCCGAATAACGTTGTCGGTAGAACCTACTACTATGAGACCATATAATAATATGCCCCAAGCTTGAAAATCGTTACCGTTGGTCAGGGTCAATATAAACACCGGAAGAATACCGATCAAGGTGCCTATAAAAGGAATCATAGAGCCAATGGCCACTATGACAAACCAGAAAAACGGGTTGTCGATGCCAAATATGAAGAAACCGATTAACGCTACTACACCCTGTGCAACAGCTACCATTGGAATACCTAAGGCGTTGGAACGCACCATGGCCTGAACTTCTTCTCCAATAAGTCGAAGATTTGTTTTACTTATAGGAAGGTATTCGAACAAAGATTCTTTCAATTGTTTTCTATTAGTCAACATGTAGAACAATAAAAAGTACATGATTGCAATTGCAATAAACATAGTAAATGTGCCACCAGCAAAAGTAGAAACATGATTGGTCAGCCAAGACGAAGCTCCTGAAGGATCAATTTGAGAAGTCAAATCGTAGTCTACCGCTTTTTCAACCACATACAGCTGGTTTTTAAAAGCTTCTATAACACTTTCCGATTTCTCGACCGCACTGCTTATTTTACTTCCCAACATGGCTATGAGTCCTGATACCGGTACGAGAATGCCGATAAAGGATATAAACATAATCAAAGTGGCCGCTAAATTCGGATTCCAGCCCTTTTTAACCAACTTGGCCATCCATTTTCTAAAAAGCACATGAATGGTTATTGCACCAAGTATACCAGAGAGATAAGGGACTATTTCCCAAAATATAAGACCTCCTATCAATAAAATTAGGAGCAATACGAATATTTGTCGAATAACATTGGGGTGTATTGATTTCATAAATGATATAGGAATTAGGCTGCGGTTTCTTTGCCCGAAAATATGTCTAATACTTTCATGACCATAGCCTTTACGCACCGTTTTTTGACTGCATCCGAAAAATATTCGGCCTGTTGAGATAACAATGTTATTTCAACAATAATGTGCACAAACCTTGAACATGTTGGCATGAAAATGTCTATTTTGGTCAACTCAAAATGATATAAAAATGAAATCAAATTTCATACTTTCAATAGCTTTCTTACTTAGTCTGGTCTCCGGTTTTGGGCAAGATTTAAAGGTTATGACCTATAATATCAAATATGACAACAAGAACGATACTGTCAATAACTGGAACGATAGAAAGCTACCTATGGTACAGCTTCTCGAAAAATATCAACCTGCTGTGGTAGGAATGCAAGAGGTTCTATCGACCCAATTGGAATATTTAGATAAATCACTGCCCGTATATTCCTTTGTGGGGGTGGGAAGGGAAGACGGGAAAGAAAAAGGCGAATTCTCCCCTATTTTTTATAATAAAGATAAGTTCACACTTTCCGAATCCGGAACATTTTGGCTTTCAAATACCCCAGAAAACATTTCAATAGGTTGGGATGCCGCCTTAGAACGCATTTGTACATACGCCCTTCTCGAGAAGAAAAATACCAATGAAAAGTTTTGGGTATTCAACACGCATTTTGACCATCGAGGTGAAAAGGCAAGGAAGAAATCGGTCAAATTAATTCTCAAAAAAATAAAAGAGATTAATTTAAACCATCTGCCAGTAGTTCTCATGGGCGACTTGAATCTTCAACCGGAACAAAAGCCTATTCAAATTTTATCTCGCAAAATGGATGATGGCTTGAAGGTTACTGAAAAATCGAACGAAGGCCCCATAGGCACCTTCAACGGCTTTAATCTTGAAGAACCCATTAGCCGTAGAATCGATTATATTTTCACTTCAGGTTTTAACGTAAAATCATATTCGCATATCGATGAGCGCCTAAAAAATGGCAAACATATTTCAGACCATTTACCCGTGGTCGCTTCACTTTCAAAATAGCTTATTTAATTTTGGCATTTGTAAAATCAACAAGACTTAGATGCACGAACGCTTTCATGCCTTCTTGATTTTGTACATGAGCCCATTTATCGGTCAATCCTAAAAGAGCTAGGGTGTCGTTTGTAATAGCTTTCCCTATTTTAGCACCGCCAAGACCCGGCCTATTGCGAAGGTTCGCTCTGGAACCCGAGATGCTAATTACGGGTGTTTCAATTCTATCCTTATAGGATTCAAATTGTGGCACTTCTGAGATCCAAACGAAGGGCAGGGGGTCTATCGCCCCACGGTACCCTTGATAGATACCAAAATGAAGGTGAGGTTTGGTCGTTCTCGCATTACCGGTATTACCGACAAGCCCCAAGGTATCACCAGTTTCTATCTTTTCTCCTGAATTCACCAGAATACTGTCTAGATGGGCATAGTACAACGAATAACCAAAAATTCCGGTTCGCTGCCACACTTGATTTCCACCAAGACCACGGTTACCTGTTGAACTGACACGCCCGTCAGTAGCCGCTATAATCGGAGTACCCCGATCAGCGAAAATATCGAGACCCTCGTGGGTTCTTTGCCCCCCATCTCTGGCAGCACCCCAAAAACTTTGTATTGCCTGATTATCTTTTCCTGCTACTGGAAAGCCAAAAACCGGACGGGTATATAACCGCATTGAAAATGAACTGGTCTTTTCAATTTCTGGCTGTATAGTCAACTTGTACATTCCGCTATCCTCTATCTGGTACTCTATCGATTTTGCATTTTCGTTATTAGATTCGATTAGTTCTATGGTACCCAAAGAATCCTTAGAAATTTTATATAAATCGATAAAGACCTTTTTTCCAACAGTATCGGTTTGAATTTCCACAAAAAAAGTGCGGCCTTTATGAAGCTCTATGTTGTAACTATACGTTCGGTAGAGTTCATCGAAATACGTACCGGTTTCTGAATACGGTAGGTCGATCGATAAACTATCCTTCAAGCTAGACTCAAATGACTTTTTCCACAATGGAAAACGAACTGAGTCATTTTCATAATTTCGAGCATACAATTCCCGAGCAGAGGGTTTCGTTATAAGATCCGTAGCTTTTCTCACTTGCTTACAGGTGATCAGCAACACGAAGATAGCTAGCACTCGAACTATGTTGAAAAAATTTTTCACGCGTTCCTTACTCATTAAAACAACAAAAGCCAGACCAAAACGGGCCCGGCTTTCATTATCATTGATAGAGACTACTTTTTGAGAAAATCTATCAAAATTTTATTTAATTGATCGGCATGAGTTACATTCAAGCCGTGTGGTGCTCCTTCAATCACCTCAAAAGTGTTATACGCGATTCCCTTAGCCGCTTGTTCAGCTGAAGTCGCCAGTGGCACCGTTTCATCGGCATCACCATGTACAATTAAGGTAGGCACGGTAACATTCTTCAGTTCAGGCCTAAAGTCGGTATGCATCCAAGCCAAAGCTGTTTGAATGGTCGCTCTTGGCGATGCGTGCGAAGCAATAATAAAATCATAATCTAACTGGGCTTCGCTGACCTTATCTTTGTTCTTGTCGTAGTTATAAAATCCTTTATGAAAGTTTTTCAAAAACCCGACGCGATCTTTTTGTAATGCATCTTTTATATCGTCCAAGGCACTCTCTGGCACTCCATCAGGGTTGTCCTCTTTTTTCTTAACTAAAGGAATAATAGAACTGATAAGTGCGGCCTTCGCTATTCTATCTGAACCAAAATCGGTAAAATAACGAACTACTTCGCCACCACCCATTGAAAAACCTACAAGTACAGCATCTTTCAAATCTAAGCCTTCAACAAGAGTATTTAAATCACTGGTGAGCGCTGAATAATCATATTCACCCCAAGGTGCGGAAGAAATACCGAAGCCACGACGGTCATATGAAATGCATCTGTAGCCTTCCTCAACAATTTTCCAAACTTGTTGCTCCCATGACTTTCGGCTTAAGGGCCAACCGTGAATTAAGATTACCGGCTGTCCGCTTCCATAGTCTTCATAAAATATATCTACGGGTTCCTTTCCTTTTTTATTTGTGATAAATGGCATATTTCTATTTTTTTTGTTTTGTTAAAAGTACTCCTTAAGTAGAGTTATGTTTAATGCAAAGCGAAAGATTGTTGGCGGTAAAAATGTTTTAACCTATTTTTAATAGTATCCATTTTCAATCTTCTATGTACGTACCCGATTATCAGAGAAACGTGAACTTTGAAGAAATCAAACAATTCTTAAAAGAACATAGTTTTGGTATTTTAGTCACTTATTCTAAAGGCCGGTCGCACGCTACCCATATACCTCTCGAATTGGAGCAGAATGAGCAAGGACAGAATGTACTTACAGGCCATATTGCCAAAGCGAACCCTCAGTGGAAACAGTTCTCCTCAGAAGAGGAAGTGCTTTGTATATTTAATGGTGCCAACGCCTATATTTCATCATCATGGTACAAAGAGGAAGAAGTACCTACTTGGAACTATATTGCCGTTCATGTCTATGGAAAACTTTCTGTTTTAAGCGAAGAGGAAGTAATGGCTTCTTTACACAGATTGGTAGACACTTATGAAAAATCATCAAAAAAGCCTGTATCATTAAAAAACATGTCAGAACGAATCTTAAAGCAAGTTAAGGGTGTTGTAGGTTTTCAAATTGAAATAACCGATATTCAGGCTCGGTACAAACTTTCTCAGAACAGAGAACAAGATCACGCCAAGATTATAAGCGAGCTAGAAGAGCTTGATGACGAGGGAAGCAGAGCAATTGCAAAGGAAATGAAGAAATCGCGCTAATCTTTTAAATATCGTGTATGGCTTACGATGAATATCTGGCCGATAGGTCAAGACAGGTCTTAAAACAAAAATCGGTTTACTTCGAAGAGAAAAAGATGATGGGCGGACTTTGTTTTATGGTGGATGATAAAATGTGTTTTGGCCTACTATCAGATAAGTCAACGGGTGATGGAAAGTTAATGTGTCGTGTTGGACCACATAACTATGAAAAGGCCTTATCCAGACCTCACTGTTCAAAAATGAACTTTACCGGACGAACAATGAATGGTTTCGTCTTTGTGGATGCGGAAGGCTTTGACACTGATACGGATATGGCGTATTGGATTCAGTTATGTCTCGATTACAACCCTCAAGCCACACGCAGTAAGAAAAAGAAAAAATAAAGGCATAAAAAAACCATCCGGTAAAAACGGATGGTTCTTCAACAGTTTATATTTCTATATTAACTTTCTTTCAAAGACTTCATATCAATTACAAAACGGTATTTAACATCCGATTTTTGCAATCTATCATATGCGTCGTTGATGTCTTGAATATTAATCATCTCAATATCGGAAACCACATTATGTTCCCCACAAAAATCGAGCATTTCTTGAGTTTCTTTAATACCTCCGATCAACGAGCCTGCGATACGCTTTCTGCCTGTTATAATACCTCCACCGTGAAGGGAATCCAAAGGTTCAACGGCACCTACCAGTACCATGGTCGAATCTCTCTTCAACAACCCCACATAAGGGTTCATATCGTGACCTACGGGAATGGTATTCAAAAGAAAATCGAACGAATTGGCATGCTTCTTCATTTGCTCTTCATCCTTAGAAATCAAAACCTCATCGGCACCTAAGTCTTTGGCATCTTCACTTTTATTCGGTGAAGTTGTGATCATAACGGTATGAGCGCCCATAGCGTGTGCAAATTTTACACCCATATGCCCCAAGCCACCAAGACCGATAACTCCGACTTTATCTCCTTTTTTAACTCCCCAATGTGACAACGGAGACCACGTAGTGATACCTGCACATAATAATGGGGCTGCTGCTTTGGCATCAAGATTACTGGGCACTTTCAGCACAAATTCTTTATCGACAACGATGCTTTCAGAATATCCACCGAAAGTATGCCCCCCTAAATGTTTGTCTTCACCATTGTAAGTAAAAGTTGCTCCATTCTCACAAAATTGTTCCAAATCGTCTTTACAGGCACCACATTCTTGACAAGAATCGACCAAACAGCCCACACCGACCATATCACCCACCTTGAAATTTTTTACGTTATCACCAATCTCTGTGACCTCACCGATAATTTCATGACCGGGAACTACGGGATATACCGAGTTTTTCCAATCGTTTCGTACTTGATGCAAATCGCTATGACAAACACCGCAATAATGTATCTCTATTTTTACATCGTCAGGAGTAGGTTTTCTTCTCTCAATATCAAAAGGTTTTAAATCTGCCTCTTTGGAGGACGCTGCATATGCTTTCACTTCTTTCATATTCAAATTTAATTTGCCGCAAAACTAGAAATAACCTTGATGAGGATTTAGTGCAATCAGAATGATTTTTGCACCGTTATACTCTAAGTTTAAAATAGTGGATATAAAACAAAAACCCCAACCTATGAAGTTGGGGTTATAAAAAATAAAATGTCAACTACTAAGCTTCCAACGCTCTTTTCACCATAACTTTTGTCAAATGAGAACGGTATTCAGTGTCGGCGAAATGGTCGCTCATTACCTCTACCCCATCGACAGCATGTTCAGCAGCGTCACTGTTACCATTATAGGCCTTTTCTACTTCGGTAGCCCTATACGGAGTATCTGACACTCCGGTAATACCTACTCGAACGGCATTACCATCATGAACAACGGCAACCCCTACAATAGCGAACCTAGAAGCTGATTGATAAAATTTTTGATAATTGCCATGTGCAACTTTAGGAAAATGGACTGCAATAATAATCTCATCATCGGCCAAGGCGGTTGTAAAAATACCCTCAAAAAAATCTGTTGCCGCTATCGTACGTTTTCCGTTTTTACCCTCTACTTCAATATTGGCTTCACAGGCGAGCACCACAGCAGGGTAATCTGCCGAAGGGTCGGCGTGCGCCAAACTTCCACCAATAGTACCCCGGTTTCTTACCTGAACATCTCCAAGGGTCTGTACGGTCCGATGTAAAATATTCAGGTTCTTATACACTACTTCAGAGTTCAATATTTGGGTATGCGTACAGTTGGCACCTATAATAACCCCATCACCGGTTTCTTCAATAGTATTCATGCCGGCTATGCCATTAATATCAATAACTATCTCAGGCCTGTTCAATCTTAACTTCATTGCGGGCAACAGGCTTTGCCCACCTGAAAGAATTTTGGCATCAAAACCATGCTTGTCTAGTAAATTGACGGCCTCACTTACTGAAGACGCTTTTATATAATCAAATTTTGCTGGTATCATCTTGTTCAGGTATTTATTAATTCTGCATCGCTTTCCAAACCGTCTGAGGCTTTAAAGGCATTTGAATATCCGTTACTCCCAAATGTGCCAATGCATCTACCACAGCATTGACCACTGCCGGAGTCGACCCTATGGCCCCCGCTTCACCAGCACCCTTAACTCCCAAGGGGTTGTGCGGGCATGGTGTAACCGTATTATCGGTTTCAATCATCGGTAGGTCATCGGCCCTTGGCATGGCATAATCCATATAAGAACCGGTAATCATCTGACCGCTCTCATCGTACACTACCTCTTCGAGTAAAGCTTGTCCGACCCCTTGGGCTACACCCCCATGAATCTGTCCATCTACTATCATTGGATTCATAATATTACCTACATCGTCAATGGCTATAAATCTTTGTAAGTCGACCGCACCGGTATCTTTATCTACCTCGACTACTGCGATATGCGTACCAAAGGGATATGTGAAATTGCTCGGGTCATAAAAACTTGAAAAATCGAGACCAGGTTCTAAACCTTCAGGATAGTTGTGTGGTACATAAGCTGTTAATGCAACATCACCGAACGACACTGATTTATCGGTGCCCTTTACGGTCCATTTTCCGCTGGCATATTCTAAATCCCCTTCAGCAGCCTCCAATTTATGGGCGGCGATTTTGGCTCCTTTATCCAATATTTTTTCGATACTTTTTATAATAGCGCTACCGCCAACGGCCAAACTTCTTGAACCATAGGTTCCCATTCCGAAGGCCACCTGATCGGTGTCACCATGTTCGATTTCAACATCGGCCATATCTATACCCAACTTATCGGCTACGAACTGCGCAAAAACAGTTTCATGGCCCTGACCGTGGGAATGTGCCCCTGTAAATACAGATACCTTACCTGTGGGCTGTACCCTTACTTGTCCAACTTCGTAAAGACCGGCCCTAGCGCCCAAGGCACCAACGACCGCCGAAGGTGCTATACCGCAACCCTCAATGTAGGTAGATAGGCCCACACCCAAGAGTTTTCCGTTTTTTCGAGCCTCTTCCTGTTCTTTTCTAAAATTCTCATAGCCCAATTTCTCCAATCCCTTTTTTAGGGCCTGTTGGTAATTGCCACTATCATATTGTAACGCCACTTGTGTCTGATACCCTTCCTCTTTAACACCATCAAAGGGTGGTATAAAGTTTTTCATTCGAATTTCTGCCGCATCCATACCCATTTCTTGGGCTCCTTTTGATATAATACGTTCCAACAGATAGGTAGCTTCCGGTCTTCCGGCCCCTCTATAGGCATCTACGGGAACTGTATGTGTGAACGGCCCTACTACATTCAAATGAATCAAAGGTGTTGTATACACCCCTTGAAACAAAGTACCATGTAAATAGGTTGGTACCGCTGGGGCGAAAGTCGAAAGATAGGCCCCCATCGCACAATATTCGTCGGTAAGATGGGCAACAATTTTGCCCTCTTTATCAAAACCCATTTTTGATTTCACCACATGATCACGTCCATGGGCATCTGTTAAAAACGCCTCACTGCGATCGCTTGTCCATTTTACTGGTCTTCCAATTTGTTTTGAAGCCCATGTCAATAAGGCTTCTTCGGTGTAGTGATAAATTTTACTGCCGAAACCGCCACCTACATCTTTCGAAACGATACGCACTTTATGCTCGGGAATACCCAAAACAAAAGCACACATCAACAAACGAATCAAATGCGGGTTCTGGGTACTTGTGTATAAAGTGTATTTATCAGCGTTTACATCGTAATCGGCAATATAACTTCTGGGCTCCATAGCGTTCGGAGCCAACCGCTGATTACGATATTCCATTTCGGTCACATGATGGGCCTTTTCAAGTGCCGCCTCTACATCTGCCCTATCGTTACCAATACACCAATCAAAAGCCGCATTATCCTTCCATTCACCGTGAACCAAAGGTGCATCTTTATCCATAGCCTTTTGGGGATCGGTCACGACCGGCAACTCTTCATATTCGACCTCTACCAATTCGGCGGCATCACGAGCTTGCTCCAATGTTTCAGCAATCACAAACGCAACAGCCTCGCCGACATGTTTAATTTTATCTTTTACCAAAAGCGGATGTTTTGGCTCTCTCATGGTTTCCCCATTCTTAAAATCGACCTGCCATCCGCAGGGCACACCATATTCACCACAACCATCACTACCTGTAAAAATGGCTACAACGCCATCTGCTTTTTCCGCTTCGGAAATATCAACACTAAGAACTTTTGCATGAGCATACGGGCTTCGCACAAATGCCGACTGGGTCATCTTAGGAAGTTTAATATCATCGGTGTACTTACCGGCCCCTTTTAGAAATCTTGCGTCTTCACGTCTTTTAACTGCTTTACCTATAAAATTTCCCATGGTCTATTCGTTTATGGTTTCAGCGGCAAGCTGAATGGATTTTACGATATTATGATAACCGGTACATCTGCAGAAATTACCTTTTAGACCGTGTCTAATATCATCTTCAGATGGTTTTGGATAGTTTTTTAAAATATCAGCAGCGACCATTACCATGCCCGGGGTACAAAAACCACATTGAAGGCCATGTTTTTCTTTAAAAGCTGCTTGAATAGGATGCATTTCTCCATTTTGGGCCATGCCCTCAATTGTCGTAACCTCACTGCCATCTGCCTGCACGGCAAGCATGGTACACGATTTAATGGCCTCACCGTTCAAGGTTACGGTACAAGCACCACATCCGCTGGTATCACAACCTATATGAGTACCGGTTAAATCTAAAGTTTCCCGCAAATATTGAACAAGGCTCGTACGCGGCTCTATGTCATGGGTGTGCGCCTTCCCATTGACCGTGATGGTTACATTCATAATAGTGTATTTAGGTTATAATTTATGCTTGTCGCTCAGCAATTTCAGCTTCCATAGATTTAAAGAACTGTTTTGATAGGGTGCTAACCACGCCGCTCATAATCCGCTGCCCCATGCTCGCCAAAGTACCTGACATTTTAGCTTCACCGGTATACTTTACTTCGGTCTGTGAATCGCCTGTGGGGGCTAGGGTCATAACAATTTCTGCCACCACATTGCCCATCTTGCTCTTCTGATCTACCACCAAGGTGCAACGCTCTTCTTCAACCTTATCCTTTATAGAAAGGTTGCCTTTGAAATTACCCCTGACAGGGCCCACTTTCACCTCTGAAATAGCTTCGTAATTATCGGGAGACTGTTCTTTTAATTCTTTGATACCTGGAGTCACTTTTTCAAGAACTTCAGGATCCATAACCATTTGCCAAAAATTCTTAGGCGTAACATTAAGTGTATAATTTCCGTTGATTTTCATATATCCTTCTTGAGTCTATGAATATAAAAAATCAAGTTTGAAATCGTGAATTTTTTAGGAATTATTTTAACATATCCTCATTAAAAATTACAAACCGATAACATATAATTAAAATGCGGAACGATTACGTAGTTTTGGTTAGGTTTCTACGATATTTTAGATGGTTCAATACGAATTTTAAACTTTCTAGATTATGTGCGGAAACCAAAGCATCGATATAAGGTAAGGCGGCCTTCATACCTATGGCCTCCGGAGAAAAGTCGGGACTGCCCGCTAAAGGATTAAGCCAAATAACTTTTCTAGACTTTTTGTAAATAGATTTCATAGCGGTTTGAATAATTTCAGGTTCGCCCGTATCCCATCCATCACTCAGAATAAGCACTATGGTTTTTTTATCGAGCATACCATAGCCATAATCATCCAAAAAATCTTGTAAAGAGCTGCCAATACTGGTTCCACCAGACCAATCGGGCACTCTATCGGAAACAATATCAAATGCTTTTGCAAAATCATTATTATCTAAAATTGAACTCACCCTGTGTAAGGCGGTACTAAAAACAAAGGTTTCTATTTTATCATAGGCGTTTTGAAAGGCATAAATCAAATGCACAAAAAACCTACTGTAAAGGTCCATTGATTTACTTACATCGCAGAGCAGAATCAGTTTAAGCTTCTTATTTTTTGGTTTACTATAAACCAATTTTTGTACATTACCCCCGTTACGCATACTGTTACGAATGGTATGTTTTAAGTCGATTTTACGAGCACTTTTCGAAACTTTACGCAGGCGACTTTTTCGATGAGCTACTTTTTTAGCCAACTTTTTAAGTAGGCGCATCATCAAGTTAATCTCATCTTCACTTAGATTTGAAAAATGTTTTTTACCCAGCACCTCTATATCGCTAAAAGCGGCAATATTTTTCTCTTCTACGGACGGCGTTAGATTTAGCCAACTTTTCAAGGCATCGAACCGTGCCTGTTCTTCTTCTGCCTTTGATTTCTTTTTCTCTTTTTGGGGCTCATTTTTTATTTTAGAATCGGCGGCCTGGGCCAGGTGAAACCTAAACTCTTCATAATGTTCAATGAAATTCAAATATTGATACCTGTTTTTGGCCAAAATCGCCTTGAGCGACAGTATAAAATTGCGCTCTCTGTCAATTGGAAGCTTGTCAATAGCCTGTAATGCTTCAGCCTCTTCGCTCGCGCTTACGGTGTAGCCTTTATTTCTCAAATAACGGCAAAGCAAGACCACGTGAGCTGATATCTCAGTTTGATGTCGTATCAATGAGGAGTCCATTTTCTAGTAAGTTTTAACCAATGCGCGAGGTTACTCCGGTTTTCTCTAAAAGTTCTGAAAGTGCATCTTGGGTATGTCGCATATCTTGCCAATCTTTAAGCACAACCCCAAGGGTATCTTCTACCACTTTCTTATCTAAGTGGGTCAGGTGCATCGTTGCCAATGCCCTTGCCCAGTCAATTGTTTCAGATATTCCTGGGGTTTTTTCCAGTTTCAATTGACGTAATTCGGTCATAAACCTGCAAATATGCTCTCCCAAATTAGCATCTATTTCGGGTACTTTCGTTTTTACGATGGCTAACTCTTTTTCAAAATCAGGATAATCGATCCATAGATAAAGACAACGTCTACGAAGTGCTTCAGATAACTCTCTAGTTCGATTTCCCGTAAGTATTATCTGTGGCTTTTGGCTCGCCTTTATCGTTCCCACCTCTGGAATAGTTACTTGCCAATCAGATAAAACCTCGAGTAAGAAACTCTCGAACTCTTCATCTGCCCGGTCTATTTCATCGATTAACAAGACCGGTCTCTTTTCTTGAGAAATGGCCTGAAGCACAGGTCTTTTTAACAGGAACCGATCTGAGAAAATAGTTTCCTCTAATTTTTTCACGTCCTCCCCCCTAGACTCCTGCATTTTAAGAAAAAGCAATTGGTGCTGGTAGTTCCACTCGTACAGTGCATGTGTGCTATCAAGCCCTTCATAACATTGAAGTCTGATCAAATTGGTTTCCAAGGCTTTTGCCATAACCTTGGCAATCTCCGTTTTTCCGACACCGGCCGGCCCCTCGATCAACAGAGGTTTTTCAAGCTGCATGGCCAAAAAAATGGACATCGCTATAGAGCCACTACCTATATAGCCCTGTTTTTCTAACATATTTTCTATTTGACCAAGCTCTAAATTTTTCATAGAAGTAGAATACAGTGTATGGTAAAGTTAATTATTAAAGACAAATATTGATTTTATGTTTAAAACTACAGTTCGCCCCCTATTATATACAGTTGGGTATCATCAATTGGGTAACTTATTCATTCTAAATTAGTTTTACTTCATAACCTTAAAAAATCAAGAATGAAAACACATCTATTTATTTTGGCATTTCTCTTTACTTTGAATGTAATCAATGCTCAAGAGGAGAAAAACGGAACTTTAAAAATAACCATCGAAAATGTATTATCAGACGATGGTACCATTCTAGCCTCATTGCATACCGAAGACACGTTTTTGAAAGCCCCAGGAGTCGCTTCTGCTGAAGCTCCTGCGGAGGAAGGCAGGGTAACGCTAGAGTTTGAAAATGTTAATCCGGGAACTTACGCAATTTTAGTGATTCATGATAGCAATGATAATAAGCAAATGGACTTTGATGCCTCTGGCATGCCAACGGAAAGTTATGGGCAGACAGGAGATATAAATCTTTATGGGCCGCCAATATTTGCCGATTCGAAATTTGAAATGACCGGCGAAGACCAAGAATTCAGCATACGTTTCTAAAAATGAAAAAGCCCCACCAAATTGGCGGGGCTATCATTTTTTGAAGTTAATTCTTAAATTTCTTCGGCCAGCCAAGCTTTCATCATCCAAACTGTTTTCTCTTGTTCGGTAATAAAATCGCTCATCATGGCATTAGTACCTTCATCACCCGATTTATCTGAAGCATCTAAAATACGCCTCTCGATTATCAACAACTCGGTCAATGAATCAACTATCAAACGAATGGCATCCTCATCTTTAGAAACGTTTTTACCTACAGGCACTTTTGAGGTTTCAATATAGTCTTCGAAGGTGTGTAGCGGCACTCCGCCCAAAGTAAGAATACGTTCAGCCACTTCATCTACTTTCAAATTAGCGTCATCGTAGAGTTCTTCAAACTTGGGGTGAAGGTCAAAAAAGCGCTTTCCCTTAATGTTCCAGTGAATACCTCTTAAGTTTTGGTAATATCGTTGAAAATTGGCTAAAAGCTGGTTTAAATCTTCACTTAATGATTTAGAATCTTTTTCACTTAATCCTATACTATTTAGTTTCATAAATATTCTGTTTTTAAGTTTAAACTATAAAATTATAAAATATAAATCCGAAAAACGATAAGTTTTATTGATAGTTTTTATAATTTTATCGCTTTAATTTATATGAGATGACAATAACGCAATTACAATATGTTTTGGCGGTCGCAGAACATCAAAATTTTACCTTGGCCGCACAAAAAAGCTTTGTGACCCAACCTACATTGAGCATGCAGGTTCAAAAATTGGAAGACGAGCTCGATATTTTAATTTTTGACCGCAGTAAAAAGCCGATAACCATAACAGAGGTCGGTAAAAAAATAGTGGAGCAGGCAAAAAATATTGTCAATGAGGCGAATCGCATTCAAGATATAGTCGATCAAGAGAAAGGTTTTATTGGCGGAGATTATGTACTGGGAATTATACCCACCGTGATGCCCACGCTGCTACCCATGTTTCTAAAGACTTTTATAAAACGTTACCCCAAGGTCAATCTTATTATAAAGGAGCAAAGCACAGAACACCTGATTAGAAACATTCAAGATGGTCACCTCGATGCCGGTATTGCCGCAACACCTCTGGAAATCGAATACATCAAAGAAAGGCCCCTTTATTACGAACCCTTCGTTGGATATGTACCCAAAAGTCATAGGCTTGATAGCCAAGAAAAGTTGAAACCCGAAGATTTAAGTATTACCGATGTACTGCTTCTTCAAGACGGACACTGCTTTCGCGATGGTGTAATCAACCTTTGTAAGGCTTCACGTAATTTTGAAGATGAGCATTTTAGTCTACAAAGTGGAAGTTTTGAAACTTTGGTCAATCTAGCTGACGAAGATTTGGGCATGACATTGCTACCCTATTTGAATACTTTAGAACTTGATGAAACAAAGAAGAACAAACTTAAATTTTTCGAAAGCCCACCACCAGCTCGAGAAGTAAGTCTTATTTATCATAAAAGTGAGCTGAAGATTCAAATAACAGAAGCTTTAAGAGATGTTATTTTGGGTATCGTAAGAGGAGCCATTGCTTTTCAAGACGTTAATATTGTGAGTCCGTTAAACAAATGATAGGTAAAACCGGTGCAAGAAAAAGCCCTCCGAAGAGGGCTTTTTTTTATGCCTTTAAATAAATCAAACTTTGTTTTAGCTCTGGCTTATCTGTTATAAATTGTTGTAACCAGAGTTTAAGTTCTTCGATTTCATCGGGGAGTAAACTGTTCACTGCTTTTTTAAGTTCTTTCAAAAACAGTCTAGAATCGAAACTAACTTTTTTTAGTACAGTTTTAGTGTACTCAAGCATAGCTTTTGCCATATTTCAATATTTAGTTAATTGTTCTATGAGCGTTATTCACTCAGCATAAAGTTAACCTGATTGCGTTCTTTATATTGCTAGTTCGTTGTTAAAAGTTAGCTAAATTCCTGTTAAATACCCTATTTTAGGGGCGTAATCCGTCCAAAAATATGAGAAAAATTTACTTATCGGCAGTGTTGATCTCTGTCTTGTTTGGCTGTGCGAGTAGCAGTAAAATTTTAATCAAATCTACCGATTCAGTCTTGAAATCAGCGTTTTACGAAAACCAGTTTACAGGATTTTTTCTCTATGACCCGACAACCAAAGACACTTTATACACGCACAACAGTTCGAAATACTTCACTCCCGCAAGTAATACCAAGATTCTTACACTATATACAGCACTCAAAATGCTACCTGACAGTATTCCGGCTTTTCGCTACCTTGTTCAAGGTGATCAAACCTTTCTTCAAGGTACTGGAGACCCCACACTTTTTCACACCCAATTCGATAATACCAAGACTTTAGATTTTCTCAAAGCTCAATCAAATATTACATTGTACCTAAATAATTTTGATGATGAAAAATTGGGCCCTGGCTGGTCTTGGGGCGACTATCAGTACTATTACCAAGCGGAAAGAAGTGCGATGCCCGTTTTCGGAAACGTAGTAACATTACAGAGAACTCCCTCTACAAAGATACTTCCCCATATATTTGTTGATAGTGTGGTGGCCGTTAATGCTGCGAAAAACCGAGAAATCGAAAAGAATATCTTCTATTTTGATTCCTCTAGAAAAGATACGCTTGAAATTCCCTTTAGAACCAGCAAAGCACTTGTAACATATATTCTGGAAGAGGAATTAAAAAAGAAAATGGACTTGACCGATAAAATGCCTTCGGGAAGGTTAAATACTTTCTACGGAATAAATAGCGATACGGTGTACAGAAGAATGATGCACAAAAGTGATAATTTTTTAGCTGAGCAATTACTGATTTTAGCCTCTTCTACCCTCTCTGATACCTTGAACAGTCAAAAAGCCCGAAAACACATTTTGGACAATTATTTAAAGGAGTTGAAGCAAGCTCCTAGATGGGTAGATGGCTCAGGTCTTTCTAGATATAATCTGATTACTCCTGAAGGATTGGTTCACGTATTGGATAAATTGTATACCGAAATCTCTCGTGAACGATTGTTCAGCTTCTTCCCTGCTGGTGGAGTAAGCGGTACATTGGAAAAATGGTATCCTGGAAACCCAGAACCTTATATCTATGCAAAAACCGGGAGTTTAAGCAATAACCATTGCCTGAGTGGCTATCTAATCACAAAATCTGGAAAAACACTGATTTTCAGTTTTATGAACAACCATTTTCGAGATGCTTCTTCCGAAGTAAAAAAAAGAATGCAACAAATTTTAGAGAAAGTACGTGATACATATTAATTCAGCCCAACTTTCAATCAACCCAAGAGACGATTTACTTTGGCATGCTGCAACAACATAATTGATTTGGCATCTTTTATTTGACCCGTATAAATCATTTCAAAAGCGGCTTGAAAATCCAGTTCCAAGACTTCAATGTTTTCGGTCTCATCATCTGCACCTCCACCATCGTTCACTTTCATTTTTTCCTCATACTCTCCCACGAAAAAATAGAGAATTTCAGTTACCGAACCAGGCGACATATAACTCTCAAAAACCTTTCGCACCTTATCTATTTGATAACCAGTTTCTTCCTCCACCTCTTTTTTAATGCACTCTTCAGGGTTCAAGCCATCTAAGAGTCCTGCGCATACCTCGATCATCATTCCATCATCGTTGCCATTTACATAGGTTGGCATACGAAATTGCTTGGTAAGAACCACCGTTCCCTTTTCCTTATTGTAAAGTAATATTGCAGCTCCATTCCCACGATCATATGCCTCTCGATGTTGTTCTTCCCATGAGCCATCATCTTTTTGATATTCAAACGAAAATTTGTGTAGTGTATACCAATTGTCAGAAAGTAATTCCTTTTTAATATTTCGTACTCTAGTATTCTTCATATAGCCAAGGTACAAACTGCATTATAGAATTCAATAAGAAATTGTCACGTATATATATTTTATTTGTTCAAATTTTACCATATAAATAGTGTAACTTATAGCGCTTAAAACCAGCCAAATGAACAAACCAAAAACTATTCTTAGAAGTTTATTATTTATCATATTTTCATTGTTTTCTTGCTCTACTCCAGCTCAAGAAACTGGAACACTTCTTATTCACGGAGGCCCCATTTATACTGTCGATTCTACCCAAACAAAAGTAGAGGCCGTAGTTGTAAAAGAAAGTACCATATTGTTTACGGGCAGTCTTCAAGAAGCCGAAAAGTATAAAAGCGAAAAAACACAAATATTAGATTTAGAAGGCAAGACCATGACGCCTGGTCTAATTGAAGGTCATGGCCACTTTATGGGATTAGGTTTTAGTGCTCTAGAACTTGATTTAACGAATACCAACAGCTATGAAGAAATTATTGATATTGTAGCTGAAAAAGTCAAAACTGTTAAACCTGGAGAATGGATAATTGGTGCCGGTTGGCATCAAAGCAAATGGACAGAAAAACCAGAGATTATGGTTAAAGGTTTTCCAACGCATGATTTATTAAGTGCAGTTTCACCTGATAATCCCGTCTTTTTAAGTCATGCAAGTGGACATGCTGGTTTCGCGAACGAGGCGGCCATGGATATTGCCGGAATTCAAGTTTTAACAAAAGAAGGTTTGGATAAATCTGCAATAGAAGGCGGTGAAATAATAAGAGATGCGTTAGGGAGACCTACAGGAATTTTTAATGAGACAGCACAAAGTTTAATTTGGAAGCATATTCCTGACGACATGTACACTCCTGAAAAATACATTGAAGCATTTAATCTTGCTATTGCTGCATGTCATAAAAACGGAATTGTTGGTTTTCATGATGCAGGTATCGGAAGAGAAAACATTGCCTTTTACGAAAAGATGAAATCTGACGGTAAAATGAATGTTCGAATGTACGCTATGTTAACCGGCAGAGACATGGGTCTTGTAGATGAATGGCTGGATAAAGGACCTTTGATAGATCCAGACAATCTATTAACAATACGTTCCATAAAATTAAATTGCGATGGGGCCTTGGGTTCACGAGGTGCATGGCTCTTAGAAGAATATTCTGACCAACACGGTCATTTTGGTCATGAAACACTACCTATGACAGAGGTAAAAAAAACTGCACTAAAAGCATTGAAAGATGGTTTTCAGGTCTGTTCACATGCTATTGGAGATCGCGCAAATCGCGAAATACTTGATCGTTACGAAGCAGCATTTAAAGATCTACCCGAAGTATCTCAAGATCATCGTTTCCGTATAGAACATGCGCAACATTTACATCCGGATGATATACCACGCTTTGCCGAATTGGGTGTAATACCTGCAATGCAAGCCATACATATGTCTTCAGACAGACCTTGGGCGATAGACCGTTTGGGAGAAAAGCGAATTAAAGAAGGAGCCTATATGTGGCAAGCATTATTAGAAAGTGGTATTCCGATAGTAAACGGTACCGATGTTCCGGTAGAACCTTTAAATCCCATAGCGAACTTGTACGCTAGTATAAGTCGAAAAACTTTAAAAGGGTTTCCCGAAGGTGGTTTCGAACCAGCACAAAAAATGACCAGAGAAGAAGCCTTACGATCATACACTATAGATGCAGCTTATGGTGCTTTTGAAGAACATATAAAGGGTTCTATAACCCCGGGGAAGCTTGCTGACTTCACCATATACAATCAAGATATTATGACTATTCCAGAAGATGAATTTTTAAAAACCAAAATAGCCATGACCATCTTTAATGGTGAGGTTGTTTATACAAAAGAAAATTAGTTCCTATTAGCCCAAGCTCCATTTGTTTCCGACTTCAGAAGCGGGTTTACAAGGTTCGTACCCGCCTGGTATGGGGTCGTAACTTAATACCTTCTCCCCTATTTCTTCAGATGTGGTATAGGCCCATATGGCCATCGATTTGAAAGCCCTATAAAAACCGATTGGTTCTTGCGGGCCCACTCCGGTGCCCCAGACACCTCGACCAAATTTGCCTGAACTGGTTTCGGCAGCTTTCAAGACCTCTACCTTTTTTTCTTTGGAAAGATTGCTAAAATCACCTCCAAAATTTTCTACGCAATTCGAATTGAATTCAGCAATTTGATTGCGAATATTCTCTTGCCCATTTTCATCGTAAGTGTGGGCAACAACCTTATCTATGAACATATCTGCTTTTACGTCTAACGCCCCTGGAGTCTCTGTTCTGGGTAGAATCATATCTAACAGGTCGGAAACGGTGGTGGCCTCTTTTTCGGTAAAAAATTGGGGCTGCCAATCTAATCTAGGTTCATTTTGACAAGATTGTAATAACGAAAATACAGATGGAGTCAATACTGTAGCCCCAGCCAACAATCCTGCGCGCTTTAATGCTTTTCTCCTGTTCATAACTTAAATGTTTCTTTTCTTAGATTCTGAGACTGCATGGTCAACTGCTCTAGCGGTTAGCGCCATATAGGTCAATGAAGGGTTCACACATGAAGACGACGTCATAGAAGCGCCATCGGTCACAAATACATTTTCTGCGCCGTGTACCTGATTAAATTTATTCAGTACCGAGGTCTTTGGGTCATGGCCCATTCTTGCCGTACCCATTTCGTGAACGCCATAACCCGGGGGATGCTCGTTGTCGAAACCAAGAATATCTTTTAGACCGGCTTTTTCAAGCATTTGTACCGCATCTTCTTGTATCTGTTTGTTCAAAGCCTTTTCGTTTTCCTTGAATTCGGCATCGATCGATAGTGTAGGCTGACCCCATTTATCTAAAACATCTTTGTTCAATGAGATTTTGTTATCGTGGTATGGTAAACACTCGGCAAAACCGGTTATGAAAAATTCCCATGGGCCGGGCTTAAGAATATTGTCTTTATACTCGGCACCGAAAGATTCTATATTCGCGGCATTGCCGCCACGATAGCCTCCTCCTTGATAACCAAATCCTCTCAAAAATTTATCGGATTTACTCTTTTCGTCGATATTTACATATCGGGGAATGTATATTCCGTTAGGTCTTCTTCCTTTATAATATTTATCATCAAAACCATCTACTTTACCCGTAGCACCCACGCGATACGTATGGTCCATAAGATTATGACCCAATTCACCACTATCGTTACCTAACCCATTTTCAAATCGGTCAGATACCGAATTCATCAATATTTGAGTGGTGCTAAGTGTAGAGGCGTTTACGAAAATAATTTTTGCTGAATACTCGATATCTTCATTCGTTTCCGCATCGATGATACGTACTCCCGTGGCCTTTCCTTTTTTATCATCATATATTACAGACTGTACAATAGAATGAGGTCTAATCGTAAGATTACCCGTAGCATTAGCCGCCGGTAAGGTCACCGCATTACTACTAAAATATGCTCCGTAAGGGCAACCGCGGCTACATCTATTTCTATACTGGCACTGACCTCGCCCATTGTGTGGTTGCGTTAGATGGGCTACACGGCCAATAATCATATTTCTACCCGGAAAGTCTTTTTCGATTCTACTTTTTACATGTTTCTCTACGCAGTTAAGCTCCATCGGAGGTAAAAAGTGACTATCAGGAAGCTGTGGCAAGCCCAAAGGTTCTCCACTAATACCTGCAAATTTTTCTACGTACGTGTACCATGGCTCAATATCTTTATACCGAATTGGCCAATCAACCCCATGACCATCTCTAGCATTGGCCTCAAAATCTAGGTCGCTCCAACGGTAGGTTTGTTTGCCCCATAATAAGGACTTGCCACCCATTTGATGACCGCGAAGCCAAAGAAATGGTTTCTCTTCTGTATAAGGGTTGGCTTCATCGTCTGCCCAAAAATGTTCGGTGTCTTGACCGACCCAGCCCGACCTTATATTCTTGTAGTGTTTCTTTTTTTGTTCCGGTGTCAATCCACCACGATAGTCCATATCCCATGGATCTAGATTCATCGTAGGGTAATCTACCACATGTTCTACTATCTTACCTCGCTCGAGCACCAAAGTTTTGAGTCCTTTTTCACACAATTCCTTGGCGGCCCAACCCCCACTTATGCCGGAGCCAATAACAATGGCATCATAGGTGGTTTCTTTTTTTGCGTCGATATTGTAATTGGCCATAAATACTATAATAGTTATCGCTCGAAGATAGGAATTATTCACTCGGACCACAAAAAAATAAGATTTTGGCAAAAACCTTTCAGGTAGGCTACTTGAAATTAATTCATAGCATGAAATTCATTATTTTTCCACTAACAAGAGCGTATAGACACGTAATCAAATTGACCCTAGAAATTTTCATATCGGAGTTGGTAAAATTGACTACTATCTATAGAGCACTGAGGTTCGCCAACGTATTATAAACTATGAATAGTTAGTTGTAAAAACCTCCTCTAAAAGATTTTTAGAAAGTGGTTTATCAAAATGACCTTTGACCGAAGGGTGCTCTTTTGCTCTTTTTCTATCTTTAGAATTGGTGAAGGCCGAAAGAATGTAGATATCCGTATCTGTTTTGCTCCCGTACATTTTTTCGAACTTAGATAGAAAAGTCCATCCGTCCATTATAGGCATTATCAAATCTAAAAGAATGATATCTGGCTTTTCGCCACTTTTGTCAAGCGTATCGGAGAAAATTTTAAGGGCAGTTTCAGCACTATCAAAATCAACTACCTTGCAATTTTTATTCCATTGCTCAATACCATATCGTGTTGCAAAAAGGGAAACAAAATCGTCGTCTATGACCCAGACGACCAATTGTGAATTCATTATGGATTTCATGCAGGCAAATTAGGGTGCTAAATCAAAAGTATAATCTGGTCAAATCTAGCCCATTAGCATATTACAATCCAAACTTTTTTTGTTATTAAATTGCCTCTATCCCTGTTAAAACCTATTATCGCCACCTACTATGTCACCTAGTGTACCCAAAATACTACCTTCTCCTTTGTCTTTTCCTCCACGAGGTATTGAGGCCAGAACCCGACCCGCCAAACGACTAAATGGCAATGACTGAATATACACTGTTCCGGGGCCACGAAGTGTGGCAAAAAAGAGTCCCTCGCCACCGAAAACGGTGTTTTTAATGCCCCCCACAAATTCTATATCATAATCTACGGTTTGCGAAAAACCGACGATACAACCGGTATCAACTTTTAGAACTTCACCGGCTGCCAAAACTTTTTTTGCCAATGTGCCTCCGGCATGTACGAAGGCCATTCCGTCACCTTCCAATTTCTGCATGATAAAACCTTCTCCACCAAAAAGACCTCGACCGAGCTTTTTAGAAAATTCAATACCGACGGAAACCCCTTTGGCAGCACAGAGAAAAGCATCTTTTTGGCAAATGAACTTCCCTTGCTTCTCCGATAGGTCGATAGGCAATATTTTACCTGGGTATGGTGAGGCAAAACTTACTTGCTTTTTACCTTGGCCCACATTCAAAAAAGCGGTCATAAAAAGACTCTCACCGGTTAGAATGCGTTTTCCAGCTGAAAAAATCTTACCTAAAACCCCTGTGTCTTGATTGCTGCCATCACCAAAGATAGTATCCATTTTGATGTCTGAATCCATCATCATAAAACTCCCAGCTTCGGCCACCACAGCTTCTTGAGGATCCAGCTCAATTTCTACATACTGCATTTCTTCCCCGTAAATCTGATAGTCTATTTCGTGTGCGTTCATATCTATTTATTTTTTGTTGATGCCTATTGGTTGTACCTAAAGGGTGTTTTGTTACACACAACGGAGAAAAATTTGGGTCATTAGATAGAAGTAATTCCCTTGCCTCATTCTCTAATTGACTTATTGAAAATAGGGCACAATACAGAATGGCAAGATATCTTCTTTCCCCAAAGGCTTTTCACTTAACTATTATTACCACAGCACCAACTCATACTTTCAGGAAAAATTGAATTTACAGTAAAATCAGTTTTTTGTGTGAAATCAAATATCTACTAATTCCCCCCTATTATTCACGGGTTTCTATATTCCATTGTAAATTTATCTAAAGAATAAAATCACTTTAGTAATTTCAAAATCCATAATAAAATAACAAGGCTAGCGGCATAACACAACCTTTTTATAAGATTTTATCCATAGGCCTTAAATGAAATCTACTAGCAATTTGTAGCACAAAAATTCTTCCTTTTTGTATTTCAAACAGCCCGAAGCAACAAAAGACAAAAAATTTATTACCCATCCATCACTACATAATTTGAACATCTCCAAACTTGAAGAACATAATAAGATAAGGATGTTGGGATAGTTTTCGAATATTGGAATATAGCAATGAAAAGACATTTTATTAGTGTATAAATTACATTTTTTATGAAATAATTTCCAAAATATCATTTTATTTCTATTTTTACAGGTGTAAATAACACACTTTTAAATGAGGATGGAAACATACACCTACGCAATTCTAGACAGACTGCTACTTTTTTTTAAACTCCCACTGAAAATGCCTTTTATTGTATTCTGCTTTCTCGTGACAGGATGGGTAAATGCACAAAATTCAGTTATAATTTCGGGAGAAGTAACTGATGAAAACAATATACCGTTACCGGGTGCCAACATTATTGAAAAGGGGACATCAAACGGAATTACTACTGATTTAGATGGCAAGTTCACCATCGACATTGCAGACAAATCGAATCAATTATTAGTAGTATCCTATATTGGTTTCTCTACACAAGAAATTGAAGTAGATGACAAAAGTTATTATACTATTACACTACTCCCTGATTCTGAAGCCTTGGATGAAGTTGTGCTTGTTGGGTATGGAACAAAAAAGAAGGAAGATGTAACTAATGCAATAAGTACCGTAAAAGCAGATGACTTAACAAGAACAACATCAACCACTACAGCTGGAGCACTAGCTGGAAGGGTTCAGGGTATAAGTGTTAGAGCTGCAGATGCCCGACCTGGGCGAGGAGCTAGTTTGGAAGTCAGAAATATGGGAAACCCCTTGTTTGTAATTGATGGAATTCCCTACGGCGGGCAAACAGGAAATGATTGGGTGCAATCATCCAATGTTTCAGGAATGGACGTGTTCAACACTTTAAACCCAGAAGACATCGAAAGTGTTACTATCTTAAAAGATGCATCCGCTGCTATTTACGGTTTGAGAGCTGCCAATGGTGTCGTGCTAGTAACCACAAAAAGTGGTAGTAAAAATAAAAAAACCACTGTGAGCATCAACCATTATTATGGTACACAAAATTTGACTCGTTTTCCCGAGATGGCAGATGCCAGCCTATATATGAGAGGGCTTGTTGAAGCCGCTCAAAATGAGAACAGGGACCCTAATAGTGTTCTTACACCCGAAGAACTAGAAAAATGGCAAAATGGAACAGAACCTGGTTACCAAGGATATGACTACTATAAAGAGCTGATGAGAAAGGGTATTCCTCAAACCCAAACAACCATAAGTGTGTCTGGAGGATCAGAAAAATCCAGTTATTATTTATCCTTAGGCAATCTTGATCAAAAGGCTTTAATGAAAGATTTTGGCTATACCAGAACAAATTTTCAAGCCAACTTAAAGGCAGATATTACTAAACGGTTAAGCATTGGAAGCCAAATTAGTGGTAAGCAGGAAAAAACAGAAGACGTAGGATTACCTGGTGGAGATGGTTATTTCGCTGCTATTTTAGGTGTTTTTAGCAATATACCTACTGTAGGCCCATATGCAAATGATAATCCTAATTTCCCTAATCATACTAGGGACTTCTCAAGAAACCCGGCCTTATTTGATCGAGATATTGTGGGTTATAAAGACAATTTGAACAGAACGGCCAATATAAACTTATTTGCAGATTATAAATTTGATTTTGGATTGACAGCCAGTGGCAAGGTGTCTTATAATTATACCAATAATAAATTTGACGGTTTTCAGTATACCTATGACGTTTACAGTTATGATGCTGCCAACGACTCTTATTTTCCTTCGGCGGGGGTATATGGGAGATGGCGCTACCAAACAGAAAGGGAAGTAGTATCTAGATATGCACAATTTCAACTGGATTATAATAAAACATTTGACAAACATAAGATTGGGGTTACGGTTGGGTATGAAAAATCAGATTATGACAAAAATTATCAAGCAATTAGCACAGACCCCTCTAACAATTATTTACCCTTATTGGAGTATGATCGATTGAATGGCTTGGGAGACAGTTGGTCTTATGAAGCAAGAGCTGGATATATTGGCAGATTAAATTACAACTATGACAATAGGTACATATTGGAGATTTTGGGTAGGTATGACGGATCGTATCTGTATCCACCAGGAAAAAGATGGGGTTTCTTCCCTGGAGTATCAGCCGCATGGAGACTTTCCAATGAGAAGTTCTTTAATTCTGCTACCGATATTTTCAGTAATGTAAAAATTAGAGGCTCTATAGGTCAGACGGGGTTAGAACAAGGGGTTGGTATGTTCGATTATTTAGGAGGATATACCTTTAACTCTGGAAATGCAGTTCTAGACGGTTCCTTTACAAATGGAATTAGGCCAAGAGGCTTACCGGTAACCAATTTATCTTGGGTAAAAAACACCAACTACAATGTTGGTATTGATTTAGGTCTGTTCGAGAACAAAATAACTCTTACCACAGATGTATTTAAGATTATTAGGTCTGGAACGCCTGCTGCACGTTATGACGTACTATTACCTAGTGAAGTTGGCTATTCGCTACCAAATGAAAACCTAAACAAAAATGGTTATTATGGTATTGAAGGTATCATATCTTACAAAAATAGCATAAAAGATTTCACCTACAGTGCAAGCTTTAACGGTACTTTATCTAGATATAAAAGTATAGAAACTTACAAGCCACGGTTTGGGAACTCATGGGATGAATATAGATCATCTTCTGAAGATCGTTGGGGAGGTATTTGGTGGGGTCATCAAGTAATTGGGAGATTTCAAAATGAAGAACAAATAAAGAACCATACCGTAAACATAGATGGTCAAAACAACAGAACCTTACTTCCCGGAGATCTCATTTATAAAGATGTAAATGGAGACGGTATAATTAACGGTATGGACGAGCGCCCCATTGGATATCCGGACAACTGGGCTCCAATGATTTCTTTTGGAGGTAATCTAGCCTTAAATTGGAAAGGGTGGGGTCTGAATATAGATTTAGCTGGGGGCGCAATGCAATCTTGGTTTCAAGATTATGAATTGAAAAATCCTTATCATGCTGGGGGCAACTCACCAGCCTACCTTTTAAATGACCGTTGGCATCGATCTGACCCCTATGACCCTGATAGCGAATGGATTTCAGGGTATTATCCAGCAATTCGATCAGGAAATGTAGGTCCTAACTGGAGAAACAGCGACTTTTGGCTACAAAATGTTAAGTATTTAAGATTAAGAAACGTTGAGCTAGGATATAATTTCCCGTCTGAATTTACTGATATACTAAAGCTCAGCAAAGCTCGTGTATATGTTAATTGCTCCAACCTAGCTTCGATTGACAATGTAAAACGTTATCAAATTGATCCTGAAATACAAGCCCGAGCAGCCGTTGTATATCCTCAACAACGCACATTAATATTTGGTTTTAATATTACATTCTAAAGATTATGAATAAACTATACATATACTTATTTGGATTTTTGCTATTTGGACTACTGCCCAGTTGCAATCATGACGATTGGTTTGAGCGTGAACCACAAAATATCATTGTGGACGAACAGTTATGGAACGATCCTGAATTAATCAAATCTCTACTAGCCAATTATTATAATAGACTGCCCTCACTACATGGAGTATTCAATGTTGGTGGCATGAGTGAAATAGATGACGCCATGTATTCTGGCCATTTTGACCAGAACTGGCGTAACGATTTTGAATACGGTGATGATTATGGCCGATACTGGGATTACAGCTTTATTCGTGACATTAATCTAGCTTTAGATAACCTTGATAATTATAGCAAAGACCTAGACGAAGAACAAGTTGCTTTATTCAAGGCAGAGTTACGATTCATTAGAGCTTTTGTATATTTTGAATTGGTTAAGCGCATGGGAGGCGTTCCATTAGTCACAGAACAGCTAATTTATGACTTTAATGGAGACCCCACCAATTTACAAGTTCCACGCTCCAAAGAGTATGAGGTGTACGATTTTATATTCAATGAGTTAGAGTCGATTAAAACAGATTTGGCCGCTAACAATAACAGCAAAACCAGGGCTAATCTGTATATAGCCCTTGCATTGGAAAGTAGGGCCATGCTTTATGCCGGGTCGTTGGCCAAGTATAACAGTCTAATGGCTTCTCCAATAACACTTTCTGGTGAAGAAGTAGGTATACCGGCCAACCTGGCGGATGGTTATTATCAAAAATCCTTGAACGCGTCGCTAGAAATCATTAATTCTGGCAGATATAGCCTATATGAAGCGAATTCGAACAAAGAATTAAATTTTTATGAGGCACTAATCAATAAAGACAATAACCCGGAAACTATCTTTGCCAAAGATTATGCTTCAGAGCTAAAAGAACACTGGTATACATTTGAAAACGTTCCCAGATCTTTAATGGAAGATAATGAAGGCTCTTCTATTTTAAGTCCATCCCTAAATTTAGTTGAGAGTTTTGATTATCTAGACGGCAGTGATGGTGCCTTAAACTATATTGACGGCACAGGAAATTATATTGTTTATGATAACATGACCGATATCTATAATAATAAAGATGCACGCCTTTGGGGAACCGTAGTACTACCTGGAACTGCGATTCGGGGAAGCAATGTAAATGTTCAAGCCGGCGTAGCCGTTTGGAACGGTACCGCATACGAACTACAAAATGCGCCAAACCTTGGAGATAACTTTAGTGACGGAAAATTATGGACAGGTTTCGACGGACCTCAGGACAATGCTCAGTTTGTTAGTAATACCGGTTTCTATACACGTAAATTTATTTCCAACAAACCTGGGGAGGCACTGAGAAACAATTCAACTAATTGGTGGCCATGGTTCAGATTGGGTGAAATTTATCTCAATGCTTCAGAAGCGGCTTTTGAGCTGGGACGAGAAAGCTTAGCGCTAGAGTATATCAACCTTATTCGTAGCAGAGCAGGATTTCCGGAAAACAGCTTAACCCAATTGACCTTAACTGACTTTCAAAAAGAAAGGCGCCATGAACTAGCTTATGAAGATCACCGATATTTTGATTTAAAGAGGTGGAGATTAGCCCATGAAATCTGGGATGGCAATCAAGAAAGTGAAGAGGCCGTAGTATATGGTTTATACCCGTATAGGATTGTTAATCCTGGTCACGAAGATGACAGTAAATTCATTTATGTAAAAACGCGCCCAACTAGATTTCGTCGAGCAAGATTTTTCCGCCTGGCAAATTACTATGCATCAATTGATCCCAATGTTCTTAATAACAACCCTAAATTAGTTAGAAACCCTTACCATTAATTGAATTAAATTAAAATGAGAGATAGAAGAATAATATTAAAGTCTGATACTATGAAGAAAGAGTTATTGTTTCTACTAATAACTTTGAACATTCTTTTGGTATCCTGCGAATATGATAATTTTGACGAACCAAATGCAACCCTTAGCGGTAACGTTGTATATGAGAATAGTGTTATTGGCGTTAGAACAAATGGACCCCAATTTGAGCTTTGGCAAGGGGGCTATGAGCTAAAAGAACTAATACCTGTCTTTATAGCTCAAGATGGTAGTTATTCCGTTTCATTATTCGACGGTGAGTACAAACTTGTTAGAAAAGAAGGAGGACCATGGATGTCGCAACTCACCGATACATTAGTTGTAAATGTTCAGGGGAACACTATCTTGGATGTTCCTGTTACACCATACTTCATTGTAAATGATATAAACATTAGCAAAAATGAAACTTCAATAGATGCAGAATTTTCTTTAAAACAAATAGTCGAAACTGCCAACTTAGAGTTCGTTAATATATATTTGGGTGAAGGTCTTTTGACAGATCAGAATCGCTATGAAGCAGTATCTTCCGCTGATATAGCCAATATAAGTTTTACTGAAAGTTCTATGGTCTCAGTTGAAATTCCAGAAGAACTTAGCAATGAAAATTTTGTATATGCACGTATTGGAGTCAAATCTAACCTTAGCAACGAGTTATACTACACTCAATCCTTTAAAATAGACTTAAACTAATAAATTAGAGATGTTAATCACCACATATTAGATATCCCATTTCCTGAAACTTACCACAGACTTAATAAAGTTTTCTTAAGACATCATATACCAACTAGCAAAGTGCTGTAAAATCATCAATTGAACGTCTTTGGTACTAGCCGTTGAATTTTAATGACTTAATTAAAATGACAAAAATTTAGCGATATCTATTTTCACTGGTTTTAGAGTGCTCAATAGACAGCTTAATTTTTACTCAGCAGTACAAGTTTCTTCAACCGTACCAGGTCGGTCGGTCAAGCCAACTGCTTCCCACCGCCCACGATCAACAATAAGGCAGTCATTACAATCATTTCGGAATAGATAAATAAGATGGTCGACAATGCGTTGCATTTTTGTTTTTTGTTGATACCTATTAGTTGTCTACGGAGCTGTATTTGTTACATTTATTGAGCATGTATTATCCTTTCACCTTCACCGTCCACTCAAAATTGAACGTAGAAACCACTACCCCGTCTTCATTCACACCCACTGATTTCATCCAAAAAGCTTGTCCCTCACCTGTTGCTATGGTTTTTTCGATAGCCTCCTTTATCAAATGCCCGTCTTCACAGGTAAACGTAATTCTGCCCGTTGCTTTCTTAGAAAAGTTGGCGTTGTTATTGGCTACCAACATACTTATTTTTTTTCCACTTGCTTGAATCTGATTGATGACCATAGCACCTGTACTCAATTCTGCGGCCATACCTTGTACCGCCCAAAACATAGATTTAAAAGGGTTTTGATTTCGCCATCCGTGCTTTACGGTTACCACACATTTTTGGTCAGAAATCGATTTTACCCGTACACCTGTCCACCAAGCAGCCGGCAATTTGAAAAAAGTGAACTTATTGAATTTACTTGCGGAAACGCCCATTATACCATCGTTTTGGGTAAAAATAGACAAAATTACCGAAGTTTATAATGTTAATTAATTCTTAAATTTTAGTACTTTGTTTTGCATAGTACCTTTTTTCAACCATATATTTGCATAAGAAATTACTAAGTCATGGAAAGTACACTTACCAAACACGAAAGAAATATATCGGCCTTAATACATGCTTCTACGTTTTCGAAGTTTGTAATACCGTTCGGTAATTTTATAATTCCCCTAGTTTTATGGACAGCCAATAAAAATGAATACAGCTATGTAGACTATAATGGCAAACAGGCGTTAAATTTTCAAATTAGCCTACTACTCTATTCCGTAGTTTTAGGTGCCATCAGTATTCCTTTTTTAATAGGTTTTTTTCCTGACATATTCGATTTGGGTTTCTTCGGGTTTGACCAGCTATCTAATTACAACAACTTTTCAATCAATATAGACCCTGATAATTTCAAGTTCGGTACTTGGCTGATCCCGTTAAGCCTAGCGGGTTTGATAAAAGCAGCTTTGTTTATTGTAAACGTGGTTTACACCATTTTAGCAACTATAAAAACCAACGAGGGTCAGTATTTTGAGTACCCTTTGACCATAAAGTTTATTAAGTAAAATCAACAGGTCTTAATCACACCTGAAATCATAGGAGTTTATTCATCAATCAATCTCATCAGAATGTTTATTCATCGATCTAAAAACGAACAGTCACCCCATGCAGACGACATTTTTAAAACAATCACGTTCCCCCCACGAGAAGGAACTGCATAAAAAGCAAAAAGAAATTATGAATGTAGAAAATACAAAAGCACAAATGCGCAAAGGTGTTCTAGAATACTGCATCCTCTCTATATTAAACGGAAAGGACAAGTATGCCTCTGAGATTCTAGAGACCTTAAAAGACGCTAAGATGCTCGTGGTAGAAGGTACTATTTACCCGCTTCTGACACGACTAAAAAATGCGGGTCTTTTAAGCTACCGCTGGGAAGAATCAACTTCTGGCCCACCGAGAAAATACTATGCCCTAACGGAAACCGGTAAACTTTTTCTAAAAGAACTGAATGCCACTTGGGATGAGTTAAGAACAGCAACAAATCTTGTGACCAATAATAAATAAACCTAAAGAACACCCCTGTAATTACTAACCACCTTAGATGCTCAGGATTAAAAAATAAGACAATGAACAAAACTGTAAATATTAATCTAGCCAATATGCTTTTTCATATCGATGAAGAGGCATTTAACAAAATGCAGCGCTATCTAGAGTCGGTAAAGCGTTCATTTGCCAACACTCCTGGTAGTGAAGAGATTTTGGCCGATATAGAAGCTCGAGTTGCCGAACTCTTTCACGAAAAACTTGAAAACGAACGTCAGGTCATTACCATAAAAGAAGTAGATGAGGTTATCTCTATTATGGGGCAACCAGAAGACTATATGGTCGATGAAGATATTTTTGAAGATGAGCCAAGCACCGGCAGCGGACATTCTCAAACCAAAAAGGCTAAGAAATTCTACCGCGATACTGAACAAAAGTATGTAGCCGGTGTTTCTTCAGGACTTGGTCATTACTTCAATATTGACCCGTTGTGGATTCGTTTACTCTGGATTATTTTGACTATTGGTTCGACCGGTGCCTTCATCATTATTTACGGCTTGCTTTGGCTATTGATTCCAGAAGCTAAAACAACCTCGCAAAAACTGGATATGCGGGGGGAGGATGTCAACATCAGCAATATAGAACGTAAGGTCAAGGAAGGCTTTGATGATGTTGCCCAAAAAATAAAGAACGTCGATTATGAGGGTGTAACCAATAAAGTAAAAAATGGTGGTAAATCGTTTTTCGACACTATTGGTGAAATCATCATGTTTCTCTTTAAGGTTTTCGGAAAGTTTATCGGTATCATACTCGTGATTATAGGCGCCGCCACTATCATCGGCATGTTTATCGGCATGCTCACCGTTGGTACTTTAGATTGGATTAATTTACCAGGAGTAGACGGGGTGATTCATAGTATAACAGGTGCACCGGTTTGGCTTCTCTCGATGCTATTTTTCTTTGTCATTGGTATTCCCTTCTTCTTTTTGCTCTATTTGGGGCTAAAGATATTGGTGAACAATCTTAAATCTATCGGTAACATAGCTAAGTTCTCGTTACTAGGGCTGTGGTTGATTTCCTTGATCGCACTAATCGTGCTCGGCATTAGGGAGGCGGCCTCGCACGCCTTTACAGGAAGTGTTACTGAAGAAAACCCTATTTACTTTGAAAACAGTCAAGACACACTTAATATTCAATTGGTTTCTTCTGAATTTTACGATGATGGCGAACATGTTCGAATGAACGACATGATTATGTTATATGATGACAATGGAGACCCTATAATGCAATCTGAAGACGTACGTTTTAACATTAAGAAATCTAATGACACCATCGCCCGTATCTCGATTCGCAAAGAAGCCAACGGCCCCTCTTTTAAAGAAGCCCGAAATACAGCTGAAATCATAAGTTACGAATACAGTTTAAGAGGTAATACCTTAATGTTGAATAATTACCTTACGACCTCCGATAGCAATAAATTTCATGATCAAGAGGTCAGGGCGAACATCTATTTACCTGCAGGAAAAATTTTGAAATACGACCCTTCAAATCGACGTAACTGGTTGATACGCTCTGAAAAAGATATAGATATCGATGAGCCTGAAAATTACATCTGGAAAATGGGTTTAGATGGGGAGTTGAAATGTCAAAACTGTCCGGAGGAGGTTGAAGAAGATGATGACGACGAAAACAGGATTCGAATTAATGAAGATGGAATAGATATTAATATCAAAGATGACAACGGAGAGTCTTTTGAAATGAAAATTGGCAATGACCAAGTTCGTATCAAAGCCAATGACGAAGAAGATAACGTTGATATTAACATCGATGGCAGCAGTAACACGGTCAAAATAAAAGCGAAGGATGGTGACAAGACAATGACCAAAACAATAACTCAAGACTAAAATTACGATTCAGGTATAAAATCGTACAGGTCGGTAACAAAAATTAAAGTAATTCGTCGTTATAGAACACTTTTACATTGTAATTCAAAACAACAGCATCAACAAAAACAATCATCAATCAAAAAACGAACAATCATGACAACACTAGTTAGAGTAGCAATAGCTTTTATAGTAGCAATTTTTCTTTCCTCATGCGGCTTTGATATTAACATCGGAGATTTTGGCACCGGTAAACCCGGTAATGGTACCGTTGTAAAAGAAAGCCGAAAAGTATCCGGTGATTTTACTGAAGTCTCAGCATCTGAGGGCTTGGCCGTATTTGTAACGCAGGATGACAACTATAAGATAGAAGTTGAAGGTGATGAGAACATTATAGACCTTATCGCAACCGATATTAAAGATGGTAAACTTCGTATTCACGCTGAAGAGAATATCGGTAGGGCAACTAAAAACATATACGTTTCCCTTCCTGAAATTTCTAGGCTGAAAGGTTCTAGCGGCTCACAGCTTAAAACTGAAAATGAGATTAAGAGTAATACGTTGGAAATTGATGGAAGCAGTGGTGCGCAACTTTACGTAGATTTGAAATCAAAATCGGTAGAAATAGACGCCAGTAGCGGCGCTAACCTAAATATTTCAGGTCAAACGGTTCACGCTGATATCGATGTAAGTTCGGGTGGAAACATCAATGCAAAAGAATTGCAAACTAAAACTTGTGATGCCGACGCCAGTAGTGGTGGCAACGTAAAAGTTAAAGTTTCAGAATCGTTAACCGCAGATGCAAGTAGCGGTGGTAATATTTCATATTCTGGTGAACCCAATGTTTCTAAGAAAAAATCAGTTTCCGGAAGTGTTCATCAATATTAATGCGAACCCACATTAAAATCATTTGACCTGCTAACTTTAACAGGTCTTTATATTTAAAAAAAGCTGATTTCAGATTCTCACGGTCGCAACGGTCTTTATATCTTCGTACAAACTAAACTTCAGTATGCGATTGACCCTAAAAAAATATGTGCTTGCGCTAAAACACACCTTTAGTATTTCACGCGAATCGCACGATTATCAAAACACCCTTATCGTAGGCTTTTCTTTAGGTGATAGTACCGGTTACGGAGAAAGCACCTCGAACCCTTATTACAAAATTTCCATTGAAAGCATGATGGCAGAAATCAATGCTATTCGTGCTGACATCGAGTCGTTCGATTTTGACAGGCCTGAGGAGTTTCATAAATTTTTGGTCGAAAAGAATTTATCCAATTTCGCCATATGCGCTTTAGACCTTGCCGCTTGGGATTTGTATGGAAAATTAAAAGGTAAGCCTCTCTATGACGTTTGGGGAACATCCAAAGAAAATTATCCGATTACAAATTATACCATTGGTATTGCACCGGTCGATAAAATGGTCGCTAAGATGCAAGAGATGCCATGGCCCATTTATAAAATAAAATTGGGCACTGAAGACGATGTTGCAATAGTAAAAGAATTGAGAAGGCACACCGATGCCATTTTTCGCATCGATGCCAATTGCGCTTGGTCCGCGGAAGAAACCATACTTAATGCCCCCTTACTTAAAGATTTGGGTGTTGAATTTCTTGAACAACCCTTACATGCTGAAGATTGGGAGGGTATGGAGAAAGTAATGCACGCTAGTGTCTTACCCGTAGTGGCCGATGAAAGTTGTATTGTTGAAGCGGATGTGGAAAAATGCGGACTTCATTTTAATGGCATCAATATTAAACTGACCAAATGTGGGGGCTTGACCCCTGCCCTACGTATGATAAAAAAGGGAAAAAGCATGGGAATGAAGGTTATGGTCGGCTGTATGACCGAATCTACCGTTGGTATTTCTGCCATAGCCCAGCTATTGCCACAATTGGATTATGTTGATATGGATGGCCCCCTACTGCTTAAAGAAGATATAGCAAATGGGGTTCAAATTTTAAAGAATGGTATGCTTATTTTCCCTGAAATAGGAGGATCTGGTGTAACTTTGAGGTAATGGCCTATACAATTGATTCGTTTCCGGGAAGAAAAGTTAATGTAAAAGGAGAGCCCCATCTCTACTTTGGGGGCACGTCGTACTTGGGCCTACAGACCGATGATGAATTTCAAGATATATTCATAAATAATATTAAACGCTACGGCACCAATTATGGAGCCAGTAGAAAATCGAATCTTCAAATTGCTGTATTTGAAGAAACGGAACATTATCTAACGGACATGGTAGGCTGCGAATCGACCTTGACCCTTTCATCTGGTTATTTAGCAGGTCAATTTGTCTCTCAAGCTTTTCATGACAAACACCATCAACTGTTCTATGCGCCGAATACCCATGCAGCACTTTATCAGGCGAAAATAAGACCCTATACCACCTTTACCGCCCTAAACATTGCAGTGAGAGAGCACCTCAATTCGAACGAGAAAAGTAAAGCACCGGTCGTTTTCGTTGATGCCATTGATTTTTCCGGATGCAACTATCCGCATTTTGAGGCATTGCGTACCCTACCGCTCGACGAAATTATTCTGGTCGTTGATGATTCTCATGGTATCGGTATAGTGGGCGAAGATGGTGGTGGAGTCTTTAAGAGTCTCTCACAATTTAATATAAAAGAACTTTTAGTCTGTTGCTCATTGGGTAAGGGCTTTGCCATTCAGGCAGGGGCCATCTTCGGAACCAATAAAAGAATAGAACGACTGAAGGATACCGCGTTTTTCGGTGGCGCAAGCCCTGCTGCACCAGCGGCAATGGCTACTCTGCTTGAAGCAAGAGCGTTATACAAGGAAAAAAGAGCTCTACTAAATGAGCATATTCAACATTTTACCGATAAGCTAGAGCTTAAAAAAAAGTTCCATTTTATGGAGGCGCACCCTGCTTTCACCTTTTCAGATGTGCAACTCAGTGAATACTTAGAAGCTAATAGAATTATTGTAACCAATTTTCCATACCCCGATGAAGACGCGCAGATAATGAGCCGGATTATCTTGAGTGCCGGGCATAAAAAAAAGGATATCGACTACCTGTTAAAGTGTATCAATATCCTTCCTAAGATTTAAATTTAATTCAATCAACCTATCTATCCCACCAAACAGGTTCGATAGGTGATTTTTTATTCGCCAGTACATTTTCCGGATTTCTTGTTTCTTCCCTATCCGGGTATACTGCTCGAACGAACCATTCTCCAGAGAATTCTCCTTCATCACTATCTACAGGCAACTCTAAGTCCACAAAAACATCTGAAGAGAAATCATACCTTCGAAAATCAACAAATGTCTCTGGGTTCAAAAAGTTGGCAATATATTTTTCCTTCATAATATGATTGAGCATTAGATTCGTTTCACCTACAGCAATCGCTCCATCGGTCAAATATATAGACCCATCAACACCTAATTTCTCCATATTGGCCTGAATGCCTTCTATATAGGCTGTATATGCATCAATTGTAGATCCAGTGCTAGTTGGTGTACCACCGTTAATTAAAAACTCTGCCTCAGCTCGTATAAATTGGGCTTCAGCATAAGATATGATAACTATTGGCGAATCTAATGAAGTATAAAAGCCAGAATCGGAAAAATCGGTATTGGCATCTTCACCATCTGATGATGCGCCATCTCCTCCACTAACATATCCTCTAAACGGGTCTCCTTCTTCCCCTTCATTGTCTGCATACTCAGGGAGTCTAGGATCAATAACTAAATCAGGGTTTGTGAAGGGGTATGAACTACCATTCATGTAACTTACTAGTTGATCACCTACTTTATCATGAACATTACCAGTATTAGGTGAAAGCACTTCTCGTGAGTGCCAAGGATTAAGGTTTCTTTCTTCAAAAAAGATTTCAAAATCATCATCATTTGATGTGAAGCCATTTTCCAAAAAAGTCAGCGACCTATTAGCGGCATCCAATCCGTCAACTTCCGTTAAATGTAAGGCGTACCTAGCTTTTAACGTATATGCCGCACGCAACCATTGTTCAGAATCACCACCGTAGACGATATCACCCGTTCCAGGTAAAAACTCTGAAGCATTTGAAACGCTTAGTTCTTGAATAGCTTCGTCTAAAAGACTATTAACACTAGAATAAATTGATTCTTGTGAATCAAAAGCAGGCTTAAGGTTATCAGACCCAAATGAGGCTTGGCTATAGGGTATGGCACCATAACTGTCGGTACCCAGACCTAGATTAATTGCTACTAGAACTTTCGCAATACCACTAAAATGATTTGAATTGGTTTCTTCTGCTTTTGACAAAATGGTATTCAAGTTAGGCAAGGCGTACAAATAAATTTCACTCCATGCCGAAGTAATCGAAGTTAGACCAATTGTGGTTCCACCTTGACCGGTAAAATATTGTGTATAGTTTCCGAAACTTCGTTCTGCCCAGTATTGTGCCATTACCGTATGATAAATAGCAGGACCCAAGAGATCGTTCATTCGCAATTGTTCTTCAGTAGCAGAACCTGTGGGCACGTTTACGTCAAAATAATCGTCACTACAGCCAATTAATAAAAAGGCGAATATTAATATTGTATATTTTTTCATCTTACTATGTTATTAAAATTCAAGACTTAGGCCCAAAGAGTAATTTTGCGTTAAAGGGGTCGTGAGACCAGTAAAACCGTAAATATTGCTTCCTGCACTAAACTGGTTGCTCTCTGGATCAAAACCGTCAAATGGAGTCCAAAGAATAATATTGTTGGCATTCACGTTTACCGCTAATTTGGTTACACCGATGCGGTCTAAAAACTTTTTTGGTAAATCGTACGAAAGGGCTACTGTTCTTAATTTAACCCAAGAACCATCTTGTAATAGCACTTCAGAAGCAGCATTATACACCGATGCACTTCTATAAAAATTATCCGCAGTAATAATCGTTTCTGTCGTATTCGGTACGAACCCATTAGATCCATCTGACATTACCCCTTCTAGAACCTTTGGCATATCTCTAAATTCGGTTATTGCGAGATTACCGTTTCTGATAGAGTTTCTTAATCCTCTGTCATATAAATCTCCCCCTGCCTTATATTCTACAAGAAAATTAAGTCCTACATTCTTATACTTAAAATAGTTAGACATAGATAGAACATAATCAGGGAATGCGTTACCTACCTTTACCTTTGCATTTTCACCTTCAAAATAATAGCCAGAGTTTTCAGATCCGGTAACTACCCAATTACCTTCTGCATCAACAAAACGCTGCCCGTCTGGAGCGGTCTGAAAAACCCAGCCATATAAAGTTCCCAAAGCGTCACCTACTTTGGCTTTTCCCGTTATCCAATCATCGAAAAACACAATCTCATCTAAATCCTCTGGAATTGCTGTAACTTCGCCTCCTGTGGTAGAGAAATTAACTATAGACTCCCAATTGAAGTTGTCTTGCTTAACAATTTTTGCACTTAATAAAAGCTCGTGACCCCAAGTTTCATAATCGCCCGCATTTCTAATTACACTTGACAGCCCTGAAGAATAAGCTGAGCCTACCGGAAAAATTTGATCTTCTACCTTGGTGTTGTAATACGAATAGTCTACTCGTATACGATTGTCCCAAAATCGTAAATCCGTACCAATTTCTAGAGTGTTGTTCCTTTCTGGAATAAGGTCTGGATCCCCAAACTGGGTACTTGCCCTAAACCCTCCTGCACCACTAAATGGAAAGTCGTTGTCTTTTATAAAATATTGACCTATTTGCCCAAAATTGGGACCTTTGCCTACTTGGGCCCATGACCCCCTCAATTTCCCAAAAGTTAAAAAATCGCCAGCGGGGTCAATAAGATCATTAAATACATATGAAAGGCTTACCGAAGGATAAAAGAATGAGCGGTTTTGTGAAGGCATTACAGATATCCAATCATTGCGACCTGTTACCGATAAGAACAAAACATCTTTGTATTCAAATCTCAAATCACCAAAAACCCCGATGTTTCTCAATTGGGTAACGGTTTTATCTCCAAAAAGATTTGTGGTATTACTTATTTCCCTAATATCAGGTATATTGAGGCCTTCCCCTCTAATATACGCATAGTCTGTCTTAGTATCAGACAATTGATGTCCTGCAGTCAATGTAGTTGAAAAATCATCTGAAAAGTCTTTTGTAAAAGTAGCCAATAGGTTAGATTCAATTCCAGTGAAGTTGATGTTCTCATTTACCAAAAAACCACCAACCTGAGAACCAGCATCAACATCAGGCGGTACAAAACGATTACGTAGGTCTGAATAATTATCTACTTGTACAGCGTAGGAAATATTGGCCCATTCTGCTGGTTTCCAGTTCAAGGTTATATTACCGACCCAACGGTTAACATTATCCTCCAAATTGCTCATTTCAGCAAGATATCTAGGGTTATCAGCGATTCCGTCTGAATAATTTTTCTCTGTTCCGTCGGGCAACAAATAATCGTTTATATCAAAGGTGGCCGCCCAATAAGAGAGAGAGCTATAAATCGACTTATCACCACCAGTACCCCTACTGCCACCAGAGTTAGTGTATGAAATGGATGAATTAATATTAAATTGGTCATTTACTTTATAACCTCCCTTAAATCTAAAATTTATTTTGTCATATGATGTGTTCGGTTCTATACCCTCATCGCTACTTCTTCCCGCAGATAAATAGTAATCTAATTTTTCTGTTGCTCCACTTAAGTTAAAATTAACTTGAGTATTTACTCCTGTTCTAAAAAAATCGTAGGGGCTGTAGAACCTATCATTACTCAAATCTATAACGGTACCATCTTCTAAGGTAAAAGAATCATCGGTGTACGGTACACCCCATGCATAAAATGAAAAACCAGCGTAATAGTTGTAGCCATTGGGCTGGCTAGGGTCTTCAACTGCTGGAATTCTAGTAGTTCTATGGCCCTCACGGTAGGTGGTTTGCAAAGTAGGTGTTTTGGTGACTTCTCTAACCGTAGTCGAGGCCGTAACACCTACTCGAACTTTACCTTGTTTTCCTTTTTTAGTAGTAATTACTATGGCTCCATTAGATGCCCTAATACCATATAAGGATGTAGCGGCTGCACCTTTTAAGACGTTAAAGCTTGCAATGTCTTCAGGGTTTATATCTCCGGCCCTATTAGAAAAGGCAAATTGCTCTGAGCTACCTGTAGCATTCGAACCGGCACTAGGCAATACATTACCCGCGAAAGTATCGTTATTCAGAGCTATACCATCAACTATTATCAAAGGTTGATTATCACGACCTGGGTTAACAGAGGTTACACCACGAATTAAAATGTCTACACCGCCACCTGCCGAGCCAGACGTTCGATTAATTTGTACACCAGCGACCCTACCTTGTAAAGATTCTAATGGGTTTACCTGACCAGCCAAATTCAATTCATCGGCATCTACCTTTTGAACTGCATAACCCAAAGTTTTTGTCTCTTTTTCAAGACCGAATGCAGTAACCACTACCTCATCTAATTGTGCCGAATCCTCTTCTAAACGAACATCGATGGTACTGCTACTTCCTATTGTTATTTGCTGTGATAACATTCCTAAATAGGAAAAAATCAAAACATCACCTGAACTCGCTTCTATCGAATAATCGCCATCAAAATTAGTCGTTGTGCCCCTACTGGTTCCGGAAACGACAATCGATGCCCCGGGTAAGGGCTCGCCGGTGTTATCTGAGACTTTTCCTGAAATGGCCTGGCCGAATGACACCGTAGTGCATAAGACTAGTAACACGAAAGTTATTTTCTTCATATTATTTAAGTTAATTAGTTTAACATAAAAATAACAAATACTTACATACGGTATATCCTCATCTGTAGAAATAGCGAATTCCCAAAATAGAATACATCAAATTATATTATGATGACAATCTGAAAAATCAAATTGAAAAATCATGAATAGCAAGGTATTCTTTCGAAAAGATAAAATCACAATTAATGCATGAAAATATTCACAAATTTGTAAAAATAATCGTATCTTATTAAAGTAAAATGATTATCAATCCTCTAAAACACTTGATTATGAAAAAACTATTCGGATTGGTTTTCTTGATGTTATTCTTGGTCTCTGCCACGATATATACATCTTCAAAACCTCAAAAGGCTGCTTCACTTGAGGGCACTTGGGAACTTATGAACCGTTACAATTGGGAAGATGGCAATGTCTCTGATACCATACCCAACACCAACGGATATCAACAAGTAAAAATTTATAGTAAGGGTAAGGTCATGTGGACTCGGTATTCACCTGACGACTCTAATGAGTGGTTCGGGTATGGCTCTTATACTACTACCGACGACGACCATTTAGAAGAGCGCCTAGAATACGGATCTAAAGTTATGATGAGCATTCAAGACACCATCGAAGTATTTAGGTTCGAGTTGCAGCTTGACAAAAATACCTATAGCCAAATCTCGGTAGACCAAGATGGCAATCGAACTTTTTCAGAAAATTACAGACGTATTGACTAAAGGCAAATAAAAAATCCGGTGATACCTGTATCACCGGATTTTCTGAAATTCAAAAATTACTTAATTAAACTACCGCCTTTTCGGTCTCAACGGTGGCCAAATACCTCTCGGCATCTAAAGCTGCCATACAACCGGTACCGGCAGCGGTTACTGCTTGACGGTACTCTTTGTCTTGCGCATCTCCACTAGCAAAGACTCCTGGTTTATTAGTCTTGGTAGATTTTCCCTTAGTTATGATATAACCGGTCTCATCCATATCTAATTGACCTTTAAAAATATCGGTATTCGGTTTATGGCCGATAGCAATAAAAAGTCCGGTGATAGCAATATCTTCTTTTTCGCCTGTTTGATTATTCACCATACGAAGACCTTCGACAACTTGATCACCTAGAACCTCATCTACCTCTGTATTATATCTAATTTCAATATTATCCAAACTGGTGACTCGGTGCTGCATAGCCTTTGAAGCCCTCATATAATCTTTACGAACCAGCATGGTAACCTTATTGCAAATATTAGCTAGGTATGAAGCTTCTTCGGCGGCCGTATCTCCCGCTCCGACAATAGCCACATCTTGACCTTTATAAAAGAAACCATCACAGACCGCACAGGCTGAAACTCCGCCCCCCCTTAAACGTTGCTCGCTAGGTATATTCAAATATTTTGCTGAAGCTCCTGTAGAAATAATTACGGTTTCTGCCTCAATAACTTTACTATCGTCTATTGTTAATTTATGAATACCCCCGATCTCATCGCTAAGTTCTGCAGAGGTTACCATACCAATTCTAACTTCTGTGCCAAAACGCTCAGCTTGTTGCTGAAGTTGAACCATCATGGTCGGCCCATCAATACCCTCAGGATATCCTGGAAAGTTGTCTACCTCGGTGGTAGTTGTCAACTGCCCCCCTGGTTCCATTCCGGTATAAAGCAAGGGTTTCAAGTCTGCTCGTGAAGCATAAATTGCAGCTGTGTAGCCTGCAGGTCCTGACCCTACAATCAACGTTTTAACTCTTTCTATCTTCTCTGCCATAATCGAATACTCATTTAAAATAATTAAAAAACAAATGTAACTTTTTTGAAAAAAGCATCAGTCAAAAATCATAAAAAGTTATAGCCCTTAGTCGATACATAAACCATATGCTTACAATAAATAGCGTGCCTTTGTAGGTGAGTTTTCGTAACCCACTCGTAGCTTTATAAGAATGGAAATAAATCATAAAAATATGTTAAAATAAAACTCTTGATGTACGTTTTCGTATGTACTAAGTGAACCACCAATTACACTATTATGAACACTGAAAAAGTACGAACGGCAATTATCGATGCCTCTGACAGCCATAGGCGTAATCTTGCGAACTTGGTAGAAAATAATTCTAATTTACTTTTAACTGCTTGTTACAGAAATGCCATTCAGGCCAAGAAAGAAAAGGTTGAATTAAAATCAAGTCTTATTTTTTTGGATGTTGAGATGCCGTTAATAACCGGATTCGATCTTTTAGAATCTTTCGAAGAGAGACCTGAAGTTGTACTTTTAAGCGACAAACCCGATTATGCTCTTAAAGCTTTTGAATACAACGTTACCGATTACCTTTTAAAACCACTCGAAATGAAACGTTTTGAGATAGCGGTACAAAAGTCGTTGAATAACATAAAATTACAATTAGATTCAAAGGCTCATGACCACTTTTTTGTAAAAAGTAACTTCAGAAAAGTCAAAATCAATTATTGCGATATAAAATGGATAGAGGCTCTTGGCGACTATATTAAACTAGTAACCAAAAAATCTAACCATGTAGTATTAAGCTCTATGAAAGCTTTTGAAAAACAATTACCTACCGAACAATTTGTGAGAATTCATAAATCATATATTATTAATCTAAATAGAGTAGAAAAGCTTAACCATTCGATTGTTGAAGTAGATGGAAAGAGTATGCCCATAAGTCGAAATAGAAAGACGAACTTAATGGATGCCCTAGGCCTTTAACCATTTTGTTTGCTTGTTCAGGACAAATTTTAAGTCTTAATAATTAAGATCTCGTTCAATACTAAATATGCAAGATTTCATATGAGGTTCTAATTCGTGCAGATTATTTTAAAAGTTTATAAACCTTTATATTTGTTATTCGAATGGCGAACCTAAAGTCGAAATGGTCGACTTAAAACTATTTTTTCGCATTCTATCTTTCAAGGTATCAGAATTTGACATTTACTCCCCCAAATAAATAATTAACATGAGTAATTCGACTTTAAAATGCGTAGTCATAGACGATTCTAAAATGCAGCGAACAGCTGTTTCAAAACTCATAAGAGACCATAAAGATCTCTCTTTAATGGCGGATTATGAAAATGGAATCAAGGCTCAAAAAGGTCTTGTGAACCAGCAAGTAGATTTACTATTTCTTGATATAGAAATGCCGGTCATCAATGGCTTTCAATTTATGGAATCTCTTGAAGATAGACCTCAGGTAATTCTTATTACTTCTAAACCTGAGTATGCGATGCAAGCTTTTGACTACGATGTTACCGACTACCTCATGAAGCCTATAACTTCTGAACGCTTTAATAAATCGGTATTGAAAGCCTTATTAAGAAGCAGGGGAATAACCCATGAAGAAGAAGACCACATCTATGTAAATAGCAAATTAAAGAAGATAAAGGTCTTTATAAAAGATATTCAATGGATAGAAGGGTTGGGAGATTATTTAAAAATTATCACCGATAGCGAAACTCTTCTCGTATTAAGTACCATGAAAAGTTTTATGAATCAATTACCTGAAGATGAATTTTTACGTATTCATAAATCTTATATCATAAACTTGAATAGAGTAGAAAGATATAATAGTCAGCATGTAGAGTTATGTGGCAATCAAATACCTTTAAGTAGACATAAAAAAGCTGCACTTGAAGAAGCCTTGCTCAATGCTTCGGTAAATTAAAGTTAGTTTGAGCTAATTAATGATATGGCCGTTGTTCCTCCGCTAGGTTCTACTTTAAAAGGTTCTAAGTCAATATTAAATTTTTCTTTATAAGCCTTGGCCGCACTTTCTACAAAGTCGGAAACGGCATCGGCATGAACAATGTTCAATGTACAGCCACCAAAACCTCCTCCTGTTTGGCGAGCTCCTAGAACGGTGTGGAAAGATTTAGAAAAATTCACTAGAAAATCAGATTCAGGGCAACTTACTTCATACAATTTACTTATACCTTCATGAGCATCGTAAAGTAGGTCTCCCACTTTTTTGTGATCTTTTAGTCTAAGTGCATCTGCCATTTGAAGCACTCTTTGGTTTTCCGAAACTATAAAAGAACATCTATTGAAGACCTTTTGTGAAAGGTCGTTCTTACAATCTACAAGCATCTCTTGAGTCACCTCTCTCAAAGAATTAACTTTTGGGTATTTATTTTTGATTATAGACACCCCTTGTTCACATTCTTGTTTACGTACATTATACTCACTAGTCGCCAAATTATGCGACACCTTGGTATTCAACAAAATTATTTTATATGGATTTAGGTCTATAGGAATGTAATTACTTTCCAAACTTAAGCAATCCAACAAGATAACATGACCAGCTCGACTCATCACCGAAGCATATTGGTCCATAATTCCGCATTGGGTGCCGGCATAGGTATGTTCTGCAGTTTGAGAAAGTTGTACAATATCCAATTTAGATAAGCCCAAATCAAACAATTCGTTCAATCCATATGCCAAACCACATTCTAAAGCAGCAGAAGAACTTAAACCAGAACCTGTGGGCAAATTACTTTCTAATATGCAGTCAAAACCCTTAAGCTTATCGCTTCGCTTCAAAATCTCGTTTATTACTCCTAATATATAATTCTGCCATTCAACATTACTTCTTGCAATTCTATTTAAATTTAGCTCAAACCCAGTGTCAAATGTTTTACTGTATACGTTGCAAGTATCTTTTGAACCATTCTTTTGCAATTCGAAGGTGATGTTTTTTTCGATTGCCGTGGGCAACACGTAGCCCATATTGTAATCGGTATGCTCACCTATAAGGTTAATTCTACCTGGGGAAACGACTTTTAATTCGGATGTAAAATCCTTAATAAACTGCATACTAATTTTTTAATTGGGGGTTTCTTTGACCATATCAACCGTCGCTACGGTTCTAAAACCTAAATGCTCTAAAGAAGAATCTAAACTGGTGGCCATACGCGCCGAAACCCTATAGCTGGCGCAATAGGAAGCGTTACACAAAAAAGAGCCGCCTTTCATCACCTTTTCCCTAGCGTAGGGGTCGCGTTCATTATATGGTGAGCCTGCCCCTTGTGGATTTTTTAATATGTTATTACCTGCACTCACTTCATTATAGTATTTGGTATCGTACCAATCTGAGGTCCATTCCCAAACATTTCCTGCCATATCATAAAGTCCTAAACTATTCGGAGGATATGATTTTACGGGGGCCCGGTCTTCGTAACCATCTTTTTTGGTATTGGTTACAGGAAACTCACCTTCCCAAGTGTTGGCTTTTTTTTCTAATTCACTACCATCGTCACCCCAAAAATAAGTAGTGTTCGTATTTTCTCCCCTCGCCGCCAACTCCCATTCCGCCTCCGTTGGCAAACGTCGATTTGCCCATTCGCAATAGGCAAGCGCATCTTCATAAGCAATATGAACTACCGGGTAGTTATCTTTACCCTCAATACTACTTCCAGGACCATTCGGCTCCCTCCAATTCGCACCGATGGTCCATTTCCACCATTGTGAAAAATCGTAAAGATTTTGCACGGTACTCTCCGTTTTTTTAAAAGTTAAAGAACCGGGTTGCAAAATTGAATCATGAGGCTTTGGAGTGCCGCCCGGAAGTTGTTTTTTCATCTCTTCCCAATCGATTTCCCTTTCTGCAACCGTTGTATAACCTGAATCTTCGACAAACTTTTTGAACTCTGCATTGGTGACTTCCGTTGCATCGATAAAAAAGCCATCTATCGCTACTCTATGGGCAGGTTTCTCATGGGCCATAGCCTGCTGATCTTGAGCTACCGCACCCTTTTCAAATACCACCCCGGGCACCCAGACCATACCATCTGGAGCTGTTAAACTATCGGGTATATTTTCAATAACAGTTGTATCGACGACTATTTCTTCTTTCTTACTGACAACCTCAGATCGGCTCTCAGTATCGATGGTGTTCTTTTTTTGATCTTTGCAAGAAATCGTTAGTGAAATAATACCGTAGACCAGAAAAATTCGAGTGTAAATATGCATGTAAATTTTTAAAAATTCGGAATGGTAAATTTACTTATTATTGGCAATTAACCCACCTTCTATAGCCGGCATTTTAAAATGTTCCAATTCTGGAGTTTCTCTTTGCTCTTTAAAAATTTCAATTGCCCTATCAATAATTTCAGGATGTTGCTCAGCAACATTGTTCTGTTCTGTTGGGTCTTTTTTCAAATCGTACAATTCTAGTGTTGCCGGTTTGTTATTGGTTAGGTTTTGCCGAACCACTTTCCAATCACCTATACGAATCGCTATTTGACCTCCATAACTGGGAAACTCCCAATACATAAAATCATGTTCAACCTGCTCTCCCTCAGATATCATAGTGGGCAGTATACTTATGCCATCGGTATCATCAGGTAGTTCGTAACCGGCTACATCAGCAAAAGTTGCAAGCATGTCGTAGTGAGCAGATTGTAGGTCACTTTCGGTACCGGCCTGAATATGCTTTGGCCATGAAGCAATCATCGGCACACGAATACCCCCTTCGTATAAATACCCCTTGCCCCTACCATGGGTACCCTCAAAAGGTTTAGCACTCTCAAAAAATTCAGGGTCTGCACCCCCTGCGTAGCTTGGGCCATTGTCTGAAGTAAACACGATCAAAGTGTTCTCATAAAGGCCTTCGTCTTTCAACTGCTCAACCAATTTACCTATGTTTTCATCAAAATAAGATACCATAGCAGCATAGGCCGCATGGGGATTTTTATGAGGAAAATATCCTTTATCACCTAGGTAAGGTTCTTCAGCACCAAATTTCTCGATGTAATAATCTACCCAACGCTGCGGAGCTTGAAGCGCTACATGTGGTATCGGTGACGCCCAATATAAAAAGAAGGGTTTGTCACTACTTCTTTCTACAAAATTTGTGAGTTCTTCGAACATTAAGTCCGGTGCATAATCTGTTAAATTAAAATCGGCGTAACTTTCAATATCGTTAGGGTCCGCCCCCTCAGGCAGCTTGGTGTTGGGCGCAATCGTGTCATTGGCCAAAGGCACCCTATTTTCATTTTTATAAAGATGCAATGGGTAGTACGTATGGGCCTGTCTTTGACAGTTGAATCCATAGAAAAAATCAAAACCCATGGTAGTTGGTAAAGAATGGGTATGTGGCGCACCTAAGCCCCATTTACCCACCATTCCTGTTGTATAGCCTGCTTCTTTTAAGCGGTGGGCCATAGTAATTGTCGATTTCGGCATTGGGCCTTGACCTTCTAAAGTTGAGTCTTTAGCCATGGCCTTATAATTCCATACCTCACCTCGTTCTTTCCATTCCGAATTACTTCTAATATAAGCATGACCCGCATGTTTTCCGGTTAGCAACATATATCTCGCCGGAGCGCAAACCGGGGCGCTACTATAGTGCTGGGTAAACCTCATTCCCGATTTGGCCAAAGCATCGATGTTCGGGGTCTCTATTTTTTCTTGTCCAAAAACACCGATTTCCGCGTAGCCCAAATCATCGGCAAGAATGTAAATGATATTTGGTTTAGTGTTCGATTGAACCTTACTTTCAGTTTTTGGTGATTCTTTACATGACCAAAAAAGTGTCCCCGCCATAAGCAGGGACATTATTGATTTTATCGATAACATAAATACTGTTATTTTATATTACAGTTGTTTTACCAGGAGTTGGAATTTCGTACATTCCCTCGTCATTAGGCTGAACGGGTGCAGGAGAATCCCACGTCAGGTTTTCAGGAGCCAAAGCGAGGTTAGATTGCATGGCTTCATCCCATTTGATTACTTTACCGGAATAAGTTGCCATTCGACCGATTATAGCACTCATGGTACTTTTAGCTCCATTTTCTGCATCGGAAATTACTCCCCCGTTGCGAATCGACTCGAATAGTTTTACATGTTCGACTTGATATGGGTTCGGATCGTCTTTACCTCGGTGTTCAAAAATCGTTTGACCGCTCCAATCTTTTAAAGTGGCATTATCCCCTTCAGTGGAAACCGTTCCCTTTGTTCCCTGAAAAAATTCAGATACCCTACTCATAGTTTCAGGCTGATGTCGGCACTGACTTGCAATCACCGCCCCACTTGGGTAGGTAAACTCTACAAAATGGTGATCGTAAATTTCGCCGTGGTCTTTGCCGGTTCGAACCTGTCTACCGCCCATACCCTGCGCTGAAATCGGATATTCACCTATGAACCAGTTGGCAACATCGATATTGTGAATATGCTGCTCCAGAATATGATCGCCGCAAAGCCAGTTGAAGTAATACCAATTCCGCATTTGATACTCTAATTCGGTTTGGGTCGGCTGGCGCTCACGCACCCAGACGCCACCGCTATTCCAATACACTTGACCTGATACGATAGAACCAATGGCATCTTTTTTCAGGTGATCCATAGCGGCCAAGTAACTATCTTGATAATGACGCTGCAAACCTACCACTACATTCAATTTTTTCTCCTTTGCCATTTTTGCTGCCGCCAATACCTTTCTAACCCCGGGCACGTCTGTGGCTACAGGTTTTTCCATAAACACATGCTTATCATTATTTATGGCATACTCAAAATGTTGAGGACGAAAACCTGGAGGAGTTGCCAGAATGACCACGTCAGCCAAATCAATTGCTTTTTGAGCGGCATCAAAGCCCACGAACTGATTTTTCTCCTTCACGTTTACCTTTTTGGTTTCTCCCAAGGCTTTTGAAATATTCATCAGACTACTTTTCAAGCGGTCTTCAAATGCATCGGCCATGGCTACCAATTCTACGTTCTCGTCTGCATTAAGTGCCTGTACCGCGGCCCCGGTTCCGCGACCACCACAGCCCACCAAGGCTAACTTCAGCTTTTTGTCACCTAGAACATTTACCATTCCGTTCATTTGCAAATTGGGCAGAAGCATAGAACCACCAGTGAATAATGCGGTGTTTCTTACAAAATCTCTTCTAGAATTTTTTGTTGAAAAAGCTTCAGAGCTTTTCTTTTCTGATTTTTTCATTTCTTATTGTTATTTAGTTGAATTTGGTTTATTCTCAGCAAAGTTGTGAATATATAAATAATATCTTACTCTAACGTTTTCGTAATTGTGATTTTAACTGTTTTTAGCTAGACTATTATTTAACTATTCTAAGAACATAGCTTAATATCTAAGTACGAGAATTTTACGGAGATGTTTAAATGATTCTAACGGCTATCGATACAATTACTTTAACATTTCAGTGAAATTATTTTATCGGATAGATGCCTTTTTTTTTATCAATTACGGATTTTTGATTTATCTTTCGTTGCAATTTTCGCAAAAAAACATACCTAAACCCTAATATTCTGAAACAGAATACTTAAAACAATAAACCAAATTATAACAAATGGAAACATCACCAAAAGTATCGGCAAGTAATGCCAACAGACTCTTCTATGCAAGTTGCTTTGCATTGATTACTACGGCTTTCTCCTTTGCCATTGCCGCAGGAACTTTAGAACAATTAAAAACCGAATTAGCATTGAGCGCAAGCGAAGCGGGATTGATCTCTTCGATGTGGTTTTTAGGTTTTCCTATTTCTATGGTAATCGGTGGATTGATTTATCATAAAGTGGGTGGTAAAGCCATAATGCAATTTGCATTTTTTGCACATTCGATCGGTATTCTACTGTTAATATTCTCAGGTAGTTATATGGGCTTGCTAATAGCCAATTTACTAATTGGTTTAGGAAACGGGTGTACTGAAGCCGCCTGTAACCCTATGATTGCCGATGCCTATCAAGGTACTCGTATGAGTAAAATGATGAACCGCTTTCACATGTGGTTTCCCGGGGGTATTGCATTAGGCAGTTTACTATCTGGAGGAATGACCCAACTCGGAATTCTAGGACAGAATCAAGTATGGTTGCTTTTAATTCCTGCCCTTATTTATGCATTTTTATTCTTCGGTCAAACATGGCCAAAAGCCAAAGTAGAGGAAGCTGCAAGCTTATCGGGAAATTTAAAAGCGATGCTATCGCCTTTATTCATTTTCATGATTATCTGTATGGCCTTAACTGCCATTACCGAGTTTGGCCCGAACCAATGGGTAGGACTAATTTTATCAAGTAGTGGAGCGCACCCTATGTTGATTTTGGCGTTAACATCAGGTTTAATGGCGATTGCTCGATTCTTTGGGGGAGACATGGTCAACAGATTTGATCAGACCGGTGTTCTATTGGGATCTGCCGTATTGGCCTTGTTCGGCCTCTTTCTATTCAGTTCACAGACAGGAACAATGGCCTATGTAGCTGCAGTTTTCTTTGCCTTGGGTATTGCCTATTTTTGGCCCAACATGCTTGGTTTCATTGCTGATAAAATACCGAAAAGTGGTGCTTTAGGCCTTTCTATCATGGGTGCGGTAGGCATGTTCTCCTCTTCAATTTTTCAACCTATCATCGGAACTTGGATCGATAAAGATCAAGAGATGGCGGCAGCACAGGGTTTAGCTGGTGAAGAGTTGAAACTTGTTGCTGGTCAAGCCACAATTGGCACAATGACCATATTCCCCATAATTTTGATAGTACTTTTTACGATTCTATATTTCTGGGTACGCAACAATAAAGCCAAAAGCAGTGCTCAAGCCAATTCACAGGCGGAGACTACTGCCATGTAAAGTAAAGGAAATTCTATCAGTAAACGAAAAGCGGTTCCGTACTCGGAACCGTTTTTTTTGTTTACAATATCACCAATTCGGTTTTCTTGAATTGTGATTTCACCGCATCACACACGGGGCAGGTGTATGTTTCCGGTACTTCGGCAAATGGCGTTCCGGCCGAAATGCTTGCGGCAGCATCACCGTATTGGTCATCATAAACTGTGAGACAAGATGAGCATTGATAGATTGCACGAACGGTCTGTTCATCTTTAGTGGCTGTCGGTTTAGAGGCCGAAGCAATTTTTTCAGAACCCAATTGATCAAAATATTTTTTACTAAGTTCCATCAATAAACCTGGTAGTTCAATTTTATCAACGTCATGCGCAAAGGCTACATATTTTTGAATATTAGGATCAAAATTTTCAAAGTGAAGAACGTTATATGTAGGCCTAACCTCAAAATCTTTAACTATCGCAGGTGGTGCGTTCTTTTCTATCAAAACTGAGGCGAAATGTGATCTTTTGCCCACATCGTTACTGATTCCGAAAGTTAAACCATAGGTGCTTATATCGTTTTGATCAAAACTTCGAACCAAGAACTTCTTAAGTTCAAGAGCTTCGCTATCATCGACCGGCAAATGCCAATTCATTTCTAGCTGAGAATGCCGAACATTAATACCTCTCTGCCCCAGAAAACGCTCAAGCTCGGGTCGGGCAGACTTTTTTATGCCCTTGATGATAAAAGATTTCCACGGAGTGATACATATCTTACCAATACTATTATCAAGACAAAAACCACAGAATTCTTTCAAAAATTCAAGGTTGTAGTTGTTGTTTCGCCAATATAGGCCCAACCAATATTGATCAAGGCCCATTCTGTTCATGCCTTCGTAGTAAGGAAATTTTATGTAAGGTATTTCAAGTTCCTTATCTATCGTTCGACTATTGGCATCTAACTTTTTATTCAAAATAAACGCCAATTCTTCGACATCCGCTACATCCTCATATATATCTTCAATAGTTTTTGCGAACGTAGTAATATCCCAACTGTAAATTAGAACCGGGTAATACGCCGATTTTTCCCAATGTGGCAATTTTAGGTTTAGGTACCAATAATCTTCATTCTCGGAAGCTATAAAATTCAAGTTACCATTGAACAAAGGCACCAATCTTTGTTTTGGGTCGGTGATATTAATTTTTAGTTTAGGACTGTAATCAAAACCCTCTAAAATATAGAGGTAGGTAGAACCTTTTAACCAATGGGTCATCTCAAAAATATCGGCCGACACGTAAGATGAAACGATATTTTGAAAATTTCTGTTCGATTCAATTTCTACATTGAACTTAGAAATATTATCGAGTAACTTATCATCTTCACCTTTTAAGGGGAATAATAAATCTTGCCTTGAACCGAAAAAAACTTCTTTGAGGCCAACAGCTTCAAGCATGGCAATACAATCTTTAAGCTCCCCTGGGGAAGTAACCCCACCTTTAAGCATAATTCTATGTAAATTATCATTCATCTCTAGGTGATTTGTCCAAAAAATTCACTTATCATTAACTAGTGCAGCCTATACCGTGGCCGCTTGTAATTGTGTATTCAATATCTCTTGTACTTCAGGTTTGCAGCTACCGCACCCAAGACCAGCACCGGTCTGCGCACAGAGCTTAGAAAACTCTTCGCATCCCGCATTGATTACGTCTATAATGTTGCCCTCTCCCACTTGGCTGCAAGAGCATACCAATTTGCCCTTTAACGGTACCGAAGTGCTGTTTCCGCGTAGTAGTTCTTCCCTCTTCTCAGATAGCTCTATTTGATCTTCAATCAATCTCTTGAACTCGGCAAATTCATTTTTATCACCCATTAGAATCGCCCCAAGCAACGTATCATCTTTAACGATACACTTTTTATAGTAACGCTTGCTTACATCCATAAAAATAATCTCTTCATAACTAGAATCGTTCGTCGGGGCATTGACCATACCCAAACTACAAAGATCCAAATCTTCAAACTTTAAAATATTCATCAAAACCGAACCATTGTACATACTTGCGTAGTCACCCATTATATATTTTGCGGCGATATCAGCTTGCTGTTCGGCCGCAGAAGTAATACCAAAAAGTGAATTCTTGAATTCAGCGATCTCGCCTAGGGCAAAAATATTGGGTTCACTGGTCTGTAAATATTCATTTACGATTACCCCCCTACTGGTTCTTATATCTGAAAATTTGGCCAATTCGATATTTGGTCGAGTGCCAATGGCGTAAACAATAGCATTACATTTTATGCTACGACCGGTTTTAAGGGTTACTGATAGTATATTTTTACGCCCTTTTTCTTCAAAAACGGTGCTCACTTCATTATCGAAATAAATTTTGATGCCTCTTTCTGAAACATCTTCTGCCAATAAACGGCTTGCCACCCGATCTAGTTGCCTTTCCATAAGTCGTGGGGCCCGCTGTATAATACTTATATTGACATTTCTTCGTTTTAGGGCTGCGGCAAGCTCCAATCCTAGAAGTCCGCCCCCCACAATTACAACATGCTGTTCTTCAGCTGGCAAACCTGTCTCTTGTAGATACTTTCTAAGCTTGTCGGCATCACCCCGTTCACGCATCGTAAACCTTCCGGGCAAATTAATTTGAACATCACTTGGCACAAAGGCTCGGCTACCGGTCGCCATAACCAAAACATCATAGTTGTGTTCATTACCCGAATCATCGGTAACCTTCTGATTTTCTTTATCTATTTGCGTTATACCTAGACCCGAATGTAAATGGATGCCTAACTTTTTCACCTCTCCTTTTTTCAATTTCTCCAAGGCTTCCCAAGTCAATTCATCGCTAACGTATTCCGGTAAAAGAACACGATTATAAAATGGGTCGCTCTCCCTTGAAAAAACATGAAGTTCATCTAGCTTATTCTTTGATCGATAGGTCTGAACGAAACGATAAGCTGCCGCCCCGGCACCGATAATCAAAACTTTTTGCTTTGGTTTCACATATTTTTCGACCTGAACCGCACAGTATTTGAAATCAGGTTCTTTTGATATGGGATCTATAAGGTCATTGGTAATATTATTCGCCCTACCGAAATCATTATTGAGTACTTTGCCCCAATGCATCGGTAAAAAGACCACGCGTTCACGAATATCAAAATTCACCTTGACCTTAACCTGAACCTGCCCCCTTCTACTTTTAATTACGGCCACATCACCTTCTTTCAATCCTCTTAAATAAGCATCGACCTTATTCATTTCTAAAAAAGGTTCTGGAATATGCGTAAGCAAACGCTTAACCTTACCGGTCTTGGTGCGGGTATGCCATTGATCTCGCACTCGACCGGTATTCAATATCAGAGGATAATCTGTAGAAATTTGCTCCGATTGATTATATAGCTTCGGAGGTGCATTAAAATGGGACCTTTCATCATTTGTATAAAATTGTAAGTCTGTAAATAACCTTGGGGTGCCCTTGTGGTCGACACTGGGTACAGGCCATTGAAAACTGCCTTCAGTCTGTAAGCGATGGTAAGACAAGCCAGAAATATCGATATTAGTGCCTTTGGTCAATAAACAATGTTCGTCATAAACCTCACTTGCATTTTTATAATCAAAGCCGTTGTATTTCATTTTTTGGGCAAAGCGCCATAAAATTTCAACATCGGGAAGTGCTTCCCCAGGGGCATCGATAACCTTTGGCAGATAACTTATTCTACGCTCTGAATTGGTCATCGTACCTTCTTTTTCAAGCCAACCTGCAGCCGGCAAAAGTAAGTCGGCGAACTTCGTCGTTTCAGAATTATGCGAAATGTCTTGTACAACCACGAAACTGGCATTCTGTAGCGCTTTTTCAGCTTTATTTGCATTGGGCAAACTCACTATGGGGTTGGTACAGATGATCCAAACAGCTTTCATTTTGCCACTTTCCAACGCATCGAACATCTCCGTAGCGGTGTAACCCGCTTCACCAGAAATAGCCTTGCCTCCCCAAAAGTCAGCAACTTCTTCACGATGTCTCGGGTTACCCAAATCTTTATGTGCCGCTAAAAGACTTGCCATGCCGCCAACTTCACGGCCTCCCATCGCATTTGGTTGTCCGGTAAGCGAAAAAGGACCAGAACCCGGTTTTCCGATTTGGCCTGTAAGCAAAGAAAGGTTCAACAGTGCCAAATTCTTGCTCACGCCAATAACGCTTTGGTTGAGTCCCATAGTCCACATTGATAGAAATGCTTTAGAATTACCAATATAGGCAGCGGCCTTACGAATTTCTTCAACTGTAATACCACACAGATCGGCCGCCTTTCTAAGGGTAAGCTGAAAAGCGCTCTCTTTACAAGCCTCGAAATTACTGGTGTGGTTCTTTATAAATTTTTTATCGATTTTTTTCTTCTCTATCAACCATCGGGCCATAGCATTAAAAAGAATCACATCGGTACCCGGTAAAATTTGCAGATGAAGGTCTGCTATCGCACAAGTTTGTGTTTTTCGAGGATCTACTACAATGATTTTCACATCGGGGTTTTCTTCTTTGTGCCTTTCGATCCTACGGAAAAGAATTGGGTGACACCAGGCGGGATTCGCCCCGGCAATTAAAAAACAGTCGGAAAGCTCGATATCGTCATACGAAATAGGAACCGAATCTTCACCAAGCATTTTTTTATAACCGACAACCGCCGAACTCATACAAAGTCTAGAATTGGTATCAACATTATTTGTGCCGATGAAGCCCTTTGCCAACTTATTGACCAAATAATACTCTTCGGTGAGACACTGACCCGATACGTAAAACCCCACACTATTGGGGCCATGCCTGTCTATAATGCTCTGAAATACCGCTGAAGCCCTTTCAAAAGCCGTGTCCCATGAAACCCGTTGCTTAGGATGGTTACGGCTCCAACGCATCTCAGGGTATAAAATACGGTCTGAAGTATCTTGAGCTACATAGTTTAGGTTCTTACCTTTCGAACATAACATTCCTTTGTTTACCGGGTAAGATTCATCACCTTCAACTTTTATGGTACCCTTATTGTCAACTGATACATCGATACCACAACCCACCCCGCAGTAGGAACAAATGGTTTTATGTACATTATTTTTTTGCATGTTCAAAAAATTGAGGTTAGAAGCAACCTACTTTACGTATGCAAATTATAAAAATACGTATATATACGTAGTAAATATATCGTAAAAGTTAAGCGCAAATTTGAGAGTACAATAAAAAACGGAGGTATTTACTTCATAAAATTCAACCTAAATATTGAAGAACAGCTCCCCAATTTGGTGAAACTACCAATTTCAGGCCTTTCTCTTCTGCGCATAAATAATTAATATTGTTCAATACATCTCTATAATTACCAACTCTAATTTGAGTGGCTTTCAGATAAACTGTTCTAGAGCACTTATCAGAATTTACAATCACTAAAACCATTTCATTTTTTTGATATCTTAAAAAGGCATATACCTTTTTTTTGACTAAAACCTCTTCGAAATCTCCTTCTGCCAATGCATAAATAGTTTTACGTAGTTCTATAAATCGTTTTAACGAATTAAATAAATCAGGGTGCTTCACCCAAGAAAATCGCTTACTATAAACAACATGTGGGCGTAACTCGGTATCACTCCCCTCTTTCCTTTGCCCTTCAAAACCCCACTCGCTGCCATAATACAGGGCAGGAATACCAGGCAGTGTAAAAAGTAATAGATAAAGAGGATAAAGGTGTTCTGGCTTATTAAGGTCACTAGCCGCCCTATTGACATCGTGATTGTCTACAAAAGAATATAAATGAAGCTTTTTATATTTGCCGGTCGGTCCATATTGCCGATTAAGAATACTACTTAATCTATCAAAATCTTTCTCATTGAAACTCTGATAGAGCGGTGCGTGATAATCATAGTTAGTCACCGAATCTAGCATACTTTCACCTATCCACTTGCGATAGTCGCCCTGAACCACCTCACCCATAAGCCAAAAATCCCGTTTAAGCTGCTTACAGTATTTCGATAACTCACTCATAAATGAAAAATCAAGAACATCGGCCGTATCAAGTCTGAGACCATCGATTTGAAATTCTTCCACCCATAACCTTACGGCTCCAAAAAGGTGTTTTCTAACCTCTTCATTTTTTAGGTTAAGTTCTACTAACTGATAATATCCCCGCCAAGAACTATAGGAAAAAGAATCGCCAAGGGGGCTCTTCTTCGTAAAATCAACATTAGAAAACCAGTTCTTATAAGGTGACCTTTCTCCCTTTTCCTGTAGATCTTTAAATGCCCAGAAATCTCTGCCAACATGATTAAAAACCGCATCAATGACGACTTTGACACCAAGTTTATGGGCCTTTTCAATAATATCGACCAAAGACTCGTTATTGCCCAAACGCCGGTCTACGCTATAATAATCTGCAGTGTCATAACCATGTGAGGTCGATTCAAAAACAGGACCTAAGTAAAGCGCATTGCAGCCTAGCTCTAAAAGATGGTTCAACCAAGAATCTAATTCAAAGAGTAGCTTTTTAGGCTCAGAATCGAAGTTGTTTATATTCGGTGCACCTAAAAGTCCAAGGGGATATATATGATAAAATATCCGATCGTGCATATAATTTGTTATTAGATTTCAATTATTAAAATATATCCCTTTTAACTTTAAGAAGTTGGCATGAAAACATATGAAAAAATGGCAGTACCATAAATTAACAATAAAAAATACCGAATTGTATAAGAAATAATGTATTTCATCCGTTATTTAAGTATTTCATCCTATATTCATACCTGTTAACCGAAAAGCTAATCTCTGAATTTTCACATGCGAACAATTAAATTCCTAGCGGTATTTGCGCTTTTGACCTTAACCCTAATAATTGCAACTTCTAGCACCAAAAATTCGGAAACATCATCAACTACCGTTGAAAAAGTCACTTTAAAAGCACCTCAACAAATCGCGGAAAACAGAATTGATTCTAAAAAGTACTTGTCTGACAAGCAAAAGCTAAAGTCGGCTTTAACTACCTATTTTAAAAGAGCAATTGCCTCAGGCGATATCGTCGGTGCCGGTGTAAGCATCGTTCAATCTGATAGCATTGTTCTGGCCGAAGGTTTCGGAAGACGAAATTATAACCATAATTATACCGTGGATGGGGAGACTGTATTTAGATTAGGTTCTCTCTCAAAAGGTTTCGCGGGTATCTTAGCTGCCGATTTGAAAAATGATGGGTATTTGGAATGGAAAGATCGCATTATTGACTATTTGCCGCAGTTTCAATTAGGTGACGCACGAAATACTTCTGAGATTACCTTGGCCAATATTCTTTCACATACTTCGGGCACCCCGTATCATAGTTTTACCAATCTTGTTGAAGCTGGCCTGCCCATGGAAACTATTGCATCTCGTTTTAAAGAGGTGGTACCAATCAGTAAACCTGGCACCATGTACAGTTATCAAAATGCTATTTTTGCACTCTGTAGTGAAGTTATGCAAAAAGCTACCGGTAGTGAAATAAGTGCATCACTGAACAATCGATTTTTCAAACCTTTAGGCATGTGTAGCACTTCAATGGACTATAAAACCTTGAACGAGACCATTAATGTGGCCCTACCCCATTCTAAAAGACGTAACGGTTGGCAGACCCTTAGACTCAGTGACAACTATTACAATGCTATCGCGGCCGGAGGCATCAATGCCAGCGCCCACGATATGGCCAAATGGATGCGTTTTTTATTGGGGCATAATTCAGAAGTACTTGATAAAAAAGCTATATCGGAAGCCTTTACCCCATTTATCGAAATTCCTGGAAGTCATAAATATTACCACAGATGGCCAGGCCATGAAAAGTCGTTCTACGGATTCGGTTGGAGAATTCATAAGTTCACCGAAGATGGAAACCCTTTAGAGAAAACTATTTGGCACCATGGCGGAAGCGTAAACAATTACCGAAATGAAATTGCCATGTACCCGGAAGCAGACTTGGGAATTTGCGTACTCTTGAACAGCAATTCGAGAATTGCCAGAACCGTAATTCCTGACTTATACGAAATTTACAAAGGTATTTACGAGCCAACTACAGAAAAACTTGCTCAAGCCGCCAACAAATCAGAAAACAATTCTACCCTATAGGGTCTGACAGTTATTCTTGATAAATCATATCTACATTCTCAAACTTCACGTTATGGCCTTCTAATATTTCAATGTTTTGGTCTTTGCTTCGAATTATTGAATTCTTGATTACAAAGTCTTTTACATCGCTCATATAGATATTTTGCCCCGAGGTCACATCTAGGTTTTCCATAATAACATTGGTCAACGGAACTTCTGGTATGCCTTTAGCTTTTATGAAATTCTCTTCGGTATGTATCTCCACATTCCGAAAAAACAAGTTTCGATATCTGGGTGTAAGTTCGGTAATCTCACGTTTGGGTAAGCGATCCGCCAATTCTCCCACATAAGTTCTACTACCTAGTAAATCCCACTCCAAAGCATGTCTTTTGATATTCATTTTTACTCTTTCGTAGTAAATATTCTCTACCCCACCACCTCTAGGGCGACGGGTTTTAAAACGAAAACCCCTATCGGTACCATCAAAAATACAGTCGTACAGATAAACGTTCCGAATCCACCCTGCAGTTTCACTGCCCGTTGTAATTGCACCATGACCTGCCTCTGACAAACAATATCTAACTACTATATTTTCGGTAGGCCGGTTGACACGAATACCATCTTTATCGCGGCCCGATTTCATAGTAAAACAATCATCTCCATTATTTAGCGTAGCATATTCGATTAATACGTTTCTAGATGATTCGATGTCTATTCCGTCACCTGTTGGAATACCCACGGAGTTGACAGTGATCCCTCTAATTATAACGCCGTCACAGTAAATCGGAGTCACATTCCACGTGACACTGTTCTCAATTGTAATGCCTTCAATTAAAACATTATTGCACTCGACCAAACATACCGATTTTGGCTTGTAGAAGAGCCTTCCCTTATGTCCATCATAAATCCTTTCTTTAACAGGAGCGTTTTGGTCAATGGCATTTTCGACCACTCCCTTGGGGCTTGGGGCCGACCTCACGGCAGCATCCTCTCCCGGGCCAATAATCTTACCTTTTCCCGTAATCGCGATATTTTCTGCTTTATGGGCATAAATGAACCCACCGCTAGACATGATTTCGATACCTTCTACCCGAGTGAACACCGCAGGTAAGTAATCTTCAATAGCCCCTCCGATTAGAAGCTCGGCGCCTTCTTGAAGTTCTAGATTCACATTGCTTTTCAGTTCAATGCGAGATGTAAGCCATTTACCTGAAGGTACTACAACGGTACCACCACCTCTTCGGTTCACTTTATCTATGGCTTTCTGAATAATTTCGGTCACTTTTTGACCAGATTTTGCTCCAGCTTTACTAATATCAATACTGTAGGCTGCGAATGTCGGCCTTTTTAAGTCAGGCATATCAAAAGGAGCCTGAATTGGAGCTATTTCTGTCGGCAAAGCATGGGCGCCCACTTGATCTTTAGTCAAGAATGGCTCTTGGGATGCCGGGGTTTTGAACTGACTCCAACCCATATGGGCTACTAAAACAAATAAAAAACATACTCTAAATCTATTCATAAAGCTATGGCACAATGGTTTATTTAAAAACATCAAGGAGTTAGAGTGACAATCACCCTTTTATATCGGCTCAATTGTTGTGTACCTTTATCGGAAACCTTAACAATAAAATGTGCCGTTTGTTTCTTCTTTACTTTAGGTGCGGTAAAATAAGCTTGATGTACATTTTCGGCACCATTAACCTTAATTAGTTTTTGGTAAGAGCCTGCTTCTGGGTAATTGTACCACAAAAAGCTCAAGTTGTCACCATCTGGGTCTGTGCTCTCAAAAGCATCTAATGTAAAATTCTCACCCCCTTTAATCGTAATTTTATCATCATGGGTCAGGGTAACGACGGGAGGGTGGTTGGCCTCTTCATACGTTTGTGTACACCAATCCATTCGCGCAGCGAAATCATTCTGAATGTCATCACGCCAACGCCACAGGCTAGCTTTATCACTTTGATGGGAAATACTGTCGTATTGAACCGTTCTACCGTACATTTTAGGTAGATATCGAACTAGACTATCGCTAGCATTTGTCCATATCGCTCGCGTTTCCGGTGCGATTTCTACTATTGAGTGACCTTCTTTTGTCTTTGAGAAATCAGGCTTATACAACTCATAGCGACCACCCCAACCACCCCACTCGGGATGCTCAGAAACATTGAGCCCATTGGGTATAAGTGATAGAAAGGCCGGTGTATCTCCCTCAACTCCCCAAGCGACATCAGGGTATGCAGCCCCTAGCGGACCATGCCCTTGCTGTATATGTTCCGTAAGCCAAGGGTTACTTATGGTGGTATTGTCTATGCCTTTAATCACAGAGTTAATACCCGTCCAAGTGGCAGACCCATAATCATCACCAGGGGTCACAATATAGAAAAGATCGGGAAAATTGTTACGAATCCATATTCCACTATCATCTTGGTCAGATATTGTATAGACCCGTAGTTTAGATACCATATTTTTCACTTCTCGGGGCGATTTGGTTTCCCTTATCGTATGTAAAGCCTGGGCAAGAGTATTCACTCCTCCCCAAACAGAAATCCACAAAGGCCTATCATCTTCTTTTTCAAGCTCGGTGATTATCCAATCAGAACCCTCTGAGTCCATACCCTTACCAACTCCGGTCATACCGTATTTCGGGAGACCGTTCTTAACCAAAGCCATAAGGTCTTTTTCAGAAGGAAAACCCTCGGCATGTTTCGTTAAATTGGATTGTACTTTACCATATGCTTCGATAATTTTCTCTATGGATTCAGGATGTATCGATGATTGTAGCCAGCATGAAGTCGTAGCTACCAAGCCTTTTATCTCTATCTCATTGGCGTAAAGAAATAGACGAACCAAAGATTGTGTATCGTCGGGATCGGCCTCTATATCAGTTAAAACAATAACTCGGTCTTTAGCAATCGATTGCGCAAAAAGAAAATTAAATGAATGAAAAAGAATAATAAAAACCAGTGTTCTCATGAAAAAGTGATTGATGGTTCAAAAAGAATTACAAGATATAACTTTATGTTTGGCAGCAATAAAAAGTTACGAATATATTATTAATATTTTCGATTTTTTACGAATAGCCACTACATTACCGATGTATTAACTATTTCCACGCTAGAGAACATTTTCCGATTGCGTAAAACTTACTCCCTTTCAAATTCATCATTGAAGTATAGATCACCGTAAAAGTACCGTTATCTTCTTCTATCGCACACAAAGGGGTACGCATGGCATGATCACCTTTTGCACCCCACATTTTACCTTTTGACTGAATCTTCACTCGTTGTTCCGGTGTCCATTTCACTCCATCTTCAGAGGTACTATAGGCAATTTCTTGATCTCCTAAAGAATCGAATACGGCCAAATATCCTCCGTCTTTTAGTTCGGTAACCTGAGGGTTTTCGATAAATTCTTTGGCAATCGGCAAAGGGTTCACCCCTTCGGGCAATCTCTCCCATGGCCCCTCTAAGCTGGGTGCCTTGGCCAAGCCCACCGGCCAAGGACCTTTGGGAATATAGTTATGCCCATCATAGAAGGCATACCAATTTTCCCCCACTTTATATGGATTAAAAGTCGCCACCGCTTGTTGCCCCTCCCACTCTTGAGAATTTTCATCGGGTTGTAGCACAATACCCATATCGGCATAAGGGCCTGCGATACCTTCGACTCCTTGAAAGACAGATTTGGCACGCCAAATACGCCCTTGATAGTCACTGCCAGGTAGTTCTCTTTTAGACTTGTCGCCACCTCTATAGGCTACATAAAAAATGTTCCACGCGTTTTCTTTTGTATTGAACTCAACACCGGTCACCCATACTTCCGATCTCGGATTGAATGGGGAGCGACCTGGTATACTCTCTACTACAGTGCTTTGCCGCTTCCAGTTTACGGCATCAGAACTGGTCCAATACGAAATGCGAAGATCCCGATGAGAACGGAAAAACATTTCATTTACGAACATATGGTAGGTATCATCAATTTTCACCACCTGCCCTGTTTCAAAACCTGTTTGATTATTGGTACCCAGAACATCACGATGGTCGGGTTCTATGACCGGGCTTTCGTGCTCAGACACCAATACCAACTTTTTCGCCAAGTCGAGGTTCTTTTCTTGAGAATATATTGTACCTATCAAAAAGAATGACAGTATTAATAAGGTAGCAGTTTTTAAAGCTGTATTTAATCGATAGTCGCTCATGCTCAATAGTTGGGTTAAAGTGGTTGGTAAGTTTTCTAAATCAAATCTTACTGAATATTTAGTTGCGCCACCTTCTCTTGAATCAACCATTCACGGGCATCTTCTTCTTCCGCGCTGATTTTACAGCCAATGAAATCGACCTTATCGGCGTGTCTAACATAAAAAGCGTAGGCATTGGTGTTGCCGAATTTACTACCCTCTGGGTATTTTCCATCATACTCCATAACTGTTTGATCGGTCTTCTGAATACCTCCTTTTAATTGTAAATTCAAATTCTCTAGAACCACATTTTGAATGTTGTGGCCTTCTATACCGGTAATAATTGATGGGTATTGCTTGGTATAATCCCTACCGTTGATATTCTTAAGGTGGATGTTCGAGATGCTGCCAATTCTAGGCTTACGACCTGGCACCGTACGTTTTCTATCGGCCAAAAGCATAAAAACTGCTTGTCCGCAATTTGAAATCTCACAATCGCTAATATTTATGTTATCGATTACCGCACCATCCATAGATTCTAAAACAATAGCCGAGTTCTGAAAGGCATTTTTCAGAGTAAGGTTCGAAATATCGAAATTCATAAAGCTTCCTAAACCATCGGTTCCCAACTTAAAACAATTACCTGCATTTACATTCAATTTGTCAATAGTGCAATTACGCACTACCACATCTTTACACCCATATTCACTTCCACTCTTGAAACAAATGCCATCATCTTCAGACTTAATATCACAATCTTCAATCAAGACCTTGTGGCAATCTACAATATCGATTCCATCACGATTGGGGGTCAAATTACCTGTATGTACTTTGATATTGCGTATGGTTATACTATCAGATTCTATATAAACTTGGGTCCAACAGGCCGGGTCGACCATAGTAATATCAGAGACGGTAATATTTTTGGAACCGACAAAGGCTAAGATTGATGGCCTATCTTTTTCGGTACCAAGCTCCTTAACATTCATCCATGGGTCATAATCGCCTTGCCCATCTATTTTTCCTTTTCCGGTAATAGTTACATTTTTTACATGGTTGCCATAAATTAACCTGCGTTGGCAATCTTCTAGCATTCGATTAGGAAAACGGGTCTCTATTTTATGGTGTGGATATGCATCTTCGGCATCTGATTGTATGCCCAAAATAGTAGCTGTAGAATCTAATTGCAAAGTCATGTTATTGCCCAACATTAACTGCCCCGTCAAGAATGATCCTTCAGGAAAAATGACCTTGCCTCCCGTACCTTTACACGCATCAATGGCCTTTTGAATAGCTATCTGATCATTGGTCACCCCATCGCCTGTCGCGCCGTAATCGTAGACATTATGGGTTATATTTTTAGTTTCTTTGGTGGCACATTGAATGGAAATCAATAAGGCAAAAAAAAGGAAGTATTTGGTCATAATCGTTAGCTGATAATGATAAAAAAGAGATTTTTCATCAATTAAACAGCCCGAAAGATAGGAAAAATGAATACTGAAAATTTAAAAAATCAGTTACTAAACCAAATTGTACTCTTGAGCTTTTTTAGAAAGGTCTATCAAGTTTTTAACATCCATCTTGCGCATTAAGTTAAAACGGTGGGTTTCTACCGTACGCTTACTATTCTGTAATTTTTCAGAAATCTGTTTATTGGTCAAACCGGACAAAACCAATTCTAAAACCTGCAATTCTTTATTGGTTAGATCAAAGGGATTTTCGGTCTGCTTTCCTTTTTTGGGGGTATCAGTGATTTCTTTACTGGGGTTCAACAAATTGTTGACCAAAATATTGGAGATATCTCCACTGTAATATTTTCCACCTTCGCGAACGGTATGTATCGCCTTTATAAATTCTGTTTTTCCGGTATCCTTTAACAGATACCCATTCGCACCGGCACTTACCGACTGTAGAATATATTCTTCTGAATCGTGCATTGATAAGATTATAGACTTTACTGAAGACTTGCCGGCATTTAATGCATGAACAGCTTCGATACCTGTCATTTTCGGCATTCGAATGTCTATAATCAACAAATCAGGTTGTTTGTTCTTTACTAATTCTAGCGCTTCCTTTCCATCTGACCCTTCCCCGATAACTTCGAGGTCTGATTCGCTTTCTAATAATGCCCGTATTCCGTCACGTACCAGTGAATGGTCATCCACTAAAACGATACTTGTAGTTTGATTCAAGGTGTAAGTATTTGTACGTACAAATATAGATGAATTTTATAATCCCTGACAATCTATGAAAACTAAGGTCATAAATATGTATTTGAATGGAAAGAATACAAAAAACGAACCGCCACAACCAAAAGAGGTCATAACGGCTCCATCGAAGCATCGTATAATAAGAGTACTTAATTTTTAGCTGTATTGATAAACTTTGGCTTGATGACCAACATGGCCCAAATCCAATTCTGGCTGCTTGCTGCAGCTTCATCAGCTATACCCTTTAGTTCATACATTCCACTTGCAGCAAACATATGTGAGTAACCAAATTTTAATCCGTAACCATTAAAATTCTGCGAGAATACTATATCTATTTCAGTACCCAAAGAATTTTCACCACTGGGCAGTTCTTGTTCTCCGTTAAATTTAAGAACCTTGAGCAGCAAACCTGATTTGTCGCCTAATTTGAAATTAGCACTGGCATGAAGATCAAAGAGTCCGATTGAATTGGCATGATTTCCCACATAGAAATAATCCATAAAACCATTGAACTTATGGTTGGTACCATAAAGGGGAAAAAACGCTTCGGTCTTATCTGCCGTATCTGCCTTATTGCCACTTATCACCTCTGTTCCGATGCCCAAACCAATTTTGGGAGATGCCTTATAAGTTAAATCAAGACCCAGTAAATAGGCTGAAGCCACCTTTAAATTGTTTTGACGTTCACCGGTTTGAAGAAAGGCGTTTAAAGCGGCCCCGAATTTACCTTTCTTATAATTCAAATGAGTACCTAAGGTCTGTAAATTGCTGACACCATCGGCAACGCTTTCTTCACCTTCGCCCGTAAAATTCTGAAAGCCATTGTTCAGTAATAACAGACTTCCAGAAAATTCATTCCATTTTTTCTTTACGTATAGGTATTGCATCGATTTATAAGAGAAAAAACCTGCCGTATTGTATATTGTTCCGACCGATTGAAAACCTGCAGGATTATTAAAATCTTGATTAAAAGCCAAGCCCAAGTCGGCCATAAAACTATTTTTCTTGTAACTCAACAGGGCGGCATCGTGATTTCTCCCTTGCTGGGCCCAATCAAGTCCGCCAAAAATACGTTGGTCATCGTATGCAATTACTTGACGGCCCAATTTGGTTGAAAAACGTTCCCCTAATTTTAGTTTCGCCCAAGCTTGAAAAACTGCAAAAGAATTGTTTTGATCATGAGGTAATATCTGCCTGTTCTCACCCCAGACCATAACATCTTGTAAGCTCAAATAAAACTCATAAGAATCGAACTTATACCCTGTGTTTAGCCTAATACGTGTTGAAATGGCATATCCTGGATCAGCTGCATCTGCAATAATACTTCCGAAACCATGTCGATATTCGGTACGTGGCCTAAACTCGCCATCAAGGGTAAATTGAGCCAAAGTATCTTGATATGAGAGCAAGAAAAGGCACAGAAAAATATAAATGTTTTTCATACATCAGGTTTTATAAATTGGGTAACTGTAGCGGTATGCTTCTCTAGCCAACAATAACCTAGAAGAACATACCGCTTTAGAAAATTTCTATTTAGCAGAACCGGAGATGGCCAATTCTCCCTTCATTTCTTCCTCTATCGCTTTTTCATCAGCCATTGAAAATTTGATAGCCAAGGTCGTCAGGGCACTTATGACTACGAAAATACCTATCACAAAATAGCCGCTTGAGACCGCACCTGCGGCAGCCGTAGATTGTGCGGCCTTCATTGCTTCTTCCCCCAGAGCTGAATTTGCCGCCAACGCATTGGTTTCGGCAATGGCAGATTTCGACTTTAAGAAAAGTGCTGCCAAAAATGCCCCCACATTACCCCCTGCGCCCACAATACCGGAAATGGAACCTATAGCCTTTTTATTTATAAAAGGTACAACCGAAAAGGTTGCTCCTTCGGCCATCTGAACCGTAAGGCTAAAAGCAATTAAGAATATAAGACCGACCGAGAGACTTGTTGCCAGTGAGAAAGTAGAAAGCATGAGGCCTTCAGCGGCTAGAATTATTGTCAAGAAAATTACTCTGCCCCTTAGACCTTTTAATCTACCGAATCGATCACCGAAAAATCCCCCCAAGGTTCGGGCAAAAATATTCATTAGAGCAAATGAGAGTACCAAGTTACCGGCAGTCGAACGGGTAAGACCAAAATTATTCTGCAAGTAGTCATCCATAGTACCATAAACAGTAAGTTCCATACCGAAACAAGCGGCGTAGACTATAAACAATATCCACACTCGATAGTCTTTAAGTACGCTCATGAAACTCTCCTCATCTTTTTTCAACGCAGGCATTTTTCCTTCTTTCTTAAGGTCAGAAAAGTTACCGTCAGGGGTATCGGTCGTAAAGAAATAATATACAAGCCCCATCAGCATTGCGATTATACCTGCAATTACCATCGAATATCGCCAAGCGATCTCATCGGCCACCCCAAAACTAACTACAGCTGCTGCTATCAAAGGCATACCTAATCGGTTGGCACCCCCACCTAAATTACCCCAACCAGCAGAAGTAGCATTGGCGGTGCCCACAATATTAGGAGCAAACATAATCGAAGTATGAAATTGGGTAATTACAAATGAAGCACCGATGAAACCAATGAACAACCGACAGATTAAGAACTGTAGCGGGGTCTGTACAAAACCGATTAAAATAACTGGTATGGCACCAAGAATTAGTAGATAGGTATAACATATTCTCGGACCAAATCGGTCGCATAATTTACCAATCAATAATCGGGCGAAAACCGTACCTGTCACTGCTAATATGATAGAGTTCCATTTCTGGTCGGGAGTTAGCCCTAAATCTTTAACCACATCTGGCATAAATGGTACTATACCAAACCATGCGAAGAAACAAATGAAGAAGGCGATGGAAGTAATCCAAAAGGTACGAATAGGCACACTTTTGATATCAGTGAGCTTTAAAGTTGTTGCTTTTTTAGAGGCTTGTGTTTTCATAATACTGATTTTTAAATTGATGTTCCCTAAAATATTCTTTACAATATTACGTATTTATACGTAGTAATACGTAGTAATTAATTGAAAATAGTACGTAATTATAGATTTTTACCAGGTAAGAAAATTTACCTTACGGATAATGTGAATTCAAAAAAAACAAGCTTCTAAAATTGATAATTCTCAATTTTGGAAGCTGCAATCGTTCATCTAGTATTATAGTTAATAGCTAGTATTTATACCGTAAAACCTAAAAATTGGAGTAAAGAACTCGCTGTACCTCTTCCTCAAAAAAAGAAGGATGTTCAGCCACCACATCACCAATAATAATAACACCTGGCATACCCGGTTTAAGGCGCCCAAGTAATTCACTAGCACGTTTTAAAGTAGTCACCTCACAGTTTTCATCAGGTAGAGTACCGTTTTGAATAACAGCTATGGGCGTCATAGCCCCCCTATACCTACCTACCTCATCGGTGATTTCAAGTAGTTTCGACAACCCCATAAGCACAACCATCGTGGTTGATGACTTTGCCGCAAATTTCAAATCTTCAGAAAAAGAACCATCCTTTTTCGTTGCGGTCATAACCCAAAAACTACTACTAACACCTCTTGAAGTCATAGGTATACCTTGACTGCTCGGAACAGCTATCGCGCTCGTTACCCCTGGAATAACAGAAACGGGAATACCAAAAGACTCCACATAACCTATCTCTTCCGATGCCCTTCCAAACACAAAAGGATCTCCTCCCTTCAAACGCACTACATGCCCGTATTCAAAAGCAGCATCAACCAACAACTTATTTATATCATTTTGAGAATAGGAGTGTTTTCCACTTCTTTTTCCTACGTATATCTTTGGAACAGATTTATCTATATATGATAAAATATCTTTTCCTACTAAAGCATCATACAAAACAATATCAGCGTTCTCCAAAGCTTTCAAACCCCTTATAGTTATAAGGTCTGAACTACCCGGACCCGCCCCTACCAATGTAACAATTGATTTGTTTTTCCCTATCATAATATCTGTCTTTAAGGTTATACAATTATGAATACCACAACAAAACTACGTAATTATTCATATATATTTAGATAAAAAATACGTATTTATACTTATTTTTGTTTCGTTGATTCTAAAATCGAAGTAAAATGAAAACAATAATTGTTGTCGGTAACGGCATGGTCGGCTATAAGTTCTGCGAGAAGTTCATAGCCCACGAGAACAGTAAAAATTTTAAGCTTGTTGTTTTTGGCGAAGAACCCCGAGCCGCATACGACCGGGTACACCTCAGCGAATTTTTCGCCAATCGCGATGCAAAGGCATTAGAGCTGGCATCTTTAGATTGGTATACCGATAACAATATTGATTTAATCATTAAAGAACGGGTAACCGATATTCATCGAGATAAGCAAACCGTTACCACGGCAAGCGATAAAGAATATTCATACGATTATCTAGTACTCGCTACAGGCTCTGCGCCCTTCGTGCCGCCTATTACCGGTGTAGAGAAGGAGGGTGTATTTGTCTACCGAACTATTGAAGACCTTGAAGACATGCTTGCTTATGCCGAAAAAATAAAGAGCAGAAAATCGAATGGCAAAGCAGCCGTACTTGGGGGTGGTCTTTTAGGACTTGAAGCAGGGAAAGCTGTAATGGATATGGGTCTTGAACCCCATGTTGTCGAATACGCCCCCAAACTCATGCCGAGACAGCTTGATGCAAGAAGTAGTAATGTTCTTCAACTGACTTTAGAGTCTATGGGCATTCAAATACACACTGGCAAAGCTACCAACCGTATCTTGGGCAATGGGGTAATCACCGGAATGGATTTTGGTGAAGACGATACCTTAGAAGTAGATATGCTCGTGGTCTCGGCCGGAATTCGGCCTCGAGATGAACTTGCAAGAACATGCGATCTCGAAATGGGAGTTCGTGGCGGTATCATGGTTAACAATAAAATGCAGACCTCAGACCCGAAAATATTTGCGATAGGTGAAGTAGCGCTTTATAATCAGATGATATACGGGCTGGTCGCTCCCGGTTATGAAATGGCAGAGGTTGCGGTCAACCAGATTTTAGAAAATCATAACGTGGCCATGCAAAAAGAAATCGACATGTCTACAAAACTGAAATTAATCGGTGTCGATGTAGCCAGTTTCGGAGTACCCTATATGCCTGCCGACAAAGGGCTTTCTATAATATATGAAAATAAAACCAAGGGTATCTATAAAAGAATAAATGTCAGCCATGACGGTAAAACTCTTCTAGGTGGTATTATGGTAGGTGATGCGGGCGATTATAGCATACTTCATCAAATGTATCTCAACAATATGCCTCTGCCCGACAATGCCGAAGAATTGATTGTGGGCGCCCGGGGCGAAGGCGGCTCCGCGTTTGGCAGTGCCATGGATCTACCCGATAGTGCCGTAATTTGCTCCTGCGAGGCAGTTACTAAAGGGGCTATATGCTGCTCGGTTCTTGATGACGGCAATGAAACGGTCAAATCGGTATCGAAGGCTACAAAAGCAGGAACGGGCTGTGGGGGCTGTAAGCCCATGCTTACCGACTTGGTTACCGAAAGCTTAAAATCGTTAGGTAAAACAGTAAAAAACAGTATTTGCGAACATTTTAATTATTCAAGGCAAGAGCTCTATGATATCGTAAAGACCCGAGGAATCAAAGATTATGATGAATTGCTCGATACTGTCGGTACAGGTCATGGCTGTGAAATTTGCAAACCGGTGTCGGCCGGTATTTTCGCAAGTATTTACAACGAAACGGCCAATAAACAAGAAACGATACAAGATAGTAACGACCGTTATCTAGCCAATATTCAACGAAATGGTACTTACTCGGTCGTACCCCGCGTAGCTGGCGGAGAAATAACTCCGAAACAATTAATGGCTTTAGGCAGAATAGCCCAAAAATATGATCTCTATTCGAAAATCACGGGAGGGCAGCGCATCGACTTGTTCGGGGCAAAATTACATGAACTACCCCTAATTTGGGAAGAACTCATAGCCGAAGGTTTTGAAACCGGGCAGGCTTACGGAAAATCGCTTCGAACCGTAAAGAGCTGCGTCGGTTCAACTTGGTGTCGTTATGGTATGGATGAAAGCGTAAGTTTTGCCATTGAAATTGAAAATCGTTACAAGGGTATTCGGTCGCCCCACAAATTAAAAGGCGGGGTATCTGGCTGTATTAGAGAATGTGCCGAGGCCCGATGCAAAGATTTTGGCTTCATCGCCGTTGAAGGCGGGTGGAATGTTTATGTAGGCGGCAATGGTGGTGCCAATCCAAGACACGCCGAACTACTTGTAGAAAAAGTAGATAAAAAGACTGCAATGACCTATGTAGATCGGTTCATAATGTTTTACATAAAAACAGCACAACCCTTACAAAGAACAGCCGCTTGGTTAGAAAAGCTTGAAGGAGGCATTACCTATTTACAAAACGTAGTCATGAACGATTCTCTGGGTATTGTTAGTGAATTAGACGCTGAAATGCAAGCTTATGTAGACACCTACAAATGTGAATGGAAAGAGGCGGTCGAAAACCCTGAAATCCGCTCGAGATACACTCATTTTGTTAATTCTGAAGAAGAAGATGATAATATAGAATTTGTATCGCTCCGAGACCAAAAAATGCCCAAAGAGTGGGTGTAGTTATAATAACGAACTAAAACATTTAGAAATGATTTCATCAACATTAGAAAAATATCAGACCGTAGCAATTGAAGATGTCAAGGTTTGGTACAAAGCAGCCTTGGTCAATAAGTTTCCGAAAAATGGAGGAGCGTGTGTTAAGTATAAAGAAAAGCAAATAGCGGTTTTCAATTTTACCAGAGAAGGCAATTGGTATGCATGCCAAAATCTTTGTCCGCATAAGATGGAAATGGTCTTGTCACGAGGTATGATCGGAGAAGAAAATTTAGAACCAAAAATTGCCTGTCCGCTTCACAAAAATACTTTTTCGTTAAAAACAGGTGAGAACCTTAATGGTAGTTTGGGTGCTATTGCCACCTATCCGGTTCGTATAATTGATGGTTATGTTTACATCGGATTTAGCGAATGAAAGATTCTATTCGTTTATAGGTTTATAAGGGAGTAAGCCAATGATTGGGAAAGGAAATTATTATCTTTCCAGAAAATATAATTTATGCCTACCTCCAATAAATTAGACGAAGCCTTTAAAAAATTCGATGCGGCCAATAGTAAGGATCCGAATACCGAAGAGTTTAAAGGAAAAAGCTATCCGAAAGAAGTTCTTTATGCCATTAGGATGTCTGACCAACTGGACAAGTTTGCCCCGCAAGCCTCTGAAGCTTTACGATTGACCGCGCGTTGCCAACACATTTGTCGTTGGGAAATACCTCGCGAGTCATATGAAATGAACAGGATCGGTTACCTTAAGTGGCGTCAAGAGCTTAAAAAGTTTCATGCCCAAACTGCCACTTCAATTTTAGAGGAGGTAGGATATGATCAAGAAACCATAGCCAAAGTTTCCTTTCTATTGGAAAAGAAACAACTAAAAAAGAATGAGGAGACCCAAACACTCGAAGATGTTATTTGCTTGGTCTTTTTAGAGCATTATTTTGAGCCCTTCTCTAAAGAACACCCTGACGATAAACTTATTGATATACTGCAAAAAACATGGCGGAAAATGTCTGAAAAGGGGCAAGAGGCTGCATTAAAGCTACCCCTTTCTGAAAATGCCGTACGCCTAGTCACCAAGGCAATTAGTACTTAAACCAGAAAATAAATAATCGGTTCGTGACCAAAACTAAGTACCATCGATCATTGGATAATGCGACCTTTATACGGATTCGCAAATGGTATCTTTTGGCTCTGGCGGGCATCGCCTTGACGATTATTATCGCACAAATTCTTATTCAAAGTCACCTCAATTCGCAGCTGAACGACTCTCGGGTCATAAATATAGCTGGTCGCCAACGAGCCTATAGCCAGAAGCTGACCAAAGAAGTTTTACTCATTAAAGATGCCTTTCAAAATCGTCAAATTGGTTCAACAATTACCGAACTTACCGAAACTTTATCGGTTTGGAAAAACTCGCATCTAGCCTTGCAAAAGGGTGATGAATCTATTGGGCTTCCTGTTGAAAACCATCCGGAGATACTAGAACTGTTTCTTCAACTCGAAGCGCACCACAATTTGATGGTACAAGCTGCCGAGGCTATTATCACATCCTATAATAATAACAGCCTTTCCGAAAGTAAACTCCAGCACGCTACAATGGATGTGCTGCAAAATGAAAGTAAGTTTTTAGAGTTGATGGATATTATCGTCAACGAGTACGATAAACGTAGTAAGGCAAAATTGGAAAGCCTAAAACGAAAAGAATATTTATTACTTGGTATTTCCCTTTCTATATTACTCCTTGAAATTGCCTTTATTTTCAGACCGCTCTCCCTACAGATACGTAAAACGGTGGCCAGTTTAATTCAAAGCAGAGGCCAATCTGAGAGCCAAGCGAGAGAAACCCAAAAACTTTATGAAGAAAAAGAAAAGTCACTAAAAGACCTTCAAGAGCTTAATTTCGTTATTGATAATGCAGCGTTGTTCGCAAGTGCCAGACAAGACGGTAGTATAGTCTTTATCAGCAAAAAATTTCTTAACCTCTTAAACCTTGAATCAAAAGATCTTAATAAGCCATTGTCCGAGGTGCTTACCGTCGATGAAGGTCAACAACAATACTTAAAAGAAGTTTTAAAAAACAATAGAAAAAATGTAATTCGAACAGAAGAAATTCTAATTACTACAGTTAACAAAGAAAATTATTGGCTAGATATGTCTATAGTGCCCATGCACCAATCAAGCCAGCAGCAAAGTGTACTTATTCTATGTTCAGATATTACCGAGCGTAAAATAAATGCCCTTAAAGTCGAACAGCTGACCCAACAAAATTTTGAGGAACGTATGCTTCAGAAAAGAATTCAGGCCAGTCAAATTGTCGAGGGTCAAGAAGAGGAGCGAAAACGCATAGCCAAAGATATTCACGACGGAATAGGCCAAATGCTTACCGCTCTTAAATTCAATATTGAATCTATAGATGTTGAAAACCAAGAAAAAACCGCAGAAAAGATTGATTACCTTAAGGTATTGACCTCTGATTTGATCAAGGGCGTACGAACTGCAACCTTTAACTTAACGCCACCTGAATTGAGCGACCATGGTATTTTTCCTGCTCTGCAAAAAATGACCGTTGAACTTTCAAAATTAACTGGTAAAACCATTCTTTTTGAAAACAGAACCGAGAAGCACATACGCTTTGACTCTCTTGCCGAAACAAATATTTATAGGGTAACCCAAGAAGCGGTCAATAATGCTATCAAATATGCTCAGGCCAATTATATACTGGTCACTATTAATTACAAAGATGGTATTCTGAGCGTATTGATCGATGACGATGGTAAGGGGTTTGACACTTCGGTCATGAACAGCCCCCCTAAAAATAACAGTGAGGGTGGTATGGGGCTTTTCTTTATGAAAGAACGTATCAGCTATATCAATGGGCGCTTGTTTATCAACTCTCACCCAGGAAAAGGTACTCGTGTAACCATAAATTATAAAACGGAACAAAGAGAAACGGTTAAAATATAGTCAAATGAAGATAAGAATAAGGGGGAATTCGGTAAGGTATAGACTTACCAAAACCGAGGTGGAGACTTTTTGTACAACAGGGCTTTATGCCGAAACCACAGAGTTCAACACCCAAAAGTTCACATACGAACTACGTACCAAAAAGAATTTGGTCGAACTTCAGGCAGATTTTATTGACCGGACCATTACCGTATGGATACCTGAGAAAGAAACAAGTAACTGGGCCGAAAGCTCTAAAGTTGGTTTTAAAAATGAGTTTAAATTAAATACGGGAAAAACCATTTCACTATTGGTCGAAAAAGATTTTGTTTGTTTGGATGAAAGGGATGAAGACGAATCGGACAACTACCCGAACCCTCTTACAAGCCAGTAAACGAGTCGGTTTAATTATGAGGCAATCAAAAAGCGTTCACCTCATAATTAAACCGACTCGTTTTCAATTTTTTATAAAAACTCGGCTATCTAAAATTACCATTCGTCTACAGTAAACCTCCACTCGTCTACTCCTACCCTTAATTGTATTTATTTAGTAAGAGATTTGTATCTCACTTAATTACTTATGCGCCATGAAAATACTTTTTATAGAAGATGACCAAGTAGAAATGATGAAGATGAATAGAGCTATCTCTAAACTTCAGGCCAAACACCAACTTATATGGGCTGAAAATGGTCACGAAGCCCTATCAGAATTAATGTCTTGTACTCGCCTACCCGATCTTATCATTTTAGATCTTAATATGCCTAGAATGAACGGCAATGAATTTTTAAAATCAATAAAACAAAGTGAGGTTTTCAAATATATTCCCGTAGTTGTATTAACCACCTCACAAAATAGAGAAGACATGGTCGATTGCTACACTACTGGTATCGCAGGTTACGTAGTAAAACCATTGAAATATGAAGATTATGTCAAGAAAATTGATAAGATACTTGCCTATTGGGAAGTAAATGACATCGTACCCGCGTAAAGCTCATCCATATCTAAAATCTAAAAAAGGTAACACCCACTTTATGGCATGATTGTTTTACCTTATCTATACTTTTTAAAGTTTGACCCTAATACAGCATGACGACTATATGGCGTATAAATGTTATGCTGTTACGGGGCAACTTCTCCTCTACTACTATAATATATTCTTACCATACACAATTAGCAGTACGAACCTTACGTTACAATAAAAGTCTATAAAGACTTAAAATATTATCATTATCTTGATAAGGTAATAGCGAAAAGGTATCTCTTTAATATGAACTGTATTATTGTCGACGATGAAGCATCTGCAAGGGCTATAGTAACCCAACTTTGCTCTAAAATACCCGATTTAGACATAATCGAACAATTCGAAAGTGCAGTCGACGCCATTAAATTTTTAAATCAGCAAAACGTCGATGTCGTGTTCTTAGACATTCATATGCCCGGGTTTACCGGTGTCGACTTTGTTCAAACCTTAAAGAACCCACCACATATCGTTCTTACCACATCAGACACCGAATTTGCAATTGAAGCCTATGAATATGAGGCGATTGTAGATTATTTGGTAAAACCCATTACTCACGAACGTTTTCAAAAATCTATTTTGAAACTTAAAAAAGTAATGAGTAGAACTACCCAGACCTTTGATGAAACCGAAGAGCCTTCTACCCCCGGAAATGACTTGTACGTAAATATAGACCGTAGGTTAATAAAATTAAATCTTAACGAAATTCAGGTCATCGAGGCAAAAGGTGATTATATTGAAATTAAATTAGAAAAAGATACTTATCGCGTACACACAACCCTTAAGAAAATTAAAGATAAATTACCTGAAAAAATCTTTCTACAAATACACCGTTCTTTCATTATCAATTTTACAAAAATTATAGATATTGAAGATAATAGTGTATTGATTGGTAAAAATGTGGTGCCCATCAGTCGATCTAACCGTCCAGAATTAATGCGGCGTCTCAACCTGGTATAAATATTTTATTACTTCATCGGGCAAACAGAGATTTTTGTATTGACCCGTACTGCCACGTTCTAAGTACTAATCAACAATTACTCCTTCACTTTATCATCTAATTTGAGATATGTGAGTAGTTTTCTTCTACCCCTCATTAATGGTCGACCGCAACTAACCTTCATCCGTCTACAGAAAATCTTCATCCGTCGATTACTGACCCTATATCCAAAACAAGTAACCGAAATTTGTAAAACAATTTTAAAAGTGGATAGCTGGTGTGAGATAAGTACTAGTTAATTACAATATGGGTCGTAAGCCCTAGACTGCACTCAATGTGTCGGTTCGGAGAGTGCAATCGACTAGAGAACAATCGAGTACAATTAGCTCGGTTGTTCTTTTACAGTAAAACGGCTGGATAATAGTTCTAAACTTTATCTAATTCAGTTTACCGGAAATCGTCCCCCGAAGGTTTCCGGTTTTTTTTTTAAGTACCCGAAGTATCAAGACAAAACCCTTAATTGGTCGTCCGAAGTCTATTTTAGTTTGATAAATCAAATAGTTAATTACCAACTAACCTTGAGAGATTACCATCTAACTACAGAAAACGTTCAACCACCTAAAAAAGTGAAGCATAAGATTTAAAACTTAAGAACTTTACCATAATTAAGGCTAGTTTATTTTTTGTGCAGTAAAGGGAGTGATTTGGTCAATCGCTCCCTTTCTATTTTTAGCTTATTTATTGTTGAAGACTGTATGTAAAACTTACCTCGGTTTGAATTGAACTACCGTTGGTATCGGTGATATTAAAATTTTCTTTAAAGACAAAAGCAGAATTATCATCATTAAATTCAATCGCAAGGTTTTGAATATTACAAGAACCCACCAAACTTAATGTTGAACCAACCAGTTGCCAAGTACCGGACAAATCAACAGTTCGTTCACAATTATCCGCCTTTAAGCCTTGCTTAAATGTGTAGCCCCTATTGGTAGTAAAAACATAGGCACCATCTCTTTGACATTCGCTATACTGTGCAAAAATATCAGTTGACGGGTTGTCTTCACTATCATCGGAAAGATCAACTTCGTCTTCAGCGGTTATGGCAATGAGCACCCACTCACCTACCATCTTCTCTTCACTTACCATAAGTACACCTGAATAATCTTCGGGGCAGTCTACACTATTATCACTTGTACAACCCAATAAAAAAACGCCAATGGCCAATACCAAAAAAATTCTTTCTCTCATAAAATGTCTATAATTATAGTTTCTATAATAAGACGCAATAGATGGAAAATGGTTGCCTATAAAATGCTTAAATCTAATTTCAAGAAAAATTCAAGTTTCTTTTTTACCATCGTTTTAAAACATAGGCACTATTCCAAAATTCATATTCTAACCTACTGGCCGTCACAAAGGCTTCTGTCATGGCCTGTTGTTGTATTGGAGTACAACCTAATGAAATACGATTACTGATATCGATTGCCCGTTGTGTAATTATCCCAAACTCTTCCCCTGCATAAGTTTCAATCCATTTTTGGTAAGGGTTCTCAATGGCTTTTTGATTCTGATAAATATGGTCACCAACTTTTTTATAGATCCAGAAGCAGGGCAAAACCGCTGCAATAGCAACCTCCACCGGTTGCAAGGCCGCAGTGCTTTTTAGAAAATTACCGTAGTGGTGGCAAGTAGGTTGAATACTTCCCTTTTCACTAAGTTGATAAGACTCAAAATAAGACTCATGAAGTGCCTTTTCGACCACAATAGCGCCTTCTGCAAATTTGATATAGGCCAACGAATCTTCAAGACTTTGGGTTCTTGCTCCGATAATTGCCAAAGCACGACCGAACTGGTCTAAATAGTGTGCGTCTTGCAACATATAAAATTGAAACTTTTCCAAGGGTAGAGTGCCATTCGTTAACTCGGTAATGAAAGGCATTTCAATTATTTTTTGATATATCGGTATTATCTGCTCCCAGGCTTTACTGCTCCAATTCATTTTTTATTAGTTGTTGAGGATTATAAAAATGGTTCAAAGGTCCATTACCACCACCGACTCGCACATCTTTACCATTCAAGATAGCTTGATGTACGTAGTTTTGTCCCGATTCAATAGCTTCAAGCAGCGATTCACCTCTTGCCAAAAAACTGGCAATGGCGGAAGATAAAGTGCATCCGGACCCATGGGTATTGTTCGTTTCGAATTTTTCAAAATGAAATTCATGTACTTTTCCATCTTCGGAAAAATAAAGGGAAGTAAGCTTGTCGGTCTTCAGATGCCCTCCCTTTAAAAGTAAAGAGTGTACTCCTAATTTTTGAATCATCTCCCCTGCTTTATACATATCCTCAACATTATCAATAGGCATCTCCGCTAAAATTGAGGCTTCATCTAAATTAGGAGTGATAACATCCGCTAGTGGAATTAGTTTCTCAATTATAATATCGATTGTTGCGTCTTCAATCAATTTATGACCACTGGTCGCCACCATTACCGGGTCGAACACCAAAGGCACCTTCTTATATTTCTTTAAAGAGGAAACAATAGTTTCTACCAATTCGCTCGTATGTACCATTCCAATCTTTACGGCATCTGGAAAAATATCATCAAAAATGCTCTCTATTTGCTCAGAGATGGCTTTTGTGGGAATTGGATATATCGATTGTACTCCTGTAGTATTTTGAACAGGCAATGCGGTCAAAACCGATGTGGAATAACAGCCTAGTGCCGATGTAGTTTTAATATCGGCTTGAATACCTGCACCACCACTACCGTCAAAGCCGGCAATGCTCAAAACTGATCGATAGCTATATTTTTTCATAGTGCTTTTTCTATTTGATTTCGGAGTTCCCACGCGGCTTGTTCCGGATCTTTTGCTTGGCATATGGCCGAGACCACCGCAATACAATCGGCTCCGGCCTTGATAACATCATATGCATTTTCCTTTTTCATACTGCCTATCGCGACTAAAGGTTTTGTGGTCAAAGTTCTAATTTTAGAAATACCTTCAAGACCCCACTCGGTTACAGTATCGGTCTTTGTAGAAGTGCTAAATACGGGACTGACTCCTAAATAATCCGAAACCTTGGTCTCTTCTGTTTCCAATTGTTCGAGATATTCTATCGAATACCCCAAACAGTGTGATTTCTTCCAAGATTTCTTGATTTCAGTAGGAGCCATATCATTATTGCCAACGTGTATACCAAAGGCACCAATGGCCTTGGCCACCTCGATATTATCGTTAATAATCAAAGGAACGTTATGCTTCTGCAAGACCTCTTGTAGATTTAATGAATTTTCAATAAATGCCTTTGAAGTCAAATGTTTTTCACGCAGTTGTACTATATCCACCCCTCCAGATATGGCTTTCTCCGCTACATCCGTAATTTTTCGGCCGCCACAACTTTCTTCCGAGATTACTAAATAAAGGTGATAAGGAAACGACATTAGCATTATATCACTTCTAGTTCAAGGTGAGACGAAAATTCATCTGAAGTAATATTATACAGTTTATCGAGCAAATGCATTTGTAGACTACCAGGGCCATCAGCCAATTTTGACGCTAATTCACCAGCGATACCCATCAAGGCCATGGCAGCAGTAACCGCTTCAAACGTATTGTCAATTGTGGCAATGAAGGCACCGATAATTGCTGTAGCCGAACACCCTAAACCGGTAACCTTTGTCATGAGCTCACTTCCATTTTTGATATAACATTTCCCATGTTGTGATATCACAATATCTATCTTGCCGGAAATGCAGACTACCGAACCAAATTCTTGATTCAAGTTGATAGCCGCCTGAATGGCTTCGTTACTATCCGCAGTGCTATCTACCCCTTTGGTCACCGAAACATTCTGTTTGGCCAGCGCCATAATCTCCGAGGCATTACCTCTTATTATGGTTGGTCTAGTTTTTAAGAGTTCAGATAATAAATCATTTCTAAAACCAGTAGCTCCTGCACCGACAGGGTCGATCACAAACGGTTTTCTTAATTCATGTGCTTTATTGGCGGCCTGCAGCATTGATTTTGCCCAGTACTCGTCTAAGGTGCCGATGTTAACCACAAGACTTTGACAGATAGCGACCATTTCATCTATTTCAGAGTGGGCATGAGCCATTATAGGTGACGCCCCGACTGCCAATAGCGCATTTGCCGTATTGTTCATCACCACATAATTCGCAATATTATGCACCAAAGGCGATTGCTTTCTAACTTGTAAAATATGTTTCCAAAGATTCTCTTCCATAATAGTGTCTGAATTTAATACGGCTATAGAAGTTCTCAGAATGAGAATAAAAAGAATGCAGCATACCATTGCGAACTTTTCCCTACGTTGGTGTAAGCCAAATCAGGTTCAAAGGGACTCTCTCAATTCTAAATAGAATACCCCTAAAGCCGTATCAAAAATAACATTTTTTTCCCGGAGAGCGAATTAGAAGACCATCATATGACCATCTCTAATACTATACCTAACTACCCCAACCAACCTTGCTTTTCATATTTTAAGTTATTTTAGTACAAATTCTATTCTTGAAAGTTCTACCCTTTAAAATACCAAAGCCAAAAAATGAAGCCCTAGTCTTTCAGGTAGACCGTGAGACTTTCTTTTATAATCAACTGCACCAACATGCCGAAATTCAAATTAGTTACATTTTAGAAGGTTCTGGAACCTTAATCGTAGGAGATTCGATCAACGAATATAATGAAGGTGATATTTTAGTCATAGGCGGTTTTCAACCTCATGTTTTTAAAAGTGATACCAAAGCTTCTAAAAAATCTCTTATGTATACCCTATTTTTTAGCTTAGACTCATTCGGTAAAAACTTTTTTAGTTTGCCCGACCTGAACCCCACCAAAGACTTTTTTGATAACGCGGAGTATGGAATGAAGGTCGTGCCCAATAATAATGATATCACTAACCTATTCGAGGCCTTGCCCAAACAGAACAAGGTCGAACAAATCGCAAGTCTATTATTGCTTATTAATCTTATAATACAAAGCAAAACCGAGCCTTTGTCTTCTTTTATCTATAAAAAATCATATTCTGATGATGAGGGAAAAAGAATGGGTACCGTTATCAAGCACGTTATGGATAACTATCACCAAACCATTTCTTTAGAAGAGGTATCAGACTTGGCGAATATGACCAAAAATGCATTTTGTCGCTATTTCAAAAAAAGAACGAACAAAACGTTTTTCCAATTTCTTATAGAAGTACGAATCGAAAATGCGTGTAAACTTTTGGTCAACCGTCAAGACTTTTCCGTAGCACAAATAGCAGAGGAGTGCGGATTCAATAACATCGCCAATTTCAATCGTAAGTTTAAAGAAATCAAAGGTTGTTCACCTACAAAATATAGAGCGAGGTTTATCAATCAATGATTAGTATAGGGCTAAAACTTTAGTTAGATTACCTTATGATAAAGATTAAACAAAAAATGATTTTCTCCTTTTCACTTTAAGAAAATTCTATTGTCTCCAATAATTACAATAATTCTTTTGATATTATGAAATTTTAGGTTTCATTTGAAAAAAACTACTAATTGGCTAACAATAAAGAACAAAGATTACCATCTCATGAGGAGTATTTACCCCATTTGGCCTATGATCTTGTCATTTTTGGCTTTAACGGAAAGCAGCTAAAAATTCTAATTTTAGAGTACAACAATACAGGTTTTTTTGCACTGCCAGGCGGTTTTGTAAAACGTAATGAAGATGTCGAAGAAGCGGTAAAGCGCTGTTTGAGAGAGCGTACTGGTCTTGATAATATTTATCTTGAACAATTTTTCACTTTCGGAAGTGCTTCAAGGTCAAGGCCGGATATCATGCGTACTATACTAGAAGCCAATGATCTTCAGACCGATGAGAATTATTGGATGTTGAATCGGTTCATTTCGATTGCTCACTACGCCCTCATAAATTTTGATGAAGTTCACCCAACTCCAGACGAACTGTCTGATTCAATAAACTGGTATGCCATCAATGAATTGCCCACTTTAATGATGGATCACCAAGAAATAACCGATAAAGCCCTAGAAGTGCTTCGAGAGAACCTTGATAAGAAATTAATCGGTATGAATTTGCTACCAGAACGATTTACAATGAAAGATTTGCAAGAAGTATACGAAGCAATTTTGGGCAAAAAAGTACGGCGAACGACATTTCAAAGAAAGATGTTGAGCAAAGATTTTTTAACGAGGCATGAGAAACTTTTTACCGGTGCAGCACATAAAGCGCCGTACTTATATAGCTTTAAATCACAAGATGATAAGGGCTCACAGAATAAAAAAGCATCATGAGATATAGATTCATTTCAGCCCTAATCGTATTTTTTTTATATCTCGGTTATGGTAGTGCTCAATCTGATGTAGAAAATCTAAAAGTTAATCATGAGTATACCTCTTTAGATTTAGATATCGAAGAACCTAGGTTTGAAGATGACGTAAAACACTCTAAAAAAAACCTATTCGCTCTTTTGGCATTCCCTTGTCATTAATAAATAATTCGAACCTGTATGAAAAACATAGCGTTTTAAGTTAATGCATATATTTGGCTTATTTCAGGTTTGAATTAGTGGTCATGATGAAAAAAACAAAATTTCAATGAATGATGATAAAATGACTCCATCAAGGGTCAAAGTAGATTGCAACTTTTACCCGGTAGGTCGTGGAAACAATCATATCAGTTTTCACAGGTGAGCCGATATAGAATTCAATGTCAGACCAGAATGGTAGGTTCAATTGATTTTCTTACGAAAAACACTCTCGAAATCAAATAAATAAACTTAATTCAACTCTTAAAGACTATCAAAATGAAAACTGTTATTACCAAATCGATTGTAGCACTACTTATCGGTACATCTCTTTTATCGTGCAAAGAAAGTGCGGATAAAAAACAAAAGGAAACGGTAACCGAATCTCAAGAAGATGTCAATGTCAAGAATTTCGGCGGCCTAGCCCTTTATACGCTTCGTGATGACATGGGCTCAGATGCCAAAGAGACATTAAAAGCCGTAGCCGATGCCGGTTACGAATACATTGAAGCGGCCGGTTATGAAGATGGTGAATTTTATGGCATGTCGCCTTTAGAGTTTAAAGCTTACCTAGATGAACTCGGTCTAACCCCTGTAAGCACACATCAAGGATCGGTCACTCTTGAGAATGCCGAAGAAATGATGGCCGATGTAAAAGAAGCCGGTTTTCAGTACTTTGTTATTCCCGTACCGCCGATGGGCCTTTTCACATTTGACCAGGCGACAAAAACTATGGGTATGACCTCTACCCCAAAAGAGTTGTCTGAAATAGTAAATGAACTGGGTGAAAAAGCTGATGAGGCAGGCTTACAATTACTTTATCACAATCATGACTTTGAATTTATGAAAGATGATAACGGGCTTGTACCTATCGACTATCTATTAGAAAATAGTGACCCAAAATATGTGAACTTTCAAATGGATTTGTATTGGGTAACTAAAGCGGAAGCTGACCCTATCGCCTATTTTGACAAGTACCCCGGTAGATTCAAGATATGGCATGTTAAAGATATGGATGACGAAGGCCGTTTTGCACCTGTCGGTAAAGGAAATATCGATTTCAAAGAAATTCTAGATCAAAAGGAAAAATCAGGAATGGAGTATTATATGGTAGAACAAGACATGACCTTTGACGGTTTAGAGCCCTTGGAAGCGATTAAAATCAGCCATGAAGGTTTGAAAACTATTGGCTTTGAATAACAGGACATTAATCAAATATTAGGCCCTGAAACGATTTTAAATATTTCGAATAACGAAAAAAGTCATTTCGACATTTAAACTGATTTGGAAAGGGAAAATTGATAGTAAAGAGTTTTCAAAATTCAGAAAACTCAATTACCACAATTGAGATAGTGTCTACAAAAAAAGGTGGTTACGTTTCAGACGTAACCACCTTTTTTATTTGTATTAAATTAATTTATTGCTTGTCTCTCCAAGTTTCGTAAGTTGAATATTGTTCATCTGACAAAATATTTTCCAATTGTCTATCACGCTCGTCTTCAAGCGTACCCATCATTTCGCCATTGGCTGAAGTCTTTTGTTTTTTTACAAAATCTCCCATTGCAGATTCAAAATCACGAATTTGACCATCGGTCATATTAATGTTTTGGTACAAATCTGAATAATCTGCAGTTGAATTTGCGACAGTTGATGTACCCATATTTACGTTAGCGTTTCCGCCTGTTGAACCATTGCTCATTTGCATCGCATTGGTGTTTGAAGACATTTCTGAAGAGTCTTCTGTTTCTTCATTCATAGTTGTTTCCGTTTCTTGTGCCTGCTCACTAGCTTGGGTCATCGAGGTTTCCGCTTTGTTTTCCGCGTCGCTTTGTGAACTCATATTTTTTGTAGAATTACAAGCGGTTAGTGAAATTATGGAACAAGCTGATAATAAGATTAGATGCTTTTTCATTTTGTATAAGTTTTAAGTTCAATTATCTATTGTAGACACAAAGCTATGATGATCACACTTGTGTTGCTAACCCTAACCGATCAATAATTAATTGATTCACGAATTGCTTTTATCTAATAAGAATGTATTGTTACTTGGTCTTTTCAATATGTCAAGATAAACCACAAAAAGGGGGCAATAAACTTGCCCCCTTTTTTTATTTACACTAATTAGACCAGTTATTCGACAGTTATTTCAAAAGACTGGGCTATATCTGTTTCTCCACCTGCATCACTTAGAGAACCATCATTAGGTTTTGTTGGCTCATGGCGTAAGGTTATGGCCAAATTAGCACTTCCGGCTTCTCCCGTAGTCAAGGAAAATTCTATACCAATAGGGTTTCCATCTTCATCTTGATCACTATAATCTACGCTGGCTATACTACCCGACGTTACAAAAATAAATTGGTGATCATCACCTTCTTCCTCCACTTCTGTGGTAATATTCTCTACCGGGGTTTCTGTTTCGTTCAGTAGCTCTATTTCACCATTATAAACTGTATTTGCAGCTAGATTGCCCACTGTAAGCACTGGGGCATCCGGTCCTTCTCCGTCCAAATCACGAGATTGTAAGGTTACTGCGTCCCCACCTTGTTCAGGGGTCAAAATAACGGTCATAGTTGTAATAACTTCTTCTTCATGTATTTCTTCCGGGGCATCATCATCGTCAGAACATGAGTTGAAAAGAATTGCAGCTGTTGCTAATAATGATAAAAATTTGATTGTTTTCATAATTGAATATTAATTTTAATAGTTGAACTTTAATTGTAAAATGATATTTCTTCCTAAATCATCGGCAAAATAGCGTTGACGATTCAGGTAGTCTCTATACTGTGTATTTAATAAATTGTTTATTGATAATGAGGTGGTCAATTTGGTGTTGTTCGCGAAAGGAAACTCCATTTTCGAATGAAAACCGAATAAATGGTATGCATCTGGGGCCGAGTTTATGTCTAACAAAACATCTTGCTGTTGTTCCGGAGAAAAGACCGTAATATTGTTCGGTACTTCGTTTTGTTTAAACACATATTGACTTTCTAAAGTTGCCTCAAAACCGTTCCATTCAGAATGGTTAAAAACGATTTTGTTTCTCAAGTTTGCCGCAGGAATATTTATCAGGGCAGTACCTTTATCCGTATCCCTACCTTTGACCAGAGAAAACCGATGTTCAGATTTCCAACGGTCTGACCATTGTGAATAGACCAAACCATCTACCCCAGTTAATCTTGCGTTCGTTTGACGGTATTCCCACAAAGGGAAGGCGCCGCGTATCGTAAATTCAACACCCGAGGGCTCAAGCAGAATAAAGTTTCGAATAGAATTGATAAACGGCTCTACAGACCACCCCCAATTGTCAAAATTCTGTTCATACGAAACGGTAATCTTATGAGAGGTCTCACTATCAATTCGTAAATCTCCTAATTCTATACGTGCAGCAGAATGGTGCAAACCATCGCTAAAAAGCTCTGAAGGATTGGGTGCTCGCTGGGCCATAGTATAATTCATGTTGAACTCAGCATTCAGAGTGGGCGAATACTTACCACCGACCGTCGTGGTTACGTTATGATAATCGAAAACCGGATTAACCAAAAGCTGACTGCCAGAACCGTCTATGACGAGTTCTTGAAATTCTTCGTCATAGCCCCGCTCTTCCCAGCGAGAAGTACTATAAAACTTTTTAGCGTCGATTTGGCTAAAGTCATAGCGAAGGCCTGCATCTAATAGCAAGCGGTCGTTTACACGGTACTCCCCTATTAGAAAACTTCCGATATCATATTTCGTATAATCAGGAATAAGGCGACGCACACCCGTATCAGGATTCGCAAAGTTATCTTGATACCTACCCAACAAACCCAATTGCAAATGGAACTTTTCTTTGGCATCCCATTTAAAATCAGTAGAAATGGTTTGTGTGGTCAACTGCAAGTCGATTGATGCCCGGTCATCATCTTCGCCCCGTCGAATGTCGTATTCGAATCTTCTATTGCTCTGAAAATCATATTGTACGGTCCACTTTCCTATACCTTCAAAACGGTTGTAATACTTGAACTTGCCCAAATGGTGATTTACCTCTTGCCTCGGATTCAAAAGGTCATAAGTAAACGAGCGGACTACCTCTGGCTCACCACCGTTAATGCTTCTTATGAGATCATCTACATTACCGATGTGTGAGGCACGTAGAACAGCTAGTTCTGTATTAAAAAAGGAGTAACGCACATCCCATCCTGAAGTAAATTCGTGCTTACCAAATTGTAACGAGGCCGCCATTTCCTCTACACCCGTATTTGACAATACATAATCCGGTGTTTCATGGTCGCCTAAGCGCTTATATGAGCCCTGGCCCTTTACGAACCAACCGTTCTCATAAGATTTAGTGAGCTCAGAAACCAGATTACCACCTCTTCCGTTAGAAACCCCGGTCACCATAGTTTTACCATATAGGCTATCTATTTGTGGTATTCTACCAAGGTCTATAACGACGGTGCCTCCTATGGCATCACCACCATACTGAAGGGCTGCAGCCCCTTTCACCACCGAAACCGATCCCGCGGCATTTACATCGATATTGGGCGCATGCTCGTCTCCCCACTCCATATCCTGCATTCGAACCCCATCGTTCAAAATTAAAACTCGGCTACCATTCAAGCCGTGAATCGAAGGTTTAACAATATTAGCTCCCGTATTTAATGAAGATACTCCGCCGAGTTCCTTTAAGGCATCCCCAATATTACCCGTACTATAAGTCTCCAAGGTTTCTAAGTCTAAGGTCTCTTCAAGTGCTGAATTCGTTTGGTCACCTATACTATTACCCACGACCTTAACTTCGTCAAGTTCTTCCAAGTGATGTTCTAGTTTAATATCGAACACCCTACTCTCTTCTATTTTCATAGGAATAATCACGGTAGGGCATTCCGGATGAAATACCTCTAACTCGATTTTACCCGGGCAGACACCCTTAATCGAATAAGAACCATCTATATCAGACACTGTCGATAAATCACTATCGATTACGAGAATAGTAGCACCGGGCAGAGCCGTTTTACTGTGATAATCGATAACGGTGCCTGTTATAGTATAAGAACAATCTTGAGCTGCTATGCTAGACGTAATCGTTAAGCACAAAACAGCCGCAACCAGCGTTTTAAAATTCATTAAAATGAGAGTTTTACCCTTTAACAAAAGGGTATAGATATAATGTGAAGCAAATTCTATAAAATGGCTCGAGGAGGAGGCCTCGAGAAAAGACCCGATTTCGTATCCTTAACCAAAAACAATTCAGATATATCGGCAAAGAGCTGATTTTCATGAACTGTAATCTGATTGGGAGAAAAATCTAAACCTGACACCTCAAGATGAGCGGTGTTTTGATTATCCACCGCAAGAGCACACCACTTGCAATTTTCTACTGATGTTTTTGCGGTATCTTGATGGGTATATACATGAAATGCCGATACTTTCACCAGCATTAATGAAGTGAACAAAAAGAATGTAAATATCTTTTGGTATTTACCCATAGCGGCACAAACTTAGTTAATTTAAGAGAACGCATGGTGTTAACGAAAGCATAATTAGTATAGTACTATACCAATATCACTTAAATTACGAAAAACGCAAGAAAACATAGAGAATCTTAGAATGGCTTTCATACGCACTACTTGACTTCCGATAAATCCTTTCCAATAATTGCCATTTATGGCAATTAATTTCAAGTAGTAAAAATTTCCCAATCTTTAAAAACGGGCTCATAGCCCTGTTTCTTTATCATTTCCCGAATTTCCGCTGTAGAGCGTTCATCCGAAATTTCAAATTGCTCCAAAGATTCCGGTTCTGCCGTGTAACCTCCGGGATTGGTTTTAGACTCCGCACTAATAGACGTAATTCCCAATTTTATAATGTTGTTACGGAAGGTTTCACTTTCGCGCGTAGACATGGAGAGCTCCACATCTTCATCTAGTAATCGATAGGCACAAATTAACTGAACCAAATCCGCATCTGTCATTTCTACCTTTGGCTGTACATCGCCTTGGTGTGGTCTCAACCTTGGAAACGAAATACTATACTTCGTTTTCCAATAGGTCTTTTGAAGGTATTTTAAGTGCAGTGCCGTATAAAAACTATCTACACGCCAGTCTTCCAAGCCAAATAAGGCTCCTAGTCCTATTTTGTGGATGCCCGCTTTTCCTAAACGGTCCGGCGTCTCCAATCGATAATTAAAATTCGATTTTTTCCCTTTGGGGTGATGCACCTTGTAAGTAGCCTCATGATACGTTTCTTGGTATACCAAAACGGCATACAGTCCCGCAGCTATCAACTCCTCATACTCCTCTTGGTCCATAGGTTGAACCTCCATACTAATATTGGAGAAATGTGCCTTTATCAACTCAATGGCATGTTTGATATACGCCACGCCTACTTTTCTATTGGCTTCGCCCGTTACTAGTAAAATATGGTCATAGCCCAATTCTTTTATATGCGCTACCTCTTTTAATATTTCGGCATCGCTAAGGGTTTTACGGGGAATTTTATTGGTCATACTAAACCCGCAATAGGTGCAAATGTTCTGGCACTCATTGGACAGATACATGGGCAGATACATCTGTATGGTGTTCCCAAAACGCTTTTTCGTCAGCTGATGGCTGCGTTGTGCCATTTCTTCTAGAAAAGGCTTGGCCGCTGGAGAAATCAATGTTTTAAAATCGTCCAAAGAAATACGTTCCTTTGTAAGAACTGCAGCTACCTCCGTTTCGGTTATGGCATAAATTTCATGCTCTAGGGTATCCCAATCGTATTGCTCAAATGTATTTCTAAAAGGCATAAGGTCTATTTTAGTTTAAAAAGGACGTTAACGGACTGCTCGCTTCCGCCACTTCTTTTACGGGTGCCAATTTGGCTCGGTAGGCCATTCTTCCCGCCTCAACGGCCATTTTAAAGGCAATGGCCATGTCAACGGGGCTAGGAGATACTGCAATGGCCGTATTGACCAAAACGGCATCAGCCCCAAGTTCCATGGCATAAGTCGCATGTGACGGGGCACCAATACCCGCATCTACAATTACCGGTACATTGCTCTGTTCAATAATAATTTTTAGGAAATCATCCGTTTTTAATCCTTTGTTGCTTCCTATGGGCGCACCCAACGGCATTACACATTGTACGCCAACCTCTTCCAATCGCTTGCACAAAACGGGATCGGCATGGATATAGGGCATTACTACAAATCCCAATTTCACCAATTCTTCGGCCGCCTTTAGAGTTTCTATGGGGTCCGGTAAAAGGTACCTTGGGTCTGGGTGAATTTCTAATTTCATCCAGTTGGTTTCCAAAGCCTCTCGTGCCAATTGCGCTGCAAAAACCGCTTCTTTGGCCGTTCTTACTCCTGATGTATTTGGCAATAGGTTGATATGGTCCGCATTAAGGCTTTTTAGCATATCATCCGATTTGTTCTCAACCTCTACCCTTTTGAGCGCAACGGTAACGAGTTCACTTTCCGAAGCTAGGACAGCTTCCCTCATTTTTTCGGAACTGGAGAATTTACCCGTACCGGTAAACAAACGTGAAGAAAAAGTTTTATCCGCTATTTGAAGTGCATCTGTCATATTTAAAAAATTGTTTCCCTGTTCCAAAGTTGTTCGTTCGTAGAAGGTGCTTTCAAAAGATGATGAAAAGCGTTTATTTTATTAAAATCCTTAGTTATTTCACCAGAAGCCGCTATACCGTACACTCCGGTTTTTAAAATCTCCGGTATGTCTTCTATAGTAATACCGCCAATAGCAATAATGGGCATGTCCGATTTAAGCTCCTCTACAATGGCTTGATACCCCAAAAGCGATATAATCGGGCTCAAGTTTTCCTTAGTTGTCGTGAACCGAAAAGGTCCCAAACCAATATAGTTAACTCCCTTTTTCACCAAAGCCAAGCAATCATCTAAGGTATTTGCCGTTCCTCCAATGATATAACAATCTCCCAAAAGCTTGCGGGCAACCGCGGAGTCGGCATCGGTTTTACCAAGATGCACACCATCTGCCTTTACTTCTTTGGCAATTTGATAATGGTCGTTGATAATCAATCGCGTTTGAAAATGTGCTGTAATCTCCCTGGCTTTCTCTGCGGTCTTTAACACCACACTTTTCTTTTCGTTCTTTAAACGCAATTGCACTAGTTCCGCACCAGATGTACAGGCCTTCTGAATATGCTCCAGATGGTCTTCCGGTGTTTTTCCTTGTGAGATATAATGCAACTTTGGTATGTTCATAATCATGTGTTTCTATAAAATTCTTGCATTGCCTTGAAATCCTCAATGGGCGTTTTGCTGTTCCAGATTCCTCCCAAAACTCCAATTCCTTGAAAACCTAATTTTTGAATTTCATCCAAATTGTTTTTGGTTACGCCACCCATACCGATTACTTTTTTATCGATATGATTTACATCAAACCCCCTGCCTTTATATCCTTTCTTTGAAATGGATGAAAATACAGGGCTCAATAAATGGTAATCAAAATTAAAATTACAGTCTTGCAACTCATTAGGTTCGTGAAAGGAGGAACTTATCGTTTTGATTTTGGCTCTTTCGACTCCCAAGGATGCTAAATAATTATTCATTAGGGTTCTGACCTCCTTCAACTCGTTACCTGTCAGCACATCCCTTCTTTTCTGCTCTTGAAAGTGAATTCCCTTTAAATTAAAATCCGCTATCAATTCATGATACAGGTGTACTACCACGCGGTCATGGAATTTTGAATCTATTTTTTCAAGATATGCTGAATGCCCCTTGTAGTCCTTATCAGGTTTACGTAGATGATAATACGCCAAACCTTCTTGAAACAACTTGTTCAATAGTTCAAGCTCATTGGGCACATCGATTTCCGGGGCAATCAGAACAATCATGGACTATAATTTACAAGTACACTTCAGAGCCTTTGTCCTTAAATTCTTTGGACTTTTCTTCCATCCCTTTTTGAATGACCTCATTGTCTACAATATCATTTGTCGCGGCAAAATCACGTACTTCCTGAGATATCTTCATAGAACAGAATTTGGGGCCGCACATAGAACAGAAATGTGCAATCTTGGCACCATCAGCAGGTAAGGTCTCATCGTGATATTCACGAGCCAATTCCGGGTCTAACCCCAAGTTAAACTGATCTTCCCAACGGAATTCAAATCGAGCTTTGCTCAATGCATTATCCCTATGTTGCGCACCAGGATGCCCTTTTGCCAAATCTGCCGCATGAGCCGCCAATTTATAGGTTACTACACCTGTTCGTACATCATCTTTATTAGGTAGGCCTAAATGTTCTTTAGGTGTAACATAACACAACATAGCACAACCAAACCAACCGATCATAGCCGCGCCAATACCGGAAGTGATATGATCGTAACCGGGAGCTATATCCGTAGTTAAAGGCCCTAAAGTATAAAACGGAGCTTCATCACAAACTTCAATTTGCTTCTCCATATTCTCTTTGATCATATGCATGGGCACATGGCCTGGACCTTCAATAAAACATTGAACTTCGTGTTTTCTAGCAATTTGCGTTAGCTCGCCCAAAGTTTCCAATTCGGCAAACTGAGCTTCATCATTGGCATCCGCTACTGAACCCGGTCGTAGACCATCGCCCAAAGAAAAAGCAACGTCATACTGCTTCAGAATCTCACAGATATCCTCAAAATGTGTATATAAGAAACTTTCTTTATGATGCGCCAGACACCATTTAGCCATGATAGACCCGCCGCGGGAAACAATACCCGTAACGCGTTTGGCCGTCATGGGAACATAGCGTAAAAGAACGCCTGCATGAATGGTAAAATAATCTACTCCCTGCTCGGCCTGTTCAATTAAGGTATCCCTGAAAATTTCCCAAGTAAGGTCTTCTGCTACACCATTCACCTTTTCCAAAGCTTGATAAATTGGTACCGTTCCCACGGGAACCGGAGAATTACGAATGATCCATTCACGCGTTTCATGAATGTTTTGACCGGTTGAAAGGTCCATTATATTATCCGCTCCCCATCTGCAAGCCCAAACCGCCTTTTCCACTTCCTCCTCTATGGAAGATGTAGTAGCCGAGTTACCGATATTCGCATTAATCTTTACCAAGAAATTACGACCCAAAATCATTGGTTCCGCTTCTGGGTGATTTATGTTGGACGGAATTACCGCACGCCCACGGGCAACTTCTTCACGTACGAATTCAGGAGTGATCTTCTCCGGAATAGCCGCACCAAAATGTTCGCCTTTGTGCTGCTTTACAATCTCGGTCATTTCATCAATTCGCTGATTTTCACGAATGGCGATGTATTCCATTTCAGGAGTAATTATCCCCTGCTTTGCGTAATGTAATTGCGTAACGTTCTTTCCTTTTTTAGCTCGTAACGGCTTTTTTAGGAGCGAAAAACGCATGTGATTCAAACTACTGTCGTTTAAACGTTCATTGCAATACTCCGAAGAATAACTGTCTAGCTGCTCTACATCTCCTCTACCTAAAATCCACGGCTCCTTTATTCTTTCGATTCCACTATGTACATCAATCTTTTTTTCGGGATCTGTATAAGGTCCTGAAGTATCATACACTGTAACCGGTTCATTGGGTGTTAACTTTCCTGTTAAAGAATCCTTAGTGTCGCTCAATATAATTTCTCGCATTGCAACTTTAATCTCTGGGTGAATTTTTCCGCTTACATAGATTTTTTTTGAATTGGGAAAAGGTTGTCTTGTAATGTGGTCTTGTTTTGGGGCAGTGTCTTTACTTTTCATTCTTAGGTTAAAAATTGATTCGACTAAATTTTAATGTTTGGCAACAATGAGTTAGGTAGTAATACTTCTTTTATCACCCCCCTTGAAAAGCTTGGATAACGAGAATAGTATCTTCGTTTTGAAGAAAAGATGTTTTCCATTTACTACGAGGTATAACCTGTTGGTTTATGGCCACGGCCACACCGTTCATCGAAGAATCGATTTGTTGAAGAAATTGTTGCACGGTAGTCTCAACACCAACTTGCAACCGCTTTTGGTTCATGTTTATCGTTATCATACAGCATAGATTTTACCGTAACGATAGAGGCCAGAAAGTCTTTGAAAAGAAAGTGCTCCGATAGATATAACCGGGCACCTTATTGAAAAGTGCTGTAAACATTTATTTCAAAATGTTTTTCAACTTTTCCCTTCGACGGTACTAACCGTATCAGGTTCAAAGGGTCTGTCTCAGTTCACATATCTATGGAACACCCCTAAAGCTTACTATACAAATGTATGAAATGAAAAGTCAGAAATGATAATTAACGCTAAAAATTCTCTCCAGCTTTAGAAAAAAATGTTTACCCTGTTCTAACCTCTATATTTTCAAAAAACAAGAGAACCCCCTCTAAGCAACTTAAAATCAGCGACTAGTTTTTTTGAGCTAATAGTAATTTTAAAAGCGTCATCCATTACGATTAATAATAAGGAAATTAGTATCATCATAAGTAGGTAAATTGTTCGTGGGGAACAATTTCAATATATAAAAAGGGAAGCGTGGGGCTTCCCTTTTTCTTTGACTTTAAATATGGTTTAAAAGCATTAACAGACAACGGTAACGTTGATTTCTAAAATTTTCATTTAAAATTAGGCGTACTAACTTGCAAGTTTTACCATTTCACTTTTTCTTTCAAGTCAGTTTTACATTCATTAGGCTCATCCCGTATTAACGGCAATATTTAGATTTGTTTTCATGAACAACAATAAAATTGAGCGCACTAAAATCTTCTTGGCCGAAGATGATATTGATGATAGAGATTTTTTTCTCGATGCGCTAAAAGAAATAGAAACACCTACAAAAGTGAGAACTTTTGATAACGGAATCGATTTAATGGATGCGCTTTTCTCGACCAAAAATCTACCCGAAATTATTTTTCTTGATTTGCGTATGCCTCTAATGAACGGATTTGAATGTCTGGCCGATATTCGAAGTTTCAGTCAATTTTCACACATTAACGTGATTGTCTATTCTTCTGCCTATCATAATCGTGAGGTGAATCAATTAAAAGACGATGGGGCCAACCATTACCTTCAAAAGCCATCAACATATAAAAAGCTTGTGGAGGTTCTGAACCTTATCATTCAAAATATAACTTCTGAAGAGAAAAAGACCACGATAGATAAATTTGAGATATTGCTGAACTAATTTTAAGCTATAACTACCTTTCTTGACCCTTAGGCCAGCCACCCAATCTATGGCCAAACCACTTCACCATTTAAACAACTGTTTTAACTCTTATCTCTTAAATGGATACTTGTAATGGGTACTGTTGTAGAATAGTATTTTCTCTTCTGCCATACATTACAAAAAAAAACTGATCCGAACATTCATTGAATTTGAAAATGAGCAAAGCCAAAAATGATTTTTTAGTTGACTATTTCTGATGAAGGTGAAGGAATTTCAAAAGAAACTGAAGATAAGTTCTTCGAACCCTTCTTTACCACAAAATCTCTTTAATGGAATTTTCGAATAAAGAATGAGCCCCATTTCAAATTTGAAATGGGGCTCATGAAATTTATCTTAAAAAAACAAACTTTTATTTAGCTATTCCACAATAAAAAGGCTAGCAATTGCAACAGCATCATCTCCAGACAATGGCTCATCATAGGCTTCGGTAGAAGCTTCCATACTGAAGGGTTCATCACTGCCGAGCGTTGTAACGTCAAGACCACCTTGTATCACGTTCTCCTCACCATTATATACAGCTTGGGTCGCTTCGGGCATACCATCTCCGCGTTCATTGCCAGTAATCCATCCCTTAAGTGTTCTAAGCCTTCTGATTTCTGAAGCATGCATGGCCTCGACGGCATGAATTTGCAAAGCTGGAGTTAAGAAATCGGAGCCTAATAGATTGCCTGCCTGCCCTTTATAGGCTCTCACGCCCGTATCTTCAAATGCTTGCGCTAAAGCTAATAATTGGGCATACGCAGTTTCTTGACCCACACCATTTTCATTAAAGGGGTCAAAAGTACCACCGACAGTAAAATCAAATGTTGGTTTTTCTACCGGTGTCGCGCCAGCACCTTCAAGACCGGCTCTAAGAAAATCTACGTGTGCCTGCTCATGTTTAGAAATTTGCATGTAAACAGTTTCTGGTCTACCGCTCGGCAATACACCAGACTGTAGGGCAAGGTCATAGAATTCGTCTTCTAAATATTCTAAAGTCAAAGCCAATTGCAATGCACTTACAGGGTCGTTTCCTGACTCTTGTGCATAAGTTTTGTTGGGCATGGTAGCCAAACCGAAGGGAATTGCAGAAAGAGCCGCCTTTTTACTAAAGGAACCTAAGGCTCCGAACATGTCACGCCTGGTCGATTTTGAATCAAGTAGTGATTCGTTGGTGAATCTGTCCAAGAATTTTATAATATCCATAGTGTTATATCTTTTTAATGATTAAGGTAAATTGTTTGCTGTGAAGGGCGTAGTTATAAATCCGGTAGCTCCTACTGCCGCAAGTATGGCAGAAGGATCGAGTGCCGCACTCAGACCTGTATCGGTGGTTACATAATCATCGCCTGCAAAATCAGCAGATCCAGGATTCAAAAGTGTGCGAATTGCAGAAGCGTGCCTAGCTTCGACAGAAACTATTTTTCCAGCCAATAGAAGATATCCGGGATCTGTAATCAAACGACCTGCACCATTGTAGGCTGCAACACCGGTATCTTCCAATACACTTGCAGTGGTGAGTACCTGCTCCCTATTTCCGAAATCCAGGCCACCATAGTCAAACTCGAGTGTAGGAAGCACCAAATTGGCATTGCCGTCTACCGCTGCAGTAATGGCCGCCTTAAAAAAATCTCTATGGTTTACTTCATGATAGTAAAGATCTGTCAAAACCTGCATTTCCTCATCTGAGATATTACCATAAAACGAATTAACTACTTTGGTGTAAAAATCGGCCTCTAATTGCTCAAGAGCATAGGCATAATTTAAAACTCCAAGGTCTCCTTCCCCTAAATCGAATACCATTGGGTCCGGATTAGGTTCCGGGTCCGGGTCGGGAGTTGGTGATGGTGTCATGGCACCATTGTCATCATTACTACATGCAACCAAAAGACCGGCCCCAACAACGCCCATACCCCCTAGTCTAAGGAATTGGCGGCGATTTGTAGATTTTTTTACAGGTTCTACCCTAACAATATTTTTTTTCATAAGGCTTTCGTTTTAAAGATTAGTACTACAATACGTACGGAGAATATGAATGAGGGTTTTACCTCAAACGTTAATTAAAACTTAAGACAGGTGCATGTCTGGATTTTAATTTTAAAAAATGTTTCATATACTGTATTGAACCAAACGAAATCAGTACTACATTCGATTCATTGATAAGCAAACACATTGATCAATAGAAAAGTTTTGTGATTGTATTTCTGACAACCAATTATGGGTATAACAATGCTGTCTCTTGCGGAGTTTAATTGAATAAAGCGATGAATGAATTCCTGATTTCTCTCCCAATAGTGCCATAATTTCAATTTCAACTGAACTTAAATTCAAATACATAATAACGGTTATGGTTAAAAATCGGTGCGATTGCACCTAGTCGCTCAACAGATGGTTCCTAATTTTATCTTAAAAAATAAAATGGGAAACAAGAATAATGGCCAGTTGTTCACAGCTTTGTTGGCCGGAGCTGCTGTCGGTGCTGCCGCAGCTGTTCTTTTCGCACCTAAAAGTGGAAAAGAAATGAGGTCAACACTAAAAAGAAGTGCTACAAAGGCCTCTAACAATTTGACCAGTGTGACTACGGCACTCTCAAAAAATGCGAGACAGAACATGGAGGAGAGCAACGATAGCCTTGGATATCTAATTGGTTCTGCGATTGCACAAACCGTAATGACCATTGGGGAAATCGTAGAGTTAGCGAAAATAAAGTTAGTAGAACTTACTGAAAACGGCAATGACACTGGCGCACTACAACTTCCGCAAAGCAAAAAGAGTTAGCGAAAAATCTCTAAATAACTCCGTTTTGTAAAAGGGTATTTAAGGGTGCAACATTTGAAAGAATGAACCGATCAAGAATGATAGCCAATAGCTAACCTTAACTCCCTAATATAATATTAAAACACAACCTTAAACTTAACTCACTATTACGATTTTTCTCAAAAACCCTTTTCTTATTCAAAGTTAGAACGAAACCTTTTTACGATTGCAAAGATGGATTTAATGATGATATTAAATATGGATAAATGATTACGAACCTTCAAAGAGAAATGCCCAAGTTTTTGCAAAATGGCGGTGAAATGGGCAAGATTATTAATGATAAAGATTGGTCTTCACATCCGTTAGGTCAACCTGAGAATTGGTCCCTTTCTTTGAAGTTCGCTATTAGCAGTATGCTGAAAACCGCCTTTCCTAACTTTATTTTTTGGGGAGAGGATTTTAGATGCTTTTATAATGACGCCTATAGGCCCAGCCTAGGCAAAGATGGCAAACACCCCTTTATTATAGGACAAGCCGGAAAAGAAGCATGGCCTGAAATATGGGATACAATCGAACCATTGTTAAGTCAGGTCTGGAATACCGGAAAAGCGACTTGGAGCGAAAATCAATTGATACCATTCTACAGAAACGGTAAAATCGAAAATATTTATTGGACTTTCAGTTATAGTGCTTTAATGGACGATGATGAAAAGATTGGGGGCATTCTGACCACTTGTACCGAAACTACCGACGCCGTATTGAATCTACAACGTCTCGAAGAGAAAGAAGAGCAATTGAGATTCGCCATTAATGCCGCGGAATTGGGCACGTGGGACTACAATCCTAAAACCAATAAATTCAAGGCGAATGATAGATTAAAAGGTTGGTTCGGTATTGATGCAAAAGACAATATAGAATTGTCTATGGCTACCGACGCGATAGCACCAAAAGATAAAAACAGGGTTGCGTTTGCGATCGAAGAGGCCCTCAAAGGTGTCAACGGTGGCAAATATGATATTACGTACGAAATAATTAATGCGAAATCAAAAAAAAATTATATCGTTCACGTATTGGGAAGAGCTTGGTTCAATAGTGACAATGAGGCATATCGCTTTAATGGTACGATGCAGGACGTAACTGCACAAGTGAAGGTCGCTGAAGATTTGAAAAATGTGAATGCACTCGTAAAAAAAGAGGAGGAACATTTTCGCAATATCGTTCAAGAACTTCCTGTGGGAATAGCCATTTTGAGAGGGAGCGACAATCAGTTTTCAATCGTCAATTCTACCTATTTAGAAATAATTGACAAGTCTCGTGCCGAGATAATCGACCGACCTGTGTATGAAGTACTTCCTGAGATTGAAGAAACTGTAGTACCCGTTTTTGAAAAAGTTAGAAAAACCGGGAAACCTGTAAGCGAAATAGAGTTCAAAGTTCCTCTAAAGCGTAAAAATCTTGTTCAAGATGCTTATTTCAACCTGACAGTACAACCCATAACGAACGATAATTCACCTGTTCAAGATATTATGGTGGTTGCCAACGAAATAACCGATCATATTATAGCGCGTAATATTCTTGCCGAGAACGAAAACCAATTTAGAAATCTAATCATGCAGTCTCCTATTGCCATGGCCATTTTTAGGGGTAAAGATTTTAAAATTGAAATGGCGAATGATCGGATGCTCAACCACTTTTGGCACAGAAATCTAAATGAGGTTATCGGCTATAAGTTAATTGAAGTCTTTCCTGAACTTGCAGACCAAAAATATATGGCTGAGTTAGAAGCGGTCGTTCAAACCGGTACACCTGTTCGAGACAAAGAATCTAAAGTTATTGTGGTTACCAATAAAGGAAAACACGAGTTTTATGTTGACTATGAATACCTTCCACTTACAGAAGTTGATGGCACAATTTCTGGGGTAATTATTACTGTTACCGACGTTACCGATAGATACTTCGCCAAACAGAAGTTAACAAATTTTGCGAAAGACCTAGAATCTCAAGTGAAAGACCGTACCGAGATGTTACGTAGCACCAACGAGAAATTAAAGAACTCGGTCAAGAAGCTAGAAGAGGCGAATACCGAACTCGAATCCTTTGCTTATATATCAAGTCATGATTTGCAAGAACCCCTGCGTAAGATACAAATGTTCATTTCGCGATTTGAGGATCAAGAAGGTGAAACATTGACCGACATGGGCCGAACTTATTTCAATAAAATTTCTGATTCTGCAGGTCGAATGCGTATATTGATTGATGACCTGTTGGCCTTTTCAAGAACTGAAGACGATAAATCAAAATTAGAACCCACCGATCTCAATACCATTTTGCATCAAGCTTTAGAAAACCTATCGAATCAGATAGAACTAACGGGTGCCAAACTTATAACGACCGAGCTGCCGACAGTTAATGCCATTCCCTTTCAAATGCGGCAAGTATTCAGTAACCTTATCGGAAATGCGTTGAAGTTTTCTGCTGATGAACCGCAACCCATAATTGAAGTAACTACAGAGATGAGGGTCGGAAAGACTTTAGGGAAGATGGATTTGAACGACAACACCTATTACCATAAGATTTCCATTAAGGATAATGGAATAGGATTTACTCCAGGTATGGAGGAAAAAATATTTGAAGTATTTCAACGCTTACATGGAAAGAAAGAATATGAAGGTACGGGAATAGGGTTGGCGATAGTAAAGAAAATTATGCAAAACCACGAGGGTGCCGTTAAGGCTTCAAGTATAGAGGGTGAAGGTGCCACATTTACAATTTATTTACCACAGATGGAAAATAAAAGTTAGTATAATAATTATCTCAAGATTTAATGCGTGATCAAACTGACCTGTAACAAAAATTAAATTTTATGAACATATTTCTTGCTGATGACGACGAAGATGACCGCATCTTCTTTTCCGATGCCCTGAAGGAAATTCCACTTGAATCTCAAGTAAAAACCTTTAGTAATGGTGTAGAATTGATGGCAGAACTTCTTGCCGAAATTCCGCTACCAGAGGTTATCTTCTTAGATTTGAATATGCCGATGATGGACGGTTTTGAATGTCTGGAAGATATCAGGGCTGTTGATAAATTCAAAACGATACCTGTAATTATATATTCAATATCGCTTCATAAAAAAGATGTTGCTAGACTAGAAGAAATGGGGGCTACTCGATATCTAAAAAAACCTTCTTCTTACAATCAATTAAAGACCATGCTCTATAAATGTCTGTCGCCCATTCGAGATCAAAATTTTAACGAAGAGCAAAATTTTCTAATTGATGAATAATCTATTAATTTTTTCACCCTTCTTAGAGCTTTCCTAAATACACCTATTAAGTGTTCGCTCGATATCAAATCTCACTCTTCATTCCTATGGAATAGCAAAAGTCAATAGCTTCTTAGTTTTACTCCATCACTGACTTTTCGATACTATTACCTCAATTTCACACCCTAAACCCTGTACGGTTAACTTTAGTCTTTAATGCATTAAAAACTGGAAAACGACTATTATAATTTAGTAGAAGAAATAAATTCAAAGAACAATTTATATGAAAACTACTGATAAAAATAGCTTGTCTAAGCGTCTAGAAAATGTACTAGAGAGAAATGTTGATGCTCAAAAAGGTTATGAAAAAGCATCGGAAAATACAGAGAGTAAATCCTTAAGGTCTTTTTTTCTCAAAAAATCAAACGATAGAAAAAAATTTAATCAAGAATTGAAATCTGATTTACATGCAGCCTTTGGAGAACTCGAAAATGACGGAAGTCTAAAAGGCTCCTTACATAGAACATGGATGGACGTTAAGAACTTACTATCCGCTAACAATGATGAAGCCATGTTAGAAGAATGCATCAGAGGTGACAAAGCGGCTATCGAAGAGTATTCTGAAATTTTAGAAGATGACGACCTTCCGGTAAAACTATCGGCAACGATACGCAACCAGATGCTACAGTTACGAACAGATTTGAATCAAGTGAGCAAATTAGAAGATCTAGAAAACTAAAATATATTAAAATTTAAAAATGTTATTATGAGCTTAATCAGAAAAATAGGGCCTCTTTATCCCGAAGAAACAAAATCTAGAAAGATTGCTAAAAGTGGTATTGCATCAATTAGGGCGAGAGTTGGGCGTATCTGGTCATTACCCCTTAAAAAAGTCGGTAAGACCTCTTGACGCGTAACTTTCTTAATTTGGAAACAACAAAAGAAAAGGCCCGTAATCGGGCCTTTGCGCTATTATTAGAATATCTTTAAGACGTTCAGATTAATATAACATCACAATACCAAATCAATATCTTTCTTTGAAATTTTAGTCCCGCAAACTCTTTCATTATTCGTAGGTGAAAAATAAGTGATTACCCTCCTACAATCTCCCCTCCATTAATGTGCATAACTTGACCCGTCATATAACTACTATCCTTAGATGCTAAATAAACATAAGCGGGGCCTAATTCTGCTGGTTGACCTGGTCTACCAAGGGGGACATCTTTGCCAAATTCCTCAAGCTGCTTACCTTCGAAAGTGGCTGGAATTAGTGGTGTCCAAATGGGACCAGGTGCAACAGCATTCACCCTTATACCCTTAGGAGCCAAAGATTTAGCTAAGCTTCTGGTAAAAGAAACAATTGCCCCTTTGGTACTTGCATAATCAATTAGATGCTGAGACCCACGGTAAGCGGTAACCGAGGTAGTATTTATGATTGTATCTCCTGATTTTAGATAGCGTATGGCAGCTTGTGAAATATAAAAGAAAGGGTAGATATTTGTTTCAAATGTAGTGTGAAGATTTTCAAATCTAATATCGGTAAAATCTTCTTCGGGAAACTGCATTGCCGCATTGTTTACAATTATATTTAAACCGCCTAGTTCATCTATCGTTCGCTTCACTGACTTAGTACAAAAATCGGCACTTTTTATATCTCCTTTTATTAAAAGACATTTTACCCCCTCCTTTTCGATTTCCTTTTGAGTGTCTTGAGCGTCTTGATCTTCATTCAAATAGATAATGGCCACATCTGCGCCTTCTCTGGCGAAATGAACGGCAGTACTTTTACCAATACCACTATCTCCCCCGGTTACGAGTGCAATTTTACCCTTAAGTTTGTCGCTACCTCTATAGTCGCCTCTGATAATCACAGGTTCTGGATTCATTTTATTCTCTATTCCTGGTTGATTCGACTGGCTCTCGTTTTTTTCGATATTTATATTTTCCATATAATTCAATTTTTAAATTTTAAGATTAAAAGCTATACTCTAAAATAGAGTCACATAATGATCAACATTAATTCATTAATCAAAATTGTTAATTCTCTTAATCAGTCTCAGTAAATACGGAGACTTTTGTATCAAATATTTTGTCTTTAGAAGTAACAATTACGATAACTTAATTTGAACTTTAGTTGTAAAACAACAGGAAATGGAGACTCAAGAAATTAGATGGTTCGATAATCGAAAATTATCTACTATTGAAGACAAGTTCACCAATGCCTTTGAGGGGCATATAAAATCCGATAAAAGGGTAGACAGGTATTTGTCAACCTCCTGTTCCGATATTAACATTAAAGTAAGAGAAGGAAAACTAGAAATCAAAAAGAGAACTCCAATCCCAAGATCACGAGTCAGAATTGGTAATTGCAATGGTTACTTAGAAAATTGGATAAAATGGGAGGTAAATTACCATGCGGATATGCATTCTCTCCATCATTGGTGTAAAGTGGAAAAAGAAAGAAATCTGGTTTTTTTGGATGAAAGGGGGAATATTGTGGAACCTTCAAATTCTAATAAGCCAAGTGGGTTACAAATTGAGTACACCAAATTAATGATTGATAGTACTGAATTTTTCTCATTTGCACTTGAATGGACAGTTGAAAAATGTGCGGCCCACTGTAAATTACTTGAGAAGATTTTAGACGGTACTGATTTGACACTAAAAAAATCAATGGGTTACCCTGAATTTCTTGCTTCTACAATAGAGAAACCCTTAGCGGTTTTCGAATCATAAATGTACAATACTTACTCTAACTTTTGAATAACCAGAGCATCACAAGTTAATAATAGTTATAATATTAATGATGCGAATCATAACTATTTGACAAACAACAACTTAAATCTTATTGAATATTTGTATTTGCATTACGATATGAAGCGATAAGAATTATATAAAACCTCAAAGCCCTGTAAATTTACTTTCTATAAAACCCTCGAGATTAAAAAAGAGTATTTCTATGGATTATGAACTATAGTCCTCTATTTTAGTTTCTACTCTTAATCCTTTACTAGTATGCTATTATGGTGTTAACAGAAATCATAGGAATCTTAGCTGGTATATTTACTACTATAGCAGCTGTGCCGCAGATAGTAAAAGCGTGGAGAAACAAGGCTTGCAAAGACGTCTCCCCGTTCATGTTCGTAATTCTAATTTTAGGAGTTTCATTGTGGACCGTCTATGGCATTATGAATCAAGACTGGCCAATTATTATTACAAATGGTATTAGTACGATTCTCAACTGTACCATGCTAGTGCTTATAATCAAATATGGTAAACAAAATACAACCTCTAATCGATAAATATAGTCATGAGTGAATTACTTGAATTGAATATTCCAACAACCTATCGAATACTAGTGAGTTCGTTCGGTATCTATTTAATCGTAATCTTATTTACGAGAATTGCCGGTAAAAGAAGTTTTTCAAAAATGTCAAGTTTTGATTTTGCTATGACTGTAGCCGTGGGGTCTATAATTGCTACTACTATTTTATCTTCTTCGGTCAACCTCATTGACGGTATTGTTGGTTTAGCCTGCATCTATTCATTACAAATTCTAATCGCAATTGGTAGAAGGCTAGATTTTATAAAGAAGATTGTTGACAATTCACCTCTACTATTAATGGACGGTGAAAAAATTTTAGAGGATAATATGAGAAAAGCCAGGGTTTCTCAAGGTGACCTACGCTCTAAACTAAGGGAAGCCAATGTTACCTCTTTAAGTCAAGTTCATGCTGTGATATTCGAGACTACAGGAGATATCAGCGTTTTACACAAATCCCAAGATGTAGATTTAGATGTTTGGTTATTAAAAGATGTTCGTAGGTCTTAGCCAGTATCTTCCTGTCCCTCTTCACTATCGCTTAGAGGGAGGTCTTTTATACCCAGCGCACAACACAAGCGTTCCGCCGCGCACAGACGGCCGAGCGAGGGTAATATCTCTAGAGTCTTAAAAGCATGAATTTTGTTTCGGACCTATTGTGCTAAGGCGTCCGCTTCAGAGCCTTAATTAACTTTAGTCGCTAGTATTTGCCGATATGGGCTAAGCGCTGTAAGGGAAGAAATGTTGCGTAAGTGATGGTAACTTACATTTGGGTAAAGGAGCTTATGGAAAAACGTAGAACTTGACCTATAAAATGGAGAACCTACCGATAACCCGTTTTCCGAAAGTTTCAACTGTTTGTTTAGAGATGAATGCCAGAACGCCAATAGGCTTTTTCTTAGATAGATGTATAACAAATGTTCGATATTTAAAAGTAGGACTATAACAGCGTTAGGCCGCAAAACTAGTTGGGGGGAACATGTCCCCCCCAACTAGTTCTTAGAAATGTATGAAAATAACCCACATGCTCTAGTCATAAGCGTACCTAAATGTAGCATAAGAGTACATAAGTACCAAAATTTTGATTAAGCCCCTGAAAATACTTTATAATAAATTGGGCTGACAGGTTTAATGTATTGCTTCGTCCACAGATTTACTGTCTACAAACTGCTCAAAACTGATAATCTTGCCATCGTTTAGTTTCCAGATATGAGCGACCCGTGCTTCAAAATACTTATTCGTTTTTTTATAGGTGCCCGAATACGTGCCATAAGCAACTACTTTGTCTTCATTTGCAATATATTCTTCGGGTGTAAATTTATAATCTATCCACTCGCTACCTAAGCGCTGAAAAACATTTTCGGTAACACTTTCCAAGCCAATATAAGTTCCACCATAAGGAAAACCTTCGGCTTCTGTCCAACTAATATTTTCAGCTACATGTTTGGCTAAGTTTTTACCGTTTTCTTCTGAAGTTTTACCTTCATAAGTACTTTTTATGATTTGTAAATTTGTCATTGCTTCTTGTTTAAATGAACAACTTGACACTACTAAAAGCAATGTCAAGTTGATAATTATAATAAATCTTACCATTTCATTTCTCCTGTGTTCACTTTTGCTCCTAGTACTAAAGCTGTTTCAAAAGTTAAATTTGGATATTTTGATTTAATCGTTGCCATCAACGCTTCAGAAGTGGTATTACTTTTTAAAGCTTCTTCATAAAATTGAATGTAATTCTTGGTATGGTTTACAGCATCAATAGTAAAATCTGAATTTGTATTTGCGTGTGCGGGAATTACTATTTCAGGTTTCAATTCACTGATAGTATTTAAGATGGAAATCCAATTGCTACGTGCCTCCGTTGTTTGTGCATCGGCCATCCATACATTAAATGTTGTGCCAAAGACATTAATACCTCCTAAGGCAGTTTTAATTGAAGGAATCCATACAAAGGTTCTTTTTGGGAAATCTTCTAATCCAATGATTTCTAATTTTTCGCCTTCTAACTCGATAGTATTTCCTTTTAGAACTTGCGGTAAAATAACATTGGACGTAATTTTATCTCCTAATCTTTCACCCCAAACTTCCAATTTCTTCTGAGCTGTTGCTTTTATATGTTCTACTGTTGCAGTCGATGCATAGGCCGTAACCTCCGGAAAATATTTTTTGAATACTTCTAATCCGAAATAAAAATCAGGGTCACCGTGAGACACATAAATAGTAGTTAAGGTTTTACCTGAGTTTTTAATTTCTTGGGCTACTTGTTCCGCCTCTGCCAGTGTAAATTGTGCATCTATTAATACGGCATCGTTTTCACCTGAGATAATTACAGATGCCACACCGAAACTATTTTCTGATGCGTTGTAAATTTGAAGTTTAAATTTGCTTGTTTCTATTGTTTTAAAACTTTGTTCTTGTGCGTTCATTTTGAATAAAATTAAAATTGTAAATAATGCTGTTATAATAATCGATTTCATGTTTTGTCTTGTTTTAATCATGGCACAAAAATGCGACGGTTACCTATCACAAAACATTGAACAAGTTCAATAAATGAATTTACAGCTATTATTTACTGGCAATTTTTCGTCTTATTTTGCTCAAAAACTCGTGGCTTATGCCTAGGTAAGCGGCAATCTGCACGTTGGTTAATCGTTGAAAGAGTGTAGGATATTTTTCAATAAAGTCTATATAACGTTGGTCGGCTGTTTTACTCAAATTATCTATCATTCTTCGCTGCAAGGCGATATGAGTTTTTTGAGTCATAATTCTGAAGAGTTTTTCTATTTTAGGAATGTTGTTATAAGCAAAATCTTTATCCTTTTTTGAAATTAATAATACTTCACTATCCTCTAATGCTTGTATATAAAGACAGGATGGTTTTTCGGTGGTAAAACTATCAATATCGGTAATCCACCAACTTTCTTGAGCAAAGTAGAGCACTTGTTCAAAACCATTATTATCTACATGATATACTCTGAAAAGTCCTTTGGTAACAAAACCTTCAAATTTACAAATCTCACCTTCTCGTATAAGGAAATTTTTTTTTCGAACTTCCTTTTGGTTGAATAAGTTGCAAAAGCTTTCTAGCTCTTCATCAGAAAGTGTTATATGATTTAAAATATTTTGTCTGAGCAACTCTGTCATGTTCGATGGTTTACTGCCTAAAGTCTCTCCCCGCGCTATGTAAGCTACGTTCATGGCAGTGAACGTATTGTTAGGAAGGGGGACTATTTTTTTGGAAATATAGTGAAAACCCTAAACGATTTAACGGTTATTTGTGAAGTATTGTATTGGCGAACCGTTTCTTCGGTCATGACCGAGCCTTGCAAAGGCCGTTGGTCTTGGTTTTCACAATATGGGGAATAAAATATGGCGAACCTGAATACATATAGCGCCTAGACAAGTCGAGAAATGAAGCCCTATTTTCTGTTTGTGGTTTTTCTATCTGTTTGACCCAAAAAATCTATGATGAATTTTGCGGTTTCATTAGGTTTTTCGGCAAGAATAAAATGGCCGCATTCATCTATTTTTTCCAGCTGCAAGTCAGTTGTAGAATTTGGTAATGACATTTGTAACATTCCATATCCGCTTCCTCCAATTCCAAGTACTGGCATGTGTAGTTTTTGGTACGTCCTATTATCTTCGATATCTTGTGGAAAAGCTTGATACCAAGCATTTGAAGCACGGATTGCATCTTTGCCGTTATAGGCAAATTCATAAACTTCTTTATCAAAATTACTTATGCTGCTATAATTAACAAGTAAATTTTTGAATAACCATTCTATAATAATTTTCATTCTTCCTTCAAGTAGCTGTTCTGGAAGTTCTTTTACTTGATTAAATGCTAACCACCAAGGATAAAGGTAATCTGCACCTAACATAGGCAACATAGGTAATTGGTGCATTCCTTCATCTGGATGCGGCGTGTCCAACATAATTAATTTAGCAGTTTTTTCGGGAAAATTTGAGGCAAAGCTAAAAGCAACGTGAGCACCGATATCGTGTCCGCCAATGTAGACCTTTTTATAGCCCAACTTTTCTATAAGCTCGAATATGTCTTTGCCCATATTTTTTTTCTCATATCCGTCCGCTGGTTTTCCCGAACTTCCCATACCTCTCATTTCTACAACGCAAACACAATATTTTTTAGCTAGAATGGGCATTACTTTATGATAAGCCCACCAAGTTTCGGGGTAACCTGGAAGTAATATCAGAGGGTCGCCTTGACCCCAATAACGTAATGTAGTTTGGTACCATTCACTTCGGCATATTTGTTCGTGAAATTCGGTAGCGATTTTATAAGCTCTTCGTCTGTGTATTTCATATTTAGGTTTTTCTATTCGTATGCCATCATACAATTGCGAAAATAAATTCTATTTTTACAACCCACAAGTATATAGTATACTACATACTTTGCATTTTAATTAAATTTTAAGATAATGAAATTGATAGGTCAACTTTCTAAAGAAACAGGAATACCAATCGGAACAATTCGTTTTTATGAAAAAAGCGGACTAATCTCCGGTCAAACTAATGAAGAGATTACTACAAATAATTACGTTTATTATGGTGAAGAAACTGTTGACAAGCTTAGATTTATACAAATGTCCAAAGCGGTAGGTTTTACTCTAGCCGAAATTAAAGAGGTTGTTGATGCATGGTATAAAAAACAACTTACTAAATCAGCTAAAATTGAGGTTCTAAATAAGAAATTGGTGCAGATAAATGATAAAATGAACGAATTAAAAGCAGTTAAAAAACAAATTGCAATTTGCAAATTAAATATTGAGAATGAAGTCGATTGAAATCTTTTTGATGAATGATTTTGCGGATTTGCCAATAGCGCCTCGATTGGAGCGAACATTGGAATTTAGTACCATTTAAAATGTTAAATAACATTATACCATTGATAGCGCAAGTGTAGTGTTAGGTAAAATATTGGGCTTTCGTAAAACGAGTATACGCTAGAATTCATAAACGGTTCAAGCTTACACCTGAACCGCTATTTGGCTGTACTTTTTTTAGTGATTTTTTTGTTTTAACCATCTTAGAATAGCTCGGGTTGTTTGCTTTGGTCTTTCTTGTTGAATACAATGACCACAATCGAGACTGACCACATCTGCATTGGGGACAAAATCGGTCAGATGCTCAAACTTAGGGATCATATCTCGCTCACCGTATATCATGAGTGCGGGGTGTTTGATTATTGGGTTTACGTTAGCCAGTAAACGCCAATTTCGGTCAAGATTTCTGTACCAATTGATACCTCCTGTAAACCCAGATGTATCGAAAGCAGAAACATAAATAGCTAGTTCATTTTTTGTCATCATGGGTTCACCCATTGGTTTTAACGCTCTTGCAATATCCATCATCAACATACCAGGCTCAGGAGATGCGAGAGGTATGTTTTTTCGAAACAAATTTCGAAGGAATTGAGCTTTGTTTTCATCCAATACAGCATCCGCTACTCCAGGTTGTCGATTAAAGTGAACGAAATAGTTATCCGCTCCGAATATCTCCTCCATCCATTCAATCCAAGGTTTTTCGCCACGTACTTGATAAGGTAGGGCCAAGTTTATAATTTTATAAACTCGTTCTGGATGCAATAACGCAAGGTTCCAAACAACATTTGCCCCCCAATCATGACCGACGAAAATGGCATTCTCATATTCATAGAAATTGAGCAGTGCTACCAAATCACCCGTTAGATGTTCAATATCATAGGCTGTTACTTCGGTGGGGCGAGATGAATTGCCATAACCGCGCTGATTAGGTACGATGACATGATAGCCAGCTTTAACAAGTTCAGGAATCTGAAAACGCCAAGAAAATGCATGCTCAGGAAAGCCGTGGCAAAGTACAATGGGTTTACTTGAATTTTGTTGACCTGCTTCAAAGATTTCCAATTCTATACCATTAACCGGAATTATTCTTGGCTTGGGAAAATCGGTCGGGTCAAACCCTGTGTGAATTACGTTTTTCATTCTTATTTTTAGTTTAAAAAATTAGTATGATACAAACGTAAATGGGGCCGGTGACAACCCTTTGTCAAGGGTGGAAACAATTAATGATATTTGTCGAAATATTCCTGTAAAGTCATATTATGGGGTTCAAATCGTTCTGTTAAAACTTCCATTTTTTGAATTCTGTCCGGTCTAAAAAAACGAAATGCATGACGCAAACGACACCATGCCACCAAATACCAATTTTCAGAATTCAATATTGCAAATGGTTCTATCAATCTATATGTTACCGAATTTTCCTTATTGATATATGTTATTTTCACAAGATTATAGTTGGTAAGGGCATTCTGTAAATCTGATAGATTGCTACTATTTCTTTCTTGATTTTTAACTTGGTTATATTGGGTTCTATCTGCAAGTAGATTTGCTTTGTCCTTGGTGGTGTATCGTAAAATCGATTTTATTTTATCGATGGCTTCCGAATAATCATTTACAAATGAGGCGTCTTTATTTTTCAGAACTAACTGTTCTGCAAGAATTAGGGCATTGGCCTGTTTTTCGGTGAACATCACGGGTGGCACTTTATATCCATCCATTAATGTATAGCCTTTTCCTTCTTCAGTTATAATAGGAACACCTGCATTCAATAATGCTTTTATATCTCGGTAAATAGTTCTTTTGCTGACCTGAAATTTTTGGGATAACTCTGAAGCCGTAATAATTCTCTTTGTTTGGAATTTAACTAAAATTGCTGTTAGTCGGGATAATCTATTTACTTCGGAATATTCCATTTCCAATGAAGTTACTGTTTTTTTAAACCCTTACGACGACGCGCTATGTACGTCAGTTGCACTAGTAGTGGTCGAAATGTAGTGCCGAATTGGCAATATTAGAAAAAATATAGTGAAAACTCTTTAGGTTTTCGACGATATGAAAATGACTGCTACGGTCTTTCCGATCGGAGCGAACACATAATTACCACCAATTTTCATGCATAAATTGCAGAGTACTTCTATCACAATAAATATTTTACTTCTCCATAATTTTTGATGAATGAGGCCCAGTATATGATTGTTTTAGTCCACCGAAGTCAATTAGAATTCGGTCAACGTTTACCGATGGATCAGTGCCCCATACCTTCAAGCGATAAGCTCCCGGTTTTAGGTCTAGCCCTCCGGTTCCTATCATACGGGTTTCCAATACATTATTGTCCCACGGTTCACCCTTCATGTCAAAATTAATCCACTGGGGCTCTTCTTCATCGATACTGACTGCGCACCGTAAGGGCTGTGAAAATTTAATCGGGAACCCAGGAACCGCTTCCACAATAATTTCAGCTTGGCCGCCATGGGTAACCACAATTTCATATTCAAGAGCTGGAGATTGTTTTTGAACTTGCGACAAATCTTCAATATACCACCCGTTTAGGGGCTGTAATAACATTGCTGAACCACTACGCCCCAATCCAGTTAAAATGTTCCATGAGGCCACCTTTCCTTCTTGATTCTGGTTGAACTGACTTGCTGGCATCGTAATTACCCCGTCCTGCTCCACAAAAACACCAGGCTCAAGATCTAGCTGATGATTCACGGCTGACACCGCTACCTGGTAGAACTGTTCGCCATTTGTAATGTTAACATGCCCCTTTAGTTCTTTTTTAGAGGGCGCTTTATCATAATTGATGGTTACCCAGATACGATCTTGATCTTCATTCAATTCGCCTGCTTCTTCACTCAACTGAATCCAAGGGGCACTAGTTTTGGCCGACCACTTTTCAGTTTCTCTTCCTCTGCTGTAAATGTCAATAAAATGCTTTTGACCTGCTGCGCGATTAAATATAGGAAGGCGATTTTCCGTAGCGTAACGAACGACTTCGCTTTGGCCTTCTTGTATGAAATCGACCCCGTACAATTTCGTTCCGTCTACACAAGGGTGAAGGGTCAACTTGTTTAAGCCTGGTTTTAATACAAAGTCTTGAACCTGAAGTTGCTGCAATCCTCCAGCTACGATACTTGACTTGAACGGAGGTCTGTCATTTAACGTTACCCACCATAAATCACTACCCTCTTCGGGATGGCCTACAGATAAATTCAGCTTATGCACGCCTCCCGGTTGGTCTTCTAAATTAAATTCGAACATCGCTTTTGTAGGGCTACCTATTTCAAAAGGGATTTCATCCCAGTGCGGCTCTTGAATCTGTCGGTTCGTTCCATTATCTGGCCAGCTTATAAACTCTCCGTCCGAATCCTTTCCTCTTACCATCTCGCCAGATATTTTTGCCTCGGAGGCACTCAATGATATTTTAGAGTCCCGGGTAGTTATGTTCGGCTGGCTTCCCCTAGTGGGTTTTGCTGGTTGGGCCTGCCCCTCGATAGCCACACCCAAACCTTTAAGGCCATCTGTTTCGATTCGCTTGGAGATCGGCTCCCAAAACACAAGTGACCCTTTTTTATAGCTTGGACTATAATCTACCATATGTTCCCATTTGCCATTCGCTATCTCATGGTTATAATGATGGGTAAGCTGCTTGATCTTATCAAACGCTGCAAAAGCCGAATCACTCATGGCGTTTGCCACTGTTCTACCTTGTTTGGCATATTCCCTGCTCTTATAAGCATACAACAATTTTTCGTTCATAGCCGTAGCCGCGGCGATAGGATAATAGACCAACTGGAAATAAGTATCCTTGGCTTTTTGAGGTATTTCTTGCATTATTTGCTGAGCTTTAGCTTGCAATTTTTGGTAGCGAATCAAACGTTTATCCACCTCATCATTGTAATTCCAAAGGCTATATAAAGGATCTTGAACAGGTGGCCAGCCGTTCCATTGTGGGGCATTAAAGCCCATAAATTCAGGCTTACGCTCGTTGGCCAACCGGTAGTATTCCCATATCATATTTGCAATTTCAGGACTATGTTTTCCGGAAATATCCCGTGTAGCAACCTTTTCAAAAAAGTTTTTGATATTTTCCGGTTTCCAAGAGTTGATATCCCAGGCCATATTCATAAAAAATTCCATACTCCACTCACGACGTTTGATATCTCCCACGTTGGCAATCCAGATATTATTCATATGCTGCAGCGATGCTCGTGTCATTTCTCGCCATACTAACGCTGGAGTCATAGGTGAGAGCCAGATGTACGGATGAGGAGCCCCCAGGTACGACAAATGATAATAAACCCCTGCCCCACCGGAACGTAGTTGCTCATCTTTACTGGAAAAGTGCTTGATATAGCCGTGGTTATCGTCAGGCCAAATAATCGTGATGTCTTCAGGAAGTTTTAATCCGCTTTCATAAATCTTAAGTACCTCTTTGTAGGCAACAAACGATTGTGGAACTTGGGTCACATCATCATTAATGTATTTTCTAAGTAACTCGCGTTGATCCGAAACAATTGTTTCAAGTGCCTTTACTTTCTCATCCGTGGAGCCAAAACCTTGCATACCGCTATCGTGAACTCCCCGCATACCCATGCTGTAAATTGCATTTACGCCCTTACTTTCCTTCACACGCTGCTCCCAATAGTTATATACTGAAGTAGCATTGTTACTGTAATTGAAATCACCCATGGTGCGGCTATTCCATTCACCGACATTATTCCGGAGCATAGACTCAGAATGTGATGAGCCCGCCACAATTCCCCATTTATCGGCTGTCTCGGCGTTGCCTGGCACCGTGAAGAATGGACGCGTATTCGGATGCATTCCAGGCCATATAGCATTGCCTTTAAGGCGTAGCAACAGTTCAAATATTTTTGCATAGGTCTTGGGCCCTAGATTACCTACGGAAGGTTCGAATGTTTTAGAAGCCCAGGGTTCAAGGCCCCAGCCCTCATCATTGATAAAGATACCGCGGAATTTTACGGTTGGTGAATTTGAAAAAGTATCTACATCATCCACAATTAAGTTATTCTTGTGCTCAATTGGCACATCGGCCCACCAGTACCAAGGCGATACGCCAATCTGTTTTGAAAGGTCAAAAACTCCGTATGCCGCACCCCGAGGGTCGCTGCCAACAATGACCATCGCTTGATCAATTTTTTTAGTGAGAGCTTTTTTAAATATCCGTCCGTACATCTCCCAACCACCGTTAAGTTGTGATGTGTCGAGATAACGACCAATTAGTTGTGAGGTTACATCGCCAATAATGATAACGTTTCCTTCCACTTCCTCCAGTGAGGTAAATATTTCGGGTCGCTTGTGGGTTACCGCTTCTATGTCGCGCGCAAGCAGATGAGCGGCAATAGAATCCAATGCTGAATTTTCTATATCATACACTATGGAAGCAACACGATTCTGGTCAGCAATAGTGAACTGGGCTATGGCATGCTGTATGCCAATGAACGCTAATAATAAGGTGAGCAAAAGTTTTTTCGTTGTGTGCATAGTATAATTTGTTTCTCACTAAATCTATTTTTCTCGATAACTTATGATATACCAAGATTGTGATAGCTTTTACAATAATTCAAATATGCTAATTTATTTGGAATGGACTAGGTAGTCTCACCCAAAAACAGGTTTCTTAACCTAAGATCTTGGCAATATGGTTTAGCTCTCTCTCGAAATTCTGATTATAAAAACGAAGTTTAAAAGGGCGCGACCGAAGAGGTCATCGGCAAAAGTCTATCAGTCGAGGGAGCTCAATTGGGACTCCCATTAATTTAATAGCAGGCGTACTTCCTATTGCTGAAAATACAACCGTGACGCCGGCCATCGATATCGGTCAGAACTACCTGTACAATGGTCGTGGAAAATTTGAATTTGGAGATTAAGCTGCCAAAGACGATACACCTCCAAATTCATATATAAAACCCTGACCCAGAGATGTCAGTGAAAAAGATTGGAGCTCCAGTTAATTCAGCCGGGTAAACGTTGCATTACATCTACAGGCTCTAGAGGTTTTGTATGGTAAATGTGCCCAAAGTATATCGGTTCTACAATCTGCACTAGTGCGTACTTAAGTTAGAAGGTTCAATGAAGTAATTCTTTCTTATAAACCACTTATACTTTCGCAATGATAGAAATTATTCCTTTTCATCTTCGTCCTCACTTCTGGCCAGCGGATGATCCTTTTTGCCAAGACCCACTATTTTTATGATATTGATAATTGTATTATACAGCATTAACACAACCACTACCAAGGCGGAGCTCAAAACAGTGCTGACACCGAGTGTTATATAATATATGATATCATACCAATTTTCGGGTATATTGTTGCTTTCAGTAACCGGCAAGTTAAAAATTAAAAAAAACAGGAGCGACGCGATAAATATTGAGGTATCAAGTTTTGCAATCTGCATAATATGTTTATAATGGTCATCTTTAAGGTTAGAGGTTTTGCCTGAACTAACACCCATTAAGGTCAGCATCAAGGCCAGTATGGTCGCTGATGCCAGAACTATGGTATTGCAGAGGGTATTCAGACCTGCAAGACTGGATTTGATAAGCACTTTTGCCTCATAACCACTAAGATTGCCTAACATAAACGTGCCCAAACCTATTATCAATAAAGATATGACCCCTCCAAGTATGGCCCTTTTCGTATAATTTGAAAGACTCATCAATATTCTTTTAAAATGTAACTATTTAATTTTTTAAATTGCTTTTCAACTATTCTTAAACTGAATTTCTATTCGCCAAGTAGCAGACGGTCTTTGTTATTATTTTGCTGCTTTCAAAAAAAAAGGAAAAGGTATTTACCGATGTAGTAAACCTGATTAATTTAATGCCTTTATGAACCCCGTCGAAACTCTATATTACAATTAATCAAGCCAACAAGACTTCAGCCTATTTTGACAAAATAATTTTCTGTAATCGTACGGGAGCCTTAGCTAGACCTTGTTCAAGTTCTTTATTAGAGCTAAAATTTGCCTTCTCAAGAATTTTATACTCGTAATCGACCTCAAAAGCATTTTCCAAAAAAAGCCATGGTTCTATACAGTATTTACCCTCATCTACAAATGATACAAAATAGGTTTCATCATCTATTGATTTATTAATTTCCAACTTCCTACCTGTCATGGGAACTTCATCGCCGCAGATAATCAATGATAGCCTATCACAGAAACGAAGCACACTATAGAGCTGATTTTCCATTTCTTGGTTTAGGCCATATAATCTACGTTGTTCTTTACGCTTTCGATACATTTTCTTCAAAAATAGCTGCATCTCTTTATCGGAACTATCTTGATACAAAAATTCGATATGTCGTGATACCAACATAGATATCCATTGTGATTTCTGAAGTGTTTCTTTGTAAAGTGATTTCGCATGCACTACATCATCCTTAGCACCTCCTCCCTCCATCATAAAATCTCGTGGTGTTCCTGCATCTGTCAAATAGTTGGTCTTATCAAAATCGACCAAGTGATCATCATGGTTTATAATGGCGGTTAAGGTTTCCAACCGATGAAATTCAGGCATCTTGTCTTTTAGATGGTACCCTATCTTACCAGCAAGCAAAGCATGAGTATAATGTGAGATTATTTTCCAACCTTTTTCATGATGTCTTACAAGCATTGTAAAATTTTTATGGAGAAGATGAGCACGTTGTTCAACAAGTGTAATTTCGCATTATTACACATGGTGCAATAACATAATCAAAACAATCTTTACCTCATCACATTATAATTGTCTGAAGAGAATGTTTGACTTTCAAAATGCATTTGACAACTACTTTAACCTGAACCACAGCACCAACTTTTAGCACACATTTGACTCAAATTACCAGGTTAAAAACTAAAAATTTCAGAAATCTATTTGCATTACATGCCTGCTGATTACCGATTAAAGCTAAGCTACCAAAGCAGCTCAATTAAGAATCATAAACTCTATGTAAAAGTTGAATAAGACATGGCTATATAACCTGATTCATACAAGGGCATTCGCTTCCAGAGGAATAGGATATACGTCAATTCTATAACGGATAGAAACCGTATGTACTTCTATAAAATCTCACCTTTACCACCTAAAATAAAATTATGTCTTTAACAACTATTGTTCTTAATATTCTGCTTCCACCTTTAGCCGTATTCCTTAAACATGGTATAGGCCTAACATTATTAGTGAGCATATTGCTTACTATGCTGGCCTGGATACCTGGTATTATTCATGCCTTTATAGTAAACGACTAAAAAATCGAGTAACAGCAATCGTTCGGGGTAACTATTTTCAAATAAAATAATGGCACTAATAGAAGTTTTCAAATACAAACAAAAAAACCAGTAAAAATGTATTTTACTGGTTTTCATTCATTAGCGTATCAAAAACAAATCTTAATACCCTGTTCGTCGGGATGACAGGAATCCCATTTTGTATTCAAGTAGTTGATTAACAGGTTTTTAAATATTATTATTTGATGTAAAATCCCGTTATTGACACCGTAATCTCAGTTGTAACTTATTGATCGTAAATTCTATAGATTTTTACTGATTCAAATTTACAAAGAAAATCAACAGCAAAGTAACTCTCTAGTACATGTTGAAAATCTAAAAAGTACAATAAACGGACATTGACTTCAGTTCATACAATAGTCCTATAAAAGGTTGGTTTTTTAAAACTCACGAAACTAATAAGATTGTGTGCTAACCTAATCATTTCAATAATTTAACCTATAGTCAATATAGTACTTTTCTTCCTATAACTAACTTAGCTTTAAAAATTAATTCCTTTATGAAGCCGCTAAATACTGTTTTTATATCGACTCTTTTTTTACTTTTCTCATGCAATGATGACGATTCAAATCCTGATTCAGGAACGAAAAATCAATTTGTTGGAAACTGGGAATTACTTAGATACGAAACTATTGACACTAGCGATTCCCCCGAATCTCCAATAGGAGAAACCTCAATTCAATGGACGTTTTCGTCCGATTTAAGTTTCCAAGGCTCGACTCAGAACAATGAATTCGATGGGGAGTATTCATTGGATGGAAATAAAGTAAAGTTTACCAAATTTAGTTTTACTCAAGTCAGCCAAACTGAATGGGGTGAATTGTTCTTTATGACAATTGGAGAATCTACTCAAGGAAGTATCTCGTCAATGGAATATTCAATTGCCGTGGATACCTTATTCTTAAAGTACAATGAAGTCATAAGAATGGTCTGGGTATCAAAATAAGGTGTTTTGTGATTAAGGCCTCCCTACTTATTTTGTCATATTCCGATATCTTGATCATTTTAGGGTTTTCGACTATTTGCTCTACAGTATGGTCCACTAAATCAACGAAACCGATTGCAATTTCAACAGCTCATATATCCAAAAGATAGTTCAAAATACCATTGAACGATTTTTCGGCCTTCAGGGTCCAAACATCCTTCATGCCCTTAATTTGCCCCGAACATTTGCCATAACTTCTTGATGATTTCTAGTTTTTCCGGCCTTGCTATCTTCTCTACTTGATCTAAGTGCCTCTTTGATTTCAAAAGCCTATGCTTCCTCGGGAAAAAGGATAGTACTCAGCACTACCATTTCATCAATTGTAAAATTTTTCTTTTTTATCTTGTTGTAGAATGTCGCCCTTGAAATCCCTAACCGCTCTATGAGGTATTCCTTCTTAAATTTGCTGCCCTCTATATCCTCATCTATATGGCCAAAAGATTCTGATATTTATATACGATATATGGACTTGTTAAAAGGGGAAAACCGCATACATATCCTCTTTTGAACATTTAACTGGGATGTTCATCTAATTTAAAAACTTTAAAGTATAGTATCTCGTTTAAGTTCTCTAAATGAGTATTATTTGTTTAAAGGATGAGTATAATCTGCCATTCTGATTGTGTTTCATCATTGAATCTATGCAACAAAACTATTAAAATTGTTTCTTATCGGCACTTGTTTCTAATATTGCGATGAATTCGACATGCAATAAAATCGATATCAATGCAAAAAGATAAAGTTGTTTTTGAAGTTTCAATCTTACTTGTTATCCTTTTAATATTTACGTTTAATTCTTGTTCTAAAGTTGATGAAGCATCGGAAACGAATAACGCACCCGTAATTAGCACACAAACGTTCAATGTTGTAGAAAAAATTGATCCGGGAACAGAGATAGGAAATGTCACGGCTAGTGATCCTGATGAAGACACTCTTGTTTTTAGTCTTATTGAAAATGATAATGGTCTTTTCGAAATATCTCATGATGGTGTTTTGTTTTTGGTAAATGGTAAATCCCTGGATTTTGAAAAAGACTCTGAACATAAAATCGTTGTTTCAGTATCTGACGGTAAGTTGGATAGTAATGCTTTAATAACAATAGATGTAGAGGAAGACGATACCGAGGATGCCGAGGATGCTGAAAATACTGCCCCAAGAATAGAAGGACAGACATTTAATGTTTCGGAAGCTACTGCTGAAAGTATAGAGATCGGTAAGATTTTAGCGAATGATGCAGAGGGGGATACGCTTGTCTTTGAGCTTATTGAAAATGATAATGGACTATTCGAAGTATCCGACCAAGGTATTTTGTATTTAGCACAAGGTAAATCCTTGGATTTTGAAACAAGGCCAGAACATAAAATTGTGGTTTCTGTGTCAGACAGCTCATTAGATAGCACTGCAGAAATCAATATTGTGGTTATAGATGAGACCGAAGAAACCAATAAGAAAGGGTTCGTTATAAAATGGCACCTTTTGCAGAGTGGAATCAATGATTATGACGTTGAAATAGGTATCAACCAAAATTATAATTATAACTATACGGTTGACTGGGGTGATGGATCTATCACTACAAATCATACTAGGGATGCCGACCATAGCTATGATACATTTGGTATTAAAACAATTACAATCACCGGTATCTTTCCTTCATTTAATTTAAAAGATGTCAAAAATATAACGGTGGAACAATGGGGGGACAATCAATGGAAATCGATGAACGGTGCTTTTGAAAATTGCTATAAGGTAGATTTAAATGCCGTTGATGTACCTGATCTATCCATGGTTACCGATATGAGCAAGATGTTTTATAGCGCAAACGACATCGTAGGTGATTTAAATGCCTGGGATGTAAGTTCTGTAAGTAATATGAACCATTTTTTATACGATTCCAGAAATTTTAAAGCGGACATCAGTGGTTGGAATGTTGGCAATGTTAATGATATGAGCTCGTTTCTGGAGGTAGGTCTTTTTTTCGAAAGTGATATCACAGCTTGGGACGTGAAAAATGTAGAAAACATGAGCAATATGTTTTCTAATTCTGATTTTAATCAAAATATAGGTTCTTGGGATGTTGGCAACGTAACCGATATGAGCGGGATGTTCTCAAGTGCTTTTCCCTTTAATATAGATATTGGTCAATGGAATGTAAGTAAGGTCATTGATATGTCTTCGATGTTTTCCGGGGCGCATAGTTTTAACCAAGATTTAAATGCTTGGGATGTTGGCAATGTGACCAACATGCAATCGATGTTCGAGAATGCGGGATCCTTTAACGGAAATATCAGTAATTGGCAAGTCGGGAAGGTCATCGATATGTCCTTTATGTTTGACAGTGCATCCGTTTTCAACGGTGACCTAAGTGGATGGAATGTAAGCAGGGTTGAAAACATGCTGCTTATGTTCTCATTTGCCAGCGCTTTTAACAGTAATATCGGAAACTGGAATGTGAGTGCTGTTTCCAATATGGCGAGTATGTTTAATTCGGCATCTTCCTTTGACCAAAATCTAGGAAAATGGAGGCTTTCTTCAATACCGGACTCTCCCACTAATTTTGGTGATGCCGATGGTCTGCTTGCTGGTTCTGGCCTATCGACTGAAAATTATGATGCGACTCTAAAGGGTTGGGCTGAAAGTAGTTCGACCCCAAAATATGTGTCCATTTATTTTAGTGGAACTTATTGCGACGAAACTTCCAGAAGTACACTACGCGGTGATAAATCATGGGTCTTTTTCTACGATTCTAAAAGTGGAAATTGCGATTAATTATTAGAATTTCAAATTTTCCAATAACCAATCTCGGAAGAGCAAATTTTAGTTGATATTCCGGAGGCCTTGACCCCTTTGAAGAATTAGGTCCAAAGGATAGGTTTATGTTAATTAAAGATTACAGTATTTTAAAAACGTTTTATGAAACTGAAACTGGAAACGCCGGACACAGTATACCACCCTCGCCGAAAAAATTGAGCACCCTTCTATATAATATAAAAATCACCATTATGGAGCGGCCCACTTTCATTTAGAATAATATTTTTTATCTCAGAGTTGAGAGATTAATAATATAAAAAGGACTTAAAATAATCCTTTTTTTGAACTTTCCATCTATAGGCACCTATTAAAGTGCAGCTATTTACGAATATTCTAAGGCAACCCTCTTGTAATTTGTCCATCTAATATAAAAACAATAATGAGAAGGTTACTATTATTACTAGTCATGGCAACTGTTTGGAGTTCTTGTTCAAGTTCCAGCGAAACGGACCATTTTGGAATGGAAATGTATTATGAGCTCACTTCCTTGAATTCTGGGATGTCCGGGGAAATATTGGATAAGGAAGAATTGGATTTTCGAGAGTCTATCGAATTTTTCCCCGATAGTACCTTTATCAAGCAAAGAGTATATCAAGATAGCACCTCCACTGCTTCCGGTAAATATGACTCGGTAAATTCGGATGGAAATGATTATCTTAAGTTGAACTATTCCGATGACACTCACCTTATCCAAACCTGTGGAAATTCCTTGGTGGAACATTTGAGTATTCTAAGCGAATCGGAAATTTACAATGGCGGATACTTACTCTGTGACGGACCAGGCTATTATTATACGCGAACTAAGAAATAGCTCAATTTTGAACTTTTCAATTGCCACACTTCGACAGTGTTAATCATTTTTTTGAACTTTTTTATTCCTCCGAGTTCTTAACTTAAGAAATGGCAGATTACAACTACACTTGGGGCAAAACTTACCCTTGGTCATTTTGATATCTGTGATTTCTCCGACTTTTTGTAATCCATAATATGTTGAATCATATGAGCCAAAATCTACATCGCAAAAATCGTATAACACTAATTTTAAGCCATGATATAACACTTACTCATGATACTTATGTTCTTTTAAATGGTTTAATTCAATGTCGTCTGATCCACACCTGTCACAGGGAGTGACCTCTTTAAATTCTAGCCGTGAATAACAAATTGAGCAGTACGTATCTTTGAATCTAGAAATCATTTATTTGAATTAATTAATCAGACTGCCTCACGGCTCTATTATTTCTCATATGTTCTATTTCTTTACTTTTTTCCACATTTTGGAGCAGAAAGCAAAATAACTTAAACCATTTGTATACTCGAATAGTTCTGATAAATCATGTGAAGTGTCTTCAATTGTTATTAGCTCGTTTACAATTCCATTTTCCTTTAAATATGAATTAATTATCCAACTTCCTCTTCTATCTGCTTCAAGAACAAATCGATCTTCATTGCCAATGTACATCTGGATTCCGATACTACTATTTATAATACTTTCACGATTTTTGGTAACCGATTCTTTTAGACCATTAATTGTATAATCACTCACATATGAAAGGGATACAATCGAAGTAAACTTATTGGGATTTAAGTGCAACCGCAGCCCCCCTAGAATGACCAATTATTGAGATTTTAGAGCTATCCATTGTGCTATTGAATTTTTCATTGCAATATTTCCTTAATTTATCATCTGCTTCGCTTGTGATCATATTTACATTTTCATCGCTGTACCATTGCATATCAGGGTGTTTTCTCCATCTCTTAAAGCAATCACAACCATTTCTGGTATGGCTTCAATTTTGACCCAATGGTTTAGACTGTCCGCAGGCAGTGCATTAACAAATGAATATTCACTTCCATTTTGACCATGAAGTAATATAATTAATGGATATTCTGATGAACTATTTTTGGACCAAGTTGGTGGAAGATACACATTGAATTCTACATTTCCCCTACTGTCACTTTTGAAAGAAGCATTTGTGTAAACTCCCGTTTTTAGAATTAATGTGTCGGAGGACTTATGGCTAATAGTCTCAAAATCAGTAAGTTTGCACTGGCTGACCTGAAAACAGAAAGTAAAGAAACAAGAAGTATTAATTTATACTCTTTCATCGTTTATTTGAACTTTCTACTAAGTTACGATTTCTGAATTATCATTTGTAGAAAATGGGGAAGGCTACACACAGAACAATGTAGGTGAGGCCCGTATTCAGGTCATCACATCGGTTAGCAAGTGATTGAACGTATTATAGATTATAATCCTACAGATGCTGGCGACGACTTTAAATACGATCACCTATAGGATGCTGAGCAAGTTATACTAAAAAGAAAAAAGTGGTTTAAGATAAAAATTACACATTAACTATCTTTGAGACAATGGACTATGGCTTTATATAGGATACATTGTTGCCATTAGTACTTTATTCATTTTTCGGCCATATTTTTTTAAACTCCACAGCGACTATCAGCATATCTTCGGTCGGTTTGTCTCCACTTTCTTTTAAAAAACTTTCAAAAAAGTCCCAATGTGCTTTTTTCCATTTCTCAAGAGGTTCGATGTCCGTTCCCATATCCATTTCTGCATATTCTTGGGAAATTTTGTTGAATGGGATTGTGTCCACGCTTACATTTTCTATTATCGCTTTTGCTTTTCCATTAAAGTCAGTTACGATTTGTTTTGTTCCGACACTTGGTAAATCCACATTGTATTGCTCGTACAAACTATAAAGTCCAGAAGAAGCTCTCTTTTTTCCAGTCAAAGTCAATTCCGCCAACCGATTTGCGTCTTTCTCATTATTGTGAAAAAAGTCTGATTCAGGTATTTCCCTGTTTTTAAATTCAGGGTTTGATTCCGTAAAGTCGTTCCACATTTCAGAAACTGATTTGTCAATTTCGTCCTCGGTTTCAGTCGTCATTTCAGACTGATTTTCAGTTCCGATTTCTCTTTTGTTTTTGGTTTCGTTTTTACAACCAATTAAAATCAAAAACAGGAAGATTGAAATGTGTCTCATCGTTTGTTCTGCATTAATGGCAACGCAGGACTATGTGTAGTCGTGCGTTTGGATTTTTGTTTGTCGTACCGGTAAGGTACGTAAAAAAGAAAAATACAAGGGAGCACACCGGATTGCATATAGCTGTTGGTATGCACAGTTGTCCTCGATGGCGCCTAAAGGTGATAGGATTGATAATTCCTTACCTCAAAACAAATGGCACCCTTGTGGCAATCGTTTTTTTGAACTTTTATTTGCTCGGTTTCTTTTGCCGATTATCCTTCATGGCAATAACTGTTACCTGATTTTTATCGAAAATATAAAAGACAGTGGTGTTCTTGTGAATAACGGCCCTTCTTAAAAGTTTTTGGGTAGTTGATTCAGGGTATAGCGTGGGGAAGTTGGATACCGTAAGTTCGAATTGTCTAAGTAATCTTTCGAAATTGATTACTTCCTTCTTACTGAATTTTTTAATCAGATAAGCCTTGATGGTCAAAGCATTGGAGAGTGAACGTTTGGTCCAAATGACTTTATAGGTTTTATCCATTGGCTAGACCATTCCAGAATTCGTTAGAATCTAAAGTCTCCCCTTGTTGATAATCCCTAATACCACTTAAAATATTGACCCTATCGCTTTCCGTTAGCTCATCCCACCAGTCGGTAGATTTGCCTTCACTCGACAATTTGACCGAATTAAGCAAGCCCACTAAAGAATCATCGGTTAAAGTTTTAATCCAACCAACTAATTCCTTCTTAGTATTATTCAATTCTGCTGTGCCCATCTTTCCAGCTTTAAAGTAAAGTTACAAAAAGCATTCCAATCTTAGTTCTGGTAAACTTGAAATCGTTTATTTGGACTTTCTGTTTTGGGATTACCTGACCCCAAATTTATATTTTTTGATTTGTAAGCGTGCCTAAGGGTTTGGGCTCTGGAAAATCGCACGGGACTTCAATTTCCTGTTCGGGCAATAATCCACCACCAATTTTATCTATCCTTGTACATTCTTCCTCTTTTGTGCAACCAACTAATGCTAGGATAACAAAGCTTATTAACCCTTGAGCAACTTTATATTTCATGTTCTTTTTAATCGCTTAATTAGACTTTGATTCTGAGTTTACGGCATCCCTTTAGCAATCCTCTTTTAAAACTTTATGGCGAAAACAAGGCCTTGAGGCTATTTTAAATTATAAGGATCCAATGAATTGTAACAATTAAATGGAAGGATTATATTTCCTTTTACATAGTTCAATGCTATTATTAATTGAACCTATTAATGTTGGTTCAGGCCCTTTATTAAGCCTTAATAATGTCTTTCTGCCCAATATGGAGGTGAGGAAAGAAACATATAATGAACCGGACTATTAAAGGGATTCGTAGGGAAGTACGATCTCTATACCTATTTCTTTATTATCCATAATTTCCAAATTAAACAAACCTCCATGCAGAACTATTATTTTCTCACAGAAAGCGGCATCCATCCCGATATCTAATAGCCTACGGCCTTCCCCCCCGCCATCGGACTTTATTACGGCATGCCCATTCTTTACCGGATAACCCGTGAAGAAACTTAACCGTAATTGCTTTCTATGTGAAGTACTGAGCACTTTTTCATTCATTACGAGCATTCGAGATTGTATGTTCAAGGTATTTGCATTATTTGGCCCCATAAGTCGGCCTATTAACGTGAACAGTTCTGTAAATAATAAAGTTATTTGGGTCTCGTCGCCGTAAACCGAATTAACTTGCAAGTCAAATTTGAAATCATATTTAGATATGACACTCTTAGCCCTAGTTGATTCGATAGTAGTTCTTAAATCGAAATGAGCCTTTCTTAATGGATAATATTCAAGCTCGCTATATAATTGCAGGCGCTTGGTCAATAAGTGGCCCTCATGGGCAATACCAACGATTCTGCTCAGATTATCGATTATTTCTTGACGGTATTCATTATTGGATCTTGAAATGATTTTACTGGCAAAAAGCTGAATCTTTCGCAGAGGTTCTTGCAAATCATGTGAAATCATTTTGTTCAGAACGCGTAAGTCTTTGTTAGTATCTTTTTCTTCACGAAGTTGAATCTCAAGTTGCTTTTGGAAATCTCCAAGTTCTTTATGCGCCAACATTAACTCTTGATTTTTCAGTAAGGCGATCTCAGCTGCATTTTTCGCTTCAATTAACCCACTCTCGAAATCACTTCTTTTATTTAGGAAAAGTCCTGTGATAAGGATGTCACTAGAAGACATTGACATATTAAAAAGAAAAGGATGCTTATTTCCTTTTTTTCCAACAAGGCTCAATACGATTTCATGGATTATTTTCTTGCCTACTAGAATAGGATAAAAGTGAGTTTTATAAAGGATTCTACTACCAGAACTTAATAGTGAATTGATGCTGCTGTCTTCCAGCTCTGCGAACTCATAACCTAGTTTATCAAGTATATATGGGTTAACTTCAACTATCGTTTCCTTGAGATTCAAGCGAATCACTCCGCATGGCAACAGGTCAAAGTCCGACATATTTTTAAAGGAATTCTTCAGTAAAAAGTTCATTCTTCAGAACATCTACAGTCTCTCGCGGGTGACTCAAATGAGGACAATGTCCCGATGCCTCCATATAGGTTATTTTACTGTTGGGTAGGTTATCCTTAACAAATTGACCAACTCTTTCGTTTGCTATATCGTCCTCCGCACATTGCACTATAAGACAAGGAATGTTCACTTTTTTCAAATCATGTCTATTGTCAGAGAAAAAAGTTACTCTGGCAAAGTTCTTCGTGATACCTTTGTCCATAGAGCAAAAGCTTTCGGCCAACTCCTGTGATAGGTGCGACCTTTCCCGATTTTTCATCACGACCGGTGCCAGATAATTTGCCCATTCGATATAATTCGAATCGAGCATTTCCAATAGATCTTCCAATTCGCTTTTGTCAAACCCTCCAGAATAATCATCAATATTCAAATAGCAGCTGGATGGGCAGATCATTATCATAGACCGAAAAATTTGAGGCCTTTCAATATAGGCTAATACTCCAATCATGGAACTTACAGAATGACCGATAAATATACTCTGTTCAATATCTAGCTCCTCACAAATTTCGATTATATCTTGGGCATACCCCGATAAAGAACCATATCGATTTTCATCATACGAGGCAACATCCGATTTTCCACAACCTACATAATCAAACACCAAAACCCTAAAATGTTTTTCCAGAAAAGGTATAATATAACGCCACATTGCCTGATCACATCCAAAACCATGGGCAAGTATAATAGTACGGTCGCCATTCCCGAACAATTTTACATTATTCCTGCTCTTTATAGAAGACATGTAATTAGGTTGGTTATAGTTTAGTCGCAAGGTAGAAAAATTAAGTCATTATTTTTTAAAGCCGAAATAATTCTTTTGTTGCACTTTCCCATAAGTTACGATTCCTGAATTATCACTTGTAGAAAACGTATAATGCTACATTTTAGGAAAGATATTAGCTCTAATACTCCCTAAAAAATAAGTCAGCCACTCTAACATCAACTCGATTGCTCTTTGTCCGAACTTTAGCAAGTACTCATATTTAGTACCCTAATTATAATTTTCCTACGAACAGTTTCGTGATTGGATTAAAATTGAATTTTTCCAAGAAAATAAGATCAAGACAATTACCCTACTTTTAAAGCTCTTAACCCATAAAGAAAGTTAGTATGAGAAACGAAAAATTGATTCTTGCACTAGGAAGTTGTATCAACCACTGCAATTATTGTGCGGACGCCTGTCTGGATGAGGATGACATCTCGATTATGAAAAATTGCATCAGGTCAAGTAAGGTGTGTGCTGAAGTATGCAGCTCACTTGCCCAAATTTTGGCTACTTCTTACACCAATGTTCAAGGTCTCATCGATTATTGCAAACAGGTTTGCATAGCCTGTGCTGATGAATGTTCAAATCATGAACATCAACATTGTCAACAATGCGCCAAAGCTTGCAGAGAATGTGCAGTCGCTTGTGACGAGTTTTCCTCGTCTTGATACAGGTATGTAATTGTTTCAACTTATTGCTGTTTCAGGCCACTAATTTAATATCGTTTAAAGGTCTGGTTGCTTTCCAGATATGGCATTAGGCAATGACAAATCCTCCATTGAAAGTCAACAGTCAGAACGAATCTTGTTTTTGAGTTTTCCCATGATTACTATTTCTGAATCATCAATTGTAGAAAACTAGGAAGGCTACAAAAAGGGTAAGGCTACTTTTTGTTTTCCAACAAAACCATTTTCCATTCTTTTTATAAATTTAGCAACTATATTTAATTGGTGCGTAACTCTATTTGATATAGGACAAATTTTATTTATTTCCCACGTTCCGTTTAATGGTTGGCTTCATTCCAAAGAGCAATAACACTAGACCAAGAATATAAAATTTAGTGAACATTCTAAAAACTTACATTTTCATCGACCCTCCGCTCCGAGTTGGCGAAGGAAGCTTCTATAATCAGTCTGAACCCATTCTTCCACCAGTCTGCCTTTATCGTCAAATTGAAAGATATTTATAAGGTTCCAAGTTATTTCCTTTCCATTGGGTGGCAAGGAACCAACAGGAGAATGTGTAAATTCTTTAACAAACTTGCCCTTAATCCAAGTTTGACAAGCTACAAAATTACCATCAACCACAATTTTTCCTCGTTCTATAGAGCGATTATCAAAAGCGGCACGTATAGATTTAAAGTAGTTTGTAAGACCTTCATAATCTGTTTCAAAACCATCGGGACCGTGAAATTTAAAATTTTCTGCATCAAAATAAGTGTCACATTCTGTTTGATTTTCACCAGAAACCTCTAATTCACCAGCCCTTATTAAATTTGATACAAGTGTTTCACGCTTTGAGTCTGATTGTTGCAGTTCCTTACTTTTCTTTGAGGATTCATTTTCATTGTTCTTCATATCATTACAACTGACTAAAAGGAAAATAGCTAAAGCAGCTAAACATTGTTTTCTCATAACCTACATACATTTGTACAAAATTAAAGAGGATGTAGATGGTGAAAATACGTGAGTCAATCTAATGATTACAAAATTCAAATATTTCTGAATTGTGTTGGAGTTTTTCCTAAATGCTTTTTGAAAAAATTATTGAAATGAGTGGCTTCCTTAAAAGCCAAACAATAGGCAATTTCTGCACAATTCCAATCTGTATTTCGTAATAAGTGTTTTGCTTCTTGCAAGATTCTTAAAGCAATAATCTCTGACGTAGACTTCCTGTACTTTTTCTTTAAAACTTTATTTAAATGGTTGACGTGAACAGAAAGATTTGTTGCGAATGCAGATGCAGCACGTAACTGAATGGTTTCATTGGGATTTTCCAAAGGGAATTGCATTTCTAACAATTCTTGGAATAAAGTTGCTATCCGTTCGTTAGCAGTAGATGATGTATCGTCTGTTATTTCTGAGGGATACATTTTTGCAGCACTATGCATAATTTGAAAAATTAAATTACGCAATAAGTCGTTTTTGTGTTTGTAATCTGACTTTAGCTCAATTTCAATTTCCTTGAAAATAAGCTCTATTTTTTCGTATTGCTCATCAGAAAGTTCATAAAGAGGAGTTCCACCTGGTTTAAAAAAAGAATACTCCTTTAAATTACCAAAGTTTTGAAAAAACTCTGGTTTAAATACACAGAAGTATCCTGTTTGATTTTTGTCTAACTGTTCCCAATGAAATGGAATCATAGGGTTTGTAAATAATAGGGATTTCCTTTTTGTTTCGTAAACTTTGTCAGCGTAATAAAGCCTATTCTTGGCTTTAGCTAAAGTTATTTTATAATAGTCCCTTCTTCTATAAGGTAGCTTTGTGCTATCACACCCAAAAAAATCCTCAAAACGAAATGTATTAAAAAGCAAAGACTCATTATTATTAGATGCTAATTGTAAAAATGCCTGCTCTTTAAAAATTTTTCGTGAACCTGAATCTTCCATTATACAAGTTTTTAATAAGTGGTTATTTCCTTAGGTTGGATTTCGCATAATATTAATTAAATGAATTACGGTATTCTAAAGGTGATAAATCGGTTTTATTTTTAAATAGTCTATTGAACGATTGCGAATGTTCAAAACCAAGCTGAAAAGCAATCTCGCCAATTGATTTTGAAGTTGTGGTTAAGTATTCTTTAGCTTTTTCTATGAGTTTAGAATGAATATGTTGCTGCGTATTTTGTCCCGTAATGGTTCTTAACATATCACTCAAATAATTTGCGGAAACGTTCATTTCGTCCGCAATACTTTTAACTGTTGGTAATTTCGATTGCTTACGTTCATCAAAATATTCCGATAGCTTACTTTCAAAATTGGCGAGCAAATCATTACTCGCCATTTTTCTTGTGATAAATTGCCTGTTATAAAAACGATTGCAATAATTAAGTAACAATTCAAGATTTGAAACAATCACGTCTTGACTATACAAGTCAATCGCTGAATTGTATTCGTTTTGAATATTTTGAACCAAATTTTCTATAATTTGTTCTTCCTTATCTGAAAGGTGCAATGCCTCGTTTACGCCATAGGAAAAGAAACCATATTTTTTAATGGTTTTGGATAAACCATAATTTGCAATCAATTCTGGATGAAATAATAACGACCAACCATCATTATTTCTTTCCCCTTTTTCGTCAACTGCCAACACTTGATTTGGTGAAAGAAAAGACATTGTGCCTTCGTCAAAATCGTAATGACTTTTTCCATATTTAAGTTGACCTTGAAAACTTCTTTTGATAGTAACATTATAAAAGTTAAGTACCATTTTTTGGTTACCTAAATCTGTTTGTTCTCTTTCTTGTGAATGGTCAATTAAAGTAATCAAAGGATTTGTAGGTTTTGGCAGTCCTAAAATCCGATGCAATTCGGTGATTGAATTTATGACTTTTGGTTTATTATCCTTTTTCATAATTTTCGGTTACGATAAAAAATCTTGTCCGTTGCTTCTGTCTGCGGTCATTACTTCTACCACATTTTTTGGATACTCAATCGGTAATTGACTAACTTTGTTTAGTTTGTCTAATTCGTCTGCGGTAAATTCAATGTCAACAGCTTTTAAATTGTCTTGAAGTTGTGTCATTTTTGTAGCACCAATAATTATACTCGTAACAACTGATTGATGTAACAACCACGCTAAAGCTAATTGAGCAACTGAAAATCCTTTTTGCGCTGCCATTGGATGAAGTACGTCTAAAACATCAAATGCTCTTTCTTTGTGGAAAGGCTCAAATGGAAAATCGTTCAAACGACCTTTTTCATTGTTTCCGTCTCTTTTGTATTTTCCAGTCAAAAGTCCACCACTTAAAGGACTCCAAACTAGTAATCCTACTTTTTGGTCTTGTAATAACGGAATCATTTCTCGTTCTAAATCTCTATTATCAAGCGAATAATTAGCTTGAAGAGAAGCAAATTTCTCTAAATTATTATAGTTTGAATGTCCTAACGCCTTCATAAAATGCCAAGCCATAAAATTACTTGCACCAATGTAACGAACTTTACCGCTACGCACTAAATCGTCTAAAGCTCTCAACGTTTCCTCAATTGGTGTTAACGGGTCAGATGTGTGCAATTGATAAAGGTCAATATAGTCGGTGTTGAGTCTTTTTAAACTTTCGTCAACTTGCTGAATGATGTGCTTTCTTGACAAACCTCTGTCATTTTCACCTTGTCCCATACTACCTCTTACTTTCGTTGCCAAAACGAGGTCGTCTCGTTTAATAGATAGGTTTTTTATTGCTTTTCCAATCATTATTTCTGAAAGTCCTTCTGAATATATGTTGGCAGTATCTATAAAATTGACGCCTGCATCAATTACGGTTTTTATTTGTTCGTCAACTTCTTGCTGACCCAAATCACCCATATGGTTGAAAAATCCTTTTCCACCATAATTCATTGTTCCCAAACAGAGTGTTGAGACTTTTAAGCCTGTTTTACCTAAAATTTTGTAGTTCATTTTTATTGTTTTTGTTCTGTGCAAAGTTCGCCGACTAACAAAAACAAAATGTAACTATATTCAGTTGTGTTGTAACCGAAATGAAGATTTTTTACCTAAATTTTAATGGCTTGCACTGATTTTTACCCATTACAGCTAACGAGTTACGTGGTTTAGCACGTAATTTAGCACTCGGCAGTTAAATCTTTGAAAAAGTCTTTTATGTCTTTTGCCATTAAGTCTGGCTGTTCCATTCCAGCAAAATGTCCACCAGCCGGCATTTCGGTCCAATGAGTCACATTGAAACCTTTTTCGATATATGAACGTGGTGGCGTAGGCAATTCTTTTGGGAATTTTGCGAATCCAACAGGAATTTTTATAAAATCGTTTTCGCCAAATTGTAAGGGATGTTTACTGTTTTCATAATACATTCGGGTTGATGAATGAATAGTTTGAGTAATCCAATAGAGTGTTACGTTTGCAAGTAGCTCATCTTTTGTAAACACGGAATAGATTTCTCCATTGTTATCGCTCCACGAATTAAATTTTTCAATGATCCAAGCGCATAATCCAGTGGGTGAATCATTTAATCCAAAAGCCAATGTTATAGGCTTGGTACTTTGTATGTGAGAATATGCAGCTTCTTTAGAAGCCCAATCCAATGCGTATTTTTGGAAGGCTTCTACTTCATCTGTCAATTGCTCCCCGTCTTTTAAAAACGGTGTATAAGAGCCAGAAATGTAATTCAGGTGCAAACCAATTAGGTTTAGAGGATATTTTAAAGCTAACCAAGAGCTAACTCCAGAACCAATATCTCCACCTTGTGCCCCATATCTTTCATATCCTAATTCCATCATTAACTTGTGCCATAAATGAGCCACGAATTCTGAATTGCAACCTTCAACCTGACTTTTCCCGGAATATCCAAATCCAATAATGGAAGGAATCACTAAATCAAATGAAATTTCATCATCATCAGTCAACATAGGTATAAGCTTAAGCATTTCGATAAAGGAACCCGGCCAACCGTGAGTTATGATTAATGGAACGTTTTTTTTCCCTTTTCCTTTAACGTGTATAAAGTGGATGTCATAACCATCAATGGTTGCAATGAAATTTGGGAAAGAATTTATTTCAGCCTCTACATTTCTCCAGTTGAATTCGTACAGCCAATAGTTGGATAATTCTTTCATAAAAGAAAGGTTGGTTCCGTAAATCCAATTTGAGTTGGATATTTCATCTGGCCAACGTGTATTTTTAATTCTATTCTTTAAGTCGTCAAGAATTTCTTCGGAAATATTTGCTGAAAATGGTTTTATCATTTTAATTATTTGTTCAATTTTTTTGTTCTAACTTAAATGGCAGTTAATGCCGCGCTATGTGAAGTCCGGCGGATTTTATGGAAATATAGCAAAATCACCATAAATATGCCATGGTAATCTGGCTTGCGCTTAATACCATGGCATGTTTCGTAACGAGTCTGCGCGAGCGGACGTGCTGTCAGTAATTTTTGCGGTATGGGGAATAAAATCTGTCGCCCAGATTGCATATAGTGTCTTGATATGTCGATTAGTTGAGCCGTGGCGGCGGTTCCGGCAAATGGTCCACTTATCCTACGGCCCTTGCAATCTGACATAGCTCTGCGATGATGCACGATCCCAAAGGGCGGGAACTGCGGAGACGCCATACGCGATAGGGGTAATTGAACAACTTTGAATCAAGACAACAATAACAAAGCTCACAAAATAGTAGTGAGACCCGTACCACAAAACAACGTGGGTGATCCGAGAAGTTGAAATCACATCTTTATAGCAAGTGGCCGGGTCTATTATAATTTATGATCATACAGATGCCGGTGAACCCTAATATATAGGTGTATCACAAATAGGATGCGGAGCAAGTTATATCAAAAGAAAAAAGGTGTTTAAAGCAAAAACAAAATATTATTTAACTTTAGAGAACTGTACTAGGGCTTTTCATAGGAGCCATTGTTAGCGGTAGTTATTTTAAATATTTGTTTATTTTTACAAGTTCTAATTCGGGTGTGTCTTTTATGAGCTGATTCAATATTTTTAAATGTCCTTGTCCGTAAATCACTAAAATCCTTTCTGTATTTGAATCAGCAAGTTGTCTTATATTTTCGAAAATTTTAATGTTTGACTTATACCATTCTCCTACAGTTTCTGCTCCAATTTTATTTTTCTCATTTTCTATTTGACTTAATAGAATATAGCCAAAATGATTTTTATCTATTGCTCCGTCGGTATTAAGGTAGTAGACTGCATCTTGAATTGTACCTTTCAAAGCAATTTTGTCATATTCCTCGGCCAGCTCCTTAGCATTTTCAATAATTGAGTCTATCAGTTTGGATTGTCCATTCTGTCCAGCAAAGGCAACAGTCGAATCAAATGCATATTGGACAGGGGAATATGCTAAATATAGACGTTTGTGGTTTAATTCTTTTGCCAAACGAAAAGCGATTTGGTCGGTCTCTTCCTCGGTTAGTTCATATGAGCCGTTTAAATAATCCGCATACTTTTTGTTGAGTTCTTCCTCCGAGCGATAAGGTCGTTCCACGGCTATTTTTGTGGGATTGAAATTTTTAAGTGATTCAATTAATATTTTAATTTCAGACTGTCTTTTCTCGCTTTTAACTTCGGTGAACTTTTGACTTACTGCATTGTTTTTTGAAGTGAAGTGTAACATTCCCAATATTGCTATTTTAGGCAAGTCCTTTTTTTCTGTGATTGGTTTTTCTTTTTTATTTGAAAGATCATTGCAGGAGAAAAACACAACGAGAAGCGAAATAATAGTCAATTTTGAAATTAAGTTGTAATGTTTCATTTTGTCATTAATTACCACTAACGCAAGGCTATGTGAAGTTGTGCGATTGGATTTTTTTTTGTCGTACTGAAAGGTACGTGAAAATGAAAAATACAAGGAAGCGCACCAGATTGCATATAGATTTTGATATGTACAGTTTTCCTAGATGGCACCTGAAGATGATAAAGATGATTGACCCTCACCGCATAAATATATGGCTTTGAATAATCGTTTTTATGAACTTTACTTTTCAAACATACTTAATTCAATATCGGGAATAATCTTAAGGGCGTTTTTATAATAGACTTTTTTTAGCACTTCATCAGATAATCCTAATCCATACATCCTCCAAAAGGCATGATACTTTTTATGATATGGAAAATACTCATCCGTTGTTTCCAGCGTCCTGAAATATGTAACATATTCTGAAGGCACCCAAGAATCCTTTCCGAACAAAATCCTATCCTGAAAGGTTTCAAAAAAATTCTTGGCCGTTATGGGCTGTCTGCCCAATTCGGCGATGACGGCACCAAACTCGACATACATCTTTGGGAATTTCTTCAAAATTGTCGAAAGCTGTTCCAAATCATTTCCGTGCCAACCAAAGTGAGCATTGATAAAAGTGGTTTTAGGATGTTTTGCAAAAACCTCATGCTGTTCTTTGATCAATTGTTCCCAAGATGGAATTGTACTGTTGGCATAGCTACGACTTGGATATTTATATAATTCCAACCACCTTTCATTTCTTTCATCCATTGGGTCCCAAAAGGATTTAGGGGCACCGGAATGAATAAGAACGGGTATTCCCAATTCTCCACATGCCGCCCAGACAGGGTCCAATCTAACGTCATTAATCGGGATTCTATTCCCATGAATATCTACATGGGTCATGCCCAATTCTCTGAAAACCTTTAAGCCACTAGCTCCGTTGGCAACATCCTCCTTAAGTTGGTCCACAGTATATTCCGTCCACTGCACAAACCCGAATCCCTGAAAGTCGATGTTTGCAAATAATGCCATCCTGTTGGACATTCCGTTTTTACGCACATTCTCCACCTTGTCTTTTAACTTATCCCCCCAACCTCCATTAAGATCGACCATAAACTTCATATTTAAGGTGTCCATAGCCATCTTGAGCTTATTGAAATCTTCTGTCGTATATAACAACTGGTGGCTATGGACATCTATGAAGGGATACTTCGCTTTGGTTATTATATGTTCTGGAACTACCAATGTAGAAGTTGGATTATATTCCGCAATTGTGATTTGAGCATTTAACATCAATGAATTGAGGCCAATTGACGCAGTCAAAACTAATCTTGCATACCTTAATTTCTCCAGCAGTCCTGTCATCGTTTATCTAGACTTTAGCGATTTTGCTTTTTTCAGACGTTCCTTGAAATCATTTAGCTTCGGATGAATATCTTCACTTCCGGTGACGTTTTGAAAAACTGACACCGCTTTCTCAAGAACCCTGATTTCTTCATTAATGGATTTTCCTTTCCTATAAAGAATTGCTAGTCTTCTATACGGAAAGCTACCTTCAAAACCTTCGGAAATGTTGGCTTCATATAGAGCCTTGGCTTCTAATACTCTTCCTTCTTTCTCAAGGCGCTTGCCCATGAGGTTCCTTTGAACTTGCGAATCGAAACTACTCATTGTTTTTTAACACATCACTTTTCCCAATGCTTCAGGTATTTCTGATTTTCATTGATATCGAACAGCCTTGACTAATTGTTGACTCTGGCAGAAATTTGGCTACTTGTAATTGCCTGTCCGTCGCTTCTCTCGTAGAGGGAGGGAGTATTGATCATATCGGCTATTTCGTTCGGACGGAGCGGCCTATTTGATTTTTTGAGCACTTCTTCTATAGCCTCGTGAAGTTTCTTTTTTTGTTCATTTTCCATGATTGTTCGGACTCTGGTATCTTCCTATCTTTGTATAATCTCTTTAAGGTGCAAGACTTTACTCAATAAACCCAGTGGCAAAGCTTTACATCTTCACCAAATTACGAAAAAAACCAAATGCAGTAGGTAAATGGACGAATTATCGATCATGTAGGTTTCGCCCAGTCAAAGCTAATTGAAGATCGCACCTTTTTTTACCTTGGTGATATTCGCATTCGGATAAAGGCTATCCACTATCCTTTTTTTGAACTTTCAATATAAGACATCAAGATAAGCGAAAATCAAACAGTGCCGAAAAAGGTTAGGTTTATGAAACTGTCAAATCTGAGATAATCGAACAATTAATAAAAATCGGGAGTTTAAACTCCCGATATTATTATCCATTTGAAATTGAAACTTATTCCTTTATGATCTGATGAACTTCGTCTACATTTTTACTTATTATTCTAAGAAAGTATGTTCCCTGTTTTAACTCGGAAACATCTATTCTTGGCATATCATCAGATATTTTGAAACTATCTGTTCTAACCAACGTTCCGCTAAAGTCATAAATCTCCGTAACAATTGAGGAATCAGCGGTAGCTGATTTGGATTGGCTCTGGGAAATACTTAAAGTCTCGGAAGAGGTACTCTCTAACGGAACCTGCTCTATAAATATTTCGGAACTCGTCGGATTTGGATACACCGTCATTGAGGATGAACCGCAATCTTGATATAGTGTCCGAGTAACTTCGGCCTGTCCGCAACTGGTATTTGCCACTACTTTCAAAAGCCCTCCTGAACACCCCCATTGTAGCATGATACCTGACCCACCTCCAGTTGTCGCGAACAAAGTTCCATTTTTATACCAAGAATAACTGCCCGTACCTCCAGAAACCGATACCGTTATAGTACCATTGGGGTCGGCACCATTAGGAGCCGTGAGATTAATTACTCCCCCCAATGTAATCTGTTTGGATACCGTTATCGATTGACAATTGGACACTGAATTCGATATAGTTGCGGTAATGGTTGCATTTCCATTAAAACTAGAGCTTTTTGTAAATGTTTTTGAACTAGAAGATGCCGATGGAAAGGTTGCTGCACTTGATGGGCTTATTGCCCAATTAACCGTAGTTCCGGCTGGGACGGAAACACTGTAAGTACCGGTGGTACAAATGGAGGTACTCCCCGCAATGGTTTGAGAACTACAAGAGAAACTGCAATCAAAAGTATCGGAACCCGAAACCGCGTCCATTTCACTGGCAAGCCATTTACCATTTCGGGCATTGAATGAGATATGGGATTCGTTGGTTCCAGAATTGTTATATGAAGTGGAAAAGTTGACAAACGGTACGGCCTTACCGCCCGTTGGCGGTGTCGCTGACGAATACTTTGCCAAATAATCAGAACTTACCAATGTTGTATTGTTCCTTCCCACATCAAGTGCACTCGTTGCCGAGATAAAATTAAAATTCGGGTTTAAATTGACGGTAAACCCATACTTAATCAAGGCATTGCTGATGTAAGAATTAATATTAGGGCTATTTGCACCTGAAAAACTAGGATTGACACCACCTGGATAGGAATCCAATGGGAGTTGTCCCGAAGGTGAGTTATAGGTTCGAAAGGTAATGTCCTTGCTGATTGGCAAGACCCATAACAGGTTTTTGGTGTAACGTACCTTGCCATAATATACCTGTGCGGTTCCGGAAGCGGGATAGGCGATTACCCTAAAATCTGAATTTATCTTACTTCTTCCTGGTAGGATACCAAGCAGAAAACCGGGTTCGTTGGTGGTTCTTGCAATTATGGTAGCTGCATTACCACCATTGGTCAACAATGCTAAAAGAATATCCGTCAAGAAAGTGGTCTTGCCATCTGCCGTTGCCTTGAATATCTGGGATCCTGCGGTTACACTTTGACCGGAAGCACAATGGCTGGCATTGCTCAAGGCGATATTTCTGGTCTGGGCCGGATAACCAATAGTCTTTAATTCGTTTTGAAAGGATGTTCTTAGTGAATTGTCGACCGCAAAATTACTGTTGACGTTATTTATAAGTAGCTGACGTGTTGCGGGTGCGTCCAAGAGTTCCTGGATATCGGAAACACCGATACCGCCGGAACTAATGGGGATGTCCAAGACATTGAGTGCCGATTTTATATATTGGTTGACCACATGCCTTGCCATATATAAAAACCCTATAGGTACGTTTGCGCCTTGGTGCGGTGCATCATGGCTGATATAAAGGCCCGTTTTATGCTGCTCACCGCGATTTTCCATATCCTTTAAGGCATAACGAGCAATGATTCCGCCCATACTTTGCCCAAGTATCACATTGGGAGTAGTACTGCCTGCGGCCGCTTTTTGGGTATTTACCCATTTAATGACCTCTTGGAGTACATAGGCATTGCGCTGAATGTAGTCGGTACCGTTGTCCCAGTTGACATAGACTACATCATAGTCTACGGAAGTATTATTTGTGATAAGGTTTCTGAGTTCTGGACTCAAAGATTGATTTACTTGATCTTGAAAAGTTCTATAATCACTATCTCCAATGCTTCCAGAAGCAGCCAACAAACCCGTATCAAAGCCTTCCGCTACGATCAAAGGCTTGCGTATTTTGGTATCCGTGCCGCCATAGGCAATCTGTAGCGTGGCCGATCCGGCAATGTTTAGATAACTGCGGGTGGCGGTGATGTTCTGTTGCGCAATGGGAAGCGGCCCTTTTGACGTAGTGGTCGATGTTATATTGTTTACCTTTAGTTTTTGACGGCTATAAAGGTAGCTGCCATTTGTCAATCGTAGGCGATATGTTAAAGCGTAGACGCCCGTGGATGTATACGTATTACTGGCCACGGCATTATTGAACAGGGTCTTGTAACCGCCGCCGCTACCAAAATCCACCTCAATATTACTAATAGTAGAGGCCTGATTGGTGTGCCATAGTGTAGAGGGCAAACTCAAGGACAAGGTAGCCTTGTTGAGTTCCAATATCGGTGTACTGATTACAAAAGCGGTCTTGGTCTCATAGGGGTTTTGCCAAACCCCGTTGATGTACTTATCATCGTAGGTATTATTGACTACGGTAATCCTGTTGCCCGAAAGGGCATCGCTACGGAAGCGGGAGTAGTTGTAGTAGAGACCGCTAAGGAGCATTTGGGCGGAAGAAGTGCCTTTGGAGGTTGTATTCTTACTTTTTTGACCTGATTTTGCCGCAAGTTCATCGGTCATTGGGGCCACGATACCGGGCACATTTGTAGCAGTACAGCTAGAGACCAATGTGCTATAAGTATCTTTGTAAACCCCGTTGTCTACGTAATTATCGGTGCGTAAAACCCCATCGTATTTCGTAATGTCGATAAATTCTATACCGTAATCAAGTAAAATATTGTGGGGAATGCGGTTCTTTTCCAAGGGGGCGAAAATTGTATTGGTTGCAGTGGCAACGGAGGTATCGGTGGTCTGTGCACTTAAGTAAGATAGGGACAATAAAACCATCGTTACGAAAACGACGGTACAGGTTTTTTTCATTGATTTTTTGTGTTAAGGTTGTTGTTAATTTGTGTATTTTACATCAAAGCGACCATTGGTTACTTTTATTTCTTTATTGTTCTTGTCTAAGATTGTAAATTCAAAATTTCCGGATATAATAAAGTTTTCGGTATCATGGTTAGTAATTATTAGTTTTCCAGGTTTTAAATCTGAGGTGGGTTGAGCGCTATCATTCAATCCATTATCTGTGAAAAGTCCAGTGAAGTTTCCAATTTTATCAGAAGTTAGATTATAAGTTTGTTCTTCAACAGCAGGTACTGAAATTCCGCCAATTACTATGAATTGAGATTCTGTGTTTATTTCACCACTTTCAGAGGATATACTAAGTGTATATAACCCATTCATATTTTGATAAAAGGCGTTTAGGCTGTTCTGGCCGAATTTCTTTGGCAAGAAAATTTCCCCATTCACCAAACACCCAAAAGTTTGGGCACCAATTTGGGTAGCGGGTGGTAAGGCATCCAAAGGGTTTTGAGTTTCATCGTCATCCTTTTTACAGCTTGTGATAAACAGGATAAACGTAGCTAATAAAATGTGTGTTATTTTCATATTGATTTGCTTTTAAGGCAATTGCTATTCAGTGTGTTTTACATCAAAGTGGGCATAGGTCACATTGACATATTTCTTGTTCTTGTATAAAAGTGTTAATTCTGTAAACAACCCTTTTAGTGCACCGCAAACAAGTTTTTACGGTGTTTTAAATGAAAAATTAATATGGTAACTAAAGGAGGTTATGCGGAAATACAGGGTCGGCTTTGTCCATCTGAGGGCAAATTGCCAGAGGATAGTTATAGGGTCCGCATTCTATTAGAGTTTTATAGACTAAATATACGAATTCTCTTAACGTACTTTATAAACCGCTCATTTTTTTTTAACAGAAATAAGTCCGATTAAAAGGCCGTTTTACGAAACTACCTAAGGATTCTGAACAAGAATCAATCGCCAGTTCCATTTCCCGTTCTTATTAGTAGTATCGTAAATTGACGGTTTATGGGACTAAATTATGGAAGTAAAATATACTCAAGAAAACAACCCAAAAAGCACCTTTTTAAACATCACTAGCAAAAACAAATTGAAGTAGCTCAAATGAAGAGATATCTATGGCATCGACATATATTTTAAGTATGTCGAAATTTTAGCTTTTTATCGACACAGTTAAGTAATCTATTTTAGTAAAACTAATCGACCACAAGGCCAATCAAGTTGCCGGAAAGGACTGGAGGATTCTAAAATCCAAACTACGCGAGAAATATATTACATGAAGTCATCATCAAACTGCGTCGTGATTGAATCAGCTACAGGTTTAATTTCAGTTCCTATTTATGAATTAGTGCCCGGGATAATAACTAGAAGGTTTATAAAATATCAATTATAAGCACCTAAAATCATCTTTTTTAAACTATTATTTTGGATGGGTTTAAAAAAACAACGAAAGGAAATAGCTTCAATCTGCAAAATCAACATGACCTTGACCAGCTCGTTGCAAAATCTTAGTTATTTTCAAAGGCTATTTTTAAACAAATCAATATAATCCTTAAAATTATAAAGTCGGTCTCTTTGAGATCCTGTTATTTCATGCAAAATTTCCAGTTCCTCCATTGACTTTATCAGTTTATAGGCGGAAACATTGGATTTTTCAATAATGCTTTCGACCCTATGAACATCAATTACTGGACGAATATAAAGGCTTTCGATAACCTTTCGGGCATCAACACCTCTGTTTCCCAACGTCTTTAGTTTAATTTCGAGAGTTTTTTGCAATTGCATGATGCTGTCAAAGGTCGTTACTCCCGATTTAGCAGTTTCAATGACACCGGAAAGAAAAAACTTGAACCATTGAGAAATGTCGTTATGTGTTCTGACCCGCATTAAATTATCATAGTAGAGCGTTCTATTTTTCTCAAAAAAGTCAGATAGGTAAAGTATAGGCTGTTTTAGTATGCCTTTACTTACTAGGTACAAGGTTATCATTAACCTCCCGACCCGACCGTTTCCATCCAGAAATGGATGGATAGTCTCGAATTGATAATGTATCAAAGCGATTTTGAGCAGATCGGGAAGATAGTTGAGTTCGTCATTGGCAAATTTTTCTATGTCCGAAATCAAATCTTTTATTGATGTGTGGACGGGGGGAATAAATACCGCATCGTTTAAGGTAGCACCGCCTATCCAGTTCTGGCTGGTCCGGTATTCCCCTGGCAATTTATTTTCTCCTCTTACTCCCTGTAAAAGAATCTTGTGTGTCTGTTTAATCAATCTTGACGAAAATGGCAATCTATGAAGCATTTTTACCGCCTCGTTCATTGCGGCAATATAATTTTGTACTTCTTCCCAATCATCCCTTTTTTCAACTGAAATTTCATCTTCTTTCAAAAAAGCCTCTTCCATATTCGTTTGTGTACCTTCTATTTTTGAGGATTGTGTGGCTTCTTTGGCGATATGCATACTAATGAACAAATCAATATTTACATACTCCGAATACATATCCAATCGACCCAAATGACGATCTGCTTTACTTAAAAGCGCAAGTACTTCCATATCATCAACCTGCCATTCTTTGCTAATCGGGTTAGGTTGAAAACTCTTATAATATCCTTGGTTGATTATTTTGCCTGCTTTAAATGATTTCATTGTGTTCCTTTAATTAAACCTCTACTATTTAACAAAAATACAATATTTCTTAAATAGCGTGATTTTTATTTAAGGTTTGATTAGTATTTCTTAAATAACAAGGTTGCTATTGAAGTATTAGCCGTAAAATTTTGTTAGGTTTGTTTTTTTTCTTTTCCCCCTTTCCACAAAAAGTGCCCGTTAGGGCACAAATTCCTATCGACAGAACACATTCATTTAGCAACAATTCGATAGTAAGTTTTTTATGGTACGTCCGTCCCAAATCTTACCTCAAAACTTTGCGCGTGGATTCTGTCCGATTTTTGTAGCGATTCCGGCAGATTAGCGTTAAGCAAAAACCGGATAGGGCGCACCCCTACTCCCGATTTAGAACGCTGTCCTGCTTTTTGGCCCACCTCTTAAAATCTTTATAGATAATTGGATGATCATCGAAATAGCCCCTTGCCCTACCCAAACTTTCTTGCTTAACTTTCAAGATCGCAGCATCCATTTTCTGTTCATACTTGATATAATAGTAGCCGAGATAGCCAAACGCAATCGTGTTCAGGCACATAACCACATATATCATTGTAACCTCCCATTTTGGAGTCCATCTTGACTTCTCGATATTTTTTAGGACTTCCTCTATCCGTCTTTCATAGGAATCCTTTTTTTGTTCCTGTAACCTTAGGAATTCCTCTATTCGGAATTCTAGATGCGAGGTATCTATTTTGATCTCTACGTCATCAAACTTTTCAGAAAGTTCTTCGAGTTTGCTGATGGACTTGTTGAACCCCGATATTTCTTGGGTAAGCACTTCCATAATTTCGTCCAGCTTTGCCATAGTATTACATTTCCATTCCTAGTCCTATCGATTTTTTGACGGCCAATTTGATGGCCTTTTTTGCCAGGGTCGCGGCCAAGTTCGGTGATACTCCTACGGTCTTTCCGAGCAGGTTCACTGTATTGTCCTTAGCAATTTTTTGGTCGGCCGTTCTCTCCAGTCCTATCCGCTCGGCTATTCTTCCCATAGACATCGAGCGGTGTACATGGCTTCCCTTAAGACTTTCTCCTTTATACTCAAAACGGAAACCCTGGAGTTGGTTCTGTTTGTTGATACTCGGAACGACTTCCACATCACTCTGCTTCATATACTCGATATACCGGTCAAAATCCTTGGGTCTCATTTCCGTCATGACTTTTTCATGGATTTGTTTTATTTCAGCTCTTATGTCTTTGACCTTGTCCAGTTTTTGTTGTTGCACCTCCCTTACCGTTGTCATGCCCAATTGTCTTGCCACGTTTTCGGCAGCAAGTTGGCTCCGTTTTCCGATATAGTTGTCCTTATATGCTTTTCCTTGAAAGTTTATCCGGTTCACGTACAGGTGGATATGTATATGGCTCATGTTGCGGTGCACGAATGCAATGGCCTGTCGTTCCTGTAGTTTCATTTCCTTGACGAATCGTTCCGTTATTTCCCTTAGTTCCTTTTGCTTTAATTCCCGACCATCTTCTATGGTGGGACTCAACACAAAACTCAGGGTGTTCTTTTCACATTTATGATTTTGCAATTGAATAATCTTGAACTCTTGGGTAATTTCCTTGGGATTGTCTCCTGAAAGATGTTGTCGATACACCACTTCGGCATCTTTTTCCTGGTCCCATCCATAGCCCATTGAAGCTCCCGTATGCGATATGGATTTTCCCAAACCTATCATTTTCTAAAACTTAAGAGGTGTTTCCGTATCTCGTTGGCCAATTGCACCACTTCATCGGCCAATTTGGGGTTCCGTTTTCGATACATATTACCGATGCGCTTAAAGTTGATCTCGTACTTGGTCAGCATCTTGTACATCTCTATCTGTTCTTTGGTGAGACGTTCGATGATGCGATCATCAAAAGCCGCACGACGACAATATTCGCTTATGGAAAGTCCGCTCCTATCGGCTTTTACCCTGAGCAGTTTCTTCTCATAAATGGAACATCTGAATTGTACGAACTCCTTTTTCACTTTTGGTATTTCTGGATATAATTTCCAAGCATTTTTTTAAATAGTCCTAATCGAGATTCTGTTTTATAGCACATTTCGAAAACCCGATTACCAGTTCCTATTCTTTTGCGACCCATCGGGAGCAAAAGCGAGATTTGTCATGAAAATGACACATCTCGAATTCTCACTCATTATTAATTTATTGGATATCATTTAGTTTTTCATATTTCTGTCTTCATATGCTATTCTTAATCATTTTTTCGATTAAAAATTGATATTGGTATTGAGTTATTTTTTCTCATCAGATTTAAATTTTTTGTCGAATTCCCTATCCAAATATTCATCGGATAGATTTGGCTCGCCCAAAAGCCAAGCATCGATAATATCTTTGTCAAAGAATTTTTGGCGGATGTGCTTGTTACCGCCCATGGGTATCAATCTTAATTGGGTCAGCTTGTAGATCTTGCTTTTTGAGAGTCCCGTATAGGCCACAAGATCATCTACGTTCATCACTTTCTTTTGATGCGATAGTAATCCTTTAATCTCTTTTAGAATTTCTACCATCTCGTTTTCCGTTTCCATACTTACATGCTTTAAAGACAGCCGTTAAAGTGGCCGTTTGTGTTACAAATGTGCGATGCAATGTAAATGGATGAAAGCAAATGGAGGGGCGAAAAGGGGAAATCTCCCCCTAAAAAATTTCAATTATCCCCCAAAAAATCGAAGAAAGAGTCTATAAGGTCTTCGGTTTCCCTTGATAAGGGGTTTTTATTATAACCTTTTGAAAGCTTCTTGGCAGAAATCAGTTCCCCCTTATTGTAGATTTTCTCGGAGCGTTCGAAGGTGGAGAGATGTAGCCCTTTTTTGAACGGTTTGAATTTTTCCAAGATATACTTTAGCTCGGCCTGTGTGCAATTGAAATGGAGAACGGATTCATGATCATCGAAATCGAATAGTAGAACGTTGTAGAAATCTCTAAACCGGTTCAAGTTCTCGTCCAGAAATTCATACCGAATCAAGGAGGTATAGATTTGCCTCAGGATATGTTCGTTGAAATCTATATTGAAACCTAACAGTTTCATGGAAGGGTTCCTATACCGTCTTCTCAATTTGTCCCTGTAGGCATTTCTGACCAAAACAATGAATACCGTAATGGTAAATGCGAATACTGGAATCGATGCCAACCAGAGGTTCCCATAATCCCTATAAAGCTCGAATGCCATATACAGAAAAAATATCCCGAAAAGAACCAACCCGAATATAAGACCGTTGTTCCCCCTTTTCATAAAGGTGGCATAGTCCTCGTTGACCTTGGTTTTCTTTTCGTTCAGGGCCACCAGCCAATCGGCGATATGGTCGATTATCTTTTTCACTTCTCCCAGCTCTTGATTTCAAGATAGTTAAAAGAAGTTATTCTACTTTTCATTTTCAATGTCATGACCCATAAATTGGACGGAAGTGTGCCAGATTTTTGTGGGTAGGGGGAGGAAAGGTCAAGCGGCCCTTTCGCCACTTGTTCTTTCGCGGGGCTCCGAGGGTGTCGGAAAACCGGAACGGAAAGATTTCCCAGCGGGCGGGCGTAGCGTGTCCGTTTGGGGAGGATTGGAGTGGAAGGGTTTTTCGACTTCAGTAGGGGCTTGGACTTAAGATACCGCTGAATAGTTTCTAGTTTAACATAACAAAAATTATGATACAGATTGATATATAAGTATTTCAGGTTCAAGTCTTTATCTGTAAGTCATAATTCTATTATGTAAAATATCCCTTGCCAGTATTCCTTTTTTCTGCGTGGCAACAGGGTCATTAAACCTTTTTAATTTACGCTACGAGAAATATTTTCAATTGATTGGAATTATTTTCACGCTTAAACATTTCGCAAATCCTTACGAGAAACATTCCGTCTGTACTCATAATTTGCCGTTATGTAAAATTCTCGTATTCGAGGAAATGTGTACAAGATTTTTTTCTATGACATTCTCGTCAGCTTGCCGCAACAGCTAAAATTTTCTCTGCGAGCAAAATTCTTAGCCCTTGCTACCTCTAGTCTTGTTTGAAGCTTTTCTTTAAGTGTTCCTAATATTATGTAAAATAGACTTCCAATATATTAACCAGTAACCGTTTATTTCTATCTTTTTTTTGTAACAAACTTATTTCGAACCGACTACAATATGGCTGCTCCCCCTGCCTATTGTGTTGCCAAAATACTCTTGGGCTATTAAAACAACTATCTTTTCAAGGTAAAAGACTCGTAAATTTCATCAGCAGTTTTTTTGTGCTTTTTTTCAATTCCTCTATTGCTCGCCATAGAAAAATGCAATATTAATCTGTATAATTTAGAGTCTACTTTATAGAACATAAGTCTTCGGTATTCTGAAAAACCAAACATGGGGGGGCGCTTTTTTCTGTGTTCGGCATAAAATGACTTAAATCCATTAACATCACGTTCTACAAAATTCAACTCCTGATACTTTTCGTTTTGGATATTGTATTCTTTTTTTAATTCATTCATTATCTCCGCTAGGGGCCTTTCCTCGGTCAATTCAGTAATTCCAAAAACATAATTGTAGAACAGCTGATTTTTTTTACCCACTACATTCGAACTGAATGCACAAAGCGGTAAGGAATTCAAACCGTAGCCATTAGTCACTAGAACTTCATTCGGAATACTGTTCATTTTAACAGGCATTTTCACCTCTAACTTTTCATCTAAAAACTTAACTGGTTTAAGAACAATTTCCGTGTTTGGAGCAATTTTATTTGAACCGAATCCAGTTGCCTTGCCAGGCTCTGTATTTACTACATTTAAATATACCTTATTGTTGTTTTTTGATGATAGGTCAAGACTATTTAATTCCTTTCTTAACCCTTTTTGTGAGTTTTTCAATTCGAAGACTAAGAGCAATTTATTTAATGTTTGGCTTTTTAGTGTTTTTTTAAATAAAACTTTGTCTGTTTTAATATTGGCAAGGTCTGGAAAGTATTCTGCAGGATTAAAGTCATAACTTGATATTAAATTCAATACCATAGCTAATTTCAAATCATAAAAATCTTTCTTCTTAGAAAAAATACTATTGTTGGTAGTATAACTATTTATGCCACGCCCTGAAAGTATTACTTCCTCTCTAAAATTGTTATGAATACTAAGGCTTGAAGAAATCAAGAACTTTTGTTTTTCTAATTCTAGATTTTGAAAAATATCTTGATATTTTTTATGAATTGATAAATCATCAAGTTCATAATGGTGGTATAAATACAATTGGATTTTTTGGTAATCATCTAAGATGTGGCCTTTCTCGTTATATTCAAATCTCTTTCTAGAAAAACTTTCTATCGATTCTACCAATTTGTTGTGATAATCACTATTCTCTATGGTATTTGCCGCATTAATCCAAGCTAATGCTTCAAGATTTGTTTTCATAATTTCTATCTCCTTAAGAAAATAAGACTGCACGTCCTTATCCAACAGTAGCCTATTGCTTTGTTGTATTAATTCTTCAACATTAACAAGGGTAGAAGTATAATGTTCTTTTGCATTTCTTTTTTTCAAATTTCTTGCTTCCTTTATATCTTTTATTAAAGATGTAGTCATTCCAACACCAACTGCGGCCATAGCCCCATAAGAATCTCCTGCTTCGGATAAACTTGTTATTGCCCCCGCAAAATCACCTTGCATAAGTGATGCATACCCTTGAGATTGTAGTTGCTCATTTATTTGAACATTTTGAGAGCTAGCTTCAGTATTCAGTTGATTTAATTGATACTTCAAACTTTCTTGCTGCTCGTTATTGCTCATACTCTCCCATTCTTCTTTTGAGTATTCATATGGCTTTTTAATAATAACTGTGCTAGATTCAATATTTGATGTTTCGTCCTTCTCATTAAATGAATTTGATTCATTTTTTCCAGTTATTGTATTGTTCTCAACTTCACTTGGGTTATCTAATATTTTATTAATAAAATTGGAATCTGTTTGCTGGGTGCCGCCTGTAAGTATAAATTTTTTCAACGTGATTCCCGTATTAGGGACACAGGCATAAAATTTTTCCTTATCAGCATATTGAAGTGGTAATCTTATAGAATATGTATTTCCAAAGATGAATGGACCAAACCATTCATCATCCCTTTTTAATCCTTTTGCCGCCGTTGCAATTCTATTATGGTTGTCGTCAAGGCATTCAAAAATTACCTCTACTGCTTCAAATTCATCAACTCTATAATTAGTTTTCACTTCAGTATTATATCTTGAAGTACTAATGCCTAGTTTATTAAGAGCATCCAAATTGTAAGTTCTGCCATGGTTTGGATAATGATAAGCATTTTGGTTATCGGGAGTGAATCTATTTAGTTTTATTTTTATAGTAGCCATCTCGCCTTGAACTATAACTCGGTAGTCTAAATTTAATTTTCCGTAGACCGCCCCAATATCCTGTTGGTCAGAACCAAGTCCTTGTCTCGAATAGGATTGCCAGTTTGAATCAAAATCTGTATTGAGTTGAGCAAATAAGTTATCAGTTATTGAAAAAAGAAGAATATAAAAAACTAATTGTTTCATTTGGTTGGTTTTGAGTACTTTGTAAATTTAATTAATAAGTTAAAACCTAACAATACCCAATTAGAGGTATTCAATGATGACCCATATTGCACACTTGTGTAGTTGTTGTTCAGTATAGTTTTCTTTTTTTCTTGATAAAAAAAGAAACAAAAAAATCAAGGCTTACAGATAATTTTAGAAACAATGTACGGCTCAGTCGCTATATTCTAGAAAGCATTCTAATTCTTAAGACTGCTTTCAACTCTTTTAAACATTAAGGTGGTCAACCAACCTAATTACCAGCCCTCTAGAATATGGCCGCTCCCCTCGCCTATTGTTTAGCTAAAATTCTCTTAGGCCTTTTAATCCCGATTATAAAGCCACAATATTTCCTTCACCGAACCATTCGGTAGCTTTAGACAAAACTCCTTCACTTGGAGATTTAAAGTAAATGGCAAGCCTTTCTTTAGACCTGGTGCAACATACATAAAATAGTTTTTGCGTTCTTTCTAAAACTGATGCAGTGCCCGTTTCTAAAAAAAGATTCTGGAAATTATAGCTTCTCCACCCACCATTATCAAGAATAACCAAAACATTATCAAATTCAGCTCCTTTGGTTTTGTGTTGTGTAGAAAACGGAGTGTATCCCTCTAAGTAAAAATATAACTTTTGAAATTCTTTATATTTTACACTTTTAACTCTATTGAAAATATACTCTTTGTCAGTTCTGAATCTCTCTAATTTATCATCAATTATGCAAATTCCATTTTCATTAGCTTCAGTTATGACTTCTTCTATAGTTTTTTCTCCTACATTAATCAGTGATTCAATATTTGTCTTTAAAACTTTCTTGTCTTCTATTCTTTTTATATTAAATCTATAATCCGTAGCCCTTAAAAACTCATTATATCTTTTACTGGAATAAAGAAATATATTGGTTTCAATTTTAAATAAATGTCTAATTAGGGCGTCTCTTTTCGAACCTTTTTTGTTATCATCATCTTCACTCTGTTTTTTATCATCTAGTAATTGGTCTTTGTCAACATACATTTTAGAAAAAATATCCCAATTTTGATGTCTAGCTTCTTCATATAATTCGGGATTAGCGTCAATAAATTCTTGCATCCTTGGAGTTGGGTTTACACCGTCAAAGTAGTCAATAACCTGTCCGAAAGTCATAGCGGAGAAGTCTTCCATAATATCATTATCCTTTATATGCCTTCGAATTCTATTCTTATAATTAATTATTCCATCATTGTTATAGATATTCATCAAATTCCTTATTCCAGCTTTATCGGCAATAAGGCTATGTGTTAGATTTAGTTCTTTTGTATTTTTTGAATCTTCGAAATCCCATGAAAGATATTCTTTTACCGCATCTATGTCTCCGTTATTAGAATATATAAACTTTATATCTCCAACTTTTAAAGTGCCATCTTCATTCATGTTTGGAGCCTTTTTATCCCCTGACATCGTTTGTGTTAAACCATCTGTTCTTAGTCTATTGGCCAAATCGATTACTAATTTGGGGTTTCTTCTATTTTGTTCTTTTTTGACTTCTCGAACTTTTTCATCTTCTGTTCCTTTATATGAATCTAAATCTCCAATAGTATTATCATAAATACATTGCATTGAATCACCAAAAAAACCGAATACATTTTTTTTCTCACTTAATTTGAAATGTTCCAAAAAGATTTCAATTACTAATTTATCGGTATCTTGATATTCATCTACAAAAATGAACTTAAACCTATCTTTCAGGATACTACTTAGTTTAGGATATGTTTTAAATAAGTGATTAGCCAAAATCAATAATTCATCATGAGATATGATACCTTCTTGTAAACGTAAATACTCTTTATATTGAATTCCTTTTTCCAATTCATCGAAAAAATCGTTTGGTACATTGGTAACAGTTGAAATATTAATTCTGGTAATTAATTCATCATTTGCTAAGGCAATAAGACTTTGTTTTAACTCTTTTTGAAAGTGCTTGATATTATCCCATAGGAAATCGTGAATTGTCGTAACATTTAAATTTTTATGATTTACTCTTTCTTCAATTTCTTTTACCGCAGCATTGGTATATGTCATACAAGCTACTTTTGAAGTAGGGAAATCTTCAATACATTTTTTGATAACTTGAACTAGAGTATATGTTTTCCCACTACCGGCTCCACCGCTTAATATGAAATTATTACCATTCCCTATATGTTCCATTATCTGTTGAAATTCATCTAACGCCTGTATATTTCCTTCCACTACTTCAGCCATAACAATCCTTCTTTAATATATTGTGGAATTTCCCAATTAGTAAATTCTTCATTAGTATGATATAAAATATCTAATGCAAAATGTGTTTTTTTCCTAACACAATCTTCAGCTAATTTGTAAGAATCATTGGCAGCTACATCAAAGAAGGTTCTATTCTTTAACCCCCTGAAATCATCCTTTTTTTCCTTTATAAACTCCCTATTAATATGAATAAAGGCATCCTCAAAACTTCTAGCAGTTACATCATTTTCCTCTGTTTGATATACTACACAAATATTACCTTGGATATCAGATTGCCATACTTCTCCGTTGTTTGAAATGTTCTTATCATCAATTGTAAATGCTTTCAACTCCTTCAAAGTGGCATTATTAAAAAATAACTTTAAAGCATCGTTGGAATAATTGGTGCCATCAGCAACTCTACACTTAGTGTTATCATTCCCAACCGAGTCTAAATCGGTAATGATAAGAGATTTAATTCCAATGAATTCGATGAATTTTTCAAAAACCTGCGAGTATGCTCCAACCTCAATTATGGTAATATTCTGTGAGCATAGTGGTAGTTTTGGGTCCTTTTCTGCTAAAGCTGCAAAACGTCTTTCTTCATCAAAATCTAGCTTTTTCATTAAAGTTGGAATCAAAATTCTTTCAGTATCTCCTTCAATTAAAATCGATTTATCCGCAAAGAATATTTCAGCTCTACTGATTGTCAAATATTGTTTTAAAAATTGATATTGTTTAGAATCTTCTTCATACTGAATTTTAAGGTCAATTAAGTTTTTTGCAATTACTTTATTTTCACCATCTTTTTTAAGATACTTGATATCATCGAAATCACTTTCTGAAACTATATGTGATGAATGAGTTGTAATAACGGTTTGCAGTTTTCTATTAATACCGTCTTGTCGAACTATACCTTTGTCCAAAATTGACTTAATATTTTTGATGAAAACGTACTGCATTTGAGGGTGTGTGTGAGCTTCGGGTTCTTCAATAAATAATAAGTTTATATCGGCTGGTTTTTCATCTTTACTCTTTTTGAATTCTTGAATTAATATTTCAATCTGAAATATCATGCTAATCAAGTTCATGTAACCTAGACCATTATTATATTCTGGTAAAGTTGTGTCGTTATGTTTGTACATAACTGTTGTGTTTCCAGATAATAATTCTCTATGCTGTAAAGAAGATTCTATTTTAATTGTTGAATCATCACTTTTTATTCCGCCAAATAATCTTACTTTTTCGACAACATCTTCAAAAAGAGTTTCATAAATTTCTGATAAAGCATAATCAGTTGAAATCAGTTCTTCTTTAAACTGTTCTATTTTTTCGTTTTGCTCATCCGTTTTTTCTGTTTCATTGTAGATTTCTGATGTTTGTCCTGATAGGGTTTTATCGTTCTCCTTATTAGTAACACTTCTTTTCGCACTAATGAATTTGAAATTTATAATGTCTTTAATAGATATTTTCTCAGCATCTAAATCGATAAAATTTTCTTCATTTTCAATTTTATCGACTCTATTGTATTCTAGAGATTTGCGCTTAGAATTAAAGAACTCACTTTGATATACCTTCAAAAAATAGAATATATCTCTTTGTCTATAATTTTCATCTTCACCAAGTTTTGCTGCTTCCTTAGCTAAAAATTCTGAATATTTCAGCTTAATCTTTTCTAATGACTCGTATGTCAAATGATATTCAAAACCTAAAACGATAAACTTGTTTTCAGGATCTAAGTCCATCATTACCCTACTGAGGTTGGCTAGATTGTCTTCCTCATTATATTCGATAAAAAGTTTAAGCTTAATTCCAAAAGAGCTATAGTCTCCTTCAAGTGGTAACTCTCCTTCAATTAGGACTTTCAACTCATTTTTAAAATCAATATTGAAATCATCAAATGAAAATCTACTTTTATCTGAACCATTAAGAAAACTATTGATTACAGCTAATAGTGAAGTCTTTCCTGTATTGTTTTTACCAATAACTAAAGACATTATTTCTTCTAAATCGATTGAGAATTCTTTTAATAGTCGATAGTTTTCAATTTTAATCTTCTTAATTTTCATACATAATTAATTACGCTTTATAGGCGACGCCACTATAAAGCTGAATTGGATTTAGATTTTTTAGGGAAATTTTCTAACTCAAAAGGCTGTATTTCAAATATATAAAATTTTAACAAGTAACTATTTACGGAAATCTGTAAAATATTTTATTTAGAAAGAATATTCCCATTACACACACATTCCCCTACTCTACCGTTTCGGGTAAAGAGTGTTCCATTACCTTTTTATAACTAAGCTTTTAGATAGAAAAAAATCAAAGAAGAGAGTAACAACTTTCGCTTTTAACCAAAGCTCAAGTTACATAACGCAGAACATTATGATTCAAACTAAGAGACTTCCTCAGCCCTATAATTTTTTTGCTTCATATGAGCCATGAGATTCTGCATATCCTCCCCTATTTTCTTTTCTACCACCTTAGCGTAAATTTGGGTGGTCGAAAGTTTCGTATGGCCTAAAAGCTTGGAAACGGTTTCAATGGGCACTCCATTTGAAAGTGTTATCGCTGTGGCAAACGTGTGCCGAGCCACATGAAATGTCAAATTCTTACGTATGCCACAGGCCTCGGCAATATCCTTCAATGTTCTGTTAATCATATGATTGCTATAAATGGGCAACAGTCTTTCGTTGGCGATGATATTGGCATCCTCTTGATATTTCTCTAGTATTTCCTTGGCTTTTGGCAACAATGGAATTTTTAACGGTTCATCAGTCTTTGTCCTTTTAGTGTATAGCCAGTCCCCACCATCAAGACCAATGACCAAATGGTCAGCTTTCAGTTCTTTTACATCTATATAAGACAACCCTGTATAGCAGGCAAAAACAAAAAGGTCTTTAATCTTCTCATAACTCGGCACCTTAAAAGTGGTTTCCTCGATAAGTTTTAGTTCTCGTTCTGTCAAAAACTGGCGTTCCGTTTTTTTAAATTTCAGTTTGAAGTTTACAAAGGGGTCTTTGTCCACCCAATCTAATCGCACAGCTAATCGCGACATCTTTTTTAACCGCTCCATATGCTTCATCGCTCCATTGTTGGTGCATCCCGTGCGAGTGGCTGGTTTGTATTTCCGTACATACTGCTCATAATCGACTATAAAGCGATAATCCAATTTTTTAAGGGGTATGTCCTCTAAGTTATATTCGTCTTTTAGAAACCTTTTAATGCACCGCTCCGTGATAAAATAATTTTTCATGGTTCCAGGCTTAAGGGAGGTATGCATGGTGGTATTATGATAGGTGATCAAATCGAGTAAAGTTTTACCCTCCTCTTCATCTTCTCCCAAATATCTGGCTTTTACTGTCGAGGATGTAATTGTTTTATCTTCTTCCAGAAGTTGGCGATGCGCCTCGTGTAAACCTGTAAAAACCTGATCTAAATATTTGTTCAGGGATAGTACATATTTAGAATATCCCTTGCCTCTTTTCCGGTTTTTATCCCATAATTCGGCTTTTAAATCCCGATTTAAACTGAATTCAGCTCTTTTGCCGTCAATAGTAACCCGTGCATAAATCTTTAATGCATCGCTTTCTTTCTCGTGTTTTCTAGTGAAGAAAAGAATAGATAATCTGCTGTTTTCTAGCATGATAGGTAGCTTTTAATTAATAAAACTAGAAAGTAAAAACACTAGTGTAAATACCCTCAAAAGCTACTCCAAGATACAATATTTAAGATGCTTTCAAAATCCCGATATTGACACCTTTGATTAGTTTTCAGCTAGTTTCATGTGGTTTCATGAGCTAACCCCAAAAACACAAAAAGCTGAAAATCAAAAGATTAACAGCTTTATGCAACTACATGAAAATGTAAAGTCGGGATGACAGGATTTGAACCTGCGACCACACGGCCCCCAGCCGTGTGCGCTACCGGACTGCGCTACATCCCGAAATTGGTCTGCAAAAATATAAAACTTTACTAGAATTGACCCACAAAAATTTGTTCTTATTTTATAACCATCAAATTACAACTACCATAAAAAACTCTTAACTTGTTGATTACTAATCATGCGAAGTAAAAAAACCATGAAAAACTATACGAGAAGAAGGGTTGTTCGAACCATCGGTGCAGCTGCTGCCGGAGCACTTATCTGCCCCACCCTAGCATTTGACAAGCCAAGCGAAATAAGAACACGTAAGATTAAATCTTCAGGAGAAGATTTACCTATTGTAGGCTTGGGAACCTGGCAGTCATTCGATGCCCAAAATAATACCGAACTCAGAAAACAACTCACTGAAGTTTTAGTAAAAATGAATGCCAACGGTGGTAGCGTTATCGATAGCTCACCTATGTACGGTTCTTCAGAAAAAGTCGTCGGTGACCTCACATCGCAACTAAAAACCAAAGATTCTTTTTTCTATGCCACTAAAGTATGGACATCAGGCAAACAGACGGGCATTGACCAAATGAACCAATCGATGCAAAAAATGCAGCGGAGTACGATGGATTTGATTCAAATACACAACTTGGTGGATTGGAAAACCCATATGGCCACCTTAAATGATATGAAAAACAAGGGCCTGATTAGATATTGGGGCATTACTCATTATACCGACAGTTCCCATGATTCATTGGCTAAAATTATCAAAGATGAAAAACCAGACTTTGCCCAATTCAATTACTCGATACGCGGCCGTCATGCAGAGAAATTCTTATTAAACACTGCCAAAGAAAATGGTTGTGCGGTAATTATCAATGGTCCTTTTGAGGGCGGATCTCTTTTCCGTACTACCAGGGGCAAGAAACTCCCCGAATGGTGCGCAGATTTGGGCATCAACTCATGGGCACAATATTTTCTAAAATATATTCTTGGCGAAGAAGCTGTGAATTGTGTTATACCCGGAACTTCAAAACCTCACCACGTGGTTGATAATATGATGGCCGGTCACGGTAGGTTGCCCGATGCCAAAGAGCGAGCGAAAATGGTGAATTATCTGAACGACCTTTAAAACGCTATTCAAGGCTTTCCATCCATTCGAAAAGTCTTTCCGTCCAACTTCTGAGATGATGATCTTCACGAGCCAAGGAAAACCCGTGGCCCCCTTTCGGATAAATATGCATGGTTGCAGAAACCCCTTTATCTTTTAAGGCTTGAAAGAAAAGAAGGCTATTTTCGACCGGTACCGCTTTATCATCCGTTGCATGAATCAATAAAGTCGGCGGAGTATCTGAAGTGACCTGTAATTCGTTCGAAAAATGCCTTTCTAAATCGGGATTGGACGTTTCTCCTAATAAATTATTTTCTGAGCCCGAATGTTTGGTGGTTTGTGTAAAGGTCACTACAGGATAAACCAAATTCATAAAGTCGGGTCTGGCACTTTGTTTATCGGTATCATCGATAGCATCATACACTTTCTCGTTATAATGGGTACCTAAGGTCGAAGCTAAATGCCCTCCAGCAGAGAAACCCATTATTCCAATTTTGTTTTCTAAAATATTCCAATCTTTTGCCCGGCTTCGCACCATGCGCATAGCACGCTGCGCGTCGATTAGTGGAACGTTATATTTTTCTTTCTGGGAGACATCCGATGGCAAACGGTATTTTACGACGATACCGGCAATACCTTTTCCGTTTAGAAATTTGGCAATATCGGTACCCTCCCAATCGTAGGCCAAAATACCGTATCCGCCACCCGGAAATATAAGCATAGCCTGACCGGTAGCATTCTGCCTGGCCGGCAAATAAACTTCAATTGTAGGCTCTTGCACCTTACTGATTCGAAGAATACCTTCCTTTACATGAACTTCTTTTTCAGATGATGCAATTCGGTTGGGTATTTTGCCTGTGGGCCACAAAGGTAAAATGGTGTCTTGCGCAAATGTGTTCATTGTAATTAGTGCTAGAAATATTAAAAGTATTTTGTTCATTTTAGATGAATTTACTTGTTACTTACAGGGCCATTTAAAATTGGCCACTTTATCATTCGAACCTGCTGCCAAATTATAATGCCACCATTCCGTTCTAATGGACCAAAAGCCATGCTTTTCCATAGTTTCCTTCAGTAATTTTCTGTTGTCCAAAATTTCTTTGGGCAAATCTGTATTATCATGATAGGCTCTTTTTCCGAAAAAATCAAAATCGGTTCCCATATCAAGTTCTTCACCATCCAAGGTCTCTAGGGTAATATCAACTGCGCCACCCTTGTTATGAATAGAACCTTTCTTTGGGTTCGCCACGTATTGCGGATTGGGTACAATTTTCCACATTTTGTACTGTACCGAATTGGGTCTATAACAATCATAAAATTTGATTCGCACCCCTTTTTCATGAAAATCGGAATTTGCTGCAATCAGTGCTTTGGCCGTTTTTGCTCGGGTATAGCATTCAGCACAGTCGTAAACTTGCTCCTTTAGAAAATTGTTCTTGGTGGCATATCGTAAATCGTAAGCGAAACCGTCACTAAAATCGACCAACCGTACAAAAGTGGTGTCAGCTAGGCCTTCAAAACTTCGGAATGTTTTTTCAGGGGCTGCTTTCTTAATTTCATTAGTATCTATTGGCTTTAGAACATCAAGTTTCGTTTGTTCTTGTTCTGTTTTGTTTGGCGACTCTTTGCAAGAGAAAAAAAGAATGCCGAGCACTAAAAATGCAATACTATACTTCATTAAATATGATTATGTTTCAAAATTAGGGGTCACTTCTAGCAATCAAAATTACCCAATCTTTATCTGTCTGCCCATTAAAAGCAGAAAGTTCAACACTATTCGGTTTGGTAATCTTCCAACCTTCGTTTTGCTTATCGTAAAGCATACCCCCTTTCATTGGATCATAAAATGCTATGGAGAAGGCGCCGTTTGTTATTTCCAGGTCTGTTTTTTCTCCTTTAGGCAGGTACACCACATAAATTTCGTCCTTTTTAGCAAAACAGAAAGCCTTATCATTACTTAAGAGCTCATCATGGTTCTGCATCTCCCAAAAAGGAAGATGGTCTTGAAAAAATTTTACAGCATTGGTACAAATAGTCCACCATTGGTCACGTGCCCTGAAATCTTCTGCCGCCATATCGCTATTTGGGGCATCTAAACCCCCAAAATACCAAGATGCTCCAGCAGCACCCGACATCATGCTGCCCCAAAGACTACTTCGCATTACCATACCGTAATTATTATTCGCTGCACTATCGGTGGTCACGCCGATTTCCCAATGTCCGATTTCATCGAGATAAACCACCCATGGTTTCTTTTTTTGTGAAAGGTCTACCCATTTTTTAATTTCTTGGTGAACTTCGGTGGTATCGAACATCTGTATTGATGGAATCTCGAAATTTTCATACCCCAGCAAGGGTTCGAAGGTCTCTTTGATAGGGTCTAGCGGTCTACCCTCTACCCTTTCGCCTGTAACCCTGATATGATTGTGCACTGCAATGGAGTGGTCGTAAGGATCTATGCCGCGAATGAATGATGCATAATTTTTTAATTGCTCTGTAGTGCGATTGGTTTCTTCTCCCAGATTCCACACCACACCCAAATGATGGCCGAAACGTGCTATAAGTTCTTTATAAAAGAGTTTTCTTTCCAAACCAAGTTCACCTTCGTTCAAAAGTGAATCGTTTTCCGTTTCCTGGGTAAATACGTTCATGGCAATGCCCAATTCATCCATGTGGGTGAAAACTTTTTCCCACTGAGCGAGCTTGCTCACATCATAGGTTAATTGTTCTACAGGCCCCGTCCATGGCCATACATTATCTCCATCACCTCTCACGTTCATCACCATAAAATATAGGCTGTTCATCCCCTTTTTGGCCAAATAGTTTAGTGCGCCATTTATAGCTTTACCTTGATCGCTCTTCCATGTGGCTTCATTATCTTCCCAAATGGCCGTACTGTCTTTCCAATCCTCAAGATGAGGCATGTACTTATGTAACCCCTCTTTCAAAGTGGGGGTTTCAATACCACCATTATCATAGGTACCGTCAAATTCGTGATAAGCCAAAAAAGTTTCAGGGCTACCCACACCATTCTTTAAGAATGCTTTTTTAGTTTCGCTTTCCTCTAAATAACGACTCCCGTTATAGGCTAACTTTCCGGTCTTATAAAATCCGGTGGCCAAACTGTCAACAGGCAAAACTTCAAAGCTGCCCGTAATGTTCCAAATTTTCCCATTTTTTTTAGGGACTGTAAATTGCTTTACGGCTATATCTTTACCCTGCATAAGAAAAGCTTCGAACTCCCAAACTCCTGTTCTATCAGGTGAGAACTTTACCTCCCATTTGTTTCCGCTTTCGGCACTCGTATCTGCAGCATCGCCGTCAGCGGCAAAGTAACCGTGAACAGTATAGTTGGCAACTTCATTCTTAAAATTGACCAATAAACTGTAATCTAAAAATGGGTTCAAACTATCTTTTTCTGAAGCTGACGGACCGTCGAAGGTAAGCGTAATCGGTTGCCATTTCTTAAGACTTCCTTTAATCTTATAATTTTGCTGCTCCCTCTCTTCTACGCAACCGAATATGCAAAAAATCAGCACAAGAAAAGTTACAACAAGTTTGCAAGCTCGCATTGATGGTCGTTTGTAATTGATGCCATAAGATAGGAATATTTTCTGAAGCGAAATCATAACGAACATCTGGTCTTTCAGGCAATAATCAGTATCTTGATACCAAGATAAAAAAGCCGAAATCTAATACAAAACTTATTTTATAATTGCCCAACCACCGTGAATGCAACCAAAATTTTTCAGGTCGCCAAGTCGAGAATATTACGTCTTCCTATTATTATTACACTGCTTATATTTTCTTGTAAGGAAGAAACAAAGCCTGAACAGATTTTAGAAACTAGGGACGATAAAAGACCCAATATAGTTTTGATCGTTGCCGATGACCAGGGATGGGGCGATTTATCAAGCAACGGAAATAGTAATTTAAACACTCCGCACATCGATGCTTTGGCCAAATATGGTGCTGCCTTTGAAAACTTTTATGTACAACCTGTTTGCTCGCCGACCCGAGCCGAACTACTCACGGGCAGGTATTTTACACGAACTGGGGTATACAGTACCTCTGCTGGTGGTGAACGTATGAGCCATGACGAAACGACCCTAGCAGAAATACTCAAAGAATCAGGATATAAGACCGCCATCTACGGAAAATGGCATAACGGTATGCAACCCCCATACCACCCTAATTCACAAGGCTTTGATGATTTCTACGGATTTGCTTCAGGACATTGGGGAGATTATTTCAGTCCGATGTTGGAACATAATGGTAAACTTGTTCAGGGCCGAGGTTTTCTTATAGACGACCTCACCGATCACGGATTAAATTTTATAGAAAAATCAAAATCGGAACCCTTCTTTTTATACCTACCATTCAACACCCCGCATAGCCCGATGCAAGTACCCGACGAATATTGGAACCGATTCGAAAATAAAAAGATTCTAAAATTCGCTGACGTAAAAGCCAATGAAGATTTGCAATTCACCAAAGCTGCATTGGCCATGGTCGAAAATATAGATTATAATGTGGGGCGAATAATGACAAAACTTCGAAAGCTGTATTTAGAAGATAACACCATAGTAGTTTATTTATCAGATAACGGGCCCAATAGCTTTCGATGGAACGGAGGAATGCGCGGTAGAAAAGGGTCAACGGATGAAGGTGGGGTTCGTAGCCCACTGTACATACAATGGACTAATTTTATTGAGGCCGGAACAAAAGTAGATGTGGTATCAGGTGCTATTGATATTCTACCCACGTTGGCAAAGATGGTAGATGTTTCAGCTACGGCATCAAAACCAATTGACGGAGAAGATCTTACCCCCCTAATTTTCAATGAAAATGTGAATTGGAAAGACCGAATTCTGTATAACCATTGGAACGGTAGAACCAGTCTTCGAACCCAAGACTATCGTTTAGATGCGGAAAATCGGTTGTACAATATTAAAAAAGACCGGTCTCAGAAGATTGATGTTTCAGTACAATTTCCAGAACTGGTCGATTCATTGGTCAGATCCAAAAAGAAATGGCTTGAGACAGTTCAACCGTTAAGCCCCAAAACCGACCATCGGCCTTTTACCTTGGGGCATCCGAATTATAAGCATACCCAACTTCCTGCCCGTGATGCCGTGGCGCATGGCAAAATAGAACGGAGTAATCAATACCCTAACGATAGTTTTTTTACCAATTGGACCAGCCTTCGAGATTCTATCACCTGGGACGTTGATGTTTTGGAAGGAGGTCAATTCGAGGTGAATCTGTATTACACTTGCGAGGAAAGTGACATAGGTTCAATTGTAGAACTCAGTTTGGGAAACAGCAGAATTGCAAACCGAATAAGCGAACCTAATAGTTCTGACTTACATGGAATGGAAAATGACCGTGTACCCCGTATGGAATCTTACGTAAAAGATTTCAAACCCATGAAATTAGGTAATATCATCTTAAAAAAAGGCAAGGGTACGCTAACCTTAAAAGCGACCGAAATACCCGGAAATCAAGTAGCCGACTTTCGATTGTTACATTTTAAACGTATGAACTAATCTGCACTATACTGTAATAGTTCACTATCAATATAACCGATTCTTTCGGCTTTTGCTTCAAAAGTCACATCTTTTGAAATAGGTTGAGAGTAGATATTCCATATAGAATCTTGGGGCTGCTTCCAGACTATACTCGCATCAGATTTAGAAGATATCAGTTCAATGCCAGATTGCGATTCTTGCATATGTATCGGTTTCAACTTGGGCTGCTGCCCATTTGCCAACCATTTTTCCATTAACTGTCTTTCCGGTATTTTTCCCAAATCATTGGTATCCTCCATCCAATCTTTCAAAAGCTGACGATATTTGGCCAAGGTATCTTGCATTTTTGGGTTATCGACCAAGTTATTCAATTCAAAAGGATCTTTCTGTAAATCATAAAATTCCTCGACAGGCTTAGTGGGGTGCAACCACTTCGATTGCTCTTCGTTCAAATTACCCGAAGCATATTGTCTACGTAATTCTCGCATCATAGGCATTTGTGCTCTATAAATTAAAGGCATCGCATGACTAATTTCGGTATTGAAGCTCTTTATATATTTATATCTTGGTGAGCGTACCGCACGTAGGCGATCGTAAATTTCATCAAAGCGGTCTGAAGTATGGTAGGTATAATTTGGTTTTTTATGAGCCTCAAATGTACCGAACTGAGCAGTACCCTGCATTACCTTGGGCGGTTCGATACCTGCCAATGATAAAACCGTCGGGGCATAATCTATAAAACTGATCTGTCGTTCATCGCGAGTACCTGCTTTTTCGTTTTGAGCAAATTTAATCACTAAGGGCACTTTTACTCCGGTATCGTATAAGGCTCTTTTGTGTCTAGGGAACGGACCGCCGTGATCGGCATAGAAAAATATAATACTATTCTCGTATAGACCATCTTCTTTTAGATCATCAATTACCTTTCCTATCTGATTATCCAATCTTTTAAGGTTGCTATAGTTCACCGCCAAATCGTGACGAATAGTATCATTATCAGGAAAATATGGAGGTACCTTAACATCTTTCGGGTCAACAAAAAGAGAATCTTTACCTCTCTTCCATATTTGTGATTCATGGCACACCGAGAAATTGAATACCGAGAAAAATGGCTGACCATCTTCTCGTTTTCGAAAATGTCTATTTTTGCTGCTTTCGTCCCAAGCACCATCCGTTTTTGCAAAATTATAGTCTTCTTTGGGGCCGTTAGCAGTATAGTATCCTTCTTTTCGAAGGTATTCGGTGAACATTTTGACCCCATCGGGTACTATGGGCGAATAGCTGGGCAGACTGTCTAGTAATGGTTCACTTATCTTGCGCCATGCCGTATATGTTCTCATGTTATGCGTACCCAAGGTTGTGGGATACATACCCGTAATCAATGAACTTCGAGAGGGTGCACAAACTGGAACGGGAGCGACCGCATTATCAAAAGTGACCCCATCAATAACCAAACTTTCTATGTTCGGCAATGAAATCGTACTATCGCCATACATAGGAAACCATTCTGGTGATTGGTCTTCCGCAACCAACCAGATAATATTGGGCTGGTCTTTTAGACTTGATTCTTCTTGGGTTTTTTCAACATCCTTACAGCAAATAAAAAATAAGGGTATCGCTGTAAATACCCATAGGTTTTTAATCTTCATTTTAGGTTGAGTTGTATACTCTATAAATATACTAGAATATACCTTTAAAATAAGAAAAATCCCCCATTATCAAGTAATGAGGGATTCTTTATATTTTGAAAATTCTTTATCTACTCTAGGCTTTTCAAATACTCTAAACTTTCCGGTACTTGTTCAACTACCCGAGAAGACTCATCTTCAATGAACATATATTCAATACCCAACTTTTTAGCTTCCGCCACGGTGCCTGCAATATCTACTTGACCTTGACCGAGCACTACATTGGTCTCTACATCTTCATGACCCGTATTGTTGCCCTCCACTCCGTTTTGCATATCTTTCAAATGCATCAAAGTGAACTTTTTCGGATATTTTTTCATGAGCGCCAAAGGATCGGCACCGCCATGGTGCGCCCAATACACATCTAATTCAAAAGTAAAATGCTTGGCATTCTTAGCCATATAATCGAAAAGTGTTCCATTTTTGTAGGGTCTGAATTCATAACCATGGGCGTGATACGCCAAGGTAATACCGTGTTTTTTTAACTCCTTTCCCGATGTATTGAACACTTTTGTGGCATGTTGGGTTTCTTCTAGATCCCATTTATTGTCATCATGGGGTACCCATGCACACATCACGTATTTGGCGCCAAAAGCTTTCGCATTATCGATAACCTTCTGCACATTGTTCTCTAAATCTTCAAAGCCGGCCCCTACGCTCACCACATCAAGGTCGTTTTCTTTGAGCAGGTTTTTAAATTCATCCATAGAGAGTCCATATGTTCCGCCTCCCTCGATTTTAGTAATTCCCCAACCATTAATAATCTTCAAGGTACCGGGAACATCTTCTTTAAATTCGTTTCGCAGACTGTACAACTGTAAGCCCACTTCTTGTGCTTGTATAGCAATTGTGCACATCAAAACCATTGCTATCGTAAGTACTTTTTTCATATTGTGTTTGTTTTAAAGGATAATTAGTATTTAAAATACAACACCTCCTAATTCATTAAGAGGTGTTGGTATTGTGCTCAATCTAATCTTGGTCTAGGTCAAAAGATTACCTTCTTCGTCCCATACGGCAATTTCATTACGTTTGCTCTGATCTACACATTTGGCTATCCACTCGGGATCATATTCGACTCCGTGTTTTTTAAGCACATCATCTGGCACGCCGTCCCAGACATTGGGTGAATTTCCTTTATAGCCCAAATCGGCTATACCTACTTTAGAAGTATAGTACCCGGTCACGACCAAATTACGCATCAATGCAAAGAACTGAATCTCCAAAGGCTGGTCATCTAGGGAGACCTCCATATCTTGATTACAGATTTGATCAAGGATCTCTTTCTGCTGCTCAAGGCTGGCCGACTTGAATTCTACTTCATAATCGGTATTAGATTTATGATCCAGCCACATTAAGCCGCCCAAAAGGGTGTTTTGCATTTGAGGCATATCTTTACCGATAAATTCGATAAATTCTGGCACATCAGCTTCCAACGGACCTCCATGTGGTTCTTTCGGGGGGAGGATTACCGTGCTCAACACTGCAATAGTTTCCATTTCATGCTCGTTGAACAGCTGTTCCTCTCTCAGTTTTGCATCTCGCTCGGCCTCTTGGGGCGTTCGACCATAATATTTTTTATCAGTAGTCGCTACGGTTTCTGGAGCGGCAGCCTCACCTCCTTCGGTCTTACATCCATGAAAGGCAAGAGCAGAAGCACCTGCACCGAGAATCATCGTTTGTATACTCTTTCTTCTGTCCATCATTAAATGTTTTGTTGTTTCAATTGTTCAATAATATAGTCAGACGCCCTCCATGACAAGGCTAAGATGGTCCAAGTACAGTTCTTATCCGCTTGTGAAACGAACGGGCCCGCATCAACGATAAAGACGTTGTCAACATCGTGCAATTGATTGAACTTATTGGTTACAGAAGTTTTTGGGTCGTTGCCCATACGAGTCGTACCTACTTCATGAATAATTTCGCCTGGAGCATGAAGCCCGTAGTCTCTATCCTTTCCTGGTTTGTTCAAATAAGTTCCGCCCATATTATGCGTAATCTCTTCGAATGTATCTTGCATATGCTTGGCCTGACGTACTTCTATATCTGACCATTTATAGTTAAATTTCAAAACAGGAATACCATAATCATCAACAGTGGTTTCGTCTATCTCGCAATAATTCTCTTTTCTTGCCAAACCTTCACCTCTACCACCGAAACCGATTACGGCACCGTAGTATCTCTTCACCTCATCACGTAATTTATCACCATATCCGCCAGTTGGCAATCCTAATAATTTATTGAAATTGTCTTGATCAAAACCGAACCCATAATTTGGTTGGCTCATACCGCCCCAAACTTCAATATGGTAACCTCGTGGAAAATCTAATTTACTATGGTCGCCCCACCAAGGTGAATAAACGTGCATACCACCTACCCCATCTTCATTATAGGTCACATCTCTATTCATTAAATCGGGTACGAAGGCCGCGCCACTACTTCCTGTAGAGTCATGTAGATATTTGCCGACCAAATCGCTGCTATTGCCCAATCCGTTGGGGTGTTGCTTACTTTTCGAATTCAGAAGAATACGCGCCGAAGAACATGCTGACGCTGCTAGAACGACTACCTTTCCTTTAAGCTTATATTCTTTTCTATCATCTTTACTGATGTATGATACACCCGTAGCTTTTCCTTCTTCATTGGTAGTTATTTCGCGCACCATAGAGTTCACGAATAATTTAACCCTACCACCACTTTTCTGTGCTGGAAAAATTAAACAGCTACCTGCCGAGAAATCTGCATATACCTGACAAGATCGACCACACTGGCCACAATAAAAGCATACGCCACGTTCGTTATTGATTCGTTTGGTAAGCATCGAAAGTCGACCAGGTATTACAGGTATACCGGACTTCTTTGCTCCCTTGATATAAAACAGTTCGTGTAAGCGAGGTTTTGGGGGGGGAAGAAAAAAACCATCAGGATCATTTTCACGGCCTTCATTGGTGCCGAAAACACCGATAAGCTTATCTACCTTATCATAATAAGGCTTGACATCATCGTACCCTATTGGCCAATCTTCACCATGGCCATCACGGGTTTTTCCTTTAAAATCTTTTGGTCCGAAACGCAAAGAAATACGGCCCCAGTGGTTGGTACGGCCACCAAGCATTCTTGCACGCCACCATTTGAAGGTAGTTCCTTCTTCATGGGTATAGGGTTCACCATCAACTTGCCAATCACCCCACGACTGGTCCCACTCGCCAAAAGCACGAGTAGTACCCGCACCTCTTCTTGGAGATTCGTAAGGCCACTTTAATTGGGTCATGGTTTGGGGATCGGCAGGATCGAAAAACGGACCAGCTTCGACCACCGCTACATTATATCCGGCATCAGCTAATTGTTTGGTAGCCATACCACCACCGGCGCCGGAACCGACAATGATAACATCATATACTTCAGATGATTCCTTAATCTGCATAGTTAGTTTAGTTTTAATTAGCCCACAATTTAAAAATTAAAAATGATATTTATACAGTTTGAGACATGTGATATGGCATATTGGCACAATATGTATTAGAATAGAACAAAAAAGTATTGGCTAGAAATCAGCCATCTGCTCGATTGCCTGCTGTACGGTACTCACAGGTAATTTGCATGTAGTATTTTGACATACATAAATGTAAGTATCACCCTCTACGTAGCGGTCTTTTAAAAGTGGGAGTTCACTGCTAGAAGTACTACCGACCACCAATGTATTCGGAAGGTGTTTTTCGTTCAAACTAGCTACCAATAAGTTAGAGGCATCACCTACCACCGCAACCTCAAAATAAGGGAAGATATTTTGTAGCAACAAAGCGTTCCATTTTGAATAGCTCGGAGCACTTTCTTTAATCATCGGAACCATGGCCGAAATCATTTTCTTCGATTTTTCGGTATAATTCGTATTATAATCGATATGCCCTAATTCAAATAAATTATGAGCCATCACAGCATTTGGTGATGGAAGCACCCCGTCATCGGTCTTAATAATTTTAGCAATAAGTTCATCACCTTTATTGTAGCGGTACATTCCCGAAGCCTCGTCGTGAAACCTGATTTCTACCAACCCCGTCAATTTTCTAGCAAAATCAAGATATTCCGTTTTAAAAGTTACGGTATACAACTGAAGCGCCGCCTTAGCTAAAAATGAGTAATCTTCCAAAAAACCTTCTTTCTGTTGGCTTCCCTTTTTATAAGTATGAACAAGAGATTCATTTTGGTACGAATTCTTTTTTAAGTATTGGAATATGTTTTCGGCTTCCGATAGAAATGATTTTTGACCGAATGCCTTGTAAGCATCTACCAGCCCGGTTATGAGTAAAGCGTTCCATGAAGTAATGATCTTATCGTCAGTGCTCGGTCGGGTTCTTTTTGCCCTGGCTTTCATTAATTTCTTTTTCCATTCAGATTTAGCGGCATTCAATACATTGCCAGTTATTTCATTTTGCGCAATGAAATCTGAGTCGCTCATGATTCTACGTAAGACATGATTTCCATCTTCCCATACCGTGTCATCAGCAATGTCATAATACGAAGCAAATAAATTAAAACCATCCCCTAAAATTGTTTTTAACTCTTCTTGCTTCCAAACATAGAACTTACCTTCTTCCCCGTCGCTATCGGCATTTAAAGCCGCGTAATAGCCCCCACTATTATTTTTCATTTCATTTTTCAAAAAATCGATAGTCTCCCAGACTACATTTTTATACTCCATTTTCTTGAAAATTGTATATGCCTTCGAATACAGGCTTAGCGCCTGTGCATTGTCATAGAGCATTTTTTCAAAGTGAGGAACTTTCCACTCTGAATCTACACTATAGCGGTAAAATCCTCCTCCTATATGATCATTGATGCCCCCCAAGGCCATTTGATCTAAAGAGTTTTCTACATGGGCCTTTGCTTGCTCATCCTCTGAAAGGGCAGCATAATCAAGTAAAAAGCTAAGATTAGACGGAATCATAAACTTTTGAGAACCCGTATCGCCGCCTTTTTCGAGATCCCAATTAGCTCTCCATTTTTCTACACTATGGTTCAATGCTTCTTTGGAAAGAAGGGAAAAATCACTAGATGGTTGTATGAGATTTGTTTCTGCTATTCCGCCAGCGACCATATCGGCATATTCGGCTGCTTTATCGGGGTCGTTCCTATAGAGCTCATTAATTTTAGTCAAGACCTGCGTCCACTGCTCTTTGGTATGATACGTACCCCCATATAAAGGTTTTCCATTGGGTAAAGTAATGACATTTAAAGGCCAACCCCCATTACCTGAAATCAATTGAAGGGCCGTCATGTAAATCTGGTCGACATCAGGGCGTTCTTCACGGTCTACTTTGATGTTAATAAAATTTTCGTTCATGACCTTGGCCACCTCTTCATCTTCAAAGGTCTCCTCTTCCATCACATGGCACCAATGGCACGAAGAATAACCTATGCTGACCAATACCAGCTTATCCTCTTTTTTGGCATCATCCAGCGCATTTTGGCTCCATGGTCGCCAATTTACCGGGTTATGTGCATGCTGTAATAAATAAGGACTCGTCTCATCAACCAGGGCATTCGTGAATTTATGCTCCACGGTTTTTTCAGATTCTTGATTCTCTTTACATGAATAAAATGAAGTGAACACAAGAATCATCAATATGATGAGGCGTCTGGAATAATTAAATTGCATAGTAATTTTATATCTGTCGAAAATACAATATTTACCGACCGAAACGTCGGCAAACAGATTCATTCGCTAATGAATGTGGATGCCGGAAGTCCCGCCCCATTGAATAAGTTGGGTTCGGCAGTATTACTAAACGCAAATCTTACATTGACTGGTTGAGGCACATTCTTTGAAGAAACAATCACCTTGTCATTTTTTATAGTAGCTTTCGCCGGATGGTACTTTCCATCTGAACCTGCAACTTCAAAGTGGGTGAGTTTTTTTCCTCTAACCATCAAGCCCTCTGCATGGTCAAAAGTTACCTCAACCTTTTTGCCATCTATTTGATGCTTTTTAAAAAGTGGACCGTTCACCTCATCCTCATAACTCTTATACGTTTTTTTCAAGGCCAAATTGGCCAATCTCAAACCAACGTCTTGCTTGTTAGGCGGGTGAATATCATTTACAGTTGCAATATCGCTTACGACCACCATACCAGAGTTTGGTATAACCTCCAATGCTTCTCGCTGAACATTTCTCAAATGGGCACCCTCTTCTGGATTGTCATATTTATAAGGCGCAATTTGTACATAGTAAAATGGAAAATTATAACCCCAAGCTTTTCGCCAAGAACCGACCATCTCTGAAAACATTTTCTTGTAATGTGCATGCCGACTTACATTCGATTCACCTTGATACCAAATTGTACCGGCAATTTTAAAAGGCGTCAAAGCATGCACCATGCCGTTATAAAGAAATGACGGTGTAACAGGACTCCAAGGAGTGTCTTCCAGATTTTTTGCCACTTCTCTCAAATCATCATTTTCATCAAAAACAGATTTCGTGGCCCATACTTCGGCTGGTGAGCCGCCCCAAGCATTATCAATAAGACCTACGGGAATATTAAGCTCTTCTTGCAACCTTCGTGCAAAAAAATAGGCAACCGCACTAAAATCTTTCATGGTTTCCGGAGTACATTCATCCCACCTTCCAGGAAGGTTTTCTTGAGGATGTTCAGAAGTTCTACGGGGTACCGTAAAAAATCGTATGTTGGGGTAATTGGCATTCTCTATTTCGTACTGGGCGTTATCGATTCCAGCGGAAGTAGTTGCGCTCCATTGCATATTCGACTGACCAGAACATACCCACACTTCTCCAATCAAAACATTTTTTAAAACCACTTCATTCTCATCACCTTTAATGGTAATGGTATAAGGGCCTCCTGCTTCGGGAGTGGAAACTTCGATTTCCCATTTTGCAGCAATAGACGTTTCAACTTGATATTTTTTTGAATTCCAGCTGGTGGTAATTTGCACTTTTTCACCTGTATTTGCCCAGCCCCAAAGCTTTACATTTTCATTGCGTTGTAATACCATTCCGTCTGACAAGACGTTCGGCAAAGTCACCTCTGCAATACTAAGTTGGGTCGAACAAACAAACAATAAGGTGATAATAAAATGATGGAGCTTCATGATAGATTTAAATTATTTTCAGCTTAAATATATCGATTATATCCATATTTATTGGGGCGCCTCTATTTGATTAGATTTAGATATCTTTAGAATCAACTTAAACTCACTTTTAGAATGCCAAGCAAGAACATATACATCAACCGTCGCAATTTTTTAAAAGGAACATCCGCTGCCATAGCGTTATCCACATTCGGTGCCTACGGAATTGATTTAATGCATCGCGAAAAACCTTTGAGGGTAGGACTTATTGGCACTGGATGGTATGGTAAAAGCGACCTATTCCGTTTAATGCAGGTCGCCAATATTGACGTAGTGTCGCTCTGTGATGTCGATAAGAAAATGCTTGCTGAAGCCTCAGAACTGGTCAGTCAACGTCAGAAGTCGGGAAAAAAGCCTAAAACTTTTTCTGACTACAAGAAAATGCTTTTCGAAAAAGACTTGGATATTGTTCTTATCGGCTCTCCCGACCACTGGCATGCACTACAGGGTATTGAGGCTATGAAAGCAGGTGCACACGTCTACCTTCAGAAACCCATAAGTGTCGATGTTGTTGAGGGTGAGGCTTTAATAGTGGCCGCACAAAAGTATAACAAGGTAATACAAGTGGGTACCCAGCGCAAAAGTACTCCGCACCTTGTCGAAGCCAAAAAAAACATTGTAGATGCTGGGCTTTTAGGTAAAGTTTCTCATGTAGAAATTTGCTGTTATTATCACATGCGCGACACTAAAAACCGACCAGAAGCACCCATACCTGATTTTTTCGACTATGATATGTGGACAGGGCCCGCCCCCATGCGTGAATTTGACGGCTTGCCACATCGTAGATGGCGGGCTTTTATGGAGTACGGTAATGGAATCGTAGGTGATATGTGCGTGCATATGTTAGATACCGTTCGGTGGATGCTCGACCTCGGTTGGCCAAAACGAATCAGTTCAACAGGCGGTATTTATGTACAAAAAGATGCCAAGGCCAATATAACCGACACTCAAAATGCGGTATTCGAATTTGAGGAACTAGAGTGTATTTGGAAACATAGATCATGGGGTACCCCACCAGACCCTGAATACCCTTGGGCCTTTAAAATTTATGGCGAAAAGGGAACGCTTAAAGGAAGTGTTATGCAATACGAGTTTATCCCAGTTGGAGATGGAAAAAAAATTCAAAAAGATGTTATCTATGAACGGGAGAAATATCCTGAAGATTTAACCGAAAAGGATATTGAATTGCATGCCGCACCTGCTACAAGAGGCCATATGCTAGATTTTTTGTCCGCCATCGAAACAGGTGAAAAGCCGGTCGCCAATATTCAAGAAGGTCATATTTCTACAGCAAGCTGTATATTGGCCAATATGGCACTACAACTTCAAAGACCCTTATCTTATGACCAAGAGAAGCAAATCGTTTTAAATGACCCAGAAGCTACGAAACTTTTACAACGGAGTTATCGGGAAGGTTGGGAACACCCACTTCCTAAAATGTTTAATTGATAAAAATTTCTCGCAAAACAATATCTGCTGAATTTACAGAGCAAGAATTTATTACATTTTTATGTATCGGAGTATTATTAGTCTTACTCTCTAATCTTGTGTAAATACTTAATGAACAAAGGGACATATTTTCTATTCCTTAATTTATTTAAAATACAGAAGTCAACTTTTTTTGTTAATAATTTAATTCTTCATATTTGTGCAATTAATTTAAACAACCAATCTTCTTAGCAAATGAAAAAGTGTTTGATTACAGGTATAACAGGTCAGGATGGAGCCTATTTGGCCGAATTTTTATTGAAAAAGGGTTATCAGGTACATGGCCTAAAACGAAGATCTTCTCTTTTCAATACTGATAGAATTGATCACCTATATCAAGATCCACATGTAGAAAACCGCAATCTACATTTGCATTACGGTGATATGACCGATAGCACCAACCTTATTCGACTGATTCAAGAAATTCAACCCGATGAAATCTATAACTTGGCCGCTATGAGCCATGTTGCAGTATCGTTTGAAACCCCAGAATATACGGCGAATGCCGATGGAATCGGAACACTTAGAATTTTGGATGCCGTAAGACTTTTAGGTCTAGAAAAAAAGACTAGAATTTATCAAGCTTCAACTTCTGAACTTTATGGTAAGGTTCAAGAGGTTCCTCAGTCTGAAACTACTCCGTTTTATCCACGTAGCCCTTATGCGGTTGCGAAAATGTATGCCTATTGGATTACAGTGAACTATCGAGAAGCTTACGGTATGTATGCTTGCAACGGCATTCTTTTTAATCACGAATCTCCTATTCGAGGGGAGACTTTTGTAACCAGAAAAATTACCCGTGCCGCTTCTAAAATTGCTTTAGGCCTTCAAGACAAGGTTTACTTGGGTAACTTAGATGCCAAAAGAGATTGGGGACATGCAAAGGACTATGTTCGAATGATGTGGATGATTCTTCAAGCTGAAGAAGCTGAAGATTGGGTAATCGCTACAGGAAAAACGACTACGGTTCGTGATTTTGTCAAAATGAGTTTTGGCGAAGCAGGAATTGAAGTGGAATTTAAAGGTGAAGGTGTTGACGAAAGAGGTTATGTAAAAGCTTGCAACAACCCTGATTACCAGTTAGAAATAGGCAGTGAAGTTGTTTCGGTTGACCCAAGATACTTTAGACCGACTGAAGTAGACTTATTGATTGGAGATCCAACTAAAGCAAACACAAAATTGGGGTGGATTCCTAAATATGAGTTGGCCGATCTGGTCAAAGACATGATGCAAAGTGATTTGAAATTGATGAAGAAAGACACTTATTTGAAAGAAGGTGGCTATCGCATCATGAACTACTTCGAATAAAAAAGATGGATAAGAGTTCCAAAATTTATATTGCCGGACATAGAGGTCTTGTAGGTAGCGCCATTTTAAAACAACTCAAGGCTCAAGGATTTTCAAATTTCGTATTGAAAACCCATTCTGAGCTTGATTTGGTCGATGCCAATGCCGTAGCTACTTTTTTCGCAAAAGAAAAACCGGATTACGTTTTCTTAGCTGCGGCCAAAGTTGGAGGCATTGTTGCAAACAATACTTATAGAGGAGATTTTATTTATGCCAATTTAATGATACAGAACAATGTAGTTCATCATAGCTATCTTAATGGGGTAAAAAAATTGTTGTTCTTGGGAAGTACATGTATTTATCCGAAGGAATGTGCGCAGCCGATGAAAGAAGATTATCTTCTGACGGACACCTTAGAGTATACCAATGAACCTTATGCAATTGCAAAAATAGCAGGAATCAAACTCTGTGAGAGCTATAATTTGCAGTACGGTACCAATTTCATTTCAGTAATGCCTACCAATCTTTACGGGCCGAATGACAACTTCGATTTAGAAAAATCACACGTATTACCTGCCTTAATTCGAAAAATGCATTTAGGCAAGGCATTAGAGAACCAAGATTGGACCACTATTCGAAAAGATTTAAACGCGAGACCCATTGAAACTGTTGATGGAAGCGCTGACGAATCGGCAATCAAGACTATGTTGGGTAAATATGGAATAGTTGCCAAAGAAAATGGAATCGCCGTAGAAATTTGGGGCAGTGGTAAACCCATGCGAGAGTTTCTTTGGTCTGAAGATATGGCTGAAGCTTGTATTTTCATCATGCAAAACCGCAATTTTGATGACACCTATGAATCGGGTCAAAAAGAAATTCGCAATACCCATATTAATATCGGTACAGGTAAAGATGTCTCGATTAAAGAGTTGGCCGAAATGATAAAGGCTATGGTCGGTTTTGAAGGTGCCTTACAGTTCAATGCCGATAAACCAGATGGCACTATGAAAAAACTGACCGATGTTAGCAAACTACATGGGTTGGGCTGGAAACACAATATAGAACTACAAGACGGACTGAACCAGATGTATTCTTGGTATAATAGTTAATCTTGACCAAAAATCCATAAATAAAAATGGGCCAATTGATGTTGGCGCATTTTTCAATTTAGGCGTATTTTCTGTTCTTACGTTTACACAGTTTATTGGCTTCAGAATCGCCTTTAAATTTTTCCTTTACGGGATCCCATTTTAATGGCCTACCCAATTCATAAGCGATATTTGCAACATTACAAACCGTTGCAGAGCGATGACCTGTTTCGACATCACAAATAGTTTCGCCTTGATTGCGAATAGCGGTCAACCAATCTTCGTAGTGATTGCCCCTATCGTTAAAAAGTTCTTTGGGGTCACCGCCTTCCGGCATTAAAATATTGGCGGGTGTAGTTTCCAGAAAACCCCTACTTACATCCATAGTGCCTTCTGTTCCAATGAAACGGACGGCCCATTTTCTACCGAAATCCTCATGTACCATTTCAATTCCGTTTTCATAGAACATCTGTAGACCGCGAACGGCATTCGGGTCTTTAGGAGGAATATAGCTTACCGGCCCTGTTCTATCCATACCCAAACACCATTGAGCAATATCGAACATATGTGCGCCCCAATCGGAGAGAATTCCACCGCCAGTCTCTTTAAAATCTCGCCAATCAGGGTACTTATCTACCACCTCTGGCGCAACAGTATGGTGATAAGTCAACAAGGGCGCAGGACCACACCAAAGATTCCAATCGATTCCGGCGGGTGTAGGTTCTACAGGTAAATCATATGCTCTAGCAGGGTCGCCAACATTCACCAAAACCTTTTTGATATCCCCCAATTTACCCGAACTAACAATTTCTTGGGCCTTTTTAAATCTTTCCCAAGAGCGCTGCATACTTCCGACCTGAAGAACGGTGTTGTTTTTCTTCGCCGCATCGACCATCATTCTACCCTCAACAATCGTATTGGTCAAGGGTTTTTCACAGTACACATCTTTTCCGGCATTCATGGCATCAATAGATTGTATGGCATGCCAGTGATCAGGGGTAGCTACTACGATACCATCGATATTTTTATCTTCTAACATTTCCCCGTAGTGTAAATACGTTTTTACTCCGTTGTACCCTTTAACATTTCTTTTCTCAGCATAATACCCTTCGACGATAGTTTTAAAACGTTCCATTTTAGATGTCCACACATCACTCCCGGCCACCACTTGCGCCTGAGTTTCACCTGTGAAACGATTGGAAAGAATACTACCTTGTTTACCCAAACCGATATAACCTAAATTGATTTTGTCGTTTGGTGCTATAAAACCACGCCCAAGTACATGTCGGGGCACAATGGTGACCAAACCGGCCGCTAGGGCACTATTTCGTAAAAATTTTCTTCTAGAAAGAACAGATTCGGTAGAATTACTTTTCTTTTTCCTTTTCATATTTGATTCTTTAGGGTTCTATTTGTTGAGTTTTAAAATTTCGCTACCCGCAAGTAGAAAAGCGCCTGTTCCGAAATTTTGCCAGCTATCTGCCGATGCAGGTTCGGGGCTGGCCCCTATATCTTGTACCCAACCGACCATTCCGTCTTCTTGTTGGCATTTTTGAAGGGCATGCCAAGCTTTGGTCACCACCGGAGTGTATTCTTTTTTGTTTAAAATACCGTTATTAATTCCCCAAGTGAGGGCGTAGGTATAGAAACCGCTACCGCTGACCTCACCATGGTCATATGATTCTGGTGAAAGTAGGCTTGTACGCCATAAACCATCAGAATGCTGTACCGATTTAATTTTTGTAGCCATTTCTTTGTACAGGTTCAGGTAAAAATCTCGATGTTCGTAATCTTCTGGCATATCTTCTAAAATCAATGCAAGACCGCCAATAACCCAACCATTTCCTCTAGACCAAAAAATCTTTTTCCCGTTTTCTTCTTTCATATCTTCAGCAGTTCCCTTCCAGAGAAATCGTATATCCCTAGCAAAAAGATGTTCCTCTTTATCATACAATAAGTCATAGGTTTCCATATAGAGTTTGTGCATCTCATCAAGGTACTTTTGTTCTCCTGTAAGCTTGGCATATACCGTAAGTACTGGCGGAGCCATAAACAAAGCATCGCACCACCACCACAAAATTTGCTGGTCTTTGCCTTCTATACCTTCCCTCCATGGGTGTGGTCTGTACAAGTGGTCAAGTATAAATTTTTCGGTAGGTTCTAAATCTACCATGCCTTTACGAATTTCATTAGCATAGAGATAGGTATATGAGATAATGATATCATCGGCGTGATAAAAACGGTCCCAAGGTTTCCATTCGTTTTCATAACCCATTGTTTTTAAAGCTGCCGAAAAAATTGGATTTTTGGTAGACTCATGTGCTTTGGAAACTCCTACATAATAGGCTCCGTTCGTCCAGTCTGTTGGGGAAGAAGTAAAAATCGGATGTTGTTCTTGCCATTCCATAGCCTTGACCATCGAACTTTCCACATTTTTGGAATCTATTTTTTGAGCAGTCATCAAGGTTATCGATACAATCGGCAAAAGCCTGAGAACGTATTTCATTAAGCGTAAAACGTGAACCATAAAATTGAGTTTTTGTATTTGAATTGATTTAGATTTTATGAAAATAAGATATTTAAAAAGAATTGATGACCAGCTCTATATTATGTTTACCAGGATTCAGCCGAATACTTTCAAAACCGGAGTTGACCTTCTTGCCGTTATGCCGAATTACATTATTGGCTAAAGCCTCAACCTCAAATTCCGCTACCATATTGGCGGGTATCTCAATGGTATAGGTTTGTAACCTGTTGTTAACGTGCCTATATTCTCCTTTTATCGTTCCTTTTATAGTAGGCACCTCTATGCTACTTTCTTTTAGTTTGCCCATTTGAGGATTAATTCGGGCTACCGAATAACCCGGAGTTTTTGGAACAATACCCCAAAGCCCTCTCGGGATAATATTCGCCGGAACAGCTCCCCAAGCATGGTTCCAATCGGCATTGGGTTTATATTTCATGTCCCATGCTTCCAATGTAATCGTAGAACCGATTCGGATCATATTGTACCAACTGCGATCAGAGGTCGAAGTCAATAACTCAAAAGCATAATCACCGGCCCCAGCTTCATAAAGTCCTTCCATCAAATATTGCGATCCATAAACGCTACAGGCCATTCCCCTTGATTTAATATAATCTACTACGGAATTCTTCCTATTTTCTGGTACCAAACCGAATGCTAAGGGCATCATATTTGCGTGCACCGAAGAATGTGTAGAACCTTCCCCATCAACATAAGCACCAGTAGTATCATCAAATAACTTTTCATTGATCGCTTTCTTCGCCTTCAAGGCTCGTAACTTAAAATCGACCGCCTCTTCAGGCCTGTTCATCAGTTGTGCAAATTCGGCCATTATCAACATGTTCTTATAATAAAAACTGTTGACCACGGTATTATAAGGTTGAAAATCAAAACCATCCCTTTCTCCTGTCACATTGGGGTCGCCACCCCAATTTGCGGGAGGCCAGTCAACAATATCTCTAAAAGTTTCTTCTAAATCATCAGGGAAGCCCAATTTTTTCATAAGCTCTGGAGTCATCTTAGAAGAGGTAATCAAACCGTCTTCCCGAGCCAACTCATATAGCGTTTTATGTTTTAACTGGTCATAATACTTTTCAATCAGCTCGGTATTTCCCGTATACATATAATCAGCATAGAACATCAACGCCATGTGCTGCTGCCATTCGGTAGGCCAGGTCGGGTTTTCCATAAAATACTCTATCGTCTGGCGGGCAATGGCATATTCATTATCAGTGGTATAATGGCTCAATTGATTGAGATATGCGTCGGCCTCATAGGGTATGCGCTCTCGGTCTCCGTCTACATATAATCCATTAAAAGTCGTCGCCTTTATAGAGTACTTGCAAAGGTCCCACACTTGATTCAATATATCGTCAGAGCTAGAGAATGAACTTGAATCGTCTTCCCAATAACTGTGGAAAGCCAACTGGGTAAAGTTTTCTCTGGAAATCGTTTCTTCGACCCCATCTATTTCGGCATATCTAAAAGGCATTAATACCGGAAAGCCTTCAGGAAGTGGTAACGCCTTACCGGGCAAGGTGTTTCGCTTGTTAGTTTTTACGGGAAGTTGGTATTCTGTCTGAACGGGATTTACCGCCACTTCAATTTCTTGATACCGAATATGACTACGTTTCTCGGGCGTGCGGTTAATGCTTCCATTTTGCAACTGTTCACCTATTCTAAATGTCAGGGTATGCGGATTTGTAGCCTTGTAAGTGAAGTTAAGGGTAGCAAAGGCCGCTTTTCCGAAATCAAGAAAATATTCTTTAGCTCGCTTTTCGAAAATGACAGGCTGTATGCTATCTATCTGAAAACTGTTGGCTGTAGTGATAACTTCGCTTGGGTCGGAAGCTAAAGTAAATCTTTGACTTTGTGAATATTTCGTAAGCCGGTTATCCTCATCCCAAATGCGAACTTTCCAGTAATAGGTCTTTCCTTTTTCTAATGCATTACCATCGTGCTCGATATCGGTAGATTGATTGTTGCGAACTTGACCGCTATTCCACACATCACCAATATTATTATCGATATTATCTTGTGAGGATGCGACCAATATTTGATAGGCACTTTGGGTTACAGCCCCTGACGGAACCTGCCAACCAAATTCAGGTTTTGAATCGAGAATCTCAACACCCGTAGGTTGACGAATAAATTCTACAATTAATTCAGAAGGGCCGTCAGAAAATGAATCGCTGTACTTTTGAACAAGTTCATTGGTCTTTTTTCGAAAGGCTTTCAGAACATCTACATGATTTTGACTTTTGGCCAAATTATCGATTTCCTGTGGGTCATTTTTTATGTGGTAAAGTTCTTCAAACGATTGGTCGTTTACGTATCTAAAATACTTCCAATCTTTTGTTCGAACACCTTCACTTGGTGGAATATGATCAAATTCCCATAGGTGTTCGATTAGCACCGTATCACGAGCTAAGCTTTTGGTTTCTTTTGATATCAAAGGTTTCAAACTTTTTCCCTGCCATTCCGCCGGCACTTCCAATCCCGCAAAATCAAGAATTGTTGAGGGAACGTCAACATTCATGGCCTGCTCTTTACTATCGTTCTGCTTTTTTAAACGAGGGTCATACACAATTAAGGGTACCCGTACCGAGTTGTCATACAACAACCATTTACCGGCCAACTGCCGTTCTCCCAGAAAATAGCCGTTGTCGCCCATCAAAATAATTATGGTATTCTTATCGAGACCTTTCTGCTTAAGCACATCTCGTATTTTGGCAATTTCATTGTCGATGCCCGATATCATTCGGTAATACCCCTTAACACTGTGTTGGTATTTTTCCGGAGTATCGTAACGCCAATGCCAACGCGTGCGATTAAAACCGTCTCGTACAAATTGGGGTTGCGCTTCGAAATATTTATCGTCTGCCAAATCAGGGTCGGGTATGGTCACCCCTTGCAACAACTTATCAGTTTCGGGTTGCCAGAAATACTGATCTTCTGCACCGTCATGTGCGTGTGGGGCGCTAAAGCTTAAAGACAAACAGAACGGCTTTTCTTTAGAAGATTCTTTAATAAAATCGATGGCCTGTTGCCCCGTATAACGTGTTAAGTGAACTGTGTCTTTACCTAACTGTTTGTAGTAGTAGCCTCTTTTGTCTTTAAAAGCATTGTTTCTGTCATACGACTTATAATCGTCGAATTGTTGCTCAAGTCCGTCATACCTTACTCCATATTTGCCATAAAACCCTGTGTGATAACCGTTTTCCTTTAAAATTCGTGGGTAGGAGGTTTCCATATATGATTCTCGAATATTACCAGTCTGGAAGTTATAATTATGGGTACGCTCATAAAGCCCCGTAAGAATGCTAGCCCTACTTGCGGCACAAATGGGAGTACTTACCATAGCGTTTTCGAAATAAGTGCCTTCTTTGGCTAACTTATCCATCTCAGGGGTAGAAATCAACTTATTTCCCGCGTAGCCCAAAGCATCATGCCGCTGGTCATCGGTCAGAATAAATATGATATTCGGTCTTCTATCGTCCTCTATATTTTGCGCAAAGGTGGCCCGATTTGATAAAAATGCGGTCAGTAACAACACCCCGTAAACAAACTTTTTATGTATTCCCATTAATTCTCTTTTAAGAATCTGTTTTAAATTTAAGACCAGTTATCGAACTTAACCATTTACCGGTTTTCAGGTATCCTGTACTGTCATGGACAAGCATAATCTACGCTTCTATGGTTTTCATTTTACCCGGATAATAAAAGTAAACAAACTGTTTATTGACTGACTCCTAGCTCTAAGACTTCATTTAAGAGCAAGAAGAGTTGCCTACCCTAAGCAATGTAGAATACAGCCTATGGTCAACTATTTTGGTCAGCAAGTATGTTACTCATTTTTCTAATTTTATCTTGATGAGCACGCAAGGTTTCAATATTGGTCGTAAAAGTTCTTGTATTCATTAGATTGGGCAAAGAGATTTTTTTAGCAACAAATGATTTTGATGCTATCAGGGCGGGGTAGTTTAAAAGTAGAATAAGCATTTGAATACCCTCTGGCCTTTTGGACACAAAACCGATTTTTTGAGCAGTTCTTTCATTCAACACATAAGTAGTGCCCTTAATTTGAACATCTGCTTTAATTTCATTCTTTTGAGCTAAAACTGAAAGCCCTCTTAAATATTCTGCCAAAACCAGATTCCTTCTTTTTGCTCCACTATCATTTTTAGACAGGGTAAAGTAATAGTCAAAAAGTGTACCCCCGTGTATGACTATCTGGTTGTTCTTCTCTTTTTCCGCCAATAGCAAATGTGAATAATATTTGAGCCGGCCTGATTTCACCATTGATGGTGTATCTACAAACGATGCCAAAATGGAGAGAAGCATCCAAAAGCCTAAAGGCAAAAATAGAAAGAAGTCTGAAAAATGGAATAGACAAAGGAGTAAGACTGTAACCGCAACAACTAAAAAGCCTAGTTTAAAATTTACTATTTTTCTCTCTTCTCTTGTCTTCTGATAATACCTATGTTGCAAAATTAATTTGGTTTTAGAGTTTGTTTCCCATTCTGCTTTTGAAAATAGTCTTGATTGTATCTACCTCTTTTTTAAACTGCAAATCGGTTCGGGTTGCAAAATACAGAGTATTGTCAACCACCACTTCGCCCTTCCAGATTAATTTAAGTTGTTTCTCTCGCAACTCGTTTTCTACTAAAAAGTCAGGCACTACAGCCAAACCTTCATTCCCCCTTAAACTTCGAATAACCGAACCTATATTCGGCAAAATATAATTAGGTTTAAAATTCGGTCGTTTTTTAAAATTATCGAACCAAAAACGGTTAAAGTGATGCATTTCATTAGAGGCACTGTACCAAACATTACCTTTTAATACTTCTTCAAGAGCAATCATTTGCTTTGCGGATATTGATTTAGATATTTCTTCTATCTTAGTTTTGTAACCGGCCACCAAGACAATAGTTTCTTTGGAAAATGCTTCGTAATCTACCAAAGTAGTTTTATTGTTGACTTGGGGGGTAATGACCAAATCTAATAGTCCGTTATTTAAATCTTTAATCAACTCTTTATGGTTCCCGAATTTTGCCACTAGATTAAAGGAGAAATGGGCAATTTCGGGTTCCAAAATAGCTTGAAATGTTTCTGTGCACATACCTATATGTACCGAGGGCACATGCTCTTTTGAGGTTTTTTTAAAATGTTGTTCGGCCTGCGCTAATTTTTCGAGAGGGTCGATAATAAAATTGTATAGCTGTTTGCCTTCTTCCGTAGGAATCATTTTTCGCGAGGTACGCTCGAAGAGTTTCCGTCCAACATAAGCTTCTAGTGCATTTAAATGAAGACTCACACCCGGCTGTGATGTATATAGCGATTGAGCCGCTTTGGTCAATGTGTTGTTATCATAAATTGCTACAAATGTGCGATACCATTCCAAGTTCACCATACTATAATTATTATTATGCAAAAGTATAATTTATATTATTTTTGTAATAGTTAAATCTGTTATAGTTTTGTGCCGAAATCAATTATAAGTAGTATGAAAAACATTTTTATTTTAAATGGCGGCCATCAATTTGCACATTCCCCAGGCAGGTTCAATAAAACCTTATTAGAGTCGGATTTAATATATTTTAAAAATAAAGGTTATGAAGTAAAAACTACACATGTTAGTGAAACATATGACCCCACTGAAGAGGTCGAAAAATTAAAATGGGCAGATTTAATTATTTACCACACCCCTATTTGGTGGTTTCAATTGCCCTTTAAATTTAAAGAATATCTCGATAAGATTTTAACAGAAGGTAATGATAAGGGTATTTATGACAACGATGGAAGAAGCCGAAGCAACCCTGCTATCAATTACGGTACAGGCGGAAAACTTCAGGGAAAAAAGTATATTCTAACCACAAGTTGGAATGCTCCAAAAGAAGCTTTTGAGTTGAAGGGTGAATTCTTCGACCAAACCAGTGTCGATGCTGGCCCTTTATTCGGATTTCATAAAATGAACCAATTTATCGGACTAGAATCTCTAGCCACTCTACATTTTCATGACATAGAAAAAAATGCAGACGTACCTACTGAATTAAGCAGATACACTAAGTTTTTAGACCAGTATTTTAAGGTTGAGACAATTGAAGTATAAAATGATGATTTAGATATAGAGCTCTTCAATTTGTCTGATTATGACAGAAATTTAATAAAATTCAGTGGTTACTCTTTCAATTTTATTGGCCCACGTATTTTCCATGGCTCGTTCATAAGCCTTTCTCGCAGCTTTCTTTCTAAACTTTGGATTATTGTACATAAACTCTATGGCATCACCGATATCTTTGGCGGTGCCATCGGTTGTAGTAGGGTTTATTTTTATACCGCATTCATCAGTTACTATGGTACGCATACCACTTATGTTCATGGTAATAATCGGCAATCCGAAGCCCATGGCCTCAGTGGCTTGAAGGCCTGCCGTATCTCTAAGCGGACAAAATAACATTACGTCAGCTTTTTCATACTCTTCGTGCATCTGCGAATAAGGCACCCACCCTAAATGTTCAATTTTAGAAGGATCTAACTTATATTTTTTAATCCACTCTGAAACTTTAGGCCCTTGTTCGCCATCACCTACAATAACAAGCTTATAATTGACATCAGCAGACAGATAAGATAAGGCTTTAAGTGATAGTTCTAATCCTCTTCGAGGTATAAGCCTCCCTACCCAAAGTATTCTAAATTCTTCGTTGGAATCCTTTTCTTTGAACTGATTTTGTTCAAACTGAACCGGCAATGCCGAATCACTGACATAAAAACTTTTACCCTCTTTATAGTATTTTGTAGATTCAAAGAGAGTTTGGGTCTCTTGATTTACCATTAATACCACATCTGCCTTTTTTAAGGTTCGAATTAATGAAGTATTGAAATGTACAAGAAACTTTGACATATACTTTCTGATAATCTCAATAATCCAAGAAGAGCCGAAATACGGTTTAAAGATCGGTAAAGACATCTGACCCCCGCCGACAGGTCCAAAAATGATTTTACAGTTATCTAACCTATACAAACTACTACCCTGTTGAAAACTGCCATAACTCACATGATGAGCTATATCGAAGTGATGTTTTTCGTGCAAATCTTTAATGATTTTAGAAGCCTTTCTCTTCCATAAAAAATAGTGCAGATATATAACCTTTTTAGAGTTGTTGAGCCAATTCTTGTCCGCAAAATCGTGAAGTTCAACAGATACGAAATGAAGGTTCTGAATTTCTAAAGCTTTTTTTTCTTTTAGACAGTCTTCTATATCCTCGACATTAGTTACACACCAAACTTCGAGGCCCTTTTTAGCTAGCCCAACGGCCCAAGACCATCCTACACAATATTCAGACCCCTTATAAGGTGAACAAGCATAGGCACTCAACACTACTTTTTTCATTCAGGTTTTTAGTTGGTTTGGAATATACTTCGACCTCATTGGTCAACTGAAAATCATTTTAATAGGTCTACAGTATAACGTCGATACAAAAGTATAAATTATAAAATGAACACATTTAATGCAAAATGATGATTTCACTCTATAGTGGATGTATGTTTTTAAGAGCTATTACTAGAATTATGACTTAATACTTATCTTGAAAAAATGATTTGGTCGATACCAGATCTGATTTTATCGATTACCTTAAAAACTCCTACCCTATTTTTTAACAAAGACCTTATATTCGCGCGTAATAAATGATTTGCCTTTTATTATGAATCGTTCACTTGAAAATAAATAAAGTTCCTCGTATGAATTCAAAAACAGTGCAAGTTAAATACTGCTTGCTTGGGTATGGCTATGCATCATTGATAGCATATGACAAATTAGTTGAGAATAATAATCATGATGATATTTTAATTTTAAAGAACAAGAACTTCTCACCTATTTTCACTTTAGACCATGAGAATACTTCCTTTAGCCCCTTACCCATTTTTCCTGTTAAGGAGTCTGAACTGTACAATTCGAGTTTATTCGAAGGCGTTTCAAAACAAGAACCTATCAGTGTCAGTTTCTCGGAGCTAACCAATTTTGACCACACAGAGTACGAGTTAAAAGAGGGATCACTTGCCGATTTCATGATAAAAAAGCAAGGGGTAGACAAAAATTTATGCCTAGGGCTAAAACAATGGGGAGATACTATGTTTTCAAGACCCTTTAGTCAAGTTCAATCAAAAATTGCAAGGCATTATATATCTAAAAAAGGCAATACCCGAGTAGGTTACATTGATGGCAAATCGCTGTTCAAATATGCAGTTGACAAATTTGACCCCGAGGTTTTGGAATGTAATGGAGTAAACGAAATAAATATTGAAAAAAAGGAAATTTATACGGATGAATATACTATCAAATATGACAAATTAGTATCTACAATACCTTTTTCTATTTTACTCAAGCTTTGTAATCTAGAAAGTAATCATGATGATAGTTATGCAAGTGCCTTTTTCTATTTCTTTAAATATGAAGACGGTTTTAAGGAAAATCAGATTATTTACGATTGTGATTTGAATTCCGATATTCTTCGCGTTTTTTCACTGACCGATAATTTCTTACTCACCCAGTTAAGAAGTGATAAATATGGGGAGATTCCTGTAGAAAAAATTAGAGATAGGGTTTATGAGCTGGTTCCCGAAATTGAAAAATTAGAATTTGCCCAAGAACTTTATGTACCTATGGCTTACCCTCTAGAACTTATTTCAGGAGCCTCGACTTTAAAAAGTCTAGAAACTCTTAAAGGTAATGATGTAGTGCCTTTTGGCCGATTCGGTCAGTGGGAATATTCTGATTTACATGAATTAGATTGGACTCTCATCAATTAAAATAAGGCACTCAACAAATACGTTAATAGACCAAACTCTTGAAACTTATTTAATCAGAATTTTCGCTTTTCTATTTTGGTAGCAGTCTTTTGCAACCAAAAAATGCAGAGAGACCACCCAGCAAAGCTCCGAGGGGTATAGTCACAAATAGAAAAATCCAGCCTACGGCTACATAGCCTCCTCCTTGTGAGGCACGGGCAGCATCTTGAGCATCTAAATATTCACAGATCCAAAAAAGGCCAAAGAAACCTAGCACACCACCAATTACTAGCCCTACAATGATAATGGCAAACATTATTAAAATTCTAAGTGTTTTATCCATTTTAATCGAGCTGGTACGTTTATTAACGACAATAATTTGAATGGATTGTATGTTGTCTATTACTGAGATGTACGTTCTATCATAAAAGAGGTCTTCACATTTAGCAATCGCATTTTTCTTTCTCACGAATTAAATTGAATTCAAAACGCTAAAATTTCCGTTCGATTTAATCTTAACAAAATTTAAGGGCGCAGCAGTACAGTACAGGATGGACAAGCCACAAATTTAAACTAATATAGTACTTGAAAGGAGTGATACCCTTTTGAGTTGTTTGAGTTAGTTTAACGAAAAGGGGCGAATGTTGTTATTTGTCCCTTTTTTACTTTTTAAAAGCTATAGATAATATTATAAATTACTCAATTCTATAATAACCAACCCTTATATTTAAAAATCCCGATTGAAATGAGTTCATCATTTCAAAGTCGGGATTTTCTTCTCTAAGTTAGTTACTCTTATAGACCGGTATCTTTCCAACTTTTTGAGTTGGCAGAATCAATGACCGCTTCACAGACCTTCTGGGTCATCATGGCATTTTTGAAAGTTGGTTCACAAGGTTTTCCTTCCTCTAAACTTTTCAAGAAATCGGCTACTTGATGAACAAAGGAATGTTCATAACCGATTGAAGTTCCAGGAATCCACCAGCGATCCATATAAGGCTGGTCGCTATCGGTAATCAAGATTTGCTTCCAACCTCTCACAACAGCATCATCGGCATGGTCGAACATTTCCACATAATTCATATTGTGCAAATCCCAACGTAAAGAGGCGTGCTCGCCATTTATCTCTAATGTATACAAAGCTTTATGTCCTCTGGCATAACGAGTAGCCTCAAAAAGACCTAAAGAGCCATTTTCAAAATGACAATGAAAAATACAGGCATCGTCAATACCCACTTTTTGCTTTTCACCTGTACCTTGGTGTACTCTTTCTTTGATAAATGTCTCTGTAACGGCCGAAACATCTTTTATGGGTCCGTTCAGCCACATGGCACCGTCGATACAGTGTGCCAATAAATCACCGGTTACACCAGATCCGGCAGCCTCAACATCTAATCGCCATAATGCTTCCCCACCTTGCGGAAGGTCAGGACTAATCGTCCAGTCTTGTAAAAAGTTTCCTCTGTAGTGGAATATTTTACCCAATTTACCGGAGTCGATAATATTCTTAATTAAAGTTACGGCGGGTATTCTACGGTAGTTGTAAAAAACTGTATTGGGCACACCTGCTTTTTCGATTGCATCGACCATGGGTTGTGCTTCGGCAACAGAACGTGCCAATGGTTTTTCACATAATACCATTTTCCCTGCTTCAGCCGCCGCTATCGCAATATCGGCATGCATATCATTCGGCGTACAAATATCGACAGCATCGATATCATCTCTGGCAATAACCTTTTTCCAATCGGTTTCATACGATTCATAACCCCATTGCTCGGCAAATGCCTTTACTTTTTCCTCGGTTCGTGAGCAAACCGTTTTCATTACAGGGTGATATTCCAATTCAGGGAAAAAATCACGAATTCTATTATAACCATTACTGTGGGTTCTGGCCATTAAACCCGTGCCTATCATTGCGATACGTAGTTCTTTTTTATTTGCCATTATTCTCTTTATTTAATTTAAGTTGTAGTTAAAATTCAGTTACAAAAGAGGTCTTAAAACCTTTTCTATATATATTCCATCTTGTTCGGTAACACCGTCCGGGTCGGTAATTGCTTCATCACATTCATCTTCAACTATTATCCAACCCTCAAAATCGGTTTCTTTCAAATAAGTGGTAATTCCCTCAAAGTCTATGATACCGTCGCCCATTTGTGCCCAGCGACCATCTATGAACATATCTTTATAATGAACGCAGTTGACAATATCACGATATTCTTTTATCACTTTTAAAGGATCCATACCACCTTTGGCCATATGCCCGACATCCGGTGTATATTTGATAACATTACTATTCAAACCATTGAGCAAAATTTTATAGTCCTCTTCTGTTCTATAGATAGACCCCTGTGGTGAATTGGGGTGGTATGAACAAACAATGCCCTCGCCCGTTGCCCTCGTGGCAATTTCATTAACACAACTCAACAAGTTCTGCTGTCTTTCTTCTAAATTATCCCGATTTTCTCCAGGCATTTGAACCAATAACAAAATGGCCTCTGGAAAATGTTTCATGAACTCGATCCATTGATCCGCGTTTCTTTTTTCTTGATCGGTCTCTTTTGGATTCCTCCAATCTTCGACATGGCATAATACAGATAGTTCAATATTATTCCGGTCCAATGCTTCTTTAAAAACTTTAGGGTCTGTAAAACCATTCATGAAACCCGTATCCGGTTCGATACTTTTAAAACCAGATTTAGACATTACACTGAGTATATGTTCTAGTTTATTTTTGTATTTATCTCCGGACATGGCCCAAGTATAGGTCTCACATCCTATTTTAATATTTCCCATTTTGTTATTTTCAGTAGTTCTCGTTTAACCAATTCAATACTCTTGGATTAAAGTCTTCCAGTTTTTCCCAATGAAAGGCATGACCGGCATTCTCATATAGGTGAAGCTCGCTATTAGGTATACCGTTAGCAACCTCATTGGCCATCCATTCAGGAATGAACTGATCTTCTTTTCCGCCAATCACTAAAGCAGGTTTTTTTATGTCAGGAAGGTTTGCTACCACGTTATGCGAAATACAGGCATGCGCCTGTCCTTCTAATCCGTGCAAGGGCTGCTGCATTCCGGCAAGAGCGGCCTCTTTTTGCCCCTCCATCAAGTCATTGTACTCCGAATCGTCATCCCATGTAGACTTATGGAAAATAAGCAATTGTACAAAGTTTGAAAATTGTTCTGGCCGCAAATGCGCCTTTGCATGCATCACATGCTTAAAGATAGCCTCCGCTTTACGATCGCAACTGGCCCAAGGGCACATAAGCACTATAGACTCTATTAAATCACTATGCCTAATAGCCAATTGTAAGGCAATGGCACCCCCCATAGAGACACCGACTACCGCAGCTTTAGATATATTCAAAGCTTGCAACAAGGCGGCGCCATCATCTGCCATTTGAGCGGTCGTATAAGGGCCTTCAGGTTTGTCGGATAGGCCCACCCCCCTATTATCAAAGAGGATACAACGGTAACTTTGCTCCCAATACGAGACATGCTTTTCCCATACGGAAAGGTCTGCCGTAATACCCATAACGAGCAGTAAGGGCTTTCCTTTTCCTCTTTCTTGATAATGAAGGTTTATTCCGTTAACAGCGATATAAGGCATTTTTATTGAAAAAGTTTAGATTATTGGTTTCTAATTCCAGCCATGCATATCTCGAACTTCGACCAACTTGGCCAAAATATCGTTCCACGTTTGCTGTTTCATCATCACATCGTTGCTGAACATACAACCATCCCAACATATATGTTTGAACGCTTTGGTAAGATTGCCTTCATTGTCTCGAAGCCAGTAACCTGCATCTTTAGCCACATCTAATTTTCCATTGGGGTCGGTAGCCAAGCAGTGTCTACCGGTCTTGTCATGAGAACCGGTTCCGTGAACGGTTCCATCATTTTGTGCGACATGAAAATCGATGGTCCAAGGTCTTAGGGCATCGGTAACCGTTTTGAGTCCGCTCTCTAAAGTAGCTCTATCTGACCAATCGAAATTCTCGGGCAATATTCTTTGTTCCGGAGCATTGTACCCCAACAGATATAACAAAGTATGCGACATATCGGCCTGAAAACCGATGTTCGGCCTATCAACGGCTTCTAAAGTTTCTACCATCGTCTTCCAACCATGCATTCCACCCCAGCAGATTTCACCTTCTGCGGCCAATTTTTCATCATAATCAGCGGCTACGTCACAGGCTGCCCTAAAAGTTTCGACTATCAACTGAGTGTTCTTCGCTGGGTTTTTTGACCAATCTTCAGGACTTGAAGCAGAATCTATTCGGATAACCCCGTATTGACGTACGCCGTGCTCGCGAAGCACTTTACCGAAATGGCATGCCTTACGCACCATTTCTACGAATGTCTTTCTATCGTTATCGGAACCCAATGTCGGCCCTCCCCAAATGGGAGCTACCATACTGCCCACGTTAAGGTCGTAACCTGCAATTTTATCGGCCAATCTTTTTATTTCATCATCTGAACTATCGATATTGATGTGTGGGTCTAAAAGACCTATATCAACCCCATCGAATTTATTGCCGTTCACCTCGGCGGCGGCAGTCATTTCAAGCATTTTATCAAAAGGAATGACAGGTTCAGAATCTGGCCCCTTACCTACGATGCCGGGCCAAGTAGCGTTATGTATTTTTGGAAAATTATTTTGCATGATTTCTATATTTAAAATTAGACTTCATTATTGATTACAGCTTTAAATCCGGATTATCAGGACCAAAATGTTTTAGCATTACAATAGGATCGGTAGCACTCAAATTAGTAATCGTTACCCCTTTTTTGGCGGCTTTCTCTGTCACGAAATATTCATCGTGTGTCAATTGCCCATAACGGATCAAAGATGGGGTTTCGATTGCCCAATCGCCCATGGTGCCGTGCCCTTGCATCATTATCATGCCATAGCACGCGTTATCTTTGATAGTTACCGTTTGACCTGGCAACACTGTTAATTCCTTTGCACTGAAAGCATCGGAGCGATAACAGATCCATTTATCGATATAGCCTTTGGCTTCCATTTCCTCTAAAGGTTCAACTGGTATTGGATTCATAAATCTGGTTTCTAACATATTCGGATCGGTATTCAATTCCCAATCGATAACTTCCATCAGTTGGTCATAATCACCCATTCGGTCTTCGGGGGTACCATTCCATAGTAATTCTTCAGGTATGATAGCTTCGTTTACCAAAGATTGATACATGGCAAAAACATCGGAAGCCTTTTGAGGCTCATAGGTACACATACTACCGGGGGCATGGAGCATTCCCGGTGGAACATCCCAACCGGTACCGGGTTCCAAACGAAAAGCGGAAGAAAAGTTAGTAATTTTATTATCCCCTTTTGCGAAATTCTTCAAACATTCTTTGATTTGTTCTTTGGTAGTACCAGGCGTAATTCCGAAAAAGGTATACGGAAAGTCACCTCCGTGATTGTTAACTTGAGGCGGAAAATAATAGGCTTCCGGTTTACCCTTTTGGCCAATTTTTGCCGCATGCTCATCGTCATGATGAATATGATGCGGAAGCGGCCCCATATTATCGAAAAATTTAGAATACATTGGCCAGCTTTGGTATTCGTCCCAAAGTCTGTCACCAATAACTTCTCCTTTCAGCTCATCGATTACGTCTCTTAATGTAATCTGAACTTCTTTACCGTTTTCTTCAACTACAACATGGCTGAGCCCTTCGTTTTCACCAGTTAACGGTCCGTTTTCTGCAGGGGTAGTTGAAGAAAACCAACGTTCATCAATACCTCCTCTTTCCCCTCCAAGCACATAATAATCGTCTGGGTGTAATTTAATTCTTCTTCCTGGTACACAAAAAGATCTTGGTACCCAGGTTGGCGACAAACGTAAAATACCCTTGCCCTGTTCCAATGCTTTTTCAGCCAATGTTGCCATATTTCTTTAATTTATTAGTTTAGGTTTAAATTGATTTTATAAATTCTTGTATTTCTTCTTTCTTGAATACTTGTATTTTTAGTGAGTAGTTTTTTCGTTCTCCCGGTTCTAAAAATAGAAGTGTCTGTTGTTCTCGAGCCCTTTTCTGCCCAATGGGCGGATTTGTTGCCGGTTCTAAAGCGGTCACATATTCATTCTCGCCCCAATGTTGCCAATTAACCAACCATGGCAACTGCTTTTTAGAAAAACGTATTCCTACGGCCAAATTCAATTTTTCGTTATATATCCCACATTTTGCCATATCGTTTTCATCACTTTCAATATCAATAAAAGCTACATCTTCCCCTGTTCCTGAATGAGATTTCATGGGGGGTGGGCACGTTTTAAAGTCTGTGTCTTCTTTAAATAATTTCTTGTCGGAATCAGGAGTTGGAGAATGCCAATCACCTTTCCAAAGCAGTTTAGATCCTTCATCGACCAAAGGCCATCCGAAGTTAATATGGTACAGGAGCATATGGGGTGCTTTTTGATTTCCTCGGTTGATTACCTCATCTTTAATGTTAAGTTCAGCCTTACCCAATTCACCGGAAATGGTACGTCGCAATTCTAAAGAGGGACCGAAAACTCGAGTTTCCCGAATAATTCCGGTAATACTCATTTCGAGTTTACCACTCATCGGATCTGGTTGAACGATGGAAATAATTTCCGCCGGAGTATTACTAATTTGACCGTGAAGACCGCGATGACCTTTCTCATCTTCTTCCGGACCCCCCACATGCGATAGTCCGCATGTGGTCAAAAGTCCTCCACCAAAATTTCGAATCCAGCCCATACCATTATCCGAAAACCTATCTGCTGGCATGGTACCCGCGTGGCTTAACCAAGCTAAACTGAACTGATTGTAAAAAGCATCACCAACATCCATCGCTCGGTCAAGTAAAATCTTGTATCGGAAACCTGTGCCGGTATTGATCCACGCGATTCTTGAACCTCTACCCAAACCATTATCCAGAACGGACGTTTCTATTCCGCCCACCTGCGCAGCGTTACCTACCTTATTTCGCCCTTTAAGAATTCTATTGGTTTCTGCCATTCTACTTACCGCCTAATAATTACAGTTCTTTTAATCGAATATTCTTGAATTCAACTTTCATTGGCGGCCCAACATGAACCTGCACGCCAAGATGACCAGAAGACATTCTGTTAACCGAATCTTCGTCGGTCACATCACTCATAAGTACACCATTTACATAATGTTGTAGTCGGTTGCCTTTAATGACGAGGTGAACCTCATTCCAATCTTCATGATTGATTTTAGTCTTTAAAGAATCTGACTCGCCCAATGACTCTACCACCTCTCTACTCTGCCAGCAGTTGCGCTGTACATTTGCTCTAAGCGACCCTGGTTCATCAGGATTATCTTGGGTGTTAATGATCACTTTTTCGCCACGATAGGCCAAAGTGGCCCGCTTTTTCTCCTCATAATTTTGGCCGGTATATCGAATTTTGCCATCAATATCGGCCTGATAGCCTCTTAGGGCGTGCGGTATTGTATCAATCTTTTCGCTTCTATAATTAATACCACTATTACCTGCTTCCGCAATTTTAAATTCTAGTTTTAGTTCGAAATCGCTGGGCTGACCACCCTGCCAGACAATAAAGGTATTGTTCTCCAACAAGGTTTCAGGAGTAACGGTACCTGTCAAATTTCCATTTTCAACACTCCAATATTTTGGGTCTCCCTCCCAACCTTCAAGTGTTTTTCCATCGAAGATTGACATAAATCCGTCAGCGTCTGTTACCACTTCTTGACTCGTTTCTTCTTCAACTACTTGCTCTTTTTTGGTTTCCTTACACGATTGTATCGAAAGGGCAAATACCAATGTCAGGCAAGCCGCTAAATTTTTATAGATTTTTTTCATGATATAATTTTATTCTACCTAGTTGATTTTATTTTTCTTTTACTGCCTTGTTCAAAAAGATGGTCAACCCATCTTTTCCCGCTACAATCACGTCTTTTCTATTGTCTTGGTTAACATCGCTAACTGCAAAATAGACACCTGTTCCCTTACCTTCACCATAAGACCCATAGTCGATTACTTGTTTGCTGAAACTTTCTCCCGTCCACCGGAAATAATAAAGCCCAATGGAATCATATCCTCCAGGGTCTTTACCGTTATGGGCTTTGTAGCGTTTACCGGTGATCAGTTCTTTGATACCATCTCCATCCAAGTCTTCCATTTCCATGGTGTGGTACTGCGAATTATAGGGATCGATATTGTGCTTCTTCCATTTTACATCTTTCTTTTTGTTGACAGGAAGTTGTTCGTACCAGAACAGGCCATAACCGTGACCTTGACCTACAATCATATCTGAAAGACCATCTTTATTGACATCTGTCACCATTATTGGGACGCTAGCCGTACCCAACTGAAATTCTTCATGAAGCTTCCACTCCCCTTCAAATCTATTTTCAGGGGCTTCTAACCAGCCATGGGGCATAATTAAATCACCTCTTCCATCTCCGTTGATATCTCCGTAGCCAATACCATGACCTTGCTTATCTGCAAGAACTTTTTCTTTGAAACTTCCATTTTCTAAATAGAATATTCGTAGTGGTCCATTGGGGGTGTTCGGAATAATTTCAACAACACCATCACCGTCAATATCCCAAGCTCGGGTAGATTCTATATTTCCTACTTCGGCAATCAGGTGTTCTGGCCAAGGACTTTTATCTCCAACATTCTCTTTCCAAACCAAACGACCTTCATACCATCCACCGGTAACAAAATCGATATTGCCATCACTGTTAACATCTAAAGGAATGGTTGAAAAATGGTCGTAATATTCACCGAATCGCTTCGGGCCTCCCATATCATGTCTTTTCTTGAAAGAAGGGCCCTGATACCAAAACGCTCCGGATACAATATCAATAGCACCATCATTGTTAACATCAAAAACACTTACCGATTCGTAATTCTCGGAAGCTATATGCCGCTTTTCGAAATAAATGGCCTCAGCGATTTGAGGCTCGACAGAAGGGTCGGTCTGTGCTTTCAACGTACTTGAACCCAATACAGCAAACAAATAAATGACATAAAACCTGTACGCTAGGCGCACAGGTTCAGTGTTTTTGTGTTTTTTTAATTTCAATTCTTTAAAAAGAAAATAAGATGAGGGCATAATTAAATTAGCAATTAAGTCTTTAGTCATAGTTACTGCTCCGCATCTGCTTGATCTTGCCCAGAGAAAATAGCGTTTTCACTATCGCCACCTGCTACCAAATAAGCCAAAAGGTCTTTTACTTCGTCAGGTCCCAATCGATTAATCGTACCAGGAGGCATCAGAGAAATCGTTGCCATTTTAGTGCTTGTCACTTGGTCTTTAGGTATACTTCTGATTATATCTGGTGCATAAGGATTCTGACTAATCTTATATTCTTCGCCCTCTTCGCTAATCAATCGACCGACTACCGAATTTCCATCTTTAAGCTCAAATACGGTTGAATTGTACTGATCGGAAATCACATCGTTTGGATCAATTATCGCCTTCATCATATCTGCAGGAGAGAAACGAGTACCTAAATTGGTTAAATCTGGGCCAATACTTTGACCCTCACCCCGCATACTATGGCAAGTAATACAATTGGTGGCCAAGAACATATTTCTACCTTGTTCGAAATCTCTGTTTTCAAGTCCGTCGGCCAAAAGTGGTTCGATATCCTCTTCTGTCCAATTCTTTCGAGGCCCTTTAGGCTGAACCGCATTTGAAACAAGATCGTTGCCCGAGCTGCTTAACAGCGAATCACCACTCATTGTATTGTACATTTCAAACTGACTTTTTGATACGTTTGCCAAAGCCCCTTGTCTGGCCTTGTCAATAAAGCCAATGTAGCTTCTACCCGCTTTAAAGGAGAAAGCTTTATAGAACCACTTGAAGTATTTTTCGCGTAATTCTGGAGTCCATCCGTTGGTTGCACCACTTAAAACAGTACCATAATAGGTGCTTTGGGCCGGAGGCATATTCTTGAGTGTCTCGGCGATATCCATACCATACTGCGGATTTCTCAAAATCAAGTCAGCAGACTCCGTAGCCGAATTGGCCATCACATCGGCATTTTCACCCTGAGGTTTCTCCAATAGGGCCAATGTTTTCGAGACAACGCTCGGCTCGCCTACAAAGACCAATGTCTTGCTCAACAACTGATTTAGAACATCGATTTCCGCAGGATAATGCGATGCTAAGTAATCACGTACCTTTTTTTGTGAGCTGGAATTTGGTTTTCCCATTCTTGACAAAGTCAATTCTATGGCACGAACCAAATCGACCTGCTGGGCCGTATTCAAGTTAATGTAATCGATAGAAGTCAATGCACTTAACAATTTATCTTGTTGATTACTATTGCCCTGTCTAGCCAAAGCAATTGCCGCCTGAATCTTTTTAACGGCATCAGTCTCGTTATAAACCTTTTCTTGCCATGAACTCACAGGCTGGTGTTCTAAAGCTACTCTTGCGGCATACTGTAAAAAACGATCGTCACTATCTAAGTGTGGCCAAGCGGCTTCAACCGCACCTTCTTTGGCACCTAAATGATAGCTTTCCAATTCTTGCCTTATCTTGTTCTGCTCGGTTTGCTCTAAAGCAACGGCCGTTTCGGTATCGTCATCACCATTATAATAAACACGGTACAGATCAGAATCTAATCTTCTACCACCAGTCATAAAGTACATCGCACCATCGGGACCAATCACTCCGTCGGTAAGCGGTAACGGCAAGCCAGAAAGAAACTCTTCTTTGACCCCTTTATAAGATGATCCATCTGGTTGCAGTTCTATACTGTAAACGATACCAAAACTCCAATCAAAGGCAAATACACTTCTTTTGTATTTACTCGGAAATTTGGCCTTGCTACCATACATCACATTCGTTGGCGAACCTTGGCCGATATTCATTAAAGGTGGAAGGTTGTCAGGGTATGCCGGAGACCACTTTCCGTTACCGGTTCTCCAACCAAATTCAGCACCACTGGTCACATGACAGATGCGGGTCGGTCTGTACCAGGGCATTCCCAAATCCCACTCCATATCAGAATCGTAAACGAACATGTCGCCGAGCTCATTAAATGCCAAATCATAGGGATTTCTAAAACCTGCGGCTACCAATTCCCAATTCTTGCCTTCGGGATCAATTTTTGCTACCCAGCCTCCTGGGGCACCTCTATCGTTTGCGTGACCTCGCGGATCTTTAATTTGAGGAAACAAATTATCATCTGCCCAGTTGTTGGGCAATCGATAGGTATCAATACCTTCTGGTAAGTCGGTATGGTTTCCGGCAATTACGTATAGTGATTTGCCATCGGGCGAAGGAACAATGCTATGTGGGCCATGCTCACCGGCCCCTTCAAGCTTTTGCAATAGAGTGATTTTATCGTACTGATCATCATTATCGGTATCTTGAAGTCGGTATAGACCACTAGACTTTTCAAACTCTTCATTACCCCAATGATTGATCATGACGTACAAGCTGTTAAAAGCATAGAGCAAACCTTGGGCATAACCCATCTGCACTATTGAATCGGCCACTTGCTCTCCCGTCTGAATCTTCAGTTTTTCAATTTTAGGAGTCAAGTTATCTGATCCGATCGGTTGAACCTCCATACGGTAAAGCGAACCGTATTGATCAGATGTAATCAAGCGCCCCTTATCATCAAAGGCCATGGCCACCCAAGATCCCGTACCTGCCTCACCGGGGCTATATAAATGCTCGGCCTGAAACCCCGGTTGCAACTTGAGTTTTGCAATTTTAGGGTCAAGATTTTCTTGAGACTCCGCTTTCTCATTTTTTTCCGTACCGCACGAAACCATGAGTTGAAGTACAGTTGCAAGCAGAAAAATTTTTTTTATCATTTGGTTTTATTTGATAATTGATTTCAGTTTGATTTTTAATGCCTTTGAAGGTACTAAAAATTCGGGTTTAAAGACGATTCAGAAGCCGGAAGCCCAAAGGTCAAACTAATATTCGTAAATGCATTACCACGGGGCTCCGCACCTTCAGGATAGTAATAATCGTTCGGGTTGGCCTTTATTCTATTGCCATAGGCAGTAATAACATCTATCGCTCTGCCAGTTCTTACCAAATCTAACCAACGTTTGTTCTCAAAGGCAAGTTCTACTCTTCTCTCTCTAAAAATTGCCTCCCCTAAATCACCAACCGGATCACCTAGGCCCGCTCTGATTCTGACAGTATTCAAATGGGTCAAAGCCGGGCCAGATTTACCTTGCTCTTCCAATGCTTCCGCCAAGAATAATAATACTTCTGAATAACGATACACAGGAAAGTTCATACCGTGATTACCGTTCAGGGAGTGAGGTTCAACATATTTCTTGATAATCGGGTAAACGCCATCTCTCCAAAAACTTTCGCTGGCAGTCACATATTGTATAGAAGCATCCTCCCTCAAATCGCCATCTTCGTAAGCGGCAATTATATCTGGAGTAGGTATGTTATTTCCTTCGCCGTTCAAGGGCTGTGGATTTGACGTACCTGTAACCGCTCCCACTTCATCAGCGGTCATAGGTCGTGGTAGAAAGTTATAAAGAAAACTACCGTTCAGACCTTCTGGACCTTCTTTGTACTGCACTTCAAAAACAGACTCTATATTATTTTTGTTGTCGCTATTTCCAGAGAAAGCATCTTCATAATTAGGCATTAACTCGTATTCATTACTATCAACTACAGCCTGAAACTGAGTCTCTGCATCAGCCCACTGTTCTCTTACAATATAAATATTGCCAAGAAGTGTGCGAGCAGCGCCAGAAGTTACACGACCTGGATCTTGCTGTGATTTGGGAGGCAGTAAAGAAATAGCCGTCTCTAAATCACCAATTATCTGAGTATATATATCATCTGGGCTCGACAAAGGTAGCGCTGCATCTTCCCTAGACAACACAGGAACCAAGTGCATGGGTACACTACCAAAAAACTGTACCAGGTCAAAGTATGAAAAAGACCTTAAAAAAAGTGCTTGCCCCTTGATGTTGTTTTTTGCGGCATTATCGAATTCAGCATCATCAATAGTTGCCAGAATTTGATTTGTGCGCGCTATAATGGCATAATGGTCAACATATATGTTGGTTACGTGATTGTTGGTCGTAATACCGTTATCTGTGGGAATAGCAAAATCAGCTACATCTTCTTGTTGTTCGGTAGCACCGAATGCCGTATTACGGGCATAGTAGGTATTATCTGAATGCATTTCACCTAAGTAGGCCTTCGATTGGTTGTAGATAGTACGCAACGGCACGTATGCTCCATTTACGGCTTGTTCGAAATCAACCTCAGTTTTGTAGAAGGTTGGTACACTCAACGAATCTTCAGGGAAAATCGTCAATTCATCTTCACAGCCGGTTCCCAGAACCCCTAGTACTGCAAGAAATAAGAATATTTTTTTCATTTTTATATTTTTTTATAGGATAGTCTAATACTTTAATCTGTCTAGCGAAAAATGCTTAGAAATTCAGGTTTAATCCGATACTAAAAATTCGTGGTACCGGATAACCTGATAGATCAACACCTTGGCTCAGGTTACCACCATCTCCATCTCCATCTGATTCACCACTGACCTCAGGGTTTGGTCCGCCCCAATATTTTGTGAATATGTGAACGTTCTGAATAGAACCGTAAATTCTAGCTGATTTGAAGAATTTTTCTACACCATCCAATGTATAACCAAGAGTTATATTACGAATATTAAAATAGGATGCGTCTGCAACAAAACGGTCGTTGATCCAGTCTCTTTCGATACCGGTCACATTACCGCCACCGACTGTGGTGCCATAGAAACCTCTACCTGGGTTCTCTTCCGATCTAAATCTATACTTTACCCCATCTACCAAGTTGAATACACCATCGAGGTTTGCAGTACTATACAAATGACGGATCAATAATTCGTTACCCTGAGAGCCTGTACCTATAACAGAAAAGTCAAAATTTCCATATTTAATAGTGTTGGTAATACCATAGGTGAAATCAGGAAACGGATTGCCCATGATAGCACGGTCATCTTCATCTCCTCCTCTAGTAATGACACCATCACCATTAACATCTACCAATTTAATACTACCAACGGTAGAACGGCCAGGTACCTGTGGTGAGCTATCTAAATCTTGTTGGTTCAGGTATACCCCGTCAGACAAATGCCCATAAAACTGGCCAAATGGCTTACCGACTTGGGTTATGTGAAAAGTTCCGTACACCCTGTCTATACCTTCTGCCAATGACACTACTTCGTTTCTATTGAAAGAAATATTGGCATTAGTCGTCCATCTGAACTTACCGGTAGTATTTACCGTGTTTAATGCAAATTCATGACCCCAAAACTTAATTTCACCGATGTTATCGCTAAAATTAGTAAAACCAGATTCTCTTGGCACTTGTACATTATATAAGAGATTGGTGGTGTTCTTGGTGTAATAATCGTAAATAAAAGAAACCCTATCATTAAACAGACTTAAGTCTAAACCAATATCAAATTGCTTGGTGGTCTCCCAACCTAAGTTTGAATTTGATAGTGAGCTAACCGCAGAACCGGGAACAAACTCGTTGTCAAAAACAGCATTCACAGTATTGTTAATAAGAGCATATTGAGTATAGTTTCCAATATTATTGTTACCGGTAACACCATAACTTGCCCTAAGTTTCAAGAGCGATATAGCCTCTTGGTTTTCCATAAAGGTTTCGTCGGAAGCAATCCAACCGGCAGAAATGGAAGGAAAATTACCCCATCTGTTTTCAGAACCAAAACGAGAAGAACCATCTCTACGTATAGAACCTGTCAACAGGTATTTACCCTTATAGTTATACGTGAGTCTTGAAAGGAATGACACCAAACTCCATTCTTGAACACTATCATAAGTTCCTCCCCTATTGATATTTGCTGCACCTTGAATTGTTGGTAATCGGTCATCTGCAAAGGTATCGGCAGCAACCCTACTGAAATCCCTTCTAAATTTCTGATAGGTAAATCCTCCTAAAACAGAGAAATTATGTTCGCCAAAGCTCTTATTATAAGTTACCAAATTTTCGTTCAAATAGGAAAAGTCTTTTCTATCTTCCCAAATAGCCTCAGCATCGGTCGGTATAGGTCGGTTAATACGATAGGTAGCCGTTGAAGGGCTAAAAAATTCATATTGTCTATTATACAATTCAGCATTTAAACTTGTTTTAACTGTCAAACCATCGATGGGTTCATACTCTATAAAAGCGTTAGATAGAATGTTTACATCTTGTGTCTCATTTTTGATTTGCTCAGCAGATGTTAACCAGTTGGCATATGAAAATATATTTCCCGTATCCGCTGGAAAGCGATTAAAAGTAGTTCGAGTACCATCTTCATTATAAATTGGCATTATCGGCCATGTGTGCAAAGCATTGAAAAGAATGCCCGTACCGCGATCACCATCACTTCGTGGTGTATTATCCTTTATATAAGAAGGAGCAACATTGAAGCCAAGTCTAACCTTATCCGAAACATTATAATCTAAATTGACCCTTAGAGAGTAGCGCTCATAGTCTGAATTAATCACGACCCCGTCTTGCTTAAAGAACCCTGCGACAACTGCAGTTCGAAGTTTTTCTTTGTTAGAGGTTATAGTAAGGTTATAGTTCTGTACCGGCGAGGTTCGCAACAAGGCTCCATACCAGTCATTGGTCTTACCTTCATATTGTGAAGGATCCTGAAAGATTTCGGGCACGGGATCCCCTTGATCCTCGTAGTACTCCTTTTTGAATTGGGCAAACTCCACGGCATCCATCATATCGATGCGCCCTCTTTCGGGCACTTGCTGTATACCTGTTGATGTATTAAAACTGACATTAGTCTCTCCCGTTGTTCCCTTTTTTGTGGTAATAAGAACCACACCATTGGCCGCTCTTGAGCCATAAAGCGAAGTTGAAGCTGCGTCTTTAAGAATTGTAATGTCTTCAATCTCATCAGGATTCAAGGTATTTATACCTCCCGAAATCGGAAAACCATCAATTACATACAAGGGGTCACTACCTCCCGAAACAGATAATTGACCACGTATTCTAACGGACATACCCTGACCCGGTTTACCCGTAGTCTGATTGATTTGAACACCTGCCAATTTACCCTGAAGTTTCTGAGTTACTTGAGATACAGGTAAGTCGGCCAGTTCTTGCGCTTCGATGGTCTGTACCGAACCGGTGACCTGTCTTTTGATCTGAGTACCATACCCCACCAATACCACTTCATCTAAAGCAGTAGCATCTTCGGTCATACTGGCATTCACCACCCGTTGTCCGTTAAGTGGTATTTCTTGCTTAGTAAAACCAATGTAAGAGAAAACTAAGGTAGCATTGGCGTCTTGTACATTAATACTGTACTTTCCATCAAAGTCGGTTACGGTACCATTTGTGGTACCCTTGACGACTACATTTACTCCTGGAAGCCCAAAGCCATCATCGGCAGAAGTGACGGTTCCGGTCACTGCAGTACTCTGTGCCTGAGCATGAATTGTAAACAATAAGGCAAAACCAAAATACAAGGTTTTTAACCCAAATAGGATTTTTGTCATAGTAGTTTCTATTTAGTTAGTTAGTGATGAGTTAATCAAAAGTGCTAGTAATTCTTTCGATATGAACCAAATTTATCTTTCTCAAACGATTTCGCTATCCTGTACTATCCTGCTAAAATGACAAAATTGAATAACAGATTTTCAAAAAAACCACAAAACAACTCTTATTAATTGTTGATAAAACACTTAATACACGATAACTATGAGAATATTAAAACAAGGATGTTTTTGAGGAAAATTATAGATGAAATACGGTCGAATGAGAATATTTTCGAAATAACAGAAAGAAAATAAAAATAGCGAAGGTCAAAATACCATTAGAATTTTTCAATTTTCTATTGGTTGATAATGCTTATTGATAAACACAGACTACTAATAATCAGAACCTGATACATTAAATATCGATAGAGATTATGTTTGAAGTCAGAATTTGATCTATTATTTCCCGTAGAATTTTCTATAGAAAGTTTGAGCCGTCATGGGCGTATTTAAAATTAGCTTTAACGTTATAGTGAAATGTTAGTGTTTCTTCCAAGAAAACTTCATAATACTACACTTCTTTCAATTAATTGATTTTATGAAATAAATAGCTCAATTCTTATAATAATTTCTTGTAAATTTACAATATGTAGGAAATATACTTCAAAATATATCTTAAATGAATCCACTGGTAATGTTAATAGATGATGATTTGGTATCTCAATTCGATATGCGAATCAAATTACAGCGTCACGGGCAGTCTTCTGAAATAATCTCTTACGATTGCCCCATAGAGGCCTTGAAATGGTTCGAAGACTGGCAAAATGCGAAAGAAACGACACGCCTGCCCGATATACTTTTACTAGATTGGCAAATGCCAAAGATGGACGGGTTCGAGTTTTTAGAAGAGGCCATGGCCCGTGCGATTCCATTAGATCAAATGGATATTTATATCGCTTCATCTTATAGCAATTGCTTAAAGGAAGCCAACGAAGATGTGCGATCTAAAGTAAAACGACGCTTTATAAAGCCCCTTAGCCGTGCCAATGTAGATATCATATTCACGAATCGCTCACTAAAAGAAAGCGTTTAATCTGGCCTACCCTACCATCTTTTACAAGTTTTACTTAATCAATTTACTCGGCGGGTAGCCAAATTGTTTTTTGAAGCACCTACTAAAATAAAGCGGATCATTAAAACCTATTAGGGTGGTTACCTCGGAAACATTGTACTTCTTAGTTTTTAACAAAGTAGCCGATTTCTTCAACCTTACCGTTCTAATAAATTCTTTTGGCGCCAAATCTGTGAGTTCCTTAATTTTCTGATATAATTTTGATGAACTCATACCCAGTTCTTGACATAAAAAAGTGGTAGATAGATCAGCTCTATCTAAATTTTTATCTATCAAACCTGATATTTTTCTCATGAGCTGCTCATCTACGGGAGAATGAGTCAATAGACTTACCTCACTCTCGGTTTCATCAGAAAATTTCGCTTTCAGATCTAAACGTGATTTTATAATATTTTCGATCATTGTTTTAAGCAAGGAAGGGTCAAATGGCTTCACCAAATAACCATCGGCACCTGTACCATACCCTTTAACTTTGTCTTTATTATCGGAAAGTGCAGTCAATAATACTACAGGAATATGACTTATAAACTGATCATTTTTGAGCCGTTTACAAAACTCTAGGCCCGTCATCACTGGCATCATAATATCAGATATACAAATTGTAGGCTTGATCTGTCTGCACATTTTGAGCGCCTCTTTACCATTTTCGGCTTCGTATACCTTATAAAACCCAGATAGATAATCAACCAAATATTTACGAAGTTCTACATTATCATCAACGACTAGAACCTTTTGTTTTAAATCGGTATTATGAATGGTCTTTTTTGGTATGTTCCCTTTCAGTTCTGTATTTTGTTCAGCAGATGGCAACACAAATTCAAAAACTTCACTATTCTTATAGAAATGCCGTTCTACAGGTAATTCAAACGTAAAAACACTACCCTTACTAGGTGCACTACTCACCCTAATTGAACCCTTGTGCAGGTTGACCAAAGATTGTACTAGTGAAAGACCGATACCAGAACCGGTATTATTCTGTTTACCGGATGAGGCTTGGTAAAATCGATTGAATATTTTCTCTTGACTTTTCTTAGGAATACCAATTCCATCATCACTAACTTCTACGGTTAAAAACCCTGTTTTCTCATTGAACCTCAAAAACAAGTCTACGTGACCAAAATCAGGGGTGAACTTTAAAGCATTGGACAACAAATTATAAAGTATTTTATCATATTTATCATTGTCTATCCATCCATTTATGGTCTCATTTTCTGAAATAAAATCGAAGGTGATATTCTTATTGTGCGCAAGTTCTTTATACGAATCGAAAATATTCTTTGAGTAGGCCAGAATATCTGTTCTAGTAGTTTTTAGTTTTAGTTCGCCACTTTGAGCCTTTCTGAAATCAAGAACTTGGTTTACTAGGGTGAACAACCTATTTGCATTCTGGTGAATAAGGTCGTACCTACTTTTTTGATAATCGGAAACATGACCGGCCCCTTCATCAATCAATTGCTTCACAGGACCAAGTATTAATGTAAGAGGAGTGCGTAGCTCATGTGAAATGTTAGTGAAAAATCTCAACTTCTCGTTATTCAATTTCACATCATGTTCTCGGTTTACCTTTTCGGTCAGAAGTTCTCTTCTTAATTTGAGACGTTTATCCAATTCTTTTCTGACCAAGTAAAATATCAATCCGAAAACTACCAGCATTATTAGAAATGCTTGAGGGGTAAGCCAAAACGGTCGTAGAATTTTTATTTGATAAGAAACGGTTTCGCTCCACTGTCCATTACCGTTTCTCGATCTTATTTTGAACACATAATCGTCAGGAAACAAATTAGTATACTGCACCGTTCTTGAGTAACCATTGGTAGCGATCCAATCTTCATCGAAACCTTCGAGCTTATATTCAAACTTATTCAGTTTTTCATTCGAAAAAGAAGGCTCTGAAAATTGTAATGAAAAATTTCTGTTATCATAATTTAACTCAACAGTTTTGCTATAATTTATATCCTCTTTTAAGGGCACTTGATCATTAACGACCATGCCAGGAATAATTTCTCTGTTCGCTATTCTAAATTCTGAAATAACCGGTTTGATAGTATTTAGATTTTGGTTCAGTGATTCTGCCGAGAAATGAATAACACCATTTTTACCCGCCAAATAGATATTAGTACCATCTGAACTATAAAACCCTTTTGAGCTAAATACATCTAATCTATTACCACTACTTACATGATAAATATTAATCTCATTTCGAGATGGTTTGAATTTAGCCACACTATTATTGTTCATATTCAACCAAAGACCATCGAATCGATCGACCAATATATCGGTAACCCATCTTCCTGTAACTTCATCTGGTTCGGTCAAAATATTGAATCGGTCTTCTTCGGCATCATAAACACTTAGCCCGTATCTCGAAGATGCCCATATTTTACCCTCACCGTCTATCGCAATGTCACTTACATCTGCTATATCACCAATGGTATGTCTATCTTGGGTACGTATATCATAAGCCGTATAATCTTGACGGCCATGTTTCAATTTTACTGCGCCATTTTCAGTAGCCAGCCATATCGTACCATTTTTCTCTTTGGCCAAGGCGTTAATTTCATACCCTTCTAAAAGTCTGTCGACAGGTACATGATTTAATTTTCTTATATCAAAAGTAACTGCGCCTTCTCCGAACGATCCAACTAAAAGTTGTTCTTCCGATATTTTCATGATTGCGGTTATCGGTGCCCCATCAAAACCAACATCAACGGTTTGTTCGCTTTTGTTGGGGTAGTCATATATCAAAACCTTCCCGTTCCAAAGACCGCAGTAAAAAATTTTACCGTCGTAGGAATAGACAGTAGAAATATCGCTGCGATACTGCAGAAGTGGTATGAAACTTTCATCTTGTGAGACGAAGAGTCCATTATGACGTGTTGCCACAATAACTTTACCATCATGAGTTCGTGCAAAACCTCTAATTCTAGGTGCTTTGTTGCCAATAAATTTAGATATATCCCTATTGAGACTAAATTGGTTTTCGTACGGGTCATATTTATCGAGGCCGTCTTCAGTTCCGATCCACAATACTCCAGAAGCATCAAAATATAGGGCTGAAACCAAATTATCCACCAGCGAAGTATTATCGGATAGTACAGATTGGTGCAAGGTGAATTTTTCTTGATTTATATCTTCGAGCCGATCGCATTCTATAAGGCCGCCCAAAGTACCTACCCAGTATTTACCACCAGGAGCCCGAGCAACCGACAAAAAATAGGGCCCGAGATTTGTTCGAAGCGCCGCATTGGAGATGTAGAGGTTTTCAAAGTTCTTATTCTCTTTATCAAATTTATAAAGACCTTTTCGAGTACCGACGAATATGTCTTCTTTATGGTCTTCATAAATAAAATTGATATAAGGGTTCTTTTCTACAGAATTGGGTATATCTAGATCATAGCGTGTAATCTGTACAATTCCGCCTTTGGCATCAAGATTAATTTTAGCTACACCACCAGTATCAAAACTTCCGATCCAAATATTACCCCTACTATCTTCGAAAATAGTTTTTACGTATTCGAAACCTTCGATTTCAACAGTTTCGAAATATTCTTTGTCAGGATAAAAAATGGCCAAGCCCTTAGTTCTCGTACCAACCCACACCCTTTTAAAACCATCAACATAAACTGACCGTATCTCTTCTTCTGGTAAGCCACCGTCTCTACTTGAGTCAGGTAAGAACGTTTTGAAGGTTTGAGTGTCCGTTTTAAGTTGTGTAAGCCCTCCCCGAGTACCGATCCAGAGGTTATTAGATTCTTCATCTATCTCTAAAGCCGTAATATCATCATTACGTATCGATTCCCGATCGGTAGAGGTACTTAGGTAAGACTTGAATTGATAACCATCGAATCTGTTTAGGCCCGAAAAAGTTCCGAACCATAAAAACCCATATTCATCTTGTGCTATATGCCTTATAGAATTATGCGAAAGCCCATTATCATCATCGTAATGACCGAATTTAATATGCTGAGAATTGCCCTTTAAAGCAATTAATAACACCATAAAAATGATAAGACAATATCTCATGCAATTCTATACGCCTTTTTTGAAACCGAGAAGCTACTAAAATAAGACAGTAGAAATTTGGACTAGTACTTCTCAATCAAGTTTGAAGATTCTACATCTAATTCAATCTTTTCAGTATCCTTTAAAATAAATTGACCTTTTGAACTTTTCGGTAATTCAATCTCATTGGCTATAATCCCTTTTACATCATCGAAAACAAAGGCAGGTCTAAAATCTTCATTCTGTAAAGTTAGTTTAATATTTTTCATTGATATACCACTGGCATGGCGAACATATAGCCCGTACGCCGGCAGTTCGCCGAACATAGTAAATTCAGGGTAACCTTTGACTTCTTCGGGAACTTGGGCCAATCTACTTAAGGGGATGTAAGCCATACTTTTAGATGCCCTGCCCGGATAGCTAATTTCTATATTTTCTAAAGAAACATTTTCTATATGATGCCCTGGTATACCCGCAATAGAGGAAGCAAAGGGGTTATGGAAATAGTTTACCTCGGGCCCTCTTAAATCGTAGTCTATATCGGGTCGCCCGAAAGGCACCTCTACCTTCACATTCTTTATACTAATGTTTTTTACCACCCCTGATTTTTCACCGTCACGATGCCCTAACCTAATGAAAAATGCATTTCCGGTATTTTTTGCAACAACATTGTTCACATTAATATTTTCGATAACCGCCCCATCAACGGATTCAAATGCTAAAGCGGAACGAAACGTATCGAAGACCTGAATGTTCTCTATGGTCACATTTTTGAAGCCCCCGTAAGAAGCAGAACCGAACTTGATTGCACTTGCACTTGATCTGATAACATTATTGGCAATATAAATACTGTCATTGGCATAGCCCGGGTAATATGATTTTAAACAGATACCATCATCGGCCGAATTGATATTGCAATTGGTTATTCGTACGTTTTTAGAATCGGTAATATCCATTCCATCGTTGTTCCAATACGATCGGTTTACCACCGTCAAGCCATCGATCACCAAATTATTGCAGAGTTCAAAAGACAAGCCCCAACAAGCGGCTTCACCTACTTTTAAATCTCGTACTTCAACATTATTACATTGGGAAAACCGAAATAATTTCGGTCGCATAGTTTCATTGGGCCTATGCCTCTTCACATTATAATTTGGGTCAATAGTTATACCGGCATGGTGCAAGCTATCGATTTTAAGGGCCAATTCAAGACCTTGACCATCGATAATGCCCTTACCTGCGAGTTTGATATTGTTCGCCTTATGTGCAAGAATCAAGGCCATTTGAGAATTATCATCCTTTTTGGGTGAAACCGGCCGACCTTCAAAATCCATCTTTTTATAATCTGTCGGGTTCGTACTGCCAAGTAATACGGCACCTTCTTCAAAAAAGAGGGTTACATTGCTCTTTAGTTCAATACTACCTGATAAAAACTTACCCTTCGTAAAAACTACTTTGCCACCCTTTTTCCTTTTATGTGCTGCATCTATAGCCTTCTGAATCGCCTTTGTATTTAGGGTGGTACCATCGGGTACAGCACCGTAATCAGTAACCAAAAACTGCTTTTTATCATCATGATCGATCAGCAAAGTTTCATTGGACATCGAAACAAAAAGAAGTAATATAAATGGCAGTGCATATAAAATCTCTCTCTTCATAGGTAGTGTTAATTTGGGTTTTCGGTCATATGCAGAATCAATTCGCCTCCATTAATAATATCTTGATGTTTAATCGTAAAATCTGATAAAATCGAGTCATTAAAGGAGGGAGTATCGGAATACAGATGATTATCACTGTTGTCATTCGCGATGATTACGAACTGACCTCCCGGATAATATTTTGAATTTAATTGGATGGTTATTTTATCGAAAATCGGGCTTCCTATTTGGTATTCGGGATTCTCCTCTGTACCCCCGTTCATTTGGAATAGACCTATTTTGTAAAGCACGTTTAAACTCCCCATAAGACCTTGGTCTTCGTCGCCGTTGTAACCCGTGTCAGGGGCTAGACCACTAAAGGCTTTTTTAACAACGGTTCTCGACCAGTATTGGGTTAGGTCAGGCCTTCCTAATTTATTAAATACAAAAGGGGTCTGAATAGAAGGTTGGTTTCCTAAATTAATAGGAATTCTTCTGTATTCGGGGTGCAACTCACTTTCATGGGAACTACCTGAAGTAAAGTTGAGTTCTTCGGCTTTTTCAAATTGCTCATTCAACTTTTCAACAGCCTTTTCCTTTCCGCCCATCAAATCACTCAACCCAGTTAGGTCATGTGGAACGAACCAAGTAGACTGTGCAGCGTTCGACTCCACAAAACCGTTCTCATAGTCGTAGGCATCAAAATCTTCTCGCCATTTACCTGATACATCTCTAGGCCCCATCCACCCCTCATCTTTATTGAAAACATTTTTATAGTTCTTGCAACGTGCCATGAAATACTTATTTTCTTCTTCCTTACCCAATTTTTTGGCCAATTGCGCCAAGGTGTAGTCTTGATAAGCATATTCTAAAGTTTGTCCTGAACCATCTAGATGAATGCCAAACTTGCCTTCCGGAAGCGGGTTAGGCACATAGCCATCTTTCAAGTAATAAGACAATCCACCACCAATATCTGTTCTGTGTTCATAGCCTGCCTTGCCCATGATACCGCCTAACATATGATTCTTTTTCAGCGCACTAAAAATGGTATCAAGGTTATCGTTCACCAGATTTTTTTGAATTGCCGAAACTATAAAAGGTGTCGATGATGCACCAGTCATCACATAGGTATAATTACCGCCCGAAGGACCACGCGGTACTAAACCACCATCTTTATAGTACTGCATCAAAGAATGACTGAATTCTTCCATAATCTCAGGGTACACTAGACCCCAAAGCGTATTAATCGTCCACTGGGCACCCCAGAACGAGTCCGAATTATAATGGTTGAATTTTGGCTTTCCGCCTACATCAACGGGTAATTGGCCCACACGAAAATTTTCTTTCGTATTATCGGGGTATGCCCCGTTTACATCACTTATAATTCGGCGACCTTGAAGGGCATGCCAAAGATCGGTGTAAAACCTGCGTTGGTCGGTTTCTGAACCACCTTCCACCTTAATTCTAGATAACATTCCTTCCCATTCCGCTTGGGAATCTTTTACCACCTGTTCAAATTGCCAGTGTGGCAGTTCCTCTTCCATATTCAAATTGGCGTTTTCTACAGAGGTATAAGAAATGGCCACCTTCATTAGTACCGGTTCATCCGATTTGTTCAAGTGCAAAAGGTAATTTTTTGATTCGACATCCCTTTCAATCGAAGCGATGGGAGTATTTAACTTCACCTTGAAATAGGTAGTTAAAGGTTTGGGCCTTCTAAAAGTGGGCTGCATCACAAAACTTCCGGAAAGTTCCATATTCCCATCTTTTGTCAAATGGCCATCACTGATCTCACACGGGCCCAATTGAGCATTTAAATTAAAAAGTACCGCCCGCTTTTCAACATTCGCTTCAGGAAAGACATATTTATGAAAACCTACTCTTTTCGTGCTGGTCAGCTCAACGGCAATTTTTTGTTTGTCTAGCTCTAAGTAATGATAACCAGGAGTTATTCTTTCAGTTTCATGACTGAAACTGGAATAAAAATCTGTAAATAGTTCTTTATTTTTCTCAAGGGAAGTTGATACCGGCATTACCGATAGCCCGCTCATTTGCCATGCATGAATATGACTAAACCCTCTTACCGTATCTACTTTATGCCTGTACCCGCTACCCCAAGCTCCGTTAGTCTCTGTATCAGGACTCAAGTTTACCATACCAAAGGGTCGATTGGCCGATGAAAAGAAAAACCAGCGTGAATTTTCAGTGTCGAGCAAGGGGTATACTTTCTCAACCAATGAAGTTGTTTTTGTTGATTCTATTTCAGTTTGGTTACAAGAAGACAACAAAGATATCAAGGTCAATATCCCCACCCCCCATAAAGAAACCTTTCCTATTTTCATATTCGGTTTAATTTAGTCGTTAGTTAAGTTTATAGCTGTTTTTTTGGTTGGCTTTAAAGTTAACCTAACCAATAGTCATTTTATGATTAAAGGGGGTGAAACCTGTAAGAAATACATGTTCACCCTCAGCACGCAGGCTACCCCCGTGATAGCCATATTTTTCGTTTTCTAATCTTGATATTCTTTGATGTTCAAATATTCCGGGGCCGAATTTAATTGTATCACTCCCTACTTTATATTCACCATACCCCTTTTTTAGAAAATTGTTATCAGGTGCAATTGGTAATGCACCGACCAATTCACCTCCTTTTCTAAAACAGAGCTCAATAGTAACTTCAACATTTGGCGGCCCTTCAACTTTAAAATCGATTTCTAAAACTCCATCATTTTCTATAATGTCAATCGTAGAAACCTGTTTTTTGATATTACTCTTAGCCCTTAAATCAAAAGACATTTTATTCCAAAATCTCCCATCTTCAGATGCAGATAGTTTATAATCGCCATCTGCTATATGATTTTGGGCAGCCAAAGGTTGATAATAATAGGCTTCTTTTGTTTCATACAACTTATAGGATTGATTTTGCTTATTGAGGCCCTCGCTGCGAAAATAACCCATTCTAAAAAATGAAGTCGACAATCGCATATGTTCGAGAATGGCCTTTCCTTTTCTGTAGGTAAGAAAATTAGGGTTGGAAGATTTTCCTGAAATAACTTCGATAGGCCTATCGTTACCGCCAAAGATGGTAATATATCTATTTCCTTTTTTAATTCTAGCTAAATGGGATGTTGAAAAAAGCTTTTCAAAATCACCAATAGCTTTGTTTGAGATAGGAAGTTCTTTCTCTAAATCTCTATTCACCATAAAATCTATCAGCGAGTGTGAAAGAATTTCAGTCTTAAAATCAGGTAATTTCTCTATTTGATTGGTCATATCGACCAGCAGCGAATTATTAGTAATAATTGCCATATATCGATATTCTAAATAAAACTTAGTGACATTTATGGGTTTTATTTGGTCCTGTCTTCTAGAATCGATTGAAACCACATTACCGTTCAGTTCGGTATAATAATAATATGTAATCAGGTTTTTGACCACAAAATCAAGAAGCTCAGGCCTATCGAGCAATCTAGCCATGGTAATGAACGCCCTATTGATTACAGCAGAATAATTGGCACTTCGTTCAAGATAATGACCGTCTTGATTCTGGTAAATACCTTCAGCCAACCACTCTTCTATTCTCTCTATATATCTGGTGTCGGGGTAAAGAGAATTTATATTTGCAAGGGCGGCGCAAACGACCCACCTGTGGTTAGGAGTATGAACGCCCCCTGTAATCATGGCCTCGCCCGCTTTTAAAATAAACTTTTTTAGCTTATCTCTGACTACCTGTAACTCTATATATTTATCACTAAGCAATACTTTCATTGCACCGCACAAGTGTTCTAATACAAAAGCCGTATCTGGAGGCGACTGCCTATTTCCTCCGGAATCTAAGGTACCGTCATCGTATTGCCCTTTCAAAAGAATATTTATATCGCCACTTAATTTTTCAACCAAAGTACTCGACCTATAGTATGATGAATCAGGATTGGAGACAGAAGCGGATAAAACAGAAATATTATTTGCCAACCGACGGTAAGAGTGAAGGCGAATATCTAGGTCTAAACTATTATTTTCAAGAATTTTCTCAACACTAGCATCATTATTTAAAACTAATAATTTTAGCAACCGAACATCCTTTCTCAGATTAGGTGTAAAAATGTTTCTAGCAAAGGTATATTCACTCATTAAAGAACCGACTACTGCCAAACTTCCAATTTTTAAAAACTGTTTGCGACTCAATCGATATTTCATAGAAGTAAACCTATTGAATGGTTAATCAAATATTATTTAGAAGACAAAAGAAGGGCGGACAAATTAGCCCGCCCTAAACTAACAAAAACTGCTCACTCAACTAACAAATGAGTTTTTAAATTTCTTAATAACCAGGGTTTTGCTCTATTCTATTATCTGACAATATAATTTCAGTATCAGGTATGGGTCGCAATAAATGAATAGACGGATCAAAAGAACCATGATCAATTACATGCGGATTATATGAATTAATTCTTTCTTCTAATTTTCCAGTTCTTTTTAAATCGTACCATCTATTGGTTTCTCCAGCAAGTTCTAAAGCTCTTTCATTCAAAATATCATCAATATCGACAGAGGTATAAAAATTAGATTCACCTGTAGCCCTATTTCTAACAATGTTCATATGAGCCGCTGCTTGCGCTGAACTACCTGCCCCTAAATAGGCTTCGGCTGCCAATAAATGTGATTCAGCTACTCTATAAATAAATGTATCTCTAAATCCACCTTCAATTTCATCAAAGCCGATATCATCGAACTTTTTAAATATTGGGAAATTTGCAAACACCGTATTTTCTGTATACTTATAATTAACATCAGGTACGTTTACCGGCGAATCATTGAAATAGTAATTATCCGGTTGATAAACATAGTATCTGTCTAATTTATCGCTCAACTCTTCTGAAGATAGAGCGTTTTTAGGAAAATAAATAACAGTATCACCTACTACAATGTCATCTGAACCTACCGTACCTTCGGTATCGGCGAATAATACCCTGTGAAAAGTGGCATCATCTCTAGTATCATTGTCATCAAATAATGAATAGAAAAACTCGGTTGGCATTACACTACCTTCACGAAAGCCATATTGGTTTTGCCTAGTTACACCGGGTAGTTCGTTTACACTGAACATTAAAGTTGAATGCTTTGTGTTATTTCTATCATTATAATCACCACCCGCACCATATTGAATCGAAAACAATATCTCTTCATTTTCTTGATTGTCATAATCGAATACTTCTGCATAAGTCTGTGAACCGATATCATATCCGCCTATTGCACTTTCAGCTAACGATGCAGCCGTATCAAAATCACTAGAACTACCAAACGCTTTATACGCCCTGGTCAAATAGACCTTCGAAAGTAAATGTTGTGCCGCTCTTTTAGATAATCTGCCAGTGGCAGGGGTATCATCTAAAGCTGGAATAGCTTCTTCCAAATCTTTAATTATTTGAGTATAGGTCTCTTCTTCTGTCGAACGTACATAATCTGAGCTTATACCTTCAATTTCGTCTAGCGAAAGTACAACACCACCAAATGACTGAACCAAATTAAAATAGCACATAGCTCGCAACCCTTTTGCTTGCGCAATACCATTATCTCTAGCTGCTAAATTTGAGTCTGAAAATGAGATTTCATTACTAAATCTATTGATTACAATATTCGCCTTACTGATAACATTATAGTTGTTTCTCCAATCATTGCTAAATGTTCCATTTCCGCTGTTGACATTTATATACACATTTAACGGATTTAAATCTGTATTTATGTTCTCTTGCGAAGTAAAGATATCGGTACCTAGAAAGGCAACATCATAACCCACGTTTGTATATTTAAATACATCTCTTAAAGAATTATAAACACCAACAACCAGTCTATCTGCATTGTCTTCGGTTATAAAATCTTCACCGGTAAGGTTAGAAAAATTTTCTTCTTCTATATACTTATTACATGAATGTGTAGCAATGGCCAAAGTAGCTACCATTAGCAACCTGCCTATATTCTTTTTATATCTATTCATTTTCTTAAATTTTGTAATTAAAATGCCAGTTTGAAACCAATTAGAGTGGTTCTTGTCTGAAAACTCATATCATATGAATTCTGTAATCCCGTTTCTGGATCCGGACCTTTAAAATCTGTAAACGTAAAGGGATTTTGAACATCAATAGATATTCTAGCACTGGTCATTTTTAATTTATCCAATAAACTGTCGGGGAAACTATAACCGAGGCCAATGTTTCCGATTTTTACAAATGACATATCCTCAAAAAAGTATTCTCCATAATTGGGGCCTATACCCGGCAATGAATATTCGGCGTTAGGTGTATCCGGTGTCCAATAAGGTGAATCTATTTTACCAAATCTTGTTTCACCTAAAGTACCATGGTGCTGATGAAATTCTGAATGGCCGAATACACCTTGTCGGGTATACATCATCACAGACATATCTATGTTTTTAAATTTAAAGTTATTGGTCATACCACCTGTCCAGTCAGGAGCTGTAGTACCAATTACTACTTTATCGTTAGCAGCATCAATAACACCATCGTTATTCTGATCCTTAAATTTATATTCTCCGGGCACGGCATTATAAACGGCTGCTTCTGCCGCTTCGCTAATTTGCCAAATGCCCTCTTTTTCATAAGAATAAATAGCATCTGAAGGCTGCCCAACAATTAAGGCACTGTGTCTACCAAATACCTGTAAATCTAAATCGCCCTCTAATTTTAAAATCTCATTCTTGTTCTTAGCGAAATTTAAACTTGTACTCCAACTAAAATTTTCTGTTTGAATATTCTTGGTGTTCAAGGTAAATTCAACACCTCTATTGTTTATAGAACCAAAATTACCGACAGCGCTATCAAAACCTGTTACGAATAGTAAATTTCTAGAAAATATAGCTCCTTCGGTTGTTTTGTCATATACCTCAAGAGACATGTTGATTCTATTATTAAGAAGCCCAAGGTCAACACCAAAATTCACTTCATCGGAAACTTCCCAGGTCAATTCCGGATTAGAAAGTCCGTTGACTATATTGCCGTTGACCAAATCACTACCGAACAAATAATTTCTATCATCTAAAAATGCTAAAGATTGGTACGGACCTACGGTATTATAATTACCCGAACGACCATAACTTAGCCTAAATTTTAAGTTTGTTAACCAATCGGCATTTTGTAAAAATTGTTCTTCACTGGCCCTCCATGCAAATGCAGCAGACGGAAAGAATTCCCACTTATTGCCCTCTGCAAGTTTTGATGCGCCATCATACCTACCGGTAAAGGTGAACAAATACTTATCATTTATGTTATAATTTAAACGACCAGCAACAGAGGCAGTTGTTTCTTTTTCGTAGTAAGAACTGTATTGCCTTACATCCGTTCCGGCACCAGTGTTATAGAAACCATGAAAATCAGGTACATTTCTTGTTTCTATATTATTACCCTCCAATTGATTGTAATAAACCGAAGTAATTAAAGTTGCGCCCAATTTTTGATTATCGGTTATATCAAAATTAAAATCGGCCGTGTTATCCCAAGTGTATGAGTTTCTTAAATCTACACCGTAGTAAGCCCTAGTTCGAGACGGATCATTTCTAGCTGATTTTGTTAGCAAACCACGATGCTCACCATTACGGGTTGATGAAAGATTAGGCGAAAAGGTCGTTTTTAAACTAACCCAATCAGAAGGTTGATATTGAACATAAAAATTAGAAATTACATTTAATATTCTTTGATTGTTCTTCCACGCCCCGTCAACTTCATAAAATGGATTAACAAATCGTTGATCCTCGTTATCAGGATAAAATATTAATTCTCCATTATCCTCGAACGGGTCGGCAGTTGTTGGAAGTCTATAAGCACTTCTAAACAACTCTCTACTACCCTTTTCCTGTTCTGAGTAAGAGAGGTATGCTCTTAGCCCTATCGTAAGCTTGTTCATTTTTTTTGATAAGGATGTAGATGCCGTATAGCGCTCATAGGCTTGATCCTTACCAACTACACCTTCATCTTTTAAATACCCAATCGAACCACTATACACAAGGCCATTATCGCCACCGGACATAGACACCGTATGGCTCGATTGTATTGCCGTTCTGGTAATATAATCTACCCAATCAAAATACCTACCGTTTGCTATGTTGTCAGTCTCTCCATTATTAAAGAAAGCCGTACTGGTATTAATATTGTAGTTGTTGAAATCTGATGCTACAGGGTCTGCAGTCGAAGCATTTAACCACTCAGCTTTCCATTGTTGCGCCCTAAGGTTATTTTCAATAAAATTCACATACTCACCACCATCCATGGTATCAACTAAATTATTGGCCGTACTAACACCAAATGAGGCATCATATGTAAATTGAGTTTTACCCTCTATACCATTTTTAGTAGTTATTATAACAACCCCGTTTGCACCCCTAGAGCCATATATTGCTGTTGCGGAAGCATCTTTTAAAATATCCATTTGCTGAATATCCGACGGATTTAAAATATTGATATTATCTAGAAAAATACCATCGACAACGTACAACGGTCTAGATAAATCTGCAGTAACATCGTCACTTTGACCGTCAGCATTTGCTTGATTACTATTTGTAATAACCGTATTACCTCTTACCCTGATAGATAATGGTGAACCTGGTTTAGAATTTAACCTTCGAACATCAACACCGGCAACTGTACCACGCACCGCCTGCCCTAAATCCGTTCTTCGCTGTTCAGTAAGTTGTTCCGATCCAATCGAGGCAACGGCTCCGGTTAAATCGGTCTTTTTAACAGAACCGTACCCAATCACTACCACTTCGTCTAGCTTCGCGGTATCCTCTTCTAGTATTACATCTAGACTGGATTGGTTGTCATAAGTTATTTCCTGGGCCTTAAAACCTAGGTATGTGAAGACCAATACTTGCCCTGAATTTAGGCTAATATCAAAATTACCGTCAAAATCTGTTACTGTTCCTGTAGTAGTACCCTTTATCATAATGCTGACCCCAGGAATTGGAGTTCCATTAACATCGCTTACCACCCCGGTAACCTGATTTTGAGCCATAAGTGCAGAAGTCATGCACATACATAAGACCCATACAATTTGTTTTAGTCTTTTCATAGTAGTTTGTTTAGTAGTTTACTGCACTAAACTATTGTAGGTCTACCTTTGGAACATGGACAAATCATTTGGATATATGGATTTTCAATATCACGCACCAATCAAAATCATATTAAACACCTAATAATCAATTAATTGAAACCATAATAAATTTTAAGTTTTTTTTAAGTTTTATGAGACTGTATTCGTCGATTCTTCACTATTCAGAAAAAAAATCACGTTTAATTTCCATTTTTAGAATCAAAACATAAATCGTTTGAAGCAAAACCAACATGCGCCATCATGTATTTTAGTGGGTCTTAATTTGCGAAAATTGGCCGATTATTTTTAATATGAAATTGATGACGGATGATATCTAAAAACAAAAGTGCTCAGGTGGTCTATTTAGTTGATGATGATCATGAAGATCAAGAGATATTTGCCGATGCTTTAGAATTGGTAGATACTCAGGTCGACTTAAAACTTTTCGATAATGGGGTAGACCTCTTGGCTGATTTATATTCAGACTCCCCATTACCTGACGTAATCTTTCTAGATTTGTTTATGCCCCTTATGGATGGCGAAGAATGCCTTCGAGATATAAGGGAAAACGAAATGTTCGATGAAGTACCCTTGGTAATCTATTCTACCATACTTGATATGAATAAGATTGAAGAACTATTTGAAATGGGTGCCAATCGTTATTTACGCAAACCTTCTTCTTTCGACGATCTAATTACCGCCCTGAGCCGCACAACTGCCTCAGTAAGAAGAAATAAATTGGGAGGTACCTCGATAATTAATGTGGTCGCGTAAATTGTTTTAAGACGTTGTTTTGATTGTAGTGTCAAAATTAGACCGTGGCTGCAATATCTACAGCAACCTTTAGTTCGCTTTTTCCGCTGCCGAACACTACACCCTTCAATGGGGGCACATCGTAGTAATCTCTACCCCAACCCACAACTATATGCTGATTCATCGGAATCATGTTGTTCGTTGGGTCAAAATCTACCCAACCGAAACCGGGTATGAAAACAGAGAACCATGCATGTGAAGCGTCAGCACCCACTAATTTCTCTTTACCCTCAGGTGGCAATGTTTCTATATATCCGCTTACATATCTTGCCGGTAATCCGACTGACCGTGTACAGGCAATCGCAATCTGGGCAAAATCTTGACATACCCCTTTTTTCTCGCGCATTACCTCGGTAACCGGTGTTGAAATACTTGTAAAACCAGAAACAAACTGAAAATCGGTATATATGCGCTGCATTAATTCATAAGTAGCGTCGAATACTGAGCGATTTCCTCTAAACGAAACCTCTGCGTACTTACGAATGCTGGTATTGGCCCTTTTAATAAATATAGACTCTAATATATATTGCTTGGCATCTAGTATGCTGGTGTGCGTACTGTTTAAAGACATCAAGGCCGAGTCTAAAGTTATCCCTTTGCAATTCTGTGAAAAAATGGCCGTTTCATACGGTGAAAAATTCCTATCGATCTTACTTCTGGTCACAACCTTCAACTCTTTATGTTCTTGTTGAATCGCAAACCTAGTGATATAATTACCGAAAAAATCTTGCCTTTCAGAGATTTCAGAAGGCTTGGGCGAAACTTCAATATTATAATCCAACAACTGTTGCCCTTTTGAATCACGAGGTCGAAGCGTGGCTATATTGTGACAATAGCTAACCGGAGCATCATACTTGTAATTGGTGGTATGTGTTACGTTAAAAATCATGGCTAAAATGGGAAAGACTGAGTGACCAGCTGATTCTGGGCATTGGTATGACTGAAATAAGTACCTGTAAGCGACTGAGACGTTCGATATAGAAGATCCGATAATTCTTCGAACAAATCATCTAACTCTTTTCGTAAAAAATCGTTTTCTGATTTTGTACGTGATAAGTCGTTGGAATTAGATAATCTCAGTTTTGCAAAGGCCTCGAAAATATTCTTTTGATAATTGCTCAGAGAGTTATCTTGCCCCGAATGTGGCAAGCGAGCTATATCCTTCTGAATTCTGTTTAGCATAAAAGTCAACGACCTAGGGTACTCCAAATCTAAAATCACAAGATCTAAAACATGCTCTAATTTAATGTATGATCTATAACTATATCTGTAAATATTTAGGCTCTCATGACTAGTTAAAAGGCACTCTAACAAATCATACTCCACTTGTTCATCGTATTTAATCGTAAGTAAAGAGCGACACTTTGTAATTGTCAAGATACTTTGCTCAAGTTGCAGACCGATAAAATATAACAACAAACCTTGTTGCACCAATATACTTTCTTCTACCAGACCCATAAAAGCGATCAAGCGTGTAATCAATTGGTTTAGAACTTTGAGAATATGATTGATAGATCGGTTATCACTTTCTACAAAAGATTTCCAAAGTTTTTGAATATTCTCAAATACGCGCCACATATCGGTAGACCACAAATTTCTAATGGAGTAGTATGAATTGCTGAACATCATTATACTATGTGACAAACTTCCGGGTCTATTGGTGTCTAATAACACCGATAGCATCTCTTCCATGGGATTGTCCATTGCTGAAATATCATCCTCATCCTTATCAAGAAAGCCGGGATTTGTGCCCGTTAGACTGGTAACGGCTTTTAACAGCACTTGAAGTTTGATTGTATCCGGTTTTTGATTTTTATCTTGAACCAAGGCCATTTGTCTAATAACCATTCGAAGAAACCGGGCGTTGACCAATGTTCGGCCCACATACCGACCTGCCCAAAATAGGTTCTCCGCAGTTAAACTGGGTAAATCATTAAGGCCAGATATCGATATATTGCTTCTCTTATGCCAAAGCTGATTTGGTTTATTGTCTATCTCATTTTCTTGTAGCACCCAAAAATCTTTACTGGTACCGCCCCGCTGACTTGAAACCCGAATAGTTTCCCGGTCACGTGCCGAACGGACCAAACCTCCCGGCATTACACTAAAATCTTCTTTCGAAGCAATGCAGAAAGTTCGGTTGACCAAATTTCTTGCCTCTATCGATTCGCCAATTAGATTAGGAGCAGTTGAAAAATTTATTTTTTCCTGGGCTACATAACGATATGGGGTACGGGCGATTTCCTGCTTAAGCTTATTAAGTTCTTCTTGAGTCATAAACTCCGTGAAGTGTATACTCTCTCGATTGGTTCGGTCTATTCGTTTGATTACCAGTTGTGATAGATTATCGAACACATAATTTTGTTCCGATTCTTGACCACACCACCATGATGCAATTTGCGGTAAAATAAGTTCTTCATTGAAGAGGAATTTACATATCGATGGCATGAAAGGAATTAACCCGGGATTTTCCATTACCGCACTACCGACCGGATTTATTATCGAAACATTTTTTCTTCTGACCACATCTAAAAGTCCGGCAACTCCCAAATGTGAATCTTCCCTGAGTTCCAATGGATCGGCAAACAGGTCGTCTACCCTTCGCCAAACCACATCGATACGTTTTAAACCTTTTAATGATTTCATCCATAGAAACCCATCTCTCACCACCAAATCATTTCCTTGAACCAAGGGGTATCCAAAAAATGAGGATAAGTATGCGTGATCAAAATAAGTTTCATTATGCGATCCCGGGGTCAAAATAACAATATTCGGATTCTCTTTTTGAACCGGGGAGGCATCAATCAACATCTGGTTGAGTTCATTGAAGAAACCGGAAAGCCTTTGTACGTTCAGCTTACCATAAACCTCAGGAAGAATTCTATTGACCGTAGACCGATTTTCAAGGGCATAACCCATACCAGATGGGGCTTCGGTTCGATCATTGACCACCCACAGGCGGCCATCGGTACCCCGCGCCAAATCTGCAGCATAAATAGAAAGGTATTTATCGGTAGTATAAGTGATGGAATCACATTGTCTTAAGAAACCGCGATGCCCATAAATTACCTCGTGGGGAATAATACCCTCCTTGATCAGTTTACGCTCTCCATAAATATCTTTCAATACAAGATCCAGTAGTCGCGCTCTTTGTTTGATGCCCGCTTCTACCGTTTTCCATTCGTTTTGATGTAGCAAAAAAGGGAAAACATTTAGGCTCCAAGGGCGGTTCATACCTTTTGGATCGTTGTATACATTATATGTAACACCGTTTTCCGATAGTAACCAATCGATGTCTTTCTGTCGGGCACTTAGTCCATCAACTCCTAACCTATCGAATTCTTGCAGAAGGTTTTTCCAATGGGGCTTGACCAAATTGTCAGATGAAAACATTTCATCATTACCATATTCGGTACTATAGCTATTGAGCCAGCTTGTGGTTGTTAAGGGCATAAAATAAATTACTTCTTACGCAAATCTAATACATGCGGATATTCTGGGTTCACCGGAATCTCTTTATATACAAATGTACTAGAAGCATTCTTTCGCTCGACAGTTCTGCTCGTATAATTTGTTATCTCACCCGTTTCAACTGGCACCACCTCATCTTGGGTATGCCCAAATTCCCAAAAACGGTTGATTCTTCTCGACTCGGCTTCGTAACTATTTACGGGGTAGGTGTCATATGACCGACCACCAGGGTGCGCAACGAAATAAGTACAACCACCGATGGATTTTTTGTTCCACATATCGACCACATCAAAAACTAAAGGAACATCGACCCCAATTGTCGGGTGTAACGCCGACCAGGGCTCCCAAGCCTTATACCTCACACCGGCAACATACTCGCCTTTTGTACCTGTGGGGCTCAAATCTATTTTCACCCCGTTGCAGGTAATATTATAACGTTCGGCCGTGAAATTTTTGACCTTGATCTGAACCCGTTCCAATGAAGAATCAACGTAACGGGCGGTGCCTCGACCTGACATTTCTTCCCCAAGAACATTCCACGGTTCAATGGCCATACGCAACTCGATCTGCATTGAATTGATTTCGACCATACCATATAAAGGAAACCGGAATTCAAAAAATGGATCGAACCACTCTAGTTTAAACGGATAACCTGCATCATTCAATTGCGATACAATATCGGCAATATCGTCTTTCACATAATGTTCGAGCAAAAACTTGTCATGTAGTTCAGTACCCCATCGTACCAAATCATGCTTATAAGGTTTTTTCCAAAACCAAGATACCAAGGTACGAACCAACAACATTTGCATTAAGCTCATTTGGGCATGCGGCGGCATATCAAAAGCCCGGAGCTCTAAAATACCTAATCGCCCCGATGAAGAATCAGGAGAATACAGCTTATCTATACAGAATTCGGCACGGTGTGTATTACCCGTAATATCGGTCAACAAATGCCTGAACAGGCGATCGGTAAGCCAAAACGGAACTTCTTCATCATCGGGAATCTGAGAGAAAGCGATTTCCAGTTCATACAAATTCTCTAATCTGGCCTCATCGACACGTGGCGCTTGACTAGTAGGGCCAATAAAAGCTCCGGAAAAGAGATATGATAAGCCCGGATGGTGCTGCCAGAATGTTAACAAACTACGCAAAAGTTGGGGATTTCTCAACAATGGACTATCGGCAGGAGTCACGCCGCCCAGCGTTACATGATTGCCCCCTCCCGTACCGGTATGTTTTCCATCGAGCATAAACTTCTCCGTTCCTAATCGGGCTTTCTTGGCCTCTTCATACAACTTGAGGGTGTTTTCGGTAAGCTCGTTCCAGTTCTTGGCCGGGTGTACGTTGACTTCGATTACCCCAGGATCGGGCGTAATTTTCAATACTTCTAACCTATTATCTTTGGGCGGTTCGTAACCTTCTAGCAAAACGGGCACCTTCAATTCTTTGGCAGTAGCCTCTATACTTGCCACCAGGTCGAGAAATGACTCAGCACTGTTCAAAGGCGGCAAGTACAAGAAAAGTTTGTCTTCTCGAACTTCCGCACATATCGCGGTGCGCACATAGGGTTGTTTTTCTTTTTTTGTTATAGCTTTTCCATCTGCTCTTTCTTTCAAAAAAGCACCATATTCCGGAAGCTTTCCTTTGGGTTCAAAAAGTTCTGGTTCTGCCGTTGGTTCCGAAGGTACTTCGGGCTTTTTTGGTAACGACTCTAACGGAAGTCTCAACCCAATGGGTGAATTACCGGGCGACAAGATTAGATCGCCCCCTCTAAATTGCCACGGGTTGGTTATCCAATTTCCATTACTCTCTGCCAACGGATAAACATGCCCAACGGTTTCGCCGGTGCCCTGCTCAAGTACCTCGGCCAATTTTTTTCGTAGGGCAGAATCTTTCTCATCATATTCTTTGGCATCTACATCCATTGGCAACTTACGTTCCTCCCATAAGAAATAGAATGCATCTTCAAAAGCGGGCATAATAGAATTCGACTCGCTATTTAGATTTTTCGCCAAGGTTTGCAAGAAGGTTTTGGTAATATTTTCCGGCAGTTCATAGGTTTCCGAAAAGGAAGCCAACCATTGGGAATCTTGCCAAATAACCCCTCCGTCTTTTCTCCAATGAACACCTATGAGCCATCGTGGCAAGGGCTCACCAGGATACCATTTTCCTTGTGCATGGTGAAGCACCCCTCCTTTTCCAAATACTTCCAATAATTTCGTAGACAGCTTACTGGCCAATTTTCTTTTGTGTTCGCCGTCGGCAGATGTATTCCATTCATCAGCTTCCATATCATCTATCGAAACAAAAGTGGGCTCACCGCCCATGGTAAGTCTTACATCATTCCGCTCAAGCTCTTCATCCACCTTAAAACCAAGTTCATAGATGGCGTTCCATTGATCTTCAGTATAGGGTTTGGTCACCCGCGGAGATTCAAAAATGCGGGTCACCTTGTTTTCAAATTCGAAAGTCGTTTCACAAGGATCCGTCAAGCCATATACAGGTGCTGCGCTTTCAAAAGAAGGCGTACAGGCCAAAGGTATATGCCCCTCGCCTGCCAACAGACCCGATGTGGCGTCTAGCCCGATCCATCCCGCACCGGGTAAATATACCTCTGCCCAAGCATGTAAATCAGTAAAATCTTCTTCTGGGCCAGAAGGGCCATCGAGTGATTTTTCATCAGCTTTAAGTTGAACGAGATAGCCCGAAACGAAACGCGCAGCCAAACCCAAATGTCGTAAAGTCTGCACCAAAAGCCATGCAAAATCTCGGCATGAACCTAAACGTGCCTCTAAAGTCTGTTCACAGGTTTGCACGCCAACCTCCATTCTCACCGTATAATTAAGATAATCGTATAGCTTTTGATTAAGCCCGGTAAGAAAATCGATAGTTCGTTGCGGAGTAAGGTCTATTTGTTTTAACCAATTTGCGAGATGTGGGCCTTCTTCGGTAATTTCCAAATAGGGCAATAGTTCTTTTTTTAGTTCTTCGGAGTACTTAAAAGGAAAATTCTCAAACGCCTCCTCTACAAAGAAATCAAAAGGATTTATAGTTTTTAAGTCAGCTATAATCTCTACATCTATCGAGAGTTCATCGGTTTTCTCAGGAAATACCAAACGCGCCAAATAATTACCGAATGGATCCTGTTGCCAATTGAAAAAATGCTCTTCCGGTTTGATTTTTATCGAATACGCATCGATAGGCGTTCTGCTATGGGGTGCAGGACGCAATCTAAAGATATGTGGAGAAAGATTGACTTGACGGTCATATTTATATACCGTCTTATGTTTTATTGCAACTTTTAATGCCATACAAAGAACTAATTTTCTATGTATGTAAGATAAGCGATATTAAGACCAATGACTATCGGAATCAATAGTTAAATTAAAACATTAGAGTGTCGTGAATTTAAGTGGCCTATTTATTCGTAATCGATAATCAAAAATGCTTTTTATTAAAGATGCTGAAATTTAATAAAAACAAATAGTTAGGATTATTTCAATAAAGGCCAAATTGTTCTTTTACGAAGCCTTTGCTCTGTTAAAAAACCAATTTTAGAAAACTCCGAAATTTTAAGAACGATTCATTGACTGCGCTTCCTGCAAATTGAAGCTTTTTACTTAAGAATTGTGTTTCTGATTACCAATAGGTTTTTAAGAAGAAAATCTATAAAACAAAAAAAATTGACCATTTAAACGGTCATGATCAAGTGTATTTGACATCTATCAGAACACCTGAAAAAGCGCTTCTTCCGCGGCATTATTTGAGCATAATTTCAGTGTCAAAATAGCAGTTGTTAATAACAATGTTGAAAAAGAGAATTGGGGTAATCGAAATCGTAGGCAATAAAATATGAATTTTACATAACGATTTATTTAGATTCGTTCCAAACACTTTTCCTATGCAAATCACCCACATTATTAAAAGGGACTATACTTCCCAACCTTTTGACATTCATAAGATTACGAACGCCATCACCAAAGCTATGACCGCGGTAGACCAGGGCCAAATAAGTGATGCCCAACCTATGGCAGAAGAGGTTCATGATATATTATTGAAGCGTAAAAGTCTAGATAAAAACTACATTCCTACCATCGAAGAGGTTCAAGATGTTGTGGAGACCAAACTTATGGAAAGTGAGTTTCACGAAGTGGCGAAAGCTTACATCATCTACCGAAACAAAAGGGCTCAAATTCGCAAAACCAACGTATTTGAAAAGAGGGTGAACTTAAAGCCATACGAATATCCACAACTGTATGAATATGTTGCTGCCATAAGACACTCGTACTGGATCCACACCGAATTTAATTTCACGAGCGATATTCAAGATTTTAAATCAGGTTTGAGCGAAGTAGAGCGAAGTGCTATCAAAAATACCCTTCTAGCCATTTCGCAAATCGAAGTTGCCGTAAAAACTTTTTGGGGCGATATATATCAACGTTTGCCCAAACCCGAAATTGGTTCTGTAGGTGCCACATTTGCCGAAAGTGAGGTAAGACATCATGATGCCTATTCACATCTGTTGGAAATTTTAGGCCTAAACCGGGAGTTCGAAACCTTGAAAAAGAAACCCGTGATTATGAAACGGGTACATTATCTTGAAACGGCCCTAAAAAATGCAAAAAGTGAAAATGATAAAGAATATGCAGAGTCAATTCTTTTATTCTCACTCTTTATCGAACATGTTTCGTTGTTTTCACAGTTTTTGATCATTATGGCCTTTAACAAGCATAAAAATGTATTAAAAGGCATATCAAATGTGGTGGAGGCCACTTCTAAAGAAGAGCAAATTCATGGCGATTTCGGTATAGACCTAATCAATATTATTAAAAACGAGAATCCAGACTGGTTCGACGATGACTACTCTTTACTCATACAAGACATCTGTAAAGAAGCTTTTAACGCCGAGAGTAAAATTGTCAACTGGATTTTTGAAGAAGGCGAACTTGACTTTTTACCTAAAGATGTTATCAACGAGTTCATAAAGAATCGTTTCAATAACTCGTTGGAAAGTATAGGAATATCGAAAATATTCGATATCGATCAATCATTGATCGAGCAGACCGAATGGTTCGATGATGAAATTATCGGAACAAAACATGGAGACTTTTTCGTAAAGCGATCCATCAACTACAGCAAGAGAACACAAAGTATAACCAGCGACGACCTTTTTTAAATTATGGAGAATAAAACAGATCTACAACAGATTATTGACCAACGAGATGAAACCACCCACGATTTGGTCAATGCTCGAAAAAATGCCTTGGCAGAACTAAATAAAAAATCTGAAAACGAAGGTTTCGAATGGTTAAATGAAAACAGTCGTAAATTTTTGTCGTCTGGTTACCTTACCGAAGGTGTAACCCCCGAAGGCCGTATTCGCGAGATTGGCGAAAGAGCCGAGCAAATTTTGAAAATACCTGGCTATGCCGATAAGTTCTATCACTATATGTCAGAAGGTTTTTTCTCTTTAGCTTCACCGGTCTGGTCCAATTTTGGTAAGAGAAGAGGGTTACCCATTAGTTGCTTTGGTTCTCACGTTGACGATGATATGGGCAACATTCTATATACCCAATCAGAAATTGGAATGATGTCGAAACTCGGTGGTGGTACTTCTGGTTATTTTGGAAAAATCAGGCCCCGTGGGTCAGCCGTTAAAAATAATGGGCAAGCATCAGGTGCCGTTCATATAATGCAATTATTCGAATCAATGGTCGATGTCGTGAGCCAAGGCTCCGTAAGGCGCGGTCGCTTCTCCCCTTACCTGCCTATCGACCATAAAGATATTTTAGAATTCTTGGAGATAGGTACCGAAGGTAACCCTATACAGCAACTTACCCATGGGGTTACGGTTACTGACCAATGGATGCAAGAAATGATTGATGGCGACACAGAGAAACGTACCGTATGGGCGAAAGTGTTGCAACGTAGAGGAGAAATGGGCTACCCCTATATTTTCTTTACGGATAATGCCAATAATGGCGCTTCGGAAGTTTATCAAGAAAAAGACCATCGTATTCATGCCAGTAACCTTTGTACGGAAATTATGTTACCCTCCAATGACAATTGGTCGTTTGTGTGCGTGCTTTCCAGCATTAACCTAATGCATTATGACAAATGGAAAGATACCGATGCTGTTGAAACTATGGTATATTTCTTAGATGCCATTATCACCGAATTTATTGAGAAGCTTGAAGCCTATCGAGATTCTGAAAATAGAGAAGATCGACAGACTTTCCTCTTTATGGAAAGAGCCTATAATTTCGCAAAAGATAACAGAGCTTTAGGTTTAGGTGCCCTAGGTTGGCATTCTTTACTCCAATCAAAAAGATTGGCGTTCGATAGTCAAGAGGCATACAATCTCAACAACGAAATATTTAAAGAAATAAAGCAACGCTCATACAAAGCTTCGGAAGAATTGGCCGAACGTTTTGGTGAACCCGAAGTTCTAAAAACCTATGGTAGACGTAACGCGACGTTAAACGCAATAGCACCCACAACATCATCTGCGTTTATTTTAGGGCAGGTTTCTCAGGGCATCGAACCCATTTGGTCAAACTGTTATGTGAAAGATATTGCCAAAATAAAAGTCACTATCAAGAATCCGTTTCTGATGGATCTTTTAGAAGAAAAAGATATGAACCTCCCAGAAGTTTGGAGAGACATTCGAGATCATGATGGTTCAGTTCAACACCTTGACTTTTTGACCGAAGAGGAAAAAGCCGTTTTCAAAACATACTCAGAGCTTGATCAGCTAGATATCGTGTATCAAGCAGCTGCACGGCAACACCATATCGACCAAGGGCAATCGTTGAATATAATTGTTCACCCTGAAATGCCCGTGAAAGAAATCAATAAAATTCACGTGACCGCATGGAAACTCGGCCTGAAATCAATGTACTATCAACACAGTATGAATGCCGCTCAAAAATTCAGGCAAAAGAAAGAATGTACGAGCTGTGAAGCTTAAACACCCACTGTAATCCAGTGTAAAATGAAAAGGCTTTTGAACTTAAATTGTTCAAAAGCCTTTTTTGATTTTGGAGTTAAGACTATTTTCATTTTTTCAACGCAAATTGATTCAAAAAAAAGGGAAGAACTTTCATAACGAAGTATAGAACTGCCGAGCTACAACCCAAATTATAAAAATGAATCAGCAGAAATCAATTTAACGCAAGTTAGAACTTACACCTACTTATTTTTTAAAGTGTGCTACCAAACCTTTGTTATTGCCTCTGGCCACATATAAAGCAAAAGGTTCAATGCTCGAACAGTATCTTCTCAATCGGTATTATCAATCCATCTTATACTCCAAAATTGGTTTACATAATAGTATGGCCATAGAAATAACGAATGTACTAGGCTCTATTCAATTTCAATGCAAATTAGATGCTTAAAGAAAACTTCGAGCATATCTAAATACGGCTAATTGCAACTACTGTTTAAAATAAAATTTTGTTAATAATCTTTTTCTAAAACGACATCCGAATTAGGCAAATATCCTGATATTTGGAAAATATCCAATAAAAGTAAATGTGTTTGTTTTTTAGATTGTGGTTCCGTTGCTTACATAGCTTATCTGCCTTAAGAAAATGTAAGCCGCTATGGTCGAATCATTTTCTGATTACCATTCATTAAAAGTTAGTTGACTGTAATTTAAATGATAAGTGCAATATACATGAGTGATTCAAAAGTTCATTTAATAAAAAAAACGGAAAATAACTACAGAGTTAAACGCCCTACTCAAACTGGTTTTTCTAGTCCTGCAACGCATTACAGCGAGCCAAGAATTGATCTGAACGAGGTTTTAGTGACTAATTCATCCGCAACTTTCTTCATAAAAGTTGCAGATGACGGGTTTAACGATTTTAATATTTTAAAAAATGATGTTCTTATAGTCGATAAGTCGTTATCCGCCAGAACAAATCAACTTGTCGTAGCCACTATCAATGACAATTTCAGTGTTATCAGAATTGGCAAAGAATATATATCTGAAATAAATATATGGGGAGTAATCACTTATATCATTAAATCTGTTTTATGATTGCTTTAGTAGATTGTAATAGCTTCTATGCCTCTTGCGAACAGGTTTTTAGACCTGACCTTAAGAAAATGCCAGTAGTTGTTTTAAGCAACAACGATGGGTGCATCATTGCTGCGAACAAAGAAGCAAAGGCTCTAACGGAAATTCCGATGTTTCAGCCGGTTTTTAAAATACAGAAATTGTTAGATAAAAGTAATGTCACGTATTTTTCTTCAAATTATACGCTGTATAATGATATGTCTCGAAGGGTTATGGACACCTTAAAAACCTTCTCGCCTCGTGTCGAAGAATACAGCATAGATGAAAGTTTTGTTGATTTGAGTATTCATCAAAATGAGTGCTATACCGATTTGGCCCATACCATTAAGAACACCATATATAAAAACACCGGAATACCAGTTGGAGTGGGTATTGCCAAAACAAAATCACTATCTAAATTAGCCAATAAGTATGCAAAAAAAATAGCTGAGAATGACAATGTGTATGTCGTGGATTCAGAAACAAAACGAAAACAATTATTGCAAAATCTAAAGGTCAAAGATATTTGGGGCATTGGCAGAAAACATGCGCTCAGACTCGAGGATAAAAAAATAAGTACGGCCTTAGATTTTGCCAATATGCCAGTGGCTTGGGTTAGAAAAAAAATGACGGTAATAGGTGAACGGCTTTGGAGAGAACTGAACAATATACCTTGCTTAGAAATAGTAGAAAAGCCAAAAGCGAAAAAAGGCATTGGAACAGCAAAATCGTTCGGATTCAAATTGACATCGTATAGTCTTATTGAAGAAGCTTGTAGTTACTATGTAGCAGAAGTTGCAGACCTTTTAAGACAACAACGTAGTGCAGCATCTCAAATCGACATTTCTTTGCAGACCAATCAACATAGTCAAATCGATAAGCAGTATAGAAACAATATTACAATATCGTTAGACACACCTACAGACAGTACCATTAAATTGACAAAGGAAGCTCTAAGGGGATTAAAACAGATTTACAAGCCAGGCTATCGATATAAAAAAGTGGGTGTAAATTTACTGCAATTGGTAAATCGTACAGATATTCAAACAAATTTGTTCGATACCCGGCACAAAAGCGAGTCTGACACTATCACCCATGTATTGGATAATCTCAACGGTAAATTCGGAAAAAATAAAATTAAACTGGCGACAGTTGGTAACCGTCATAAAGAATGGGCCCTGATCAAAGAGCACCGAAGTCCCAGATTTACCACTCAATGGGATGAACTATTGACCATAGGCGGCACTAAATAAACTAAACATCAAAAATTCACTGTTGTTAAGTTCGGAAGTTTTACCAGTGATTTTATCTGCTCTTCATAAAGTTTTAACCTACTTTAATTTCTAAGCCCAGAAAATTGAAAAAAAGAATTGGAATAGCATCTATTTTATATTTAAGATTAGTTGTTTTCACGTCGTTATGGGCGTAATTTTTTTAAATGTCTGTTTCATAGCGTAGTACTCATGTACATCATGGGGTGTTTTTCATTTGTACCATGATTATTATAAGATTGCCTTTTCGAATGCATTTCAACCTGAAAGAGCATTCCGTATTAGTCTATTATAAATCTTGTTCTTAGCAACGTAATCATGGTTTATTTTAATTCTTCGGGAGGGGAAGTCGATGTAACGGTAAACAATTCCATTTTTTCTTCTTTCCCTTTTAACAGAACGGTTTCTAAGGATTCAATTTGAAATTGAATGTCAAAATGAAGCGATTTTATTAAATTTTCGGAAGCTATGACCTCTACATCATATTGGTTACAAAGTGATTGAATTCGAGCGGTCGTATTGAGTACATCTCCGGTAAAAACAATCTCTTTTTTAAGCGCCCCTATTTCGCCAGTGGTTACCTTGCCTACGTGAAGTCCTGCTTTAAAAGTGGGCACTACACCAAAACTGGAAATATATCGATCTGCTCTTTTTCTAAGGTCTTTTCTCATGGCAAAAAAACAGTTAATACAATTATTGTTTTTGATGCCATCTTCGTATTTCCAAGAGATGACGATTTCATCACCTATATATTGATAGACTTCGCCCGAATGTCTAATAATAGCATCAGAGAAATCTGAATAATATTCCCTAAGCAGTTCAAAATATTTAATATGTCCCAATTGTTCGGCAATTGTCGTGGAGGACTTCATATCAGAAAACAGAAAGATCCGTTTCTCTTCGGTGGGTTTATGATATTTTCCCGTAAAGAAATTCATCAATACCCCATGCCCTATATTTTCGCTGATTTCAGAATAAAAAAGGCTTACAAAAAGACTGAATGAAATAGAAACCAAGGTACTCGCAAATTCAATACTGATCAGAAAGTTCGAAAACCGTTCCCAAATAATAGGATTCAAAGGAGAAGAATGCAGTTCGACTACTGCCGCAATCGGAAAGGTTATGAAGATAACAACCAGTAAGAAAAAGGTATAAAAAACCACCTTGTAACCAATTTTTTGCAAAAAACTTTTTTTTCTAAAAAGCTTACCCATCCACACTACCTCAATGGCACCGACAAGTAAGCCGACTACGGTAACAGCAATACTTGCAAAAACAAAGACTTCAAGGGTCACGTTGATTGCACCAGTTTGATTTAAATTTTGATCGTGTTTGACAGACTCTTGCGAAAACAAATTGACCCACCCAAGAACGAGCCAAATCACTCCAAATGGAATAATCCGTGAAATGTTTCGTTTTGTTTTTGGGGATAGTATCATACTTAATTTATATCGAACCCAAATTTGTTATCTCTTTAGTTCGGTTTCCAACAGTTTTAAAAAAGCATCTAAACTTTCCAATGTTTTATTCTAATCCATTTTAAAAAATAGAATAAAACACATAGCCATGCGAACGTAGTCAATATACTCTTTAGCACAGTAAATGTGCTGGATACCAACACAAAATATTCCGATAGGTCAGCGGATTTTGTAATCATCAAAATGATACAGATGTTTTCTAAATAATCAAATAGCATTGCCAAGAATGGAACGATCAATACAAACGAACCCACGCCTTTTTTTGTTTGGGTCAAATTGATCAAACGAAATAGAAAACTACTCAAGAATTGAGCGAGCAACAAGGGGTACAATAGGTCAAACAATGATAATTGCGGAAACAAGTAAAGGTTGGTAATTTGTTCGTTCATGGCATTTACGATGGATCGGGCTTCCGAAACCGAATAGCCGAAAGTTTGCAGATCAAAAGCCTTGTTGCCAATTTGATTGTTGATTCTCGGGAAAGTAAATATCATCATTAGCACTAAAACGATATGACTCGAGAGAAACAGAAACCATAAAAATTTGACGGTTGCGGTTCTAGACAATATATTTTTTAAAAATTGCATGTTGATTGGTATCTTGGTCGGAGAGAAAGACATAGGATTAACCGTTTTTCTTATTTCTCAATATTTTTACGATTCGGTTTATCACAATTTCCGATAAGTTCCATTCGTATCCCTCAAAATCGGTCGTATTTATAAATTGAACGACCACTGTATCGATGTCTTCATGATACTCCGCAAGACTTTGATAACCGGGCACTAGGCCCCCATGCTCGTACTCATATAGAGAGGAATAGATTTCCTGTTCTCCATCTTTAAAAACAGAACCATCGTTCAATGCCCTAAGAAAAATACCCACGTCTTCCGCTGTGGCCAACATTCCGTTTTCATTGGTCTTAAAATCTTTGTCAATACCAACATAATACCCGCTCATCACATCGTTTAAATTAACTTCCTTAAGGGAAAAGAATGTATTTTTTAGCCCAAGGGGAACAAGAATTTCCTCCTTTATATAGCGTTCGTGACTATAACCCATTACTTTTTCGATTATTTGGCGAAGTAATAAATAGTTCGTGTTTGAATATTCATACCCTTCATCTGGCTCAAAACTAGCTGGCAGATCAAGAGCGAATTCCAGCGCTTTCTTACCATTCTCTTGTTCGTTTTCCCAATATTTTGGATTATCGGTAAAATTGGGAATACCACTTCGATGTTGTACCATTGACCTAAGGGTTATTCTTTCTGCATTTTCGATTCTTGCCACAAGTTCTGGAAAGTAATCGGCAAGCGTATCTTCCAATGACAAATGATTATCCTTTGCTAGTCTAGTAATTGCAACCGCAACATACAACTTACTAATACTGGCAATCTTAAACAGCGATTTAGGGTCAGCGGAAATTTTATTTTCGCGATCTTTCCATCCGCCTGTATAAAATGCCGGTTGCTTGCCCCCTTGGTCAACATATACAATCATACCATCAAATCCATAACCAATGGCCTCATCTACTTGTTCTTGAACCGAATCGGGTAACGGTAATATCCATGCCTTTACCAAAATCCATGGTACGAAATACAGAGAACCTATACTCACCATAATAAATAGGATTCTGAGTATGCGCTTAAATTGTTTTTTGGCCATGCCTTACCTTTTATTTATTTCAATTACCACATTACCTCTTTTACGTCCGGAATCTACATATTCATGGGCATCTACCATTTCATCAAGCATAAAAGTTTTGTCAATAAACGGCTTTAATTCACCGTGCTCCGCTAGGGTTTTAATTTCCTTTAGATGATTAATATTTTCCTTGGTCAGCATTTTGACGGAAACAAAAGCACCTGCTTCGGTCAAGACTTTTTTTGCCCTTGATTTGGTGGTCTTGCCTACAGCATCAAAAACAATATCAAATTTTTCGGTTTGCTTAGAATAGTCCTCATTCTTATAGTCGATTGCTTTTACTGCACCAAGTGATTTTACCATGTCAACATTTGAACCACTACAAATGCCCGTGACCACTGCGCCCTGCTGCTTTGCAAGTTGAACGGCATAACTGCCCACACTACCGGAAGCACCATAAATCAACACTTGCTGACCCTTTTTTAAGTTCGCTTTCTCAAGAAGGAACATCGCGGTCATGGCTCCTACGGGCAACGCTGCAGCTTCCTCAAAGCTCAGATTTTCTGGTTTTAGGGCTACTACGCCACTTTTCCATTCTTCGGGCATGCAAATATATTCGGCATAGGAACCAGTTTTGAGCATGGTGGTCGTACCGAATATATGGTCTCCCACCTTAAATTTTGTAACCTTCTTTCCCGTTGCTTCAATAGTACCGGCCAGTTCATGGCCCAGAATTTTTTTCTTCGGTCTGAACAATCCAAAAATCAATCGTGCAGGAAGCCAAAACAAGGGTGGGAAATCTGAAGCTCTCAAACGCACATCGCCCGAAGTGACCGTTGCTGCATGAATTTTAACGAGCATCTCATTATCTTTCGGGATTGGTTTTTCCATTTTTTTTACCTCAAGTACGTTTGGCGGACCGTATTTTTCGTACACTACTGCTTTCATAATTATTGTTTTTAATCGGTCGGATGTAATTATTCACATCGTTAATAATTGTTTTTCAAAGGTGTTCGTGAACCTGCGGTTTCGCAAATCAACATCTCGGTTGGAATCTAGATTTGTTATGGCTCATTTCATATTGGAATTAAGGTTGGCTTCTTATATAGAGCCTTATTTAGGTTTTGAATATTCAATTAATTCCTCTATGTATAAAAAACCACCTTGATTCTGAGTGAGTTTTATGAAGTTTTTTACAGCAGGTGCATACAACCAAACCTCCTCTTCATTTGCGCTATACCCTCTGGAATTCGTGGTTTTACCGGTGTATTTAATGGTGTATGCCATGAATGTTCCGGCTTCTACTTTTTCTTCTCGGTATGATAAAATCTCAGCATCATGACTTTGGTTTCCCGTCGTTCCATCTTGACTTGTCCAATTGTTTTCATATTTCCACTTTTTACCCACTTCCAGAGGCCAGTCGTACTTGGGTGTTTCGCTAACTTCTGGTTTAATAATATCAGTAACGGGAATGGTATCATTTCCGATTGTCATGCCCAAAACACCATCAACACTGATTATTTCTCTTGTATCTTTTCCGTTCGAGCGTACTTCTCCTTTCGTTGTTACGCCTTTATATTTCCACACCCATTTTTCGCCAACTTGATAATCACCTAAAGTTGGTTGTTGGGTGATACCAGATTTCTCAGAGCTATTACAAGCATTATTATTAACCAAAATATTGCAATTTGAATTTTCATGTTTAATTATATTTTAAATGTACTTACTTCTTTTCAACAACATTTCTCCTCTTGTTCAGGCCATTCTTCAATACATTTTAACCCCAGCTTTAACCAAAGTCAAGAATTTTTATTTCTTGTAATCTCAGTTCAGGTTCGAGGTTACAGTTTTTACCTTTTCAATTCTTTTGTAGGTCCATTTCAATCCAAATAATGGCCTTAAAAAACCGATTCTTCTAAGGACAAATTCATAAATAAGAAAGCAACCTACCCCAGTAAAAATTACAATCGCAATGAACTTCAATAAGATAGAAATTTCCAAGGGTAATATAAATAAGGCCCCTGCGTACAAGACAAACATGTGTATAATATAAACAGGATACGCCGCTTGGCTCAGATAACTTAGGGTTTTACTGGGTTTGTTCAAGTACTTATACCCAAGACCAAAAACTCCAAAAATCCAACAATTTGATTCGATGGCCGTAAGATAACCTGGCGCTTCCGTTGCAAAAATAAAGTATCGAATACCGAACAAAATAGCAGCCAAACCAATATATAACCAGCGCCATTTCAAAACGGTCTGCCAAAATATTTTGCCACTGTACACAAAAAGGAAACCGAATAGAAAGGCCAAAAAGCCATTAAAAAAGCCATGCCACGTCTGGGCATACAATGCAAAAAGCTGTGGCTTTACCGATAAAACCTCTAGAACGAAGAATAGGGATATCAACAAAGGTCCACCGGCATGACTCAATAGGGCCAATAAAACCCTTTTAATCTTACCATTACCAGCCTTCTTCAAATAGTAAAAAAGTGGTAAAAGTGTAATCACATACACAAATATATTACCCAAAAACCATAAATGGCCTTGATGGGGAAAATACCCTATAGGCATATTATAGTAGGACTGAAAAATAAACATGTGTAAGGTGGTGATGGCAACAATACCAAATAGGAAGGGCAAGAGAATCCGTTTTGTACGCTCCAAAAGCAATTGTCTCCAATTTCGTTTACGCATGGCAAAGTAAAGGCCCATGCCCGATACGTAAAATAACAATGGAATTCGCCAAACGTTGAGCATGGTCATTGGTTTCCATAAACCCTCTAAAAATTTATCACTCTTAATAAAGCCGACAAACATCGCCCACGGTTGAAAAATTATGGCTATGTGATAGATGAGCAGCAAACCTATGGCTATGACCCTGAGCCAATCGATATCGTATCTTCTTTCTATTTTCATGGGAATATAATTTTATGATTGATTACTGCAACATCATCGCAATGACCGGACGCGTTTTTTCGATTTCCATCAAGTCTATTTGTAAACCTATCGGCCCTAATTGTTGCTGGAGCATTTCATAAATCGGCTTTATTTCCGCAAAAGGGACCATTACACTTTCCCGTGGGGTCATACCAAAGTTGTTCTTTGCAGTCTTATCGGCTTTTGCATCAATAAGCGACTGTACTACTTCAACCCTACAAAAAAATGCGGCTGTATGCAAAGCAGTCGCCCCGTCGTTATTTTTAACTGTTAAATCCGCACCGGCATCAATAAGCAGTTGCGCGATTTTATTTTTTCCGAAACTTGCGGCAGTGATCAATGGTGTAGCTCCGGTCATCGGGTCTTTTTTATTCAAATCCGTTCCTGCCGAAATATGCTGTTTAACAGCTTCTACATTATCGGATAATATTGCTGATTGAAAATCGACTTCCGGCTTAGTAACCACGGTCTTCGATTCCGTAGTATTGTTCGTCTCCGTTTTTCCTTTGTTACCAGACTGACCACAAGCAGAGGTTAATAAGAGCAGAACTAATGACATATTCGTAAAGGTTCTTAAAGAAATAATTTCAAGTGTTTTGTTCATGGCTTTGTTATTTAATTTTAATCGGTTTTCGTAAATCTTTGATTTCATGATTACATTTTTAATTGTTAGTTATAATTTTTGTTGAGATAAGGGATAAATTTTGATGCGGGTCTACCCCCTTTTTTAACCCTAGAAACTAGAATTCTGAATGATAGTAATATCTCGATTCGGCCCAACGAATTCTCTTACTGTCTTTAAAATGATTAAGTACAGTGAATCTTCTAGATTCCGTTGTTGTTCGTGTGATTGTTGCTTTCATAATTTTAATTTTCAACTTTTTCATTATTTACTCTTCGGTCATGCTGCCTGTCGGTGCTCCATCCGAATCCAATTCCAAAATATACTATCTGACGGTGTGGATAAAAAGGTGAATTTGCCATGATGATTTTGTTTTAAGGTGTATTATCTATTGAAGTTCCTGTACTGCGCCCATTGGGTTCTCTTACTATTGCTGAACGTTGAGAAGTACTGTCCTGTTCTTGATTCCGTTGCTGTTCTTGTGATTGTTGCTTTCATGATCTTAATTTTAAAATGTTCGTAATAATTTTTTTGTTGGTACAAAGGTGCTGTAGAACATGAAGCAACCCGTATGAGCTATGCAGCTAAGTATGTAAAGTTTCAGGGGCTCGTAAAAACTATGACGCAGAGATGTAAATTATGACGCAAAACATGAACTTTCCGTCAAATTGGTGACCTTGGGGATTACGGATAATTGTTAAGATTTTACTTAATTTAGAGCCAGTAAAAAATAACATGTCAAATCCAACGGCCCATAAATCAACCTTTATCGAAGAAGCGGAAGCCCTGATTCTGAATAATTTGACCAATGAGCAATTTGGTGTTTCAGAATTGGCAGATACTATGCATATGAGCCGGTCTAACCTGCTCCGGAAAATCAAGAAAGAGACACAACTTTCTGCAAGCCAATTCATTCGTCAAGTTCGTTTGAAAGAGGCTATGGAGTTGCTAAAGGAAGAATCTTTAACCGTTTCCGAAATCTCGTATCAAGTAGGTTTTGGAAGCACCTCATACTTCATCAAATGTTTTCGAGAACAGTATGGACACTCTCCTGGGGAGGTCGGAAAGGGCACCGTCTTGGAGAAAACAGAAAAGGTTCAGACCAACTTTTTAAAGCAATACGGTTGGCCTCTTATGGTTGCAATATCCTTAGCAATAATAATTGTGACCGTAATACTGTTCAATAAAAAGGATATTATAAATAAACCGAAAATTGAAAAATCCATTGCCGTATTGCCATTTAAAAATGAAAGCAGCGATTCCACCAATCTTTATTTTGTAAACGGACTTATGGAATCTGCGCTGAACAACCTTCAGAAAATTGAAGATTTACGTGTTATCAGCCGAACCTCTGTAGAGAAATACAGAAAAACAGACAAGGGCATCCCGGAAATTGCCGAAGAACTTCATGTGAACTATTTGGTAGAAGGTAGTGGCCAGCGCGTTGGCAATCAAGTTTTGCTCAACGTTCAATTGATCGAAGCCTCAACTGACACCCCTATTTGGATGGAACAGTACAATCGAGAAATAGAAGATATATTTGGGTTGCAGAATGATGTGGCGAAGAAAATTGCAGATGCCATTGCAGCTGTAGTTACACCTTCTGAACTAGAGCAAATTGAAAAAAAACCGACCAAAAACCTTTTAGCCTACGATTACTATCTACAAGCATTAGATCCCTATTATTTACGCACGACAGAAGGCTTGGAAAAGGCTATTCCATTATTTGAAAAGGCCATAGAACAAGATCCGGAGTTTGCCTTAGCTTACGCCAACATCGCTATTTCCTACTATCTTCTCGAAATGTCCCAAATCGAGAAACAGTATACCGAAAAGATCAATAATTATGCAGACAAGGCCCTACTCTATGATTCAAAATCTGCAGAAAGCTTGGTCGCGAAGGCTTTTTACTATATACAAACAAAGGAATACAAGTTAGCTCTACCTCATCTCGATAAGGCTCTTGAGTATAATCCAAATTCATCATTGGCGGTACAAATGCTTGCGGAATTTTATTCTCATATGATTCCCAATACCAATAAATATCTTGAGTACGCGCTAAAAGGCGTTCAGCTCAATATCGCCAGTGATTCCGCCACCCAGAGTTATACATATTTACAGTTAAGTAATGCCCTGTTGCTGTCAGGTTTTATGGATGAAGCGCTAAAATACGTTGACATGTCTTTAGATTACAGTGCCGAGAACTATTATGCACCTCTTTTAAAGGCATTCGTACTCTTCGCTAAGGATGGGGATATTGAGCGAACAAGAAATTTAGTAGTAAAAGAATGGAACAAGGATACCACTCGTCTAGACCTATTACAAAATATTGGCAAGTTGTTCTATTTAGAGGAAAATTATAAAAAAGCCCATTTTTATTATTCAAAATTTGTAAAAGCGAGGGAGGCAAATGGTCTGGGCATTTATCGGCAGGAAAACGCCAAAATTGCACAGGTATATAAAAAAATGGGGCTAGACTCCGAGGCTGAGAAACTTTTTAGAGATTTTTCAGAATACTGTAAAGAAGATAAGTCTTCTTACCAAAGTATTAATCTGGTTTGGAAATATGCCTATGAAGGGAAAATTAATGAGGCCATCGAGCAACTCCGAATATTTTCAGAAATAGAGAATTATATTTATTGGTTTTTGTTAATTGAAAATGAACCCCTAATTAAACCATTGAATGAACATCCGGAATTTGAGCCCATTATACAAAAGATTATTGACCGGTTCTGGAAAAATCAGGCGAATCTAAAAAAGTCTTTAGAGCAGAAAGGCCTCATTTAAAGTAAGTCAGATTTTTCAATTTACAATAGACTTAGCAACACTGGTCATCAAGTTTATCATCATTGAAAACATACAGACTATCGATCGACCATACTATGATAGTATCTCCAAGAATTGAGTGTTATAAGTATTGAACGACCTGTTGACTTTTTAAGAGGATTAAATACTGAAACAGTAAGTACTTGGAGAAGGGCTAAAAAAATAAACCCTGACAATCTAAAAGATTATCAGGGTTCGAATACTAAAGTCGGGGTGGCAGAGTTAGAACCCCTACCCTATTCCATTAATAACCAACTTGTTATGATCAATTTTTCAATATAGGTAACCGAAAAGGTCTCCCTAAAAGGCTTTTTGAAGCTTTCATATCTTAAAAATAAGAAAAGAGTATCAAAACGATATGAATCTATTTGAATTTTACAAAACTTATGTTTAGAGCTCAATTTAGACAACAACCTAAGCATCCCAATCCTTATCCCTAATTTCCCCAGTTTGATAAAACTGCCTCACAAGTTTAATGTACTCAATAAAATCTTTGTTTTCATCTGCTAACCTGTTAGCGGTATTCCAATCAATTTCTAGTTTTTCTTTGGCAGGAATAATGATCTGACTTTCGGAAGGATTTTCTATATCTAATTGGATAAAGCCTATTCCATGTAAACTAGACAACATTCTTAGTTCTTTTAAAGTCTCTGCTCCCTCAATCTCACTTGCTACCAAATAACCAAAATTTGACCAAGATGAATTACTAACTGTCTGAAAAAATACCTCTCTAATGTTTGAACGATTGACCAATATTTTCACTTCAAAAGACCAAAGTTTGGTTCTTTTATCTGCATACTGACCTACACAATCTTTAATTTCCCTATTCCAATCTTGGCTTAAATCCTCCATACCTACCAAATCGGGATAAAGCCATTTATTTCCTTTTGGTCCATGAGAGTTCTTTGACCGCTTCTCGTCAATACGCTTACTATAAACTTCTAATTCAGACCATAGAAAATCACTAAGCATTGGGTACAGGTCATGCTCCTTGATTGAAGTAACACCTGATTCATTAGTACTAATTGTTTCAGCTCTTTCAATTTCGGCACTATCAGATGACTCGGTAAAGTAATATTTGCGGGGTCGTCCTTCGGTAGTCTTTATTTCAGGATACTTTTTTTGAAGGCGTGGACGTTGAGAACTTATTTCGGCAATTACTTGTTGAATAACCGCATCATCATCTTTTAGAGGAATTACAGTAGCTTTGGAGCGACTCTTTTTTCTTTGGATATAATCTGGATAGGTTTCAAATATCCAGGTAGCAATTTCGCGCGCCGTATAACGTTTTTCAGGACTCTCTTTCAAAAAGTCGAGCACCTTATTTCCTAGATTGAATGCCATGTTGAATCTTTCTTTTTTTTGTTGTTTCTTTCAGCTTTTTAAATAGCATTACCATTGCCCAAGTGTCTAATTTACAATATTCCAAAAGCGCAGCTCTTACCTGTGCTTTATCCTCTTTGAAATTCTTATCCAATACCATTCGTCCCCAAAGGTCTAATGCCATAGTACCGTTTTGAACCCCTAAGTCATCATAGGATAATTCGGGTAATAAGACAGGTAAAACTTTTTTGATTGAGGTAGAGCCATGAAAACGATAATCTACATATTCTGATTTAAAAATATCCTCCAAATCAAACATGTTCGAGTTCATGAACTCTAAATACTCCTGATATTGAGGCAACCATTCAATCATATCCTTATTACGCCCCATCTCAAAGCTCTTATGCCACGAAATGAATGTTCCTATCGTTCCTGTACTATCTGACATAAATTGAACCATCTGAGTTGGTATTTCTAATTCATGAGCTAGAAACTCAAAATGCTCTATTGAACCATCGGACTGTATCGTATGTATAGATACCTGAAAGGGAATATGCTGATGCGGTCTTACGCCGTCAATCTTGGGAACAGCACTTGCATAAGTTTCATAATCGATAAAATGAAGCGGGAATTCTAACGATGATAGAATCTTAGCTATTCTCGCCTTTTCAATTATTGGTTTTCTATGACGAAAGGATTCAATCTGCAATTCCTGTTTGGCATTCAACTTAAAATTATTAGGGATTTCTCCAATGCTCAAAACACCTTCGTTATTTAAATCTTGAATTTTATTAGCTCTAATATTACCTATCTCATAAATACTGAATTCTGGTATTTCAGTATTAAAAAATGAAAAGCTATCGCAATGATTGGAACGTGTATTTAACCTGCATGAACATTGTGAAGTATCTATCGATTTTTGATTGATATAGTGCGCTGCTTGTTCAATCTCTATAGAAACTTCCGAATACAGCCCCCTAATCTTTTCAGTTACATCTTCAATATTTAATAATTGTTCAAGGTCTATTTCACCATTGCGGACATATTCCTTGTTTAAGTGAATAATGGACACATTCGATACACTCAATCCATTCTGCTCTAAGACATATTTTTGAAAACAAGCATCTTTTAAATGGTTGTGCTTTTTGTCCGTTTTAACACTAGTCGATGATTTAACTTCATATAAGTGCCAGGTATTATTTGGCAGATGTTCTAAAATATCAACACGAGCAAACACACCTATATTTGTTTCAAAAGCAGCTTGAAAAAAGCACAAGCCACCATTCTGTAATATTTTTTGAGTGTCTTTGGGTGTGCCAAATTCTGGAAGTTCAATACCATGAGGGAAGAGTTTCTGAGCTTGTTCTTCCACCTCATATCCTTCTTCAATAAGTTTTTGAAGAAAAAGTGAAAACTCACCATTTGGATAATCATCCGGTTGGTTTTTCAAAAGCCATAAAGATTCAAGACAGTTTAGATATTGTATGAAGTCCGTCTTAGTTAACATCATAACTTATCATTTAAGCTTAAAAGCTCTTGTTTTTTAATGTTCAACTCGGTATTCAATTCAACTTTTTTATTGAACTGTTTCATCTTAGAAAGTGCCGCCTTTAATCTCAGTATTTCTTTTTCTACTGTATCTATCTGCTTTTCATACTCGACTATCTTTTTTAGAGATTTTTTTCTCAAATCAGGTTTACCTGATAATTGCACACAAAAATCCTTGAAAACGTAATCCAGATTTTTCTTTAGATTAAGGCAGAATTTTTTCTTTTCAGGATTGAACCAATTTGTTTTAAACGTCCAGTCAATTACGGAGTTATCCTCATTAAGTGGATTTGGGTGTTTAGTAGAAGACGAGAGATATGCCTCGCTATTAAACCTCATCAAAAAAATAATTGGATACGGAATTGATTTATCAATGGTATCTAATACAACTTTAATGTTTGACTTCGATTTAAGTTCAATTTCGAATATTTGAATTTCTTGAATTTCCTTAGTCTCTAAGTTAGTTGTCTTTCTTGAAAGTTTATTAACCCAAGTAATTCGCCCAACTTTATCAACAAAAAGTTTCTTTTGCTTTGCAGTAGTATAAGAGTCGAATGCATTTTTAGGAACAATCTTATTTACCTGCGTGCTTATGGGAAGATTGAAATAACCCATTATCGGACAATTAAGAATGAAATTAGCTTAAAGTCTTCTATACCCTTTATTTTATCTTGTAATGCCGTTGTACCTCCCGATTTAAAGAGGCTTAAAACTTCTTTTTCTTCTTCAACCCTCAGAATACTTCCGATACTCTTTTTCAATAGTAAGGAGTACTCTTTCATATCGTGATACTCATCTGTCTCCTCACTTAATTCTTGGCATAAATCGGCAATCGGTTCATGTATTCCTTTACAAAGCATTCTAACAGCATCCAAGATTTTCTTAGAATCTACATGGTTTAAAAGTAATTCCCCTGAGTTTTTGATGTAAACCATATAATAGGGATGAAGCCTATTGAGTCTATCGATATTTACGCCTGAATTCAAATTTTTCAGAATATAGATTACACCCTGTTCAAGTATAGGGGTAGACTTGACCACCGTATGAAGTCCCTCCGGTATATCTTTCAATTCCCCGTAAACTTTAATTAAATTGGTTAAATCAACTCTAAAATCATTCAAACCAAGGTCGGTAATACTGACCCCTTCCCTTAAATCCTCTAGGTCAATAACTTCTTCCTGTAATTTTTGCAGTTGAATCTTCCGATAATCCAAATCTTTTTCGTCGGTGTTGAGAATGTTATCATCCCCTGTACTCGCCATGTTGCTGATTAACATTTTACTTTCGACACGCTGTTTTAGATTGATATAATTATCTAGTGTTATATCTGGCCAGAAATTAACCATTGTAATACTGTCATTTTTAGAACCTATACGGTCGATACGCCCAAAGCGCTGAATAATCCGAACGGGATTCCAATGGATATCGTAATTAATCAAGTAGTCGCAATCTTGAAGATTTTGCCCTTCAGAAATACAATCTGTTGCTATGAGTAAATCTATAGATTCCTTTATTTGAGGATAGAGTTGGTTCTTATCTTTAGACAAAGGCGAAAAACAAGATAAGATGGCATTCAAATCTGGTGGGATTTTCTTGGTGTTGCTGATTTTTCTTGAACCAGTAACCAACGCGGTATTCAATTCGTATTTATCTTTGAGATGCTTGCTCAAATGCTCGTTAAGATAATTTGCAGTGTCGGCAAACGCAGTGAACACAATTGCCTTCTTGTTGTCTTTATTAAAAGGCTCTTTAATTTTGGCATCCAATAATGCGACCAGCTTTTGAAGTTTGGTGTCTTTTTCACCACGAATATCTACAATACTGCTCCATAGACTCCTCAGGATTAGCAAATCTTCATTTAGGTCTTCACGCCATTTTGTAGCGTCCATATCACTAATGTGAACCTTGATTTTTTTACCGATAACACTTTCTTCATCGCCCCAATCAGCTTCCCAATCAAAGTTTTCATCATCAAGTTTTGCTTGTAGTCCCTCATATTTTCCAGAGCTACCCTTATCAATGATTTTAACAGCGTTCTCTATTTGTGAAATCACCCCTTCTAAGGTTATTCTAAAAGAATCTACTGAACTTTCTAGACGCTTTAAAAGATTTATCCGCATCAAAATGCGCAAACTTTTTTCACGGTCAATCTGCGTTAATCTCCCAGATTTAACAGTTTTATCATATAAATCCGCATAGAGCTGCATCTTGCTCGGAAGAATATAATTTAAGGGGGTATAAATAGATAAGTTAAGTAATGTCAGCTTCTCGGCTATATCTACATAAGTAACATCCATTGAGTCCGTTAAAGGGCTTTGTATGGATACGGGCTTGTTACGTTCAGGAAACTTCCCAATTGCGGAAGTATCATAGTATGTTGTGATATGTTTTCGAGAACGAGCTATTGTCAGGGAATCTAAAATTTCAAAGAAATCAAAATCCAGCATCTCCAACAAAGCATCGGTAGTTCGCTCGGCGGTGTCGTACTTGCTCCAAATGTTGAATGCGGTTTGCGCTCTTTTAAAAACTAAATCTATCCCCTTATCGGTTTCTAGCTTTTCGTCGATATTTACCGCTTCTCCCTCATAAGCCAATGCCAATTGATTTTTCAAATCGTTGAAACGATTATTTACAGGGGTAGCTGAAAGCATCATTACCTTAGTCTCAATGCCTTCTTGAATAACTTTTCGAAGTAGTTTTTGGTATCTATTTTCTTTACCTACAACCGTATTGTTATTTCTAAAATTATGAGATTCATCAATAACAATAAGCCCATAATTGCCCCAATTAACGGATTCTAGATTTCGCCCGTTACTCGTTCCTCTGTCTCTAGATAAGTCAGTATGAAACAATACGTCATACCGAAACCTATCTTTTGCCAGAATGTTGTTCTTATCATTATGGCGATAGGTATTCCAATTCGCTTCAAGCTTCTTGGGACACAGTACAAGTACATCCTTGTTCCGCATCTCGTAATATTTGATGACTCCAAGAGCAGAGAAGGTCTTACCTAAACCAACACTATCAGCGAGAATGCAGCCCTTATATTTTTCTAACTTGTTTATCGCCCCAATAACCGCGTCTTGTTGAAAATTATAAAGCTTGCTCCAAACTACAGATTCTTTAAAACCTATCTGGTCATTGGGTAGATTATCAATAGAAAGGTCGTCTAAGAAATCGTTGAAGATATTGTAGAGTGTTATGAAGTAGATAAATTCAGGGCTATTCTCTTTATAGGCACTTTCAAAATAGTCCTGCACCTTTTCAGTTACATCCTTTAAGTATTCTTCATTTTCCCAAACCTCGTCAAACCAATTTATATAAGCCTTGCTATCAGGAAAATTGGTTTTTTGAATTAGCGTTGGAAAACCTTTTTTTTGGGTAATACCCAAATCAGAAGATGTGAAACTGCTAATGTTGGAATAAGCATACTCTTTATCCTCTTTGTTCTTAATATGAATCATCCCGTTCAATGGAAGATTACTCTGCTTATTAGATTTGAAAGTCACCTTATCCCTAACCCATTTAGAACACTCTTTGGCGATTGCCCGCTGGTTCAATTGGTTCATCAACCGTAATTCAAACTCACCTCCACATAATTCGGATTCCTTATAAATATGTGGTATATAAAACTTTCTGTCTTGCTTTTGAAACTCTTGGTCGATAAAGGTAGGGGAAGAAAAAATAAACCGTAATTCGTCTATCTTACCTAGCTCTTTTTTTAATGCTTCAAATGCATAGATAGAGAAAGAAGCGGCTGCGATACTCAACTTGCATCCCTTGCCGATACTTTCTTTTAAATCGTCACCTAGACGGTTATTTACATTATCTATTAAATTCATTTAACTAGTCCGATTGCACAATTTCTAGTAATTTATCGTAGCTACTGACTTTTTCAAATCGTACTTCATTGCCGCTTATTTCTTTAAAATGTTCTCCAGCACAATGAATTTTCAATTTTTCGATTTCTCGTAGGTCCATATCAGAATCAGAGCCTTTGGTTTCTGCTACAAAATAGATTTGTCTCACCTTGTCCTTATCAAATACTATTGCCCAATCTGGACTATAATTGGCTACCGGCGTAGAGATATAGAAACTTTTAGGAAGCTTGGCGTAAACAACGACCTCTACACTATTTTCCAAGGCGGTTGCAAATTTGGACTCAATACCGGAATCAGAAGTTAAAAAGTCATAGATATGCTTTTTCAATAATTCAGAATTACGAAGGGCAAATTTGTCATTCGTAAATACTGTCTTAGCATCATGGCGTTCGTCAGTCTTGTGATAAACAATGTTATTGATAATGAGGCTAGCTTTAACCTCATTAATTAGCTTACTTACTTTGGCAATAAATTCTTCAGGGTTTTTTCTGATAAGCAAAAACTTCTTTTCACTAATTGATTTAAGAATGGAAACAATGGTTCTGCGCGTTAGGTTGGTTATTGCCTCTATCTCACCGACAACATCATAAACCGTATCCGCATAAAGGTCGTTATCCAATTTCAAAAATTCACGTTTCGATTCCTTGACCAAACTACCGTCTTTCATTTCTTCTTTAGTGCCATCTTGTAACTCGCCCGTTTTCACCTCATACACCCTATCACCAATATTCAGTTGAGCATTGATACGAATTTTACTGTCCTCTATTAGTTTTCCAGTATCAAATTTGACCTCATAAATGGTTTTAAGGTTTATTTTATCCCATAGTGCCTGAAATTCTTTCTTCTTAAAATTTGTATTCGTATTGAGTATAATGGTTTCCCGTTCATTCTCAGGCTTAAACTCTTCTCCCGTATAAATCGATTTTAATAATTTTCCTATTGAGGCCCTAAACGGTTCTAGTTGCTCGGGTACTGGAATTTTTTCCTGCTCAATCAGTTCTTTCCCATCGGTGGTGATTTTGTAGTTCTCATCTATAATCTGACCCACGATTAACTTGAACTGAATTTTTTTGGCTTCATCCTCGGTTATTCTATGTTCTTCTCCACTTTCACTTGTAATCATTTTTCCAACGAAGAAAGCTATCTCAGCTTTTTGTGGTCTATCTTTCAAGGTTGCAGCGATTTCCTTTTGTAATCCCTTAGCAAATGCTTCATAACTTTCAGAAGCTATGACAGTCAATTTATTGATTTCATGCACTTGCTCTCCGACAGCTTCGAAGTCTAAACGGTTACCATTTTTATTGACACACAATCGCATACCTCTTCCTACCTCTTGCCGTCTTCTTGTCTCACTACCGCTTTCAGGATTCTTTAAGGCACAGATTTGAAAAACATTGGGATTATCCCAACCCTCTTTCAACGCAGAATGTGAAAAGATAAATCGAGTAGGTTCTTCAAAACTTAATAATCGCTCTTTGTCCTTCATAATGAGGTCATAAGCTGAAATATCGTCCGATTCATCGCTACCGCGTTTTACGGACGGGTCAACTGATTTGCCTTTTTTGTCGATAGAGAAGTAGCCATTATGGACGTTCTCGGCATTATCTCTTTTTAGATATGCCCCATAGTTAGTAGGCATATAACCTTTATGGACTTTCCCGGAGTCTGTATCCTTCAGATAATCATTATACTCCTGATGAAACAGGTCTAAAAATTCACTGACAACTTTATTATATTCCTCTTCGAATATTTGCGCATACTCGCCTAATTGTTGCTCTCCTTCATCATCATACACCCTATATTTTTCTACGGTATCAATGAAAAAAAGTGACAATACCTTGATGCCTTTACCGAAAAGCTGTTTTTCTTTTTGTAAATGAGATAGAATGCATTCCCGAATTTGCACTCTTCGGAAAGCATTTTCATCCGTATCGTTTAGAATATCCCCAGGATTAATATCTTGGCCTCCTATGACCACTTTGTTTAGATATCCGTTGATTTCAGTTATGGTCTGATTTTTATAGGCTGGCATATTTCCGGAAAGCTCATATAAATTGGCTCCCTCACTTAATTTTCTGCGAACCTTTTTAACCCCTGCCCCGATGCGTTGTTCAAACTCCAAAACCGCAAAGGGCGGTTTTGTTGTGCTTAAACTTATGTGTTCTAGATATAAGTAGCCTGTCGTACCCGTAGAACCTTTTAAGTTTATGCCCTTTACTTGAATTTTCTTTACAAGCCTTTTATTGTAAGCATCCAAGGCATCTAACCGATAAATCTTATTATAATCGATTTTGTGGGTTGCAGAATATCTAAGTGTAAAGAGCGGGTTGAAATCTTGCATACTTTCCAAGGTCTTCTTACCATCAACCGACTGCGGTTCGTCGATAATCAAAATCGGATTAGTCTGAGAGATAATTTCAATAGGCTTTCGAGTGCCAAATTGGTCAAGTTCTTGATAGATACGTCTTGCATCTTTTCCTCTCGCGTTAAAGGCTTGCGTATTGATAATCATAACACTAATTCTACTATCTGAGGCAAAGTTTTCAATGTCTTGCGGACGACCTGAATTGTAAATAAAGGGGTTAATCTTATGCCCGTATTTTTCTTGAAAATGCTCTTGGGTGACTTGGAACGATTTATACACCCCTTCTCGAATAGCTATACTCGGAACAATAACTATAAACTTGCTCCAACCATACTTTTCAAAAAGTTCGTACATGGTACGGATATAGGTATAGGTCTTACCCGTACCCGTTTCCATTTCAATGGTCAGGTTATATCCGAGCTTTGCTTGCTTCGGTCTTTCTATATACTCACTTTCATGTAGTTCATTTTCTTTTTGAACCTCTTGGATGTTTTTTAAAACCTGGGTTTCTAAAATTTGAATGCTGCTATTACGATAACCGATTTCTTCCTCAATATTAAAATCTAAAGATGCCGTGCCCGATGCCGCTTGTTTTGCCTTGCGAATAAGCTCCTTACTGCGCTCTAGGGTAAAACGGTTTGTTTTTAAGGGTTGACCTTGAAAGCAATCTACCACAGCCTGTACCGCCTTAACCTGAAAATCTTGTTCCTTAAATTGTAGTTTCATCCTTAAATAACTTTCATTTCAGTTTCAGGACTCAACTGTTTCAATAACTGCTTTACATTGGTCTTTGCCGTATCGTCTTTAAAACCACTATCCTTGAAAACAATACGCAGGGGTTCGTCTTTAGCGATTTCTTTTGCAAAAGCTTCGTCAATACCATCATCAAAACAAGCAAAAAGGGAGTTTTCAGCTACCTTAAAAACCCTCTTCCCGTTAATATCAACTTGCTCGATTTTCAGCGATAATGGTAAACCCCAATCTAGCATCACCTGTGCCAAAAGGTCATCAGCAGTTCTATCGGGTTTAACGTTATCAGAAAAGAGTTCTAGATTATCTTGGGTATATTCTTGTGGTTTATAATACACATCTTGCATATTACTTTCATCTAAACGGTAGACACGAAAGCCATAATCAATATCCGCCTCTGTTTCTTTTTTGACTTTTTTCGCAGCCCTACGGATACGTTCCTTGCCTATTTCACAAAGATTATTATATCCGGCTTTATAGGCTTCACTACCGGATTCCGTTTCTTCAGGGATTTGGACCAATATAAATTTTTGAGAATTGCTTTTTAGTGCATTATGGCTGAGTACCGCATCCGCCAATGGAGCAGAACCAGAAAAGAAGTCGAGCACTATTGAACTTTCCTCAGAAGCAATTTCTAACATTCTAGAAATTAAACCAGTTGGTTTAGGAGTATCAAAGACTGCTGTTCCATTAAAAAGTTTTGTCAATTCTCTTTTTGCCGAATCATTTGTCCCAACTTCTTTAGCCCACCAAATTGTTTCAACCGTTAAGCCCTGCTGACCTTCCGTTATAAACTTTTTAATTCTTGGAACCCCGCCCCCATCACTTCCAAACCAAATTCTGTTATCTGCTATAGCTTCATCCATTCTTGTCTTTGTATATCTCCAACAAGAACCTGAGGGCGGGTCAACTTCTCTTCCCGAAGGCGTAATAAGAGTATAAAATTGGTTTTTAGTACCATGTCCAGCTTGTGCAATAGCCGGAACAGAAGTCCAAACCCCTCTCGGGTCATTATCTGGATTCTTGTAACGGCTTTTTGCTTCATCATCCATCTCCATTAGTCCTAAAACTCTTGACACCGCAGCCCTATCTCGTGCGTAACAAACTATATAATCATGTCGGGTTGAAACTTCTTTTCTATTTTCCCTTGTTTTTCGTTTTTCCCATAAAAATGTAGCGATGAAGTTGGCTTCTCCAAAAATCTCATCACATAGCTTTATGAGGTTTCCAAGTTCGTTATCGTCTATTGATATAAAGACGGCACCATCTTCTGTTAAGAGGTTTCTTGCTAATTTTAGTCTTGGAAATAACATGCTTAACCAATCAGAATGATATCGCCCAGAAGTGTCTGCATTTTGGAATAAGCGTTGGTTATACTCATCTTTTTGTCCACTTTCCTGCTTATATTCTTCGCTATCCTGAGTAAAATTATCTTTATACACGAAGTCCTTACCCGTATTGTAAGGCGGGTCTATATAAATCATTTTGATTTTACCCAAATAGCTTTCTTGAAGTAATTTGAGCACCTCCAAATTATCCCCTTCAATATAGAGGTTCTCTGTATTGTCAAAATCAACAGAGTCTTCTCGTATAGGGCGTAAGGTTTTGGTGGTAGGGAGATTTGCCGTTACAATAGCCTCTTTCTTGCCCGGCCATTCCAAGCGATACCGTTCTTTATTTCCCTCAACTACCGCATGGTTTAACTCTTGTTTTAGCAAATCAAAGTCTATGGCTTTACCCTCGGCACTCTCTGTAACGCAATTGGGAAAAAGTTCAGCGAGCTTTTCAAAGTTCTCATTGACTAAATCTGGGGAGGAAAGGTCTAGTTTTTCTGTGGTCATATTTTGGTCCAATTGTTAGTCAATATTTTAAAAGTAATTCTTATCACAGTTGCAAAAATAAGATAGCATTAAGACTTTACTATTGAAAAGAGATTTTGGTTTGTTATTTTTTAAATCTTTGATACCATTTCAAATTTTCAAGCTCTTTTATTTTTCTATACTGTTCATCGATTTTATCATATAAATTATTTGCTTCTGAATGCAAATAATTAATGTGCTCCTTAAATTCTTCGTTCTTGATTTTTAATTCTTTGTTAGATTGTGCCAAAAATTCATTTTCCTCTTTTTGAGCTATAATCTCATCATTCTGTAAATCCAAACTCAGCTTAAGAGCCTTATTTTCAAGTATCCGTTTTTGTAGTTTTTTATATTGAATTGGCGATGTCGAGCCTTTTATTCTATTGAGATAAACAATAATATATCTCTTGAAAGTATCAGTGTTTAAATCATTTCTCAGCTTTAAAGCTTCTTGAAGTTTTTCAAAAGCGATACCAAATGAACCTGCATTAAGCGCATTTCGTGCTTCCTCATATTTTCTATCAGCCATACCGGAGTTAAGAAAATTATCAATCAAGGTATCAGGTGTCTTTGTTTTTGCAAATTCCATTACCCTTGGGTCGGTAATAATTGCCGAAGGAGGAATTTCAGTTTTTAATTTTAACCCACTAAATGTTGTGCACCTGCTGAGCGCAACATATACCTGCCCTGAAGAAAAACAGTTTGCTAAGTCGGCATATACTTTTTCAAAGGTCAACCCCTGGCTCTTATGAACCGTAATTGCCCATGCTAATTTTATGGGAAACTGTTCAAACGTGCCTAATACAACTTCTTCTATTTTCTTTAGCTCTTTGTTCCATCGATATTCAATATTCTCCCATTCTGCTCTTTCAACTGTAATTTGAGACTTCTCACTATCATCAAATTCCGCAATAATTTCATCATTTGAAAGCGATACGATCTTAGCGATTTTACCATTGTAATATCTTTTAGATTCCCCTGTATCATTCTTAATGAACATTACCTGAGCACCTTCTTTTAATTTTAGAAGATCTTCAGATGGCTTTCTATTATCAGGAAATTGACCCGTTATATTTGCATGAAATTCAAAAAGCTCGGAAGTTAAAGAATTCAACTTGGTCAAATTGGTACTATTTACAATCGCATTATGGCTAGCTAAATAGATATAATTTTCGTTTTCTTTTGCGTTAAATGTAGGCTCGTGTTTCTGCTTTAAAATCTTGAAATCAGAACTATCCATCTGGTTTATCCTGATTCTGTTTAAAAGACCTATGAATTCCTTTTCATTTTGGCGATAAATCTTCTTCAATTCGATGTGACCCCATTGGTTAACACGAATAGCTTCCTCCACAATTTTGGCGCTAAAAAAGAAAGGGGTTTTATAGAATTGGGATAATATTTTCCACTCATTATTCATAACAACTGGTGGAAGCTGAAATGTATCTCCTATTAATACCACTTGCACTCCGCCGAAAGGGATGTAATGCTTGTTTCTAAATGTTCTTAGTAGATTGTCTATAACATCCAATAAATCACAACGAACCATTGATATTTCATCAATAACTAGTAGTTCAAGCTCTCGCATTATTTTTAAGCGGTCCTCATTATATCTAAACGTGTCGTAAATATTTGCAGATTTTTCTCCCGTTTCCTGGTTGATTATTAGCGATTTTCTACATAATCTTTGGTCATTTGGACTAAAGGGACTGAATGGTATCTTAAAAAATGAATGGATGGTTACGCCTTTGGCATTGATAGCTGCGACTCCGGTTGGCGCAACAATAGCTATTTTCTTTTTGGTGGTTTTTCTTAGGTACTTTAAGAATGTAGTTTTACCAGTACCCGCTTTACCTGTTAAATAGATAATTTGACCCGTATGTTCTACAAGCTTTATGGCCTTGAGAAACTCTTTATTCTCTTGATCAAGTTGGATGTTATCAACACTGAAGTTTTCGTTATTGGTCAAATTATATCAGTTGTTTTGGCGTAGGTATTTGTTTCTAAAGAGTATAAAACGCTAAAAATAAGTTAGTAATGCAAGTTTAGCAAAATAATTCCTACAAAAGATGGGATAACGATAATTGAACCATATAAGATAATTTCTTTACGGTTTAATGTAAACATCTTGCTGAGAAATTGCCATGGTTCCTATCAGATGTCATTAAAATATTTAAAAACATTTATTCGCCCCAACTAAATCCTATTCAGCCCATTCCCACTCCATTCCGTTGCTCTCCATTCCGGGAAATAAGCTTCATATATCATTATCTTAGACACAATCCCCGCTTTTGACTTTCCATTCCGCTAACCCTTCCCGATGCTCTGGGAAGGAACACTCCATTACAAGTCAAAACCGTGAATTAAGTCCGCTTGAACTCAAATTGATATTTAGTGTTTTGTTCCGCATCAAGAGGCTATTGAAACTTCACAATTTTAGGTTTTGACCCACTACCCGAACCGCCACCATTACCCTTTTTTGACGGCGAAAAAACAACATTCATTCTTGCACGACGGCATAAACCAGGCTCGTGCCTCGCTCTTTTTTATACGTCTTACCAAGCCTGAATATTGTAAAGCATTAAGCAACAAAAAAAAGGTAACAGCGACGGCTCTGTGGGAAGTAAATCAAAACCGGAAACCATGAAATCATATCAAATCCTCAAAAATGAAGCGGAACAAAAGTTAAAAAACAACAAAAAGGAAAACGCTCTAGGTGTAATAAGTAAATCGATTTTAAATGCTGTTCGAAGGGTTCGGACAGGCGTATTAATTAATCCTAAATTTTTCAATTATGAGTAGTATCAAAAATTATGTGCATCTGTTAGGGAACATCGGGGATGACCCTAAAGTAACCAAACTAGACGGTGGTAAAAAAGTAGCTCGTTTTTCATTGGCTACCAATGAAACCTACAAAGACCGAAAAGGAGAAAAGCAACAGTTAACGGACTGGCATACGGTCGTAGCTTGGGGCAAGACTGCTGAAATCATTGAAAAATATGCGCACAAGGGCAAGCAAGTGGCGGTAGTCGGTAAACTCAAAAGCAGAACCTATACCGAGCCTAAAGAAGGCAACGAAAGACGGGTAACGGAAGTAGTTGCCGACGAAATCCTGTTATTGGGCGGTAAGTCTGATAATTAAACCATAAAAACAAAGAGGGCGACACCGTGGAAAGTTACGCCCTCTTTTTCATCGTCTAATCTTAATAATAAAACAATGAGAAACGAAGTTAATGAAATTCAAATAAGCTATTGCGAAAAATTAGGGGTACTCAATTCAGAACCTGCGAACTCCTCCGATAGGGTTGCCGAATTATTGTATCAAACATGGGATAAAAACACTATCGGACTTCATGAAACCTTTAAAGTGTTATTGCTTAATAATGCCAATAAGGTCAAAGGCACCTTTCAAGCTTCCACTGGTGGATTGACGGGCACATTGGTAGATTTGCGAATACTTTTTGCGGTTGTACTCAAAACTCTCTCCACGGCCATCATTTTGGCGCACAATCATCCATCGGGTATTACCAAAGCTAGTGGTGCCGATATCGCATTGACCAAAAAAATAGAAAAGGCTGCCGAACTTTTTGACATTCGAGTGTTGGACCATCTGATCATACTTCCAGATGGCAACTATTTTAGCTTTCGAGATAATGGATTAATGAAAAATTAGAAAGTGATGGATATACATATTGATATACCTTTTCGTCTAAATTTCAATAACCTTGACCTTGAAACGCAAGAAAAACTCATGCATCAATCCAAGCAAGAGGTAGAACACAAATTCGGTGAGGACTTGAAAAAGTACGCAGATGAAAACTTCCTGGATTACGATTCGCTTTTGGAAGAAGAAGCCATTAAAAACCTCTATAACCACAAATTCAAGTTTACCATCTAAAGTAACACCATTTAGATTGATACAAGGCAGCCTTTTAGGTTGCCTTTTTCATTTTAGTATTCCCATCATTTATATCCCAAACCTGAAAATTCCTTAAAAGTCATCATTACAAACTCTTAAAATTTTGAATATGAAATCCGCCTTACGAACTGCAAACTAATTTGGGATGAAGGCTGGATTTTTCTCCTGCGGAGTAAAAAGGAAGAGCAAGAGGGTAACGCGCTGGCGCGGCGTTACTGGATTTCAGTTCATTACAACGTACTGAATATTAGTGTTTTAACTGTATTTAGAGAAAATTTATCGCTTAAAAATAGTCCTGTTTTGCGTCAAACGCCCTGAAAAGGCCCATAAACAGGCAAAAGTTTGAGTCAAATTGTATCATGTCAAGCAAAGAAACCTTTAGTACCCTTCGGATAAAAATTCCAACCGCAGAAAAGTTCAGGAAATTTTCCAAGCAGCTTTTTAAGACCCATTCCGATGCTTTACAAACCATGCTTGATTTTTTCCATTACAATGAAATTTCACCCTTGGAACGCTTTGGACCCACGGCTAGAACCTTGGAGACGCTAATAAAAAAAAGATTTAATGCGATGGCAGCTATCATGAAGGAAATGGATAAACGAGGGATAACACCTACCAAGGCCATGATGGAACTACTCTTCGAACATGCCCCTCAACAGAACAAGCCGCAAAAATCTCCATCATCCAATAAAGGTGATGCGCCCGTTAAGGATGATGCTTTCTTTAAGTCGGCTTTTGAAACCATTGAACTGCAGAAAGCGAATTCACTCATGGAGCAAAATCTCCAACAATTACAGCAACAGTTTCTGGATACCCTGAAAAAGGTGGAAGTGACCAAATCAAGCTTTGGCAAATCCAAGTTGTACTTAAATATGCCGATAAGGGAATACGAACAATTAAAAGCATCACTAAAACAGACTGAGCCATGTACATCAGTATTACAAAACAACATTTAGGAGACAACTTCTCCCAAAGTGCTTCTGATTTTATCGACTACCTAGAAAAAGAAAATGAAGGGGTCTTACCTGAAATGCAAGAACCTTTTTTTAATCAAACGACCGACGAAATTCCACCAGAACAGGTCATCAAAGAAATCGATGGGAATACCGCCAAGCTTAAGAAGGTCGAACCCAAATTTTATTCACTGACCATCAATCCGAGTCAAAGTGAACTAAAGGCCATAAATAACGACCCTGAACTACTTAAAAAATATGTTAGGGAAGTCATGAAAGATTACGCGGCTTCCTTTCACAGGGACCAACCTGTTACCGTAGACGAAATCAAGTACTTCGCAAAAATTGAACACGAGCGAACCTTTAAAGGTTTTGACCGCGAAATCCGGGAAAATCAGCCTTACCGTGCGCAAATCGTAAGACTCGAAAATGACATTCGGAAAGTGGAGCGAGGGGAACTCACTGGCAATGTAGCGGCCATGCAAAAAAAAATAGCAAAACTGCAATCTGAAATTCCCCATAAACTGCAAGGAAAGCCTATTGAACAGGGCATGAAAAAGCCAGGTTTCCAAACTCACGTGCATATTATCGTAAGCCGAAAGGATGCGAGCAATCGGTATAGCCTATCCCCAGGAAGCAAATACATGGAATCGGAAAGCAAGTTGAACGGTAAGATTGTCAAGCGCGGTTTCAACCGTGATCTATTCTACAAAAGGGCCGAAAAAACCTTTGATACCCTATTCGAATACAAACGTAATTTTGTGGAAACTTACGAGGCCAGAAAATCCTATCTCAAAGATCCCCATCAATATTTCGCACACCTACTCGGGCTTCCCACGAACGAGCGCAGCGCAGCATTTAAAATTTTGAGCAAAGCCGGGGTACGGGTTCCCCAGGTGAACATTCCTACGAATAAAGTCCAAATGGCGCTTAAGACCATCAAACAGTTCAAGAAGGCTATGGACTTGGCCCGGTCATCCAGTTCTATAGGAATCTAACAAAATAGGCAAATGCTTTCGACTATTCTTCTATATTATGTTTCCGCTTCCGGATTGATTCTCCTTGTGCATCGCTATTACCGCCATGCCTTTCTCAGTCTTGCCATGCTTTTTTTGTACTTGGGTATTCTGGGTTGTTTTGGAAACAGTTTCCGATACGGCTTATTCTTTTGTTTCCAATGGATTCTGCCTTTGTACGCCATCAGTATGGTTTGTCATGCCGCCTTAATTGAAAGCGATATGACCAACATGCCTAAAAAATACAATGCCAAGTTTCGGCTTAGAAACGGAATATTCAACATGAAAAACATCCGTAGGGGTGTTTCGATCATTGGATCAGCAGGAAGCGGTAAAACGGAATCGGTTGTCTTCAATTTTCTCAAACATTTCAACCGGCATTCATTCTGTGGAGTCATTCACGACTATAAACATTTTGAGATTACCGAAATGGCCTATCCCTTATTCCAGGATTCGAAAGTTCCTTTTCATATCGTTTCCTTTGATGATATCTATAAACGGGTCAATCCCATCGCTCCACGTTATATGGAAGATGAGGAAAGCGTCAATGAAATATCGCGGGTACTATTGGAGAACCTTTTGGAGCAAAAAGAATCGGTCGCCTCGGGATCTTCCAAGTTTTTCAACGATGCAGTGGAAGGCCTTTTGGGCGGATTGATATGGAGGCTTAAAACGGCACATCCCGATTACTGTACCTTGCCCCATCTGATCGCGACCTACCAATATCTGGATACCGAACAGCTTGTTGCTTTTCTTAGTTCGGACTTTACTTCAAAAGCCATGGCCGATGCCTTTATTTCCGGAATCGATTCCGAGCGGCAAACGGCTGGGGTAATGAGTACTTTGGCGAATGCCCTCAAAAAAATCAGTACTCCACGTATCTTTATGACCCTTTCGGCTGATGAAATTCCTTTGGATATTAATAATCCGAAGCATCCCTCGGTAATCGCCGTTGTCAACAATCCAAAGTTCGATACGGCATACTCCCCTGTAATCGCTACTATCATTCACACCATTACCAAACAAATGAGCGTTCGCAATCGGCTATCTTCCTTCTTCCTTGCGGAGGAAGCCTCCACTTTTCGGTTGTTGAACATGCAACGGATCCCGGCTACCTTGCGGAGTTATGATATTGCCACGGTTTACGTGCTCCAGGATAAAATTCAAAATGATCTGATGTACGGGGACAAGGCCAGTAAAGCCATATTAAGCAATCTCTCCTACCAGTTCTTCGGGAAGGCCAATGACCCCGATACGGCAAAATACTATGAACGCTTTTTTGAAATTATCAAGCAGCCCACCCGAAGTATCAGTAAGAGCAGCAATTGGAATTTCGATGCACGGATTACTAAAGGGGAAAAGGATGTTAGCAAAATTCGCGCAGATGTTTTTTTCCGATTGAAACGCGGGGAATTTATAGCCTTTGCCGATGGCAAAGACAAGCGGGTCAAATTTGATAGGCCTGATATAAAACGAGAGCTCCCAAAGCCGGTCTATGCCCAAAACCATCCTGAGATTCGCGCCAATTTTCAACGTATACATCTTGAGGTTCGAAGGCTATTCTCCTGATGGGAATTGGACCCAACGACATCCAATCAAGATGAAATTTTCTTCATTTTGATGGTGAAATTTCGTATATTTAATGGTTAACCCAATCCCTAAATCGTGTGGTTTAATCAGGCAAAATGTGATATTTACATGGGTACCGGAGCCGGCACCAAATTGTTGAAGGAAATCGGAAATGCCCAACATTCCGTGAAAATTTCCTCGCCCTACCTATCCCCTAAAATGGTCGATGAATTGGTTTGGTTACATAAAAAAGGCATAAAGGTCACCTTGATTACCTCCGATAAATTTGACAGTAGAAGTTATCGCCAGGAAAAGAGTATTCAGCCATTGGTGGTTCAGAACCGGCATTTAAATGAGAGTGCTAACAGAATCAGAAAACGATGGCTGTTCACCCAAAAAGTATTGATAGTTGGCATTATTGCCTTAACTCTATTTCTAGTTGTATTAACCATATTATCGTACGATTCAGCATATATCTACGGACTAGGCATTGCTCTCCTCCTTTTTTTGTGCTCCAGATATGCGAGGAGAAAAACTAAGAATATCAAAATTTATTCGTATACTTATTCATCGCTTTTTCCATTTAAAGTTTTCGTTGCCCCGGATTCTTACCAAATCAATGATATGTTTATCCATGGTAAAATCTATATAATCGATGGTCGTACGGCTTATTTGGGTTCGTTGAACTTTACGGAGAGCGGTACCAAATACAACTACGAAACTAGAATTCGAGTTACCGATATTGAAGCCGTTAGACAAATTGAGGAAGAATTTGATGTCTTATATGACCATCCCGATTTGGCTTTTTTTGGTATTGAAGAATGGGGCAAATCAATTTATGCTGAACCTATTAATCAAAGTTCTTCGGAATTAAGAGTAACTTTTAGTTGATTTTTAGTGTTCCTTAAAAGGTAAATTAAGGGGACTATTAAATGAGACCGCAATTGAGACCTTTGATTACCAGGTTCTAAAGAGTAGGCAAACTGTCTTATTAATCGGCCAATTTTTGGAACTTGGTTAAAAGCGTGTATTACGCCCACTTCATCTTTTGTAACCGTACCGCATTAAGAATAGCCAATAGAGCCACCCCCACATCGGCAAAAACGGCTTCCCACATGGTAGCTAATCCACCTGCGCCAAGAATAAGCACGATAATTTTTACACCAAAGGCCAAACCGATATTCTGCCAAACAATGCTTCGGGTAGAACGCCCAATTTTGACCGCCCTTGCAATCTTGCTCGGTTGGTCAGTCTGGATGATGACATCAGCTGTTTCGATTGCTACATCACTGCCCAGACCGCCCATTGCGATCCCTACATCGCTGGCGGCAAGTACTGGAGCATCGTTGATACCGTCGCCCATAAAAGCTACCGTAGTATCAGGTTGTTTCTTGAGTTCTTCGACCTCGTTCAGTTTATCTTCGGGTAGCAGACCGCCTTTTGCCCAATCGATGTTGAGTTCCTTGGAAATCTGTTGGGTAATGGAATCCTTATCGCCGGATAACATGATGATCTTGGAAATACCAGCTTCCCTTATTTGCTGTATGGCTTGGTGCGCATCTTCCTTAAGCTCATCGGCAATAGTCACGTAACCAGCGAATTTCCCATCAATAGCAACCATCACTATTGATTCTACAATGCTGTCGGTTTCAGAAGGTACTTCGATGCTGTTTGAGGTCATCAAGGCTTTGTTTCCGACCAAAACAGTTCTTCCGTTAACAGTTCCTTTTAGGCCCTTTCCAGCGACTTCGGAAACTTCGGTCGCTTCCAAATCTGCACCATCTGCCTTGTACTCCAAAATTGCCTTTGCGATGGGATGGGTGGACTGTTCTTCCATGGCCATCAGGTATTGCATAAATTCGGCTTCCGCAAAAGCAGACTTGTTGACCACTTCCTTAATTTTGAAGACCCCTTTGGTCACTGTTCCCGTTTTGTCCATTACCACGGTGTTTATTTTGGTCATTGCATCGAGAAAGGATGCGCCTTTGAACAGAATACCATTGCGCGATGCCGCACCTAGACCACCGAAATACCCCAATGGAATGGAAATGACCAATGCACAAGGACAGGAAATCACAAGGAATATTAATGCTCTATACAGCCAATCCCGAAATATATAATCATCAACAAAAAAATAGGGCAAGAATGTAAGACCGATAGCTAGGAAAACAACGATAGGTGTATAAATTCGCGCAAACTTTCTGATAAATAGCTCCGTTTTGGACTTTCGTGCGGTAGCGTTCTGTACCATATCCAAAATTCGTGCTATGGAACTATCCTTGAATTCCTTGGTCGTTTCCACTTCGATGACCCCATCGAGGTTGATGCTACCGGCAAAGACCTTTTCATCCTTTGCAATGGTAGCGGGTTTGCTTTCGCCTGTAATGGCCGCTGTATTTAGCGACGCTTTTTCAGATAAAAGAATGCCATCCAAAGGAATTTTTTCGCCCACACGCACCTGTATCTTTTCTCCAATTTCCACGGTTTCGGGATTGACGGAAACAAAGTCGCCGTCACGAAATACCAAAGCTTCGTCCGGTCGTGCGTCCAGCAAAGCCTTGATGTTTCCCTTCGCCCGATTTACCGCAGCGTTCTGAAACAATTCGCCCACTGCATAGAATAGCATCACGGCCACACCTTCTGGATATTCGCCTATGGCAAATGCCCCCAAAGTGGCAATTGACATCAAGAAAAACTCCGTAAAGAAGTCGCCTTTTAAGATGCTGTTCCAACCTTCCTTAATGACAGGAAACCCAACGGGAATGTAGGCAGCCGTGTACCATACGATTCTGACCCATCCCTTAAAGAATGGAACGGCATCGAAGTAGTCAACGGCAATACCCGCAATGAGCATTACAAAGCTGAAAATGGCAGGTAGATAGGTTCTGAAATTGGATGCTGCTTCCGGACTGCTGTGGTTGTGCCCGTCATCGTGACTGTGCTCGCCCTGGTGTTCTTTAGGGTCTAAGTCACGTAAGTTTACTTTTTTCTTTTTCATAGGTGCAATTTCCAAATTTGTTAAATGCAACGGAAGTGCATTTATTGTCCGCTGCATTTCTCACAAATTCCTTTCAGAACCAAATTCGCATCTTCCGCAATGTACCCGTCCGGAAGGTTGATATGGGGAATTTTATGTTCCGTCAAACAAACGGTCTCATCGCAATTATTGCAATGAAAATGCAGGTGCAAATCCTGTTCGAGTTCGCAATTGCACCCTGGTTCGCACAGGGCATATTTCTGTATTCCAGTGCCGTCGTCTATTTGATGTACTACGCCTTTATCCTCAAAGGTTTTCAGGGTACGATATAAAGTTGTCCTGTCAGCTTTCGCGAAAGCGGTCTCAATATCCGTTAACGAAGTCGCTGCTTCTTTTTCTGCTAAATACTTATAAATCAATATTCGCATTGCAGTAGGACGAACGCCATTTTCGGTAAGCCTTTGTTCTATTTCTTTCATTTTTTAGTAGTGTTTATCAATATCAATGTCCCTCTTCGGATTCCCCTTTTTTCAGCTCTGCCATTAAGTAATATGCATTATTAAACGCAAATTTGACATTCGGTGCAACTTTTGATAAAAAGTTTACTGCAATCCATTCCCCATCTTGGGTACCCTTTGTAATTTCAATGGGCGTAAACGCCCAATTATCGGTTTCCTCTTTAGCTGAAAAAACAAAAAACCTATTGCCGTCAGCGGCTATGGCACTTTCGGGCAATGCGAATGTTTTTGTATTGTCCGTTTGAATCCGCCCCTGAATATACATTCCGGGTATCAAGTTGCCTTCCTTGTTCTCGATTTCTGCGTGGACGTGAATCGCTTTTGGATTCTGCTCAAAAGTCTTTCCTACGGAATAGATTTCCGCAGTAAGTTCTTTACCGGGAATGGATTGGACATTGAAAATGACTTTCTGCCCTTCCTTAACCTTGTGCACATCCTTTTCAAAAACCATCAGGTCGGCGTGTACGTGGTGTGTGTCTACGATTTCCATTAGGTCGGTCTGGGGTTCTACATACTGGCCTGTTTTGATTGCTACCTTTTCAACAAACCCTTCAATGGGACTTCTGAGTGCCACCCGCTGATAAATTGTTCCACTTCTTACACCGGATGCACTGATGTTCAACTGTTGCAGTTGCGCTTCAAGACCGCTGGCCATACTTCGGGATGCCTGATATTCTGCTTCCGCCTTCTGAAAATTGGCACCGCTGCCCACACCTGCATCATAAAGGGTTTGTTGTCGTTCATATTCCTTTTTAAGAAACTGGCTGTTACTGTGGGCATTTAGGTAATCCGTCTGTTTTTGGATGATGTTGGGATGCGATAGGTAGGCGACCGTTTGTCCTTTATTGACATTATCGCCCTCGATGACCTCGATGGACACCACATTTGCACCCACCACCGTTGTGATGGTGGCCTCGTTCTGTGGCGGAACCTCCAGTTGACCGTTGGCTTTTACATACCCGCTCATATTTCGCATTTGCAACGTGTCGATTTGCATTTGTAGGGCATCGAACTGTTTGGCCGTAAGCATCACTTCCTCAGCTTCGCCTTTGGAATGTTCATTTTCCATTTCGGAATTTCCCTCTTTATTCTCTGCGGCTTCGCTGTTGGAATTGCCACAAGAGGTCAACCCTAGGAGCATCATCAATAGACCTATAGCCGTGTATTTAGATAGATTTTTCATTTTATTGTTTGAAATATTGTAGTTCGAAAACTGATTTTAGATAATTGTCGAGCGAATCCAGCGCATCCATTTCGGTCTGTATGGCATCCCGTATGATTTGGGTAAAAGCCGCATAATCGACCGCACCTTCCCTATAGGCCAGCAATGCGCCTTCGCGTTGCTCTTTGGCAAGCGGCAATGCCTTATTCTTGTAAAATTGCCAAGATGCTTCCCACTTTTGATAGGCTTGTATGGATTGCCGATATTCCGATTGCAACTGCCGTTTTGCAAATTCTGCGTTGGTCTTGGCGATTTCGCTGTCTAATTTGGCTGCCTTGGCCTGACTGCGTTCCGTACCTGAAAATAGCGGAAGGGAAATTCCTGCCTGATAGGTGTAAAATCCGCTGCTTCCGTTCACTTGTTGCAATCCTCCCTGAAGGTTGAGGTTGGGCAACAAATCGGAACGGGCTGCTTTATAGTTGGCTTCGGCTTCGTCGATTCGCTTTTGCGAAAGTTCCAGTTCGGGATGATTTTCTATACGTGCGGGTATTCCCAGCACCGCCACTTCACTTTCGTCTAGGGTGTCGGGAACTGTATAATATATGTCCGAAACCAACCAAAGATTGAGTTTTTGAAGTGCAATGGCATAGTCGCTTTCGGCCTGTTGCAGTTTATTGTTGATTTGCAATGCCTGATTGGTCGCTGATGAATATTCCAATCGTGAAATGGCCTCGACCTCATAATTCAATTCGATGGCTTTTTCAAACTGCGAATAGATGGAATTCAACTCGCGGTACAGTTCAAATTTCCGTCGTTGCTGATACGCTTGCGACCACGCCTTTTTGACCTCTTGTTCCACTTGCAGTCCGGTTAGGTCAAGAGCGGTTTCCGCCAAGGCGATGCGCTGTTTCTGCAAACGCTTCTTTGCACCGATGCCGAACAGATTGATATTCTGCTGACCTACGCCCACCACAGTGTAAATTCCCTGACCGTCGCCGACTTCTTCCCCACCTGTGAAAACTTGTGTGTTCCCTAAATCATACGCTGTACCTTTTAGGGCATTCTGCTTTTGGATTTCCAACTGTTTTGTTTTCAAAAGTGGATAATTTTCTTTGGAAATTTCCACTGCTCTTTCCAGTGATACAATGGGTAGCGAATCTTGCGATTGTATTTCTTGCGCTTTCGCAAAAGTGGAAGTAAAAAGCAAGCACACCATTGCCGTTGCGGTTACGAATTTAGGATTGATTTTCGTCTTACGTTCCGAACGTTTTTCGACCCATTGATAAAAGATGGGCAGGATAAAGAGCGTCAAGAGCGTAGAGGTTATCAATCCACCGATGACCACGGTGGCCAAAGGTCGCTGTACTTCAGCCCCTGCGGATGCAGAAATGGCCATTGGAAGGAAACCTAAAATATCGGTAAAGGCCGTAAGCATAATAGGGCGTATCCTGCGTTTTGTTCCTTCCACGATACGGTCTTTCAAGTTGGTCACACCTTCCTCTTTCAGCTCATTGAGTCCGCTTATCATTACCAAACCGTTCAGCACGGCAACACCGAACAATACGATAAAGCCGACCCCTGCGGAAATGCTAAAGGGCATATCCCTGAGCCATAGTGCAAACACACCACCTATGGTGGCCATCGGGATAGCCAGATAGATCATCAAGGTCTGCGGAAAGGATTTTAGGGCAAAGTAAATCAGGATGAATATGAGGAACAGTGCGATGGGCACTACGGTCTGCAACCGATTGCTGGCACGCTCCAAATTTTCGAATGCACCCCCATAGCGGATAAAATATCCCGGTGGCAGATCAAGGTTTGCATCAAGCTTGACTTTAATCTCATTGACCAACGATTCCACATCGCGTCCACGTACATTTACGCCTACGTAGGTTCTGCGGTTGGTGTTGTCACGGCTTATCTGCATCGGTCCCGGTGTGTACTCGATCGCGGCAAGTTCTTGAAGCGGTATCTGTGAACCGTTCGGTAAATTGATGAACAGATTCCTGATGTCGTTGATATCCGTACGGTTCTGCTCGTTGAGCCTAACGACCAAATCGAAACGCTTTTCGCCCTCAAAGATGATCCCTGCATATCCTCCGGCAAAAGCGGATTGGACTATCATATTGAGTTGGTCAATGCTCACGCCGTATTGTGCCAGTTTATCACGATTGTACCTTATGGTCATCTGCGGTAAACCTGAGGTGGCTTCCGCCCTCATATCGCCTATGCCTTCGGTACCTGCCATGATTTTGGTAATCTCATCCGTTTTGGCTGCAAGTACATCGATATCCTCGCCATAAATTTTAATGGCCACATCCTCACGAATGCCCTCCAACAACTCATTGAAACGCATTTCGATAGGTTGGGTAAACTCATAATTGACACCTGGTAGTATACTTACGGCATCCTTCATCTTATCGATAAGTTCGTCCTTTGATTCAGCGGATACCCATTCGTCCTGTGGTTTAAGTATGACGAATACATCGGCAAAGTCCATCGGCATCGGGTCGGTAGGAACTTCGGCGACACCGATACGACTCACAATTTTTTCCACTTCGGGAAATTCGGCCTTTACGATACGCTCTATTTTGGTAGTGGTTTCAATCGTCTCGCTGAGCGAACTACCGGGTTTAAGAATAGCGTGAAAGGCAATATCGCCCTCATCCAATTGTGGTATGAATTCGCCGCCCATTTTCATAAACGTGAAAACGGCCACCGCAAATATGGCAATGGCAATTCCTACGACCCACTTTCCTTTTTTCAACGCGCGTGTCAATAATGGTTCATAGTTGCGCTGTACCCAAAAAACAAAACGGTCGCCCCACGATTTTTTTTCGTTTTTAGGTGGCTTCAGAAACAGGGCGGACATCATTGGCACATAGGTCAGGCATAAAAACATTGCCCCTATCATCGCAAAGATGAATGTAAGTGCCATTGGCCGGAACATCTTTCCTTCAACACCTTCCAATGCTAGAATGGGCAGGAATACTATAAGAATTATCAACTGCCCGAAGAAGGCCGCGTTCATCATTTTTTTTGAGGCATTTGCGGCAATATCATCACGCTTTTCCTTATCTAAAGCTTTCTTTTTAATAACATAACTACTCAAAAGGAATACGCTTGCTTCCACGATAATGACCGCCCCGTCCACTATGATACCAAAGTCGATAGCCCCCAGACTCATCAGGTTTGCCCATACGTCAAAAACGTTCATCAGTATAAAGGCGAACAATAAGGATAGGGGAATGGTGGAAGCTACTATCAATCCGCCTCGCCAGTTCCCTAACAAGAAAACCAGTACGAAAATTACGATGAGTGCGCCCTCCAATAAATTATTGCGTACCGTTCCGGTGGTCTCACTTATGAGCTTACTTCTATCCAACAAAGGCTGAATGATTATCCCTTCCGGTAGGGATTTCTGGATTTCGGCCATCCTATCCTTTACACGAACAATGACCTCGTTTGAGTTTGCACCTTTAAGCATCATTACCAGTCCACCAACGACCTCGCCTTCGCCATCCTGTGTCAATGCCCCATAGCGTACGGCAGAACCAAAGCGTACATCGGCAACATCGTTTACAGTAATAGGCACCCCATTTTCATTTTTGATAATGATTTTTTTGATGTCATTAAGGTTGCGTACCAAACCTTCGCCACGGATGAAGTTGGCTTGGCGGTTTTTTTCAATGTAAGCACCGCCCGTATTTTTGTTGTTCGCTTCCAAGGCTTCGAAAACATCCGTGATCGTAAGACCAATAGCCTTTAGCTCATTGGGGTCAACGGCTACCTCATATTGTTTTATTTTTCCGCCAATGGCGTTGATTTCAACAACCCCAGGTACCATTGCCATTTGTCTTTGGACAATCCAATCCTGCATCGTACGTAAATCGGACAGGGAATATTTGTCCTGAAACCCAGGTTCGACTTTCAGGGTATATTGATATACTTCGCCCAAGCCTGTTGAGATAGGCCCCATAGAAGGTTGGCCCAGTTCTTCGGGAATTTGCTCGCGCACTTCCGTTAGTTTCTCGGAAACAAGCTGACGTGGCAGATAGGTTCCCATATCATCATCAAATACGACCGTAACCACGGAAAGTCCGAATCGTGAAATCGAGCGGATTTCCTTAACGTTGGGAAGGTTGCTCATCGCAATTTCTACGGGATAGGTCACGAATTGCTCGATATCCTCTGTACCTAGATTTGGCGATTGCGTGATGACCTGTACCTGATTGTTGGTAATATCCGGCACGGCGTCGATGGGAACCTGGGTCATACTATAGATACCTGCACCGATTAGAGCAAGCGTGAGCAGACCGATAATAAATTTGTTATTGATTGAAAAATCAATGATTCTGTTGATCATAGATTCAGGTGTTAATTCAGTTAAAATGGAATGTGGCCTTCCTGCCGACCGAACTGGCGGCCGCGAAAGCGAAAACAGCCTTGAAACTTCCACAAAGGAATTTCAAAACAGGATGTAACTATCCTATGTAAACTGAATTAAACCCGTGGGGGCTGAAAAAGAGAATGGGAAATATCCTTGCCTACACTATCGAAATGGGCAAAGCTGTTTTGTGGAATGGTAGGTGGAAGCGGCGCGAATTGAGCGATACCAAAATCTATGGTATGTACGTGGCAACAATGGCACTGACAAAATGGCGAGCATAATTCGCAATCTTGGTCGTGGTCGCCATCAAAATCTACAATCGAAGCGATTTGGGAATCATCAGAAACATTTCCTGCATCGCTACAAGGCACAAAATTGAGTGCCAGGAAATACACTGATAATATGATTGCCAAAAAATTCACATTGCAAAGATAACAAGAATTAGGTGCAACTGTGTTGCAAAGATTCCATGATCAAGAAGTTCTACAAAAGGAATATTTTTAAGGGCAGCAATAGATTTACTTCATCCCTTCATGTCCCTCATGGCCAGTCATGGTTTTTCCACCATCTTCGTTCATCATCGATTTTTTGCCTTTCAATTGTGCTGCCGCATCAACCGTGAAAGTACCATTGGTCACGATTTCATCCCCGTTTTCCAAACCTGAAAGAACGACATACCCACTATTGACAACATCGCCCACAGCAATTTCCCGCATTTCGAAGGTTGGACTTTCCGTATCGGTCTTGACATAGACCACGGAGCGTTCCCCTGTCCAAAGCACCGCACTTTCGGGAATTATAATCGTATCGTCTTTTTTGTCGGAAGACAAGGTCAAAGTTCCTGCAACGAACATTCCGGGTTTAAGTAGCCCCTTGGAATTCTGTAATACCGCCCTTACTTCAATGGTTCTTGTGGATGAATTCAATACCGGGTCTATAAAGAAAATCTTTGCATCGAATTTTTTATCGGGATAGGATTTGGTAACAATCTCAATCTTCTGACCTTCTTTTAAAAGCGAAACCTGATTTTCATAGGTATCGAAGACTGCCCAAACTGTTCCCAAATTGGCAATTTTAAACAAAGCCGAACCCTTTTTTACATAATCCCCGGCCTCGACCATGATTTCGGATACCGTACCGGAAACATTGGCATATACGGGGAAATTCTCCTGAACCTGACCGGATTTTTCAATCTGTTCAATCTGTTTTTCGGAGAGTTTCCATAGCTTCAGTTTGTTGCGCACCGCTTTGTATAAAGAAGGTTGAGATTCTTTTAAACTTGCGGCGGTTATCAGTTCTTGTTGGGCAGAAACCAGTTCTGGGGAGTAGATGGTTGCCAATTGTTGTCCATTACGAACTTCTTCGCCCTTAAAATTGACAAAGAGTTTTTCTATACGACCATCGAAATAGGAGGCTTGGGTAGCAACCGCTTTTTCATTTTCTTCAATCGTCCCTGAAAGTTTTAGGGTATTGTCTTCTGCAGCCCCCCAACCGACCTTTGTGGTTCTAATATTGGCTAGGGCCATGGCGTTTTTCGTCATTTTAAATTGACCCATCGCCAAACCCTCTTCGCCTGATTCGGTGGGAATCAGATCCATCCCGCAGATGGGGCAATCGCCCGGTTCTGGTTGCATGATCTGGGGGTGCATAGAGCACGTCCACATCTCGCCTTGTGACTCCGAGGAATGATCGTGACTATCGGACATATCCGAATTATCCTTATTCGACATTGACCCATCCGTGGAATCCCCAAAAATGAGCCAACCGCCAAGTAAGCCTACGAGCACTGCTATTGCTATATATAAAATATTTTTGTTCATATCTGTCTATTTATTTTCCAAACGTTCAATCATCTGCTTCATTTCCTCGATTTCCTTTCGTTGTGCTTTGATGATATCCTCAGCCAGTTTCTTGACTTCCGGGTCTTTGATATCGGCACGTTCACTTGTTAAGATTGCTATCGAATGATGCGGAATCATTGCTTTCATCCAAAGTACATCGCCAATGATGGGTCTTTGCGCCCTAACCAATGCCAATGCACCGACAAAAAGAACGAGGCTGCCTACGTAAATGCCCAGGTTCTTTTTCTTGTTCCTGTACATTTTGAGCATTAGCGATAACATAATTACTGCCATTGCCGCAATTCCCAGACATGACATATAAAATCGGGTAAGGCTAAAATAAACGTGGTCTATTTCATAAGTATTCAAGTACATCGTGATGTACATTGCTACGAACGATAATCCCAGCATTAAAAAGAACCTGCCATAATTGCTTTTTTCCATTTTGTCATTGTTGTCCATATTTTTTGGCTTTTATAGTTACTACATCAATTAATCGATTTTGTTCTTAATCTAAGGGCATTTGCGATGACCGAAACGGAACTAAAACTCATCGCCAAGGCCGCAATCATAGGGGAAAGCAGAATTCCGAAGAACGGATAAAGTAATCCCGCGGCGACGGGTATTCCCAAAGTATTGTAAATCATTGCAAAAAACAGATTTTGCTTAATGTTCCGCATAACCGTATCACTTAGATTCCGTGCCTTTACTATACCGTGCAAGTCGCCCTTGACCAAGGTAATGGCAGCACTTTCAATGGCGACATCGGTTCCCGTTCCCATGGCGATACCGACATCGCTTTTTGCGAGTGCAGGGGCATCATTGATACCATCCCCTGCCATGGCAACTACCTTCCCATTGCCCTGCAATTTTTCCACTTCTTGCAACTTATTTTCAGGTAGCATTCCAGCCTGAAAATCCGTAAGATTGAGTTCGCTGGCCACAGCTTGGGCGGTGTCGTGATTATCTCCTGTTAGCATGATGACATCGATACCTTTGTCCTGTAAAGCTTTAATAGCCTTCTTACTGGTTTCCTTGATTTTATCGCCTATCACGACGTAGCCCACGGTAGTACCGTCAATGGCGAGATAAGAAACTGTCTTACCCTGTTTTTGATACGATTGGGCTTCATCTTCCATCGCCTCGGAAAGTTCCACATTGGCCTGCTCCATCATCTTGGCGTTGCCCAGAGCCACTTTCTTTCCGTTTACGGTTCCTTCCACACCTTTTCCGGTAACGGCATGGAACCTTTCGGCCTTTAGGAATTCCTTTTTTTGTTCCTTACCGTATTTTACCGTTGCTTCGGCCAAAGGATGTTCACTTTGACTGTTGAGCGAAACGATATATTGAAGTACCTCGCTATCGCTAAAACTTTTATCAAATAAACCCACTTTTTCAACCGTCGGTTTTCCTTCGGTAATCGTCCCGGTCTTGTCAACAATAAGCGTATCTACTTTGTCCATCTTTTCGAGGGCTTCGGCATTCTTTATCAGAACCCCGTTCTGTGCGCCTTTGCCCACACCGACCATGACCGACATGGGAGTGGCCAGACCCAAAGCACAGGGGCAGGCGATTATCAATACGGCAATCGCATTTACGAGTGCGTATACATAGGCAGGTTCTGGCCCCCAAATCGCCCAGACAGCGAAAGTTACGACCGCGATAATGACCACAATGGGCACAAAATACCCTGAAACCGTGTCGGCCAGTTTTTGGATTGGCGCACGGCTACGGCTGGCATCGTTGACCATTTGAATGATTTGCGAAAGCAAGGTGTCGGCCCCAACCTTTTCCGCTTTCATCAGAAAAGATTGGTTACCGTTAATCGTTCCGCTGCTCACTTTATCATCGACGGATTTGTTCACGGGAATAGGTTCGCCCGTAATCATCGATTCATCGATGGAAGTTTCCCCTTCGGTTATCACACCATCTACGGGAATCTTATCGCCCGGTTTTACACGAAGCACATCGCCCAATTCAATGTTGTCGATAGCCACTTCCTGTTCTTCCCCATCGACTATTTTAATGGCCTTATTTGGGGCAAGTTTCAACAGTTCCTTAACGGCGGAATTTGTTTTGCTATGTGCCCGTGCTTCCAATACTTGCCCCAATAACACAAGGGTCAAGATGACCGTTGCCGCCTCAAAATAGACGTGAACCGTTCCTGCTTCGGTCTTGAACTGGTCGGGAAAGAAATCGGGAAAGAACATTCCGAAAATACTAAAAAGCCACGCCACGCCAGCCCCGATACCGATCAGCGTAAACATATTCAGGTTCCAAGTCTTGATACTTCTGTACGCTCGTTCAAAGAACATCCAAGTAGCATAGAATACTACTGGAATGGAAAGTACGAACTGGATCCAGTTCCAATATTTCAATTCCAAAAAGTCGTACAATGGATTATTGGTCAGCATTTCCGACATGGCTATCAGGAAGATTGGCAGTGTAAAGGCGACAGCTATCCAGAATTTTTTGAGTAATTTCTTATAGGTCTTCTCCTCTGCGGAAACGTCAGGTTCCATGGGAACCAAATCCATACCACAGATAGGACAGCTTCCCGGTTCGTTCTTCACGATTTCGGGATGCATGGGACACGTATATTGTGAACCTGAGCTTTTCGAAAGGTTTTGTTCTTCGACCAAATCCATTCCACAAACGGGACAATCGCCCGGTTGGTCATAGGTCTTATCGCCATCGCAATGCATGGGACAATAAAAAGTGCCCGTTCCTTTGCCTTTTGGCTTTTTAGGTTTTTGTTCTGAAGTATAGTTATGCTTCCCCGGTTTATGAATGGAATAAGAACCACCATCAATTTTAAGGGCATCCTGAAATTTTTCGATGGGAATATGGGATTTCATTTCTATGGTTGCCTCTGCCTTTTCCAAATCGACGGAAACCGTAGTCACACCTTCCACTTTAGAAAGTGTCTCGGCCACATGCTTTCGACAGCCGTCGCAGGTCATTCCGTGTATTTGATAGGTGTGCTTCATGGTCTACTTTGTTATGGCTTCTGTAACCTTACCACATTTCAACATCTTCTCGCCGTAGTAAGGATTTCGAATTTCATCCACATTGGAAATCCAATACCCCCCTTTACCGTCAAAGGCCATCGGACAGAATTGTTTGTAAATCGTTCCTTCGGAGATGGATTCCTTAAACATAGGTTCGACCTTTTCTGTGATGTCTGAAAAGAGTTCACGCTGTTTTTCAATATCCGTTGCTTCGGCCATGGCGATGGCTATTTTTTTAATGTCTTCCCGTTCTTCGGAAAAACTTTCGGCAAGATTTCCAGCGGTGGTTTGCACCCCATCGGCATCGGAATCGACCAACGCCATTCGTATCTGTTGATAATTCTGGAATACCTTTCCCGTCATTCCATCGGAGAAGGAAGCGTCCGCGATATCCGCGGTTTGATTCTTTGGCTGTTCTATTTCCTGTTGTGTACTGATTTCCGCATCTTGTTTGGTTTTCTGCTCTCCACAGGATGCCAAAGTCATGGTAACTGCTGCGGTTGCGGCTAATATCTTGTTTCGATTCATTGTGTTTATTTTACTGATTTTCATTTTTATTGAATTTAGATTAGACATGGATTTTCAATTAATTGTATTCCTTATTTTTATTGATTTGTTAAATAGTTGATGACCGCCATTTGCGAATAATAGTTTTTTACGGCCTCGATTTGGTTCATCTGAAACTTCAGTTGCAGTTCCTGAATGTCGAGCACGTCGTTAAAATCGATAGTTCCCGTTTCATAATTTTTAATCAGGATTTCCTCTGCATCCTTGGCTTGTTTAAGATTCTTTGTTTGCGTGTTGAATTTGATTCTGGCCGCTTCCTTATTGCTTATGGACGTATTTAAAATAGTTTCCAGTAGATTTCTCCGATTCGATTTTTGCGCATTGATTTCGGCTTGGCGCATTTCATTTTGTACTGAACGGGATTTGTATTTGTTGTTGAAAATGGGAATGGAGAGTGAAACCATTGGCATCAATATATCCTTACCGTTATCGCTGAAATTCATTCCGGCCCTATCGGCAACGGGAATATAATCCAACCCAAAACCCAAATTGGGGTTCGCTTCCTTCTGGTTCAATAGTTCGGATTGTGTTACGGATTCATAGAGCCTATCGTATTTTTCGAGTTCGGGATGCAGTTCCAATTCCGTGGTTATTTGTTCCATATCATTTTCGATCGTCAAGCTATCAACGAGGTCGATGGCAAGCGTTTCCTGTCGGTTTAGTAGGTTGTTGAAAACACTTTGCTCCGAAAGATATTCCTGTATCAATATTTCCTTTTGCTCTTGCAGTTCATTTTGAAGTATCTGCAAACGCAATACATCCACTGCGGAGGCATTGCCCACTTCTACCGAGGTCAACGCCAAGCCTTCATAGGTTTTTAGCAATTGGATATTTTCGTCCAGAACTTTCTGCTTTTCCTTGATAGCGTAAAGTTTGTAGTAGGCTTGGGAAACGGATAACCGCAGTTTTCGTTTCGTAATGGATATATCCAGATAATCGACTTCGGCTACGGCACTTGCATAATTTTCCCTGGCGGTTATAGTGCCGAACCAAGGAAGCATTTGTTTAACCGAAAACCGTGCCTTTTGTGCCCCTGTACGGGTTTCAGGTTCGCTAACAAAGACCCCTGCACTTAGCTCCGTGTTGGGCAATGCATTCGCTTCTTCCACTTTTTCTTTCGAAATGTTGTAGCGTATTTCAAATGCCTGTACTTCGGGATTATTGGCTTCCGCTTCTTGAATATATGATTCCAAGTCCTGGGCATTTACAATACCCATGGCCAATAACCCAATCAGTATGCTTCCTATTTTCTTCATTGATTTATTCTTTTAAGTTGCCATTCGCTTTTCCAACTGTACAGCACCGGAACCACCAACAGGGTAATCAGCGCAATCAACATTCCCCCAAAAGACGGAATGGCCATGGGTATCATAATATCACTACCACGACCCGTTGAGGTCAAAACGGGCAACAATGCCAAAATGGTGGTGGCCGTTGTCATAAGGCATGGGCGTATCCGTTTTTCCCCTGCTTCAACAACCGATGCCCTGACCGCTTCCAAAGTCCTTGGTTTGTTCCGGTCAAAAGTCTGTGTCAGATAGGTGGCCATGACCACGCCATCATCCGTCGCAATACCAAAAAGCGCTATGAATCCTACCCATACCGCCACACTTAGGTTGATGGTATGCATTTGAAATAGGTCGCGCAGGTTCTCCCCGAAGAAATTAAAATTCAGGAACCAATCTTGGCCATAGAACCAAATCATCATAAATCCTCCGGCAAAGGCCACGGCGATTCCGGTAAATACCATTAGCGAAGTGGTTACCGAACGAAATTGAAAATACAGGATTAAAAAGATGATGAACAAGGCCAAAGGCACAACCACCGATAAGGTTTTTTCCGCCCGTAACTGGTTTTCATAAGTGCCTGTGAATTGATAGTTGATTCCTTTTGGCACGACCAATTCGCCGTTGGCAATTTTTTCTTGGATGAGGGCTTGGGCGTTTTCAACCACATTCACTTCCGCAAACCCATCCAATTTATCGAACAGTACATAGCCCACCAAAAATGTGTCCTCACTTTTGATGACCTGTGGCCCTTTTTCATAGCGGATATTGACCAATTCGTTCAAAGGAACCGGACTGCCTTTCGCAATCGGGACATAGATGTTCTTGATATCCGTCGGATTTTCACGAAGCTCCCTAGGGTAACGTACCCGCACTCCGTAACGTTCCCTTCCCTCGACGGTCTGGGTCAGGGTCATCCCGCCAACGGCAACCTCCAATACCCTTTGTACGTCCTCAATAAGAATTCCGTATCGCGCTAAAGCTTCCCTGTCAATATCGATTAGGAGATACGGTTTACCAACGATTCTATCGGCAAATACGGCTTCGTCTTTTACCCCTTCAGCTTCTTTCAAGATATTTTCCAGCTGGATTCCAAAAGCCTCGATTTGTCGTAGATCCTGACCTTTTACCTTAATGCCCATGGGCGCGCGCATTCCCGTTTGGAGCATGATCAATCGGGTTTCGATGGGCTGCAACTTTGGTGCGGATGTTACTCCGGGCAATCGTGTTACCCTTACGATTTCATTCCAAATGTCATCCGGGGATTGAATTTCCGGCCGCCAGTTTCGGTAGTATTCGCCGCTGTCATCCGGGATTAGATTTTCATAACGGATTTCCGAGAAATCCTCGATATCGGCGTCGGTATACTCCGAAGTTTTTTCTTCAAGGGTTGTATTCGGGTTCAATAGGAAATTACCATCCTTGAGCACAAATAAGCCATCATCATTGACCTTAAAGCGTTGGCGATTTCCGGTTTTGTTCTGCATGTACTCCGATTTGTATTGGATGATATTTTCGTACATGGACAAAGGCGCGGGATCTAATGCAGATTCCGTTCGTCCCGCCTTGCCTACGACCGTTTCGATTTCTGGGATGCTGGCCACGGCCATATCCAATTGTTGCAGCACTCTTTTGTTTTCCTCGACACCCGCATGTGGAAGAGAGGTCGGCATCAACAGGAAAGAACCTTCGTTCAGGGCAGGCATAAACTCCTTGCCCGTATTCTGCATAATCAGTACCCCGAAAACAACAATGGCCATCGGTATGGCGAGAAAGGCCAATTTATTCCGCAACGCCCAACGCAGTATTTGCGTATAGTATTTTCTGAACAGGATGAAAACACCCAACAATCCAAAGCATATCAATCCTACAAAAATCAGGTTGATAAAAATACTTCTGTCCAAGCCCAAGGGTCTCCAGTAGGTCGCCAATAGGAATACAATAGCTGTAGCGGAAATAATGATGTTCAACAGGCTGGCCTGTTTGTCGGATAGGGAAAATCCGCCGAAGAAACGTCCGGCCAATTCAGCATTCTTTAAGGGTCTTATCGTTCCAAATGCCATGAGCACAAGTCCTAACCAATAGCCGTACACTACCGCGATAAGTCCGATAACGATGAGTAGTATACTGAATAAGTAACCCATAATACTCTTGCTGCGCTTCTTTCTAAAGAGGAAAGCGGCAAATGGAGGAATTAAAAAGAGTGCAACTATAATGGAGGCCGTTAACGCAAAGGTTTTTGTAAACGCCAATGGACGGAACAATTTTCCTTCGGCACCTATCATCGTAAACACCGGAATAAAACTGATAATCGTTGTCATTACCGCTGTTAAAATGGCACCCGAGACTTCAGCGGAGGCGTTGTAAACCACTTCGTTGATGGGGAGCTTATCCTTATTTTCGTCCAGATGTCGAATAATGTTTTCTGAAAGAATGACACCAACATCGACCATGGTTCCGATAGCGATGGCGATTCCAGAAAGGGCGACAATATTCGCATCAACTCCGAATAGCTTCATGGCAATAAAGACCATTAGTACGGCCACTGGCAACAGCCCTGAAATGAGCACAGAAGCCCGAAGGTTGAACACCATGATGACGATGACCAAAATGGTAATCAATATCTCCAAGGTAAGGGCCTCATTGAGCGTTCCCAAGGTTTCTTGAATGAGTTCTGTGCGATCGTAAAAAGGTACAATCGTCAATTGCGATGTACGGCCGTCGCTCAATTCTTTAGAGGGGAGTCCGGAACTGAGCTCCTTGATTTTATCTTTGACATTGTTGATTACCTCCAACGGATTGGCACCATATCTGGCTACCACGACCCCGCCTACTACTTCAGCACCTTCTTTATCCAGAATACCGCGACGAACCGCTGGGCCAAGGGAAACATTGGCAATATCCTTAACACGAATAGAGGTAAAATCCTCAGAAGTGACTACCGCATTTTTGATATCATCCAAGGACTTTACATAACCCAGACCTCTTACCAAATATTCCGCTTGGTTGATTTCCAAGGTCTGTGCGCCGATATCACGATTGCTTTGCTTGACGGCATTGACCACCTGATGAAGACCAATATTGTACTGTTTCATCAATTCGGGGTCTACATCGATTTGGTATTCCTGAACATAGCCCCCAATGGATGCTACTTCGGAAACCCCATTTGCTGCCGACAAGGCATATTTCACATAATAGTCTTGAACGCTACGTAACTCCTGTAAATCCCAACCACCTGTGACGTTTCCTTCTTCGTCCCTTCCTTCGAGGGTGTACCAGAAAATTTGGCCCAATCCCGTGGCATCCGGTCCCAGAGCCGGGTTTACGCCATCCGGTAAAAGATTACTGGGAAGCGAATTCAGTTTTTCAAGGATTCGGCTACGGCTCCAATAAAACTCTACATCCTCTTCAAAGATGATATAGATGCTGGAAAAACCGAACATCGAGGAACTCCGAATTGTCCTGACCCCTGGAATACCCAAAAGCGATGTGGTCAAAGGATAGGAAATCTGGTCTTCGATATCCTGCGGCGATCTTCCCGGCCATTTGGTAAAAACAATCTGTTGGTTCTCGCCTATGTCGGGAATGGCATCCACGGCAACAGGGTCGCTTGGTAAAATGCCTGTATCCCAATTAAAGGGAGCATTGACAGTACCCCAACCTACAAAAAGCAGGAGCATCAGTACCGCAACAAGTTTATTCTCGATAAGAAATTTAATGCCCTTGTTCAGCATAAGAATTGATTATTAAACAATTAGAAAACACGTTGAGAAAACAATGCGTATAACAGGTTCAGCCCAAGAACAGCATGGCTGTTGGGCGTATTCTTCTAATGTTTAAAATCAAATGAGGAAAGTCTGATCAAGGATCTGTACATCCCGTATCAGTGGAGGAGGCGAATAGTCTTTAAAATGAATTGAATTTTCTTCAAGCCCTTCAAACAAATTTATATAGGAATAAACGAAAGAGGCAACAAACACTTGTTGGTTGAATGAAAGCTGGTCAAATGAAATTTTCAAATCATCTTGACCTTCGAAAACGACTTCGATATCGGTACAGCAGTCCATCTCCATTTCCATAACTTCACAGGAACTAGAGGTTTTGGTCATTTCGGCCTTCATCATGCAAGTATCGACCTTATCATAAATGCTAAAATCCACCAAATGGTCGCCACAATAGTGCATGTCTGCCGAAAAGGACATGGTAGAGAAGAGCACTGTAAGTGCCATCGCAATGGATGTTATTTTATGCAAGGTTTCTTTCATTTGCTTTGCAAATTTACGAATTTCTTAAATGCAATCGATTTGTTTAACAGAAGTTTAGAAAGAGTCCTTTTAAACGAACCAATTATAGGACTTTTTCAACACGATAAAAGGAGCTTTTACTTATACCAGCTTTTTCACATGCCGTTTTTATGGGTAGGTCTTGTTTATCGTATAGGTATTTTGCAAAATGGTATTTCTCAATAGTTTCTTTTTTAGAACCAGTTGGTCTGCCCAATAATTTGTTTCGTTTCCTTGCGTTGGCAAGCCCGACTTTAGTTCTTTCACTGATAAGGTTTCTTTCGAACTCCGCAACGGCAGCAAATATATGTAGTAAGAACTTCCCGTTTGCCGACGCGGTATCGAACTCCGGTTCACTTAAGCTTTTAAAGTGAACCCCTGCCTGATTAAACTTATCTATGAGCTCAACCATATTTTTTAAAAAACGAAACACTCGGTCATTTTTATAGGCGATAACAGTGTCCCCTTCGCGCATATATTTGATCAATTCATTTAGCCCCTTTCTGTCACTCCTGGCACCGCTGGCAACGTCCTTGTATATTTTTTCACAACCGGCTTTTTTAAGTAAGTCTATCTGAGATTCTAGATTTTGATCTTGGGTTGATACTCTGGCATATCCAAAAATCATGATAGTTCAGTTAAATTATAGCTCATAATGATTCGGTAAAAAGGGTGTCAATCGTAAAACAATTGTAATATTCGATTCCCCCTATGCTCTTTGAGTTCCAGCAATAGTTTTTCTTGATCACCGAAGGTAAATTTGGGTACAGTTAACACAAAGCTTTGTCTCTCACCACCTTTTATAAGCTTTGGAAGGTTATGCTCGTATATTGGCCCGATTTCAATTTTTTGGTAGGATGATTTTTTCCGCTTGTTACCATTTACCTTAAAAACTTTCAGGTAATCCATCTCAAAGTCTATTCCAGATCTGTTTTTAATCTCGATAAAGACATAGACCTCCGTTCGGTCGTAAATTAGGTCCCTCAGATGTAGGACTACACCCTTTTTTACTTTGCGTTTTAGACTGTTTCGATTGTGCTTCAAATGAAATTCGCTAAATTTTTTAAAGTATTCTAAACGATTAGGGAAATCATTTCGGGGGGTCTTCATCTTCACAGAATCCTTTAATAAGGATGCCGATTGTTGAACTGGTGCAGGAAACAAAGGGCTTTCAAAACCAATACTTTCATTTCTATGGACAAAATAATTCAGAGTATCCACGTCATTCAGATACTTCAGTTTATAGGCATAAACTTCATCCGTGGCCGTTATTACCAATAGGTTGCTTTCATGGCCCTTTACCCCCTGTAACAAACCTACATGCTGAGGGTTTTCTTTATAATAACTAAACGTAAAGTTGGGTGAACCTACGACCGCCTGGCGAATTTCATTTGGAAAGAAAAGTGCGACCACCTCCCTTTCATTTGTGCTTATAGTCCTCAACTCTTGTGCACTTGATTGACCTAAAATCAGTATCGAAAATAGGAATAGGATTTTTTTCATAAAGCAGGTTTTAATATAAGCTGATATTGATTGTAAATGGTCACTTTCACATTACGATTGTTCCTTCGAAAGACTTGTTTGATACCTCCTACTTGTGGCACACCGGGAATATTTATATCCTCTACTACATCCCCGATAACCTCCGTGGTGGCCTCACCCGTGAAGCTGTTCCGTACATAAATACCCTCATTGCCATCCAATAAATCGAAAGCTTTTAAATCGACCGATTTGTTGTTGATGTTCGTAATAGTGATGAAAACCCGGTTAGCCTTAAATCGGACAAAACCATAAACCAACGAATTTCTGGGAATGGAATCGCCGTTGACTATCGCATCTACAGCCAGACGTAATTCCAATCGTTCGTCGCTTTTCACCGTTTGTTCTCCGTTGACTTCCACCATGATAAAGTCATCGGTCCTTCCTTTTTTTGTTTCCAAATCAACCATTGAAACCAGTTTGGGTTCGTAGGAAAAAAACTCATGATGGGTCTTTGCAAAATCAATGACCGTTTCTTCGATTTGATTTTTTGATGTGCTAGCCATTGGTTTTGATGAACTCATGTTCACTGTATTATTATATTCTCCAGATTCGTAATTTATCCTTCCTGTGGCATAGATACTGTCCACGATACGTTGACGCTCTTTATCCTGATACATAGGATCATAAAGTCCTGTTGAATCCAATAGGGATTCGTCATAAATACTTGGAGCATTGGGCTCCCTTACTTCTTTCAAGTCATTGATGGCATCCAACTTCGAGGAATACTCTTTTTGTTCCTCTTTCAGTTCCGGCACCACTGGCTGGGTCAGTTCTGACTGCTCATCGTCCCCCTCTCCCATTACGAGAAATCCATAGCCGACTATAAATAGCACTACCAAGGTGACTATGGTGATAAATATCATTTTGTTTCGATCTATATTCATTTGAAGCTATTTTTGAATGTTGAGTTTTTTAAGAGTGTTTTCAAAGAAGTTGGTTATCAATAGACCATGGGTATTATTCGGGAAATTTCTATCTACCTGAAGCAGATTGCCTGTGGTTATTAATTGGTACCTATCGATAATAGATCCCCGATTAATCTCAAAAATGGTTTCCGTTTGAAAGGATATGCGTTCCCCATTTAGAATAAGTTCCGTATGGACCGAGATAACCTTTTGCACCAGGGAGTACTGCAGCAACCTGTTGTAAACCCCATCCGCTTTTTTCTGCCGGTAGACATTATCGACAGTACTATCTCCTAACCATAAGGCCTTTTCAAGATTTTTTTCATAATTACTTTCATCGATACCGTAGAAATAGTTGTGGAATAAATCGAGATGGGAAAGCGCCTCCACTTCCATATTTTCCTTTTGCGAAACCAATTTCAAGGGAATTATAGAGCCATCCGTGTTCACGGCAAAGGTGCTGTTCAGCATACGTTGATTAAAACGATAGACTGTAACCACTGCAAAAATGATGGTCAATAGACAGGCCAATACGACTGCCAAAACGATGAAACGGTTAAGTTTCAATACGCTATAGATATTTTTATAGGGTGTTATTTTATTTTTCATGGTATTTAGATTACTCAACAAAAAGCCTTAAGGTGAAACTGGTAGCACGCTTATAAAGTTTGAACTTCAACAGAATGATGAACCCCACTCCTGCCAATTCAATGACCGGGGCAAAGAGTTCATTACCGAAATCGGTTCCAAAAAGATTGGGCCAAAAGTTTTCCGTGATTTCTTGATACAGCTCGTTTACAAAAACATTGACCAGAAAGAATGCGGGTACGATCATATAAACAGCCGCGTACAGCTTAAAAAAGCGATAGCCCATTGGTCTGAACTTTTCAAAAACAGCCATGCTGATAACCAGTGGAAAAAAAGCCTGCATGATCCCCAATAGAAAGTAGCGTTCCGCCAAAAACAAGGGATAGATGAACAGATCCAACACCCAAAGAAATAGTCCTAATGCTAGCGCAATCATACGTATTCCCAAGAAAGGGGTGGTAAGCCATTCATACAGAATGCCCATCGCCTTTGTCGTTGCATCCAAAAGGCCCAAATCCTCTTCTACTTGGATATCCTGTAGTTCCAAGGGTAACAGGACAGGGGCCGTTCCTCTATATTGACCCTCTATGGCCACTAAAATGGAGTCAAAAGCATCCAATACTTCCGTAGAGAAAATAACCACCAGGACGACCGCAAAATTTTTAATCAATTCGGTGGGTGTCAATCCCCATGTAGTTCCTTGGATGGTCGCTCCTCCTTCGTAATACTTTTTCAAAATATTGATTAGAAAGAATAAAACGGCCAGCACTTTCATTCCACCGATTACATAGGATGCAAAATCACTATCCTTAATGGTCTGAAAAACGGAATCGACATATTCCAAGCCGATGGTTAAAAACATGAATAGCTATTTAATAGTTGGTTTCCCGATTATTGATTCTGTCCTGCATCTCTCGAAAGGAAATGATGAGCTTATACCTCTTATTCTTTAAGGTGATGTCCGCTATCATTTTTTGGGAATCGTCCCAATGTGCTTCCAATATTTCCAATCGCTCGGCATCGTTGAGTTTTAGAAAGTCATTGGAGAGCACTTGGTTCATAAATTCCAGATTCCTAAGTGACCCATCAATGATGGTATTAAAAGCGTTGGAAACGGCATCAATTTCGTCAGGGCGGATGTAAGGAGAATTTAGAATTCCCCTCAAATCATTTCTGACCATATTGACCAAAACCTCATTGTTTTCATTTATTTCCTTGACGGCCTCATATTGTGCCACCGCACTGTTCACTTTTTCAATGGTCTCTTTGGCCTGTTTGAGAAACTTGACTGTTTTGATCATTTCACTGGTCTGCTTTGCGGATTCAAACAACTGCTTGATCAACGAAAGAAAATTGGTGTTATCATAGACCGGAATTCCCTGCGCTTTCATTTGACCTGTGCTCGCTATAACCAAGAATACCGATACGATAATGGTTTTAATTGTAATTTTCATAATGTCTTTTTTAAGTGTGTGAATATGATTTTTGAAATTTTTGTTTTACAAATTCCATGATGGCCGTTTCCATACAATTATGAGAACTATAAAACCGCATTATGCGGTCGTTCTCGTAGCCGTCAGTGAGATAAGCGGCATACACTTCGGGGGGAACTTCCAACCGAAAGATGTTGCTCTCCTTCCCTATCTTGATAAAGATCTCAGTGTATTTCCGCTGCCCTTTCAAGTCGTTCTTGATGGATTTCAATTGGTTCAGGTCATGACTAGAAAGGCTTAGCCTTTTGACCAATTCGGAGTACCCCTTTTCATTTCGAAGGCTATAAATGACCTGGGTATTTTCCAGGATACTTGCCGAAGTGGAATTACTTGGTAATTGGTTGATGGACTGAAGTATAATACCAATCGCCCCATTTTGCTTTCGTATGGCCTGATAATAGAACTCGACACTTTCCAGTACGTTTTCAAACTTCAATTGCTTTGCGAACTCATCGAACAGGATAATCCCTTTTTCGGCACGGTTGCGCCAGATGGTCCGCTGAATGGCAGATTTGATAAGCTTCAACATTACGGAAAGGACTTCCTTGTTATCCTTCACTTCATCCAGTTCAAAAACTATAAGTCGTTTCTCCTCGATTTTATAAGACTGGTCTTCACTTACCTCGAATAAAAAACTGTAAAGTCCGTCCCCTACATATTCCGACATGATGTGCAGAAAGTTTGTGGTATTGAAATAGGCCTTATCGATGCCCAAATCATCCAATAGGGTTTCTTTGTTCTGCTGAACGAAACTGTAAAAGGCCTCCAATGAATGGGTCTCGCTTGCATTGCGTTTGTAGTAATGCTGAAGGATTTTCTTCAATGCGACTTCTTGCGCTTTGGCGACCTTAAGACCCGAAGCAAAGAGCTCCAAAAGGAAGACGGTAAGATCTTCCAACCGCTCCGGGCTTAGGTCATGTAGACTATTGATATAAAAGGGATTGATGCCCAGGTTCTTTCCCTGTTCGTAGCGTAAGGTGATGTATTGATCTGGATAGAGCTTTGCAAACTTGGTATAACTCCCTCCCAAATCAATGATGACCAACCGCACCCCATTCTCAAAATATTGTCGAAGGATGTTGTTCGCCAAAAACGACTTGCCCTCTCCCGTGGGAGCAAAAATCGCAAAGTTCCGGGCCTTGATGCGCCGCTTCTTCTCGTCCCAAACATCCTTTAGTACGGGTATGTTATGTTGCCGGTCGTTGAAAATGATACCCGTAGCATCCGATTTGTAATTGGTATTGTTGATTAGCAGACAAAGTGAATGCTTCAGATCGGTAACATATAGATCTTCGTCGGAGAAGTTTGAAATATGACAACAATAACTATTCAATAAATAGTGCTTCCGCTCCTCCCCTTTTGGATAATACGGTATGATATCAAGTTCCTTGAACTCCGTTTTGATTCGAGAAGTAATTTTACTTAAATCAGCCAGGCGTTCGCTCCAAAAAACCACATTGAGATGACCTCGAACGATTCGGGCATTATCGTCCTGGTTGATTTGGTCCAGAATGGTACTGATTTTACCATGTACGACCTTGTTCTGCGTACCGAAGTTGGAACTTTTGCTCAGTTCTTCTAAACGCCTTTCCAACAGTTTTCTCCATTTATGCTTATCGTCTAAATAGATAACTTGGTTAACGATATGGTTTTCGTTCAGATTTAGCCCTAATCCATCGATAAACCCCTGATGGAAAACAAAATCGTCGGAAGTAAAAGCATCATTGGTTTTGCTGCTACTAACCGTATCACCAAAACATAATTCGTTGTTAACGGCCAGTACATCAAAATAATGATTGCCTATTTGGGCATGGTCTTTATTGAGGACAATGTCGGTATCAAACCCCCGATTGAACCCATTGAAATAGGTGTCGGTCAACAAAAGGATTTCATTTTCCTTAAGTGGTGTAAAATCAAGTTTATAGCTGTTGTTGAGAAAACCGACCGCATCGCGAACGGCAGCCGTAAAACTTTCTACGGCTTCCGTCATTTTTTCAGGAATGGCTTTTGAAATTCTTTTAAACGGGTTTACATATTTTGATTTGTTGAGCCCTCTGTTCTTGGGCCACACGAAGAAGAGATACGATTGATGTGAAATGTTTACCCTGCCCTTAAAATGTTGATGGGTAGCCCTTTCCAAGAATGTAGTATTCGGTAAACGTTCGGCTGAATAGTGCAGCTTTTGATAAATGTCCTGTTTATGGATAACCGTTCCGGCCGGCAGCGATTTCAGGGCTTGAAACCAACTGCCGTGCAAGTCCTCAAAATCGGTTTCCGATAAGGAATAGACCTCCGGTAAATCTGCCTTATAACACAATACCAGGTTACCATTATTGGAAAAGACCAGATTGTCCTGAATATCCACTATCGGATAATTTTGGGTAAGATTAATCCTCATAACAAAGCGCAGTTGTTTTTTTGTTGGAAATGGCCCTCGGAAAAACCTTTTGAAGGTGCAGTATATGTGGTTGATGCGTTACTTTTAGAAGCAACACATACAACGTAATATTGACACCTAGGCCACCCACAACCAAAAGGAAGCTGAAAGAGAATATGATCACCAAAAGCGAACCGATAATCGCCGCCATTTGTAATGCGAACAAGGAAACGGGAAGTCCAAATATCAATGCCCGTTTTCGAATGTTGCGGTAAATTGGGTAACTCTTCATTATACGACTAGTGTTATCAGATAGGTAAAGATGCCCACCACGGCACCGGCTATAAGTACAAATACCAAAACACGGGTAATCCCTTTTTTAAGGTCAGCGTTTTCACCAAAGAAATGTCCGGCATTGAACAGGAAACCTACCAGGAAAATGACCCCGAGAATAATGGGGAAAATGGTACGTATGGTATCGGAGATGTCGTTGACCGAATCTTCGATACCACCAATTTGGGCATAAGTAGGGGCCGTTGCCAACAGCAACAACCAGAGTACTTTGTTTATTCTTTTCATCACTATTCGTTTTAGTGCCAGGAGAAGGCGGTTGATATATTGTTATTGACGAATTTGAAATGAAAAGGAAGGAATGCAGAGAATAGGATAAAAATTAACAGTCTGGAACGTTAAAATTTTTTGGATTTTAAATCAATCGTTCAAATCGATGAAAATTGTGCAACACGCACTTAAATTTTTAGCGAATGAAAAGCTATTGCTTTTACGTATTGATTTGGACAATGTCAGCCGGTTTACATTGTGTATCAGGACAAGAAAAATGTCTAAAACCCATTGTTATTATTGACCCTGGTCATGGTGGTTCTGATACTGGCGCGATTGGCACCAATGGCCTGAAGGAAAAAGAGGTGGTCATGAATATTGCTAAAGAAATAGTTAGGCTTAACCGAGCACTGTTCAATGATTCATTGGAAATATATCTTACCCGATACTCGGACACCCTAATTTCCTTAGGAGATAGAACCAAACTCGCAAAGGACCTAAAAGCCGATGTGTTTGTTTCTATTCATTGCAATCAAGCTGTTCGAAAAGCAGCACAGGGAATTGAAGTCTATGTAAAGCAGGGCGATACCCGATCTGAATTTTTGGCTGAGCAATTTGCATTTGGTCTTACCGAAAAACTAGGCTTTAAAAATCGTGGGGTAAAATATGCCAATTTTCAAGTGCTCCGGGAAACGACCATTTGTCCTGCTGTTCTATTAGAACTTGGGTTTTTATCTAATTTGGAAGAAGCGCAACATTACGAAAAAGGGCACAGTCTCACTGGTTTTGCGCTTTTAATTTTAGAGATGCTTATTAAATTTTCAAAACATGTTTGAAATCACAAAATATATGGCAGCATTATTAAGGGAAATTTTATTTAAATACATAGCTAATTTTTCCAAAATATTCAGTAAAACTCAAGAAACTTCAAAAAAGGCGGAAGATTAGGGTTCCTATTAGATGCGTATTTTACAAATCTTCATAAGTAGAAACTCATGCTTTGCAAAATTTTACAACCATTCTTCAAGACTCAAAGGAATATTTATTTTTCTTGGGTCTGTAAATTAAACTCTGTCCGGTCTTTCAATTCCTCCGGGGCTAGCCCCGGAGGAATTGGTTTTTAGGGAAAGGGGTATCCGCTCCCCAAATTTAATATAAAGCTGCTGGATTACAAGGCTCCAGTTCTGCAGGGGCGATGTCCATTTTTTCTCAATGTTCCTGGTGGCCAGGTATACCAGCTTCAAGAGGGCCATGTCGTTGGTAAAGGCCCCTTTGGTCTTGGTCACCTTGCGCACCTGGCGGTGGAAGCCCTCCACGGCGTTGGTGGTATAGATGAGCCTCCTGATCGGCGCGGTGTACTGGAAGTACTGCGAGAGTTCCTCCCAATTGTTCTGCCAGGACTCGATGACCACCGGATATTTCTTGCCCCACTTTTCCCCGAGGGCCAACAGTTCGTCCTCGGCCGTTTCCTTGTTCGTCGCCCGGTAGACCAGCTTAAGGTCGCGAAGGAACTCCTTTTGGTCCTTCGAGGCGACATACCGCAGGGAATTGCGTATCTGGTGCACGATGCACTTCTGCACCTGGGCCTTGGGGAAAATGCCCGTTATGGCCTCGGTAAAGCCCTTGAGGTTGTCCGTACAGGCGATAAGGATGTCCTCCAGTCCGCGGTTGTTCAGGTCGGTGAGCACCGACAGCCAGAAATTGGCCCCTTCGCTCTCGGATATGTACATGCCCAGGACCTCCTTGTACCCCTCCTTGTTGATGCCAAGTATATTGTAAAGGGCCCTGTGCTCGATCTTGCCCTCGACCTTCACCTTGTAGTGCATCGCATCGAGCCATACGATGCAGTAGAGCGGCTCCAGGGGGCGGTTCTGCCATGCCTTGACGTCGGGTATTATCCTATCGGTGATCTGGCTTAAAACGGTATGGGAGATCTCCGTATCGTACATCTCCCTGATGTGGGCCGAGATGTCGCGGTAGCTCATCCCGAGGCCGTAGAGGCCTATGATCTTCTCCGAGAGGTTGTCCGCCAAAATGGTCTGGCGCTTTTTGACGAGTTCCGGTTCAAAGCTGCTTTGACGGTCCTGGGGCGTCTCGATGTCGAAGGTGCCGAAACCGCTCTTTAGCCTCTTCTTTCCCTTCCCGTTGCGCTTGTTGCCCTTGGCACGCTGATCTTCGTCCAAATGGGACGCCATTTCCGCCTCCAGGGCCTTCTCGATCACATTCTTCAGCATGGGGGCGAATGCGCCTCCCTCGCCGAAAAGGTTCTTGCCGTTCATAAACTGGTCAAGTACCTTTTTTTCGAATTCCGTTTGTTCTTTCTTTGTCATGGTTCTGTCTGAATAAAAGTAAAACTTAAAATCTTTTTTCAGACAGAGTTCAGTTTACACCCTCTTTTTCTTCTAATATTCGCTTTCGCAACTGCAAGACCAACACTCGTCAAGGTCATTTTTTTCATTGAACTTGTATTCCAAAATAAAATTAACTCACTCATTTTTCCTTTGTCAAACGATTCCAGTATCTGAATAAGTTCTTTATCATTTATTGAACCTCTAAGAAATAGCGTTTTTGACTTTGCAAAGTCTCTTTCACAATGCAATGATACTAGGATATCGCGTAAATGATTTTCATTTCTTGCGTGAAAATTATATTTTGAATCGTTTAAAGAGCTATTGACAATTATCTTTTCACTTTTATAATATTCAAATTTGTCTTCCCCAAGGCTTTTTCTAAAATCACTATAACTAAAACCTTTGGTAAAGAGCTTTGTGTAGTTGGCTCTAAACAAATGTTGGATATTTTCTACTTGTTGATACACTATACATCCGCTAAATTCAAGATGAAACAATAGTGATTCTTGACGTTGGAAAGTGGAAATAAATGGTGTCAAATAGTGTTTAATGAAATCTTTTAATTTTTTATGCGTTAAAACATCATCCTTTTCAAAATATCTCAGTAGGAATATCAGACTGAGTACATTCATTTGTTCTATCGTTAGTTTTGAAACTATCGATATGCTTTCATCTAATACGATTTGCATCAAACTTCTATGATTGTTTTGTGCTCTCTCAACCAGAATATCAACTAGTATATGAGATAATTCTTTTTCTCCCGTTTTAGCGTATTCTTTTTGAACATTGTAAAGTGAATATTGAAATCCTGGATTTTCCAAACTACTTAAAGAATTTGGACTGATTTTTTGTAAGTTTATCAAAAAGTCATCTACAATTTCTTCTGCTCTTTTTTTGGCGGTTATGGTAGCTTTATTTGATAGTTCTAGAAAATTTGATTTAAAAACATCAAGGGCTATCGCTTTGGCATCTGAATAACTTATACCATTATTAATAATTATAGACTCCCCCTGTAAATTGGTTGAGTCATTTGCCCCTACCTGATTTTTTTTATTTGAGCCAAGCATTCTCTTTAATTAATATTTATATCGCCACCAGCTTGTAAGTTAGTTGAGTTTTTACCTCCCTTCTGCATTTGTTCTTTATTTCTCTTCTTTCTCCTTATTAGGTAATAGCCAAACCCAATAATAGAAATGCCTAAACCGCTGAAAAGCCAATCCTTATTCTCTATTATCCAATCCATTTCTAAATAATTTATTTAAAAATAGAAAATTATTCATCAATCGATATGTAGAACTAAATGCCAGATTTAATAATTCATTGATCACTAGTGAATATTTAAATAAAAGCAATGAAGTGATTTATCCTTTTTTATATTGAAAGAGAGGGTTGCGGATATTTGTGTTGTGAAACATAAATAAATCCAAAAACAACCCCTTATAAAAATAGTATTTGACAGAGATATGATAGAAAACGAGATATTGCGATATATTCCCAAGGTAAGCCGAGGATTTCCCCCTACGATGTGGTTGCACGAGGATGTGAACGCGATCCTAGACAAACTGAAGACGGGGGTTCACTGGCATTTGCTCCCGGTCGGCTCATTTTTCGGGAAAAAGGCCCTAAGCTGGCAATCGGTCTACCACCATTTTCGAAAATGGAGCGTATCCAATGCGTGGATGGACAGCTACCACTCATTGCGGAACAGTTTCGATACGACGAGCCAAAGCTGGAAAGGATTCAACTATCTGGCTTTAATAGTTATAGCCCTGAAAAAACTCAAGAATAAAATCAACAAAAAAGTTTAAATCACTTATACGATAAAGTTCATTATTTTTTTCTGGTATAGTACTTAATATGATTTCCCTTCTTTGGAAAGCCAAAGCAATGCCAGTTTTTGGCATCTTGGCAAAATGTAAAAAGAAGTAGCCCATTAAAACGTATTGGTTCATGTTCGTACATTACTGAGACATACTTACCATTGCTAATGACCATGGTGCATTTGGCAATGACATCATCTTCCCATTTCATATTTTGATCTGCCAAAGCCATGTGAACATTGCTCAGTATATCCTCCGATATGTATCTTTTAATTGTTAGTCCTTCAATGAGATGCAATGTACGCATGCCAATATTGATTGTGCGTATGTCCTGATTCTGTTTCATTGCAAACGAACCCTTACCCAACCCGAATCAGGTAAATCATATCGGTCAATGACCATTAGCCCCCAAACGCCTTTTTGAGGGTAATTATACTTTAACATCGTATTGCTATCCCCTGCCTCTATGTAGAACAGAGCCAGTCTTTTTGGAAAGTTTAAATGCTTATTTTCGCATTCCGTACGCAGTCGGTGCTCCCCTATTTCCTTCAATAAATGCTTAATGGCATACCTGTCATAATTTCTAAAAACAACATCCCTCATCAAACTCTTAATTATTGGATTATTTCCTTTTTTATGGAATATTTCCAAATATAAAAAATGATTTTTTGTATATTTCAACTTTAACAATCTTCCGTTAAATTAGTGTCCCATAAAGTATCTGTTATGTGCTACGACATCAAAACACAATTAGAAACACAGCTTAGAAGAGCGCAACGTGACGGGGACGTTCATGCTATTGAGGAAATAATGGAAAAACTTTTGCCATTGACGGATTTACCCATCCATCATACCTCTGGTTTTAAGCACCCCTCTGTTCTTATCTATACCAATGAAGACCCTTACTTTCCAGTAGTATCTACTTGGGGGCTTATCCCCTTTTGGGTAAAGGACGAAAAGCAAAAAAATGGAATCTGGAACAAAACCTTAAACGCCAGGGGGGAAACAATTTTCGAACTTCCCTCTTTTAGGGATTCCGCTAAGAAAAGAAGATGTTTGATTCACGTCGACGGTTTTTACGAGCACCATCATTTTGATGGCAATACCTATCCATTTTTTATTTCAAGAAAAGATGATAAGCCCCTGACCTTAGCTGGGCTTTGGAGTGAATGGACGAATAAGGAAGATGGTTCACGCTGGAATACTTTTTCAATTGTAACCACTGAAGGGAACCCATTGATGTCCAAAATTCATAACAATCCCAAACTGGAAGGCCCAAGAATGCCCTTAATCCTGCCTGAGGAATTAGAGAATGATTGGATCGAGCCTTTTGACGAAAATCTTTGGAAAAAGGGGCAGAAAAAAGCCATTGAAGAATTGATTCATTCTTATCCGGAAGAAGAGCTTAAGGCTCATACAGTAGCTCGGTTGCGCGGTAAGGAATATGAAGGGAATGTGCCAGAGATTTCAAATCCCGTCGAATATGAAGAATTAGTGTTTTAATAAAACCAAGTTGAGAATCAATTGAAATCAGCCCAAATTAAAGGATGTTCGCTTGCTGCATGTTCCTTACTGGCAATTGATGCGTACATCCTCCATTTCGGTTTGCGTTCGGGCCAGGTTCCCATTCTATTCATCCCCGAATTTGCAACCATCTCAAAAAGCTTGGGAGATAACATGAGGTAATCTTTTTGTTTGATATTGACCCCCATTCGGTAGGCGCCCAAACTGAAATAATTACCACTAGTTCCATTATCCCTGTCAGTTGTAAACCTTTTGTGCTTCGAGACATCAATTAAATCCGTTTCCTGAAGCAATGGAGCCAAGCAATGACTGTAGGATACGTCATTCAATGTTCCGCTGACAATAACCAAGTCCTTTCCATTCCTTAGTTTTTGTTTATATATTTCAGACACCCTTTGGGCTTGCTTTTGGCGTTGGCCCTCTTCTGCAGAAAAGTGGTTGTTCATAACCCAGATAGCATTGCCGTTGGGCGTAATAATCTCGTATTCCTGACAATCAATATCGAATATCGAATACCCTTCTTCATCCAAATCATGCAGATGATTTTTAAATCCGTTCAAGTGATAGCCATCTTTGAGGAGAATGCCCATACCCAAATCCCTATTATCATTGGTTTCAAACACCATAACCTCTTGGTAGGGCTTAATTTTTAGTAATGGCAGGAATTCGGAATTGAACTCCATCAAAGAGGCACGATTTTCCACTTCCTGTAAAACAAGAATATCTGGATTGGTTTCAGCAATCATGTACGCCTTACTGAATATCGCCTTTTCGTGGATGGGTCTATTCCCTAGTTTTGTCCAACCCTGCCAGTCCGTAAGAAAGGATGCTTTGGTTGTATTCTCCAATACCTTTCCTTTAAAACACAATTCCCCAGCCCGTCTTTTGAGTATTGCATAGGGACTATCTTCCGTTTTTTCAAAACCCAGAAGAAAGGACAAATTATTGATTCGCTCACTATCGTCTATGGATTTGTTGGGTTTGCGTAAAAGACAGTCCAACTCCGATATCCAATCGGTAGCATTTTTGGTTCTACTCCTTGAAACCAAATCCCGATGCCTATGGAACAGATTCTGAATGTTGAAGGTCGCTATTTTCATATTTTACTTATTAAGTTCTCTTATCCTTGGTATTCTTATCAAAAGCTATCAGGTTAAACATTTGACGCATCCGGCTTCGTACTCTTTTTCCATATCGTTCTTCCAATTCCTCCGCATTTAAATTTGTGGTAGCATGCGTTGGTATTTTGGATGATAAAAAGAGTTCATATCGGGAAAGGATAATTTCGCCCATCACATTACAATCCTTTCCAAAGTGACGACCCAGTGGCTCTACCCCTAAGTCATCAAAGCAGTAAAATCTTCCATTGCCGTAGTCTTCTATAATCTTGAAACCGATATGATTAAACCCAAAAGAAACATTTCGGGCAGGAATTAACTCGTAAGGCCTTCTGTGGGGTACGATATGGCGTATTAAACGCATCAGACTGGTTTTACCGCAGCCGACCGGTCCCGTCAACAGAATACCCTTGTCAGGATCAATTCCATACTTCGAACAGTTGTCATAATCTTTGACCATATAATTGCAAAGCCTTAAAAGAACACCCTTGTCTTCTTCATAGATTTTGAAATGCTTACCAAAGAGCATTCTGCCTTTTGCCTCTAAGTAAATAAGCACTTTGGTAAAATCGTATTCTACTTTTTTACCTTCAAACTCACCCAGAGAGTAGACCACACTACCTTCCTTTATTTTAGAGGGGTTCTCCATAATTCTTTAGCTCGTTGGTAATTAAGTAATCGGTATTTTTTGACACGATCTGGAGTGTGGGATTTTCTTTTATCTCCTCTGCCCTCAGCATCCAATTGGATGCAATGGCCTTCCAATCTTCAATCTTTGTTTTACCTCCGATTTTCCAACCCACTCCCTGGTAATGGTTAAAGAACTTAACAGCATTCAGGGAAGACCATTTTTTCGATTTAAAATATTCAATAACCTCCAATTCATTTTTTGGCTTTCTCTCTTTAGATAGTTTATATTGTTTTGAATGTTTTATATATAAGGTAAGTGGTACATTTTTGGGACAGTAGCGTTCCATTAGTGTACCAGCTTGTCCCGTTTCTGTACCACTACTGGTACAGAATTGACACATTACCACCATAGTATTTTTATTGGGATTTTGGGTAGGTAGGTATTGTATATATTTCCATTCGGAAAGATCTTTTATTAACCGATGATACGTAGACCGCGAACCGATTTTGGCCAATTTCATGAGTTCGGTACGATTGGCATAAAATTCGTTGGGGAAGCGATGCAAATTCCAATAGTAAAAAAGAGCAAAGTATAAACTAAGGTGTGCGTAATTGAGGCGGTCATCCCCATAGAACTTATGAAATGCAGCGTTCAAATGTTTGATATAATTCATTATGCCACTTATTGATTGGTAGACTGACCTTCGGTTAGCACTTTGTCAATTTCAGCGGCATCATAAAAATAGATGCCCTCAATTCTATGTGTGGTCAGTATGTTTTTGTTTCGTAAATTTTGCAAGGTACTGTGGCTGATTTTGAGCATTTTTTTGACATCGGAAGACCTTAACCATTTTTTTGGGGTGTCTTTTTTCAAGTAACTCGATAATAATTCCTCAAAATCTTCTAAGAGTTCCAGTTTAAACTCCCGTAAATCGTCGGTCGTGATTATACTTGTTGGCATCTGTTCCAGTTTTTAAAATCCCACCGCTGGTTAATTTTTTTAGTGCGGTGGGATTACAGCAATTTGACTTTTCGTGAACAAATTTGAATAGGTTTACTCGGTTTTGTTCACCAGTTCAACCGGAGTCAGGTGAAAATTTAACATTTGTGTTTATTGGGGAAATATAGGCTATATTATAGCTTTGCTTGGCAAGTTTGACGTTCAAAAAAGACTAATTAGCACCCTAAAAACCATTCATAGGCACTTACCGGAGGTTGACCGGAGTACGGTAATTAAAATCAAGGTTTATGGGACTTAACAGACTTTTATAAATCAGTGCTGTCCATATGTGATTGCAATCCAGAAGCCAGATCATCAAGAAATTTCGTGCGGCTTATCTTCCTGGATTTGATTTCTGAAAATATTTTATAGAAATCCCCTAAATCAAAATGTAGTACTTGCTGAAATGCGGACGCAATTTCCTTAATATCCGCATTACCATTATTGATGACTCGATTATAATGTAGGGCGTAGATCAATTCGGTCAGTGCGGATTTATTTGCCGTCCACTGGAGGTTTAATTGATTGTTCAACTCTTCAGCCTTTACCCTGTGTAATTTTGATTTATCTATCATACGATTTTGGAGATAAACCAACATGGAATCATAGGCCTTGAATTCCGACAATAGCATATCCCTTGGGGTGTTGAAATCCAAATCATGAAAATAAATATGCGATAAATTAAGTGGAAATGAACTAAGGTATTTCCTGGTAAAATACTGTTCATCAAAATGGGTTCGCCCTGAAGTTATATACTCACTGAAACCGGTATGGTTGCGATAAAAACGATTGATTCGGTTCAATCGTTTTTTAATGAATTTACGTTGTGCATTTTCATCTCCCCTGGGGAATTCTAGTTCAAATGAACGTATCTGGGAATGATAAATTAATTGTGAAGCAGGAATAGTTTTGTAACTCTTAAAAAACTCTATTTCCTTTTCGATCGATTCAAAACCATCCTTAACAACCCTTTGTTTAAATAAAGACAGTAGTGAATGACATAGGCGAATTGAATGATTGGCCCTTTTAATAACATTGGGAATATTTACCTGGGCCTCTTTCAAATCTTTTTGAAGGCCATCGATGAAGGGCTTAAAATCCATAGCACCTCTTTTACAATTATAACATTGTATAGAGGTCAATTTTTGGTAAGGTTGTATAGTGGTTTGGGGGTTGACCCTCTATACCCAGACAATTACTATCTAATATAGCAACTTGGTAATCAAGACCCAATGATATATAGCGTATTTATATACGGTTCAATCCGTATTTATTCTACGGAATTAATATTAGTGCCACTGGTTTATGTCCTTGTGGATTTAAATCGATTTAAAAACTCGATTCGACTCCTAACATCCAATTTTTTATAAATATTGGATGCATGTTTTGAAACCGTACTTTCGGCGATATGGAAATCATCTCCAATTTCCTTGTAGGTGCGACTATCCAAAATAGACATCGCAATTTCTATCTCCCTCCTCGTAAGTCCTCTATTGAAAAACTTTGGCTCTAGAAGATTGTCCTTTATGTCCTTATAATATCCAAACACTTCAATCAATTTGTTTTTGTGTTCGAGGAAAAACAGATATCTGTCAATTTCAATGGCGGTTATAGCAAAGAAAGAAATATTGATTATTGTAAAGGTTAGCCATTGATAATCGCCTATTACTGTAAGTACAGGGAGGAGCACCATACATGTTACACTCAACAAGGCAAGTTTATTTCGCCTGAGCACAAATTCATTAGGGTTTTTAGAGTTTGAAATTTTTTTATTGAAAGCCCAAAGAAAATAGAAAGAAATAAGTGAAACCGGGAAAGTGAATGCCATCCTTGCAATGTCTATTGAACCAGTAAGATAATAGGGTAACAAATAAAGCCCAAGAAAACATAATCCACCAAAAATTGAGATATTTGAAATGGTTAAATGGACGTTTAAAAAGGTAATGTCATATTCCCTGTAAATGTAATAAAAGAGATAAATACCCATGGTCATGGCCACTACATATGTAATGATGTACTGCAAAATAAATGGTCCGGGGAAACCTTCAAAAGGTAGAAATCCTCCTGTAAAATTGTAAAGGACGAATAGTACCGCTAAACCAAGATATCTTTTTAAATTATTATGTCTTAGGCGTGCATTCTGGAAAATGGCGAAGATCAATATGAAAGTATCAATCAACAGATAGAAAAAGGTTGTCCAATGTATAGAAGTGCCGAACATAACAATTACTCATTAGAATTCCTTTTCAAATTGGTTAGACTGTAAATTCTTTCGGACATTGTCCCAGGTAAAAACTTTTCCATTCATGGCGACATAGACACCATATTCCAGAAAATCCAAAATCCCAAAGGCAAAGCCCAAATTGAATGATGCATCAGAATCCTCATCAGTTCCCAATTTAAGCGCACCCACCAACACTATAGTCTTCTCCAAACCAAGTTTTCCTAAAAATTTCCCGGTTTCAGCCATAGTCAAAGTACCGTGGGTAACAAGAATTTGATTTGAAGAGGCAGCTGTTATTCGCTCGGCCAATTCCAATCTATCCTCATCGGTAATGAATCGACTGTCTTTTTGAAAAACTCTCTCAATAGTATAGGGTGGTGATACTTTTGCGGAGTTAAGAAAATCCTCAATGGAGATAGTGTTTTGAAACGATGCGTCCTTTGAATTGTCATAATCCAACCCTTCAATAGTACCACCTGTAGTGAAAATATGTATCATTTTCTCACGATTTATGGAATTCAGAATCAGAAAGAGTAAATGGGATATTTCACTACATACAATAGATAGGGCTTCCCATTATTGGAAATGTAATTAGCTATAGACATTATGAATTCGCTAATACAATGTCTTTAAACAGGAATGGTTAGTGTAAATAGATACTCTGTAATATCGACTTTGAATTCAAAATATACTTAAATATAAGAATTTTCTTTCGTTCAAATAATCGTAAGTCATTGAGATGGTGGTGATTCACAGTTCAATATTTCAAGTTTAAATTAATACTTAGGCTATTTTTATCTCTAATCGATTATCTTTTCTAGTGGAGGATTCAAGCCTAGTTTTTAGTACCGCAATATCTTCGCTGATTTTCTTCTCCATAACCCGCGCATATATTTGAGTGGTGGATAGTCTTCGGTGTCCTAAAAGCTTAGATACTGTTTCGAGAGGAACTCCATTTGCCAATGTAACGGTAGTCGCAAAGGTGTGCCTGGCAGCATGAAAGGAAATATGTTTATCGATTCCACACTTGCCGATAATTTTCTTTAAATAGGAATTGCATTTTTGATTACTATAAACGGGCAATAAAAGGTCATTGTTCCTCCCATATCTATCATTAGCATATTTATACAGAATTTCTTTAGCCTTGCTGAGTAAAGGGATTTTCACAGCCGTTTTGCTCTTTTCTCTTTTCGTATATATCCATTCTCCACCATCTATTCCAACAACTATCTGTTCAGGTCTTAGCCTTTTTAAGTCAATATAAGAGAGGCCGGTGTAGCAGGCAAATATGAAACAATCCTGGACCTTGGCTAGACCAGTATCCTTGAACTGTACCTTTTCAATGATTTTCAGCTCTTCAATTGACAGATACTGCCTATCATACGGAGTAAATTTTGCGTTGTAGAAGGCGAAGGGATCTTGTTTGATACAATCAAGTTTATAAGCAATGGTCGTCATCTTTTTGAATCGCTCCATATGTTTCATAATCCCATTATTATTTAAGGGTTGGGATTTCATGAGGGGTTTACAGGTACGGAGATAATCTTCAAAACTCATTATGAATCCGTAATTAATCTGACCCAAGTTTACATCTGTCGTTTTGTACCTGGTTTTAATGAATTGTTGAAGATATTTTTCAGTTGCGGAATAGTTTTTTGCAGTACCCTTTTCCAATTTTTTTAACTCGCGCTCCTTATGGTATTTTATTAATTCCACAAGTGTTGACAACGGTTTATCAACTCCTAAATATCGTGATTTAATTAGCTGAGCGGTAATATATATACCTTCTCGTTTTAAACCTTTTTTACATTCAACAAGGTCCGAATGTACTTGGGATAAATTATCATTAATTTTTTGGGCACCTTGCGCACGCAAAGTCACCCGTCCTGTTTTGGAACACCAACACTCAGTTCGTACATACTCCTGTAAGCTTAACTCGGCACGCTGACCATTAACAGTAATTCGGACGTAGATTGGGGATTTCCCGTCTTTTCTTTCAGCTTTTCTTTTGAGCCAAAAATGGATACTAAATGTGTTTGTAGTTTTCATCACTTTCGTTTTTAAAAGATTATTGAATCAGTTAAACGAAAGCCAAATCGCCTTGAAAAGTAGATTGCGAACGAGCAAGTTAAAAAATTAATACCTAAAGTAATAGGTAACCGAATAGGTCTCGCTCAAAATGGTATTAAAACTATTCAAATGAAACCAAGAATTATTTAAATTCTTGGTTTTCATAAGATTAGTACAAATTTGGTGTCTTTTGACACCCTTTTTGTCGGGGTGGCAGGATTCGAACCTGCGACCTCCTGCTCCCAAAGCAGGCGCGATAACCGGGCTACGCTACACCCCGAATAAGTTATCTATATTTTAAAGAAAATTGCGGAGAGAATGGGACTCGAACCCATGCGACACTTGCGCGTCGACAGATTAGCAATCTGCTCCGTTACCACTCCGGCACCTCTCCATTAATTTTTTCTTAAGAACGTAACCCTATTTCCAGTGGGTCAAAATGCGGATGCAAATGTACTTTATCAAAACGGCTAACGCAACTATTTTTGAAACTTTTTTTCTCAATGAAATTACTACTCTGTCACTCAGGATATTCCACCCTTAAATGGTAGATATTAGTTAGCTTTTGCTTAAAGATTTTTTTGATGGCCTCAATTTCCTTAAATGTAATATTTGCATTTAAAAATTGACCGGCATTCATCTGGCCCGCGATTATCTTATCAACAAAATCATTGATAATTATATAAGTGGGGTTCTTTAAGCTTTTTGATGCGGCTTCTACGGAATCTGCCATCATTAAAATAGCTGTTTCCTTTGAAAAGGGTATCGGACCAGGGTATCTAAAATTCTCTTCACTCGTATCTGCATCCAACTCCTGCTGTTTTTTAAAAAAATAGTAGACCAGAGTGGTTCCATGATGAGAACGTATAAAATCGATTACTCTATCTGGTATGTTGTTCTTTTTTGCAATTTCAATCCCATTGATAACATGATCTAGAATAATCTTGCCGCTATCCGCTGGCGATAACTCGTCATGAGGGTTTACATTAGTAATTTGATTTTCGGTAAAATAGGTAGGGTTTGACATTTTACCAATATCATGATAAAGCGCCCCAACCCTAACTAACATAGCATTGGCCCCTATTTCATTGGCAGCGGCCTCCGCCAGGTTAGCTACTTGTAATGAATGATGAAACGTGCCAGGAGCCTTGTTCGATAGTTCTTTCAATAATTTTGAGTTGGTATCGGAAAGCTCTAATAATGAAACATCAGAGACTAATCCGAACAATTTCTCATATACGTAAATTAAAGGCTGAACAAAAAGAGTTATCATTCCGTTCAACAAGAACAGACCTAATGCAAACCAAGCGATATTGTCAAGATTACCCTCATGAATTATATGAAAGGCCAAGTAACCTACCATATAAATCAATGTAATCTGCCCTACAGAAATAAATAAATTAGCTCTTTTATACAGCTCTGAAACCGTTAATATTGTTACGATACCCGCTACAATTTGCAAGAATATATACTCAAAACTATTGGGTACCACAAAGCCTAAAATTAGAATAGTTAGTACGTGTACGAACAAACCTAGTCGAGCATCGAAGAAGGTCTTTAGAATAAGCGGAAGTATACACAGCGGTACAACGAACACAAACGCCTCATTATATTTTACAACCATGGTAGTAACGAATACCATAAAAAGAATATTGAAGAAAATGAACGTGACCTTTGTGTTGTGTTCAAAAATATCAGGCCTATACTTTTTCAGAAACAGTAACAACATAATCAATACCAAGGCAACCAAAACTGTATAGCCGAAAAGAATGTAATAGTAATTATGGGCGGTCCATAATTCGGACTCATATTCAGATTTTAAAGAATTTAGTATATGTAGGTTTTCTGCCTCAACGACTTCACCCCTAGCAATTATTAATTTACCTTCATCTACATTACCACGGGTGTGTGAAATTTTGGAAAGTTCATCTTGCAAGGTCCTTTCCGAAAGTACAGCGTCATAACTCACATTTGGCTGGATCAAATCAAAAAACAGCTTTTCATAAAAATCGCTATAATCACCTAAACGCTTCTCGCTTAAAATTCTTGCAACAACTTCATTTACTTGAGAAAGACGCAGAAATTGATTGTATTTGACCTTCTTTGCTTCATTATTTCGAAGCAAATAGGTTTGTCCCCCGTTTGGCTTGGAAACGGTCTTTTGTAGAATTCCGAATTCATATAAACTGTCTAGAATATCGACACTTGCCGATTTTAGAACAGATAGTTCATTCGTCTCAAAATATCCCTCTTCAAAAATTACCGAAAAGTTCTGTTCAACATCTGCATACACCGCATTTTGAATAGAATCGTTATATCTAAAGTATATATCTTGTTTTTTACGAACCTCATCTTGTTCAATTGCAATCTCATCAACGCCCTTTTTAATAGAAAAATCGAAGGGAGCATACAGGTTTTCGTATTGCCAGGGCTTACCTTTTTGAAATTCATATTTGAATTTACCTCCCTTGGGAAAGAAAAAAACAATACAGATCACTGAGACTACATAGAGAAAATACTTGTAGATAAGGGATTGATTCTTAAAAAGGTTGTCAAGAAATTTACGCATGTTGGCGGTATCAGTTCCAAAAATAGAAAATTAAACCATGAATTTAGCTTTTGAAAGGTACAGGCCCAACATTCCTCTTTATTTTCTTAATTTCGCAAGAATTAATTTTTCTATATGAAAGAGGTTGTAATTGTCTCCGCAGTACGTACGCCCATAGGTAGTTTCATGGGCGCCTTATCGTCAATACCTGCACCAAAATTGGGTGCCATTGCCATAAAGGGTGCACTTGAAAAAATTAACTTGTCACCTGATTTGGTCGAAGAGGTTCTGATGGGTAATGTGGTGCAGGCGGGTACTGGCCAGGCCCCAGCTCGACAAGCAGCTATTTATGCTGGCATATCTGATAGCGTGCCTTGCTCTACCATAAATAAAGTTTGTGCTTCAGGAATGAAAGCTGTTACTCAAGCCGCTCAAGCCATTGCCTTGGGCGATATATCGATTGCTGTTGCCGGTGGAATGGAAAACATGAGTCTAATTCCACATTATGTACATCTAAGAAACGGACAAAAGTTTGGCCCCACTACTCTAATCGATGGTATGCAGAAAGATGGTTTAGTTGATGCATACGACCAAAATGCAATGGGTGTATGTGCAGATGAATGTGCGAAAAAATATAATTTCAGCAGAGAAGACCAAGATAATTTTGCGATACAGTCTTACCAACGTTCAGCTGATGCTTGGAGCGGTGGTAGATTCGATGATGAAGTTGTTCCGGTAGAAGTTCCTCAACGACGTGGCGAACCTGTTCTTGTAAGGGAGGATGAAGAGTTCAAAAACGTGAAAATCGATAAGATACCTCATTTACGCACCGCTTTTTCAAAAGATGGAACAGTAACAGCAGCTAATGCCTCTACCATAAATGATGGGGCTGCCGCTCTAGTACTTATGAGTGCCGAGAAAGCCAAAGAACTTAATTTGACGCCGTTGGCAAAGATTAAAAGCTATGCCGATGCCGCCCAAGAACCTAAATGGTTTACCACGGCACCTGCAAAGGCATTACCGAAAGCCATTTCGAAAGCGAATATATCTTTAGATGATATCGATTATTTTGAATTTAACGAGGCTTTTTCTGTCGTGGGCTTGGCCAATATGAAATTATTAAAACTCTCTGACAAAAACACAAATGTGAATGGGGGTGCAGTATCTCTGGGCCACCCGTTGGGTTGTTCTGGAGCACGTATTCTGGTAACCCTTTTACATGTTCTTAAACAAAAAGAAGCTAAACTGGGTGCCGCAGCCATATGCAACGGTGGTGGTGGCGCTTCAGCAATTATTGTAGAACGATAATTAATCCGTATTTCGTTAGTAAAAATTATGCAGTACGGTATCTGTCATCTTAGCGTTGTTTCAGTTAGGGTTCAAACGAACGATTCTTCTGAAATGCTCACCCAACTTTTATATGGTGATCATTTCAAGGTGCTAGAGCAACGTAAGTCTTGGAGTCGTATTAGAACCGCTTTCGATAAATGTGAGGGTTGGGTGCTCAACCAACAAATTACGCTCATAGACGACGTTACGTTCACCTTTATGGAAACCGACAAGAGGGTAAGGCACTCGTCTGACCTTGTCTCTTTTATAGAGACCAAAGAATCGGTACTGTTACCTATTTTGTTAGGCTCTTCGGTCGGCCATACAGGACAATTGGCCCATAAGTTCGATGGTAGCTATTTTGAAGGTAAAAAGGAGAAAAATAGCTTAATCAACACCGCCTTATTGTACCTGAATACACCCTTTCTTTGGGGTGGCAAAAGTCCGTTTGGTATCGATGCCTCGGCATTTGCGCAAATGGTTTATAAGATCAATGGTTACAATTTATCGCGAAAGGCCAACGAGCAAGCTTCACAGGGTGAACCGTTAAGCTTTATTGAAGAGAGTGAAGTCGGCGATTTGGCCTTTTTCGATGATGCCGATGGTGAGATCTACCACGTAGGCATTATCATGGAAAACAACTATATTATTCATGTGGATGGTAAAGTGCGAATTGATCGCTTAGACCACACCGGAATCTTCAATGTCGATACTTCTAAATACTCCTTTAAACTAAGGGTGATCAAGAAAATTATTTAAAACAAAAAAAAATCCTTCTAGATTCTCTAGAAGGATTTTTTTTGGAAAACATTATAACTTTAACACTACTCGCCCAACAACTTTTTGACGCGCATAAAGTTTTCATTATCTCCCATTGCACCGTATATATTCTTAAGTTGAGTAAGAATACTTTGGTTATCAGGGTTCATTTTTAATGCATCTTCAAGAACAGTAGCGCCTTCCATAAAAAGGTCATCTTTCTTCTTCTTCAATTCATCATACTTGGCGATATCAGCCTTTGAATTACCAAGACTGTTCATTTCATCAATCAAAGAGTTACCCTCGTTTACATAAGTAGTAGAAAGGTTCAACTGGGCGTTTGTGTAACCAGGATTGATTTCCAATGCTTTCTTATAAGAAGCTCTAGCCTCTTCCAAATTATCCTGCTCCATGTTTATTACACCGATATTATAGTGCAAATCTGCATTTTCAGGAGCCATAGCTGCTGCTTCGGCCATTAATTCTTTAAACTTTTCTTTATCACCTAATTTGTAGTGAAGGTTAGCTTCGTTCAAAATTAAGTTTACATCATCAGGATTGCTCACACGGGCTGCTTTATAAGCTTCCAATGCTTTATCATCTTGTCCTAACTGGGTATAGATAAGTGCGGTATTCTTAACAATTTCGGCTTTTTTAGAAGGTGTGTTCTCATCAACTGGGTCCTTGTAGGTACCAGACTTGACCATGAGATCTCTTTGCGTCTTTTCCATCTCTTCAATTTCGCCAGATTCTACATTGGTAGCTTTATAGACAACACCGCTACCGTCATATCCGATTTCTTGCAACTCTTCGTAGTATTGAAGAGCTTCCTCATAATGACCGCCATTCACAGCGCTACTGGCTGCATAATAAAGGTAAGATGTATCTTGAGGACTGATTTTATAGCTTGTATAAAGTTTCTCGGCAGCCTCTTTGAATTTCTTGTTACCGTTATCTTCTACGGCTGAATTCACCAAATCAGCGCTCAATGCGGTCATATGCTGTTTAGTTTCATCAGAATATTTGTTCTTACCACTTTTTTCTTCGACCTCAATAACTTTTTGAAAAGATGTAGCTGCTTCTTCAAATGCCCCACTATCTCCTTTTTTTGCCAAATCGGCGTACGCCTTACCGCGTGTAAAATAATATTGGGCCTGAAGCTTCTCATCTGCGCCAGAAATTGATCCAGACACCGCATCTAAAGCTGTTTTTGCCGCTGCTGCATCACCACCTTTGAGTGCTTTTTCAGCAGTCTTGATTTCATTTTTCTGAGCAAAGCCTAACATTGAGAAACATAGGCTTGCAAGTATTAAAAATTTAGTTTTCATTTTCTGATCTAATTAATTAAAATGTTAGTGTTTACTATTTATTTAAGATTACTCTTTTGTTTCTTCGCTAGCATCATTATCAAGAGCCGTGCCATCTTCCTCAGGGCTTACGTCAATATCCATGATATCAGCCTCTACGATGTCTTCTTCCTCTTTCATAACTTTAGCCACTGCAGCGATAGAATCATTATCCTTTAAATTGATAAGTCTTACCCCTTGAGTTGCACGCCCCATGACCCTTAGGTCTTCAACGCTCATTCTAATGGCAATTCCCGATTTATTGATAATCATTAGGTCATCGGAATCGGAAACATTTTTTATGGCTACCAATCCACCCGTTTTTTCGGTAATGGAAATGGTTTTTACTCCTTTACCACCTCGATTGGTAATCCTGTAATCATCTAAACTTGAACGTTTTCCGTATCCGTTTTCAGACACCACCAAGATATCTTCCTCAAAATCGTGAACCGAGATCATACCGATAACTTCATCGCCATCATTAGCTAGCGTTATACCCCTAACCCCTGAAGCATTTCTACCCATAGGTCGGGTCTTGCTTTCTTCAAAGCGAATAGCCTTACCTGATTTCAAACCAAGAAATATTTGGCTCGTTCCCGTGGTCAATTTAGCTTCTAGAAGTTCATCATCTTCACGAATACCAATGGCGTTGATACCATTTTGCCTAGGTCTTGAGTATTGCTCCAATGATGTCTTTTTGACAGTACCCTTCTTGGTCGCCATAATTACATAATGGCTATTTACATACTCCTCATCCTTCAGGTCTTGAGTACAGATAAAGGCCTTCACATTATCATCTTGCTCGATATTTATCAAGTTCTGAATAGCCCTACCTTTCGAAGTTCTGCTTCCTTCAGGAATTTCATAGACTCGCATCCAGAAACATTTCCCTTTTTGGGTAAAGAACAACATATATTGGTGGTTGGTACCCACAAATAGGTATTCTAAGAAGTCTTCGTTTCTAGTCGACGATGCTTTTTGCCCTACTCCACCTCTATTTTGTATTTTATATTCAGATAGCGGAGTTCTTTTAATATAACCTGCATGAGAGATAGTGATTACCACCTGTTCGTTCGGTATCATATCTTCAATACTCAAATCGCCACCGGCTAGATTAATTTCAGACCTACGCTCATCACCATATTTTTCACGAACCTCTAAAAGCTCTTCTTTGATAATCGCCATTCTTCTTTCTTTCTTGGCGAGAATATCTTTGAGGTCGGCAATAGTCTTAATAATTTCATCGTACTCAGAACGCAATTTATCTTGCTCAAGACCAGTAAGCTGTCTCAATCGCATTTCGACGATTGCCTTGGCCTGAACTTCAGAAAGCTTAAAGCGTTCCATCAATTTAGTCCGGGCTTCGTCAGCATTCGAAGATGCCCTGATAATTGCAATTACCTCATCAATATTATCAGAAGCAATAATCAACCCTTCTAAGATATGGGCGCGATCTTCAGCTTTCTTGAGCTCAAATTGTGTTCTTCGAACTACCACCTCATGACGATGCTCAACAAAATAATGAATCATCTCTTTGACGTTCAACAACTGTGGTCGACCATTGACCAAAGCAATGTTGTTCACACTAAAAGACGATTGTAAGGCCGTATATTTATAAAGCGTATTCAGTACAATATTGGGTATTGCATCACGCTTTAAAATATAAACGATTCGCATACCATTTCGGTCAGATTCATCACGAATACTCGAAATACCCTCTATTCTCTTCTCATTGATCAAATCGGCGGTCTTCTTAATCATGTCCGCCTTATTGACTTGATAAGGTATCTCGGTGACGATAATAGATTCTCGACCTTGAACTTCTTCAATTATTGCTTTAGCCCTGATTTTTACGCGACCACGACCGGTATGGAAAGCCTCTTTAACCCCATCATAACCATATATAGTTCCCCCTGTCGGAAAATCGGGAGCCTTGATATAAGTCATAATTTCATCTATCTCTATATCGTTGTTATCGATATAAGCTACGGTACCATCTACTACTTCGGTAAGGTTATGGGGCGGCATGTTTGTGGCCATACCCACGGCAATACCTGAAGCGCCGTTTACCAATAAGTTCGGAATTCTAGTGGGGAGAACTGTTGGTTCTTCGATAGAATCATCAAAGTTGAGCTGGTGGTCGACCGTATCCTTATCGATATCGGCTAGCATCTCTTCAGCGATCTTTCGCATTCTAGCCTCTGTATATCGCATTGCTGCAGGGCTATCGCCATCTACAGAACCAAAGTTACCTTGACCATCGACCAGCATATATCGAAGGCTCCATTCCTGGGCCATACGCACCATGGTATCGTAAACCGAGGTATCACCATGAGGGTGATATTTACCCAAAACCTCCCCAACGATACGGGCAGACTTCTTATGGGAACTTGTTGACCTAACGCCCAAATCGTGCATACCATATAACACCCTTCGGTGTACAGGTTTCAGACCGTCTCTGACATCTGGTAAAGCACGTGACACAATGACCGACATCGAATAATCGATGTAGGCAGATTTCATCTCCTCTTCTATGTTAATAGGAATTAATTTTTCTCCTTCTGCCATATTAAAATCCTAGTATATTATTTTAGTTAAAAAACATGCCAATATACGCATAATCATGGCTTTTAAAGCATTACTAAAGTACTTTATTAAACATTTTATCAACACTTTCACCCCCTATAAACGTTGAAACTTTACCCGCTGATTATTTTGTAATTAGTTTCTTTTTTCGTCAATTCAACTTAAGTTATCTAATAATAGGTACACTATTTGCGTTAGATTGGTATAGTTTTACTAATTTTATAGATGAAAGGATAAGATTTATGGATGATAATTTTTCACCAAGAGTAAAAGATGTGATTGCTTATAGCAAAGAGGAAGCACTTCGTTTGGGGCACGACTTCATCGGCACCGAACACCTCATGTTAGGGCTTTTGCGTGACGGCAACGGTAAGGCTATCAGTATATTGGACGCGTTGGAAGTTGATTTGGATCACCTGAGACGTAAGGTCGAGATTTTGAGCCCATCGAACCCCAACCCGAACAGCATACAAAAAGATAAAAAGAACCTGCACCTTACGCGTCAAGCGGAGCGTGCCCTAAAGACAACGTTTTTAGAGGCCAAGCTTTTTCAGAGTTCTTCAATCAATACCGCACACCTTTTACTTTGTATACTAAGAAATGAAAACGACCCGACAACCAAGTTGTTACATAAACTGAAAGTAGATTATGATGGGGTCAAAGAGCAGTTTAAATTTATGATTACAAGTGATGATGATATTGTAGATGCACCGACTTCAGAGTCGTTCCCAAATGACAATGATGACGCTAGCGATGGAAAAGAAGGAAGTTCGTTCGGTGCCGCTACCGGCCAAAAAGGCAATAAAAAATCGAAGACTCCGGTTCTCGATAATTTCGGGCGAGATCTCACCCGTTTAGCTGAAGAAAATAAACTTGACCCCGTCGTAGGACGGGAAAAAGAGATTGAACGTGTCTCACAAATACTGAGTCGAAGAAAGAAAAACAATCCACTGTTAATAGGTGAACCAGGTGTTGGTAAAAGTGCTATTGCAGAAGGTTTGGCCCTTCGAATTATTAACAAAAAAGTATCACGGATACTTTACAATAAGCGAGTGGTTACACTAGATTTGGCATCTTTGGTTGCTGGTACAAAATATCGTGGCCAGTTCGAAGAACGCATGAAAGCGGTAATGAACGAACTCGAGAAGAATGATGATGTAATTCTTTTTATCGATGAGATACATACTATTGTAGGCGCTGGCGGTGCAACCGGAAGCTTAGATGCATCGAACATGTTCAAACCGGCGCTGGCCAGAGGTGAAATTCAATGTATCGGAGCCACTACCTTAGATGAATATAGACAATACATCGAGAAAGATGGTGCATTGGAAAGACGTTTTCAAAAGGTAATCGTAGAACCTACAACTGTAGAAGAGACCATTGAAATTCTACACAACATTAAAGGTAAATATGAAGACCACCATAACGTGTTGTATACAGATGAGGCAATTATTGCATGCGTAAAATTGACCAACCGCTACATGACCGACCGTTTCTTACCGGACAAGGCCATTGATGCGTTAGATGAAGCAGGTTCACGTGTTCATATTGTTAATATGGATGTACCTAAACAAATCTTAGAGCTCGAAAAACAGCTCGAAGATGTTAGAGAACTTAAGAACAGTGTGGTCAAAAAACAGAAGTATGAAGAAGCCGCTAAGCTACGTGATGACGAGAAGCGTATCGAAAAAGAATTAGCGACCGCACAAGAAAAATGGGAAGAAGACAGTAAACAACACAAAGAAACCGTATCTGAAGATAATGTGGCCGATGTAGTTTCGATGATGAGTGGCATTCCAGTGAATAGAATTGCCCAGACCGAGAGCAATAAATTGGCAGAACTACCTTCATTGATCAAATCGAATGTGATTGGGCAAGACGATGCAGTGGCCAAAGTAGCTAAGGCCATACAACGTAATAGAGCTGGATTGAAGGACCCGAACAAACCCATTGGCTCCTTTATATTCTTAGGGCAAACGGGTGTTGGTAAAACACAACTGGCCAAGGTTCTTGCGAAAGAGCTATTTGATTCAGAGGATGCACTGATTCGCATAGATATGAGCGAATACATGGAGAAATTCGCGATTTCGAGATTGGTGGGCGCACCTCCAGGGTACGTGGGTTATGAAGAAGGAGGTCAATTGACCGAAAAGGTAAGACGAAAGCCCTATTCGGTAGTGCTGTTAGACGAGGTTGAAAAAGCACATCCTGATGTGTTCAATATGATGCTACAGGTATTAGACGACGGTTACCTTACCGATAGTTTAGGAAGAAAGATTGATTTCAGAAATACGATTATCATAATGACCTCCAATATCGGGGCGCGTAAGCTCAAAGATTTTGGTCAGGGGGTAGGTTTTGGTACCGCTGCCATGAAGTCACAAGAAGACAGTCATCAAAAGAGTGTTATCGAAGGAGCTTTAAAGAAAGCCTTTGCTCCCGAATTTTTGAATCGAATTGATGATGTTATAGTCTTCAATCCGCTTGAACGAGAAGACATTCACAAAATTATTGATATTGAATTGCGTAAATTATACGCTCGAATTAAAGATATCGGTTACGACTTAACCTTGAGTGATAAAGCAAAGGATTATATCTCTGATAAAGGTTTTGATAAGCAGTATGGGGCTAGACCCCTTAAAAGGGCAATTCAGAAATATATTGAAGATACGTTGGCCGAAGAAATCGTCAACTCTAAATTGGAGGAAGGTGATTCTATAATTATGGACTTTGATGAGAAGAAAGAAGAGCTTACCATCAAAATCAAAAAGCCCGAGAAATCACCGAAAACTGAATAATTTCGTAAGAAATTTTGCAAAAGGGAGTCGCTATATACGACTCCCTTTTTTTATACCCGATAACCAAGTAGTAAGAATAAAAATACAAGTAAATGTCTACCTAGGTAGATTAAACGATATTTAAGCCTTTAATCTAATAATTTTCACTTTGCTCGACCTTACATCTACTTTCGTTTCGAACACTATAATATTTATTGGAATGAAAGTGAGGCGACCGAAAAAGACAGTTATTGTCAGGGAGTATCAATTGGATGTGGGAAAAGTGCAGGTATATGAGAACTATATGGTGGCTCTATTCGACGAAGGAGCAACCCTTACTTTAGAGAGGGTCTACCAAATTATCGGTATCTCAGAAATTCACTTTAGAAATAAAAATTTTGGTTACATAAGTTTACGCAAAAATTCATTTGCCGTAGACCCTACCATTTACACCTACCTAAGACAATTAGAGCACCTAAAAGCTTTTGCCATTGTATCGGTAAAAGAAATCGACATGCACAATTTTAAAATCGAAAAATTGTTCTACAAAAAACCGATGAAATTTTTCATTGAGTACGACAACGCCCTCAAATGGGTCAAGAGAAGAGTGAAATCTTAAGTAAAAAAGATTCTAAGATTTTGAAAGGTTGATCCAAAAGTGAATTTTGGTTCAACCTTTATTTTTACTGCTCATCACTTTCTTGCTGCCTACTCTCTTCAACAGCGAACAAATCAATAAATGCTTGGCCAACACCTTCGGCGACATCAGAAGCGAGCAATGATTGATATCCTATTTTATCGACCATAAGGTCGCCAGAACGGCCGTGCAAATAAACGCCAAATACGGCTGCATGAAGAGGATCATAGTTTTGGGCAACGAGTCCGGTAATTATTCCGGTCAATACATCACCTGTGCCCCCTGTGGCCATTCCCGGGTTTCCTGTGGTATTTACATAACCCATCTCGTGATATATGGTTATGGTGTGATGTCCCTTAATGACCAAGATACAGTCATATTCTTTAGAAAATCGCTTCGCTTTTTCAAGCTTATCAAAATCATCTTTCCATGACCCGATTAGTCTTTCCAATTCTTTAGGGTGCGGAGTCATTATAGTTTGAGCAGGCAGTTTCTTTAATAATGAGGCATCCTCAGAAATAATATTCAGTGCGTCAGCATCAATTACCAACGGGGTCTCATTAGTATTTAAGAAATCGGAAAAGGCCTTTTTCGTTTCCTTATCCTTACCCAAACCGATACCGACACCGATGACCGTAGGCGAGATAGAAAACTTGATATCGGTAATTTGTTCATCATCGACATCAGTCATTACCATAGCTTCTGGAAGGTTGGTCTGTAGCGGTATATATCCGCATTTTGGGGTGAATACAGAAACAAGTCCGCTACCCGTGCGCAGGCAAGCCTTTGCTGCCAAATGTACAGCTCCAATTTTGCCGTAACTACCCCCAATAATAAGACTGTGGCCATAAGTGCCCTTATGGGTATATTTTTCTCTCGGTTTATAAATCGGCAGTACTTCATTCTTTCCGATCAATTCATAATCGGTTTCGGTTTTCATCAAAAACTGAATATCAAGACCGATGTCCAAAACTTCCCAACGCTCAATAAAAACACCTGTTTCTGGCAAAAAGAAAATTAATTTCGGAACCTGAAAACTTAAGGTATAGTTTGACTTGACTATCGCTTTTTTATTCTCAGGAACGGCATCCGTAAACAACCCTGAAGGAATATCTACCGACAAAATAAATGCCCGTGTCTCGTGCAAATGATTGAATAATGACACCACCCAATCATCAGGTGGTCTATTAAGGCCGATACCAAAAATGGCATCTACTATAATATCTTCTTTAGCTATTTCAGGCCAGCTCGAACCATTTTCAAGAAAATGGGGCCAAACTTTTCGATTTTTCAATCGTTCAAGATTTACCAGAAAATCTTCTGAGCGTTTTTTGCTGTAGTTGACTACATACACCTCAATATTGTAACCGTGCTCTTGCAATTGGCGTGCAAGGGCAAGTCCGTCTCCACCATTATTTCCTATACCACAGAACAAGTGAATTTTAACTTGGGCACCTTGCATACGAAGATGAAGCCAATTAAATAACTGGGTAGCAGCCCGCTCCATCAACTCATTACCGGTAATATTCTGTTTTTCTATTGTGAATTTGTCAGCAGCATAAATCTGCTCGGCACTAAAAAGCTTCATTTAATAACAATATTTGATAAATGTTTGAAGAATCTATAAAAAATTGATCGTTCGTTTGATTAAGTTTTCAAAAGTACTACTTTTGGTTCTTTGTATTAAACCAACGAATGCACAAGGTCGACAGTAATAGAATTTTTACGCCATTCCAAAATGGATTCACCGCAACTACCGGTACCACTACCCCTTTGGGGTAAACAGCTATATACACGTCCGTTTTGCGCTTTTCAGCGCCCAATTCAAATATATTTTTCCTTTAAAATCATCTAGATGAAAGTCTTAAAATTCGGTGGCACTTCGGTAGCCAACGCATCAAACATAAACTTGGTTAAGAATATTGTCGCCAACACCGCTTCCGATAAGGTCGTGGTCGTGGTATCTGCACTCGGCGGCGTAACGGATTTTCTATTGAATGCAGCCTTTCTGGCCGCTCAGCAAAGTGAAGGCTATAAATCTGTTCTCAAAGAAATAGAAGACAGGCATCTTAACACGGTCAAAGAGCTTATAAGCATTAATGCCCAGAGCAAAGTTCTCAGCAAGGTCAAAAGTGAATTGAACACCCTTGAGACCCTTTTGGAAGGCGCATATCTTATCGGTGAGATTACCCCTAGGCTATCTGACAAAATTGTAAGTTACGGTGAACTTCTCTCCGCTTACATTATCAGCGAATATTTTGTGCAAGAAGGCATGAGTACGGCCCACGTAGATAGCAGAAAACTTATTATAACCGATGATGTAAACGAAAAGGCCACGGTTAATTTTGCCCTGACCAACAAAAACTGTAATGATTATTTCTTTTCAGTAGAGGGCGATATAGTGGTTATGGGAGGATTTATTGCCTCTTCGGAAAAAGGAAATTCAACCACCCTAGGTCGAGGCGGTTCCGATTATACGGCCGCAATCGTTGCTGCAGCTATGGATGCCGAAGTATTGGAAATATTCACGGACGTCAGCGGTATGTACACCGCCAACCCGAAATTAGTGAAGCAGGCAAAGGCTATTCCGCATATATCGTACGAGGAAGCCATGGAGCTTTCCCATTTTGGGGCCAAGGTACTTTACCCACCGACCATTCAACCGGTACTGAGCAAAGGTATTTCGATTCATATAAAAAATACGTTTCACCCGGAACAGGCCGGAACACTGATTACAAAAAATAAGAACGAAAAAGGAAAGACTGTTCGAGGCATCACCCATGTGGGCAATATGGCTTTACTATCGCTTGAAGGGCCTGGTATGGTCGGCATACCTGGTATTTCGAAACGTTTTTTCGAAGTACTGTCCCAACACGGCATCAGCGTAGTATTCATTACACAGGCCTCCTCCGAACACTCAATTTGTGTTGGCATTTCTGCCAATGACATTGAAAAAGCCATAGAAATTGTAAACGAGGCCTTTGAGGTTGAAATCGAGCGTGGTAAGATAAAACCGGCCCTTGCCGAAACCGAATTGGCCATAATTGCACTGGTGGGTGACAATATGAAAAAACATCAAGGGCTGAGCGGTAAAATGTTCAGCACCTTAGGCCGAAACAACGTTAACATTCGTGCCATTGCACAAGGGGCATCTGAACGTAATATTTCTGCGGTAATCAATGAAGCTGATGTAAAAAAGGCCCTCAACGCACTTCACGAAGAATTCTTTGAAGAAAACGTAAAACAGTTGAATCTATTTGTAATGGGTGTCGGTAATGTAGGCTCTAAATTTTTAGAGCAGATTCGCCAACAACGCGCCTATCTAAAAGAAAAACTGAAATTGAACATTCGCGTTATCGGTATTTCAAACTCTCGTACGATGGTCTTTGATGAAGGCGGAATCTCGCTAGATAAATGGAATGACCAATTGGCCAACGGAGAAAAGGCCGATAAATCTAAATTTTTCGAAACCATACAAAAGCTGAATTTTCGCAATAGTATTTTTGTAGATAATACCGCCAGTGGCGACGTAGCCTCTACCTATGCCTCCTATCTTGGAAACAGTATTTCTGTGGTTACCTGTAATAAAATTGCGTGCTCGTCTGAGTTTGAAAATTACCAGCAACTAAAAGATTTGGCCAGGGCCTACAATGCACCTTTCTTATTTGAGACCAATGTAGGTGCCGGTTTGCCCATTATTGACACCCTGAAACATTTGATAGCTTCCGGCGATAAAGTTTTAAAAATACAAGCAGTACTTTCCGGTAGTCTCAACTTCGTATTCAACAATTTCAACGACCAAACGACCTTTCACGATATTGTAAAGCAGGCTCAAGAAGAGGGTTATACCGAGCCGGATCCTAAAATTGATTTAAGCGGAATCGATGTGATGCGAAAAATCTTGATTCTGGCTCGAGAAAGTGGAAACCGACTGGAAATAGATGATATAGCCAATAACAGTTTCCTTCCTGAAGAGAGCTTGAACACGGCTAATAATGAAGATTTTTTCGCCTCTCTCATCAAACACGAAGACAGCTTTCAGCAGATGTACGCCCAGGCGGCCGCAAAAGATAGCAAGTTGAAGTATGTGGCCCAGTATGAAGATGGCCAGGCCAGTGTAGGCTTGCAAGAAATACCAAAAGGCCATGATTTCTACAATTTGGAAGGCAGCGACAATATTGTTTTGTTCTATACACAACGCTACCCGAACCAACCCATGATTATTAAAGGTGCGGGTGCAGGTGCCGAAGTGACCGCATCGGGTATTTTTGCCGATATCATTCGAATAGGAAACTTTTAAGGTATGAGCAAAGACGAAATAAGAATATTTTGCCCGGCTACCATTGCCAATGTTTCTTGTGGTTTTGACGTGCTCGGGGTCGCCTTAGATTCGGTGGGTGATGAAATGGTCATCAGAAAGGTCTCTGAAAAAGGAATTAAGATCACCAAACTTACCGGTCAAGACCTTCCTACGGAAACCAACCAGAATGTGGCCGGGGTAGCAGGTTTGGCACTTTTGGCCGAGAGTGGCTCCAATGTAGGTTTTGAAATTGAAATTCATAAAAAGATAAAAGCCGGTAGTGGTATCGGTAGTAGTGCCGCTAGTTCTACCGGTGCCGTTTGGGCCATTAACGAATTGTTGGGCAAGCCATTTTCCACCTTGCAATTAGTGAAATTCGCTATGGAAGGCGAACGTTTGGCAAGTGGCGTGGCCCATGCCGATAATGTGGCCCCTGCCCTATTCGGCGGCTTTACCTTGGTTAGAAGTTACGATCCTCTAGATGTTATTCCCATTCATTGTCCGGATCAGCTGTACGCCACGGTTATCCACCCTCAAATCGAGGTACGAACTTCCGATTCAAGAAAAATTTTAAAAACCCATATTACTTTGGCCGATGGTATCAAACAATGGGGAAATGTAGGCGGATTGATTTCCGGACTCTATACTGAAAATTACGACCTCATCGGTCGGTCATTGGTAGACCATATCGTAGAACCCATTCGTTCCATTTTAATACCCGGATTCGATAAGGTCAAGTCCGTTTCTAAAAAGGCCGGAGCCCTTGGTTCTGGAATTTCCGGCTCGGGACCATCGATTTTCGCTTTTAGTAAAGGGGAGGCTACTGCCCAAAAGGTAGCGGAAGCCATGACCGAAGTGTACCAAAGCATAGGAATAGATTATGATGTACACGTTTCAAAAATTAATGCCCAAGGAATTAAGATATTAGACCAATGAAGTTTTACAGCCTAAATAAACAAGCGCCGCCCGTTTCTTTCAAAGAAGCCGTTATTCGAGGTATAGCCCCAGATCGCGGACTCTACTTTCCTGAAAGTTTCACCCCGTTGCCCGATTCTTTTTTTGAAACTATTGAAGAACTTTCAAACCATGAAATCGCATTCAACGCCATTCATCAATTTGTAAGCGATGAAATACCGAACGAAGAATTAAAAAAGATTTTAGCCAATACTTTAGACTTTGATTTTCCCATCGTCGAAATCGAAGAAAATGTAGCGACCCTCGAGCTTTTTCATGGCCCAACAATGGCTTTTAAAGATGTGGGCGCCCGTTTTATGGCGCAGTGTCTTGGTTATTTTTCAAAAGGTGAGAAGACCGACGTTACTGTTTTGGTCGCCACATCTGGAGATACCGGAGGTGCTGTGGCCAATGGATTTTTAGGTGTAGAAGGGGTTAAAGTCGTTATTCTTTACCCGAATGGAAAAGTAAGCGATATTCAGGAGCGTCAGCTCACTACCTTGGGGCAAAATATTACCGCGTTAAAAGTGGACGGTACTTTTGACGACTGCCAAAAAATGGTCAAAACTGCTTTTCTAGATGAGAACATTCTCAAAGAAATGCAACTGACCTCGGCCAACTCTATCAATGTAGCCCGTTGGTTACCCCAGTTATTCTATTTCTTGTTCGCCTATAAGCAGGCCAAGGTTCAAGGTAAGGAAATTGTATTTTCTATCCCCTCTGGTAATTTTGGTAATATCTGTGCCGGTATGGTAGCCCAAAGGCTGGGCATGCCCGTCAAACATTTTATAGCCGCTACCAATGTAAACGACACGGTGCCCCAGTACATGCTTACCAAAGAATACACGCCCAAACCCTCGACGGCCACGATTTCTAATGCTATGGATGTGGGTGACCCGAGTAATTTTATACGCATACGCCACTTATACGATGACAACTTTGAAGAATTGGAAAAAAACCTGTCTTCCTATTCTTTTGACGATAAAGAAACCAAAGCGGCTATGCTCGAGATTTTTGAAAAGAACGGATATATTGCCGACCCACACGGGGCCGTAGGATATTTGGGACTCAAAAAACACCAAAAAAAACAACCCGGTAGCTACGGAATATTTCTAGAGACCGCTCACCCGGTAAAGTTTTTAGACGTGGTCGTAGAAACGGTCGATAAAGAAGTAGAAATTCCTCCTCAGATACAAAAAGTCATGAGTAAGGAGAAAAAATCGATTAGTATTAAAAGCTATGATGAGCTCAAAAGCTATCTTTTAAACGAATAAAAAGGCCCCGATCGGGGTCTTTTTTATTCGTTGGTTTACTCGAAATGAAACGGATTCATTATTTGCTGAACTAAGGGCCTTGCACAACGGTTACAATTGTTGGAAAACGTTATCCTTAAAGGCCTAATATTTCAGTTATCAAGGTCTTGTATTGTTTAATATCCTTTTTAAATTTTCTATTAACTGCAATCCAAAGAGCTATTCCTAAAGCGATTATTAGTCCACCGAAAATATAACTTTTCGTTGTTATGAATAGTCCAAAAATAAAACCTAATCCAATAATAATATGGATATATATTACTAATTGAATTAAAAAATGCTGATTAAATGAGATTTGCATATTCGTGTTATCTTCAACTTTATTACTTAATAGTTTTCCGTTGACAATAGTCCAATTTTGAAAAGCCATATAAAAAGGGTAAAGAACTCGCTTTCTAAAACTAAAAGTTGTCGGCTTATTTTCGTCAAACACGAAACCTCCTATAGAATTAAGTTCAGATTTTAATCTCTCAATGACTTCTTTTGGTCTTTTTTCTATTTTAAAATTCCAATCTTCCATTTTTCTTGATTTAAATGTTTGCCAACGGTTGCGATATAAACCGTACGGGAGCAAACTAGCGTTTGCTATCCGCCACACACATCGCGAAATCTTTTGGTCTTTTTTTTTATGTCCAATGCTAAATCTATAAGATTTTTCGGGTTTTATAAATATACGCAAACCTTGCGATTAATTCTCGTAGTAATTTACAGCTAAAGGCGTGACTAGGAGTTATCGCTGTACTTTCAGTACACTAAACCTATCGGAAAGATAATCTATATGACCAACGGCGTGGAAGAATTTTATCGCCAAGTTCGTAAGGTAACCAAGACCGAAGGAGCATTTACAATGACATGCCTTTGTTGAAACTGCTATACCCGGCCACAAAGATTATTGAAAAGAAGTGGATAGGTCATTGCATAATGGGAGCCTTTGTTCAACAGCTTTATATCAAATTTAGAGGATACCTCTGGTCTTAATCGTAAATTCCTTTGGGGCTGGCCCAAAAGGAATTCAAATAACGGATAGAGTTTAATTTACAGACCCTTTCAATACCGCTTAGTTTAAAATTTACTTTTATGAAATTTTTAAACTTGTCATGCTTAAACTTCCGGCCAACAATTTATCATTAAATAGCTTTATATCTTCTCCTTTTTCTTGCAATCCAAGACTGTAGATTAATGGCAAATAATGGTCTGGTGTCGGAATTGCCAATTGAACTGCTCTTGATTGCCTATGGTAATCTAAAAGTGGTCGGTAATTGCCATCAAGTATGTAACTATTGATAGTTTCCCTTGCTTCAATTGCCCAATCATAGCCATAATTGCCTTTATGCGCATTTGCAAAATCAATCATTCTTAGATTATGAATAATGTTACCACTACCTATTATTAATATTCCTTTATGACGAAGAATAGCTAACTGTTGCGCTAATTCAAAGTGTTGTTGTGGCGATTTGTCGTAGTCAATGCTTAACTGAATCACGGGTATGTTCGCTTCAGGGTAGAGATGTTTTATTACACTCCATGCACCATGGTCTAAACCCCATTTTTCATCCAATTCTACTAATGTGGGTGATAATAATGTTTTGGTTTTCTGAGCAAGTGCAGGATTTCCCTTTGCAGGATATTGCACATCAAATAAGGCTTGTGGAAAACCACCAAAATCGTGTATTGTTTTGGGTGTTTCCATAGCCGTTACTTTAGTACCTTTAGTAAACCAATGGGCAGACACACAGAGAATGGCATTTGGGATCGGAATTGTTTTCGCAATAGCTCTAAAGCCTTTTACAAACTCATTTTCTTCAATCGCATTCATTGGGCTACCATGCCCTAAAAATAGAACAGGCATTCTACCGGTTAATGGAAAACTCTCTGATATTTTACCTAAATCGTTTAATTTCATACCCAAAGCCGTAAATGGGAGTAGCCCAATTACTTTAAGAAAACCTGTTCTATTCATTTTAAATCAATGCAATCAACTTAATTAGATAGCCATTGCTGCAGGGTGGTTTTTGATTTACCGAGTAAACGGTCAGAAACATCTGGACTACCTGCTTCCTTTGTTTTCTCAAAATACTCAAACATAGGAATGAATTCTTTGAGTTGTTTGTTTCCTGACACAAACGCTAAAATTTTAAGTAACCAAAATGGTGCATTGGCAACCTTTTTGATGGTTGGATGCTTCACTTTAATATATTGCTCCAGTGCTTCGTTTATCGTAAGGCTTTCAGGGCCGTAAGTACTGAATTCTTGATTTATATTTTCTATATGTCGATAAGCATTAACTAATCGTTCACCGAAGTCTCTAGAAGCAATCCACCGTAGTTTAAGTGGTTGTTTGCCCATTACGTTGGCTTTGCCATCTCGTATCATTAAGGCCAAGGATTCCATAAACCATGTAGGCCTAAAAATCATATATGAAATACCACTCGCTTTTATCAATTGCTCAGATTGGTATTTGGCTTTTATAAATGGCATACCGGTATTTTCTTTACATACCGTAGCGCCGCTTACGTAGCTAATGAGTTTTATATCTAGTTGTTTTGCAGCCTTTACAATTTTCTGTACCGCACTAAACTCGTCTAATTGTCCCAAGGTGATGTGTATGGCGTCACAATCTTTAATAGCCAATGTCAGGTCGCTATCTTTAAACACATCTCCTTTTACCGTATCATGGTTCGGATAGTTTTCCGCTTTTATACTTCGAGAAAAGAGTTTTAGTTGAAAACCAGCACTATCAAAGGCTTTTATGGTCTCTTGAGCAACCATACCGCTTGCACCTAATATGGCTATTTTTTTTATAGATACTTCTGACATGATTTTATTTAAAGTTTTATAAAAAGCTCGTTTTTTGGCTTTCTAACTTTTTTCATGTTAGCCAACCAATCATTTTCTGCATCTCTGTAACCTAAAGCTAGTAGAGCAGAACTTTCAAGGCCTTTTTCTTTGAGATTCAATAATTCATCTAATGCATTAGGATCAAAACCTTCCATCGGTGTGGCGTCTACTTTTTGTTCTGCTGCAGCTGTCAATCCAATCCCCAAAGCTATATACGCTTGTTTAGCAGCGTGGTTTGCATGCCAATCTTCCGGTAATTGACCGTACATGCCCCAAAGATTATTTTTATAATCATCCATCGTGTTCAAAGGTAGCCCCCTTTCGGATAGGGTATAATTGAACACACTTTCAATTTTTTCCAGTGTATAGTTTTCCCAAGCGGCAAAAACCAATAAGTGCGAACAGTCGGTGATTTGACTCTGCCCCATCGCAACAGGTTGAATTTTGGCCAGTAATTCTCTGTCTGAAATAACAAGTACTTTAAAGGGTTGTAAACCAGAAGATGTCGGTGCTAATTGAATAGCATCTAAAATGATTTCTAACTTCTCCTCTGGAACGATTTTACCGCTCATTTTTTTAGTGGCATATCGCCAGTTTAAATTTTCTATTAAACTCATGATCGTTTATGCTTAAGATGAAGAATTATTTTGCTGTTATCGGTGCCTTTTTGGTACGACCCCAAGCCACAAAAGCGGCAAGCACAAGAAAGAAAATATTCATTCCGATAAGTGATTCTTCGCCTCTTGAAATATGAAATACACTTGCTGCAATCATTAGCGCAATGGTTCCGTAGGCGGCAAAAACGGTTAACTTTGGTTGTATTCTTAAAGCTGCCGGTAAAACAATACCAATTCCGCCAAGTAAATCTATAATTCCTGTAAATTTTAATAACCCAGGATTTTCAAGTGCCCAAGGCAACATTTGTGCGGTTTCTTCAATCGGTTGAAATAATTTGGCATAACCTGCCCAAATTAAGGTTAGTGCGATTAAGCCTTGTGCCACCCATAAAATAATGTTGAGCCCCTTAGGTTTTACTGTTGCTGTCATTTTATACTTTTTAATTGTTAATGATGAGCAAAGATGCAACCAATCAAAAAGCTAAAAAATAAGGTATCTTAAGAAATTACTTTTGAGCTAATTTTCGTCTTACATCACTTAAATATTCAGGCGTCATACCTAAGTAGGAAGCAATTAGCTTAAGCGGTAGTCTTTGTACCAATGTTGGGTAGGTTCTTATAAAATCGATATATCGTTCTTCGGCAGTTGCACTCAATAAGTCTGTTAAACGCTTATTCGTGGCGATCAAATTGTTTATTAATTTTTTATTTTGCTCTACTAAATCATCGTGACTTAATTGATTAATGTCATTATAATTGGAATTAGTAAGCACCAAGACCTCGCTATCTACTATTGCATCAATGAATATATTAGAAGGCTTTTTGCTGATGAAGCTATCCATATCTGTTATGATCCAATCTTCGGCTGCAAAATGCAAAATATGTTCTTTGCCTGAAGGGTCGATGACATAACTTTTTAAACAACCTTCATTTACCTTATATACAGTTTTACAAGTATCTCCTTTGTGTAAAAGAATTGTACCTTTAGGCACTTTTTTCGCCTGCAAATTGTCAAATAATTTCATTTAACGATGTTATTTTGATGACCGCTAACGGCCTCGGCCGTACACACCGACCAATCTGCCAAGCCCTAGCCTAAATTTTTGCATTTGGTGTTTGTCTTCTTTTTCTTGAACACCAAGTTGAAATATTGACGATAGAAAATAGATTCAAGCCAATAGGTATAGCACTTACCTCCCTATTTTCTATAGCCGGTCTGCTTGCTGCACAAGTTAATGAAAAATCAACATAGGATCAAGGTGATCTTAACGCTGGGTCGTTACCTTTAAATAGGTAAGGAAGTTTATGAACGGATTATGAACAAGGGGAAGAGCAAGAATTTGGCTTTGCTAGTAGTAGTTAACAAACTAATTAGGCAGTCGTTGGTATTTTTAGCGACTTATTAAGTTGATTCTATGTCATTTTTCGACGACATAAGTCTTGGTCAATTTATCATATAAGTTTTGATTTTTATCATCCCAAAGAATCCAGATAATGGGAATAATAAATAAACCCAATACGCCCTTTAGAAGTTCACGAATGGCACCTTCTGTTGCTTTATTATAATCATTACCGTTCTCTGACGATATAACTTTCAAACGAAATATGCGGTGTCCTAAATTCCCCGTAAACATAGGATAAAATATAGCCCCAACAATTAGCCCAAAAATCGCAGCAAATTCAAACCCAATAGGATTTTCGCCATTAATAAACTCTTTGAATGATGGGGTCTTATAAACTATATAAGGTATAAAAATAGTGAGCGCATAAATAAAGTTTTCCAATAGATTAGCTAAAAATCGTTTTCCTTTCGATGCCAATATAAAGCCGTAAACTAGATTACTATTAATATTATCTTCAATTTGTTTTTTGGTATTCAATAAATCCTCTATGTCAATATCTAAAACTTCGCATATTAATATCAATGTTTTTCCTCGTGGTTCACTTTCATCATTTTCAATCCGCTGTATTGTTCTTAAATTTACTTTTGATAATTCGGCTAATTCTTCTTGAGTTAACCCTTTTGACTTTCTAGTTTCACTAATTGTTTTCCCTATTATACTCATTCTAAATTTTTTGCAACTTTCTTCAAAATTAGTAACAAAACCATATTTATGATAACGGTTTGGCAGCGGTTTGTTTACGACATTTTTACGACATTGGCTCTGATAGGCCCTCCAAGAGTAGGACTGCAGTAAACTGAATAAAAACAAAAAGCCCCGTAAAGAGGCTTAAAACCGTTCAACTTTTTAAAGAATCAAGGGCTTGTGCAACGGTTATCCTTGTTATGCCACGTTAATCTTTATTGCGTTTGCCTGCAATCAATTCTTTAAAGAAATCAGCCACACCTGAAGCACCTGTCTTTCCATTGTCGTCAATATTGGATAAAATCACAATTGTATAGTTGTCTTTCATAAAATCCATAAGTTCCGATCGAACACCATACCAACCTCCGCTATGTCCTTGAATTGTTTGGTTATAACGTAAGTCGATGTCTATACCATACCCCAAATTTGTGCTATAGCCTTTAACTTTTGGCCCGAACATTAATTCGGCAGTTGATTTTTTCAACAATTTACCGTTTCTCAAGGCTTTAGAGAATTTAAATAAATCTTCAACAGTCGAATAATGGAATCCTGCTGGCGATGCTTTTGAAAGGTAATATTCGTTTCTTTTTGGAACGTCACTTTCTCCAAAAAAAGTAGTGTATCCACTAGCTTTGTTTTGTAAGACCGAGTCGATTTCCAACTCGGTCGTGTTTATCATTCCTGCGGGTCTAAAAATGTTTTTCTTTAAATAGTCATAGTAGTTCTGCCCGCTTACTTTTTCAATTATCAGACCTAGGATAACAAAACCGGAAGCACTATAATTATATTTAGTACCTGGTTTGGACAGTAACGTGTCATTCGCGAACATCGGAACGAAATCGGATATGGTCTTGTATTTCATTTTGTCTGATTGCAAATAATTGCCCACATAAAAATTGTTGTTTCCCGATGTGTGCGTCAGTAGTTGATGAATTGTTACCAAATCCCTCACCAGTTTGTTTGGATAATTGGGCAAATATTCTCCAACAGGAACGTTTAATTCAATTTTTCCATTTTCAAAAAGTTGCAAGGTTGCGACTGCTGTAATCATCTTGGTAATCGAGGCGATGTTGAACTTAGTATCCAATTTGTTTTCGATACCGTATTCAATGCTGGCAAGTCCAAAAGCCTTCTTCTCTATTATTTTATCGTTGTGTGCTACCAAAATTGCACCCGAAAAATTACTTGACTTTAAGCTGTCGAGAAAATTTTTTATATCAGCGTCTTTGGATTGTCCAAACGCAAGAATTCCAATCAATAGAAAAATAGAGCTAATTTGAAGTTTTCGTTTAATGTTCATCGGTTTATTTTAGTTCTACATACTCTAGTTCGTGTGTAATAGTCACGAATTTTAAATACTTACCCATTAGTTTTAATTATTCCGATATACATTTGGGTTATGTTTCTCCATATAAAATTCAGGATGTGGTAGTTCTTTAAAACCAAATTTTTTATAAAGCCATTCAGCTGTATTTGTTAATAGAAGCCATCTTCTTAATCCTTGAAGATTAGGATGCTCCATTATTTCATTGATTAGCCATTTACTTAATCCATTTCCTCTATATTCCTTTAAAATATAAACATCTCCTAAATATGCAATAGTTGAATAGTCAGAAATTATTCGAGCAAATCCGATTTGTTTGTTTTTGTAATAAAGTCCAAAATTCAAAGAGTTTTCAATAGATGTTTTCAGAGTATTCATTGGGATTCCATTACTCCAATCAGATTCATTTGCAAGAAAATTGTGAATACTATCGATATCTAATTTCTTCTTGTCAGTTGAAATGGTATAATCGTTTCTATGTGATTCTCTAATTTCCAATTCAGTTTATTGAAGTAATGCCAATGTTTGAGCTATGAACAGTACGTGGCCAAACTCGCGTTTACTTTCCGTCACGCACATAGCAAAATCTTTTGGTTTTCTTTTTTCTTTATCCTGCTAAAAACAAAATCCCACAAATTTTGTGGGCCACATAAAAATACGTAAACCTTGCGATTAATCCCCGAAGGTTGTATTGTTTATGTGATATATGCCCGTTGCACAATTTAGCGAAAAGCAATTTTAGACCACCTATTACCTTGCGAAGCACCAACGTAAAATAGAGCGGGTGAACGGTCCACAGGTCAGGTATATGAAGGGCAAACGGCAGAGCACGGTAGAGCCCGTTTTCGGCATTTATAGAAAAAACCTTTGAATGCCTGTTCAGAGCTTTTGCAACGCACCAAAAATTAACTTTCCACTTCTAACTATACATAAAAAAAGCCTCTTAAAGAGATTTAAAATTGTTCAAATTTGGAACTTTTTAAGGGGTTGTGCAACGGTTACTTTAGCTGTAGTTTGTTTTACTTGCGTTTTATTGTGACCCAAGATTTGTCAAATCCGATTGCGGAAAGTATTTTTTCTTTGTCTAAAACCTCGGGTTGTTTGATTTTCAAAATTAAAGTTTCTTCAGGAACCTTTTCGATAATCGTAAATTGAGAGCCATGAGGTTGCCAAACAAATTGTTTGTCTTTTGTTCCCTTTACAAATCCCTCAAGGTTTCCATTTTTGTTCCAACTGAAATTAAAAAGCTCCGCATCGTAGCGAATTGTATCAAACTCAAATACTGCAACTTGGGAAAGGTCGCTTGATTTTACAAGTACAACAGTTCGAAGATGTTTAAATTTTTCTCGGATTGCTGAAACTCGCTCGTTCCAGATTTCCAGAACTTGTTCTCCTACAAGGTTAGGTTCAATAGAAGTGTCTATTGTACTACCAAAGGAAAAGACTGGGGAATTACGGCCGGAAATCAGTCGCACTTTTTTTAGGTCAGTAAAATCTTTAACTCCAGATTTTACTGTCTTCGCTCCCCAAGCGGTATTTCCCATTACAACATCGTCAAGACCAACATTCGATGGTTTCCATTCAGCTCCTAAGCAAAGCGCAAAAATCTGTTCCCATTCGTTTCCTTGCAAATCCGCTCGACCTTTGCTCGCAAGTAGATAGACAATTTCTTGCCCGAGAATATATGGAAATTCAGAATTGAATTGGTTTAATGGATATGCAGAAACTGATTTGTTTACCGTCCTTAATCTTGGTGATATGCGTTTGGCCATTAACTAGGATTATATTGTAAGTCATATTCTCTTAAAACGGTAGCTTGGTCTAAACTAGTAGTGACATAAGGAAGAAACTTTTCAACGACTGCCTTAATCATATTGACTGGAACTGCATTTCCTGCTTGTTTTTTTGCTTGGGCATCACTTACAACAATCTTGTACCAATCAGGAAAGCCTTGAAGTCTAAACATTTCTCTTGGTGTCAATCGTCGTTCGCCATTTACTAAAAGATAATTATGTGATGCACCTGAACGAAGTGCGCAAGAATAAGGGTACGAACAAATATTACCCGATTTATTTTCGTGCCAAATTGAAGGATAAAAAGAAGATTTGTGTTTGTCCATCCTCTTTTGTTTTATATAATTAGATGCGAAATATTTCTCATCGACTTTATTTTCTAAAATTTCTGTAAGTGCCTTATATGGTTTTTCTGGACTTGGGAAAGTGAACATTATCGGGTCACGATGTCCAACAATCACAACTCGCTCACGTTTTTGTGGCAATCCATAATCTAAAGCGTTCAAAACGCTATATTGAACTTGATAACCTAAATCTTTCAAAGATTGAACGATTACTTTCAAGGTTTTTCCTTGGTCGTGTCCAACGAGCTGTTTTACATTTTCCAAAATAAATGCTTTTGGCCGTTTTTCTTTTAGTATTCTGGCAATGTCAAAAAACAATGTTCCTCTTGTGTCCTCCAATCCCTTCATTTGTCCAATAATACTAAAAGGTTGGCAGGGAAATCCAGCAAAAAGTATGTCATGGTCTGGTATTTTCTTTTCGTCAACTTTGGTAATGTCGCCAAAAGGTTTATCGCCGAAATTGGCTTCATAACTTTCTTGAGCATATTTGTCGATATCGGATGAAAACACACATTCAGGTTGAACACCATTTTCTTCACAAGCCGCTTCAAAAGCTACTCGGAAACCACCAATTCCACAAAAAAGGTCTATAAATTTTAGTTTTTCTTTGTACATATTGTAAAATTAAGTATCTATTCCAAAACTTGGTGAAATTCCAAACATTTAATTCTCATCTGAATGCTAATCACATCTCATATAACACATAAACGCATAGAGCTCCCCAATATCTATACGACTTATTTTCAATATTTTAAAATTTCAAACTCAGATAAATAGTATATCAAACACCATTATTAGCTACATCTATTAGATGGCTATCCCACTAAAAAAATACCCAAAACCGCTAATCTAAATGAGGCAGCTTAAAATGGTCTAAGGGGCTGGGTTGCTTCATCATCTTTTCAATGGCCTCAGTCGTTCTAGGCGCCATTGCCGAGAGATTGACAGGGCCTTCATCCGTTATTAAAATATCGTCTTCTATACGTACGGCAATGCCCCACCACTTTTGATCACAATCGCTGCCCTCGGGTATATAAATGCCCGGTTCTACCGTAATCACCGTATTGGGCTTAAAGGCTTGATACGTGCCCTTATCATGAACATCGAGCCCGAGGTAATGCGAAGTACCATGCGGAAAATAAGTTCGGGCATCTTCCTCTTTTGAAATGACCCCCAATTTCATCAGGCCTTCGGTCACTAATCTGCTGGCAACCCGACCCGGAGCCTGAAAAGGGGCCCCGACAACACTGGCCTTTATCCCTGCTTCCTGTGCCTCATAGACAATATCATAAATCTGCTTCTGCTCTTTCGAAAATTTACCGTTTGCCGGTATCGTTCTCGTCACATCGGCGGTATACCCATGGTATTCCGCACCTAGATCCATCAACACCAGTTCATCACCCACCTCGGGTTTGTTGTTCTCTATATAATGTAAAATACACCCGTTGTTGCCACCGCCAACAATGGAAGGGTAGCCCTCATACTCTGCACCATACTTTTTATAAACATACTCATGAACGCCCTGAATTTCGGTTTCCGACATATTCGGGTGCATCGCTTTCATCACCTCGACCTGACCGACTGCAGATATCTCGATGGCCTTTTTCAACAAAACCATCTCTTCTTCGGTTTTTGTTTCCCGAAGGGTGGCCATAATTTCCCCTAAAATGACCGAGTTTAGGTTATTCGCTGCCAATTTAAGGGAGACTTTTTCTTTGATATCACTTCGCAACTTATCGTCGGGGGCATCAACAAACCCTTTAAGAAGTTCATCTTCTTTAAGACTTTCATCCCTACTCATATATCGCCCTAAAATTTGGGCCACATTGGCACTGTTTTCCACTTCGGTAGATTTTATCATCGAATACAACTGTTGTTTCGTAGCATCGTAATCGGCAGGGTAATTGGCTTTTTTCTTAAAGCTTTTGATCAAGCTGAACAAATCGGCTTCATCTCTCGAGTCGCGAACGTCATTTTTAAAATCAAAGAATAATACATTCTCGAAACCTTGAAGATTTAAGTCGAGTTTTGAGAATTCGCTACCATTGTACACCGTCGTAAAGCCCAATCGTTCTTTTGCGCCTTCGATACCGAGGCGTTTGCCGTTCCACTGCTCGGCTCTAGGGTCTCTTTCTTGCACATACAATATTTCATCGTACTCCTCACCGGCATCTGAATATTGGGTTTCCGAAAAAATGAGCAACACCGAATTGGGTTCGTTGTACCCTGTCAAATAGTAAAAATCGGGGTCTTGGTGGTAGATGTAGTCGACATCATTCGCGCGGTTTCTAACCGGGTTGGCAAAAAAAACGGCCACGCTATTGCCGGGCATCATTTTACGAACGGCTTCCCTTCTTCCCTCATGAAATTCCGCCGATAAATAATCCTTAGGAATATCCTGGGCCTTGCTCGTTACACAGATAAAGAGCATCGTTAACACTCCAAAAACCGTTCTTATCCTTTTCCTCATAATTTAAATTTTCGTGAATGGAATACAAGATAACCATTTCAAATATTATGCTAAACATAACTATTCGCAATTGTACTATACTTAATAAATTCAATAGATTTGCACCATTCTAATATAAAATTACGATGAAAAATACCGCTCTCACACAAACTCACATTGCCCTAGGCGCAAAAATGGTTCCCTTCGCTGGCTATAACATGCCGGTGTCGTACGAAGGCGTGAATATAGAGCACGAAACCGTTCGCAAAGGGGTCGGTGTGTTCGATGTAAGCCATATGGGCGAATTTTTGATCGAGGGGCCAAATGCCCTGAAACTTATACAGAAAGTCAGTTCGAACGACGCTTCTAAATTAGCATTGGGCAAGGCCCAATACAGCTGTCTACCTAACGAGACCGGCGGTATCGTCGATGATTTAATCGTTTACCGCGTAAAAGACAAAACCTATCTGTTGGTCGTCAACGCATCGAATATCGATAAAGATTGGCAGCACATTGCGAACTACAACAAAGAAATAGGTGCAGAAATGCGCAACATCTCTGACGGATTTTCACTTTTGGCCATTCAAGGGCCTAAAGCTGTAGAGGCCATGCAATCTTTAACTTCCGTAGACCTTTCGGCCATTAAGTTCTACCATTTTGAGGTAGCCGATTTTGCGGGTATAGAACACGTGATTATTTCCGCCACCGGATATACGGGTTCGGGAGGAATTGAAATTTACTGCAAAAACAGTGAGGTGCAGCAAGTGTGGGACAAGGTATTTGAAGCCGGAAAAGAGTTTGGTATCAAACCTATCGGTCTGGCAGCCCGTGACACCCTTAGACTAGAGATGGGTTACTGTCTTTATGGTAATGATATCGATGACTCAACTTCACCTATCGAGGCAGGCTTGGGGTGGATCACAAAGTTCACTAAAGATTTTGTGAACAGTGATGCTTTGGCAAAAGAGAAGGAAGCGGGACCTCAGCGTAAACTCATTGCCTTTGAATTGGATGAGCGGGGCATACCCAGAAACGGATATGATATTGTTGATGATGCCGGAGAAAAAATAGGCATCGTTACCTCAGGCACCATGTCACCCTCACTGAACAAAGGTATTGGCTTGGGCTACGTACCCACCGACATTTCAACGGTCGGTAACAGTATCAACATACAAATAAGAAAAAAAGCAGTACCCGCAACTATTGTAAAACTACCCTTCTACACTACTAAATGATAGACTTTCAAACGGTTTTAGATACCATACACCAAGAAATAGGTAGTCGTAAAGAGTGGGGAAATGTTGCGGCCTATATACCTGAACTCGCCGATATCGACAACAATAAATTCGGTATTCATCTAATAGACTTCAATCGGAAAAATTATTCCATCGGCGATTCAAATGAATCATTTTCGATTCAGAGTATTTCTAAAGTATTGACCCTTGCCATGGCCCTGGGCCTTGTAGGGGAAGATTTATGGAGAAGGGTCGATGTAGAGCCTTCGGGCGATCCGTTTAACCATCTTTCGCTTTTAGAACAGGAAAACGGAATTCCCAGAAATCCGTTGATCAACGCTGGTGCCTTAGTGGTAGCCGATGTACTGGTCTCTCGTCTGAAAAATCCGAAAGAAGAATTCTTGGCGTTTATTCGAAAAATATCAAATGACCCTTCTATAAAGTACGATGAACAGGTTGCCTTGTCCGAAAAGAATACGGGCTTTCGAAATTATGCGGCTGCCAATCTTCTCAAATCGTACGGCAACCTTAGTAACGATGTCGATGTCGTTCTAGACTTTTATTTTCATCAATGTTCGATTGCCATGAACTGTGCCCAGTTGGCAAAGACCTTTTTTCTTTTTATCAACCGTGGCAATTGCATGCAAGAACAAACGTATTTAAACGTCAATCAAGCCAAAAGAATCAACGCCCTAATGCTGACCTGTGGTTTTTACGACGAGGCCGGAGAATTTGCTTTTGAGGTGGGGTTGCCCGGAAAAAGTGGTGTCGGTGGCGGAATCGTGGCTTTGTTACCGAATGAATTTTGCGTGGCCACTTGGTCACCTGGTCTGAATAAAAAAGGAAATTCAAAGTTGGGGATGGAAGCACTGGAGAAATTAACCTCCGATACCGATCTATCTATATTTTAATTTGGAGAACAAGAAAATTCTAATCCTAGGAGGAAGTGGTTTTTTGGGCAACGCTATCTATAAAGAGCTTTGCAATTATTTTGATACCTATGGAACCTATTTTAATGCTAGACGTTCCTTTGAAGGAAATCAACAGTTTTTCAAGTACGATTTAGAAGAAGATGATGTTTTCGAAATCTTAGAGCAGGTACGACCACAAATTATAATCTCGGCGCTACGCGGAAACTTCGCCGCTCAAATTCAGGCCCATCAGCATATCGTTGAATACCTGAACAACAACCAGTGTACACTCTATTTCTTATCCTCTGCCAACGTTTTTGATGCCTATAGAAAATATCCTTCCTATGAAAATGATAAAACCTTATCGGAAAGCGTTTATGGCCGGTTGAAAATAAAGATAGAAAACATGCTGCTGAGACTTCCGCAGAAAAAAATGGGAATTTTAAGGGTTCCCATGGTCTTCGGCAATGGGTCTCCGAGAATAAAAGACATCAAAAAGTACATTTGGGAGAATGAGCCCGTTGAAGTTTTTCCTAACCTGATTTTGAACGTGACCAATGACGATAAATTGACCCAACAGATACACTACCTTATAAATAGAAATAAAACCGGTATTTTTCATTTGGGAAGTAACGATTTGGTACATCATGAAGACTTTATCAAAGAAGTCGTAGACCGAATAGGCAATTTTAACCCTATCTATAAGCGTGTTTTCACTACCAATGAAGAGCGGTATTTAGCCGTATTGCCCAAGGATAATAAACTGCCCAAGAATTTACAGGTTACCTACCAAGACATTATTGACCACCATATCATGAGCTAGTAAAATAGCTAAAAGAAATTCGTATTGCACCCTTGAAGGATTTTGAATTCCGTAACTTATTTGCAAACAAAGTACAATGGAAAAGAAAGTCGATTTCAGTAACCTTAAAGCGGTATATGTCAATTGCACTCTGAAGAAATCACCTGATAAAAGTCACACCCAAGGTCTGATGAACGTATCTCAAGACATCATGAAAAAAGAAGGTGTTTCGGTCAAAAATATTAGGGCCGTAGACCATGATATAGCCTTTGGGGTGCAGCCCGATATGACGAAACATGGAGCAGATAGCGATACTTGGCCCGAGTTGTTCAAAACTATCTTCGATGCAGATATATTGGTATTAGGTACGCCAATTTGGTTGGGCGAGCGCTCTTCGGTATGCTCTCAGGTAATCGAAAGACTGTATGCCATGTCAGGTAAACAGAACGAAAAGGGGCAGTATCTTTACTATGGTAAGGTTGGAGGCACTATAATCACGGGTAATGAAGACGGCGTAAAACATTGTGCCATGGGTATACTTTACTCTCTACAACACTTGGGGTATTCCATACCTCCACAAGCGGACAGCGGCTGGCTGGGAGAAATCGGACCGGGACCCAGTTATTTAGACGAAGAGGCCGATGCACAGAACAACGATTTCACCAATAGAAATACTACCTTCATGACCTACAATATGATGCATCTTGCCCAAATGCTCAAGGCCAACGGAGGCTACCCTAGTTATGGAAACTCAAGGGAGCAGTGGGACAATGGCTCACGGTGGGGTTTTGAAAATCCGGAATATCGATAAGTATACTAATTTAATATAAAGAAGATGAAAAAGTTTACCGAAAAAGAAATAGAAAAAAACTTGGAACAATTTGAGGGTTGGGAATATGTTGATGGGGCTATCGAAACCTCTTTTGAATTCAAGAATTTTAAAGAGGCCTTCTCTGTGATGACCAGAATTGCTTTCGAGTGTGAAGCCCAAGAACACCACCCAGATTGGCAAAATGTTTACAATACCTTGAACATTAGGCTAAATACACACGATGCGGACGGAGTCACTGAAAAAGACTTCAAACTGGCTCAAAGTATTGAAGAGATTATAGAGAGTGATTAGTTCAACTAACGTACATTATTAGGTAAATTGTATATATCTCCACCAGCAATTGTGATACCTAAAGTTTATTTGAAGTGTAGTCGAACATTTTTTTAAATTTGCCTTTGTTGAAATAAAAGTATTTGAGAATTATGGGAAGAGCTTTTGAATTTAGAAAGGCAAGAAAAATGAAACGTTGGTCTGCAATGTCCAAAGCCTTTACACGTATCGGCAAAGACATCGTAATGGCCGTAAAAGAAGGTGGCCCTGATCCAGATTCGAACTCAAAATTACGTGCCGTAATTCAAAACGCCAAGTCGGTGAATATGCCCAAAGACAATATCGAACGGGCAATTAAGAGAGCTTCCGATAAGAGTCTAGGCGACTATAAAGAAGTACTTTTTGAAGGTTATGCACCGCATGGCATTGCTATTCTTATCGAAACCGCTACCGACAACAATACTCGAACCGTTGCCAATATTAGAAGCTATTTTAATAAGTGCGACGGCAACCTAGGTACCTCGGGATCTGTTGAGTTTATGTTCGACCACACCTGTAACTTTCGTATTCCGGCAGAAGGCATCGACCACGAAGAGCTAGAACTTGAGATGATCGATTTCGGTGCAGAAGAGGTTTTTGTAGATGACGACGGAATTTTAATCTACGCTCCCTTCGAGAGTTTTGGAGCCATTCAAAAAGAACTCGAAAACCGTAATATTGAAATTTTATCATCAGGTTTCGAACGAATACCTCAAGTGACCAAACAACTTTCTGAAGAAGAGGCCGCCGACGTCGAAAAGCTTTTAGAAAAAATTGAAGAGGACGATGATGTGCAGAACGTGTACCACACTATGCAGGAATAATCAGCCTTAAACCTTACACTTATTGCTATAACACTGTTTTTCAATAACTCATAAAAAGTTTATATTCCTTTATTTTTGTTTATATTTGATTAGGTTTCGAACTAATATCGAACTAATTAAAATGAACCTTAATTTCTATCTTTCTTCTTACGTCAAGAAAAATGGCACGCAATTGATAAGGCTCAAGATGGAGACCTCTAACAGGGATGTGCAATATTTGGATTCGGGAATCTCCGTTAAAAGTACTCAGTGGGACGATAAAAGAAAAAAAATTAAGCGTCATCCCATAGAGGAAAAATTAAACACCAGTTTAAACACCCTTTTGCTTTCACTTCAGAAACTGTATTATGAAAATGAGGGCATTTCAGCGAAAAGACTTCTTTTCCTTTACAAAAATGCCCAAAAGTACGGCTCCAGTTCCTTCTTGGATTTCTATCAACAGATAGTGGATGAGGCCAGGCTAAAAGGAAAAATACGTACGGCCAATACCCAGCAGAAGTATATAAAAAAGTTGAAGGAGTTTGTAAGTCACGTTTCATTTTCAGATTTATCAGTTCAGTTTGCTAAAGATTATGAACAATGGATGCTTGAGAAAGGGAACAAAGTAAATACCGTTGCCTCCAACTTTAAATCGCTATATGCGGTTCTGAACAAGGCAGTTGCCATTGGCATCATCAAAACAAACCCAATAAAAGGATACCAAATTGTTACCGAGAATACGGAAAAGGAATCCCTTACATTCGGTGAAATTAGCAAGCTATCTGATTTAGAAATTCCAGCGCATCACCAAGGGATGTCTAAGGCCAGGGATATGTTTTTATTTTCTTTTTTTACAGCCGGCATGCGCTTCTCCGACGTATGCCGACTCAAATGGGAAAATATCATCGGGAATGAGATTGTCTACACCATGGGAAAATCAAAAAGTCGTGCCGGTGCAAAAAGAACTTTACCAGTTACCCCTAAGGCAATCGATATAATAAAGAAATACAAAGGAAAGGATGAAACGTTCGTCTTCCCCCCACTCTATGGTATGGCAGACAAATCGGCAGAAGAAATTGAGCACCGACTGTATATTTCAAACAATGCTGCCAATCGGTCTTTAAGAATTGCATGCGAAAAGGCGGGCATCAAAAAACGGGTAAGTATGCATATGGCAAAACACTCGTTTGCCGACTTTGCGGTAAAATCCAACACAGGAATACTGATGATTTCCAAACTTCTCGGACATACCAAATTAGCTACTACGCAGCACTATTTAAAAGATTTCTACCATAAGGAAGAAGCGGATGAAATGAATCGATTGTTCGGATAGCCATTCAATTGTAGCCTTACCTTTTTTAGAAACTCTTTACAAAAGGTGCAATTTGTAAAGAGTATAATTTAAATTGAAGTATTTAAAAACAGTATTTTACTACAACTTCAATACTCTTATGCTTTGATGTAACTAATTACTTGTTGAAATTATTTACTTTTATATTTCAGCCTCTATTTAATGAAACATGCCATTCAAACCATTAATCGTACAGCATCGGCATTTGGATTAAAAGACCAACGATGTTAGGAACCGTTTGATTTCCACAAAGAAAATCTTAAAATATTCTAGCTTCGTCTTGGTGGCATTGTTACCTGTACAGTTTTACACTACTAAAAATTCAGTGCTTTTGATGGGACTTCCTATTCCAATGCTTTTGTATGGGCTGTCAAGACTATTAAAACGGAAGGTTCAAAAAATGAGAATCTACTCCTATACCTATTCTTCATTATTTCCATTTAAAGTTTATATCGCTCCCGATGCCCACCGTATCAATGATATGTTCATCCATGGGAAAATCTATATCATCGACGGGTATACCGCCTATCTGGGTTCCCTGAATTTTACCGAGAGTGGCACCAAGTACAACTACGAAACGCGGGTCAGGGTTACGGATGTGGAAGCAGTCCAGAAAATCAATGCCGAATTTGAGGAACTCTACCATCATGAATCCCTAGCCTTTATTGGAATAGAGGAATGGGGTAGCTATCAAGACCCTGAGCCTTTAAACTAAAAAAGTACATTCTTCTAATGTTGCTATACAACCCTTTCATGATGAATTCAGTAGGGCATAAAGCAATTTCGAAATCATTGTCAAAGCCAGATTACTTTATCATTTAGACGTTCGCTATGAGGCATTAAAAGATGTTTATTTGTGCTTTGTATTTCAGTTTAAATCGGGTAAATTCGGATTATTCTTACAAGGTAAAATAAGAGATATAATATGAATAAAGGAACAAGGTTTTTTAATTGTGATTTTCAAGTTCATTCACCAAGGGATATAAATTGGACAGGGAATAAACCCGTAACTGATACTGATAGAAATGCCTATGCTGAAATGTTTGTCCTTGCATGTCGGGAAAAAGGAATTAACGCTGTTGCAATTTCCGACCATCACGATTTATCTTTTTTCCCTTACATTAAGAATGCTGCTAATAATGAAGCCGATTCTGAAGGGGAGCCAATTCATGAGAGTGATAAGTTAGTCGTTTTTCCAGGAATCGAATTAACTCTTAGCAATCCGCCTTGCCAAGCACTTTTACTATTGGATGCAAATTTTCCTGAAGACCAGCTGATAAGGGTTCTCCATAAACTGGCCATCGAGCCAAATCCAATTGAAGAACCTTCGACCAAAGAAACCATTCCTATTCCATCAGATGTAATAAATGGTTTAAATGATTTGCAAATCAAACTGGACACCATTGATGTCTTAAAAGGAAAGTATATAGTTCTTCCCCACACTTCCAGGGGACATAAGGGATTGTTGCGTAGAGACTTTTACGAGCATTATATAAAGATGCCCTGTGTTGGGGGTTATGTGGATGGAGCGTTGCCGGATAATCAGGGCCTTAAAAATATCTTGGAAGGAAAAGATAGGAATTATGGTTTTAAGTCAATCGCTGTTTTTCAAACATCTGACAACCGAAAAGAAACTTTTGAGGATTTGGGGACGGCTACCACATGGGTAAAATGGGCAACCCCGACAGCCGAGGCACTGAGGCAAGCATGTCTGGCGAAAGAATCAAGAATGTCCCTTACCGAACCAGTTTTACCACAAGTCTTTATCAGCAGAATAAGCGTAACAAATTCCAAGTTTCTTGGACGCGTTGAACTTGAATTGAATCAACAATACAGCGCATTCATCGGAGGCCGAGGTACTGGGAAATCTACACTGCTGGAATATATAAGATGGGGATTGTGCGATCAAATATTGGGTGTGGACAAGTATGATTCAGAATCGGAAATACTAAAAAGAAGGCAGACCTTGATTGAGAAAACCCTGATTCCTTTTGCGGGAGAAATAAGAATTGTGGCATCGATCAATGGAATTGAACACATTGTCAAGAGAAATTCAGTTTCCAAGGAAATACTGCTAAGAATTGGGGATGGTGAATTTGAAAAAGCCTCGGAGGATGAAGTAAGACGTCTTATTCCCATTCAGGCTTATAGCCAAAAGCAGTTGAGTAGTGTGGGGGTTCGAACAGATGAATTAAAAAGATTTATTCAACAACCCATAGCCAATGAGTTGAACAATATAGGGTTTAATTTACGTGAGGTATCAAAAAACTTGAAAAACGCCTATGGCAACCTTGTCCGAAAAATCGAAATTCAGAATGAAATCGATGAACTACGGCTGCAATCAAAATCTGTCCATGAGCAAGTTCAAAATCTCAGAAATTCGTTAAAGGGGCTTACGGAAGAGGACAAAAAAGTTATTGAGAATAAAGAGTTGTTCGAAAACGAGCAGACATACATACAGGAATCTTCTAATGAAATAGCCCTTTTTGAAGAAAAGTTCAAGTCTATAGCAAAATCTTTAAAAGACTATCCTTCCCAATTGGACGATGAAACAAAAATTCTAAACGAAAAGCTTATTGGTGAACTCCAATCCAGCAAAACCAAGTTGTTCGGTGACATTGGTAAAAACTTGGAAAAGATAATCGATTTGTTCAATGAAGAGAACCTTGAGGATTACAATGATAGCGTTACCAAATGGCAAGCCCTAAAAAAGAGTTTTGATATCTCTTACGATCAAATAAAAGAGAAGGCATCTGCCAACGAGAGTATAATTAAAGAGATAAATAAACTGGAAGCACGATTAAGGGAATTGACGGATTCCATCAATGATAGGCTATCCAAAATCAAGGAACTGGGAAATCCTGAATCTGTGTTCGCTGCGGAAAAAATCAAATGGTATAGCCTTCACCAAGAAAAAATAGACCTACTTGATAAACAAGCAAAACTGTTCACGGAGTTATCGAAGGGACTTATCCAGGCCGAAGTGACCAAGAGCATAAATATTCGATCAATTCAAGAATTGCTGCTTACTTCATTTACAGGAACACGGATCAGCAAAGAGAAAATAGACGGTATTTGTAATCAAATTACGGAGAATGAATCTCCCTTGGATTCATGGAAGCAAGCCCTTGAAGAACTTAAAAGTTTAGCAGAATATAGAATACTTGAGGATAAACCCATTGAACTCCCTGAAACGCCCACGCTGACAGCTGCGGGCCTAAATGATATAAACAAGCAGCGAATTGCGGAACTTTTCAATCCGGAAAATTGGCTTTCCATGCTTACTCAGGAAATCGAATTTGAACCGAAATTCTTTTATGCAACAGGAAATCAGATGGACGATATAATTCCTTTTTCTGAGGCTTCCGCAGGTCAACAAGCAACCGCCTTGCTCTCAGTTCTTTTAAACCAGGAAGGAATTCCCTTGTTGATCGATCAACCTGAAGACGATATTGATAACAGGGCAATCACGGAGATAATTGAAAATATCTGGACGGCAAAAAGCAAAAGACAATTAATATTTACCAGTCATAATGCAAATTTGGTGGTTAACGGGGACGCTGAGCTTGTTGTTTGCTGCGACTATAAAGAGTCAAGTCAACAGACACAGGGAGAAATCAAGCACGAGGGAGCTATAGACAATTCTGAAATTAGGGATGAGATCACTCTAATAATGGAAGGTGGTGAAAAGGCCTTCAAACTGAGGAAGGAAAAATATGGCTTCTAAATATGATTATTAAATGATTTACGTAATTTATATTCTTAAAAACCATCACAAATGCAGGATTTAAAATTGGGATTAGAGGGGGATAACAACCAAATTTTGGATTATCTGGTTGACAACATCATTATAGAGGGTCTTTACATCACGGCCGATAATAGTAAGATTCGTGCAAATTGTACTGTATTCAACATCCGAATGACTGACCTCATTTCAGATAATCAAATAGCCAATAGGATTACAAAACTCAACAACGTATCCATTCTTACAATTAAATCTTCAGACGAAAATCTTGTTCAGTTTCTTATCGGCAATGATTTGGATATCGAGGAAATGAAAAGTTTGCCCAGAGAGATGCTTTCTAGGGAAGTCGAAGATTTAATTCAACAGGCCTATATGATGGCTTCTTTCAAATTATAGGGTACAATTAAAGGGAAAGAAGTATATCTTGGGATTCCAAAACTTCTTCTCCAAAATTAAATATAAACTTAATCTCAATACAGTTTCCAGGCAAACCGTCCAAAAACTCTTCAAGTTTGACATGAAATCTTGTGGGCTCTTTGGCCCTGAAAATTATTGGGTCTTCCAGTTCTTTCGTTGTCTTCTTTTTTGAGAAATCAACTTTCATTGCAAACATATCAAGAGACTATAATATCCGTTCCGGTCCCGGCCCTTTCATTACCGTCCAGAAATCCATTACGCAGACTGTAATGCTGTACAATAGGAACAAGCGATTCGAATTATTGATAAAATAAAAATCAAATATCGGATCCTCTATTTTATTTTCAGTGGGTATCCCTTGTTCATTACATAAAAAAACATGCTTTTCCGATTCGGAGGCACTCCAATTACATCTTTTAGTATCAAGAATCACCTTGGCCAACTGAAAGCCTGAAGAATCGTCTTTGGCGTGTTGGAACAATTCAGGGTAATAGGATTGCCCAATATGTGGATGTCTCATCATCAAATCAACAATTTTGGTATGCCCCCAATGCTCAATGGTAAAATAGTCCCGGATGGGAAAATCCCCATGCTTAATTTTGAAATCAACCATATCGTCTAGAGTAAAGTTGAATTCCAGCCCTTTCTTAAGCTCTTCAAACCAACTGATTTGGGATTTCAAGAAGTCTTCAGGAGTAATGAGTATCCATGAAATCAGATTTTCATTTTCCTCAAATGCTTTCCTAACGGATTCTTTTATGTTTTTTTTCTGGTGGGATGTTAGGTTTTGTGGATAAAACTTATATTGATAACCAGTTATTTGGGTCCCAATTTTTTTGGGGCTTTTTGATTTTGAAAAGGCATCCAATCCCTTGTAATCTCCATTAGCATCCGAAAATGAATTGAAACGATGGTTGATACACTCCATTTCTGAGGCCAACAAAAGATTCATTATACGTGCGAACTCATTTCCACCCTCGCTTCCGCGATTGATTCTTTGGTAAAGGGTAGAAACATTGGGTATTGGCATTGATTTCTTTTTATTAGGTTAATCCATACTTCGAACTATCATTTGAAAAGGGAATTTCACTAGCTTTAGAAAACAACCTTATCCAAAAATATGCTGGAAGATAAAGAATTACTTAAAACTGAATCACTATCCCAATTTTACCAGTACTTGGACAAGAATGCCATAAGGTTGAAGTTGAACTATGCACTTGTTTCTTCTATTGCACATTACAAGGAAAAAACTGAAATATCCCACGAAAAAGAACAATTGGTTTGGGAAATGGAGTTTTTTCTTTTTGAAATAAGAGGAAATATCCTTTTCCCTTTGTCCAATTCGTATGATGTCAATAAGGAAGAGACTTCCCAATTTCCGGATAAAATGGAAGTCAAAAGAAAAATGGGTTACCTGAAGAAAAGAGCGGAGACTTCCAAGTCAAATCTTTTGAAGGCAAAATACCATCACTTACTATGGATGGCTGCCGAGACCAAGAATAAAAAGCACGCTATGGTAGCAATTCACAATTATGATGAGCTGATTGCAGATTATTTCCGGTTCGGGAATAATACCAACAGCTATGTTGGAAGTGAAATCCAGGAGTGTTTTGAATTGATTACGGGACTAAGTGGTCAAATCAATCATTTTGAACAGGTGAAAAGACTTAAGAACGAACTGCTTTTCAATACCGGTGCATTTGATGCTCATGAAAAAATAGGCATTATTGAAACCATGTTGGCCTTTCCAAAGGTATTTAAGGCCAAGGATTTTGAAAATATCCCAGAGCTTCTTCATGAATTACTCGAAAGTAGTAATCATGCGATAGATGACTTTCATTTGGTTGAAAATCATATTCCAATTGCTTTGAAGGTTGTTGCAAAGAAGGGACTTAGTCCTAAGAAATGGCATCTTATGGCCGGTCATGCCTATGTCAGGTTGGCCGAACATGACACGAGGGAAGCTAAAAGCTTTATGAACCTGGACAACCTTGCACACGCAATTCATTCGTTTGGTCTAGCTGGTGCTTTAGAAGAAAAGAAAAGGGCGGAACAATCTTATTTTGAACTGAAACCCAAGGTGAAGTTGGACACATTTGTCCATCCTCTTTCTGAGGAAAGTATAAAGATTCTAAAGGAAACCAACGAAGAACTAAAAGTAAGGGCGCGAGAACTCTTGAAGCGGACACCGGACCAGATATACAAGTATCTTTCCTTGCCCTTTTTTTTTCCAAAATATAAGGACGCAAAAAAACAAGCTGAAAAAACTCCCTCTGAACCTTTTCTGCAGTTTGCCAAACAGGTTCGTTTTGATACAAATAAAAATATAATGTTTGATGAAAGGGGTACTGATGAATATGTGGCCGTTCTTAGGGAATTTGGCTATCGCATGGAAGAAACGATGCTTCCCTTTCTGCACCACACATTTTTCTTTGGCATCCGGTCTGGACGCCTGACCTATCTTAACTTTTTGGAATACTTCTTGGAACATACGTGGATAGGTAAACCACATCTGAAATTTGATCTCGGTGGAAATCCCATTGAAACCAACTGGGCCAATTTATTGGCACCCGCTGTGCTGGATTTTTTTAACCAAATATTGGCATGGGGAACATCCACTCATTATGTCCCAAACTTTGTTCTGTGCTTGGATAGCCTTACTTTAAAACTGGAGGGACTTTTTAGAAATTTCTGTGAAAGGCTTAATGTCCCTACAAGTGAAGGGAAGGAAAAAGGTATGCAAGAGGTTTTACTTCATAGGATTTTCGACAATAAGGTCATTAAGGAGTACTTTGACCAAGAAGACTTACTTCTGTTCGATTACGCTTTTTCAGACAGTCCAGGGTTGAATCTCCGAAATAACATAGCACATTCCTTTTACAATGAAAAAGACTATACCTCCAAAAAGATGCTGTTGCTCATTGCCGTGCTTTTACGGTTGGGAAAATATAACATCTCACAAAAGTGATGAAGGATTTGATCATTGGTCCTTTTGGTTACTGAATGTTTCATCCCAAAATTTATGGCTTCTAAACTCCTTGCTCTCCTTCCATATGAAATACTTCTTTACACGCTGGGCATGAAAGTCCTTGTCCAGATTTTTGTTGAACGGATTCTTCCTAGAAAAGAATTGGGCGAACCAGCATAGTTGAAGCCCTTCGTCCTCTAGTGCCTTTTGCAGCATGTCCCATTTGACCACAAGCAGCTCCTGTCGGTCTTCAAATGATCCTTCTGAAACCTCGGAAATCTCTCCTACAACGGTATCGTTCGGATTTAAAAACTTATTGTTTTTATAGTCGCTTATTCCTAAAAGAGTCCTAATTTTTTTGGATGGGATATAGACTTCCTTTTCTCCCTGGGTATCGTTTTTGGTAACACTTGTACGAGTAAATGAAAAGGATACATCTTCTGATATAAATATTTCATTTTCTCTTTCTTCAATCCAGTCCATCCATACAATATCCGTTGGGTTGGCATATACATCGGTGTCCGCAACAGCCTGATAGCTATCGCTGCTTCCCAGCCAATATCTGTTATCAGGTTGGTTGACAACAATATCTTTGAGTACCCCGAAATTCTCTTTTTTGATGATACAGGCTTGGGTCAGTAAAGAAGTGGTAACTGTTTCGGTCTTATTGTTTAAATAAGTGTACCCATATAGCCCAACAGCGGTTTCACCTTCATTCAAAAAGTCGAAATTTTTAAAAAATAGCCATTTGTTGAAATCCAGATTTGGATCCTTTAGAACGGCTTTTTCTATGTCCTGCTGAAGTTTATCGGAGGGTGTTATTTCCGTGGCAAGGGGTTCCTTGATCCGCCAAATGGTGTTACGTCTTTCCAGAAGATGGTCCATGGTTTCCTCATCCATTACATCTTCAACCGGATTGTGAATCAGTGTAAGCACGTTATAGTTGGTAATCCAGTCTCTTTCCAGACTATAGGAACGTTCCGCATAGGGCAGGTAATCCGATAGGTAGCCCTGCAGATAATGCACCGCCAACCAAGTATATTTTTCCTCATAGGTATATATCTTGCTTTTTGATCCATGCGAGGCATCAGTGAACCAACTGCCTTTAGTTCTGGTCAGCCCCAGCCCTTTAATATAATGAAGGGCAGCGGACATGCCCCAGGATCGCGGATATATCTCCTTATTACCATAATTCTTCCGGTATTGGTCAAGAAATTGGTGCTCGGGCCTGACACTTTCTTCCTCGACCTCGTTCTTGGCCTCGTGACCTGTCAAAAATCTTTGGTAGGCCTTTTCAATAACGTACCATGCCAGGTCATGTACAATTGGGTAATATTCTCGACGGGCCTTACGCAAATAGTCCGTATCCAATTTCAATAGCCTAAAATCCTCTATTGGGCGTGGTCTGGCCAGGGCCACTTTTTCCTCTGAAATCAGACCAAACTGGTGCGCCCGTTCCACTATGGCCCTAAAACCTTGGCGGACGATGACATTTCGATGTTTTCCGCGGTGTTCAAATATGGTGGCCAAGGCCCATTCAGATAGTTCTTTGAGACCGTTGAAGTCCTTCAGCCTACTGGCAATGCCCAAGGTTATGGAAGCCAAATCTTCTTGGATTTGGGGGTCATTACAGTTGAAAATCTTATCGAGAAGTAACTTGTGCTCCTTGGGGTTTAGGATACCCCAGCCCGTAAGGGCAGAAGAAATCCTCTCCCGTAGTTCTCTATCTATGGTGGAAAGTCCCCAGGCAAGGATTAATGGGAACCCGTCATGTTTGGCGTCATCGGATACCCTGGACCTATCAAGGATATTGTCGGTTAAAAGTTTCCTTAGAGTATAGTTGGCCTTATAGATAAAACGTTCAGATTCACTAAAATCGTTCATTTCCTCATTGTCCAGATCCGACCAGAGTTTATCCCTTTCAAAGACCGTGGGCTGCCCCATCAAGATTTCGTGCAACCAATTTGCATTAAAAAAATCGCCATTGCCTTTTGCAGAAGGGATGATAAGTTTTTTAATTACTTTAAAACGGATTTCGTAATTTTTGAAAAAAAGTTCCCTGACATAGGAATTGTATTTCACGGCCAGTGATTTGGGTGCTCTTCGCAACGCTTCAAATTGCAAATCCAAGACTTGATCCTGAGAAAGCCCATCTATAAGGAAATCTTCCTCGCCAACGAGTTTTTCCTGTTCATTAAAGATTCGCGAAACTAGATTTTGGATAATTTGCCTATTTGGTGCAATGGATTTTATCGCAAAATCCTTTTTGGGTAGCTGGTGCACAGGAATAGCTAGGGGCCTAAAAAGTATATCCGGAAGTTTATCTTCGCTTTCCGTTTTTATGTTCTCATAGATTTCCTCACTGATCAGGGTCTCGATGATGGATTGGTAGGTGATGCTGTATTTTCTTATTCGTTTTTCCAAAACTCCTGTTTTTTCCAAACTTTCATATTGGGTCAGGACACCATTGCTGGCAAGGAATTGTAGAAGGTTTGTAGCCGCTTCAGGGCTAAAAAAAGCCCCCCCGTCTTGACTAAGCAGTTGGACCAACTCTTTATGTGTTATACTTCCGCTTTCATAGAATGCTTTGGATAGTATGGACAAACCATCTATAACAGGGGCTTCTGTAATGATTATGCCCGTTCCGGTGTTCTGGATGAATTCAGCATTGAGACGTGCTACTTTCAGGTTCAGCAACTTTTGAACGGTTGTCTCGACCCTTCCAAGTTCATCTAGGTTTTGACCCTCATATTCCTCGCAAAACAGCCTTAGGGCAAAAAGGCTGGTAAGTCCCTGTATCGGGTATGATAGTTTTCCCGTAATCCGATAGTGTTCAAAATACGGACCGATGACCTCGTTTATCTGAACGTCACCATCACCCTCTAGGCGCACCTCTTCCGCCAATGAATCGATATCTTTGGAATTGTCGTAAAAATAGTGTCGTGCGGTAAACACAAATTTGATTCTCGGATATCGTAGAGTGATTTCCGTGGTTTCCGCTATTCGGTCATACCACTCCTCTTTCTTTTCAACGGCTTCCTCAAGTCCATCGATACTGATGAGCACAACAGTTTTGGGGTAGTCGGGTTCTTGGCCATGATCTAGGGCCATGGCTTTTTGTACGTCATTTTTGATCGCTAGGGTCTCCAAGGCGGAAAAAAGCTGGTTCTTGGTCCATCCCTGAACATCCAGGGCTTTTTCCAAAATACTGGTCCAACTGTTACTATTGGCTGTTTTGGCCCTGATCAAGATTGCGGGATAGTCGTTGTCGAGGGCCAGTTCCACAACATTGGCCAAACCTTGGGTCTTTCCAGTTCCGGGACCACCAAAGACAAACTTTCTTGAGACATTCAATAAATCCGCAATATCCATGAAAAAACCAATGGGGTATATTCGAAGGAGATCTCTGATCAACCCTTTTAGATCATAAACAGTATTTTTTTCAACGTTGGTGGGCCTGAGGTCGTCTAGATAGGTCTCCAAAATGGAAAGGCCCTCTGGTTCCGGACAATCCGAAATTACCCTGTAATCCATGTTGGAAGCCATGATTTCCCTTACCAAATTGGAAGCGATCCCATTTGCCTTAGACAAATACCCATCCACTTCCTCCATGGCTGACAATAGGTTTTTTTTGGAAACCATATCGCGAAAGCTCTCTAATAACTTAGCCGTCTTTTGGATTTTTGTCTGTACTTCCTGGACCTTGGAAATAAGTGCCACCCGGTACTTTTTGGAAAACATCAGTTGACCCACTTGTTCGTGGATGACACCTTGTGTATGCAAGGCGGGAACATAACGTTCCTTAAGCCAATTATTGGTTTTTTGAAACCGGAATTGCTCGATCAACAGCGAAAAGTCTATGGTTTCCTTGTCAAACCAGTAACGGTGAATGCCATCATTACTCGGGAGTTGTAATTCCCTGAGAATATTATCTGTTGTCCACCAGGTCAGTGTTAAGTCCTTGTGAAGGTCTTTTATATCGGATGCTAGTTTGTTTACCCTATCCTCTTCGGTATTTTTGGGGATTTTACCACCTTTCCCTCTTTTTTTTGAAGCAAGATTTCTTGGGATACAAAGAATATATTTGGAAATGTCCGGGCGTATTTCCAGAGCTGTGGTAATGGATTTTTTGATTTGATTGATTTGGGAAGTCTGCATGGCGGTAGGGAACCATTTGGACTGTACCGCCACAATGGTGCCAGTATGGAGTGTACCATAGGCTTCAATACCTCCGTCTCCCCCAGCTCCATTGATTACCCTAAACCTCGCTAGGTCGTTTTTATAATTTCTGTGCAAATACCTTTCAAAAAGTTGATTGCACAGTGTCTCGAAAGCATTCTCGGGACTATCGCCATAAGTTTTGAAGTTATTCCACATAGGTACAAGTTAATGTACCCTAAAGATAATTAATCTACATACTAAGGTTTTGAGAAATACTAACTTTGATATATCGAAATGGAATAGTAAATACCACTCTACTCTTTACATTATACCATTCGGATATTGTTTTAGGATTACCGTTAAACTCAGGTACATTCTATTTAAAAAATCAAAACTCTTTACAAAATCCGCTTTTTGTAAAGAGTTTAAATCTATCAGCAGTCATGAAATAAATGATTTTAACGGCAGAACCAATGGAGATTTAGATGATTGAAATCGGTATAAAATTCCAAAAAATCATTTTTACGAAATATTCTCTTAAAAATCTAGAAACCACCTTGCACTCTACTCGTTCAAAGTGATATAATAGCCATTGTCAACCCTAATCGAAATTTCCCCTTTCCTGAGTTTTTTATTGACCGAATCTATGTCCTCGTAAGCATACAGGTATTTCTTACCCACTTTGAAAAAACTGACTAATCCCAACTCCCGTAGAGCAAGCATAATTTGACCATTATAAGACACGCCTAGCCTTTCGCAAAATGCCTTTCCGGTCAAATTAAGTGGTTGTATGTTTACCTGATTACCCATTGAATCCAATGATTCCCTGCTTCTAGATATTTCTCGATTTCCTTTTCTTCTTCTTGCGCTTCCAACGGTCAAAATCCTCCAGTTCCATTTTAAACGGCGTAAAAGGTTCGTCGATCAGGCCATCTTTTTGAGTGCCTCCCAAATCGTATTTTGGTTTTTCACCAGTTTGGATTGCCCCTCCCTCAGCATCTTTTGTTTTTCCGACATCTTTTCTTGATGGGCCTGTATCTGAATTAACAGCTCCTTTATTTCCTTGTTCTGGATGATTATTTTCGAGAATAACTGCACGGTCTCTGATTTGTTCATAATCGATTTGTTTTATGATGTTGTTCCATGAATATTTTCGCCCCAAGCTGCTCCCTTTATAGATGACCTCTTCATATTTGAAGGAGATACCGGAGACCCTTCCCGTGGTCTTGCTGATATTGAATTTTGGCCGAATATTTCTTGACAGCAATTGATATAGGAACTCCTCCATAGTAGTTGAACTTTTTAATGCATCCCTCAATTGATGTTGAAGCAGACTTTTAATCGGTGGGTTGCCCGTTCGGAGTGATTTCTCTATCTCTTTTTGAGTTAGTGCCGCCTCTCTTTCCAAGCTTGCGTCTGGCAGTTGGGAAAGACCATATTTCTTTTCCAGCTCGCGTACCAAGCGTTCGCTGCGCTCATAGTCTCTGCTATCGCTGACCAACGCTCCGGATAGTTTTACCCTATTGGCAACGATATGGATGTGTTGGTGGCTTTGGTCATCATGGCGGTACATGATGTATTGGTTGTCATCGAATCCCATCCCGTTTAGATAATCTAGTCCCATCGCAACGAATTCACTATCACGCATCTTATCGCCAGGCGGCAGATTCAAGGACACATGATAGACTGCTTTGCCAAGCCTAGGGCGCAACTGCCTAATTAAATTGAACTCCTTGGTCATATCGACAGAACTGCCCAAATCTATATTCGCATCCAGCACAATGGCCTGGCCCAATTCGACTTTTTTTTGGTTGTAGGCCAACAGTCCATAGAAATCCTTGCCCTTTATCTGTTTCGCTATCATTTGTTGGTAATATTCGACTTTAGTTCCTGTAAAAGGTGTCGTAGTTCTTCCAATTGTCTATATAGGATTTTGGGCGAATGCATGCGCAAATGGGAATTTTTTGTGAGTTGATTAATGTTGTTGCCAATCCGACTCAACTCAACGAACAATCTTCTATCTTCCGGCGTAACCTTGGTTCTGGGAAGTGGTCTGCCCGAAACTTTTTTTCGGATATAATCCGGTATGTCGATGCCCAACGTGGCCGCATTTCCGGAAACGATAAGGTATTCATTGACGGTCATGCGTACATTGACCCGTATCGCCTTGAGTGCTTCAATATCTTTTTTTGGCCGTGCCATAATTCAGGGGTTTGGGGAGGATCCCCAACAAGCCTCGCGAACAAAGTGAGCGGTTTTTGCTTGCAAAAACATGGCTTGCTACGTGACCTCCGATTAACTTAGGCCAAACCTAAAACATATCGCAAGTCAGTAAGGGCTTTGCCGTACACGGAGTGTTGTACGGTAAATGGATTCAGCAGAGTTTTACGTCCTCAAAAAGGATTTTGAGGGAGGCCTCGGCTTCAGGAACCTGAAAGTACCTATGGGATTCCAAAACCAGATGTTGTAGTGCGGATCTATAGCGTGCTTTGCCATAGGCGTTGTCCTCATAAAAAGTACAGGGGTCTTTGGGATGCACCTCCATGGGCGTGGTAAAGGATTTTATGTCCCTGTTCATATACTCAAACCGTTGGGAAGCCCTTCTGTGGATACCATGAAGGGTAAGCTCTTTGGGATATTTAGGGACATTGTAATAAAGTTCTTCCAAGATTACGATAAAGGCCCGTCTACGCGAAAGTTTCGGTTTTTGCGAAGCGATACCGATTGCATTTTGCACCTCGCGCACCAAACGCTCGGCCAATAGGACCTGTGATCGGGAATATTCTTTTCCGTTGACCTTAGGATGTTCCTCCTTGGCCAAATCTTCCAGATAGCGAAGCAGTTTTTCCGACGGAATCATAGCTTAGGACCGCCCCTGCGTCTGTTTATAGTTGGAGCTCGCTCTAAAGCATTTACCAAAGCCTTGGAAAGTTTTTCGGATCGAAGGGAGAGGCCCAACAGGTGTTGTTGCGTTATCGAGCCCGCCAACAAATAGTCGGCCATGGTAGTCTTCTTGGGCCAGAGCTTGGCCTTTACGATGAGATGTAACAATAGTTGTTCGTGTGCATCGAGGCCATAGCGGGAATTTTCCAATTCTTTATCAAAACTTTTGAGATAACCTTCGGTAAGGAGCTTCTTTTCTTTCACGGTTTTCTCCACTTTTTTCCATTGGGCCTGCGTCGAAAAATGCGCTGTTAAATAAGCTACGGAGAATCGGCCATATTCCCATTTCCGGTATGAAGTGGTCTGGTCCAAGAGTTCCATTTCTACAAAATCCACTAGCGGTTCATTGGACAATGGCCGTTTCAGGTCATATTCGACATTCTGGAGTGCTTCCTGCTGCAATATCACGGAACTATCCAGATTGTTCATCAGATGTCTTGCAAAAGTTTGGGATAGGTCGAACAGCGGTTGTTTATCTTCCAAAATTGCCTTTAAAAGCAGTTCCCGTTGTCCTTCGGATACCTCGTCATAATGAAGCCCATACGTAAAGATGGCCGTGATGAGGGTTTTCAGTTGCTGGTCCGAAAGCGTGGTCTTTTTGTGGGAAGGGGAAAGACCATCCAGTTCACTGATGACCTCAACGAAAGACTGACGGTCTATCGGCCGACTGAAATCCAGTACTTTATATAGGGTTTCGGACATAATATAAATTTAATCAATGTAATGGAAAAGATTCGAAAAATATATCACTTTGTTCTGGGCCGTATCCACCCTTTTGAAGAGAATATAAATACCAGAAACTGATTATCGCAATTGCCCTCCAAAAGATAGTCTATAACTTCTTGCTTATAAATGGGAAGACCGTACAAATCCATCAAGGAATTTTCCTTGTTATTTTGACTTTACCTGTTTCGAAAATTCGGCTTCCGGCATTCCTAGAGGCATCAAGACATGATACCAGATGCAGTTCAAGTAATAGCTGAGAATTCTAATCATCGAGGTAATTTCTTCATATTAATCGTCTATTTGGACTTTTTTGGTTTTTCGAAAGAGAATAGAATTAACGGAACGATGATTATTAAAGTAATCATAACCAAAGTGAATGTTCTTATCATGTAAACCACTTTAATCTCATGAACCTCTAATTCAAAAACAAGCGGCATCATCCAAAAACACAGCGACACCGATATTAATAGGGCCAATACCCTTAAGAAGGTGTCTGAATTCAATTTTGTAATTTTTCCCATAGCGTATTAACGTTTTAATCGATAACAAAGATGAATAAATTTAGGTGTTCATATCAAACTTCATCCATAATGGACTCTGATTATATAACCTTTATTCATATCTGATTCGTTTATGTGGTTGTCCTGCCCAAATTGATTTCAATTTTTAGGCGAGGGAAATTCCACTTCCATCCTCCAATCCAAGGCGTTCATCTTTTCTAAAAACCCTTGGATTCCTTTGACCAAATCTTTATAGGCTGGGGAATCCCCATAAATCATTTGCTCTTGCATGGTTTTATAATCTGCCTTCCAATCGTCCTCAAACTCGGCGGATGGGATGGGCCGTATATCTTGTGGTTGATGAAGATTATAATCGACTCCGCCAAGTTTTGTGAATACATATCGATGGTTTACGATGGTTTCATATAATCCTTTGTCAAGAATGGCATTAGTCGCAAATTCCGTTTTCGATAATTGGAAAATATCGTACAAATGACGGCTTAACCTATCTACCCTTATCTTTTCCTTGGGACGTTGGAATTCCTCATGCAATAGGAAAAGTTTTTCCAAAAAAGTCCTTTCAGGGGTTACGGATGGGACATTTACTGGAGACTCGACAAATTCCGCATCGGGATATTCTTCGTCAACAAAGGAGTTTATCGGTTTTAATCGAAAAGGTTCCCTTAAGGAGCGACAGCCAATCTCGACCTGTACTCTTGGTTGGATGTATCCGGGGGATTTGGTAAGATAGGGATAGTAGATTTCTATGATACGGGGGTCTTGGTCACTTGATTCGGCAGGAACGATATTGAACTGTACATCCATAAAGCCGTTGTTCTTAAATCGCTCTTGCAATTCGGGATAAAATTTCCCTGAAATGTAGGAGCTGGTTTCTTTTCGGAGCTTGGTCAATTCTTTTTTTGATAGTTCCCCGGAATATCCAAAAAATCCACGGTCAGCGGCAAGGTCGATATCTTCGCTAAATCGATCTATCAGTTTCCAAGCCTTGCTTAGCGACGTCCCGCCTTTAAATACCAAATGTTCCGCTATCCCCATTTCAAATATTATTCCCAATGTACGGACGACCCACCAGTCCTTTTCAGCAGCAAAATCGGGGATACCCGTTTTGTTTTCTACATTTTTAAAGATGGCAAGCCGATCTTCTTTGGGTATATCGTAAAATGTCATTTTATCCATTGTCCAAGCTCTTTTCCATAATTTTCCGTATCCATGCCGGAGCCAATGCTATATCGTGAAGCAGGTCTTTTTGGTCTTCTTTTTTCAATAGGGCAATAATCTTTGCTTCTTCCTCGTCCGTTAATTGTTCCTTTCCGATCTCGCGAAGGGCCTGTATGACCAGTCTGCTTATCTCGCCCTTGGCCGATAAATTCTTGGGGGTGGTCTTCTTTAGTTTTATGCTTCGCTTCCCCATTTTTATTTCCCGGGGAGCTCCATCGGTAAGAAAGACAAGTTTCATGGGTACCTGTGTGCTAAGCCCCAATGCACTTAAGGCATAGACTCCGGTAGGCACCAACCTGATCTTGTCCCTTTTGGCTATTGCCCTAGCAATTTCCTCTGCCGTTGGCAATACCTCTCCCGCATATTTACTTGTCTTGGGGCGTACATAGATTCCTTGGGCCACTCTTTTTATATAACCTTCTTTTTCAATCCTGTGGAGAGCTAGCCGTATGGCTTCAGGTGAACCCAATCCCCGAAAATCATCGGGGAACACTAATTCTCCCCGCTCCTTTTTGGAAATGGATTTTTTTATTTTGGACTCAACACTCTGCATAACACATTCATCTTATCTGTAACAAATTTAGTAAATTTTTGTTACAGAATACCTTTGGCTATTAATCTATTCCTACAATAGTTGCCTTCAAATTTGTTTGGGTAAAAAACGGTAAAATATCTTAAATACGGGAATCAACGGTACACACACCGAACAAAGTTCTCGTACACTATGGAACTACAAAACACGTTCCGCAAAGGTATGGGACCCCGATAGGGGCTTCCATACGTTTGCGTCCCGTTTCGAGGGGGTTGAAAATCAGTAGCCGGAAAGACGACCGAATGCGAGCCAGCGCAGCGTGCTCGCTTGGTCAAGCTTGAAGGTGGAGGGTTTTCAACTCCCGCAGAAACCATGGGGAGGGAGAGAAAAAGACGGACAAATAAGATCGATCAGTCCAATGATACGGTCAGGAGTACGACCTCAGCCATCTTTTAGCGATATAATATCCCCAGACCGATAGTTCCATTGCCCCGAAAAGCCATATCAAGTCCTTGATAAATGGAATGCCGACCATGATGAAAAGAAATAGCAGTAACGGTATTCCCAAAAAACGTTTTAGCCTGAGCATTCCCTGTAGAATGATCCACATAAAAATGATGAATCCCAAAAAGGGAAGCTTTTCATATAGAATTTCAAGCGATAGCATGCACATTGGATTTTATGGGAAGCGGATTCGTCCTGCCTGTTTCAAGGTTTACGAATGCCCCGTGATATTTGATTTTTTTGTTCACTAAAAGTTCGTAGAGGCAATGGACGGCCATTGACGACAGGGCATCATTGATGAACAGCGATTGTTCCTGCAACTTGTCCGCATAGCTACACCCTTTACCCTGTTCCACCTCATCCTCCATTTTTGATAGGTCGGGGAACAAATCAACTATATGATCTAACTTTTGGTTTTGCACCTCCCCATTCGAAGGCCGATCATTGTGTTGCAGATTTCCGAGGACATACTGACCAAAGTATTTCCCGTTGCCCAAATCCAACCAATAATGTTGGTTCTCATAGGGATAGGAACTTGAGTGTGGGTGTTCCAACACCTTTGCCAGTTCCAACCGAAAATCGGCACCGTCCACACAGCTAATGATCAAATTGGCGTGCAATCTTTTATCGTCCGCGCCTATCCGTTCGGGGACGGCATCCCATTGCAGTCCGAAGGTATGGTTGACCTTGGTTACGGCACAAATGGCCTTGTTGCCCCCAACATCCTGTGGGACATACAACTGTCGGCCCACATTCGAGGCCTGTACCATATCCCCGTCGAAAACGGTCACATAGAAGCCTGGATGCCCCAACTGCACCAAGGCATGGTCTAGCCTTGCCAAACGTGCCAACACGATGGAACCGTTGCCCCCTGCCCCAACCAATGCAATGGTAATGGGATGTGTGGGAGCGAAAAAATAATTCGGGGCGTAGTGAAAATCAGTTTTCATAGACATGCTGTAAAAGTTGGTGGTTCGGGAGTAAAAGGGATTCCTCGAAATTTTGTATTCCCTGCATTTGGAGCATCAACTCCGTGTAATTCCCGTTGAGCAGATGGTCGTGGTTCGTATGGGTAAAAACCGACAGGAAAAATTGCTTTTCCGCAAAGGCCATGATGTCCTCATAAAAATCCAAATGGCGATAACGCAATGTCGCATCGCCCATGCACACCTTTCCAGAGGCATAGACGTTCATAAAAGGGGCATGGTAGAGTTCCGTGCCGTCATGGATCGGCTTTTTTCGTGTTATGGCAAAAACGGAAAGCGATTCCCCCGAAAGGGAAAATACCAATTTGGGTATGGGATATGTTCCCGTAGGTATGTCCAATTGCTCTTTAAAAAGTAGCCTTTCCGTGGGTCGGTCACAAGACCAGACCAATTGCAATCTCCCCTTGTCCCTGAAATAGAGCAATTGTTTGGGCAACCGACCCTTAAAGGAAAACTCACTTTGGTCCACATCGACCAATTTGAGCATGTCCCTTACCATATCCATGGTAAGCGGAGACCCTGCCCCCAATTTCCCGTTTCGAACGGTATGCCTTGAAAAGTAACATTCGTCCCGTCCGTAATACCCATTTGTGGCCTCATAGCCTATGATGGCCAATTTCGGTTCATAATGAAATTTGGGGTCGTGTAGGGTACTTTCTTCCATCAGAGTTTTTTTAAGAGTTCGTTCAAACGATCCATAAAATTGAAAACGGCATTTACCTGCCCTTCCTTCCGCATAACAAAGGACTTGGTCTCGTTCCCAACTGTGAGTGATATGTCGTAAATGGTATGGGAGTAGCCGTACTGTGCGATCTCGTTTACAAAGTTGATATAGCCATTTTCCAATTGGGAATCCTCCCTATCCAAAAAGACGATCAGGTTGTCCACTTTCAAATCCATGTCGTCTTCCAGAAAACATAGGTTGGCAAAGGCATTGAAATCAATGGCAGGGGCTTCCAACAGCAAATCCCGTATCATTTTGAACAAGGTGTTTTTTGGTCGGTAATCTCGCATACAGGCTAGCCAATCGAAATCCTCGTACTCCGCATAATCGGGAGCATGTGCCTCGATAAAGCACAGGACACATGGGCCTTCGGCACAACAGTCGGTTTCGGGGTCTGATTCGGATTCCAAAACCTCGAACGACCATTCGAGCAAACATTCCAATAAGTAGCCCATCCGCTTGAATACATTGTCAAAGGGCAACGAATGCACGAAGGACAGTAGGGCGGCGAACAGTTTAGGACTTCGGTCATGCAACGAAAATATGGGGGCCGTTGGAATCGCCCAAATATGGTGCGCCTCAAAAACGGGCTTCATGATAAGGATGCCATCATCTCCCTCTTGGGTACACACCTCCTTTACCAGTGCATCGGGAATTTCCCTATGCAATCGTTGCAATTGCCCGAAGAACCGCATTTCAGGACTATCTTCCGCCAAGGAGGATGCCTTGCCCGTAAGCGTATCCAATGCATTTCTCGCTAGGATGCTTAACGTGTCCCATCGATTTTCGTCCCCATCGTCGAATACCTCGATTCGGGGCAGGATCGGGATGGTCAGGTCAGAAAAAAACGATCCCCTTGTTGGATGTGTTTGGGTCGTCGGGTTCCCGATGACGGCCTCGTCCGCGAATCGAGAATACCGAACAAGGCCTTGTGGAAACGGGACAGTTCCCTTTTTGATGGTATGCGCTTCTTTTTCATTCATCGCTATCCTTTGGTTCCCGCTATGGTCTTGAACATGATTTCATGACGACCGTCGACAATACCATTGTCCACGATCTTGGCGTTGGTCAGTTCGGGATACACCGAGGCATAGTGGTCCTTGATCCGGTTCGGTGTCCAGTTCGGGTCGATGTCGTCCAAGACGGAATCCCCCGATACGTTCTTCAGCATGAACTTTCGTTCCAATCCTAATACTTCCATAGTGCGTTCCGTTTAAAAAAAGGTGGGTTGCCCGTAGGCCTTCATATCCTCGATGGTCTTTTTCGCCAAAACATCGTTCTCATCGAGTTCCAGTACTTTGTTGGCCAGTTCCACGGCCTTTTTGTGTTCGGCCAAGGGGTTGAACTTCTTGCCCTTGACCAGTTCCTGTAGGTCGGAAAGCGCCTTCTTCTTTTTCTCCTTGCGGTCGCCGGCCATTTTGGTCTTTTCCTCTGCCTTTTTCAGATTGGCGAGATAGCCGTTGGCATTGTCGAACAGTACCTTTGTTTCCTGCATGGGTTTCCCCAACCGCTCCAAAAAGACGGTATCGATTTCCTCGATATTGCCCTTGAGCGTAAAGGGCCGTATCGCTTTCAGGGCGTTGTCGCCCTCCGATGCCTTTGGGAGCAGGGAGACCGCACAGTCCGAACCGTGAAAGGAGACCGATATGGAGAATTGCCCAATGCCCGTCTTGCACAAAGATTTAAAGAATGCTTCCATAGGTAATGTTTTTAATATTTACCATAAGTTACCCCTAACATTCCCTAAAACACAGTATTTCAATACCTTAAACCAGATTTGACTTCTCTTTCCCTACCCACAAAATACGCCCCGAAGGGGCGTTGGAACGGGTGTTTGCATGTTAGAAATGTGCAGGATTTTGAATGGATCTTGGCTATCATTTAAGTTTACTATAAGAACAATTGGCTGTATCATCGGAGAAAAAAACTATAATATGAATACAGAAAGTTTAGAAGTGCATAGTACTCCGAAAACGGGTGTGGCCATTTATGTGAACTTCTTAAAATCGGGCGGGAAGGCGCGACGGGAAAAGCAAGTGTGCGGGGTTTCGAGGAACGAGAAAGCCCCGTACTCTTGTGTGCGGCCGGGAGGGGGCATGGAACGGAGGCGGAGCCTGTGGAGCGGACGGGCCATGTTCCCGCACCGGCATGGCAGTTATCAAGGGCATAAATTTGGAAAAGGTAGCTTTGGTCCCGGCCTTCTGTTCCAAGTAGAACAAAGGAAGGGCAAAGGACAGTCGGGAAGGCGCCGTTGCCAAGGATAGCGTAAGAGATAGGTTATAAAGTGGGTCGTATTAATTAATGACGGCGGCACCTCAAATAAGCATGACGTATCAATTAATCGACTGAAGCATGAATAAGACACAAATTACCTCTTGTAATATGGAGTTCACATTCCATTTAAGTTTATCCAGCCCTTTTCCGTTTGAGGGCCTTGATGTCCTGTTTCAGGACCGACATCTTGGCCGTTTTTTCCCGTGGGAAGCCAATGGCCGTTTTCTTTTTATGGGCCTCCAAGGACCGTAGGTTATGGTCCAGATCGAATTTTTTGGATCTGATTTCCCGTTGTACCTTTTGACATAGTTTAATGAGTTGCAGGGCCACTTTTTCGGGGTCGAACCGTTGCTGCTTTCTACTAGCGATGTGGATATTCCGAAACTGCAGCCCATAGGAATAGAGATAGTTGCCGTTCGAGGGAACATATTCCGCTTGAAAGACCAAATTGGCGTTCAAAGTTGGCAAGCGGGCGACCTGTTTGTGCTTTTGTATGTTCAGGTTCAAATTCGACCTTTCGGCTATGGCCAGACCCAATCGCTTTAGGAATGTTTTGGGTTCCTTTATGTTATGGACGCGCGATTCGAGTTCGGAACCTGAAACGAGGCCCAACAGACCTTGTTGGATTCGGTCCAATTCCTCGGATTCGGTTTCGTCCAATGGTAGGTTTAATTTTTCAATGGTACGGTGGGCATTTTCAAGTTCCGCCACTTGGGAAACGATATGTTTGTTTTCCTTTTCGATACGCTCGATGGCCTTGAAGGAATTGGCCTTGTTGAGCTCGTGCAACCGCTTTTGCGATTGTAGAAACTTTAGGTCATCGGAAAGCTTGACCAGCTGAAACTGGTCCATATCCCCTATCAACGCGGCCTGCATCTGTTCATAGGACAGGCTCTTGTCATCGGGAACCAGATCGTCATAGATGCGTTTGTTCGGATCGGCCTCCCTGATCTGTTCCCGGAACCTTTCTTTATGGGTATTCAAGGAATAGGAAAAGATGTCCGTGGAATCCTTGATGCCGTAGAATCGCTCCACCACCGTATTGCCATATACCTGGGCTACCTCGTTTCCCTTTCGCAGGCCCCGTCCGGCACGTTGGTCAAAGGCATCGGGGGAATAGGGAATGTCCATATGGAAGATGCCCACGACCCGTTTCTGGATGTTCGTGCCCGTACCCAATACCTGTGTACTGCCGAGTGCCACCCTAATCTCCCCGTTTCGTATCTTTTCCTGCATACGATCTGTTCTGTTCCTCGCCTTTTCCTCTTGGGCCAGGGCAATCTCATGGGCGGGAATGCCATAGTCTTCCCGAAGGATTTCACGGACCGTGTCGTACGAGTTGTACTGTCCCGGTTTCCAAACGTTAAGGTCCGAGAACACTAGGCATACCCCTTTGTGTTCCGATGTTTTTTTATAAAGCCCCACCACATCCCGGCACAGACGTTGGAGTTTGAACTGGTCGAGTTCCGAAAAATCGATGGCGAGATTGTCCTTTGCCAAAGGGTCGATCAAAAGGGAGCGGTTGATATTGAGTGCCGTAATGTGTGCGGACTTCATTTGGTCCGCGTTGTAAACGGGAACCTTGAACAGGGCATTTTGGTTCCGGTCCTTGGTAAACCTGAGCGAGGCCCGTTTGAGTTCTTCATAGGCCGGTGTCGACTCCAAAATTATAAATTCCCTGTCCACCTCAAGGTTATGGGTCCTGAAATGTTTGTCCCTACAGATATGGGTAAAGGAGTTGTACATCTTGCTCAGTTCGGGCAAGTTGGTGTAGTACCGAAACCGTGCGTGCATCCTCGGATCGCCAAAAATGTTCGGCTCTATGCTCACGCTCTGCTTTAGGAAAATCGAGGCCCACGCATCGAAATTGAAAATGCTCTTGCGCTTCAGCGCCGCAGGGGTAAGATAGCGCTGGTAGGCATACAGTTCGGTAACGGAGTTTTTCAAAGGGGTTCCGCTATAAAAAAAGATGTTTTTGTCGGGACCTCTGCGATGATGTATGGATTTTATGCTGATTTCGAGATCAAGGTTCCTTTGGCTGTCCGAATGGTTGTTGAGGCCCGATACGTTCTGGTGCCGGGTCGTGAAACCGATGTTCTTGAAATAATGGGCCTCGTCGATTATCAGGGCCTCGATGCCCAGTTCGGCCAGGGTCGTTTCAGTCTCTTCGGACCGTTCCTCCAATTTCTTTAAAGTTGTCTGCAGCTTGTCCTCCAAATGTTCCTTCCTTTTGATCAGGCCCTTGATGAGTTTTTTGGATTCCTTGATATTTCCGTATTCCCTGGCCGTTTCCAGGTCCTGTTCGATCATATCGATCTTTTCCCCGAGGATATCCAGGACGAACCGCCTTGATTTGGGAATCTGCTTTAAATGGCCATGCTCGGCGATGATCAGGTCAATGGCCCCGTGGTTTTTAATCGTTTTCAAGGTCTTGGCCCTTTTGCCCTTGGCCATGTTCCTGGAACTCAATCGGAGGATGTTCAACTGGGGGAAATTGGCCCTGATCTCCGTCTCGATCTGGGGGGCCACACTCTTTAAGGTCAACAAGAGGGTTCTCCTGCTCTTCCCGTGCTGTTTCAGTTTATGGGCCAGCATCGCCATGGATAGGGTCTTGCCCTTGCCGACCTGATGATCGTTCAGGGCACTGCCCGTGGTAAGCCCGAAGAGCGTGGAGTCGATCTGGTGTTGGTAGGGCGGGTAGACCAAGGTATCGGGAAAGGTGAGCCATCCCTTGGGCACCGTGATATTGACATCGGCCAAAAATGCCTGATAATAGTTGTTCTCAATGGTGGCCTTCAATTCTTGGCGTCCCTCGATAAAGGATTTGAAATGGAGCTGCAGCTCCTCATAAAGGTTTTGGGCCATGAGGGTGGCATCCTTGTCCAGTTTTCTGATGGTCTTTCCCGATCGGTCCTTGTACGAGGTAAAGATGACAGGATACCTGTTTTCCGCGAAATGTTGCAATATGCGTTTATAGTTCGCCTTGACCTCATGGTGGAGCACCACACTGAAGCGTTCGTGGGCCTCTTGGTTAAAGTCCCTGGGGAACATCAAGGTCAGGGTGGAGTTGAACTGCGCCATATTGATCTGTACCTTCTCGCCTATGAGGTCCTCCAAAAAGGACTCCTTGGCGGAAATGGGGATAAAATGGCTCTCGAAATTGAACTCGATATCGTCCAGATCCAATTTTGCCGGAAGCAGTACCGTTAGGGCCTGTTCCATCTTTTCCGTTCCGATTCCGAACGGCAGGGGATGCTTCCGTACATATTCGATCTTGTCCTGGATATAGCCACTGGAAAATAGAAAATAGGGCACCACGCTATAGCCTGTATCGGATTCCATATCAGGCTCCAGAAAAAAGGAACGTTTCTCCAACCCGTTTAGCAACAGTTCTTTTTCATTGGTCTTGAAGGCCTTTGCCACGGCAGCTATATCGATTTGCCCATAACGGTCAAACTGGTAGCGTACCATTTGTTCAGGGTTCCCGAATCGGGGTTCCTTCGAATCGGATAGATTTGGACCGGTTTCAGCAGGAACGGTTTCATCGGATTTTGCCTTGGCAAGGGAAACCTTCAGAAATCGCATCAAGGTGAACGACGGATTTTTACCATAGCCCTTTCCTTCAACCTTTTTCTCGAACTGCTGACGGACCTGCTCAAAATAATGGTCGTCTTTCAAGAAAATAAGATGGTCTTTTAGAAATCCCCATTTAAAATGGAAAGTGTCCAATTGGTAGTCCAAGTCTTGGAAGCATCGGGTAACTTCTTGCTCTGGAAGGCCCCTTTTTTCGATATTGAGGTTCAGCAGTACAAGTTCGTTCCTCATACGGGCATAGTCCGACACCAGTTCCTTGATTTTATGGGGCGCCTTTCTGGTACTCTGTGGGTCGGTGTAAAACAACACCTCGCCCTTCTTGTTAAAATTGTAGGTGCCGAAAAACAACCGGGAGTATTGTTCGGCGTCGCCATCGTGCAAGGTAATCGGGGGTAAAGCCGTATCGACGACAGGGGGCGTTTTTGGTATTACCGATTGTTCCTCCTTTGCGGCCATTTTTTGTACGGTTCTTGGTTTTTCCGGTAAATCGGAAGGTACCGGACCGACCTTAAATTCAAAACTGGTGGATTGTTGTTCCAGAAAATTGGATAGGGATATTTCGTTGGGTTCAACCACAATGCTTGGCCTGTTGTGGAAAAAGCCGAGTTTGGGCGTACCATGGACATTTCCGTGATGGTTCTTGAAAAATCGATTGGTCAAAAGGCTCTGATCTTCCAGTTCGATCGTTTCTGTATCCGAAAACGCCTTTTCGTCCATGGTCAATGCATCCTTGTTGGAGGTCCTCTGGTATACCAATAGGTCCGAGACCACTTTGGTCCCTTCCTTGGCGAACAAATCGGTATTGAAACGATTGGCCAGGAGCAGGTTGTTCTCCATTAATAGGTATTCCCTAAAATCGTTATAGGCACTTCGCTCCGCAAAAGCGGAGGAGGTGACCAATGCGGTAATCCCGCCCGGACGAACCAATTTAGGGGCATAAAAATTGAAATAATTGCCCACGTTCCTAAGCGGGCCTTCCGTCAGGTAATCGTGTCGGTACGCCTTGGTTATCGGAATGTCGCCAAAAGGGATATTGGTCATGACCAGATCGAAACGGGCCTTTTCGCCCCGCTCCAGATAAAAATCCTCAAAAGTGGTGTTCAGTACAGTTACACGATCTTCTTGTTGGTTGTTGGCCTTGAGGATTTCAAAGGACAGGATATCGGGTTCCAAGGCGGTAATCCGGGCCTTCGGGAAGGCCTTTTTCAGTTCCTGCACATAGGCACCATTGCCCGCCGAGGGTTCCAATATGGTACGGGGCTCGAACCCGTTTTGTTTCAGAAGACCGATCTTATATTCGATTAAAATCTTGGGCGTGTAGTAACTGGTCAAATGGTACCGCCGTAACGAATCCAGGATTTCCTTGGAAGTCTCCGGAAAAGCCCTTTCAATCGTCCGCAATAATTGTTTCCCTTGCTCTTCCTTTCCGGATGCAGGATAGAACAACAGTTCCCCCAACTTGGCAAGTCCGGAATTGTTGATGTAATAGTTCTTGGGGTTCGATGCCTTTAGCAGGGCAACGATCTGGGTCAAATGTTCCTGTTTCATACCGGTCTATTGAAGCGATTTCAGGATGGCCGCCCTGCCCTCGGGGTCTATTTCGTCCAAGGACCGATAAATGTCCGACAGGGCTTCATTGGCATGCTCCAGCGCAAGGGGCCCGACGTGGCCGTCCTCAAGAAACTGTCCCTGTAATTTGGCGTGCAGGATATGGGCGTTGATGGCAAAATCAAAACGGTATTCCACTGCATCCAAACGGGCGGTCAGGTTCGGATAGGACTCCAGTTTGTAAAAACAAAAATGAAGGTCGGGACCGCATTCCCCTTTGGCAAGCTGGCGCTCCCAGCCCTTAACCGTTTCCGGATGTTCATTTCGGAACCTTTGCGTTTCCGAGCTAAGTAATAGTTCTTCCCGTGTCATGGATCGTATTTTTTAAGGTTTGTTCGACAGTGTAAAATCATTGGTGCGTTAAATGTTCCAATAGGGGGTTTCGGTCAATTCGACAAGGTGTTCGTACAAGGCGTTCTTGAAAGACATCACTGCTTCAAGGGAATCGAGGCGATGAAAAACATGTCGATCCTTTTCGGAGCGGATAGAAAGTTCATAGGCCTTCCGCACGGAACTTTCGCTCCATGGCCTTAATACATCCGAAGTAAAATCGATCAATGTGGTAATACTCTCCATAAGGAAAGCGTCCCGTAGTAAGTGGCGGCCGGTCGTATCTAAAATGGTTATCTCAAAAATCATGGTGTCAGATGGAAATTTTAATTCCTCTTTTCTCTTTGGCCCCCGAGGGTTCCAGGGAATCGGTACGGTTCATATATTCCCTGTAACTATGGTAGTATTCGGGATATCTGTTTTTTAGACCGGCAATGGGCCTATATTCCTTAAGTTCCGGTTTCTTGTCGTTTTTCGACAACGCAAAAAAGGTTTTGCCCGAACCGTAGTGCTCTTTTAGCAGTAGCGTATCGTTGGTCTGCCGCAACGGAATCTCGTCTAGATGAATAAGAAAGTCCTTCTTCTCGATAAGATTTTTGACGACCTCGTACTTTAACCGTTTCGGGGCGTTTTTGGATTCCAAAAACTCGTCCAACAATGTCCATTCCTTTAAGGCATCGCTACCAACAGCACTGTTGGCGGCCTTTAGGTACAATCTGTTTCCATGAATGCCCAGGGAAACACCGTATTTGGTCTCGGCCAGATGGGTTATCGATTTTCGCTCAAGTAGGGAGCGGAACTCCCGTACCGAAAGATATCGGCGGTTTTTTTCATTGGCGACCTTTAGATAGGGCACCAGTGTGACCACATTTTTTCCTTGTGTTGCCGGAACGAAAAGTCCCTCCAAGCCTTGTTCGATTTGAATAGGCGACGTTTTGGATAATTTCGGTAGTTTACCGACCGGGGGCACCATAGGCCGGATGCCGTTTTGCAGATGCCGATTATACGAGTAAATATTTCTTAAAGTATCGTTGAATAGGTGGAGCAGCCTGTTTTTGGTCTGTATATCCAAATGGTCGACATCCCTTTGGAAATACCTGTGCTTAATAAACAAATGATCGGATCTGGAGGGGTAAAGGTGTTGAACCTTTTCCTTTAGCAGCGGAATGGCATAGTTGTGCCAGACCGGACAATTGTTCACATGGGTATAGGACATGTACGTCCTATTCTCTACCCTATTGAACCCCAATAACAGCGTCATCAACTTATTTTCGTTTTCATGAACGGATATGCGACCCACGGGAACGATATTCCGGTCTTTTTGGAACAGACGGTCCCTACTTTTCAAAAGGGCCAACTGCTCTTTCAGTGCCGTGTTTACAAACCCCGATTCGGCCAATTTGAGATCGCGGACATATCGCAACTTCCTGAGGTCGTTCAATTGATCGGTCGGAACGGCCTTAAATCCAAAATCTTTAAATGTATTGAAGTCGGGGTCCAGAAATTGGGACACCAAATTTTTGACCCTATGGAACAGTTTAATGGAACTGCGAATTGTAAGATACATTTTCATAGCCATCGGTTCATTTAATTTTTAATTTGGAATACACCTCATATTTTATATTGAACGACCGCACGGGATTTATCCTGTTGCCATCCTTGATGACCTCGTAATGCAGATGAGGGCCAGTAGAAATTCCCGTACTTCCAACGGTTCCGATAAAATCATGGGCATCGAGTGCTTCCCCGGGTTCGACCGCCACGGATTCCATATGCCCGTATAGACTACTGAAATCATAGGCATGTGAAATGATGATGTGAAGACCATGACCATTGGGATCATTTTCGATATAGGCCACCCTGCCGGCAGCGGTACAATAGATCGGTGTACCCTTCTTGGCCGCCAGATCGATGCCGAAGTGTTTTTTTGTAACCTGATGGATGGGATGGTGACGGTTACCATAGGAACTTGACAGCACATAGTGTTCCCGGAACAGGGGAACCGCCGAAGGTAGGCTGTCCAAGATTTCCGGGCGCAAGGGCAAAAATGGTTTCAATCGGTCCATTTGTTCGAAATTTTCCAAATCGCACAATAGGTCGCCCAGCCGTTGATAGATCAGGTCTTCCCTTGATGCCCCGGTCATGGGTCGGCCCATTTGCCTTGTTAGGGTTCCAAGGTCTTCCGGCTCTTGGGGGCTATCGTAAAAAAATCGATTGGCGGTGATGCAAAGAAAGAACACCCCGACAAAAATCCAGTAACTATTGTTCTGTGGGGTAAAATGACCGTTGTCCCTCGAATTGGTCAAGTCGCCCACCTTTCGGGCACATCCCCTTATCCAACCGACTACGGATTTTTTAATGTTCCTCCCAACGCTCATGGATCATAGTTATTTTAAAGGTTGTTGCATAGAATTTTGTCAATTGCAAATTTTATTTATATTTGTAGTGATTATTACAAATATATGCAATTTTTACAAACATGAACAACACCTGGAGAAAATTTGATGCAAGGCTGGATTTAACGGCCCTAATGGATTATTTTGGATTTGTCCCCCGGCGTAAGACGAATACGTTTATAGGCTACAACATGGGAAAGGAGCATTATATCGTTATCAGGACCGACCTTGGATATCGCTATTACAGGCCAAACGAACCCCAAACAAAAGGTACCGCCTTTGACTTTATATTGGAACGGCTTTCCCGAACGGATGCCGAAGCAAGAACGGGTCTATGGACCAAAATCGAGGATTTCTATGTGGAACTTGAAAAAAAACCGGAATTCCTTCTAAATGACGCTTCCAAAAATTCCCTTGAAGTGGTCGACATCGGTTTCAACCATTTTGAAATGCTCGCCGATGAACTTTCTTTAAGCCCTAAAAGCACAGCGGGCACAGGTTCCGACATTTTCCAAGATCGTATCTACGAAAATCCGGAAGGTCGATTGTATTTCCCCTATCGAAACCTGGCCAATACCCTCACGGGGTATGCCATGGACAAGGATGGGAAGCTTTCCCTGATAGCGGAAAGCGATATTTCCAAATCCGTTTGGTTCAGTAAGGTGCCCGACACCATCAAGCATTTGGTGGTACTCCGCAACCCCATGGAAGCCATGGCCTTTCATCGAAGGTTTCAATTGGAGGATGTGGTCTATCTCACGCTCTCCGACATCAACTACGAGACCTCGAAATTACTGGTGCAGATCTTAAAACGTGCCAAACTGAAAAAAATGGTGCTCAGTTTTACAGGTTCCTCCAAAATCGAGGGCTATATCCATGACCTGATGCTTATTTCCTTTATCAACGATTCGCGTTTTCTGTTCCGGGTCGTCCAAGACCACTTGGCAATCCGGTTCGACCCCGAAGGGCAGAAGCCATTGGCAAAGCTGCACAATGAGGTATTGAAGTACAACGGTAGCCTGGCCAAGGAATATATCAAGTACAATAAGGTTCCGGACCAATCCCTTCTGAACCGGAAGAGTATCGTGCTCACCAGGGAAAAGCAATGGGTATCGTGCCGTATTCCCTTTGAGGTCAACGCACTTCGCTATTTTCTCTGGAGCTATTACCGAAACTATATGGACAGGACCATAGAAATCGTTAAGCCCGTACAGGCCAATTGGACGTTGGAGTTCGCAGCGAACGGGGTCTACAGTGGAACAGGAATGTTAAAGGCCTTTAAGATGGCCGTATAAATAAAGGGGGCGCTCCCGCCCCCTTCGATCCTTAATTCCGGACATGAAAAATGGAAATGTCATATCCAGAATTACAAAGTTAACAATTGTTTATTAATCCTTAATTTAAAACTTGAAAAATGGAAAAACAAGCAGAGCAGGTTTTCGTAAAAGTGAACCAACGATGGCAACGGGCGACCGTGGCCGGGGAAAAGGACGGAAAGGTATCCGTAATGACCAATGACGGACAGTCGTTCAAACTTCCGAAAAACGAGAAGTACTTTGAGCCCGTTAAATCCAAGGAGCAGAAATTCGCCTATGGGGATGTCAGGGAACAACTGGAGGGACAGTACATCAGTTATGAAAAACTTTCCCAAAGCGTACGCGACAATCTGACCGAGGGGAAGGAACACTTCCATGAGTCCACCTATATCTCGGAGGGAGAGCTCAAGGAAAGCGCCAAGATGGTGCAGATGGTCTATGACAGGAACCTAGGTTCCAGATTGGATGTCCAGTACCGAAGGAACGAAATGGTAACGCCGGACAAGGCATGGGCCTATAACCATAGTTTCAGTACCGATGAATACGAGCGGATGGTGCACAAAAAGGAATTCGTCCTCTTTCAGGGAAGCACCAACGATGGGGAAGTGTTCCAAAAGCTGGCCTATTACGAACCCAAGGTACGGGACATCCGTACCAAAGCGGCTCTTTCCCCGAACACCTATTTTTATGGGGCAAAGTTGACGGTAAAACAGGCCGGCGCACTCAACAGGGGCCAAGAACTCGAAATGGAGATCAAGAGCAAGGTCCACGGGACCAAACCCTATTTGGTGTCCTATTCCCCACGTAGGGAAACTTTTATCACCAAAAATATCGATTTGGAAAAAGCCAAAAGGCTTGAGGTAAATCCCGATGAAAAAAAAAAGTCGCGGAGCCGGGGTATAAAGGTCTGACCGGTTGACCCCTCTATGGGCCGTCCGTAATGGACGGCCCACTTTTCATCAAACCATACACAAAAACAAGGCCTCCCGCATTCGCATATCCATATGGAATGCGGCCAACAGATCCCATGTTCACAGGAAAGCCCATAACCCGCAGGTATGTGGCCAGGCGGGTGGACACTTGACCAAATTATGGCCATACCAATTGCCATAAATTAATACATATCCATTGCTTAGTGAATTCTATAGAGATGAAGAACTATTCCGAAAATCCCGGGTACTACAAACGGCTGATCGCCCAGATCGATAGCGAAGTAGATTTTTCCGGATATCTGATCGCAAAGGGCTACCGACTGCTCAAGAAAAGTTCGGGCTCACAGGAATTCCGAAAGGAGGCGGAACGCATCGTCCTACAGACAAAAAGGAAGCCCGTGACGTATTTCAACCGCAACGACTCTTTGGACAAGGGGCGATTTTTCAAATATCTCCATAATCGCTCCCCCAATTTTTACGAGGCCATAAAACAGGGACTGGACATTATCCAACGGGATTACCCGGAACCGCCCTCGGTCAAGCCGCAGCAAAAGAACAAAAGGTACGTTGGACTGGAAGAGCGTTATCGTATCGGCCCCCTGAACCGACCGAACTATTTAACGGAAGTTCGCGGGCTCTCAATAAACACGCTCAAATCCGAAGCCTTCAAGGGCAGGATCTTCAATGCCTTCCATATCAGTGACAGTAACGGCCGTATCGCCAATATCGCCCTTCCCAAGTATGGTGTGGACGGCAAGATCAAGAACTATACCCTTTACAATAGGCCCTATCGGGACAGCAAGGACGGAAAGGTGAAAAAGTTTCGCTTGTTCCTCAACGGGCGTTATCAATACCTTTTCGTTTCAAATCCAACTATTGCCGCAGATAAAATAGTCTGTGTGGAGAGCGGTTTCGATGCCATGGCCTACCATGAACTACACGGTCGCCCAAATACATTCTATATCTCCATGTCGGGCCATATCGACGAGCGGAAACTGGAACAGTTTCTCCAATGGAATCATAAGGTAGATCCATCCAATACGCTCCCCCTTCATTTGGCCTTCGACCATGATATCGAAGGGATGCGCTACGACCTTATTGTCTTGGGCCATTGGATCAATCGAAAGTCAAAGGGGGTGTTTATCGAAACGGATTGGAAACGCCCCGTGATGCGCTTGAAATTGAACTATCCCTCCAGATCCGTCGCTGCCATGGAACGGGATACCGACTACATCAATGCACGGATTTCCAGTGGCCCCCACGGAATGCCCTACGGTTTACAAAAGGCCATCTGCTATCGCGACAAGGTGCTCTGGGAACTGGATCTGGAAAAAATTGTTCTTCTTCCCCAACATTCCAGAACCTATTGGAGTCTGGCCGTCGAGACACTTTCCGAATGCTTCGCGCAGGGCATGCTAAAAATAGAGAAATCCCCCACCGTAAAGGATTGGAACGAGGAACTGATCTCAATAAAAAAAAAGTCCGGTTGTCCGCCAGTGAACCTATGCTGAATACCGTCGTGAAAAGATCAGGGAAACCGCCAAAAAGAAAAGGATATGCACGATAAGAACAAGGGCTATATGGGCATGTACCTTTCCGCCTTCCACTTTGCCATTATTCTGTTCGGGGAACAGTATGCCCTATATGTATACCACTACGGGCATCACGGATTCCTGGACAGTATCTACTCGTTTCTGATCCGTTCCGGACTGCCATCCCAAGGCTTGGTCGCCCGACTGCTCCTGTTGGGGCTTCTGATGGGCGGCATTATGATATACCGTCCGGTCAAAAAGGAGGCGTTGGATCGTCGAAAAAATGTTGCAGGCTTTCTCGTGTCCTTGGCCCTGTTGTTCGTTTCTTGGTGGTGCCATGGTATTTCCGTATTGGGGATGTGGGCCGCTATGGTACTTCTTTCCTTGGCCTACTTGGGATTGATAACCTACGGGATGCGGTTGTTCCAGTTCCTGGACTTTATGAACCCGGCCAAAAATGACCCTTTTAACGATACGAAGGAAACCTTCGAGCAGACGGGGAACCGAATCGATACGCCCTATTCCGCCAATATCCCATACATCTATTCCCACCATGGAAAACAGCGGAAAGGATGGATCAATTTCGTCAATCTTTTCAGGGCATTGCTGGTCATCGGCACTCCGGGGAGCGGCAAGTCCTTTTCCGTTATCGAGGAGATCATGGCCCAGTTCATCGACAAGAAATACGCCATGGTCATCTACGATTTTAAGTTCGATACGCTGACCCGTAAGGCTTATGGCTATTTGCAGGAAGCCTTAAAAAGGCAAGGTAACGATTCCAAAATGCCCTTTCCTAAACTGTACCGTATCTGTTTTGACGACCTCCGGATGACCCACCGGAACAACCCCATGGATCCCTATGGCCTGGTCAACCAATCGGATGCCATCGATACGGCCACGACCCTTATGAAAAACCTGAATCCCGAATGGATCAAGCGACAGGACTATTTTTCACGCAGTGCCATCAGTTATACCGGGGGCTGTATCTGGTATCTCAAGAAAAAATCGGAAGAAACGGGCAAGTACTTGTGCACCCCCGGCCATTTGACCATTCTGACCACCGTAAAGATCGACATACTGATGGAGATCATGACCAGGGACGTAGAGGTACGCCAAATACTGGTGCCCTTTCGGGACGCTTTGGAAAAGGAGGCCATGGAACAATTGTCTGGCCAGACCAGTACCGTCCAGATCAGCCTTTCCAGCATTGCGACCAAGGAAATCTTCTATGTGATGTCCGGCAATGACTTCAGTTTGGAGGTAAACGATCCGCGATATCCCAAGATCGTATCCCTACAGAACAATCCCGAACGGAAGGAAGTCTATTCCGCACCCTTGGGCCTGTACATGAATACCATTCTCAAACGGGTAAACAAACCGGGCAAACGGCATATGGCCTTGCTTATCGACGAGGTGCCCACGCTGTTCATCATGTTGTTGCGGACCATAATCGATACCGGCAGGGAAAACAAGATCGCCACGATTTTGGGATTGCAGAGTGTCGGACAGCTGATCCTGGATTACGGCAGGGAACTGGCCGATGTCATCTATGACAACTGTGCGAACATCATCTGTGGTGCGGCCAAAGGCGAAACGGCCAAACGATTGAGCGAACTTTTCGGAAAGATCCATCAGGAAAAGGTCTCAAAGAACACGAGCAGCTCCGATGTCAGTACCAACCTGAGTACACAGATGATGGAACTCTTGCCCAGGAGCAAGATCGCGTCCATGTCCACCGGGCATTTCGCAGGATTGGTGGCCGACACTTTCGAAAACCAGATCAAGGAAAAGAAATGCTATGGCCAGTTGCTTCCCGACATCGAGGGCAAGCGTAGGGCCATGAAGCATGAGCTGCCCGTTGTCAACGATTTCAAACCTGAGGATTTCGGGGAACTGTTCAACGCCCAGATGAAGCTTATAGAGGAACTGGACCTACCGAAGAACGCCTCGGAACTGTTCACCAGGGATATCGGGTACATCGAATTTTATGGTACACGTCTGGAAGAAACGGCCAAAAATGCATTTACCAATGGCACCAAGCGGCGAATTTTTAAGGATGTGGTCCGGGAGCTTCGCCTGTTCGACTTCAGGGGGGAAATTCTAGAACTGTTGAATAGAGGCGCAAGGGGTACCGATTGGCAAAGGTTATTGGCCCATATAGTGGAGGAATTTTTGGTACGGAAGGAAATGGACCGTGTGGCCCAGGCCGAATTCGACAAGATCATCGATGAAGTGGACAGCTTGGTCAAAGAAGAGTACAAGGCCGTGACGGGGAAAGCGCTAAAGAGCGCCATATTTGACGAAAAGAAAATAAATGGTGAAATTGCAAGATCAATCGACAACTCCAAGGAGGCCGTGGAAAAGTTCATGGACGATTTCGGTCAAGGCCTGGATGAGTCCCTGTCCGAAAGTTTGGCGGCCTTACAGGAAGGGACGGAGTATGATTTTGAAGAGGAATTTTCCTCGTATCCCATAGAAAATTTTGAATAATGGACATTGAATCAATCATCAAACTGGACTCCAAGGATTTGGGGTATATCGGGGAGCGCTTAAAGGAAATACGTCTTGAACTGGTGGAATTGGACGATGTCGAGGACAAGAGGTTCAGTCAGTTTTCGATGACCAATCTGAGCGATTACCTGAACATGGACAGAACTACTTTGGCCAATGTCGAGCGTGGCTCCTCTATGGTCAATTCCATAAAGATCATCCTCTATTTCTACAGCTTGGGCTACAACCCCATTTGGATTCTGTTGCCCGATAACGAGTTCGTGCAAAAACGTAACCTTGGGGAAAATATGGTCTACCAAGAAGGGCTGCGCGAAAAATACCTTGAGCTGGAGGAACGGGTTTCCGAGGCCATGAAGGAGTTCAAATCGTCCTTATAAATTTTGCATTCGGCGTAATTTCTTGCCGTTAAAGGATTTTAGGTTCAATATCCCCATTATTGTCCGAAAAGAGCTACCTATGCTTGGTCCATTGCTATATAGCAATGTCCATGGCATTATACGATCATTGCTATATAGCAACCTATAATGCACTATATATTCAATGCTATATAGGAATATAGCATCAAATATTCATATGGTCATATGACCATATGACGCTATGGTTTTAAAAAGTATGTTTATGGAGACAAAAATAATTTCATGTACGGGAGAAAAGGGCGGTTGTGGCAAGACGACCCTGAATATCATCTTGGCCACCAACCTGTTTCACCTGTACCGGAAGAAAACGGTATTGATCGATATGGACAATCCCCAATATTCCGTATACAAAAAAAGGATCCGGGATTTGGGGCAGATAGGATCGACCGAAATGCCGATTTTTCCCGTAGAACGGGCAACGGTCGAGACCTTGGAACCGTTAATCAAGAGGTACTATGGTACCGTGGATTTTATCATCGTCGATTTTCCCGGAAACCTGAACGAGGAAATGGTAAGGGGGCTGTTGTATGTCGAACATATCTTCATTCCCTTTTTCCTTGACGAACTGGAAATCGACAGTACCGCGGTGTTTTATAAAACCTTGCAACGGAACTATCTATGGAACGAAAATCGGGTACTTCGGTCCGTCAACCTGTTCTTCAACCGCTACGAGCTGGTCAAGGTCAATAAGTTCGATACAGTAAGGAAAACCTTGGCAAGGGCGGGGATGCCCATGATGGAACAGGTCGTCATGGAACGGACCATATACAGGGAGAGGTACCGCAATACCCTGATTCCCATTCCTCCGACAAAAGAGAACGGGGAACTGGGGCTAAAACGATTTATGGAAGAGGTCATGAAAATTTCAAAAAACTAAAAATGGGAAAAAAAGTAAATGTCAAGGACTTGCTGGAATCGGCCATCCTAGATAGTACGAATACCAAGGAAGAGGTCGAGGGACTCAGGGAACAACGGCAAAGCGCGGTCCGAAAAGTTGAAAAAAGTCCGGTCCGGAAAGACGAAAGAAATGATGGTACCGTTAAATATAGTGGCACACATGGGGCCACGGAACGTTTATTTCCATTGGCAAAATTAAACCGGATGGAACAAGGAAAGGTCGCGGACTTTGAGACATTGTTGGAGCAAAACAACTATATCGACAAAAAGGAACAGTTTATCTTTAGGTTGAGCAAGACCTGTTTCGAGGACTATGAACGGCTGGCCAGCGCATGCAGCTATAAATTGGGAAAAAAGGTCTCCCGCAACGACATCATGCGAAAGGCCCTGGAATTGTACCACCATGAAAGCGTTCGGGAACTGAAACGAATTATCGATAAGATTTGAACTGGAACTGGGAACATATCGTCTATGCCGTCATCGGTACCCTATGCTCGCTGTGGTACGTATGGGTCTTTGTCGTTCTTAAAAAATCCAAAACCAAAAAAAATGTTCAGGAAAATGATTCATATTTGCAAAAATCACATATATTTGTAAAAAACACATCTTTAATGGATAAAGATATGGACCAGTTACTCAACCGTGTCGATGAGAATGAAACCAGCTCCGAGCTGTTGGACATTTTCAATGCGTCCGATAAAGATGTTCAGAATGAATCCTTAATTCCAGAACATGAAAAATTCAAGATCATCAAAAATTCCGGGTCCCCTCCGGAACCGGGGGCGGGCGATCCCGATTAACGTCTTCCTGACCTTATTCCTTACTATTGCCTTCCATTCGGCCGGCTTGGCCCAGATTGACGAACTGGTCAATCAGGTCAACCAAGCGGAACAGGGTACCGCACAGATAGGGAACAGCATTTTTCGGATCATCAAGATTGCCGCGGGAGTACTTCTGGCCATTGCGGCATTGGCCTTTCTCATCGTCAGGGAGCAGAACCAGGACATGGCCCGTAAAGTAGGCAATGCCCTTGTAGGGCTGGTCATTTTCTACGGCCTTATCGAAATAGGGGAAAACTTGGCCAACTGATCATGGAGAACAAGTTGATCAAGATCCCAAAGGCCCTGCAAAAGGACGTTTCCTTCTTTGGGCTCCGTGCCAAATATGTGGACCAAGCCTTTAAGGGCTCGTTCCTGTCCCTGATGGTGGGGCTGTTCCTTAGCACGGTCATCCCGACATTTCTCAGCCTTTTACTTTCCTTCTGTACCGCGGCCCTCTACATCGCACTCATGCTTTTCTATTCAAAAATGTACGGAGAAAATGGCTTTATCAAGTCGAGGGCAGATCGAAGGGGGCCGGATACCATTAAAGGCCATGTCAACAAAAAAATGCTGGTGCTATGGAAAAAAGACTGAACCTTCTCGATGCCTTTCCCATTTACGGTTACGAGGCACCAATTTTAATATCCAAGGAAAAAGGTTGCCTGAGCATTCCGTTGCAACTGGAACTTCCCGAGATCTATACCTTGGACAGTAAGGATTATTTGGACCTGAACCGGATGGTTTCCGGCATCTTGGAAATCCTGGGCGAGAACTGTCTCTTGCACAAACAGGACCTGTTCTTCGGGGAGACCTATCCCATGGACCGGCAGCGGCTGGAGCGGGATTTTTTCGAGACGGAGGACGAACTTTATTTTAAGGACAGGCCCTTTTTGGAGCATCGCTGCTACTTGGCGATCCATAAAGTGCCCAAAAACTATATCGGCCGCACCCCTATCGGGGCCAATTCCTTCCTAAAAAAGGAGCGCCGGTTCTACGGACTAAACCACGTTCCCGAAGAATATCTCGACCAGGACGCTATGGAGGATTTCGAGGCCAGGGTCGGGGCCGTAAACGACCTTATCAACGATTCGGGCCTGATGACCTCAAAGATCCTTGATTCCGAGGGACTTTTCGGACGGGCGGGCTATTACGATCGTTATCTGGAAGCGGGCTGCGGTGAAGGTTCGGGCAAGGATATCGATTTTTCGGACCACGGCCTGCGGATCGGCGACAAACAGGGACAGTACTTCACTTTGGAGAACCTCGACCAGTTCTCCAAGGAGGGTATGGCCTTCCACGAGTATTTTGGAAAATACAGCACCGGGGACAACCTGTTCCCCATCGGGAACCTGTTTTCCCTGGGCTTCAGGATTTCCCAGGAACATATTGTCAACCAATATATCTATATCCCCGAAAAGGAGAAGGCCATGGCCAAGCTCCGGGCGAAGGCCAAACGGCTGGACAAATATGCCCGGAACCGTAAGGGGGACAAGAACAGTACCTACCGGGACCAGATCTATGAGTTCCAGCAGCATATCCTGAACGAGCACAAGGAACTGGTCTATTATCATTTGAACGTTTTGGGCCTCTCCGGTTCCGAAAAGTCCTTTAGGCCGATGTGCAATTCCGTTCGGTCGGCCTTTCGGAAGCTGGGCATCCACGTCAAGGAAAATACCGTGGATCGGAAAAACCTTTTTTTCGGGGGCATCCTCGGCAACGGCATCGGCCTGAGCATGGAACTCTTCAGTCCTTTTTCCTCGGAGATGGCGGCCAGTCTCTGGTATTTTGAAGGAGGCTATAAAAACAGGTTGCACGGTCCCCACGGCCTTCGCATGGTCGACAGGGCCATGGGAAAACCTTTATTGGTCAGTCTCTACCGCGATCCAGAGGCAAAGGATTGGATCTTTAACCGGGGCATGCTCATCGCCTCCGGTTCCGGTGGCGGAAAGACCTTTTTTGCCAATGCCTATCTGTTCTCGGAATATCGCGAGGGAGCGGAAATCCTTATTCTTGAGAACGGGAATTCCTATGACAAGCTGCTGGACCATCTAGATGGGGTCGTCATAGAGAACGACGACAAAAACCCCTTTACGTTCAACCCCTTTGTGGTCGATCTGGGGGATGTTGTCGAGAAGGATGGCGAAAAGGTGCTTACCGAGCACAAGCTGACCCAGCTCATCGCACTGGTCTATCTTTTATTGGGGCGAAAGGATACTACATCGGACGACGGTCATGACAGTGCCGTGATCCAGACCGTCATCGAATTGTTGGTGCAGGGGTATTATCGGGACCAGTTGATCAAAGATCGCCCCGATAACTCCTTCAATACTTTTTATGGGTATTCGGAGAAGCACTTGGAGCGGCTTATGGATTCCAAAGGTATACGAAAGGAAGTCTTCGACCCCAACTTGTTTTTACTACTCTTGGGCAAATATGCCCATGATGGCCCCAGGGCATACCTATTGAACAGTAGGGACAAAAGGATAGCCCAATTGGGTCGTGAGAGGCTGGTATATTTCAAGCTGGAAAACCTGATCGAAAACGAACAGCTCTTTCCGATCCTGGCGTTCCTGATGATCGATGTGTTCGATAAAAAACTGAAGGATCCCAAAAAACTTTCCCTGAACAAAATATTGGTCGTTGATGAGGCATGGAACCTCTTCGACAACCCTATAATGGCCAATTACTTTGACGCCAAGTCCAGAATGGCCCGGAAATACGGGGGCCAACCCATTTTTATCTCACAGAAGGTAAGCGATTTCGTCAAATCGAAGTACATCGGCAATACCATAGTGGTGAACAGCCACATCAAGGTATTGCTGGACCTCGGCGAATTCGGAAACTCTTTTGGCGAGATCCAACGGCTATTGGGCCTGAACGAGAAACAGAGGCAACTGATCCTGTCCATCAACAAAGACCTGCCCATGGGCCGAAAGTTACGGGAAATGGCCATTTGTTGGAAGGACCGCGTCAAGGTGTTCGGATTGGAGACCTCGTTGCCGACGAAATGCCTGTTCGAGACCAACCCCAACGAAAAAGCGAAGATCAACCGTCTCCACGAAAAACACGGACGTGTTTGGCAAAGAACGGCCACCGCCTACAAACGGCTACAAAACGAACTGGCGGAATCCGGTTCGGGGAATTTGAGCGACAGCGACCCTAATCCTAAAAATAAATAATGATGATGTATTTAAGACCGAAAACTGCATCCCTGAAAGTCCTGATCTGGCTACTCCCCTATTTCGGCATCGCCCAGATTCCAGTGACCGATGTAGCGGCCAACGCCCAATTGGTATTGCTCAACAAAAATGTGGCTACGCTCAATTCACAACTGGTCACCTTGAACTCGACCATGGGCAAACTATTGGCACAGATGGAACAGAACGTCACCGCAAACAACAATGCCTCACAGATACTCCGCCAAGATCTCTCGGCAAAAAGGACCCCCGCCAGCTATGTCATGGGAAGTCCCGAAATGAACGAACTGTACGACCTGAAGGACAAAATAGTGGAAGCATGCAAGGGCACGCAGAAAAACCTCCGCACATTTTCCCATCTGGAAAGGGTGGAAAAGGAAAGGGCATCACAAATATTGGCGGATGCCCTGGAACAGGTTTCTTCCTTGGTCTCCCAAGGATCGCATATTGCCTCGACGGGCGAGATCATCGAGTCGGCCGACCGACTTTCGACATTACGGTCGATCTTGGACAAAATGGACAGCGTCCTGGACACCATCATAAAGGTCAACACATCGCTCTCGCAGAAAAATGAGCACCGCAAAGCGGTCTATTCGTTGATCAGAACAAATTAATGTACGTCATGCAATCCGATACAGGCTTTAGGGTAACGGTGAATACCATATTCGATCAATATATCGACGATGCCTTCTCCCATCTAGGCCCTACGATGGGCATTGGCTTCCAACTGGCAAAGATCGGTCTGGGCATCTTCGCCATTATGCATTTTGTGGGCAGTGATCGGGCGGATGTGTTCAAGGCCCTAAAATGGTTCCCGTTGATGTTCATTCTCTTCAACTACTCGGAGTTCGCACGCGCCATATTTGAATTTTACGGTAACCTCGGGTCTTCATTTGTAAGTACCCAAAGGAACTGGGACACCATCGGACAAAAGGTGGCCTTGGCCCAGATCGATGTGGCGGCCAACAACTTGGTGGAATGGAACATGTTCAGCATGGATATCGATGCACTGCAATCCTTTGCCCTTACCGGTCTGGCCGGTTCCATAACGGCCTTTGCCCATATCATCTCCACGTTGATCTTCGTGGGCATCAAGGCCTTGGCCACCATTTACCTGTTCATCTTGATCATTTTCGGGCCTGTCAATATCGGTCTTTCGTTCATTCCTGCCATTTCCGGCCTTTGGAAAGCCTGGTTGCAGAAGTTCATGAGCCTCTGCCTATGGTTGCCCATGTTATATGTCGTGGACATGTTCATGGTCAACCTTGTCGATGCGCTCGTAGACCATCTACTGCGCAACAGTGCCTATGACCTCGGACTGATTCTGAGTTCATCCCTATTGATCTTGATGACCTCTTTCTTTTACATCAAGGCCCCTACACTTGCCAACTTTGTCGTCCAGGGCCTCAACATATCGGGTGGCGGTATCGTCTCCAAGCCCAAGCACTACGGCAAAAAAGCAATACAAACGGTCATCGATGCCAAGAGCGGCGGGGCCACAAAGGCGGTCCGGACACTAACGCAATAACGAGCTCATGAAGGGAAAATACGAGATATTCAATGATATCGCCAAAAGCAGAAGGCACAACAACAGGTTGGTATACTGTTGCTTGATACTGATGATAGCGGTCTTTGCGACCGCCATCTATTTCGTGGTATCGGCCCATGAGCGTGCGAACAATAATGCCTATCTGCTGTACGCCGGACAACGCCTCCCATTGGCCCCGCTACGGGACGCAGGGGAGAACCTGGAAATTCTTTGCGAGGGCCATGTCCGGAACTTTCATGAGCTGTTTTTCTCCCTGGAACCCGATCTGGACCTTATCAAAAGGAACATTGAGGGCAGGGCCCTGTTCATGATAGATTGGTCAGGCAACCGCTTATACGCCCGTTTGGTCGAAAAAAAGTACTTCCATGATGTTGCAATGCGCAACTATCGTTACTTTATGGAACCCGATTCGATTCAGATCGACTATGCAACCTATCCGTTTCCGTTTACTTTCTACGGCAAACAGGCCATAGAAAAAGGCAGATCCACAACGTATAGGAACTTGGTCACCAAAGGGTCTTTAAAAAAAACGGGGATTACCCCGAACAACCTGAACGGAATCAAGATTATCGACTTTGAGGTCGTGGACAATTCGGACCTCAAACGCTAACAACATGAAATTAAGCGACAACATAAAACGTTTGAAACGGTGGGTCGTCAGGCACCGGAACTTTGCCATTGCCCTACCCCTTATCCTAATGCTGACCAGTTTCTTTGTCATCGAAAACGTCAAGGATTTTCATTCGTGGCCCAGTGGCGGGACCGATGCACCTAACGGCTTTAACCCGGAGCTCCCCGGTAAGGTTCCGACCTTGGAGTCCCGGGCTAAGGACGGGTCCTGGAAAATTCAGGACTCCTTGGAAACGGAAAGGGTGGCGAAATCCAAAGAATTGCCGGAAATGACGAGCCTGGACGATTCCGAAAACGATTCGCTCCGGAGCATCCTGAAACGATTGGAAGGGCTATCCCTAGAATCGAATCCACAGACTGCCGTGCAGGTGGAAATCCCCGATAGAAAAAAAACGGTGGAGAGGGAGAAGAAGACCGGGATGACCGCGGAGGAACGGAAGCAAAAATTCGTGGAGAACCGTCTGGCCTATCGTGAAATGCTGCTGGAGGGGAAAAAGAAAATAATCGGGGAATCCTTGGCCGGGAACCGGTATCCCCAACGGGAAGCGGTAGCCGATAATGTAAGGCCGACCTCCTTTAGGACGACCGTATACGGCGACCAGTTCATCCTGCCCAACGAGAACGTGAGACTACTGCTCATGGAGGATATGGTCCTTGGCGAAAAACGGTTTCCAAAGAATACCTTCATCTACGCTTTGGCTTCGATACAGGGTAACAGGGTCTATTTGGAAATCGACAATATCGAGCACCATCCGGTCAATATCGCCGTCAGGGACTTTAACGATGGCCGGGAGGGAATCTATAACAAAAGGGCCGGGGAACTCTGGAGGGAGTACAAGGCCGAAATAGGGGGCGAATTACTTCGGGGAGGCTCGGACGAAATTACGAACGGGGCACCCGGGATCTTAAAAGGAGTTGTCCAGGGGCTGGGGACATTCCTTAGAAAAAAAAGGCTACGGGAGAAAGAGAGAATCTTATTGATCGATGATTATGAACTGTTATTGGTAACACAATGAAAACAAGATTTTTTGCAACAACGATCTGGCTATCGGCCTCCCTATCCGTAATGGCGCAAATGGACACCATTCCGGTTTCAAGGGACTATAAGTCCATAATGGTACTGCCTGCACCTTATGATTTTTCCATCAACGGGAAGGAACTTAATTTTTTGGAGTCCTTTCCGGCGAAAAGCGTTTCCCGAAAGGCCGAGCGTATGGTATTGCTGAGCTATAACGATGTGGCACCCGACACCACCGATTTTACCAACTATACCGTTTACACCCGTGACGGCCGCGCCTATGATTTTATTCTGGAACTGGTGGACATCCCCGTCAAGAAGAGATGGACCATCACCGCCGACATGGTCGATAACCTCGAAGAACTTAACGAAAGACAAGGGAATTCGGAATTGGTCGAATCCGACCTTGCATCACCTCCTGACGTAGGGGGTACCATGACACCCACGGGAACGGTCGGGGAAAAATTGGAGGTTACACCAGAAAAGGGGATAGACGGGGAACCCTTGCCGCTTACCCGGGAATTGTATGTCATGGATCGAATGGAATATATCCGCCGGCGATGTTATTACAATCAGTTCAACAAGGGCAAGATACTCCGCTATGTTGCAAAGTTCGGTGACGTATTCCTATGGCTGGAGAACGTGTATTATGAGAACAACGAGATATACCTGCAGTTCCGCTTGGAGAACAGGGAACATATAGACTACGATGTCAATTTTATAAAGTTCAGTATCGCCACCAACTACAAGAATAGTTCGAGCAACATTAAAACGGAGCATAAACCTTTGTTCAGGTACAAAGTTCCCCAAAAAGTCGAGGGAAATTCCGAGAACCATTTCATGGTGGTCTTCGATAAGTTCACCCTTGACCGGAGAAAGCTTCTCACTGTGGATTTGGACGAGGAAAAGGGCAACAGAAACCTGTCCTTGGATATAGACCACCTTGTAATAAATAACCCAATCGGATTTAAATCATGAGGAGAACAGGATTTTTCATTTCCACACTATTTTGCCTTATGGCTTCGTCGGCCCTTGGCCAAATGCGTGGCAATCTGGCCTCTTCGGTCGGCGTCAGTGCCGGATACGTCGAGGATGGCTATGGTATTATGGGAACGTTCAATTTTCACCCAAATCGGTTCCAATATTTTCAGATCAGCGTTTTGGCCGCGATCGCCGAGGACAAAGGTGCCCAAAATATCCCCTACAATATTTTTACCATTCAGCCCGGCCTGTACTATCGTGTATTCATGGCCCCGCGAAGAAAGAATTTTAGCGTATTCCTCGGTGGGGGCGGGCTGTTCGGGTACGAGGTCATCAATAACGGCAGCAATGAACTTCCCAACGGTGCCCTTATCACTGGCAAAAGCCGGTTTATTTACGGCGTAAATCTCGGTGCGGAAATGGAATTGGGCCTGAGCAACGATTTTTCACTATTGGTCAAGGCCAACGAATACTACCATGTCAATTCGGACGTGGGAAATTTTTATCCGTATGCCGGTGTCGGCCTTCGGTATTTTTTGTTTTAGAAAAGCGACGTTATGAAATTCAATGCCCCACAACGCATAGTCGCCATGGGTATACTATGCATAATTTTTGTAATTGCCTGCAGCAAGGACTTTGAAGGAATAGTCCAAGATTCCTTCGACTTTTCCTTTATTGGCTCCAATGAAGAAAACGGATTTGTATTCGAGGCTACCAAAACGGATTTCAGCTTTGAGCCCGAACGAACGGTCTCTACCGTTTTCTATTTCATGAAATATGATATTCTTGATGGAAAAGGCTATTATTTGAACTTCGAGAACGATACCATCCGTGAAAACGACACCATTTCGATCAAGGATTTTAACCTTTCCTATCGCTATATGCCCATCGATACGGGTATGCACAAGGTCAAAATTTTGGCCTGGGATTCGAACCGATTGCAAAAGGAACTGGAATTGGTCTACAATGTCAAATACGCCAGTTTCAGTTTTCTCTTGGGCAAGGGTACCGAGGATTTCATTGTCAATAGCCGGAACCCCGTCAATGCGACTTTGTTACGGGACAAGAATACAGTGGCCCCGGACGGGGAATCGACCGAGGAATTTGAGATTACCTACCAACTGGAAGATGGTTCGGGAAAACTCCATTTGGGCAATACTACCTACGATGCGGGAACCCCCTTCAAATTGCCCAAGGGCGTCACGGAATTCGACTACATACCCGAAACTTTGGGCGTGCATAAGTTGACCATGGTCGCCAAGGCCCCCGATGGTGCGATCCTGACCAACGAGCTTCTGCTGACGGTCGGAAATGTCAATTTCACGTTCAGGGCAACGGCGGCATCCTCCCAAGTGGAGCTGGACACCAACTTGGCCATCAATATCGATTTGCAGACCCAGGACGGTGAAAGCGAGGTCACCTATGATATCGGCCACTCCTTTTCTTCCGATAGCCAAGGCGCGGGAACCGTTCGGGACCAGAATGGCGGTGTCATGGATCCCGGGACTTTTCGCAGCATCGATCCCGGAAATTATAACTTCACTTTTCAGGACGATGAGCTGGGACAGCGCAAAATTTATTTTGACATACGCGACAGCAATGGCCAGACGAAACGGGACAGTGTCGAGATCGAAATTGCCAACATTCCTTTCACGTTCAGCGGAAATGCGGAAAGCAACGAGGTATTCGTAAACCAACGGACACAACTTAATTTCAATATCAAATCGAACGGCAACACCTCGAATATCGATTATTTCCTGACCTATGCCCTGGAAGAAGGAAACGGAAGGGTTACCGGGGTCAATGGCAATTCAATCAGGAACAATACGGACTATCCGGTCGACTTGGGCAATTTTCCATTGTTCTATACGCCCGAGACCTTGGGCACGCACCAGATCAGCTTTATCGTTACCGACAACTACGGGCAAGCGGTGGGACCCGTTGAAATCGATTTGGAGGCCAAGCCCCTTGAACTGGAATTCAATGCCTCGGCCAATAGCAACGAGGTCCTGGTCGGTCAGCGTGCTACGATCTCGTTGAGCCTTATCGAAAAAGGGGATTATGACGGGGTTTCCTATGAGCTGAATTACTATATCTTAGGTGGTGACGCACAGTTGTACAATGGGAACTCCCCAATAACCCCTAGTCATTATTTTTCGGCGACTCCCGGAAGCTTTGCCTATGATTTTATCGGGGAAGAGGCCGGAACATATGAAATAACCTTTTTGCTTCGCGACAACAATGGTCAGATACTTGAAGAAAAGGTTACCGTTGTGGTCGGCAACAACGATTTTACGGCCAATATGACCCCATCAAAGGCCACGGAGTTTTCCAATATTCCCGTGGGAATTATTGTCAACATAGATGAAGTACCCAACGGTGTCAATGACAGTTATACGGCTTTCTTTTCATCCAGCCAGAACGGTTCGATGTCCATAAACGGAGTGCTCTATGGCCCTGGGGAACAGTTCCCGTTGGGTGCGGGGAGCAACAATATTTCCTATACCGGATTGGAACCGGGACAGCATAATATCGTTCTCAGTGTCGAATCGGAATCTGATGTTACCCGAACGGCCAACACGACCATTACTTTTGAACAGGTCGATTTTACCTTTACCGGAGGCACCCAAAAATCGGATATAACCGTGGGGGAAACCACTGGCCTTAATTTCAATATTTCGGAAAGTGTGGGGTCCTCGGATTACACCCTACGTTTCAGTATGAACGGGAACGCACTCATTATGGACAATAATGGCACCGAGGTAAGCCCTGGGAACAGTTATGGTGTCAATTCGGGCAACTTTAACTGGACCCTTGAGGGAAGTAGCGAAAGTACCGTTCGAATGGCTTTTACGGTCCAAAACGATACGGGATTGGAGAAAACTGTGGATATCACGGTAAACGTTGCGGCCAAGGATTACACCTTTACGGCGTCCGGCATATTACAGCAGGCCTATACCGGGGAACAGGTGGACATGAATTTCAATATTTCCGAAATCGGAATCGGTGGCGATACCTACGAAATGTATTTTTCCGCCGGCGGCAACAACGGTACCTTCGAGCACTCGGGTAGCAGCTACTCCGCTGGGGAAAGCTTTAGCGTACCCGTTGGGGCATTCTCAGGTAAATATGCCGGAACTTCAGAAGGAAACCATAATATTACCTTTACGGTACGCTCATCGTCCGATGTGGAAAAGACGGCCAGTGTCAATGTAAATTTCAGTGTCTATGAAGAACCGTTTACCTTGAACATCAGTCAGTCCTCACAGGATAAGTATATCGATGTACCATTCGATATAACCGCTATTACGAATGCCACCTCGGGGCATGACCCGACCGTCACCTATACAATGACCTATACTTTTATGGGAGCGAGTTCGGGTACTATCCGATACAAAGGGATTACCTATGGGGAAGGCGAAAACATTCCTTTGGATTATGGCAGTGCCCCGATGCAGTTCACACCTGAAACGGACGAGAACTTTACCATCAACTTCTTGGTGGAGAACTCGACCGGACAGTCACAAACGGCAAGCGAGACCGTAGAAATGCTTAAACGTCCTAAGGCTGCCGCAAAGGGCGAGAAACACAATATCAACTGTGGCGGTCTGAACGGGTGTGATTACCAAGTACGGATTTATACCTGTTTTTCATCCAATTGTTCGGAAGCCTATAATGGGGCGGATATTCAACAAGTGGAAATCCGTATATATAACAGAATGGATAGACGTTGGGATACGGAACTTTTAAACTATAGCCAGGCCCAGGGCTCAGGCGTTGATAGGTATTTTGAAATGGAAACAGAACCTAGCGAGGGCAAACTGAAATATCAAGACCAGAATTTCGAGGTTCGGGTAAGGGACTCGAACGGGCAATGGAGCGATTGGGTATCCGGTAGAGTAATAAGAGTATAAAGCAATGGGGGCTGTACGCCTCCTTTCTATTATACTAAAATATTTCTTAAAACCAAAGCCTATTGGTCCAAGAGACGGCAAGTAATGTTAACATAAATTGCACTCAGCGCACTTGCCCACGGTCGATTTGATTTCACGTTTAGCTAGCTTCTTTTGTAGGTATAGGTAATTACAACTTCTTGGTCGTCCAGAAAATCATCCTGTTCAAGAACAAGCCTGTTTTTGGTCAACTCAATAATACGCATATCGCCTCTGTTGTCGAAACGCAAAACCTCGTTATTAATTAAATCGTACTTATCATCTTCCACATTGTTAAAGGCTGGTACATTTCCACAGGACAGGCCATTTTCATTAATAGAAAAATCATTTTTCTCACCTACACTCCCTTGTGAGAAAAAGGTCAAATTATCTTTTAGACATTGGCTGATTTCATTGCTGTTGTACAAATCAATGTTGACAATTCCGTCTCCATTGATGTCCACGGCCGTATCCGACATAATCGCTTCATATTCCCACTGGCCATATAATGCTGCATTTCTATCTTCAATGGAAACGGCATCATCATCCGAATTGCACGAAAAAAACAAAAATAAGGAAAGGACAAGCAAAATAAGTAGGTTTACTTTCATCGGGACTGCATTATATCACTATGGATAGCGGATTAAATTCTATATCTGTAATGTTCACCTCAAATCCTTTAGATGTCGTCAGATAAATGGCCAATATAAGATACAGAAAAATACAAAACAAACTGCGCTGGGGGAAGGTAAATGCGCGGTTCCGTATTCCATGGTTAAAACAAATTAATTTTCTTTTTTTATGCCGCATACCTCATTGGGGAATGCACAACCGGAGGAGTTTTGGGTGAATCAACAATAATATGTTCTGCAATGGACTTTAAACTTTATTATTGGGCTTAGAAGCCTGAACAAACAGACTCCCAACTTCTCTATGCATAGAATCAAGATTTGGGTTATAATTGCGTCTCTCAACATTGACAAATCCAAATTCAACCAACTTTTTTTTCATAGTTTCAAAATCCCAAGCAAATCTATGATTTTCAAAATGACTATAGCTGCGTCCTGCCCAACGCTGCCGAAAGTGATAATTTATATGTTCCATAAATGTTGAACATTCCTTATGGTGCCAATTATGTTGTTTGCAAGCAACTAAAAATGAATTCTTTCCCTGAACATAATCAATAAGTGGCCATTGAGTATCAGGAACCGAAATTGATATTTTCCCATTAGGTTCAAGAATCCGATAGCACTCAGAAAAATGTGTTTCAACGCCTTCTGGGTATGAAAGGTGTTCAACAAAATGTTCTGAATAAACCAAGCTACATGAAGAATCCAGCAATGGTAAAGGTTTTCTTAAATCAAGTCTTAAGTCTGCAGAACTAGAAAAATCAAGATTTAAAAACCCTGATTTAGTAGCCCTCCCACTTCCAAAATTAATTTTCAGTCCTTTTTTTTTCTTATTCCCCATTTGATATTTTAATACATTTATTTTATGCACAAAAGCCACATAAAGCTCAATAAGGAAATTCATAAAGTGATCAGCAATAGGCGATGACTGCATTAAATTTTTTATGTATTTCTCCATGTTATTTCATGTTTTATCGTGAAGTAAACTTACAAAAAACTTAGTTTAGAAAATATTACTATATAAAATTCATATACCCTAATACTAATAAAATACTTATGTGGATATAGCGTTGTATTTAAAATTTCGATACAACTTTAAAAATTATCATCACACATTGTCGCATAGAGAGACAAGCTAAGTATATACCTTCCGATTTTGCTAAATTAGGTCTAGATTAGGATGATTTAGTCGGATTGTTAGATTCTTTGAATTTATAGTTATATTGTGACAGAATTAAATTTCACAATAAGGTGGCACACATTGCAGTAATCACCTCCGGTTTGTTTGGAATGCTTCATTCCAGTTTAGAGGTAGTTTCAAGATTGAAATCTGAAGGGCATCAAGTTACATATTTGAGTTCATTAGACTTGCGTTCTAAATTGGAGGGCAAGGACATTAGCTTTGTCCAGTTACCCTCAATTAATTTTCGTTATTGGCCAACACATAATACATTACTTCGATCATGGCCAATGCGGCTAAAGCATCATATAAAGAACTTGAAAAGCAATAATACATTAGGCAAAAAAAACCTTAAATTTAATAAATTTGAGGAAGTGTTGTCTTCGGTTAATCCGGACAAATTGATTATCGATGTGGAATTGCATGAAGTGATTTACAGCGCAATTAGCCTAAAAATTCCTTTTGTATTATTGAACCAATGGTTTCCTAATTTAAGGGCTCCAAGTGTTCCCCCGATGCAAACCGATATAGTGCCTGGTATGGGTTTTAGAGGTTCAAAGGCGGGTATTTCTCTAGCGTGGACATTCATAAAATTCAAAGCTCATATACGAATACTAATTCTGCATTTAGTAATAGAAAGATATCGTGCAAGTGTACTCAAGCGCTATGCTAGAGAATTGGGTATTTCACGAAACTCATTAAAATACTCATCATTTCCTCCGTTTTTTCATTACAAGGAAATAACAACCCTGCATATGACACTCAAAGATATGGACTTTCCGCAGATAGATGTTCCGAAAGTAGTTTATGTGGGTCCTATGGTTATGGATAATAGAGATAAACAACAACAAACTATTGATTCTGAGTTTTTGGATATTTTTGAAAGTAGACAAAACAAGGGAAATAAAATCATCTACTGTTCAGTGAGTACGCTAAATAACGGGGATTTAGGTTTTATAAAAAAAGTAATTGAAGCGGTAAAAGGGCAATCTAATTGGTTTTTAATTGTTTCTTTAGGAGGAAAATTAAAAAAATCTGATTTTATGAAGGTTCCTGGTAATGTTTTCATAAAGGAATGGGTGCCACAGTTGGAGGTGCTTAAAAATACCGATTGTAGTATTAATCATGCAGGTATAAATACGATAAATGAGTGTATTCATTTTGAAGTGCCAATGCTCGTTTATTCAGGAAAACGTCATGACCAAAATGGCTGTGCTGCCAGAGTGGTTTATCATCGAATGGGCTTAATTGGGAATAAGGATTTAGATACAAATGATGATATCAGAACTAAGATTTCTACGATACTTAAAAATCCAGAATATAGAAATAGAATGAAAGAGATAGGCAAAAAATATAAAAAAGTTAAAAGAAGTTGTTTATCTGAACAGTTATATCTTTAAAAGAAAAGATTCATGGCGGAAACTTTAAACAAGCAAAATATAGAAATAGAGGGGCACTATCACATAAACTGTATAAGTTAAAAATTGCAGGAGTTCAGCTTTTTTTGAGCCTGACCCTTTTTTCATAGATTGTAAGGAAATGGTTCAGGATGATTCCCCAGTTCCTTATGGGCATCGACCACTTTTTAGTGGCCTCCCTGACGGGCAAATATGTGGATTTCATCACCGCATCTTTGGTTGGAAAGAACAGTTTGTTCTTGATGTACTTTCTGATTTTCCGTTCGGGATTTCAATAAGGTTAGTGGTGTGGATGATTTTTCGGATTTCCAAGGGGAACTCAAAGAACACCATAAGCTCGTCCCAGTTGTCACTCCAGCTTTTAATCTCATAGATTTATAACCTTCCCAATGTCTGGCAAAATCCTCAAGGGCGGCCTTTTGGTTCGGAGCTTCGTAGATATGTTTCATGTCCGATGTGAAGACCTTCTTGTTCTTCCATACCACATAACGGAACGCATTTCATATCTGGTAAACCACACATATCTGGGTCTTGGACTCAGGAAAAAGTTTTTAATGGTATCGGTGAACCCTTTCTGGTTGTCGGTGTCAGTGATCAGGATGTTTTTTGGTGGCCACGGGCCATGATATCGGTAAGTACTGACATCCAAAAGTTTAAGGATTCATTCTTGCCGAACCATAGACCGAGCACCTACTTTTTCACGTCCCTGAGCAGCCCGACGGTCAAGTAAAACGTCTCGTTGATCGCTGTGGAGCTTTCGCAGACCTCGAAGACAATACCTTCCATCCATACCATAAGATAGACCGGTTCAACAGGAGGTCTTGCGAGGCTACGATATCGTTGGATACCTTGTGGATAATCCTTGATATGGCGGATGAGGACCCCTCGAAGTTGTAGGCCTCCCGTACCTGTTTGTCGATATCGCTGTTGCTTATGCCCTTGGTGTAGGGCCATACGATCACGTTCTCGATGCCGTTGACCATAATTCCGTGTTTGGCATTATCATCGAATTGAAGGATGTTTCCCTGTCCCTTTGAACCTGTATATACGACTCGCCGAAGGGAGGTGCGTACCTTCTTTTGGCATGCCCATTACGGGAGCTGCCGCCTTTGGACCTTTGGTGTTTTCATAATCTATGTGTCCGTCCTGTTCGTCTTCGAGCATCTTCTCGATACCACGTTTCTGAAATTCCTTCTAAAAACCGATGAGCTAGTCACCGTTCTTGAACTGCTTTAAGAATTTATCATTGAACAATTACTCTTTCTTCGCAAGCAGTAAATATTTACTGACTTTATGAGCTAGTCCTTATAGAGGTGATATTTCCGCAAATCCCTACTTAGCAATGCCCTTTATTTCTTATACTTTCGAACTTTTGAAAAAGGTTGTTTAAGACCAAATTGTCTTGCTATCCCACTATAAAAAGAGTTTATGTTTGATGTTCTCAAAAATCAAGCCTGTAGATTCTTCAATAGTAAGAGTAGGGCTAATGATGATGTCAGGATTTTCGGGAATTTCATATGGAGCAGATATTCCTGTCATATTGGGTATCTCCCCAGCTCTAGCTTTTTTATACAAACCCTTGGTATCTCTTCGTTCGCATTCCTCCAAACTGGTATTGATGAAGACCTCAAAAAAATTGTCTGCTCCTACCGTTTGTTTTATATGGATTCTGTCCTTTGAATAAGGAGCAACGAATGCTGCCAGGACAATACATCCCGCATCAATAAATAATTTAGATATTTCACCGATACGCCGGTTATTTTCAGAACGATCTTCAGGTGAAAATCCTAGGTCTCGATTTATTCCTCTTCTAATATTGTCCCCATCAAGAACATAAGTACTAATTTTCTCTTCGAACAAACGCATTTCTAAAGAGTTCGCAATTGTAGATTTTCCAGAACCCGAGAGCCCTGTAAAAAAGACTAAAAAGGAACCGTGACCATTTAATTTTCTTCGTTGTAACCTTGAAATCTTAAACGGATATTTCACCAAATTATCTTTCATTTATAGCTATATTCTTACAATACACTGGAAAGTGTATAGATTTTATTTGAAAAATTAGGAAAAATAATTTCATCGTTTGTTCTAAAAATGAAAAGAACTTTTTTGGAATTGAATAAGACATTCCATACCTATTTTCAGTAAATTTGCAAAGTTTTGTAGCCTTGCCCTAAAAACAGATAACGTTAATGATAAATTTATGAATTTAGCGATGTCCTAAAAGGGGTAAGGCTACAGTTTAAGAAAGTGCCGTATTAAATCTGAATTTTAAACTGTCCGGTTTAACGGGAGGAGGTCAAAAGGTTTGGTAGTTTGATATTATTAATTATAAGTCTAATGATTTCAACTTTAATTTTATAAAAAACCTCCAATGTATTTAAAGTAAAGTTCGTGAATTAAAGGTTTTTTATCAAAAAGTTAGGGTTGGATAAACTTATCTTATTATAGCTAATCTCTTGACTAGTTTCTTCGGAAACAATTTTTAGACCTACAGCAGAGCAAATAGCATGGCCTGCTGCGGTATCCCATTCCATGGTTGGAGCAAACCTCGGATATATATGAGCACCACCTTCAGCAACAATGCAAAATTTTAAGGAACTCCCTTTCGAAACAATTTCTATATTAGAAAATTTTTCATGAAGTTTTAATATAAAATCCGAGGTTTTTTTATTCATATGAGAACGACTACAAACAACACGGATTATATTTTCTAATGGTTTTTTAGGAAAAATCAAATCCTCATCATCAAATAGGTTTCTTTTTGAATTATGCGAATTATCCAAAATTGTCTTGTATGCTTTTTTTTTTGAGGTTATGGCATAATAGAGTTCTCTGGTAACGGGTGCGTATATGACTCCAAAAATTGGACTTCCAAAAGAACATAGAGCTACATTCACTGTAAATTCACCATTCTTTTTTATAAATTCTTTAGTGCCGTCTAAGGGGTCGATAATCCAGACAGTATCCCAGCCTTTTCGCTTACCATAATCTAATTGTTCATTTTCCTCACTGATTATTGGGAATTCAGTTTCTTTTAAAAAATTGTTTATTATTTTGTTTGAACTCTTATCTGCTAGGGTCAAAAGAGACTTATCTTCCTTATTTTCCACTTCTACATTCGGGAGTTCATATATTCTCATTATTTCTTTTCCAGCTTCAATTGCAGATTTGATTGCTAAAGTGTAATTTTTTTTCATAGGCTTTTGAAGCTATAAGTTAAAATTTCTAAAATTTTACTAGTGTCAAATTCTTCAATGTTACTAGTGTCATGTCAAGCGTTAAGTTTCGAGTCAAGTGTCTTTAGCTTTATCCTTGCGTCCTCCGTGGTGAACTGCCAATCAATTTTTGCGTCCATGTTGTTCCTGGCCTTGCACCATGCCCCGACCTCTTCCCTGACCTTGTCCATATTGTCGATCCTCCTTGCAAGGCACTGCCCGTTCAAAACATTGAGCTCTATTTCCGCCATATTGAGCCAGCTGCCGTGTTTGGGGGTGTAAATGAACTCGCACCGGTCCAATATGCGTTTGGCCTCTTGTGGCTCGAAGACCTCATATAGGGCCGATGCCGAATGTGTGTTCAGGTTGTCCATGACCAACTTTATCCCAAGGGCATCCTTATAATGGACATCGGCAAGTTCCCGTACAAAATGCGCCCAGTCACTTTTGGTCTTTGTGGCCCTGACCTGAACGTACCTTTTTCCGGCAAGGGGCTCGTTGGCCATGAAAACATTGTATACGCCACATCGCTCATACTCGAAATCCACCCTTTTCTCCCGTCCGGGCGCCATATCGATCGACAACCTTGTTTCCCGTATGAGCTGTTTGGGCGATTCGTCCATGCAGACTACCGGATACCCGGGGTCGTAGGGCATCTTGTACACATCAAGCACCTGCTCCACTAAGCACTGTTGTTGCGCGGGGATATCAGCCAGCCTTTCTCGCGCCAGGGCTTCAATTCGTTTTTTTTTAGAACGCTGCGCACCGTCTCGTGCGATATCCCGTCGACATAGTCCAGTTCCACCATCTTGTCCGACAATAGCCTCAACGACCATCTTGCGTAGCCATTGGGCGGTTCGCTGCAACTGAGCGCGACAAGATGGGCCTCGACATCGCCGTCCACCTTGATCTTGTATTTCCAGGGGTTTGCCCTTCCGTACAGGGCCGTCTCGAATCCCTCGATGACGAACTTCTCCCTTATCTTCTCCACCGTTCGAACGGTAATGCCCAGAAAACCGGCAATATCCACGTCCATAAGGCCCCTTCCACCCTGGGCCTGATCACTATTCAGCAAAACATAGGCATTGCGAAGGACCATCGCATTGCGCCTGCCTTTCCTGGTGGTCTCCTCGAGAAGCTCCCGCTCCGCGACCGTTAAAGTTACCTTGTATTTTTTCATGGGATATTTTTGCAAGATAACATATTTACCCGAATTATTATATTTGACTTGACACTAGTTCATATTAGTGAAATGTAGTATCACTAAATTTATAGGTTATGCTCATTTGATCAGTGACCTCCTCCCATATTTAGGTACCGGTCATATCTTGGGCATCGGGCCTGTTTTCATTCATTTCAATGTACTCGTTGTGAGACAAGTCCCCCAACGAGCTATGTGGTCCAAATCCATAATAATCATCTCTCCAAATATCGAACTTCTCTTGGACATCTTCCAAGGAAAAGAACCAATTGGAGTTCAGGCATTCGTCCTTGAACGAACCGTTTAAGCTCTCTATAAACGGATTATCGGTAGGTTTTCTAGGCCTTAATAAGTCAAGTTCACATTATTTTCATAGGCCCATTTGTCCAATACCTTGCTGATGAACTCACCTCCATTATCCACTTTGACACGCTTTGGAAGCACTTCGTTCCCAAAAGTAATCATTTCCATCACTTGTACAACATCACTTCCCTTGAGCGACTTTCCTGCATGTATGGCCAAGCACTTGCGACTAAAATTATCTAATATGGTTAACGACCTGAACCGATTGCCGTTGTACAACTGGTCCGAGACAAAATCCATGCTTCAACATTCGTTAAAACTAGAGGTGTTACCCTCTGCTGGCTGGCTGTGTGCGGCGGAACGGTTCCGTTTGGCCACTTGCCTGTCAGGTTCAGTCTTTCCTTACAATAGACCCTGTACATGCGTTTGTGGTTGTCCATAAAAAAACCCTCCCCTTTCAAAAGGATACGGATGCGCCAAAACCCGTAGCCTACCCTGACTGCGGCAATCTCGTTTATCCACATTCGCAACAGTTTATCGCTACGGCCCTTGACCCTGTTATAGAAAACGCTCTTGTGCATCAATAAAAGCTTGCAGCAACGCTGGACGGAGATATTGTACTCCTTCCTTATGCTATCGACCATCACGCGCTTTCGGGATGCCTCAGAACTTTTTTTCAGCACGCCCTACAGGGGTCTGTTTATTCAAGCTCAGGTCGGCGACCAGTTTTAAGCTGTGCGTTCTTCTCCTCTAGGTTTCTCAGCCTCTGGAGTTCGGAAACACCCAGCCCACCATATTTCTTCTTTCAATTGTAAAATGTGGCCTCGCCGATGCCCATCTTACGGCACACCTCTTGGATACGGGTGCCGGTCTCCACCTGTTTGATAGCAAATACTTGTTTAAAGTTAAGCATTTATTCGCCCTAAAAACTCCAATTTCAAACTGTCCGGTTTAACGGGAGGAGGTCAACTTGATACTGGAGCAAGAAAAGTAAAGAATTTCATTCTTTGTTACTAAAACTATGGATTTTGAATCCCTAGTGATTTATTCTTGTAATTAAAGCATAAAAATTGTAATATATAATTCTCTATATTTATTTGAAAGAAAAGTTCAAAACTAATACATCTATGTCCGCCGAGAACTGTTTTAATTGTGCAAAAAATTGTTAAGTCCTTTAAAGTTAAAATTTACTATCCTTATCTAGAGGATAATATTCTTTCATATTCAGGTTCACTCCAGTATATTGTAGAAATAGGAAATGGAACTCTCCCGGTTCGTTTGGAAGAAAGTAACCTTGTCAGTAAATTTCCTTTTCTCTTCTTTAATCGTTTTAGCGCTATTTATGAAGAACAAGTATTAGTTGGCCAAAGAATGTGCAGAAAGTAAAATTTAAAATAATGACAAAAATATTCTACACCTATATATCGGAAGAAAACCATAATCAATTACTAAATAATTTTTTACCCTGTTTTTCAAAAGAGCTACAAAGGGATATATTAAAATATCGCAAATGGCAAGACGTGCAACTTTCCCTACTTGGTAAGCTACTTTTGCAGCTTGGATTAAAGCGAATTCATGTATCTTTTCGCCTAGAAAATCTAATTTACAATTCCTACGGAAAGCCTTTTTTAAATAATGGGTCTATTCAATTTAATATCTCACATTCAGCAGAAATAGTTGCTTGTGTCCTTGTTGATTCTTGTGAAGTAGGAATTGATATTGAGAAGGTAACTGAAATTGATATCAGTGACTTTAAATCTCAAATGTTATTATCAGAGTGGGAGCGAATCATGAATTCTTCAAATAGAAAAGTTGCTTTTTTTGAGTATTGGACACAGAAAGAAGCGGTTATTAAGGCAAATGGTATGGGACTTGCGATTCCAATTAAGTCATTTGAAGTGGTTGAAGGTAAAAGTTACTGCAATGGAATAGATTTTTCGTTAAGGGAAGTTCTGTTAGATGAAAATTATAAATGTTATTTAGCTTTTAATAATGGAAATTATTGCACTAATATACAATCCTTCAAGATAAATTTTTCTTCTTTTCTGGAAAAAGCACTATGATATCATCATCCAAGTTTTACTTAACAGAGCCTCAGTATATTTTATGCGTCAAATGACGAATTTTCAGTTGGTAATTTTGAAAGTAATCTGATTTATTATCCATACCCAAAATCTATCGAGGAAGCAAAAACATATAGGAAGGTTGTGCCAATGCTCTTAATTATATGCTCGACATGCTAACTGTAAATGATGCACAGGCTCCGGGCTATGTCAGATTGCTAGGACCCTAGGATAAGAAACCATCGATCTTATCACTCTTAGGCGCTATCGAGTACAACTGTGCATATCAACCTCTATATGCAATCTGGTGTTCTCCTTTGTATTATTCTTTTTTACGTAACTTTGAGTACTAACTAACAAAAATCCAAACGCACTACTACCTATAGCCCTGCGAAAACGATTGGAAAAAATATTGAATCGCCCTTATCGGGGAAAAAATTTAAAGCTATACTGAAAATCGTGGATTCCCCTTATCTTGGACATAGAGATTCAAACTTAAACCTCTTTTTTGTTCCAAGGAATCATTTTCGGGGTTTCGTCCCTATTAAATACAAGTATTAACCACCTAACAGTCAATTATTTAATCATTTCAGAACCAGTTTTTACAGGCTTCCCTCTTTTTGAAATCTTCAATTTAAGAGTAAGTTTTTTTTATTCTCTTTTGTAATCAAATCCTAGATGAGATAATACTTCGAGAAGTATCCATTCGTTTTCATTTACATAACATACTACCTCATGAAATAATAAACCATTATCTCCATCTGTTTTAGTTACGTTAACTTTTTCGTGTTCACGCACATAATTTATTTCTTCTTCCGAAAAATCATATTTCAATAAAAATAATGCTAACTCTTCATTTAAATTCTCATTTTTTATAAAATTAACAGCACACAAATCACCCTTATAATCGCCATTAATGAAATAATCAGCATTTAAATTAGCTAATATTTCTTTATGGTTTTTAAAAAAGAACCTAATGAATTGGATTGATTGATTTCCGATTTTAATATTATTATCAATACCATATTTATTCTTCAATTCTTCATTTTCCAAGGCATCTAACTCTAAATATTGGTGAAATGTAAGGTCAGGGAAATTTGGAAAATGAGTATCAATCTCATTTTTAGCTATTGGAGGGTATTTTGCCCACCATTTAAATTTATAAAGTGATTCTAGTCTTTCATATGGGTCTCTTACTCCAGATAAAATTATTTTGTTTTTATCAATATCAGGAATCTGATCGTAACATCCATGTGGATCTTTATAGTTAGTAACAGTTGGATGTTCTGTCATTAATTCTTTAAAGTCCAACTTGAGTCCAAGCTTATATAACGCATTTATCCAAATATTCTTTTTTCTTCTTTTATAGAATATGCCTTTAACTACTTTACGAATAAACGTACTTCCTGTTTTAGGGAAGTTTAAAATCACAAAATTCTTAGTAATTATCATGTTTTTTCAAATTGCTCCAACGGTTGGATATGTTGCTCTTACCTTGCAAGGTAACAATAAACTTTCAAAAGGGACCGATCCAAATTTTAACGTTTTTGTTTATCTTGTACTTATCGCTGTGCGTTAGTAGTAATCACTAATGCTCTGTTTGAAAAAATCCCCCAATTAATAGTATTTTACGATATTTAGACATACAGTAAAGCATGGTCACATTTATAATTCCGGTTAAAAGCGCAAAAGTCTCAGAGTCTTGGTCGGACTTTTCAAAACTTGTCGAAAGAACCTTGAAATCAGTTACTAATCAAACTTCACAAAACTTTAAAGTCGTGGTTGTTTGCCACGAAAAACCGGAAACGGACTTTACCCACCCGAATTTAGTATACATTCATGTGGGTTTTGACGTACCACGATTGAACGATACGCCTAAAGAAAAACATAATGGATTAATGGAAGTCGACAAAAGCAATAAAATATTTGCTGGGGTTGCGCATGCCAAAAAATACTACTCGGATTATTTAATGGTTGTCGATTCCGATGATTGTATTTCAAACAAATTAGTGGAATTTATCGAGGCCAATAAGGATACAAACGACGTGGGTTGGTATATCAATAAAGGGTATTTTTATCGCGAGGGTGACAAACTCATCTTGTTGAATCGGAAAATTTTCAACATACTCTGCGGAACCTGTATAATAGTGCGGCCAAGCCATATGGCAGCTATTTTTCAACACGACCCACATTTGCTCTATGTACATCAAACCATGGAGTTTGAGGACAATACAAAACTGGAGAAACTACCCTTCCCCGGTGCTGTTTACAGTATGGCCAATAGGGAAAACATTTACATGTCAGGCGGTAAGATGAAATCTCTTGCTGGTACACTACTGTTCCGATGGTCCAATCTTAAGGAAACTTTTAGAATATTGAGAACATACCGTATGAAACGGTTGAACAGTAAAATTATAAGTGAGTTTGGAATTTATTCTATCGGTAGTCAGTAAGTTCCTAATTATTTTATGAGATGCAATATTCAATCACTTATTAGGACTATGAGATAATTATTGATTATTTAATTACGAATTACTCCAAGACAAAGCCCCTGGGCATGTAAATAATTTGAGTTGCAACCATTACTCTTTTTGTACTGTTTTTTCCTTCTGACCTATAAACTTGCGGATTACTTCTATATTGTAGCATCGAGCGCTCGTATTAATATAGCAAGCCCTTGTCCACAGCCCACTAAACCAGTTCCCTGACCTCGGGATGGATTGAAAAAATATTTTTTACTTTAGCACTTTTGATTGTCCGGAAAAGTCTGCTCACAGAAATGTCCGGAATACTATGGCCCCAAAAGTGAGCGTTGTCAGGCTCATGCCAGATTTCTATAGAGCTTGGATATACTCTTACAGACCGATAGCACTGTATTCCCCATTTCATCACCGAACACGCAACTGGCTATATTTCGTTTTAAAAACCAAATGCTATAAATTGCACAAAATTCATTATTTATTTATTTTAGGTTATTGATTTTCTTGAGGTATCACTATCGATTCAGCAAGAAATTTTTCAAGTAAATATTCCTTATTATTAGTTCTAACCTTTGCCTTGTAAATTTCATGAAAGACACTCCTTCTCATTTAGAACTATAAGTAACTGTTCCACGGAATATTTAGGTATACTAATTTTTAATGCCCAAATCTTTATTTAATTCCAATCATTACCTTTAATATCCCCCTTACTCGATTCCTTTGTAGCCTTACCCCTTTTAGGACATCGCTAAATTCATAAAATTATCATTAATGTTGTTCGTTTCGGGGAAGAATTCTTCCCCGAAACGGTTCCTGTATTCCCTGGGCGGCATATCCCCGATGGATGAATGGGGGTGCCTTGTATTGTAATCCTCCATCCATTTTTGGGTCAGCTTCCAGGCCTCGGAGTACATCTGCTTGAGCTTGCGGTTCTCCTCCCCGAGCTCCTTCAAGCGCTTCATATGGACAAATCCATCCCCCCGTACTTCTTCCTCCAACAATAAAAAGTGCTGGTGTCGATGCCCATCTCACGGGATATATCACCCACCTTGCGGCCCTGTTCGTTCACTTTCAGTGCCTTGATGATCTGGCTCTCGGTAAACTTGCTTTTTTTCATGTGACAGTTAAAATTTAAAGTTAGAAAATCTGAATTTTAAACTGTCCTATTTTTTGGGAAGGCTACACCTTCTCATATTCGATTATTTTTTCTCCAAATAGGCGTTCTGAAGAAATTCCTTTTTTACTACAATACGCTAGCAACTTGTTTGACTCAACTATAGGTTTTGATTCCTCTGTATATTTAATTGAACTGATGTATTTCAACCAAGGTTCAAGTCCCATAGCATAGACAAAAACATCTCTAGGTTTAAAGGTGTCAATCAATTCTTTGGCTTGCATGAAATCACAACCAGCCAATCGCCTAGATTGATCCTTATTCCTTGGAAGAGGCTCAGGCATTAACGGTCCATACAACCAGGACAGTGGAGCTCCATGACATTCCATTCCCAAGAAAATCACATCAATATTTCCAATTATCTCATGAATGCGGTTGTATAACATTGGGGATACATTGCACGAATCGGCTGCAAACAACATGCGAGTGCCATTGTCAAATTTAATATGATGGCAAAGCTTACATCGCACATCAAGGTCACTATGTTCGCCTAAGAAAGGAAGTCCTGTAATAGAACAGTCATCGAACTCAATAGTTTCCATTTCACCTAATTCAATAACTTTTTTAAAGCCAAGCTTCTGAAACATGAGCTTAAGGCTCGGATCTTGAATTGTTCCTCCGCTGCTTTTGGGAATAACGATATATTCAATTTTATGACGAATCCGCAATAGGGTTTCCAAAAGCACATGATCTTGGTGGTTATGAGTAATTACCACATAGTCGATTTTCTCAGGTAAGTCTTCATAAGTATATCTCGAAATATCCGAATCGTATCCATAACTAATTACAGGGTCGGCAAGAATAGTCGTGTTTTTGGTCTCTGCTAATATACATGCATGCCCAAAGTATCGGGTAAGGACACCGTCTCCATTGTAAGGTTTGTAGTTTCTAGGTACTTCCGTGGAGAAAAAACTCCTAAAAAGTAAATTATCTTCTGGCCTAATTGAAAAAATATCTCTAATCTCCCTATACTTTTTAGGTTTTCGACTCATTTCGAATAACTCATCTATTTCTTTGCTTTTAAGGGGTAGTTCAATTCTTAAAAAATCTGGTTCTGGAAGCTTCGGAGTACTTAAAACAAAAGATCTAGCATCATCATCTTTTACTAAAAAAAGATTGAAACTCTGTAGAGATTCATTATAAAATTCAGTCTCGAACAATAGATGTTCAAAGAATCGAAAAGATGCGTTATTATTAATATCGTAGAAAAGTTCTACCAAGCCATTTAAACGCTCTGGTATTTTCGGGTAAATCTCTTGAAGCGAATATCCATCTTGTTCTTTCAACAAAGAGAATAATGTCAGTATGTCTTTTCGTAGTTCCAGCAGATTTGCGCATTTAGATTTTGTATTCTGTATCATACCTTTAATTTCGTCAACTCTTTCCCCATTATGATCGACAAACGGACCTCCCAACATTTTTGGGTTTTTAACAGCATCAGCGTGCAATTGAGGTAATTCTACGTAGGACTCCATTATCTTTAAATGCCTATCTTGTATATTCATAGCTGCAGTTGCAGGTGATATTAGGTGTGCCCATGCATACCAATTGTCGATCAAAGGTTCAATGGCCAAATTTGACTTAACGTAAACCAAGTCATCGTCTTTAAATTCCATAATAGTAGTTTTTAGTTATTAACAGTAATGAGCGAAAGATAAACCTCATATCCCTATAAGAAGGTAATAATGATACTACCGTTAACGCCTATCTCCCTGAATATCCTCCCGACGCTTCTCCCTTGCTCACTTTCTTTATAAGTCTTGATTATCTGCCTCTTGGTAAACTTGCTTTTTTTCATGGGACAGTTAAAATTTATGATTATCATATTCTAATTTCACCTTTTCTTATTAAAGAGAAAGCTACAATAATTAAGGATAATTCCTCCATTTATTTTGTAAAATCAACTATTCTTTTGTAGTTAAAACTTTTTTTAAAAGGCAAAGATTATAATTTTCTAAAGGAATCTATTACATTTTAAAAAAAATTTTAACTACTTTCAAAAACTATAAAATAATTTCAGCAATATTCTTCATAATGAAAAAAGAGCAAATTTCTTCTCTTCAAAAATATCTCTGGTTAGGTCAAAAAATTACTCCACAGTCTCCTAAATATAACATTGGAGGATACGCGGTTATTAACGGTTTTATTGATTATAATTTATTTAAAGAAGCAATATCAATTTTTTCTACAAAACATACTATACTAAAAAGTGTGTTTCGAGAAGAAAAAGGCAATCCATTTTCATGTATTTATGTGCGAGATATTGATGAAGACATCCATTATTTCGAAGAGAACATCAAAGAAAAAGCACTTAATCTAATTCAAAAAGATTTCAGTATTCCCTTTGATATTTATCATGGGAAAAGATTATTTAAAATTTGGCTCATCAAGATTAGTCCTAACTCTTTCGTCTGGTATACGAAACTACATCACTTAATAGGAGATGGTTATTCATTTAAATTATTATTTAATGAAGTTAGCACTATTTATTCCTCGTTGACAGGGATTACAATTGCTGTCGATAAAGCTAATTTTAAGCAGTTCAATCAACATGTCACTGAAGAGAAATCATATTATAATTCTGAGGTCTTTGAAAAAGACAAAGAATTTTGGAAGCAAAAATTTACCGCATTTCCAAAACTCATTTATGCTAAGTCAACTCAAGCAAATACCATTTATAATAAAGAATTGTATTTGTCTGAAAACTCATTGAAAAAATTACAATTGATATCGCAGAAAGATAACATTAGTGTTTTCCACATATTACTAGCGAGTTTTTCTATAGTACTCTCTAAGTTCTATTTTACCCAGGAGCTAAACTTTGGAACTCCGATACTTAATAGAATCAGCAGAGCTGATAGAAAAATATTCGGCCCTTTAATTAATCTACTCCCTTTACAGATAAAACTGCCTACTGATATTTCCTTTTTACAACTTATCAAGCAAATAAAAAAGAATCTTTTCAGTATGTTAAGGCATCAAAAATTTCAACAAGCTGATTTAATTAAGGAACTATCCTTTAATGGAAATAGACTGTATGATGTGAGGATATCTTATGAAAATTTTGAATATAAGCATCAATTTTCAAATTGTCATACGGAACTTGTAGCCTTATCAAATCACAGTGAGGAAGATCCTATATCAGTTCATGTGATGGACTACAATGAGGAAGGTTTAAAATTTCGTTTTGATATTGCTGGAAGTTACGTTCCCGAATACATAGCCGATGAGATCATTGTATCCTTAGCTCATATTCTTCAGAATGCTTCAGGATTACTTAATAATAGTATTAATACCATATCCATAGCTACAGAAACTCAGAAACAGGAAACAAAAGCTATTTCTGCTGGAGTAATTAGAAGTGCTGAAATGGACAATTTTGTAGAATTATGGAAGAAAAACGTACAGGATTTTTCCTCAAATCAAGCTATTGTTTATAAAAAAGAAAAATTAAGTTATACAGAGGTAGATAAGAAGGTCAAAAGGGTATCCGCATATATAAATGAAAAAGGAGTTAAAAAAGGTGATCGAATTGGAGTATTGTTAGATCGATCCATTGATGTAATTCCTGTAATATTAGGTATCCTTCAATCTGGAGCTACATACGTGCCAATTGATAAGTCATTACCTAATGAACGAAAAGAACTTATAATTCAGGATAGTGCAATTAAACTTTTGTTAATAGATGACACATCTCAATTTCATTGTGAGTGCATTCAGTTAACAACCATATTAAATAATAAATTGCCAGTCGTTTCTGATACTATTTCAATTCTACCTGAAGATGAAGCTTATATTATTTACACTTCTGGGTCAACAGGAAAGCCCAAAGGAGTAGCAATTATGCACAAGTCGCTAATTGATTACACTATTACTTTTTCAAATTACTTTAAGCTTGACGATTCAGACTGTGTTATCCAACAATCTTCATTAGTATTTGATACCTCAATCGAGGAAATATTTCCTATCTTAAGTGTTGGCGGAACCTTAGTCATAGCCGAAAATCCAAAAGATTTTCATAATGTATTTCAGGAATGTAGCCGAAATGGTGTAACCCTTCTAAGTACCAATCCTTATACTGTTCAACATCTAAATAAAAATTACGAAAACTACGTTCTTTCTTTAAAAACTATCATTAGTGGAGGCGATGTTCTAAGAAGTGAACAAATAAGTAATTTATTAGATAAAGCTGAGGTGTACAACACTTATGGACCTACGGAAAGCACTGTTTGCGCCACTTATCATAAAATCACTCCAAAAGATTTAATACTTCCTATTGGAAAACCCATTGCTAACAGAAAAGTATTCATACTCGACAAAAACAATAACCTTTTACCAAAAGGAGCACTTGGAGAAATAGCACTAGCCGGTAAAGGATTAGCAAATTGCTATATAAACAATAATAAATTAACCACATCACTATTTACTAAAGTTGAGGGTGAACGAGTATATAAAACAGGTGACTTAGGACAATGGGATAGTCAAGATAATTTGCTTTTTTTGGGCAGAAAAGATGACCAATTAAGTTTTAGAGGATATCGTATTGAACCTCAAGAAATAATCTTAACAATAAAATCAATAGACCCTTCTATAGAGAATTGCCTTGTTACCTTAAAGGAGATTCGAAATACTTCAGAATTAATAGTTTACCTATCAGGCAATAATAAAATATATACTGATACCTATCTGCTAAAAGAATTAAAAAAGAAGTTACCGGCTTATATGATACCCAATCATATAATATTTCTTGATAAACTGCCACTTAATTTAAACGGAAAAGTTGATACAGAACATCTTCCAGCCCCTAATAATTTCATTCCTAAAAAAGAAATATGTCTACCGATTTCTGATACAGAAAAAGATATAGCAAAAATTTGGAAGGATATTTTAAGTTTAAAAGAAATAGATATTCATACTAACTTTTTTGAACTTGGTGGACATTCATTACTTGCCAATCAATGTATTGGAATTATAAGGGAAAATCAAAAACAAGACATTTCTTTAAAGGAATTCTATGAAGCTCCTACAATTCATGAGTTAGCCAAAATTTTAGAATCTAAAGAAGTATCTTTATCATTCCAACTACATAAAGCTCCGAAACAGGCATTATATCCATTGTCATATTCTCAAGAACGACTCTGGTTCTTAAATCAGTTAAATAAAGAAAACAAGGCCTACTATGTGCCTAGGGCCATTAAAATGTCTGGAGACCTAGATGTTTCCGTCCTTGAAAAAACTTTTACTTTACTAATTGAGAAGCATGAAATATTAAGAACCCTATTTCCTGTCATTCAAGGAATTCCATATCAAAAAATAATTGAGCCCTATTATCTTGATATTCCAGTCGTGTCCCTTATCGGACTTTCTTTGGAGGAGCAAAACAGTTACGTCAGAGATTTTATTTTAAAAGAAGGAAATCTAAAATTTGACTTGGAAAAAGGTCCCTTATTAAGGGTGACTATTTTGCAAAGAGCAGAACAAGATAACGTGTTAGTATTTTGCGAACATCATCTTATACATGATGGTTGGACACAGGGGATATTATTAAGAGAATTTATCGAAACATATTCAAAACTAACTCAAGATGCAAATTATTCATTGACAAAATCAGAACTTCAGTTCAAAGATTTTTCCTTTTGGCAAAAAAAATTTTTTACAGATGAAACACTCAAGAATCATATATCTTTTTGGAAAACGAAGCTTGAAGGGCATATTTCTGTATTATCATTACCTCAAAAGAACAAGCGCCCAAAAAAGATTACTGGGAATGGACAATTATTGACTAAAACAATTAATGAAAAACTATCCGATAAATTAAGAGAATTCAGTTTGGATAATGACTCTACATTATTCATTACTATGTTATCAGCTTTTAAAATCGTCTTAAGCCGATTTAGTAATGAAACAGATATCTGTGTAGGAACAGCTAATGCGAATAGACGATTAGCTTCTATAGAAGATATGCTAGGAATGGTCATAAATACTCTTACTTTACGAACACAGTTTGATAATTCAGATTCGTTAAAATTGGTGCTTAATAAGGTAAAGAAAACATGTTTTGAAGCTTATACCTATGAAGACACACCATTTGGAAAAGTAGTTGAACATGTCGCTCCAAATAGAAGTTTAGGGTTGATGCCTTTATTTCAATATATGTTCAGTTTCATGAACACTCCGTCAAGAAATCTATTTCTTCCCAATCTTGAATTGGAAGTTTTAGATTCACACAACCAATCAGCCAAGTTTGACATCAATGTGGTAGTAGTTACACCTTTTGAACAAGGGATGGAAGAAGCAAACAGAGCCATCATAGTCGAATGGGAGTACAATTCAGATATCTATTCTAAAGATGTAATGATGCAAGTGCTTGATGCATATATTAAAATTCTTGAAGTGATGGTTTCTTCCCCGGATTTACCTTACAAAAAGGTGTCAATTATAAGCCAAGAACAGCGCCACGAGCTGCTCCACACCTTCAACGACACCAAGGCCGAATACCCAAAGGACAAAACCATCATACAACTGTTCCAGGAACAGGCCGAGGAGACCCCGGACAACACCGCTCTGGTATTCGGGGAACAACAACTGACCTATAAAGAACTCAACGAACTCTCAAACCAGCTCGCCGACTACCTGGCAAAGAACTATGCCCCGGAACCGGACCAGCTCATCGCGATACGGCTCGAAAGGAGCCAATGGATGATCGTCGCAATCCTGGCCGTGCTCAAAACAGGGGCAGCGTACCTGCCGATAGACCCTCAGTACCCCGAAGAGCGCATACGGTACATGGTACAGGACAGCGGGGCAAAGGCCGTCATCGACCAGGGACTGTTGGACACCTTCCTCGACCAGAAGGAACGCTTCGGAAAGGAAAACACCCGAAACAAGGCAAATCGGGACAGCCTCGCATACGTGATATACACATCAGGCTCCACCGGGAAACCAAAAGGAGTCATGATAGAGAATAAAGGGATTGTTAACAGAATCAATTGGATGTGGGAGACTTTAGGTTTTGAAAAAAATGAGACTGTTCTCTTTAAAACAACATTCACTTTCGATGTTTCAGTTTGGGAATTATTTTTACCGCTTTGTTGGGGCAATAAAATGGTTATATGCACTAGAGGGGATATATATTCTCCATCTCAACTAATAAACCTAATTGGCAAACATAAAGTAAATACACTTCACTTTGTTCCCAGTATGTTCAAGTTATTTATCAATGCTCTTAAAGATAATGACATTAGTTTAATCAACAGTTTAAATCGTATTATAACTAGCGGAGAAACTTTGCCTCTAGAAACGGTAAATGAATGGTATGACCTCTCAAATATTCCTATTGAAAATCTTTATGGCCCTACCGAAGCATCAATAGATGTAACATATTTCAAGACAGATTCCAAGAATACCACAATTCCTATCGGATCTCCAATCTGGAACACCCAGGTATATATTCTCGATTCCGACCACAACCTGCTCCCCAAAGGGGTCGCCGGGGAGATCTGCATCTCCGGGGACGGACTGGCCCGAGGGTATCTCAACAGGCCCGAACTCACCCGGGAGAAGTTCGTGCCCCACCCTTTCACCAAGGGCCAAAGACTGTACAAAACAGGGGACCTGGGAAGATGGCTCCCCGACGGCAACATAGAGTTTTTGGGACGCAAGGACGACCAGGTCAAGATAAGGGGCCATCGTATCGAACTAGGGGAGATAGAAAGCGCGATACTGCAACTGGACGGAACCGAACAATGCGTCGTGGTGGCAAGGGAGGACAAGGACCGGAACAGGGACTTGGTCGCCTACTATACCTGTGGGGAGAACTTCGACAGGGACAACATAAGGGAGGACATCGCCAAGAGCCTTCCCCCCTACATGGTACCGAACCATTTCGTCGGCCTGGAGGAACTGCCGCTGACACCTAACGGGAAGATAGACAAAAAAGCGCTCCCCGACCCACGGACCATGGAACTAGGCGACGGGACACAGTACGTCGCCCCGAGAAACGA
>NZ_JADNYK010000050.1 GCF_017810075.1 Pseudozobellia sp. WGM2
TGCTATCAACGGACATTACTTCCACACCGTCAATGTGTTGGTTATGATAAATAAGTCGTTTGATGGCAGTATTAAATAAAAATGTTACCCCTTGCTGTTGACAAAGTGCGGCCAAGCGATGGGTGAATTTTTGGGCATCCCCTGATTCATCAAGTGCGGTATAAGTCGCCCACACCAATTCTTTGCCAATACCAGTTAACGCAGGCTCTAATTCTATCGCTTTATCCACACTAATGACTTGCCGATCACAACCCAATTGCTGCATCCGTTTAGTGGGTGCTATCGCTGCTTGAAACTCAGCATGATCGGTATAAAAATGCATAATACCGCGTGTCAAACAGTCATAATCAATGCCCGTTTGCGCCCTGACTTCGCCGAGTACTTGCCGAGAATATAATCCTAAATTGACCATCTGCACCAGATTAGCATCGGCACTTTTCGCATTACACTGC
>NZ_JADNYK010000051.1 GCF_017810075.1 Pseudozobellia sp. WGM2
TTCCTCATTTTTTCTGCGCACGCAGCAAATGATTTGGGTTATGCCCTCTTAGCGCTCCGGCGCGGCATGAGACAAACGTTCCCTGTCATAAAGATAATAAGAACTATTAATCTGATAAGGGGATGATGTCCGCCATGTTCAAGCGCATCAATCGATTGCCCATTGCATTGCCTGTTCCCAAACATCCGGACGCCAACGCCGCGGCGGCTGTGCAGGAACTATTAGGCGGCCGTTTCGGGGAGATGTCTACGTTGAATAATTATTTGGTCCAATCTTCGAATTTTCGCAGCAAAAAAAAGCTGAAGCCCTTTTATGAACTTGTGGCCAGCATTACGGCGGAGGAGGTTGGCCATGTGGAATTGGTGATGAATTCCATTAATTTATGCCTGTCCGGTTCCACATTTCCGGCAGATCCGGATGCGGCTCCTCTGCGCAACGGGCTTGACAAAC
>NZ_JADNYK010000052.1 GCF_017810075.1 Pseudozobellia sp. WGM2
GCCGCTGACACCTAACGGGAAGATAGACAAAAAAGCGCTCCCCGACCCACGGACCATGGAACTAGGCGACGGGACACAGTACGTCGCCCCGAGAAACGAGACCGAAAAACAACTGGCCGCCATATGGCAGGAGGTACTCGGAAGGGAAAAAATAGGAATAAAGGACGACTTCTTCGAAATGGGGGGTCATAGCCTGAAGATGATGCGCCTTGTTAGTGCTTACCATAAAGGGTTCGATGTCAGGGTCGACCTTTCGGATTTATTTACCCATACCTCATTGGAATCGCACGCAGGATTATTGGCGAGGGCAAGTCGAAATGAATACTTTACGATCCCATCGGCCCCGACAAGCCGGGACAACGGTTATCCCATCTCCGACGCGCAGCGCCGGATCTGGGTCCTGAGCCAGTTCCGGGGCGGCAGCGTCACCTATAACATGCCCGGG
>NZ_JADNYK010000053.1 GCF_017810075.1 Pseudozobellia sp. WGM2
TGAATTACAACGTTTGTTAGCAGAGCTTAAACGCATGCTACCGAATCAAGACAATAAAATCACCCTCAATGTCGGCCGTGAATTTTTACAAGTCTTACTACCCTTTGGTGAAGTCGATAGTACAGGACAGCTAAAAAATGCCATCATGGTGGCTTTTACCGCACGCCTGATTGATGGTAAGTTTCCCGATTATCGCCGCGTCATGCCGTCGTCAACCAACAAACTTGCCCGTATCAGCCAAGAGCAATTAGCGAATGTGCTTCGCCGCGTGGCTATTTTGAGTAATGAGAAATCGCGTGGCGTAATTTTTGATTTTTCAGGTGATAACAATTTGATGGTGCGTGCTAGCAATGCTGAGCAAGATGAAGCCAGTGAGCAGCTTGAGGTTAAATACCAAGGTGAGCCATTAGAAATATCATTCAATGTGGCTTATTTGCTAGA
>NZ_JADNYK010000054.1 GCF_017810075.1 Pseudozobellia sp. WGM2
CTTCACCCAAGGCTTAGCGCTATCCTCTGGCTATGGCTGGTATTCGTTGTCGGGAATTATCATGACTGATGCGTATGGCGCAGTTTGGGGAAGTGTGGCATTGCTCAATGATTTGTTACGTGAGTTCACGGCGCTACTGTTTATCCCTATGCTGATTCGCAAATACCCAACCACGGCGGTGGGTTTGGGCGGGGTAACTACTATGGATTTTACTTTGCCTGTCATCCAAAGCTCAGGGGGGAATGAAGTGGTACCGCTTGCGATGAGCTTTGGATTTTTGGTCAATATCATCTCACCAGTGTTAATGGTGGTATTTTCAAGTTTTGGCTAATCACACAATCAATACGCGCAAAACTCAACTTGTTGGTCGCCATACGGACTGCGTACTGTCACATAATGCAGACCTTTCATGATAAGTTCAGTAAAAAAATTTGTT
>NZ_JADNYK010000055.1 GCF_017810075.1 Pseudozobellia sp. WGM2
TTTTTTGCGGTCAAAGAAGCGGTCTTCCCTTTTGCCAAATTCCCAGGCGTTGACCCCATCTTAAGCCCTGAGATGAAATCAACGGGTGAAGTCATGGGCGTGGGTCAGACCTTTGGTGAGGCTTACTACAAAGCCATCATCGGCAGTAATGATAGATTGCCCGGTTTGCCAGTGGACAATGAAGTTAAAAAAGTGTTCTTATCGGTGCGTGAAAGCGACAAAGCCAATCTGGTACCAGTGGCAAAACAATTTGCCGACTATGGCTTTAAACTTGTGGCAACCTCAGGCACCCAAAAAATCTTGACCGAAGCCGGTATCGCCTGTGAGCGCATCAACAAAGTCACCGAGGGTCGCCCACATATCGTCGATGCCATCAAAAACGGTGAGATTGCGATTGTGGTCAATACCACTGAAGGCAAACAAGCGCATGAAG
>NZ_JADNYK010000056.1 GCF_017810075.1 Pseudozobellia sp. WGM2
CGTATAATTTGTTCCGTCTACCGTTAGGGTCACCGTATCGCCGGCATTGAAGTCACCGCTTACCGTTCCCGTTACGGAAACGTCCGCTCCCGCTTCCGCGGCGTTCAATATGTTGTCGGCGGTGATATCGTCTATCTCCAAGACCGGTACCGGTAATGTGGTATCTACGGTATAGGCTTTTGTTTCTGTTACTGTTCCTTCGTTTCCGGCCGCATCCGTAGTGGTCACGCTTCCGTCCACCGTGGTGTCCCCATCCGCTGCAAGTGCACTTCCAGGTACGTCGATACTGTACGCGCCCAAGGCGTCTACCGTTCCGGTATAATTTGTGCCGTCGACCGTTAGGGTCACCGTATCCCCGGCGTTGAAGTCACCGCTTACCGTTCCCGTTACGGAAACGTCCGCTCCCGCTTCCGCGGCGTTCAGAATA
>NZ_JADNYK010000057.1 GCF_017810075.1 Pseudozobellia sp. WGM2
TCGGCCTCGGCCTTGTCCTCGGCGCCGGCGAAGGCGGCGCGCTGCACCGACTTGGAGCGCAGATAGTACAGCGACTTCACGCCGCGCTCCCAGGCGGACCAGTGCAGCATGTGCAGGTCCCACTTGTTGACGTCGCCGGGAATGAACAGGTTCAGTGACTGGGCCTGGCAGATCTCCGGCGCGCGGTCGGCGGCCAGTTCGACCACCCAGCGCTGGTCCAGTTCGAAGGCGGTCTTGAACACGCCCTTCTCGTCTTCGTTCAGGGCGTCGATGTGCTGGACCGAGCCTTCATGCTCCAGGATCGAGTTCCAGACGGCCTCGGTGTTGACGCCCTTCTCGTCCAGCAGGCGCTCCAGATAGGGGTTCTTGACCGCGAACGAGCCCGACAGGGTCTTGTGGGTGTAGATGTTGGCCGGGATCGG
>NZ_JADNYK010000058.1 GCF_017810075.1 Pseudozobellia sp. WGM2
CCTATCAATTACCGCCAAACTTAACTGTCTAGCGGTGTTATCAGCTTAAATCTTGGCACAGCTTCGCCATTGACTTCCACCGTTTCGGCAAACATCGCAAGCGGTCGCACCCAAACCCCATACGCTTGGTAAAGCGCACGGTAGACGACCAATTCCTCTTCAGTCTCGCTATGTTTGGCGATGTGCAGCACTTGGTATAGATTGCCTTTGTAGTGCCGATAAATACCCAATTTAATCTCAATCACGAGTTTTGACATCCAATAATTCAATTTCAAAGGTTAAGTCTGAATTTGGCGGGATTTTTCCGATTTGGCGCTCACCATAAGCCAAGTGACTTGGCACGATGAGTTTGCGCTTACCACCGACTTGCATGGGCATGAGATTGGCAGGGTCTTCAACTTGG
>NZ_JADNYK010000059.1 GCF_017810075.1 Pseudozobellia sp. WGM2
CCGTCGACCGTTAGGGTCACCGTATCCCCGGCGTTGAAGTCACCGCTTACCGTTCCCGTTACGGAAACGTCCGCTCCCGCTTCCGCGGCGTTCAGAATATTGTCCGCCGTGATATCGTCTATCTCCAGGACCGGTACCGGCAATGTGGTATCTACCGTATAGGCTTTTGTTTCCGTTACTGTTCCTATGTTTCCGGCCGCGTCCGTTGTCGTTACGCTTCCGTCTACCGTGGTATCGGCATCGGCGGCCAGTTTGCTTCCAGGTACGTCGATACTGTACGCGCCCAATGCGTCCACCGTTCCGGTATAGTCCGTTCCGTCCACCGTTAGGGTCACCGTATCCCCGTCGTTGAAGTCACCGCTTACCGTTCCCGTTACGGAAACGTCCGCTCCC
>NZ_JADNYK010000005.1 GCF_017810075.1 Pseudozobellia sp. WGM2
ATTCCGAACAGGGAAGTTAAGCCCGTCAGCGCCGATGGTACTGCTATACCAAGTGGGAGAGTAGGTCGCCGCCTTACTTCGAAAAGCCCCTTCACATTACGTGAAGGGGCTTTTTTTTTGTATACGGTTATTATCTACCTTTATTGTCATTGCTTTTTTGTTATATTTAACCAGAGTAAATTGAATTTAATTCAAGATCTCTTTAGTTATCTTATCCAACCCATAATAAGAATGCAAATAGACTACCGATTACAACTCCAAGATCTTACTGAAAAAATTAATAACCTTTGGTCATATTCTGCCGATAAACTCAAGAATATGAATTCACATTTAAAGGGTAACATCGGCTCTCCCGTAGTTACTGTAAATGGTGTTTATGAACCGCGAAGTTGGACGGACTGGACTCAAGGTTTTCAGTATGGCTCAGAGTTATTTCAGTTCAATGCAACTGGAGATTCCTTTTTTATTGATTTGGCCATTGATAATATTAAAAAAGAGATGACTTCACATGTTAGCCATTTTGGTGTACATGACCATGGTTTTAATAATTTAAGTACCTACGGTAATTTATTGAGGTTACTTAATGAAGGAAAAATCGATAATGATACTTGGTTAAGGGAATATTGTAGTTTGGCTTTAAAGCTTTCGGCTTCTGTACAAGCTCAAAGATGGACTAACCTTCCGGATGGTGGCTTTATCTATTCTTTCAATGGACCACACTCCTTATTTGTTGATACGATACGTACCGTTAGAATACTTAATGTCGGGCATTTGTTGCGACATTATTCCTCTGGCGAAAACGATGTAAAAATCAATTTATTAAAAAGAGGACTTCAACACGCCATCGCCACAGCTAAATATTCTGTTTATTATGGTGAAGGTAGAGATAGCTATGATATTTGGGGTAGAACAGCGCATGAAGCCATTTTTAATACCAATGATGGTAATTTTCGCTCTCCATCTACACAACAAGGCTATAGTGGGTTCTCTACTTGGACACGTGGCTTGAGTTGGGCCATGTTGGGGTTTGCCGAGCAACTTGAATTTTTACAAGGTGTAGACAATTTACCGGAACTAGATGAACTTGGTGGAAGAAATCACTTGGAAAAAACATTTTTGAAGGCGGCAAAAGCAACTTGTGATTTTTTTATTGAACATACTGCCTCGGATGGTATACCCTATTGGGATACAGGTGCCCCGGGTTTGGTGCATCTAGATAATTGGAAGAACAGTAAATCTGATCCTTTTAATGATTATGAGCCTATTGATAGTTCGGCTGCAGCAATTGGGGCCCAAGGTTTATTGAGATTGGGTAACTATTTGAGAGGGAAAAATGATTCGGATGGTAAAAAGTACTGGTCTGCAGGTCTTACTACGGCCAATACCTTATTTGATACCCCTTATTTGAGTTCCGATACTTCTCATCAAGGATTGATATTGCACACGATATACCATCGCCCCAATGGTTGGGATTATGTTCCTGAGAATAGTAGAATACCCAATGGAGAGGCCTGTATGTGGGGAGATTATCATGCTCGGGAACTCGCCCACTACCTTCAACAGATTATAAAAGACAACTCATATTACACGTTTTTCAAAGATATTATATCCGAATAATGGCAAAACAAAAAATTACGCGGGTAGCACAGTTAAAAACACCATCTGATTTTACTGACCATTTAGATAAAATAGGAACTAGACTTCCATTTAAAACAAATCTCAGTAAAGTGGGCAAGTCTAGTCTGGGCACCCCCTTAACTTTAAAATCAGGTTTCGAGATTGGCAATAGGTTTTGCATTCTTCCTATGGAAGGTTGGGATGGTACAATAGACGGTCTTCCGACAGAGCATACCAAACGTAGGTGGCAAAATTTTGCTACAAGTGGTGCAAAATTGCTTTGGGGTTGCGAAGCAGTGGCGGTTCGGCACGATGGGCGTGCGAATCCCAATCAGTTGTTAATGAACGAGAAAAACTTTCCAGCATTCAAAGAACTTTATACTGATTTAAGAAAAGGTCATGAAGAAAAGTATGGTAGTTCTTCCGATTTGTTGATAGGACTTCAATTAACACATTCCGGACGTTTTTCAGTGCCTGATGTAGATCGGTCGAGAAAGCCACATACTCTTTATAAGCACAGCGTGCTTGATGAGAAATTTAATTTAGCGAAAACGCATCAGGCAATGACCGATTCTGACATTGATGAATTGGTAAATGATTTTGTGAAAGCTGCTGGCCTTGCCAAAGAAGCCGGTTTTCAATTTGTCGATATTAAGCATTGTCACGGATATTTAGGTCATGAATTTCTAAGTGCCAAAAATAGAACGGGAAAATACGGAGGTCCTCTTAAGAATCGGCTTAATTTTCTTAGGGCCATTGTTGAAGGAATAAACGCTACCAGTAAGATACCTGTAGGGGTAAGGCTCAGTGCCTTTGATTTTGTTCCATTTGAAAAAGGAGAAGAGAATGTAGGTGTACCCAGTTCTTTTCAAGGTCGGTACAATGAAGCTTTTGGTGGAGATGGAACGGGAACAGGAATTGACTTAAACGAAGTTTTTGAATTACTGGAGCAATTTGAGGAATTGGGAATTGAACTTGTCTGTATTACTGCCGGTAGCCCTTATTATAATCCTCATGTGATACGACCAGCGATTTTCCCACCTTCCGATGGTTATCTTCCTCCCGAAGATCCGCTTATTGGCGTCTCACGTCAAATTTATATCACTTCCGAAATCAAGAAAAAATTTCCCAATTTGGTAATTATAGGCTCGGCATATTCGTATTTGCAAGAATGGTTACCTCATGTAGGGGAGGCAGTAATTGATAAAGGTATGGCCGATTTTGTGGGGTTAGGTAGAATGGTTTTGAGTTACCCAAACATGCCAGAAGATATTTTAAACGGAAATAAGCTAGTACGAGGTAATATCTGCCGAACATTTTCAGATTGTACAACGGCGCCTCGAACAGGTATGCTTTCAGGGTGTTTCCCCTTGGATTCGTACTATAAGGAAATGCCAGAAGCGGCCAAACTCAAAGAATTCAAAAAGAAAGTCCGGTTATGAACAAAAATGTTTTGATAACAGGTGGCTCACGGGGTATCGGCTATGGTATAGCCGTAGAATTGGCAAAAGCCGGATGCAACCTTGCTATTAATGGGGTGCGTTCTGAAGAAAGCGTAATGGAGGAGATGAAAGCGCTTAAGATCCATGGTACTCAAATAGTGTACTGCCGTGGCGATGTTTCATCTGAATCTGACCGTAACCTAATAATCAAAGAGGCTCTAAGTCATTTTGAAGAGCTACACGTTCTCGTGAATAATGCAGGGGTAGCCCCTAAGGAGCGGGTAGATGTACTTGAAATGAAACCCGTGAGTTACGATCGTGTAATGGATATTAATCTTAGAGGCCCCTTCTTTCTCACTCAGAAATTCGCAAACTTGATGATTGAGAATAAACAAAAAGATGTTGGGTTTAAAGGCTGCATTATCAATATATCTTCTGTCAGTGCTACTACTGCTTCGGTTATGAGAGGCGAATATTGTGTTTCTAAAGCAGGTATGGGTATGATGACCAAACTTTTTGCTGCACGTTTGGGCGAGTATAATTTGCCAGTTTATGAAGTTCGCCCGGGTATAATAGAGACTGATATGACCGCTCAGGTGCTCGAAAGCTACCAAAAGAGAGCAGAAGAGGGCTTGATACTTCAAAGGCGTCTCGGTAAACCCGAGGATGTTGGTAGAGCCGTGCAGGCCTTGATTGAAAATAAAATTCCTTATGCGACTGGTCAGGTCATTATGATTGACGGGGGAATGTCAATACCCACTTTATAAGAAATCCATTTATGAAAAAACAAGTCAAACCGATATTACTTATTCTTGATAGTCTGGCCCTACTGACTTTTATAGCTACGTTCACCCCTTTAGCACTCCCTACAAATACTACTGGTCCGTTTTTTATAGGTGTACCCTATACCATGTGGGTAGGTTTTTTGATAAGTATAATCTTTGTTGTTCTGGCGTATTTAGTCTCACTTGTAAATAAAGAGGGTACTCATGCTGACTAAATTTATTATAGCCGCAGTTATCTATTTGGCCATACTTATCTTTTTGCTGAAACGAACCAGGGTTAAAGATAAAACTACTTCGAATTATTTACTCGGTGGAGGTAATATTGGATTTGTAATTGGATTGTTTACCACAGCCGCTACTTTGTTCAGTGCATTTACGGTAATAGGAATGCCCGATTTTTTTAGAACACATGGAATCGGGGCATGGATTTTTCTCGCGGTTTCCGATACGATGATGGTGTACGGACTGATTAGGGTAGGGGAAATTTTACGGCGAAAGGCCCGTAAACTTGATTTTAAGGGAATGTCAGGTTTAATGGTTTCGACCTACGGCTCAAAATTAGCAGGTTATGTAGCTTTTGGTGGAGCAGTCGTTTTTTTAATACCCTATATAGCTGTTCAGATTAGCGGAATTTCGATATTTCTAAATGCCGCTTTTCCTGATGCCATCCCAGTATGGTCATGGAGCTTGATTATTGTCGCCGTAATGATAATTTATAGCGAAACGGGTGGATTGAGAGCCATTATGTACAATGATACCTTACAAGGCCTTTTGTTGTTTTTTACCATTTGGGTGGTTGGTTATAACTGCATCGCACATTTCGGAAGCATAGAATCGATGTTCGATAAAGTAGCTTCTGTTAACGAAAAGCTACTATCTGTACCAGGACCCAAGGGATTGTTTTCGGTACAGTTCTTTATTATTTCAGCTATTGCAATAATAAGCTTGCCATTCACCCAACCACAGATATCAACTCGGGTCGTCATCATGAAAAATAGTGCTTCACTAAGAAAAATGGCTATAGGTCTAGGGGTAGTGGCTATTCTTATCATTTTGCCGACTATGTTTATGGGTATGTACGGTGCTGTACTTTACCCTGAAGCTTCGACCCAAGATTTCATCGGTCATGTACTTTTATACGACCAAGCTTCCGGTATCGCTGCGCTCGGACTTATTGGATTGGTGGCGGCAGCAATTTCAACCTCCGATTCTCAAATATTTGCCTTAGGTTCTGAACTACGCTCCTTATTGAGCATAGAAGATAGTAAGGCTGTTTCGTTGAGTAGAATATTCATAGTAGTTTTTGGGTTGTTAGCCTTAATTTTTTCCATAGTCAGTACCGAACATCTAGTTCTTTTGGCTCGAACGAGTTTTACGGGTACGGCTATGATGGCACCCATGATTTTAGTGGGTATACTCAGTGCCAAAAAACTGACCTTGTTGATGCCGATAGCTACGTTGTTTGCTCTTTTGACTTTTATACTTTCTAAGCTTGGGGTGTTTCCCGGGCAAATTCTTATGCTTCAGACAGAAATCATTTTATTCATAACCTTAGCGATTTCCGCCTTTATAGAGGTTGTTTTGATTAAAAAGAATAAAGTTACAGCTATAGATTCTTAATTAATCGGTCGACAGGAAAAATCGAACAGCACCTACAGCAACATTCAATACTTATATTATAACGAGTAGTAAAGATGGGGCGAAGCTCGGAAAAATTGATGATTTAACCCAGATTACGAGTTAAAAAACCTTTCAAAAACAAACTCCTCTATTCTGTAGGAGACTGATTTTTAGAACGAAATAACCCTTGGTCATCACCAAGGGTTATCATCACTACTAACTAACTACTACTCAACAAGAGTATTTTTCTAAATTCAGTAGAATTTAGTACCCAGAATTTTGTACTAGGTTTGGATTATTCTGCATTTCAGAGGTCGGTATAGGAAACAGCAACTCTCTTTCTGACAGTGCCTTGTTCGGTAAGTAGGTGTATGTATGGCCTACAAAGTCTTCTAATTCATTAGTTTCAGGATTGTATGCTTTTCTCCATCTGGCCATATCATACCAAGTTTTGTTTTCGAAACTTAGCTCATGCACTCTTTCAATGCGAACAGCCTCTCTAAAGTCATCTTGCATTAATCCGGCCAAATCTGCTAGTTCTGCACGTTGCCTGATTAGGTTGACAGCCTCATATGCAGCGGCGGTTGGGCCAGACTCTGCTTCGTTGTCGGCTTCCGCATACATTAAAAGAACATCGGCATAACGATATAGACTCCAGTTTAAATCAGATTGTGCAGATTCTTCATTGGCGGCAATATCAAAATGTTTAAAGAGATATGGAGCGCCCAAGTTTGTACTATCGCTTCGATCGGCCTCGAGTGAGTAACTTCTAAAGTAAAACTGCTTTTCTTCAGCTCGTTTGTCACCTTCTTCATATGAATCTGCGAATTCGTTTGTTGAGAAAATACCCCCAGTCTGGGCCGAATAGGCCGATATACCTAAATTATAGGGCAAAATTGCAGGTTGCCAATTGCCCGATTGAATATTGGCCGCAAATTGGGTCATAAAGATGTATTCTCCCGTATTCTTGGTGGCTGGATCATGAAGCTCATCATAAGTGTCAAAAAGTGAGAACTCTCCCGAATCGATTACCTCCTTGGCCTTTGCGGCAGCAAGCGAATATTTTTCGGTTTGCTGAAGTGGGTAGCCCGCCATTGTCAAATATACATCTGCCAAAAGGGTTTTGACAGCCCCTAACGAGACCCGGCCAGATTCATCTCTCCAAGGTAGGGTTGAGTTTTCCGCTTCAGTTAGGTCACTTAAAATCAAGTCATAAACTGCTTCGGTAGAAGCTTGTTCCGGATATAATTGCTCCGAACTCAAATCAACGGAACTGGTTATAATCGGAATATTCCCGAACATTCGAACCAGACCAAAGTAATAGTATGCCCTGAAGAATTTAGCTTCGGCCAAGTAATTCTGTTTCTCGGCTTCATCCATATTAATATCCGGAATTTTTTCAATAGCCAGGTTCGCCCTTGATATGCCGGTGTAATATTCGTTCCAAAAGCTATTTCCATAACCGTTATCCGAATTATTGATTAAATCTTTTACCAAATAAATGTTTGTGGCTTGCCCTAGGGCCGTATTCGCCAGACCTGTGGCAAATTCGAGCATCAACCAAGTTCCCCCACCAAAACCACTGCTGGTAATGGGAACTAGAGGTTCGTAGATACCATTCACGGCACTTTCGGCATGTTCCGCTTTGGTGAAATAGGTGTCGGTCGTGAAGTTCGACTCGTCTTCTTCTTCTAAAAAGTCACTACAGGCCGTTATGCTTGATACTGCGGTTATGACGGCTATAGTTCTTATAAAGTTGCTATAGATTTTCATTTTTTTATCTTTTATATTGTTATAGTCCAACATTTAATCCTACCATAAAAGTTCGAGGTCTCGGATAATCGTATAAGGAAAAACCTTGGTCAAATGGTCCGCCACCATTAGAACTTTCCGGGTCATAACCTGGATATTTGGTTGCCACAAAAAAGTTCTGCACCGAGGTGTAAAGTCTTAGTCTATTTAGATGCAAACGTTCTACCAATTCTGGTTTGAACACATAGGATAGCATGAGGTTTCTTCCCCTTAAAAAAGATGCATCCTTTAATTTTCCAGAATCGTTGTTGGTATCATACCCCGCTGCAATCGGTCTTATCTGTGCAATGTCGGTATCTTGATTGTCGGGTGTCCAAGCATTTAATACAGTTGCAAAACTGTTGGCAATGGTTTGGCGATCTTCAGCGGAATGTTCGTCACGGTACATTACACTATTGCCATATTGAAATTGCAAATCGACCAAAAGTTCAAGGTTACCATATCTAAAGGTATTTGAAAAGGTTCCGAAACCATCAGGAATACCTTTTCCGATAATCGCCCGGTCATCACTATTAATCGCTCCGTCATCATTAAGATCACGATATTTAATGTCACCGGGTAGTCTATCGTAAATCGCAGCTTGGTCGGCCTCGTCGGTATTCCAAGTTCCTTCATCAATATATCCAAAGAAAGTACCAAGGGCTTCCCCCTCGCGAATTAATGTTGATCCCAAGAATATATCAGAACCACCTGATAAGGCTACGACCTCGTTTTTGTTTATAGAGATGTTAAAGTTACTGCTCCAACCAAAAAGTTCATTGTCTACATTAATTGTGTTTAAGTTGATTTCAATACCCTTATTTTCGAGACTGCCTACATTTCTAAACACATTCGAGAAGCCGCTTGAAGAGGGTACCGGAGCATCAAGAAGCATATCGGTGGTCAGTTTTCGGTAAAAATCTAGTTCTAGAGCAATTCTATTTTGAAAAAGCCCCAGTTCAAGCCCGGCGTCTACTTGCTCGGTCTTTTCCCATTTTAAATCGGGGTTGGCCATTCGTTGAGGTATCGAATAAGATGCGCGATCGCCATTGAAAATTACAGTACCATTAGATAAGCCGGCCAATGCACGGTAGGCAGGTATTTCTGAATTACCTGTGGCACCATAACTTGCCCGTATTTTGAGATTTGATATGGTTTCGTTCTGCGATAGAAAATCTTCTCCCGAGACGCGCCATGCCAATGCCGCAGAAGGAAAGAAAGCAAATTGATTTTCCGGACCGAATTTCGATGACCCATCGGCCCTGCCTGTTAAAGTTAAAAGATATTTGCTCTTGTAGTTGTAATTAACTCGCCCGAAGTAGGAGTTAAGTCCGTAGGCAATTCTGCTTGAGGTTGGGGTCTGTGGATTAGACCCGGCCCCAAGATTGTTGAAGCCATAAAAGTCGTCTGCAAACCCACGGGTCGATGCAGTAGCCCTGAACTCGTCAATGTGCTGCCAAGAGAGACCCAACATAGCTGTTAGCGAATTATCGGCATTGAATTCTTTGTTATAGGTCAAATAATTTTCGAACTGCCATGAATTAAACCTATTGTTGCTTACAGAAGCAGCACCATCTGGTCGGGCAATATATCTTAAATCACGACCACCATAATAGTCATTACGCTGGTTAATGATATTTGTGCCAATTGTTGTGCGCAGTTGTAGATTTTTGTTGAATGAGATGTTGCTATAGAAATTCCCTAAAACGGTTTGGGTCTTTAAGAAATAACGTCGGTCGTTCGCAACTGCTACAGGGCTTCCGCCACCTTCCATACCGGGGTAATCGATATTGGAACCCCAAGTGCCATCTTCGTAGCGTACCGGTATAATCGGTAACGCTTCGAATACCTGGCGCATAGTGGTGATGCCACCGCCGCCAAGTTGATCTACTTGTTTTTCATTTTGATCGTTATAACTTAAGCTACCTCCTACTTTTAACCAATCGGTAACCTCGGTGTCTAGAGTAAATCTTCCGGAGTAGCGCTTTAACCATGATTCTACGATAAGGCCTTCTTCATCACGAAAACCCATGAACAATCCGTAATTTCCTTTTTGTGTTCCGCCAGTAAATGATAATTGGTGATTTTGGGTGAAGGAAGCCCTTATGGCCTCATCTTGCCAATCGGTGTCATAAAGGGGGTTGCCCTCCGAATCAAAGAGCCTAGGGTCGGTTCTTTTGGTCGTTGGATCGGTGTATGCTCCTCCCGCCCATCCGGCAGGATCGTATTTTTCAGCGTTCGCGTACGCTATTTCTTCAACACGTAGAAACTCTTCCGAATTTAAAAGATCTAGTTTTTTGGGTAATGTACCCAAACTAAAATCTACATCGTAGTTGAGTCGAGTGGTACCCGATGAGGTACCTCTTTTTGTGGTTACCAAAATAACACCGTTCGCCCCACGGGCGCCATAAATAGCAGTTGCGGAAGCATCCTTTAAAACCTCGATAGATTCAATGTCATTGGGGTTCATGTAGTCGATGGGTGTACTGCCATTGGGTAGATTAACAGCATTTAAAATTACTCCGTCGATTACATATAAGGGAGTATTGGCGATACTTACCGAGGTGTTCCCACGAATCCGTACCGTTGTTCTACCGCCTGGTCTACCTGATCCCGAGGTGATATTGACACCGGCAACTTTACCGGCCATGGCTTGATTCAAAGAAGCGGCCGGACGTTCAGCCAGTTCCTCTGCCTTAACCGAGCCCACAGCACCGGTCAGATCACTTTTCTTCTGTGTACCGTAACCTATAACCACCACTTCATCTAAGTTGGCGGCATCTTCTTTTAACGATACGTTGATTGAAGTTTGCCCTGCAAGATTCACTTCTTGACTTGCAAAGCCGATGTATGAAATGACCAAGGTGGTATTTTCATCGCTGACCTCTAATTCAAAATTCCCGTCAAAATCTGATTGGGTTCCGTTAGAGGTGCCTTTTTCAACAATACTTGCTCCTGGCAGGGGCTGATTGTTATTGTCAAGAATTGTACCTGTAACGGTCAAATCTTGAAAATGATTCTTGTTGTTTACAGGTTTTTTTTCTGTAGTTAGCTCATTACCGAAGGAGGGGTTTCCGTAAAGAATACAGAATGCAAAAAATGCAAAACTCCAGTAACGCTTTTTGTGTAAAGCTGAAATATTCATAATGTGTTAGGATTGATTTAGTTGATATAGAGTTCTATTCAAATCTATCCCAAAGGTAAATTCGTACTAATTGCGAATCCACCTCTTACATTGCAAATAGTTCTATTTTTTTGTCCTTAAAGTGAGAAGTTGTTAAGAGTTTGCAGGTAAAATAGCATTGTTGATAATATCAACAATGCTATTTAGACTTGACTATTATTTAAAAGGATGCTCTTTAAGTAGTTCTTCTGAAGAATAGAAGCCTTCTTTATCTTTGATTTCAGCTCTAATTTCTTTTACTTTTTCAGGGGAAATAGGGGCGGCATCATTTTCGAAAGCATTTCTGACGAAGGTCAAAACGGAAGCCATTTCCTCATCGTTTAGCATACCACCAAAAGGAGTCATCGGTACTTGACCCGGATATTTTTTCCCGTTTACTTCAATAGGCCCCATCATACCTTTCAGTGTTAACTTGATCAAACGTTCTTCATCTCCGGTTACCCAACTAGAACCTGCAAGAGGAGGGAAGCCAGAGCTCTCAAGGCCCTTTCCATCGGGTTGGTGGCAGGTAGAACAAAATCCCTCTCTTTCATAAATTTCTTGCCCTGCAAGTAGCAATTCAAGGTCACGCCCTTTTAGGCTGGTTTCGATAGTTTCTTTAGGTTCTTCACCCAAATTATGGTTGTTAAGATGGGCCAGAGCAGCTTCATAAGGTTTTTGCATCCACTTGTCCAGACCTTTTTTGCCCGCTTCGGTTACGATAGGAATACCAATTTCCTTATCCATCCAAGAGGCAGCTACTAAAGTTGCCAATCTTACTCTTGCATTGTCGTCTTTTGCGGCTTGCATAAGCAAGTCGGCTTTTTCGTCTACTTGATCTCCACTAAATCTCAATACTCCTACTGCGGCGGCCCTTGCCTTAAAGTCTTCAGCATTCAAAACCTGTTTGAGAATATCCACATCGATATCATTTAAGGCCCAGGTAACCCAAAGGGCTTCTAGCATATGGTGTTCATATTCTGAGTTTTCTTTGTCTAGATTGTTGACCCAAGTTTCTAATTTTTCAAGAACAGCACCTTTATCTCTAGCCCTTAGTTCTCTTCTTGTACGGTATCTTGTACGATATTCAGGAAGTTTAAGGTTATCAAGTAATTCATCGATACTGGCACCATCAACCATTGCAGGCTCCACTAACGGACGTGATGGATAGGTGATGCGATAAATTCTACCGTGGGCATGATCTCTAAGGGGGTCCCTTGCATTGTGTTGCATATGACCAATGAGTACATTGCTCCAGTCGATTAAATATAATGAGCCGTCAGGAGCGAACTCCATATCTACCGGTCTAAAATTTTTGTCATCGGAAAAGACTAAATCTTGTCTATGATTACTAAGGTACCCCGCAGTCTTAGGGTCATCGACCATAGTATGTTGCTTGGTACCCAGAAAGCCTATAGTATTATTAATTAATAGGTCACCTTGAATATTATCGGGAAAATGTCTGCTTGAAACAAACTCGAGCCCAGAGGTTGGCCTTACCCTATGTTTGTCTTCGATTAAATTTTCCGGTCGTGGTGAAGCTTGGCCATATCTTGGAAAAATAGAACCTGGCATCATCCACGTCATATCAGGCCCTGAAGTATGGGCAAAAAAGTATTGGCCCCAGTCATCGAAAGCAATACCCCACGGGTTCGGAATCGACAATTGAGCCGTTCTTTCTAGATGATGTTTTTGCGGACTATAGCGGTAGAATCCTCCATTAGTGGCACGAACGGTGCCATAGGCGGTTTCGACATTGGTATGCAAAAAGACACCTTCACCCATATAAATGGCTCCTGAGGGGTCGGTTGTAAACGCGCTAATTGCATGGTGGGTATCATGGTCGTCAAATCCGCTGAGAATTACTTCTGTTTTATCGGCCTTATCATCGCCGTCCGTATCTTTTAAAAGTACAAGATTGGTTCCTTGAGAAACATAAACCCCTTCCGGAGCAAACTCAAAACCGATGGTGAGGTGTAGCCCATCTGCGAATACGGTTTGCTTATCGGCTTTGTTATCACCATCTGTATCTTCTAAGATCAAGAGTTTGTCATTAGGTTTTGAATCCCCCGGCTTATAGTGTGGGTAACTGGGCATTACCCCGACCCATAATCGGCCTTTGTTATCGAAGGAAACTTGCACGGGATTTGCCAAATCTGGAAATTCTTGCTCAGAGGCGAAGAGTTCAATTTTGTAACCGGGGGCTACATCAATTTTTGAAAGGGCTTCATCACCGTAGAGATATTCGGGAGTGCCATTTTTTTCACTTTCTTTATAATTGGTTTTGACCGCAGGTAGGTCTCTTGTCTTTGAATCGGCCATGGCCAAATCCATCTTTTTTCCTTGAAGGGCTTGCCAAATAGCTGTATCCCTTATGGCGGTCATCTGACGAATCTTTTCAATTTCGTAGGGGTAATTGTCAGGCCCGAAAGGGTCATAACGTCTCCCGTATGCATGAACCCCATTTGGTATTTTAAAGTCGTTGTGCCAGAACCAGTTTTTTTCATTGACAGCTTCGTTCACCAATATTCTATCTGTATTAGAGGCGTCATCTTCTTGAAAGATTTGGTCAGCTAACAAATCAGCTAATTTTTTGTACCCCAAATCGTTTAACTGAAATCCGTCAGCAGTAATATTTTCTTCTTCCGCTTCCATCCAGGCTTTGCTGGGCTCGAACGCATTCACAAAAAGTACACTGTCTTGAGCGGCTACTTCTCTCATGGCCTCGGTATACATTTCTAGATTTTTGTTTTCTTGTGTACCATCAGGCAAATCCATCTGGTCAGATAGATTCTCAAAAGCTATAGGTGAGACCAATGCTAATTGAGGCGCGTTTGCACCATTGTATTTTTGATTTTTAGTATGCGCTATGAAGGCACGTAATTCCTTTTTGTAATTTTCAAGTCCTTCGGAACCATTGAAAGACTCACTATATCCGAAAAAAGCGATTATAATATCTGCCTTTAGTTCTGTGAGCCATTCATCTTCAGTAGGAAAATGACCAATACTTCCTGAATTATTGGCAAGCTCGTTTTGATGAAATTTTTCTGCCCCAGGAAATGCCCATGGAGATTTTCTGGAAGAATGGGGTCTAAAGCCTGGCGTATTTCCACCATCACACATGTTTCGAATAAAAAGAGAGTCATTTGGGTAGCGAAGTTGCATCTCGGTCTCGAAGTGCCCGAAATTGATCATTCTTGAGCAAAGATTGTTACCCACTAAGACGATGTGCGAGTTTGAATTGATCTGTAGACGATTTTCTTTTTCTTTATCACATCCGGTAAGGCACAAGATTGCAATAATTAAAAATGATAGAATTTGCGGGGTAGCGAATCTTTTAAAGATTTTCATAGTTTAAAAGAGGTGGTATAGGGTTAGAATTGATTGTTTGCTATATCGTTCAAAGTAGGCTATTTCTGAATATTTCTAATCAAATGGATCGGGTTTTATTTAGCATTCTCTCTTTGAAATAAAGAATCGATTAGAAACCACGAATAAATTCAAACTTTTTGAATAATTCGTAATTTTTGAGATCTGTATTCACGTATTCCTAATTTAATTATGCTAAATTAAGGTGAATTTCTATCATATATTTCCTGTTTTTTGCTAAAGGTTGGTACTTTTTTGTCATATATTTATCAAAATTTGAATTTATATCGAAATTTATGAGTACTCCCAGCATTGAAAAAACACTTACTTCTAAAGAGACTTTTATCTTCAAAGATTTGACTGGGCCTCACTTTAATCCTATATGGCATTTTCATCCGGAGTTTCAAATTTCATATATAGCCAAGGGAGAAGGAACTCGTTTTGTCGGTGACCATGTGCATAATTTTAAGGAAGGAGATTTAGTGCTTACGGGCCCTAATCTTCCACATTTATGGCGTAGCGAGGATTCCTATTTTGAACCTAAAAGTAATTTGACAACTAGGGGTCTAGTGATTTATTTTGACCATGATTTGATAAGTAGAAATCTACTGGAACGAGAAGAGTTTTTTATTATCAACAAATTGATAGAGCATTCACATAGAGGTATAGAGTTTTATGGCGATGTACCTTCGAAAGTTTGTGAACTCTTAATACAAATAGCAGACGAGAGAGGCTTTAAAAGAATTATTAAACTACTTGAAATACTAGATTTACTTGCAAATAGTAAAGAGTTTTCATTGTTGACCAGCCCAAGTTATATCAATTCTTTCAAAGGGGGCGATTCTGAAAAAATGAGCTTGGTATATGACTACGTTATGAGCAATTTTAAAAACAAGATAGCTCTTGATGAAGTGGCGGAAATGCTTAATATGACAACCTCTAGCTTTTGCAGGTATTTTAAACCTAGAGCTAATAAGACCTTTACACGATTTGTAAATGAAATCAGAATCGGTCATGCACGAAAATTGTTATTAGAAGACAATTTCAATATTTCTCAGATCAGTTATGAATGTGGTTTTAATGCCCTATCGAATTTCAATAGACAGTTTAAGTCTATAACTGAACTGAGCCCTCATGAATACCGTCAAAAGTTTTTTGATATTCAATCGAATGACGACTAAATCAGTAAAAAAAATAGAGAACTTTGACAAAATAGAGGAACTTTAAAAGCAACTTAAGTTTTAGATTTGTAAAGTTGGAGGTCATACAATTCGTGTTAAAACGACTTTCAAAATGTAAAGATAATCGACTTCGGAAGCTCTTTGAAACAGAGTTCCGAATTTTTCAATAAAATTTATTTATGAAAATAGGAATGAATATGTTGCTCTGGACAAACCATGTGACAGAGCAGCATTTTGATATTATAGATACGTTAAAAGAAACCGGTTACGATGGCATAGAATTATTTCTTGGCGAAGGCAATGTGAAGCATTATACAAAGCTTGGTAACCATTTTTCTAATATCGATATGGGGGTAACCGGGGTAGCTTCCTTATCTCCCGAAGAAAATATTTCTAGCCCTGATAAGAAAATAAGAGAGGCCGGTTTAGAAAGATTAAAATGGTCTATCGATGTAAGTGCGGCTTCTAATGTTGAGGTAATTTGCGGCCCCTTTCATTCTACTTTTGCCTTTTTTACACGTCAACCGCCTACTGCCGATGAACGCTCTAGAAGTGCCGAAATGTTGAGAAAGGCCGCGGAATATGCTCAGAAGTCGAATATTATTTTGGCTCCCGAGGCCGTAAATAGGTTCGAATGCTACCTCTATAATACCATGGCAGATATTAAAGGTATGGTCGAGTTGGTCGATCACCCCAATCTAGGTGCTATGTACGATACACATCATAGTAATATTGAGGAGAAAAGTCAAGAAAGCGCCATAAAGACCATAGCTCCCTATCTAAAGCATGTACATATTAGTGAAAATGATCGTGGTACACCGGGTAGCGGTCAGGTAAATTGGGAATCTGCTTTTAAGGGACTTCGGGACATAAATTATGATGGATGGTTGACCATTGAAGCGTTCAGTACCATAATACCTGAATTTGCCAATGCTATAAATGTTTGGCGCGATTACTCCCCATCAAAAGAAATATATACAAAGGGCATCGAATTTATAAAAGAAGGAATGAAAGCCGATTATTAAACCAGAATTATTCAAATGAAAAATTTAATACCACTTCTTATTTGCTTTTTGTTCATTGCTTGCAAAGAAGAAAAGAAATCAGGGAAAGAAGAAGTAGCAGTTGTTGAAACAACCGATGTACCAAAACAATGGATCACCTTCAAAGGAGGTGAAAATTCAAAGAATATTGTTTTAATTTCTGGTGATGAAGAATATCGTTCAGAAGAAGCTTTACCCCAATTGGCAAAAATATTATCGGAGCATCACGGCTTTAACTGTACCGTACTTTTCGCTCAAGAAGAATCTAGGCCCGGCATAATCAATTCTAATTATGGCAAGAATATTCCTGGGCTTGAAGCTTTAGATTCTGCTGATATGATGATCATCTTCACGCGTTTCAGAGCGCTTCCAGATGAGCAGATGACATATATTGATGACTATCTGAAATCAGGCAAACCGGTCATGGGTATTCGAACGGCAACACATGCGTTCAATTTCGCTAAAGATTCTACCTCTAGCTTTTCGCACTACGGTAACTATTATGAAGGCGATTTAAAAGAATGGGAAGGCGGTTTTGGTCGTTTGGTCTTAGGTGAAAAATGGATCAACCATCACGGGCATCATAAACACCAGAGTACCCAAGGTATTGTGGTCGATGCGGCTAAAGAAACGGGCATTTTGAACGGAATCGAAGATGGTGATGTTTGGGGAGCAAGCGATGTGTATGGTGTAAGGCTACCGTTGGTGGGAGATTCACAACCCGTAATCTTAGGTAAAGTAATGAACAGAAAGGGCGAATATGATGAAGAAGATGTTTTCTTCGGAATGAAGCCGACGGATGATGAGCCAGCGACTACGAATAAAGATGGCTTAAAATTGAACGACCCTATGATGCCTGTAGTTTGGGTCAAAAGTTACCAATTGCCTAACGGTAGCAAAGGAAAGGCATTTACTACGACCGTCGGCGCCGCAAATGATATGTTGGTAGAAGGTACTAGACGATTGTTGGTCAACGGCGTTTTTTGGGCTATGGATATGAAGGTGCCCGAAAAGGCGAACGTAGCACTGGTTGGTGACTACAACCCAACTAAATTTGAGTTTAGAAAAGATGAATACTGGCCTGAAAAGCAGTTGACCGTAGAGAGTTTTCAATAATCTAAATAGTGCTTGAGTTTGGCTAAGATGAGAGAGCATAAAACGATATTTCTACTTCTGGTTTTAGTGCTGCTCATTGGCTGTCATGATAAACAAAATCAAGATTCCGCCCCTCGGAAAAAACCGAATATTGTCTTCATTCTTGCCGATGATCTAGGGCTTCATGATTTGAGTATTACTGGTAGTACTTATTACGAAACCCCGAATATTGACCGCATTGGTGTAGAGGGAACGATTTTCACTCAAGGTTATGCCTCAAGTAGGGTATGCAGCCCTTCGCGTGCAAGTATCATGACGGGTAAGTTTACTGCAAGACACGGTATTACCGACTGGATCGGGGCCGCTTCAGGCACTGATTGGCATAAGCATGATAGACATGATAAGTTGCTGCCGGCCCCCTATGTACATAATTTGCCAAAATCTAATATTTCTATGGCGGAGACTTTTCGAGCCAAGGGGTATAAGACTTTCTTTTCCGGTAAATGGCATTTAGGCAGTGAAGGCTCTTATCCCGAAAATCATGGTTTTGATATCAATAAAGGGGGTTGGGATAAAGGAAGCCCGATGGGCGGCTATTTTTCCCCTTGGAACAATCCGAAGTTGGAAAACAGAAAAGACGGCGAAAACCTGACCATGCGATTGGCAGAAGAGACGGCAAGTTTCATAGAACAACATAAAGACAGTACTTTTTTCGCCTTCCTATCTTTTTATGCCGTACATGGGCCGATACAGACCACTCAAGAAAAATGGAAGAAGTATCGAGATAAGGCTGAACGTCAAGGTATAGCGAAAGAAGGCTATAAAATGGAGCGGGTTCTACCTATTCGACAGGTTCAGGACAACCCTGTTTATGCGGGTCTTGTCGAAAGTATGGATGATGCCGTAGGTCTCGTACTTGATGCTCTTAAAAAATCGGGATTGGAAGAAAATACCATAGTTGTCTTTACCTCCGATAATGGGGGAGTGGCTTCTGGAGATGCATTTTCAACTTCGAACCTGCCCCTTCGAGGGGGAAAAGGCTATCAATGGGAAGGTGGTATTCGTGAACCTTATTTTATTAAAGTTCCATGGATGAAAAACAGCAATATTGAAAGTGACTTTCCCGTAACGGGAACTGATTTTTATCCGACTCTATTAGACTTAGCTGAAGTTAAAGCTTTGCCCGAACAGCATGTAGATGGGGTTAGTTTAAGGCCAATTCTTGAAGGTGGACAGATGAACGTGGTACGCCCTTTATACTGGCATTATCCACATTATGGTAATCAAGGCGGTAACCCATCTTCTATAATTAGGGAAGGTGATTGGAAGCTCATTCACTATTGGGAAGATGGTAGTGAAGAACTTTACGATTTGTCTGCAGATATGGGGGAAGAATCTAACGTGATTGAAACAAATCGCCTAATAGCTGGTCAGTTGAGCGAAAAGTTGATGAAATGGCTCAATGAAGTTGGCGCCAAATTTCCCAGTACTGATGAAACTTATGATGCCAAGGCCTCCGCAAGGCGACATCAACATATTGTGGAGGAAAAATGGCCTGCATTAGAAGCTCAACGAAAAGAATTTTTATCTCCTGATTTTAAACCCAATGAAAATTGGTGGGGCAGTAAAGTGACAGAAGACTAGGTTTCGTTATTTTTAATCTCACCAATCTTACTCTATTTTTTGAAAATTTGTTTATGAAGCCTATATCTCTACTTTCTCTTCTATTGGTAATCTTTATGGTTGCTTGTCAAACTAAGCCGAAAGCCAGTAGTAACTCAGAAACGCCACCGGACCGTCCCAACTTCGTATTTCTTTTTTCCGATGATCAAACTTTTGAGAGTATCAGTGCACTTGGTTTTGATGAGGTGTATACGCCGAACCTAGATCGTTTGGTGAAGAAGGGCACTTCTTTTACACATGCCTATAATATGGGCGGCTGGAACGGAGCTATCTGTGTCGCTTCTCGTGCCATGATAATTTCTGGTCAGTTCATTTGGAATGCCCAAGAGAAAAGTGAAAAATGGGCAAAAGGTGATACTACGGCCTTACACAAAACCTGGAGCAGGCTGTTAGAGAAGCAGGGTTATGATACCTATATGAGCGGTAAGTGGCATGTTGAAGCCCCTGCCGACGAAATATTTAATGACGCAAGACATATTCGCCCCGGTATGCCCGGTGATAGAAGGGGGGAGCTGGGTGCCGCAATTAAAAAATGGAAAAAAGAATCGGGCGATATGAAAGATTGGAACGATTATATGCCTATTGGTTATGGTCGCCCAACGGGTCCGGATGATACGGAGTGGTCGCCTACCGATACATTACAAGGTGGTTTTTGGGAAGACGACACCCACTGGAGCGAAGTAGTGCGTAACGATGCTCTTGATTTTTTAGAAATGGCGAAGCAAAAGGAAAATCCTTTCTTTATGTATTTGGCCTTTAATGCCACACATGATCCAAGACAGGCTCCGCAACGATTTTTAGACATGTATCCTTTAGAAGATATAAAAGTGCCTGAAAATTTCTTGCCTGAATACCCCTTTAAAGATGATATGGGTAATCCACCAGGGCTGAGAGATGAAGCTTTGGCGCCTTTTCCTCGAACGGAATATGCCGTAAAAGTTCACCGTCAAGAGTATTATGCTCTCGTGAGTCATATGGATGAGCAAATTGGCAAAATTTTAGATGCTCTGGAGGCTAGCGGTAAGATGAATAACACCTATATATTTTTTGGGGCCGATCACGGCCTTTCGGTGGGGCATCATGGTCTTATTGGCAAACAAAGTATGTTCGATCACAGTGTACGAATTCCAATGATGGTGGTTGGTCCGGGAATACCGGAAGGTAAAGTTCTAAATCAAGATGTTTATTTGCAGGATATTATGGCAACTACTTTAGAATTGGCAAATGTTGACAAGCCCGATTATGTGCAGTTTAACAGCTTTCTGGATATTGTAGAAGGTCAAAAAACGGAAAGCCATTATGAAGATGGGGTTTATGGGGCGTATATGAACCTACAGCGTATGATTCGAAAAGACGGATTCAAACTCTTGATCTATCCGAAGATTGGGAAAGTTCTTTTATTTGATATGGAAAATGACCCCAATGAAATGAATAATCTGGCCGACAAACCTGAGTATGCTAAAAAGGTAGAATCACTTTTCACTGATTTGTTAAAGCTTCAGAAAAAATATAATGACCCCTTATCCCTAGCTCAAATTCAACTATAAATGTAAATAGCATTTGAGCTATGTTCATATTCTTTTGTGCTAAATGCAATGAAACTTTTACGATTTTCTTGACTTGTAGATTACGTTAGACACCAAACCGGTGACAATCAAAAGCATGCCTAGAAAACTCCATGCCGTATAAATTTCGCCTAACCACAGAAAACCTATGATTCCTGTAAATAATACTTCAAGATATTTCAAAGGTGCAACCAGATTATTGGCCGCAATCTGAAAGGCCTTGGTCATGAAAAATTGTCCAACGAAACCGAAAATGCCCAAGATTAGAAGTAAGGCCCAATCCATTCCTTCAGGTGTTTGCCAATAGGGTATCGCCATAAGTCCGCCAAAAGCTGTTGCCGTGAACATGAAATAATTGATAATTATTAACGGATGGTCTTTTTGCCCGATTTTACTTATCGAAATGTAAACGAGTCCACTCAAAATAGCAGCCCCCATAATTAGGGCCAAACCAATGTTGCTTACATTGGTATCGAATCCTTTGAGTATTAAAACTCCGGTAAAGGAAATCAGAAAGAACAACCACTGCGGAAGCCTGATTTTTTCCTTTAGAAAATAAATGGCAAAAATTGCCGAAAAAATAGGGGCGAGGTACCTTAATGAAACTGCGGTAGCTGCTGAGAGATACTTCATCGATGCGAAAAATAAGGTCATAGATGAGGTGCCCGTAATCGCTCTTATGATCAGCAACTTTTTTTCATTACCAAAAATTTGAAGTTTTAGGCGATAGATAAGAATCATTGTAATGATAAAGGAACCTAAGCCTCTAAAGAAAACAATTTGATATACATTGTAACCTATCAATTGCTTTACCATGGTGTTCATTAACGTAAAGGCAAGAGCGCCCAAAGTCATATAGACCAAAACTTTTCGTAGTATCATAAAAAAGCTGGGAAAAGAGAATTAGTATAATCCATAAAATGCAAAAAAAACATCCAACCCATGTGATTGGGTTGGATGTCTGAATCTTAGGTAAAACCTTTAACCGACTAAACCCTTGGTAAATCTCCTTCACCCTTGAGAGGAAGTTCAGATTCTCCCATTAAATAAGTATCTACGTGATAAGCGGCTTGGCGACCTTCAGATATGGCCCATACAATAAGTGATTGACCTCTACGCTGATCACCGGCTGCAAATACCCCAGGAACGTTTGTCTTATAATCGCTCTCAGTGGCCTTGATATTACTTCTGGCGTCGGCTTCTAAACCTAACTGCTCTGCAATGGTCATCTCAGAACCGGTAAAACCTAACGCTAGAAGAGCCAATTCACATTTCCATTCTTTTTCGGTTCCTTCGACCTCTTTTAAAACCATGGCTTTACCCGGTTCTCTAACCCATTCTACCTCTGAGGTTATCAACCCTGTTAAGTTACCATCTTCATCACCCACGAACCTCTTGGTCGAGATACTAAAAAAGCGCTCAGCACCTTCTTTGTGCGAAGAACTAGTTCTTAACCTCATGGGCCAAAACGGCCATGGCTGACCTTTTGGGCGGTCAGCAGTTGCCATAGGCATAATCTCAAAGTTTGAGACTGATGTAGCGCCATGTCTAATAGATGTGCCGATACAATCGGAACCGGTATCACCTCCACCGATAACAACTACATCTTTACCGGTAGCCATAATTTCGTTTTCAAAATCTTTTACGCCATCTACCCTACGGTTGTTTTGCGGTAAAAAATCCATGGCTTGAACAACCCCTTTTAGGTCAGCTCCTTCAATAGGTAGATTTCTTCTAACGGTAGCGCCTCCGCAAAGAACGATAGCATCAAAGTCATTTTTTAGTTCCTCGCCTTTAATATCCTTTCCGACATGAACACCACATTTAAACTCAATGCCCTCGTCTTCTAAAACCCTTAGCCTTCGGTCGATAATGCTCTTCTCCATCTTAAAATCAGGAATGCCGTATCGAAGTAATCCGCCTGGCTTTTCATCACGTTCGAAAACGGTAACGGTATGCCCTGCTCTGTTCAACTGCTGCGCTGCAGCGAGACCAGAAGGCCCCGAGCCTACTACGGCCACTTTTTTGCCCGTTCGGGTTTCCGGTGGGCGAGCTACTATCCAACCCTTTTCAAAAGCGGTTTCAGCAATATTCTTTTCTATATTTTCTATGGTAACCGGGTCTTCATTGATGCCTAGTACACAAGCTTCTTCGCAAGGTGCGGGGCATAGCCTACCGGTAAATTCCGGAAAGTTGTTCGTCGAGTGCAGTATTTCAGAAGCTTTGTCCCATTTGGCTTTATAGACCGCATCGTTAAAATCAGGTATAAGGTTACCCAATGGGCAGCCACTGTGGCAAAAAGGGATACCGCAATCCATACATCTGGCACCTTGGTTTTTCAGCTCTTTTTCCTCAAGGGGTTGTGTAAACTCTTTATAATGCTTGATACGTTCCTCAACGGGAGCGTAGGCTTCTATTTTTCTATCGAATTCCAAAAATCCTGTAATCTTTCCCATTTCTCGATTTTATATCGTTTCTAATTTTTCTTTTTCCAAGCGAATCAATGCTTGCTTGTACTCCTCTGGTAATACTTTCACGAACTGTGGAAGACAGGTTTCCCATTTTTCAAGTATTCTTTGTGCCAACGGACTCAAGGTCGAGTTGTAGTGACTTTCAATCAAATCTTTAAGTTGCTTGATGTCATTGTCCTCAGTTACATCCAATAGATTAAGTGCTTCATTGTTACACTTTTTTCTAAAGGTCTTTTTCTCGTCGAAAATGTAGGCGATACCACCACTCATTCCCGCACCGAAATTCCTTCCGACTTCACCAAGAATAACAGCTACACCACCGGTCATATATTCACAGCCATGGTCACCAATACCTTCAACAACTGCTTTAGCCCCTGAATTTCGCACACAGAAACGTTCGCCAGCCTTGCCGTTGATATAAGCTCTACCCGCTGTCGCACCGTAAAGTGTTACGTTACCGGTAATAACATTTTCTTCAGGCACAATGGTCGAACCATCTGGCACTTTTATCACGAGTTTGGCACCTGAAAGCCCTTTACCCAAATAATCGTTGGTATTACCATTAACTGTCATGGTCAAACCTCTAGTGGCAAATGCACCAAAACTTTGGCCTGCCGAGCCTGTAAAGTTCAATTTTAGAGTGTTTATCGGTAAACCTTGCGCACCATAAACTTTAGAAATTTCATTGCTTATAATGGCACCTACGGCTCTATCGGTATTCGTAATCGGGAAATCAAGTGTTAATTTCTCTTTACGGAACAACGACGGGTTGGCCTTGGCGATAATGTCAAACTCAATTGAATTTTTGATATCGTGATCTTGAGTCTGGGTGTTGTAGAACTTGGTTCCTGCAGGAACGTCTACTTGATAAAGGATCGGGGTCAGGTCAATTCCGGCAGCCTTGTAATGGTCTATAGCCTTTTTTCTGTCCAGTTTTTGAACTTGGCCTACCATCTCATTGACCGTACGGAAACCTAACTGAGCCATTATTTCCCTCAATTCTTGCGCTACAAAATACATGTAGTTAACTACGTGTTCTGGTTTACCCGTGAATTTCTTTCTAAGTTCAGGGTTTTGAGTAGCAATACCTACAGGGCAAGTGTTGAGGTGGCAAACGCGCATCATAATACAACCTGAAGCTACGAGCGGTGCCGTTGCAAAACCGAATTCTTCGGCACCTAGCAAACAAGCTATGGCAACATCACGGCCCGTTTTTAACTGTCCGTCGCATTCTAGTACGATACGGTTACGAAGATCGTTCATGACCAAGGTCTGTTGAGCTTCGGCGATACCAAGTTCCCAAGGTAGTCCTGCATGTTTTAAAGAGGTAAGGGGCGATGCACCAGTACCGCCATCGAAACCAGAAATTAGAACAACATCGGCTTTTGCTTTAGAAACACCGGCAGCTACTGTGCCGACACCTACTTCTGAAACCAATTTTACATTCACCCTTGCTTCACGGTTCGCCGATTTTAAATCGTATATCAATTGAGATAAATCTTCAATAGAATAAATATCGTGATGGGGTGGTGGAGAAATTAAACCTACATACGGGGTTGAATTTCTGGTCTTTGCAATAGACGGATTCACCTTGGGCCCAGGTAATTGACCACCTTCGCCAGGTTTGGCGCCCTGTGCCATTTTAATTTGGATTTCTTGGGCATTGGTCAAGTAGTCGGAAGTTACCCCGAAACGGCCAGAAGCAACTTGCTTGATAGCACTGTTTCGCCAGTCACCCGTTGCATTTTTATAAAAACGTTCGGCGTCTTCACCACCTTCGCCAGAATTACTTTTTCCACCGATACGGTTCATGGCAATGGCCAAGTTTTCATGAGCTTCTTTACTGATAGACCCATACGACATAGCGCCTGTCTTGAATCGTTTTACAATTTCTGTCCATGACTCTACTTCCTCCAAAGGTATTGGGTCATAGTTAGAGAATTCGAACAATCCACGAATAGTCATGAGACTTTTTGACTGCTCATTGACCATCTGTGAGAACTCTTTATAAGTTTCTGGTTCGTTACCTCGAACCGCTTTTTGAAGTTTGGCAACTGAAAGTGGATTGAACATGTGCTTTTCGCCTTCTCTTCTCCAACGGTACTCTCCACCAATTTCTAGGTCGAGTGAAGCCGCCACTTCTTTCTTGGAAAATGCCTTCTTATGCCTTTTGGCGACCTCTTTTTCAATTTCGTAAAGACCGATACCTTGAATACGGGTTGGGGTGTTCGGAAAGTATTTTTCTACTACTTTGGTATTGATGCCGATACATTCGAACAATTGTGAGCCTCTATAGGAGTTCAAGGTCGAGATACCGATTTTGTTCATTACTTTTAAAATACCCTTACCGATTGCCTTGTTATAATTTTTGACGGCCTCTTCAAAGGTATATTCGGTAATATCGTGTTCTTCGATTTGCTCTCCGATAATTTCATTTACCAAATAAGGGTTGATGGCACTGGCACCGAAACCGAAAAGTAAACAGAAGTGATGTACTTCTCTTGGCTCTGCCGATTCGATGATGATGCTCATTTTATTTCTTTTGCCTAAGCGCTGAAGACCACTATTCACAAAGGAACATGCCAAAAGGGCGGGAACCGGAGCTTCTTTCTCATTAACATTTCTATCGGAAAGAATAAGAATGTTCGCGCCTTGGTCTACTGCTTTTGAAGCCTGGTTTAAAATTGACTCCAGTGCATCTTCAAGTCCGTTTAGACCTTTTTCTATATCATACAAGGTCGATATTGAAACTACTTTGTAATCAGGACTTGCATCGTAATTTTTGATTTTATCCAAATCTTCTTTGGATATCACCGGATTCTGAATTTTCAACTTTCTACAATGAAGTTCAGAAAAGTCGAATATGTTGTGGTCGCTACCTAAAGTTAAACTGATATCGGTGATCAGCTCTTCCCGTATACCGTCAAGAGGTGGGTTCGTCACCTGAGCGAACAGTTGCTTAAAATAATTATATATCAACTGAGGGCGCTGTGAAAGTACTGCTATAGGCGTATCTGAACCCATCGAGCCGATTGGTTCCTTGGCATTTTTCCCCATGGGGAGAATAATGGTATTAATGTCTTCTAGGGTATAACCAAAAACTGATTTCCGTTTTTCTAGGGAGGTTTCTCCTAAAAACAATGGACAATCATTATAAGGGATATCCTTTAAATGAACGAGATTTTTATCTAACCATTCTTGATACGGAAGCTTTTTAGCTATGTTTTCTTTGATCTCTTCATCGTTGATAATACGACCTTCTTCCATGTTCACCAAGAACATCTTGCCTGGTTCCAATCGACCGTGAAACTCAACATTTTCCGGAGCGATATCAACCACCCCTGTTTCAGAAGACATTACTACGTAACCATCTTTAGTTACTGAGTATCGAGATGGTCTTAGACCGTTACGGTCAAGTACGGCACCAATATAATTTCCATCGGTAAATGGAATAGAAGCTGGTCCGTCCCAAGGTTCCATCATACAAGAGTGATATTCGTAGAAAGCTCTTTTGGCTTCCGACATGTCTGGGTTTTTCTCCCAGGCCTCCGGTACTAAAATCATCATTACCTCAGGTAATGAACGCCCGGTCATCAATAGAAGCTCTACAACCATATCCATAGTTGCCGAGTCAGATTTGCCGGGTAGTATTATAGGTAGTATCTCTTTGATGTCATCACCAAAAAGATCACTTTTCAATAATTCTTCACGAGAACGCATGCGGGTCACGTTACCACGTAAGGTGTTGATTTCACCATTATGGCACATATACCTAAAGGGTTGTGCTAGATCCCAAGTTGGGAAGGTGTTGGTCGAGAACCGCTGGTGTACCAAAGATAATCGGGTAACTACACGTGGATCCATCAAATCTTTATAATAAAGACTGATGTCTTTCGGCATCAAAAGACCTTTAAATATGATAATATTGGTTGATAAACTTGGAAGGTAGAAAAACTTACTTTCTGAAAGTTTTGACTTTATGATAGAATGCTCGGTTACTTTTCGGGCAACATAAAGTTTCAAGTTGAAATTGAATTCATCTTGCTCATCATTTTCTTTGCCGATAAATACTTGCTTGACGAATGGCTCTGTTTCCATAGCAATTCGCCCAGGTATTGAACGGTTAACAGGTACATCTCTCCAGCCAAGAAGATTAAGGCCCTGTTTTTTTATGTTTTTCTCAAATTCAGAAATACAAAAATCTCGTTGGTTGTCTTTTTGCGGTAAGAAAACGTTGCTCACTGCATACTCTCCCGGTTCTGGAAGATCAAACTCACAAACATCTTTAAAGAAGTTATGGGGTATATCAATAAGTATTCCCGCTCCATCACCTGTTTTTCCATCGGCACTTACCGCTCCACGGTGTTCTAGTTTATGCAATATCTCCAACGCTTTGTGAATGATATCGTTTGACTTTTTGCCCTTGAGACTACAGATGAATCCCGCTCCGCAGTTGTCATGTTCAAATTCCGGTAGGTACAACCCTTGTTTCTTCAACGTCATATATTATCGTATTTCCTCAAAAATAACTTTTTTGATGCATTATTTATAGTGTTTCCGAGACAATCGGATAAAAATTCAGCGTTTTTAATAAAATGTTAAAATATGTTTAAATATGGATTATGAGGCCCTAAAAATTATCAGAATGACAAATTTAGTTTATAGTTCAAACTTTATAAGGTTTTTGCGGGGTGTAATCTTCTATCAAGGCATATTTATAACAAAAAATATAATTTGAGAAGGGGTGTGAAACAAAAATACCAAAATCAACCAAACGTACCCCTGAATTTTTAGGGGTGCATTTTTAGGAGGTGCTTTTTAAGCTTTCAATTTTGCAAAATACTTCTAGAAATTACGATTTTTTGAATCTCGGAAGTGCCTTCGTATATCTGCGTAATTTTTGCATCTCGCATTAGTCTTTCGACATGGTAGTCTTTTACGAAACCATTTCCACCATGTATTTGAACTGCTTCAACGGTAGTTTCCATGGCGACCTTAGAGGCGTATAGTTTGGCCATTGCGCTTGAGAGATCGTAGTTTTTTCCATTGTCTTTTTCCCACGCCGACTTGTAAACGAGGTTTCTTGCTGCTTCTATTTGCGTATGCATATCGGCTAATTTGAAGGCGATGGCTTGGTGATTTGCAATCTCAGTGCCAAAAGCTTTTCGCTCTTTTGCGTATTTTAAAGCGAGTTCATAGGCTCCGGCAGCTATTCCTAAAGCTTGTGCCGCAATGCCTATTCTGCCTCCCGACAGAGTTTTCATGGCGAACTTGAAGCCGAAACCATCTTCGCCGATGCGGTTCTCTTTGGGTACTTTAACATCATTAAAATTAAGGGAGTGGGTGTCACTTCCCCTAATACCCAATTTGTTTTCTTTGGGCCCTATCTCGAATCCGTCCATCCCTTTTTCGACAATAAGCGCATTGATGCCTTTGTGGCCCTTTTCTCTATTGGTCTGGGCAATTACTAAATATATATCTGCAGTGCCACCATTGGTGATCCAGTTTTTGGTTCCGTTTAAGATGTAATGGTCTCCCTTGTCGATAGCGGTGGTTTTTTGAGATGTGGCATCGCTTCCTGCTTCAGGCTCAGATAGGCAAAAGGCGCCGATAACCTCACCAGAAGCGAGTCGGCTCAAATATTTTTGTTTTTGTTCTTCATTGCCGAATGCTTCAAGGCCCCAGCAGACCAACGAGTTGTTTACCGAAACAACTACCGAAGCCGAAGCATCGACTTTCGAGAGTTCTTCCATGGCAATAACATATGAAAGCGTATCCATGCCGCTTCCATTATATTGGGTGTCGGTCATCATGCCTAGAAAACCGAGTTCTCCTAGTTTTTTGATCTGCTCATGCGGAAAAGTTTGGTTTTCGTCTCTTTCAATGACTCCTGGTAGTAGCTCGTTGTTCGCAAAATCACGGGCGGCTTGTTGAATCATTATGTGTTCTTCGGAAAGTGAAAAATCCATGCTTCTTATTGTTTTTTAAGGGGTTAAGAAATAAGTTGTGTGGTGGGTGGTTGGGCTCGTATTGCGGTACGGTTCTGAAAGATACATTTTTTTTAACTGTTGATTAGAAATGGGTTGAAACCGATTGCAAATTTTTATATTTGTCGGACATCCGTAAAAAATTGATTAAAAAATAAAATTATGAGACAGCACTAACCCCGTGAGGGGTAAAAAACAAAACTTTTCTAACAAGAATCACAGTAGCTGTCTTATTAATTTTAAATCAATTCAATGAAAGAATTACTGCATACTTACGAAAACAAAGCTCCCGAAATTGTCTTTAATTGGAAAGACTCTGAAACGGATGCTGAAGGGTGGACGGTCATTAACTCGCTGCGTGGCGGAGCAGCCGGTGGAGGAACAAGAATGAGGGAAGGACTTGATATGAACGAGGTGCTCTCTTTGGCAAAAACCATGGAAGTAAAATTTACCGTTTCGGGACCACCAATAGGTGGGGCGAAATCTGGAATAAATTTTGACCCTAACGACCCGAGAAAAAAGGGAGTGCTAGAGCGCTGGTATCACGCCGTGTCACCTTTGTTGAAAAGTTACTACGGAACAGGGGGCGACCTGAACGTAGATGAAATTCATGAAGTTATTCCCATAACCGAAGATGCCGGGGTATGGCATCCTCAAGAAGGGGTTTTCAACGGGCACTTCAAGCCGACCGAAGCCGATAAGATCAATCGAATCGGCCAATTGCGCCTTGGTGTAATTAAGCCACTTGAGCATTTAAGTTACTCGCCCGATACTTCAAGAAAGTATACGGTTGCCGATATGATAACCGGTTTTGGTGTAGCCGAAGCCGTTCGCCATTATTATGATGTTTATGGAGGTGATGTTGAAGGTAAACGAGCGGTCGTGCAGGGTTTCGGAAATGTTGGTGCCGCTGCGGCCTATTACTTGGCGCAAATGGGGGCTAAAGTTGTCGGTATAATCGATAGAGCTGGAGGTGTTGTAAAAGAAGAAGGCTTCAGTTTTGAAGAAATTAGGACCTTGTTTTTGAATAAAAAAGGAAACACCTTGGTGGCAGATGCCGATCAATTGATTTCATTTGAAGAGATTAATGAAAGAATATGGAAATTGCCTACCGAGATATTTGCGCCCTGCGCAGCTTCTCGTTTAATTCAAAAAGAGCAAATAAGTCGTATGATCGAATCTGGGCTAGAGGTTATTTCATGCGGTGCCAATGTGCCGTTTGCCGATAAAGAAATTTTCTTTGGACCTATTATGGAGTATGCCGATGGCAAAGTCAGTTTAATCCCTGATTTTATTTCGAATTGTGGTATGGCCCGTGTATTTGCCTACTTCATGGAAAAAAGGGTAGCGATGGATGATGAGATGATTTTTAACGATACCAGCCTTACGATTAAGAAGGCAATTTTGAATATCTTTAGCCAAAATTCATCACCAAAAAATATAAGCCGAAAGGCCTTTGAGATTGCACTAAAACAACTAATATAAACCAAAATAGAGAATGGAGACAATTATTATCATTGTATTTGTAGTGGGTTATCTGGCGATAACCATGGAGCATAACATAAAAATCGACAAGCTGATTCCGGCATTGGCCATGATGGCTATATTATGGGCAATAATTGCATTGTCACATATGGATGTTTTTGAGGTCAACACGGCACTCAAAGAACTCGAACCTACACATATAGATGAAATCTTATTACACCATTTAGGAAAGACCGCAGAGATACTGGTCTTTTTGCTGGGTGCGATGACCATTGTTGAAATCATCGATTATTTTGATGGTTTTGCTACCATTAAAGGGTACATTAAAACAAAGAGTAAAAGAAAGTTATTATGGTTATTTGCGGTCTTAGCCTTTATTCTATCGGCTATTATCGATAACCTAACAGCTACCATTGTTTTGGTTACCATTTTACAAAAGGTTATTAAAGAGCGTGATACAAGATTGTGGTTTACAGGTCTTGTAATTATTGCGGCCAATGCAGGTGGTGCATGGTCTCCGATAGGTGATGTTACTACTACTATGTTGTGGATAGGAAATAAAGTGACCGCGCCCCTATTGGTAGAGCATGTGTTGATACCTTCTATTATTTGCATGGTAGTTCCTGTATTTGTGGCTAGTAGGTTCAAAGCTTTTAGCGGTAATATTGTTTCCGACGTGGATGCAATGGACGAGCCAAAATCTAGATTTGGTTCAACTATGCTGTATTTGGGGCTAGGGGCAATTGTATTTGTGCCTTTCTTCAAGACGATTACGCATTTGCCTCCTTACGTAGGTATGATGTTATCATTGGCAGTGGTCGCCACTTTTGCTGAAATATATAGTAATTCTAAGTTCAGTATTTCAGCTGTCGATGGTGAGGGGCACGACACTACCGGTCACCATTCTCCTGTACATGCTTCATTGTCTAAAATTGAATTGCCAAGTATCTTGTTTTTCTTAGGTATATTATTGGCCGTAGCAGCTTTAGAGTCTTTGGGTATGCTGTTTCACTTTGCTGAAAGTTTAGAGAGTAATTTGCCGATGATGGGTACTGAATCTAAAGGTGAGTTGGTATCTGATTTAGTGGTGCTTATATTAGGTATAGGTTCTGCAGTCATTGATAATGTGCCATTGGTCGCAGCAAGTATGGGTATGTTCTCTGTACCGGTAGATGATCCTGTTTGGCATTTTATAGCATACTCAGCAGGTACCGGTGGTAGTATGTTGATTATCGGTTCTGCGGCAGGAGTTGTGGCCATGGGAATGGAAAAAATCGATTTTTTCTGGTACCTTAAAAAAATCGCATGGCTCGCATTCATTGGTTTTATTAGTGGTGCCGTCGCTTTTGTATTAATTAGAAATTTTGTGCTACACGCATAATTTAATCGATAAAATACCGTTATAGAGGCAACTGTAATACCTAAGAATTCATATGATGTTATTTCAAGATATGGCACAGGATCCCGCAATCGGTGATGCTGTGTCAGAAGAGAAGACGCTTTCGGTAATTGATTTGATTTTTAACGGAGGAACGGGAAGTGTGCTTATCATCACGGTTCTGTTCGTGTTATTGTTCGTGGCCCTTTATATCTATTTTGAGCGATTGTTCGCCATTAAGGCTGCTTCCAAAATCGATAAAAACTTCATGAACCAGATTAGGGATCATGTAACAAACGGTAAGTTAGATGCGGCAAAGTTGCTTTGCGCACAGACCGATTCGCCGGTCGCTCGGTTGACCGAAAAGGGAGTTTCAAGAATCGGTAAACCTTTAGACGATATCAATACTGCTATTGAAAATGCGGGTACGTTAGAGGTTTATAAGTTAGAGAAGAACGTTAGTATTTTGGCCACGGTGGCTGGTGCGGCACCTATGATAGGTTTCTTGGGTACCGTAATTGGTATGATTTTAGCATTCCATGAAATGGCTACCAGTGGTGGCCAGGCCGAAATGGGTTCTTTGGCTTCTGGTATCTATACGGCTATGACAACAACAGTTGCCGGTCTTATTGTAGGTATTATAGCCTATATAGGCTATAACCATTTGGTGAACCGTACCGATAAGGTGGTACACAAGATGGAAGCCAATGCCGTAGAGTTCTTAGATTTGTTGAACGAACCTCTATAATTTTATCAAATGAAATTAAAAGGTAGAAACAAGGTCAGTCCTGATTTTAGTATGTCGTCAATGACGGATATCGTATTTCTCTTATTGATATTCTTCATGCTGACGGCGAACTCGCCGAATGCACTTGACCTGTTATTGCCTAAAGCAAAAGGTAAGTCGACGAACACACAAAATGTATCCGTTAGTATTGATAAAAATTTACAATACTTTGTCAATAACGAACGGATTAACGGAGAATACATTGAAATTGAACTAAAAAAAGCACTTGAAGGACAGGATAAACCTACTATTATTTTAAGGGCTGAAGAAAACGTTGCCATTAAAGAGGCTGTAAACGTTATGGATATTGCCAACCGAAATAATTATAAGGTAATCTTGGCCGTGCGGCCCAATTAATGTCATTTTTAGACACGAGACACAAGAAAAAATCTTTCACACTTACAACCTTTCTGCTAAGTGTGCTTCTCCTTGTATTGTTCTATATAGGGCTTACCTACATGGATCCGCCCGAAGAAAACGGTATCTCCGTTAACTTCGGTACTACTGATTTTGGTAGCGGTAATGTTCAGCCAAAAGAGAAAATTCGTTCCGAACCTTTAGATACTCCCCCTGTTGAACCCACAGAGCAAGAAGAGGTAGTGGAAGAAGAAGTTGTTGAGGAAGTTGCTGAAGAGGTTCCAGAGGAAGAAGTTGCAGAAGAAGCCCCTGCGGAAAAGGTGTTGACTCAAGAAAATGAAGAATCGATTAAAATAAAGAAAGCGCAAGAAGCGAAGCGCAAAGCGGAAGAAGCAGAGCGAATTGCTAAAAAGAAAGCGCAGGATGCTGAGGAGAGAAAAAAGGCCGAAGCTGAGAGAATAGCTCGTGAGAAGAAACAGGCGCAAGAAAAGGCACGCAAAGAGCAAGAGGCCAAAAAGAAAAAGCTTGATGAGCTCATAGGCGGAATCAGTAAATCTGATGGCAACGCTTCCGGTAGCGAAGGTGATGATAACCGTGCAGGTGACAAAGGTCAACCTGATGGTGATCCCTATGCTACTAGTTATTATGGTAGCCCAGGTTCTGGAAGTGGTACAGGTGGCTACGGACTGAACGGACGTTCTTTGGTGAGTAAAGGGCAGGTAAAGCAAGAGTGTAATGAAGAAGGTAGGGTAGTCGTCAAAATTATAGTCGATCGAAATGGCAATGTGGTTTCGGCAACCCCAGGCGTAAAGGGTACTACCAATAATAGCCCTTGTTTACTTGACCCTGCAAAGAAAACTGCCTTTAAGCATAAGTGGAATTTAGATTCCAATGCACCTAACCAGCAAGTCGGTTTTGTCGTGGTAAACTTCAAATTGGGAGAGTGACCTATAAGGAAACTTTAGATTGGATGTTTAAACAGCTTCCAATGTATCAACAACAAGGTGCCAAGGCATATAAAGCCAAATTAGATGGTATAATTAAATTCACCGACCATCTAGACAATCCGCATAAAAAATTTAAGGGTATTCATGTAGCTGGTACCAACGGAAAAGGCTCTAGCAGTCACATGCTGGCTTCTATTCTTCAAGAGGCGGGTTATAAGGTAGGCCTCTATACTTCACCTCATTTAAAAGACTTTCGCGAGCGTATTAGAATAAACGGTCTACCTGTTCCTGAACATTTTGTAGTTAACTTTATTCAAGATAACCATTCTTTTTTCGATGAAAATCATCTGTCTTTTTTTGAGATGACGGTAGGTATGGCTTTTGCATATTTTGCAGATGAAAGTGTTGATATTGCAATTGTAGAAGTTGGGTTGGGCGGTCGCTTAGATTCTACCAACATTATAACCCCTGAAGTATCACTGATTACGAACATCGGCATGGACCATACTGATATGCTTGGTGACACTCTTGAGATGATTGCTTACGAAAAAGCCGGAATTATTAAAGAAAATGTTCCTATTGTTATTAGTGAATATCAGAAAGAGATAGCACCCGTTTTTGAATCTATAGCGGGGGAGAAGAATGCTCCGTTAGTATTTGCAGACCAAAAGAAGATTGAAGAATATCAAACCTCTCTTTTAGGGGCTTACCAAAATAAGAATATTAAGGGTGTCTTAACCACGATATTGAGCTTGAAAGGCTTCGATGTTGAAGAAAACCACATACAATCAGGTTTGAACAAGGTTGTGGAGAATACAGGCTTAATGGGGAGGTGGCAGCAATTGATGGCTGAGCCAAAAGTTATCTGTGATACTGCACACAACAAAGAGGGATTATCTTTGGTGATAGAGCAAATACTAAAACAGGATTATCAAAGCTTACATGTCGTTTTAGGGTTCGTCAAGGGGAAAAACTTAGATGATATTCTGCCATTGTTCCCTAAAGAGGCTACCTATTACTTTTGTAGACCTAATTTAGAACGGGGCCTAGATGCTCAGGTTTTAAAAGAAGCAGCAGAAGGATTTGAGTTAAAAGGAAAAGCTTTTTCTTCAGTGCTTGAAGCGTATCATTCAGCCTTGGATAATTCTAAACCTATTGATTTTGTGTTCGTTGGAGGAAGCAATTTTACAGTAGCGGAAATCCTTTAAAATTTATTTATTTTTTTCTTTGGGAGAAGATAAAAGAATTCTATATTTGCACACCTTTTCGGGCAATTAGCTCAGTTGGTTCAGAGCACCTCGTTTACACCGAGGGGGTCGGGGGTTCGAATCCCTCATTGCCCACCGAAAAAAACCGAACAATTTTGTTCGGTTTTTTTGTTTTTATACTCTACGTATTTAATTTATTTTTAAACTCTATTAAGTTTAATGGGGTAGGTTTTTCCAGAGTTCCATTGTGGCACATATAGGTTGCCATCATTATCCACTAGAACATCATGGGGGTTTTTAAATGTCTTGCCATCATACGTTGGCTCTTTCAAGATTCCATTGGTGTATGTCGGAGCATTTCCACCAGGTAATGATACTATTTTATTGTTCTTGTCAAGAACTGCTAACATGCCATCATAACTGTCCCAAGACTTAGTAATTATTACAGCAAAGTAAATGTTCTCGCCATGAATTACAGGTCTGCAAATAGAACAGCCAGGAAGCTTGATCGTTTCTATATAATCGCCTTTCAAAGTAAATCTTTTGAATTCTTGGCTTGCACGTGAAGTAATCAACAGGGTAGGGTTATTCTTGTCTCTAGAGTCTAATGTAATGCCGTGACAGCAATTAAATGACGAGTCGCCCTCGCCTTTGCCACCGAAGTGGCCTAAATAGTTTCCTTTGGCATCATAATGAATGATGAAATTCTCCCCATATCCATCGGCTATATAAAAATCGCCATTAGGCATAATAGCTGTTTCCGTAGGTTTAAATTGCTCATCGCTGGTGTAGTCCCCGACCTCTTTAGGTCTGCCCAGTTGCATAATAATCTTACCATCAATGGTCGTCTTGGTTACTTTATGTGTGTCGGGGTCGGTTATGAAAAGAAACTGATCTTTACCCTCCCCGGCAATCGAAAGGCCATGCGCACCTGGAAATTCAGTTCCCCAAGAATCAAGTACTTTTCCAGACTTATCATAGATTATAATATTATCATTATTGGATCCTGTTGTGGTCATCAAAATACGGCCATTACTATCCATCACCATTTCATGACAATCGTTCACCGGTATTTTTGATGGGTCTTGAACTCCCCATTTTTGATCGACCCTGTAAATGAAATCACCGTGGCCTACAGTAAGGCTGGGTTCACTATTTTTAATGATGCCAAAAGTTGTACTAGGTATTACCATACTTGCGCTTGCTGCTATTGTAGTTTTCTTTATGAAATCTCTTCTATTATAATTTTTTTCCATTTTAAAGCTTATTCCAAATAATTAGGGTGACTATTTATAAACAATAGTTCTGTTCAACAATCCATTTTATGAAGTGCTTCTAAAATTACGGTATTTTCAGAAGTATTGGTTGAAAATCTTCAATTTGGTAAGTCTCAGAGTTATAGGTGGCCCTAAGTATTAATTGAAGAAAATACAGGAATGGGAGAGCGGTCTTTCCTTTTTGAGTTTCTCAAATCGGAAATAAGTTTTACCTTTGCCCAGCTTTTTAATGGGTTATTAGCTCAGTTGGTTTAGAGCGCTGCCTTGACAGGGCAGAGGTCACTGGTTCGAATCCAGTATAACCCACTACTGTTTCTAGATTAAATCTAGAATTCTTTCCAAAGCCATGCCTCTAGAACCTTTGATGAGAACAAGGCTTTCTTCTTGCAGGGGGTTTTCTTTCAAAAAAGCTGATAATAGATCGAACGATTCAAATTTTTCTATCGAACCATTCGAGCGAGCAAAGTTCTCGCCCGTTAGAAAAGTATGTTGAATATTTAGGTTTGAAACTAAGTTCGCAATACTCTGATGCTCTTCAGCTGCCGTTTCACCCAATTCAAACATATCGCCCAAAAAAGCAACCTTATTCTTGCCGTTCATTTGATTAAAATTCTCCAAGGCCGCCTTCATACTTGTTGGGTTGGCATTATAGGCATCTAAAATTATGCGATGGCCGTTCTTCTCTATAATCTGAGATCGATTGTTATCGGGTACATAATTTTCAATCGCTGATTTAATATCGGCCAACGGTATATTAAAGTATTTACCCATAAGAACTGCAGCCGCACAATTGGTGAAATTATAGCTTCCGATAAGCTGAGATTCTATTTCGATATCTTCTGCTTTTAATCTTACGAAGGGATTGGCATCTAAAAATTCTATTTGGTAGTATTCATGGTTCTCGGTACTGAAACCATATTTCTTTATGTAATCTCCTAATTTATCAACTTGTACAGGGTCGTCTGCATTTATGAAGATTGGCTTGCCATTATATATAAGGTAATCGTAAAGTTCACTCTTACCTTTTATAATACCTTGTTCGCTTCCGAAGCCTTCTAGATGAGCCTTGCCGAAGTTGGTGATATAACCGAAATCAGGTTGTGCCAAACTGCATAGAAATTCAATTTCCTTCAAGTGGTTTGCACCCATTTCGACTACGGCCAGCTCAGTGTCCGGTTGAATGGAAAGTAGTGTCAAAGGCACGCCGATATGGTTGTTCAGGTTGCCTTTGGTTGCTATAGTGTTATATTTTTTAGAGAGTACGGCATTAATTAACTCTTTAGTAGTCGTTTTACCATTACTTCCGGTAAGTGAGATGATTTTGGCTTTTGAATAATTTCTATGGAAAGTCGCCAGTTGTTGTAATGACCTTAGCACATCTTCAACTAAAATATATCTGTCTGATAGAGCATACTCTTTTTCATCTATAACGGCCAAAGAAGCGCCTTTGTTTAAAGCTTCCGAGGCATAGGAATTCCCATTAAAATTATCTCCTTTTAAAGCGAAGAAAATGCAGTTATTGGTGATTTTTCTGGTGTCTGTGCAGACTACAGGATATTCTAAAAAATGTTGATGCAATTGCGCTATTTCCATAGAAGTAAAAATATAAAAAAAGTCTCGGCATAATAACCGAGACTTTTTACAATTTTATGTTAGGCGAAGTTTATCTTACCTTCTTGCCTCTTGGAGTTTTGTTCTTGGTTTTAGATTTTGAACCTACCCTTGACATTGCACATCGGAATCCGATATTATCGGTAGCCATATACTGAGGCATATACCTTCTTTGTGCAGGATCTAACCAATATGCTCTATCTCGCCAAGAACCACCTTTATAAACACGAACCTCATCGTTGATCAAACTGGTTCTATTGTTCGACTTGTCATATTGACGAACTAAATCACCTACCGAGTCACGTTCTACTTTGTGTTTTGGAGCATTGTACATTTTTAGGTTGGCATCTTCCTCATCTTCATCGCTAAACCTGTCGAAGAACCTAGAAGAGCCTGGATCGCCATCTCTATAACCTCTATTGTCACTAGAAGAGAAGTTCGTTCTTAAATAGGTTTCTTCTTCACCTATTGGCACCATTGCAATCTCACCTGGAAGGTTTACGGCAACAATTTTACCTGTAGGAAGTGTATCATAAACAATCGAATCTCTAAGTACGTTTACTTTACCATCTTCACCTATAGCTGTTTTCATATAGATGTTGCCACGGTAGTAGTTGAAATCACTGACTTCATCGTCAACTATTGGGCGATACACATCTGCAACCCACTCGGCCACGTTACCGGCCATGTCGTAAAGACCTAGATCGTTAGGCTTATAAGACATTACCTGAGCTGTAATATCGGCACCATCGTCTGACCATCCTGCGATTCCACCATAATCACCTTTTCCTTGTTTGAAGTTTGCCAATTGATCACCTCTACCTACACGTTGTCCGTTACGGGTGTAATCTCCTTCCCATGGGTATTTTTTCTACCTCTATAGTTATTGTATTCTCTAGTTCCTTGGTTCGCTTGAGCGGCGTATTCCCATTCAGTTTCCGTAGGTAGTCTATACTCGGGCATGATAACACCACTGCTCCTTTTAGCATAGGTATTTACACTGTCTTTCTTTTGCTTGCCCTGTAAAGAGTCGATTTGACCGTTGTAAACAGATTCTGGCCTGTTCAAATAAGCTTCGGTACTGAATGTGCCGGCAACTTCACCAGTTGCAGCCTGGTACTTAGCGTCTTTTGCCAAATAACCTTCTCGCTCTAACATCACTTCGTTTACACGATCGGTTCGCCATTCTGCGAATTGCGTAGCTTGAACCCAATTGACCCCTACAACCGGATACTCAGCGTAAGCCGGATGGCGTAAGTAGTTGTTCGTCATGGTTTCGTTAAAGCCTAATCTGTTTCTCCATACTAAAGTGTCGGGCAATGCACCTTTATAAATATTGGTATATTTCGGATTTTCTGGAGGATAAACACTTTTCAAATAATCAAGATATTCTAAGTACATGACATTGGTCACCTCGGTCTCGTCCATATAAAAAGACTGTACGTGTTGTGAGGTAGGGGTGTTGTTCCAATCGTGCATAACATCGTCCTGAACTTTACCCTTTGTAAAAGTTCCTCCTTCAACGAATACTAGACCAGGAGCGGTTTCTTGCTCTTTAAAGTCGGTATTGTATTGAAAACCACCTTCTTTGGAGTTTATTTTCCATCCTGTGGCTCGCGACACGTCTTTGGATGATCCGGAATTTTTACAGCTGGTGACCGTAAAACCTCCTGCAACCACTGCACAAGAAAGTACAACTTTGATAAACTGTTTTTTCATAATTAGGACTTGAGTTCAAATGGTCCGCCTACTTATAAAACGTAGTTGGAAATTTGTATTTTGATTAATTATTAGCCTCGCTTTCGGCATATAAAACGATGATTTGCTCATAATATTTTATAGCCTAATAAAATATTTTAGCTCATTCGGCACGCCCTTCGATTGCTAGTGAAAGGTGCTACTAAAAACCATAACGGAACAAATGGGGTTATAGTATAGGGACGGGCATTTCTTTTGCCAGGTAATTAAAGCATCGATCGACCCTTTTGAAAAAGCGAAAATAGCTATAAATGTGCCAATACGGTTCTAATTGATGTGAATCACACTAAAATCAAAAAAAATAAAGATTTTGATATAAGATTATCGTTAAAAGACCGTTTACATGTAATACAACCAATATATTTTTACATTCACCCTCGATTAACAATATTTGACCGACTTAAAATTAGACCTTTAAAGATGAAAAAATTATCAATTCTTTTTTTGCTGTTATTCATTTGTGAATTATCGGCGCAAGAGGCCAGTGATCGAGTGATTACAACTGCGGTTCCTTTTCTTAATATCGCCGCTGATGCAAGGGCCGCCGGTATGGGTGATATGGGTGTTGCGACATCTACCGACGCTTTTTCTCAACAATGGAACCCTGCCAAGTTTGCTTTTGCCGAACGTCAAATGGGTGTTGGGCTAGGTTATACCCCATACTTGAGTAACACAGTTTCGGGTATCGGTTTGTTAAACGCTAGTTATTTCAATAAAATTACCGAGCAAAGTGCTTTCGCGGTCGGTCTACGTTATTTTACATTAGGTGAAATTGAGCTTCGTCAATCTTTTGATGATGCGGGCACGATTGTTAAGCCTAACGAATTTTCGCTCGATGGTTCATACTCTCTTAAGTTGAGCCCTACTTTTTCGATGGCCGTAGGTGGGCGATATATCAGATCCAACCTCAAGTTTCAGTCAGATGCAAATGTTGATTCTAAGCCAGGCAGTACATTTGCTGTTGATGTTGCCGGTTTTTATCGTTCACGTGAAATAGCCTATAATAGTTTTGATGGGCGGTGGAGAGGTGGTTTCAATATTTCTAATTTAGGCGGAAAAATTGCTTACGACGAGAACGGACAACAGAACTTTATTCCGGCTAACTTAAGATTAGGTCTTGGCTTTGACTTTATTATAGATCAAGATAATACCATTGGGTTAACAACGGAATTTAACAAGCTATTGGTGCCGACTCCACAAGATTTTGACGGAGATGGTGATTTAGATGCTGCGGATAACGATGAATATCAAGATATCGGATTTTTGAGCGGAGTGTTCAAATCTTTTGGTGATGCTCCCGATGGTTTTAGTGAAGAACTAAAAGAAATGACTTGGGCCTTAGGTGCCGAATATGTATATCAAGATTCATTCATGTTTCGTACAGGGTATTTTAATGAGAGCGATGTAAAAGGTTTTAGAAAGTATTTCACGCTTGGTGCCGGCTTTAAGTTCAAATCGGCGCAAATAGACTTGTCATATTTGTTCTCTACTTCACAAATTGTGAACCCTGTAGAGAATACCTTGCGTTTCTCTCTGACTTTCAATTTAGGGGATGAGTACTATAACGACTAAACTATATTTTAAAATATAAGCAAAGACCTGCATTGCGCAGGTTTTTGTATTTTAAACCCTTGTGATTCATTTATGAAAAAGGAGAAAATCGAGTTTGAGTTAACTATTTTTGATGGTTTTGATGAACTCTCGGACGATAGTAAGTCTCTCATGCAACAGGCTGTGGAAGCTCGTAGAAATGCTTATGCGCCTTATTCTAAATTTCAAGTAGGTGCTGCCGTATTGTTAGAGAATGATGAAGTTATAATCGGGAACAATCAAGAGAATGCATCTTACCCTTCGGGTTTATGTGCCGAAAGGGTGGCCATATTTTATGCTGGAGCCAAATATCCTGGGGTGGCCATCAAGTCTGTGGCGATTACCGCAACTTCCAAAAACTATCAAGTTCAAACTCCCGCTGCACCATGCGGAAATTGTCGGCAAGCGATGTCAGAATATGAGGTGAAGCAAAAATCACCTATTAAGGTTCTTTTAATGGGGGAGAGCGGACCTGTATATGAATGTAACTCCATTTCAGATATACTGCCATTGGGTTTCGATAGCTCTTATTTGTAGCCTGAACAATCTTTCAAGATAGTTTTTTCACCGTTGCAATGATGTTTATATAGACTATCATTACATGTAGTTAGTCACTGTTTGAATTTTAAATTTCCATTTACGAAAGACAGAAGAATGGAAGTTTTTACTTTGTATTTAAAATCTATGTAACCTTTTACCTCAATTTTTTTCAGCTAATAATTTAATATGTATTTTTGCTCTTCTTGTTTGGTCCGGTTCTCAGTCGAACCTTCAAGATGTATAGGAATCCTAATTAAATAGCATCAATGAAAAAAATTACCAAAGAAGTATATCTCAAGTGGTATGAAGATATGTTGTTTTGGCGCAAGTTCGAAGACAAACTGGCCCAAGTATACATTCAACAAAAGGTTAGAGGTTTTTTGCACTTATATAATGGTCAAGAGGCTGTGTTGGCAGGTGCTTTGCATGCCATGGATCTCACCAAAGACCGTATGATAACCGCATATAGAAACCACGTACAGCCAATAGGTATGGGCGTAGATCCCAAAGCGGTTATGGCTGAGCTTTACGGCAAAGTAACCGGTACCTCTAAAGGTATGGGAGGCTCTATGCACATATTTTCAAAAGAACATCGTTTTCATGGCGGGCACGGTATAGTTGGTGGCCAGATTCCTCTAGGAGCCGGTATGGCTTTCGGAGATAAGTACTTTGGAAGGGATAACGTAACCCTTTGTTATATGGGTGACGGTGCCGTAAGACAAGGTTCTTTTCATGAGGCTATGAACTTGGCTATGCTGTGGCAACTTCCGGTGGTATTTATTTGTGAGAATAATGGCTATGCGATGGGTACTTCTGTGGCTAGAACATCACACTCTACTGAAATCTGGAAATTAGGTTTAGGCTACGAAATGCCTTGCGGACCTGTTGATGGAATGAACCCCGAGACTGTAGCTCAAGAAATGAGTAAAGCGATCGAAAGAGCTCGAAGTGGTGGTGGGCCAACATTTTTAGAGATGAAGACTTACCGTTATAGAGGGCATTCAATGTCTGATGCACAACATTATAGAACCAAGGAAGAAGTAAAGGAATATCAAAAGATAGACCCGATTACCCAAGTTCTTGACGTCATAAAAGAAAATAACTACGCGACCGACGAGGAAATCAAGAAGATTGATGACGATGTGAAAAAGCGCGTGGCCGAGTGCGAAAAATTTGCAGATGAGTCAGAGTACCCACCTGTACAGCAATTGTACGATATGGTCTATGAGCAAGAGGATTTTCCGTTTGTACAACATAAATAATTAGGTAAATGGCAGAGATAATAAGCATGCCCCGATTGAGCGATACCATGGAAGAAGGTACCGTGGCAAAATGGCTAAAGAGTGTTGGCGATAAAGTTGAAGAAGGAGATATATTAGCAGAAATCGAAACCGATAAGGCTACGATGGAGTTTGAATCTTTTTACGAAGGTACTTTACTTCATATCGGTATTGAGGAAGGTGATGGTGCTCCCGTAGACTCCCTTTTAGCTATTATTGGTGAAGAGGGTGAAGACATATCAAGCTTGCTGAACGGCGAAAGTAAATCATCAACGGAAGAAGATGATTCTGATTCTGAAGAAAAAGAAGAGGAAACATCGAGCGAAGCCGAAGGTGAATCTTCAGATGATTCTGGGGAAGCTGAAGTTCCTGAGGGAGTTGAAATCATTAAGATGCCCCGATTGAGCGATACCATGGAAGAGGGTACGGTAGCTGCTTGGTTGAAAAGCGTTGGTGACGAGGTCGAAGAAGGAGATATTCTTGCCGAAATCGAAACCGATAAGGCTACGATGGAGTTTGAATCGTTCTATTCCGGAACTTTATTACACATCGGTATAAAAGAAGGGGAGTCATCACCTGTTGATGCGGTTCTTGCTGTAATCGGCCCGAAAGGAACCGATGTCGATGCTGTTTTGAATAGTAAGTCTTCTTCCGGCAAGAAGAAAACTTCATCAGAAGAGCCTAAAAAAGAAGCCCCAGACGATAAGAAGGAGAAGGTTGATGAAAGTTCGCCTGCGGCAAATGACGGCAAGCGGATATTTGCATCTCCATTGGCCAAGAAAATTGCGGCTGACAAGGGTATAGATTTATCCTCGGTTTCCGGTACAGGTGATAATGGTAGAATTGTCAAAAAAGATATCGAGAATTATACGCCTTCAGAAAAGAGGGAAGCACCAAAAAGTGCCGATAGTGCTGCACCGGCCAAGGCTGCAGCTCCGGTAATTCTGCCTGTTGGTGAAGAGGGCAGTGAAGAGGTGAAGAATTCTCAAATGCGCAAGGTTATAGCCAAGCGCCTTTCAGAATCTAAGTTTACGGCACCTCATTATTATTTGACCATTGAGGTCGATATGGGCAATGCCATGGCCTCTAGAAAACAAATTAATGAATTGCCCGATACCAAGGTCTCGTTTAACGATATGGTAGTAAAAGCATGCGCGATGGCTTTGAAAAAACATCCGCAAGTGAACACTACCTGGAACGGTGATACCACTCGATACAATCAGCATGTTCATGTAGGTGTGGCAGTTGCCGTTGATGAAGGTCTCGTAGTTCCTGTATTAAAATTTACCGACCAAATGAACCTGACCCAAATTGGCGCATCGGTCAAAGACTTGGCAGGTAGGGCACGAAACAAAAAGTTGACTCCTGCCGAAATGGAAGGTAGTACTTTTACGGTTTCGAATTTAGGTATGTTCGGTATTGTTGAGTTCACCTCTATTATTAACCAACCGAATTCAGCAATTTTATCAGTTGGCGCCATTGTGCAAAAACCAGTAGTGAAAGACGGTCAGATTGTAGTTGGTAATACCATGAAAGTAACATTGGCCTGCGACCACAGAACAGTAGACGGTGCTACAGGTGCTCAATTTTTACTTACTTTAAGAGCATATCTAGAGAACCCGGTCACGATGTTGGCTTAAGTATCTCTGATTATATTATATCAAGGCATTCCGATTATTTCGGGATGCCTTTTTTTATTTCTAAATTGTACCCAAACTAAATAATACCCCATGAGAAATAGCATAATTATTACTGTCGGTCTTTTGGCAATGGCCTGTGGTACCACTAAAATTGACGAGTCGGTAACTTTAGAAAGTGAAAGTGCTGTGAAATTTGACCGTAGCTTAATGGTTGTACCCCAAAAGCCGAGCGATTTAGAGGGTATAGAAATGTCTATGGCTTCACCGCAAACTCAATTTACGAGTGTCGCTAAAGTTGAGGCTATCATGAATTTTTTGGCTTCAGACGAGTTACAGGGGCGTGATACAGGTAGTGAAGGTATAGCCAAGGCCGCTGATTTTATCGAGAATGTTTTCAAAGAAAATGGAGTCGCTCCATATTTCGAAGATTATCGAGATATGCTCTCTAATTTTGACCAGCCCGCTTATAATATGGTGGGGTTTATTGAAGGTAATGACCCAAACTTGAAAAATGAGTTTATCATCATAGGGGCGCATTATGATCATATCGGTTTAATAGAAGAAGAAAATGGAGACAAAATAGCTAATGGTGCTAATGATAACGCTACGGGCACGACCACAGTTCTTGAATTGGCCAGATATTTTGGTGGGGCTAAGACCAATAAGCGCAGCCTTATTTTTGCATTGTTCAGTGCGGAAGAAAAAGGTTTGCTCGGATCTAAGCATTTAGCACAAAAACTTAAGAATGAAAATTTAAACCTATACGCAATGTTGAATTTCGAAATGGTCGGTGTACCGTTACAAGGTAAAGACCATTTAACCTATTTGACCGGATATGAAGAATCGAATTTGGCCGAGATAGCCAATAGTTACTCATCAGAAAAGTTTGCGGGTTTTTTACCAAAAGCTAAGGAGTTTAATTTGTTCAAGCGCTCCGATAATTATCCTTTTCATGAGGCTTTCGGCGTGCCTTCCCAGACTTTTTGCACTTTTGATTTCACCAATTTCAATCACTATCACAAAGTAGGTGATGAAGTTTCAGAGATGAATTTTGAACACATGGCCAGCCTGATTAATAAAAGTATTCCTGTTATTATGGGTATCACCAATGCGGCAACTAAAGAGATAAAATACAATTAATGGCAAATGTTATAATAACGGGGTCGAGCAGAGGTATTGGCTATGAGTTGGCTCAACTGTTCGCTGATAATGATTGCAAGGTTTTAGCCCTTTCTAGAAATAATGCGCCTATTGAGAAGCTAGGGCATGAAAATATTAAAAGCTTTCCCTTTGATTTGTCTAGTTCGAATGATTTTCAAAAGCTTGACAATTTTTTGAGTAACAATTGGAAAAGTGTCGATATTCTAATTAACAACGCAGGGAGTCTACTTAATAAACCCTTTCTTGAAACTTCGAGTAAAGAGTTCGAAGATGTTTACAAAGTGAATGTTTTTGGTGTCGCCGAGATGACTAAAACAGTATTGCCATATATGCCTAAAGAGGGTCATGTGGTAACTGTTAGTTCTATGGGAGGTGTGCAGGGCAGTATGAAATTTCCTGGTCTTTCGGCTTACAGTTCAAGTAAGGGGGCGGTAATAACATTGACAGAGCTTTTGGCCGAAGAATTTAAGGAGACAGGTCCTTCGTTCAATGTGTTGGCTTTGGGTGCTGTTCAGACCGAAATGCTTGAAGAAGCGTTTCCAGGGTATAAAGCTCCGACCACTGCTCTTGAGATGGCAAATTATATTAAAGATTTTGCCTTGAAGGGGCATAAACTCTACAATGGCAAAATGTTACAGGTTAGTAACAGTACCCCATGACAATTGCTTAGATTACGGTAAACATTCGATCAAGAATGGTCATGGTTTGTATAGCGGCCAACTTAGGGGTTAGCGCCGTATCGGAAATACCAGAAACCACTTTGGTAATATTGTGGTCTACATAACTATTTTGAGACCAGCGTTGCATGGTAGCGGCCGTAATATAGGCTGAGAAATTGTGATGGCCCGAACCTGGTCGTTCCCCAATAATGTGCACTATAGCCTTGTTCTCTGAACTCTTTTGGTTATTACCGAACAATAATTCACCGCAGGCATAACCCGCTCGAACCCGCCCGTGTTTAATTACGATATTTTCGTGATTCACTGCATATCCCTTATTGGTTAAAGTCATTTTCAATTCGGTCAAATAAGGTAAGAGGTGTCCTTCGTCCATCAGTGCCCGAGGGTTCAATCCATCAGAAATAATAAACTGAATATCAGGTATGTTCTGAGACCAACTTTCACGAAGTTTTTGTAATCGTATTTTGGCATCATTGGCTAACGACTCTCCTGATTCTGGATGGTAGACGTAATCTTTTCTATCGGTTGAATTGGTGATTATGGGTAATGCAGTAGGTATTGTTTTTACAAAATCGTCGCTCATCTCTGTCCATAAACTGATCTTTGCATCTTCATACAGCCATTTGACCTCCTTTTCAAGTTGTGGTTCTAGATCGTAAATTTTTTCTCCGTGGCCTTCGGCAAGTGGAACTCCCCTTTTGCGAATGTTGTTCATTGCTGCCTTTCCTTCTTTATAAATAACACCTCTGCTTCTTTTGTCGCCCTGAGCCTGACGGTATTTATAATACACCCAAAGCGGGTCTCCAAAATGTTCTGTAGGTCTACCGTTAGGATCAATGACTTCCAATTTTTTGAAAAAATTCCACATCTCATCATTGACTTTGTATCCGAATTTTTCGCGAATACGAACGTGGTCACTGAAAGAAGTGGTCAAATAACTTAACATCGGGTCATTTTTGGTAGGTAGTGCCATTAGATAGGCTGGGTTGGCTGGCATAATTTGGTCAATGCACCAATTGAGGTCGTCTAGGCTAACATCCATATGAAGCGTCGAACAAATATCGAGACCGATGGTTAGACCGTGTAATTTGCCCATTACGGTGTCTTCTAGACAACAGCGAACAAGTTGTTCTTTGGTCTTGAATACTTCAGGCCCTATAAAACCTGCAACGTCATTAACATGAACCCAAGGTATATTTTTGGTAGACTTTTTTTCTGCAATCTCGAAGTTCAAAGCTCTTAGAAAACCATACTTTCTAGATTCGTGCAGCACCATATCAAAACCCGCCCCGTGACCGTTCGTGAAATCTGCTCCTTGGCCAGTTTCTGCATAAAGACCATACATGCCTGTGCGGTTACTTATATGTTTTTTCATCTTTTCAATGCTCAGGTCAAAGGTATGATTGGCCTCCACAGTACCTGCTAAACTCTGAAACCAAATACCCGTAGTGCCGGGTTGTATTTTTTCTACTTCAGCTTGAACATCTATATGTGAAAGAACACAGTTGGGCATAATGTTCTGTAAATTAAAAACGGTAAGTATCTCGAAAAGTACTTTTTCTATTTTTGCTACCGACTCGACCTCACTTGAAACGGGATTGGTGCCCAAAACTAAATCACCTACACCATATGACCAAGCATCAAAGACTTGCCAGATAATATCTTCGATGTTGTCGGTAGGGGAGTTCGGTTGAACCCTAGCACTCATGTACCCTTTGCTGCCTATTTTACTATTGGCCAAAGGGTTAAAAACTTTTTGGCCGACTTGAATAAGTTCTTCGTTACTCATCAGTTTAACGAGACAGCCAATACAATCACTGGTCAAAGAAGGCATAATTTCTTTAATCGATTTTTCGGGTCGGTTCAATATGAAGTTTTTCAATTGACCCATAGACCAATCGTTAGTTTTACTATTTTCAGCAGTAGTTTCTTGAATTAGCTTATAAATAGCATCACTATAGATTGAGTTTTTATTAATATCGGCTGCTTTTGTGTTAGTTAAAAGTTGTCGTGCCCGTAAGCGTGAAGTTTCATCATTTGCGGCTACACCCAAGCTAAGGTCACCTTCTTTAAAATCGTTTGCAGCACCAATTATTTGTCTGTAAAGACTGGTGTCGTGTTTACCTTTGATGCGTTTGATGTATGAGAAAACAGTATCATTATCGTTGATTTCTCCGATGGTGATTCCATTGCCAAAAGGTGTTTTATGCGATTTATTTGCTAAGCTTGTTTGTGGCCAGAGTACTGCAGAGGCCCCGAGCAGCCCCATGGTATTAAGAAAATCTTTTCTACTGATATTGTCCATAGGTCATAACTAAAATTAAACTTTTGATGTAATGCCTTGCACCTACAAGTTAAAGATTTTTTGGTAAGCCTTTTATTTGCATAACCATTAATTAATGTACTTCCTGTATTTTTGTTATAGTGCGTGAAATATTAAACAAATACTTGCCAGAACGGGCTGTAGATTCTTGTTTCGACTTGATTGAGAAAACGAGTGTGCATCTTAAGATTGTAAACGAACGGGTAACCCGTCACGGAGACTATCGAAGAATGCCCGATGGGCGACATCAAATCACGGTAAATGCCTCTTTGAACAAGTACCGTTTTTTGATAACATTGGTACATGAAATTGCACATTTAGTGGCATTTGAAAAGTATGGTCGTTCTATAAAACCACATGGGGTTGAATGGAAACGAACCTTTCAATATCTGATGCTGCCGTTCATTAGGCCTGAAATATTTCCATCGCAGCTTTTGCCCTTACTGGCCAAACACTTTAAAAACCCGAAGGCTAGTAGTAGTACCGACGCAAGGCTGTCGATAGCTTTGCAACAATTTGATGTGCAACAATCAGATAAATCCTACGTTTTTGAATTACCTTTAGGAAGTGTTTTTAGACTGTATAACGGGAAGTTGTTCAAAAAAGGCAATAGACGTGTCAAGCGTTACGAGTGCATCGAAGTTGCCACAGGAAGAATGTATCTGTTTCAGCCTAATGCTGAGGTAGAGTTGGTAGAGTCTTGAATAATTGCTTTAATAAAATAGAAATAGGTGAGCCGTGGTGTAACAAATTATTAAAGTTGAGTGTAAATTATAACAGGGTGCGCAAGTGATTCGAATGTGACCCAAAATTAAATTAAAATGAACAAAAATTATTATGCGGTTTTAATGGCCGGTGGTGTTGGATCTCGGTTCTGGCCAATAAGTACTTCTTCATACCCTAAGCAATTTCATGATATGTTGGGTACAGGCGATACCTTGATCCAAAAGACTTTTAAGCGACTGAATAAGTTCGTACCGACAGAGAATATTTTAATTCTTACCAATGAACGGTATAATGATTTGGTGTTAGAGCAGTTGCCTATGGTCGAGCAGAGTCAAGTGGTTTTAGAGCCTGCTATGCGCAATACTGCACCATGTATTTTGTATGCTGCCATGAAAATTCAAAAAATGAATCCTGATGGCGTGATGATCGTGGCACCAAGCGATCATTGGATTGAAGATGAAGACGCTTTTGCCGAAGATGTGACCCAATGTTTTAGAAAGTGTGAGCAAGAAGAAGTGCTTTGTACTTTAGGTATTAAACCCTCATTCCCCAACACCGGATTCGGATATATAGAATTTGATAAGAATAGTGGAGAGGGATTGAAAAAAGTGGATCAGTTTAGGGAGAAGCCTGATTATGAAACCGCCAAAGAGTTTTTGGCCCAAGGCAACTTTCTTTGGAATGCCGGTATATTTATGTGGAGTGTAAAAACTATCGTAAATGCCTTTAAAAATTACCAGCCCGAACAACATTCCCTTTTTGAGTCGGGTATGTCTTGTTACAACACGGGCGAAGAAACTGAGTTTATAAGAGAGAACTATCCGAAAGCGGAAAATATTTCCATAGATTATGCCATTTTGGAAAATTCAAAATCGATTTACGTTCTGCCCGCTACTTTCGATTGGAACGATTTGGGTACATGGGGGTCGCTATACGATAAACTAGATAAAGACGATTCGAACAATGCAATTGTCAATAGTCAGGTCTTATCGGAAGATGCGTCCGGTAATATGATTCGCTCACCCAAAGATAAAGTGGTGGTGGTCGATGGATTGAAAGATTATATCATTGTTGATAAAGAGGAGGTGCTGCTCATTTATCCAAAGTCAAAAGAACAAGATATCAAAAAGGTTTTAGGAAAGGTAAAAGATAAGTTCGGCGATACATACGCGTAATATGAAGGAAAATCTGAATCAAGATAACATAACGCCTACTGAGGAACCTAAGGAGAGTAAGGAAGCGGTTAGAAAAGATGCTAAAGGACTTTGGGAAAGCTTGCGGAAATTTACCCGTGAGTTGTTGGATATACGTACCAACACCGATCAAGAAGCGACTAAAGAAGCTATTATCGCCGATATTCCTTTTAAGGGCCACACCTCATGGATTTTGATTTGCTCGATTTTCATTGCCTCGATTGGTCTCAATGCCAATTCGACGGCGGTGGTTATCGGTGCGATGTTAATATCACCATTAATGGGGCCGATTCTTGGTTTGGGTATGTCGTTGGCCATAAATGATATCGATACGCTTCGACGTTCGATAAAGAATTTTGGGGTGATGGTGGTTTTGAGTGTACTAACCGCCTATTTGTTTTTTGAGTTTTTTCCCATTCAAGATGAGTCTTCCGAGCTTTTGGCGCGAACAGCACCGGATATTCGAGACGTTTTAATTGCATTTTTTGGTGGTTTGGCATTGGTTATCGCTCGGGCAAAAAAGGGAACGATAGCCAGTGTTATATTTGGTGTGGCGATAGCGACAGCATTAATGCCACCTCTATGTACCGTGGGTTTTGGTATTGCTATAGGTAATTTCGGTTATGCGTTCGGGGCCATGTACCTTTTTATTATCAATACGATATTTATTGCCTTGGCAACATTTTTGACCATTAAGTTGCTGAAGTTTCCAATGGTGCGTTATGCCAATTCCGCTAAAAGAAGACGTATTGCTCGAATAGCATCAATAGTGGCACTCTTGGTAATGATTCCCGCAGGATATACTTTTTATAATGTTTTTCAAGAGTCAATGTTCAAAAAACAGGCGAATGAATTTGTAAATGCTACAATCGGTAAATATCAGTTCTCAAGTGGTGGCCGTTTTTTAGATAATTTCACGAATATCGAGTATGATGAGGGTAATAAACCATTGATCGAGATTGTCTGTATGGGTAACGAAGTCATACCGGATAATGTGATAAATTCATGGAACATCATGTTAAAAGAAGATGATGATTATGGTCGACTGAGCAATACAGAACTGCATATTATTCAAGGCGGGCAAAATGAACAAGTTGATCAACTACGCTATATCAACGAATTGTACGAATCTCAGAAGAACCAAATTTCTAGCAAAGATGAGCGCATTGCTTTGCTTGAAGCAGAAGTTGGTCGATTAAAACGTTCTGAAATCAAGCAGATACCTTTTTTAGATATTAGTGCAGAGGCCAGAGCTAGTTACGAGAATCTGGTTTCACTTGAATACAGTAAAGCAGTGCGGACCGATTTCAATAAAATCGATACACTTTCTATCTTCGAGCCTACATGGAAAAATGATATTTCTTCAGCGAAAAGAGCCGAGGAAAATAAAAAGATTTTACAGTGGTTAAAAGTGAGGCTAAAAGATACTACTGTTCGATTAAGGTAAACGGTAAGATAAAGAAATCGATTTAATTACGCTCTTCGATATACATCTGTCGCACCTTTTTAAATAAATCTGAAGAATAGACAAAGTCGGTAACAGCTTCGTTATCGGTCTTAAAGATTTCTTTATTGGTGCCTTCCCAAGCTTTTAGACCATCTTTCAAGAAAATTATTTTTTTCCCGATTTCCATTACCGAGTTCATATCGTGGGTATTGATGACCGTGGTAATGTCATACTCTTCAGTAATCTCTTGAATAAGGTTGTCGATGAGAATCGCTGTTTTTGGATCGAGGCCAGAGTTGGGCTCGTCGCAGAAAAGGTATTTGGGGTTCATAACTATAGCCCTTGCTATAGCGACCCGCTTTTGCATACCCCCGGAAATCTCTGATGGAAATTTATGATGGGCTTCTACCAAATTCACCCTTTTTAAAACAAAATCAACGCGATCTTGCATTTCAGATTTAGCTTGTTTGGTAAACATTTCTAGAGGAAACCTAACGTTTCCCTCAACGGTCATAGAATCGAACAGGGCGCTTCCTTGAAACACCATACCCATTTCTTGCCGTAAATTACGCCTTTCGTCGGGCGATAAGTTTGAATAGGCCTTTCCGTCGTAACTGATCGTGCCTTCCTCAGGGGTAAAGAGTCCCAACAGGCATTTTAAGAATACTGTTTTCCCGGATCCGCTCTGCCCGATAATCAAGTTGGTCTTTCCCTTGCTAAAAGTAGTTGAAAGACCCTTTAGCACGTGGGCTTCTCCAAATGATTTATGTATATCGTTTACTTCTATCATGTTACTAATAAGAGTTGTGTCAATAGACCGTTAATAAGAACGATTACAATACTGGTCCACACGAAAGATGTAGTGCTGGCCTTACCCACATCTAATGCGCCACCTTTCATGTAAAACCCATGAAAAGAAGGTATGGTGGCTAGAATAAACGAAAATACAAGAGTTTTTATAAATGCATATGTAACATGAAACGGTATAAAATCAAGCGTAATACCCTCTACAAAATCGGCACTTGTGGTATGGCCACCATAAGTGGCTGCCAACCAACCGCCAAATATACCTACGAACATAGAAACTACGATAATGAAAGGGTAAAGCAACAACGCCACAATTTTTGGAAAAACAAGATAATTAAGAGCATTGACCCCCATAACTTCAAGGGCATCGATTTGTTCGGTAACTCGCATAGTGCCGATACTCGATGTAATGTAAGAACCTACTTTGCCGGCCATTATAATCGAGCAGAATGTGGGTGCAAATTCTAGAATAATCGATTGTCTTGTGGCAAAACCCACCAAATTCTTGGGAATAATTTCACTGGTAAGGTTCACCGCGGTCTGAATGGCAACAACAGCTCCAATAAAAAAAGAGATAAATATGATGATACCTAAAGAGCCGAAAATCAACTCATCTATCTCTTTCAGAATCAGCGATTTCATGATACGCCATTTTGTGGGCTTTTTGAAGACCTCTTTTATCATTATGGCATAGCTGCCAATCGATGCAACGTAGTTCATAGACACAAAATCGTTTCTGAAGGTAAAAATAACAATAAGGAATTGATTTAACTTCTATTTAAAGTTTAAAGGAGGAATTTATTTACTTTTGCCCCTATTAAAATCAAACTATGACCAAGACCTATTTCACCCTATTTTCATTAGCATTTTGTTTTATTTTTTCAACTTTTGAGAGTTCCGCTCAACGTAAGGATAAAATGGAGACCGCACCTTTAAAAACGGCCCCGAAGTTAGTGGTAGGTATTGTGGTAGACCAAATGCGTTATGACTACCTTACCCGTTTTTGGAATCATTATGGCAATGATGGTTTTAAGCGATTGGTCGAAGAAGGTTTTAATTGCAAAAACAATCATTACAATTATGCACCCACGAGTACAGGGCCCGGTCATGCTTCGGTCTATACGGGCACAACACCTGCAACTCACGGAATTATCGGTAACAATTGGTATGATAAAGTATCTGACGCAAGTGTTTACTGTGCTTCTGATGATTCATACACTTCTGTAGGCACGTCAACCGATGCCGGGCAAATGTCGCCGCACCGAATGACCGTTACCACAATTACAGATGAATTACGTTTGCATACACAGATGCGGGGCAAGACCATCGCAATCGCCTTAAAAGATAGAGGGGCGGTTTTGCCGGGCGGGCATACAGCTAATGCAGCATATTGGTTCGATGCCGGAAAATGGATTACAAGTTCGTATTATATGGATCAGCTACCAAAATGGGTGCAAGATTTAAACTCGTCGAATAAATTGGCGAAATATAAAAAGCCATGGGATACGCTCAAAAAGATGAAAGACTATGTAGAGAGTGGCACAGACAATAATAATTATGAAGGACTTTTTGAAGGCGAAACTTCTCCGGTATTTCCACATGACCTGCCTAAACTCTGGGACGAAAATGGAGGATATAATCTTTTAAAAGCGACACCTTTCGGTAACAGTCTAACTACCGATTTTGCAATCGAAGCAGTAGATAATGAAAACCTGGGGGCCGATGCAATTACCGATTTCTTGGCGGTGAGTTATTCAAGCACCGATTATGTAGGTCATAAATACGGAGTAAACTCTAAGGAAGTTCAAGATACATATTTACGGTTAGATGAAGATTTGGCCCGATTGTTCAAAGAGCTGGATAATAAAGTAGGAAAAAATGAGTACACCGTCTTTTTGACTGCAGACCATGCAGCGATTGAAGTGCCAGCGTACTTAAAAGACCAGAAGATACCAGCGGAGTATCTTGAGTGGAATGAAATGGATACCGAGTTCAATCAGTTCTTGGAGTTTACATTTGGTACAACAGAGATTATTAAAGAATTTTCTAATTATCAATACTTTCTAAATCACGATGTCATAAAAAACCTTGAGCTGAATACGCAAGAAGTTCAAGAAACCATAGCCAAAGAATTAATGAATTATACGGGTGTAGATCGTACCTATACCGCCTATCAAATGTGGCAGAACAATTATACACATGGCATTCCCTATATTTTACAGAACGGGTATAATCAAAAACGCTCCGGTGATGTTCTGGTTGTTTTGAAGCCCGGTACCATTAGCTATTCTAAAACGGGCTCTACCCACGGATCGCCACAAATTTATGACACACATGTACCTTTTCTATTGTACGGTAAAGGGGTGAAAAAGGGTAGTACTGTTGAAAGAACTGAAATCGCCGATATCGCACCGACTTTGGCCGTTTTGTTGGGTATATCTTTTCCGAACGGCGCTACTGGAACTCCAGTTTCGCAGGCTATTGATTAACTTATAAATATGAAAGGCAGTCCGGTAGGTATTTTTGATTCAGGCGTTGGAGGAACTTCAATTTGGAAGGAAATTCATCAACTTATGCCTAACGAGAATACAATATACCTGGCCGATAGCAAGAATGCTCCCTACGGTGAGAAATCCGAAAAGGAAATACTTCAATTAAGTATTAAGAATACCCAAGTGCTTCTAGAAAAGGGGTGTAAAATTATCGTGGTAGCCTGTAATACTGCGACTACCAATGCTATTGATTTTTTAAGGGCAAATTTTGAAGTTCCTTTTATTGGCATAGAGCCGGCCATTAAACCTGCGGCGTTACAATCACGTTCAAAAACTGTGGGGGTATTGGCTACCAAAGGTACGTTGACCAGTAAGTTGTTTCATAGCACATCTGAAAATCACGCTCGGGGTATTACAATTATTGAACGAGAAGGTACCGGTCTTGTGCCTCTGATCGAACAGGGTAAAACAGGTTCTGAGGAGGTTGAGGTTCTTTTGCGACAATATCTAAGGCCCATGCTGGATCAAGGTATCGATTATTTGGTTTTAGGCTGTACGCATTATCCGTACTTGATTCCAGTATTAAAAAAAATGCTACCCGATACGGTACAAATAATTGATTCAGGGCAGGCGGTTGCACGTCAGACCAAAGCCATACTGCAAAAAAATGATATGCTTAATACCTCGAATTTGCCAGGTAAGCATCAATTTTACACCAATGGTGATTCGCAAATCATGAAAAGTTTCCTAAAAGATGTCGGAGTTGATTTTTCAGTAGAAACGAAAAGTTTCTGACCACTTATTTTCTCTGGTAAGTTAAGTAAGTGAAGGCATATTTATGTCGCTCATCCTCAGGGTGAAATTCCTCTTGTACCAATTCCCAATCCGCAGTATTCAACTCAGGAAAAAAAGTATCGGCTTCCTCAAAGGTTCCATGAATCCGGGTAAGCTCTATTTTGTTGGAAAAAGATTCTCCGATATTATAAATTTCACCTCCGCCGATAATATAAGTTAACGAATGGTCTTGAGTTAGCCCTAAGGCCTCTTCCATCGAATGAACCACTACACAATTTTCATGGGCAATAGTGTATGATGTATCTCTTGTGATTACAATATGCTTCCGGTTCGGCAACGGTTTGGGGAAGCTTTCATAGGTTTTTCTTCCCATAATCATCGGATGGCCCGTTGTCAGCTTTTTAAAACGTTTAAAATCGTCGGGTAGGTGCCAAAGCAAGTCGTTGTCTTTGCCTAATGCATTATCTTCGGCTGCGGCAGCTATCATACAAATGGTATTCACTACTAATACTGTTTTTAAGTTGATATATCTGAGAACAAAAAATAGACCAATTTTTTGTAACGATTAAGGTTCGATCTCTTTTTTGTTCACCTTAGATAATGGGAAATCCGTTTCTATTTCTTTTTGCAGTTCTGCGATACGCCTCTTCTGTTTGGCCACTAGTTTCTCACGCTGACTGCGTTCCCATTGGGCGCCCATGAACTTTTGGGTTATAAAGACATTGAATACATGAATGGCAAAAAGAAACCCCCAAAAAGTAATGGCCCAAATGAACCAATCGTAAGTTGCCCAATAGTTGAGTATTTTATTGATGAAAATCAAAAAAACACTACCTATAAGAAAGATCACAAAGTGAGCGTAAAGCCGTTTTTTCTGTTTAATTCTAGTTTGTGCATTCTCGAGCAGAACATGCTGTTCCAGTTCGACCTCCGATTTATTTTTATTCTTTGCAAACATGTGAATGGCTATCTTTGAAAAGGTGCTTGTAACAAAGATACGTCAATTGCCATTTACCGAATAGAACTATGGAAAACACACGAAAACATTTTCCCGTACTGAGCCAATACCTTTATGCCAATACGGCCTCTACTGGTCTTTTGAGTGAACAGTTGATGACATGGCGTCAAGAGCATGACCTAGATTACTTAATTGGGGGCAGCCTAATGAAAATTAAGTCTGTGCAAGAATTGTTACCCCAGGTTAGAGCTACCGTTGCTAAATTCTTCAAGTGTGCCGAAGACAATACCGCATTGGTGCAGAATTTCAGCTTGGGCTTGAATATGATGTTAGAAGGACTTGAAGAAAATCAAAATGTTCTTTTGGTCGAGAATGATTACCCATCGGTCAATTGGCCTTTTGAATGTCGTAAACACCATATTTCATACGCGGCGCTAGATGAAAATTTAGAGCAGAATATTTATGAAAAGCTCAAAACCGATAATATTTCAATTTTGGCTTTGAGTTTGGTGCAGTGGGCGACCGGTATCAAAATAGATTTTAATTTCTTAAGAGATATAAAGAAGGAGTATCCTGAATTGATAATTATAGCCGATGGTACACAATTCTGCGGTACCGTCGATTTCAATTTTGAAGAATCTCCTATAGACATACTAGGGTCAAGTGCCTATAAGTGGTTGCTCTCCGGATATGGTAATGGTTTTATGCTATTTAAAAATGAAGTGAAAGATAGATTTAATTTGAACACGGTAGGCTTTAACGCATCAAACCATAATCTTCAAAGTAGAGATAACATACCATTCAATAAACATTTCGAACCTGGTCATTTAGATACACTGAACTTCGGAAGCCTTAAATTTTCTTTAGAATATTTAGAAGGGTTAGGCATGGCCGAAATCGAAAATCACTTGCAGCATTTATCTAAAAAAGCTAAAAAAGCATTTACAGATTTACATCTTTTGGACAAAGCGACAGTGGAGAGAAATGACCACAGCACCATTTTTAATATAAAAGGGGATGATGCTCTTTATCAAAAACTTACGGAACAAGGAGTGCTTTGCTCTCAACGTGGAGCAGGAATTCGTTTTAGTTTTCATTTTTACAATACTGAAGCGGAAATTGATAAGCTGGTAAAAATTTTAAGTTCAGCTACTTAACTTGTATAAACAAAAAATACCATGGGTTTTTTTTACATGAGATAATTAAATGTTATCTTATAATTGCGAAAATGATAAAAATACCTTGATCATTGTAAATGAGGTTATTAATACGTTAGTTTTGCGCAAACGTAACAGTGAAAATCTATCAATAATTAAAATAATTAAATATGGCAATTTCAAAACAATATTTAAAGACAAGGCCAGTATGTAAAGTAACCTTCACAGTACCTGCAGAAGAAGCTGCAAAAGTTGCTGTTGTTGGAGATTTCAACAATTGGAAGGCGAACAAAGCTAGCTCATTGAAAAAATTGAAGAATGGTAGCTTTAAAGGTACTTTAGAATTACCCAAAGAATCTTCTTATGAGTTCAAGTATATCATCGATGGCAACTATGTTAATGAAACGGAGGCCGATGGTTATAAGTGGAACGATTATGCCGGAGGTGAAAATGCGCTTCTTGAGCTTTAATAGCTAGTCAAAAGCTTAGAAATATGAAAGCCGGCTTCGTTTTGAAAACGTTACCGGCTTTTATTTTGTATTATTTAAATTATCTAGCAGCTTCTACTGTTCGTTAGTAGGAGCTTTATGGCTCAATTTTCACCCCTTTCCAAAAGGCAACCCTGCCTTTAATGTCTTTGGCAAGCTCACTTACTTCGGGGTAGTACCATGCTGCATCTTTGTTTATTTTTCCGTTGATCTCTATGGTATAATACGAAGCTACACCTTTCCACGGGCAGGTCGTATGACTGGTACTTTCTTTAAAATATTGCTTATCTATACTTTCAGCAGGAAAATAGTGATTGTTCTCAATTACTAATGTATCATCGCTCTCCGCGATTACAGTATCGTTCCAAATAGCTTTCATTTTCCGGTTGTTTAATTTACCATAAGAGTTATGTCGTTAAAAGTATTTGAAACTTACCCGCTTTAACGGGCGGTACGTAGTACATAGTTTTTGTAATAGTTGTTTTTGTCCGCATATTGTTCGTAAATCTCGAAACCTGATTGTTCGGCCAACCATTTGACGGTCGCATCATCGTATTTCTGTGATATTTCTGTATGTATCGTTTCCCAAGGGGAAAATGATATTTCAAGATTAAGTTTTTCAATTCTTACTGTTTGGGCAATCTCAGAGACCAAAAAGCTCTTGGCGGTACCAGTTTCAGGGTCGTAGACTTCCCAGTGTCTGAATGCACCTAAATCGAAGTTGGCATCAAGCTCAGAATTTATTCTAGCAAGAATATTTTTATTGAACTTGGCGGTAATGCCGGCTTTGTCGTTATATGCATCTAAAATGGTCTGCGGATTCTTTTTTAAATCGCATCCTAAAAATAAAAAATCATTTTTGTGCATCAACTCTTGCACACTTTTAAGAAACTCAATAGCCTGTTTATGTAGAAGATTACCAATATTCGAACCCAAAAAAAGTATGACTTTTCGAGTTCCATTTTCATCGTTTATTTCCTTCAAGGCCTCGAAATAGGTACCTTGTTTAGGTACTGTGTTAATCTGGGGAAGTTCTTCCGATAATGATTTTTTCAGTCCGTTTAGTACACTTTGACTAATATCGATAGGTTGGTACTTAAATTTATAATTTTGATCAGAAAAGTATTTTAAAAGAATTTTGGTCTTTTTCCCATCACCCGCACCCAGCTCGATAAGCTTGAAAGGTTTGTTATCAGAAGAAAAAAGTGTGCCGATTTCAGATTGGTATTGGGTGAGAATATCAAACTCACAATCGGTAAGGTAGTATTCTGGCATCTTCATGATGGCCTGAAAAAGGGCATCTCCCTTTTCATCATAAAAATACTTTGACGATAAATGTTTCGGAAAATCAGTTAGGCCTTGGCGTATCTCTTTTTCAAATTGTGTTTCAATAGTAGGGGTGATAGTTTCTTGCATGATAATATAGTCGAGTTGAGCAAATAAAACACACAGTCTAATGTGCCAAGCGAAAGCCTGTAAATTGCCACCTTAAAGAAGGTTGGAAAAAATTGCGATAGGTATGTCTTGTATGTTTTTTAGATGTAGCTACCGAAGCGCCACGAAGTACTTTTTGATTGACCATGAATTTACCGTTGTATTCACCAAGTGCTCCCTCTGCTTTTTGATAGTTGGGGTAAGGTAGGTAGGCGCTTTCTGTCCATTCCCATCTCTTTCCCCAAGGGAAGTATTTCTGAGCCGTTTCCCATTCAAATTCGGTAGGCAATCTATAACCTTTCCATTGGGCATAGGCAAAAGCTTCATAGTAAGAGATATGTGTTACTGGGGCTTCGGGGTTCACCTTTTGTAATCCGTTCAGGGTATAGTAGAACCATTCACCATCAATATTATGCCAATATAGCGGTGATTTGATATTATTTTGATTGACCCAATCCCAACCTTCGGCATGCCAAAGTTGAAAGTTATTATATCCACCTGCTGAAATAAAGGCTATAAACTCAGCATTGGTCACTAATTTATTTGAAATTTCAAAAGGTTGAAGATAGACCTTATGTCTGCCTAGTTCATTATCGTAACAGAAATCTTCCGAATCATGCCCGATTTCATAGATACCCTCGACCACCGGTATCCAATCTTGCTCGTGATTTTCAACCACATGTTCCTCGAAATTTTCTGAATAAATAGGCAATAACGGGTTATTACCCAAAATATACTTGATGTCGGTAATCAATAACTCTTGATGTTGCTTTTCATGGTGTATTCCGATCTCAAGTAAATCATTCAGATGTCGATTCTGTCCGTCAGCAAATAATCTATTAATCGCATCGGTAACATATGACCGGTATTCATAAACTTTCTCTACCGAGGGTCTCGATAGATTACCTCGGTCTGAACGTATTACTCGTTTGCCTACGGTCTCATAATAGCTATTGAATACGAAAGCGAAGTCGTCTGAGAATAATCTGTAATTCTCTGCATGAGGTTTCAGTATAAATTCTTCGAAAAACCAGGTCGAATGACCCAAATGCCATTTCGGAGGAGAAACATCGACAATGGGTTGAACCACATAGTCTTCAATCTCTAAAGGTTGGCAAATATGCTCTGTATGTTGTCGGGTCTCCAGAAAAAAATCTAAGAGTGTATCGGTAAGTATCATCTGCGATTTAATTACCTTTTAAAGATACGTAATATGATGTTTTCAAAATTATCGCATATAATCTTTAGGTTAACGCAAATAATAGGGGCGTGTGATTAAGAATAACAAATAATTGTCTATTTTCATGGCATAATCAACACTAAAACTTAAAAGATGAAAAGAAAGATTTGGTTGTTGCTGGCACTGATTTTGAGTGCGTCGCAATATACCTATGCACAAGAGGTCAAACTTAAAAAAGCCTTCAATGGTAAAAATTTAAAAGGTTGGGTCGAGCCTGAAAATAATATTTGGTGGTCTGTCAATGACGGCGTGCTGTTTGCCAAAAGTGACCCTGAAAAAACGGGCTCTATTTTATGGACCGATAAAAACTATAACGATTTCGTAGTGGAAACTGATTTTCTTTATGGCGAAGGTACCGTTGATACAGGAATTTTCTTAAGAGAGGAAGCGCAGCAGATTCAGATGGGTATTTCCGGCTCTTTAAAACGAGATATGACAGGTTCACCATATATTGTCGGCAAAGGCTATCCTGTAGAAGCTGAGGGTGTGGCCGATATATTAAAACCGAACGAGTGGAACACGATTAAAATCAAAGTGGTCGATAATGTATACACGGTCTGGCTAAATAATCAAGAAGTGGTTACCTACGAGGCTTCAGATGTGCCCGAAGAAGGCCCAATAGGTTTGCAATTACACCCAGGACGTGATATGACCACAAGCTTCCGGAATATAAAAATTGCCAGTCTCAACTAATGTTGTTAACAATAATCAACTACAAACTATATATAGAAATGATTTCAGGTTCTCTAAAATTTCGCACTGTTGTGCAAACGATTACATTATGCTTTGCTATATGTTTAATTTCCTGTAAAGAGGAACCCAAAAAAGATGAAACGACAGCTATGTCAGAAGATGCCGATAAAAGAATTAAACTGGTAAAGAATGAAGCCGATAAAATGGTTGAGGTTATGATCGATGGCAAGTTGTTCACCGCATACCGATATCCTGAGAATATTAAAAAACCGGTGCTCTATCCTTTAGTAACACCTGCGGGTACCAAAATTACCCGTAAGTTCCCATTAGAACCTTCAACGGGCGAGCGGGTAGACCACCCGCATCATGTTGGGGTCTGGTTCAATTACGGTGAAGTGAACGGACTTGATTTTTGGAATAACTCCGACTCGATAAAGGTTGAAGATCGTGCTAAGTATGGCACCATAGTTCATAAGAGTATTGAGGCCACAGAAGATGGTGATGACCAAGCTAGCCTAAAGGTTACAATGGATTGGGAAGCACCTGATGGGAAAATTTTACTCAAAGAAAATACCACTTTTGTCTTTAAAGGAAAAGATTCGGTATACACTATTGATAGAATTACGACACTTACGGCAGCTTCTGAAGATGTCTTGTTCAAAGATAATAAAGAGGGTATGTTGGGTATACGAGTAACTAGAGCTTTAGAGCTGCCTTCAGATAAACCATCTATTTTCACAGATGCCAACGGAAACCCTACACCCGTGGAAAAACTCAATAACGAAGGTGTTAATGGTAAATACGTAAATGCCGATGGTATTGAAGGGTTGGATACTTGGGGCAAACGTTCGAATTGGGTAAATCTTTTCTCGAATATTGAAGACGAAAAAATAGCCTTAGCTATTATCGACCACAAATCAAATGTGGGATACCCTACGTATTGGCACTCTAGGGGTTACGGTCTTTTTGCTGCCAACCCTTTAGGGCAAGAAGTGTTCAGTGAGGGTGCCGAAAGCTTGAATTTTAAGTTGGATAAAGGTGATAGTACCACCTTCAAACATCGTATTGTAGTAGCCAATGGAGAATTGAATCAAGAAGATTTGAACGTAATGTTTTTAAAGTTTTCAGAACAATAAATAAAATCCGGATATAGCATCGATTTTAGCTATATCCGTATTTTTTTTGTCTTGGGATTATTGTTCTAGACCGCTACAATACCCTTTATATGGGGGTGCGGATTGTAGTCGACCAATGTAAAGTCTTCAAATTTAAAGTCGAATATATCTTTAATCTCAGGATTAAGAATCATTTTTGGTAAAGGCCTCGGCTCTCTGCTTAATTGCAGTTCTACCTGCTCCATATGATTGTTGTAGATATGGGCATCTCCAAAAGTATGAACGAAATCACCGGCCTCATAACCGCAAACTTGCGCCATCATCATAGTGAAAAGTGCATAGGAGGCTATGTTAAAGGGCACGCCTAAAAAAATGTCGGCGCTTCTTTGGTACAATTGGCACGAAAGCTTACCGTCTGCAACATAAAATTGGAAAAAGGTATGGCAAGGGGGTAAGGCCGCTTTACCATTGGCAACATTTTCTGAGAAAGATTTTGAAGTATCCGGTAACACGCTAGGGTTCCAAGCAGACACCAACATTCTTCTACTGTTCGGATTGGTTTTTAAAGAATGGATAACCTCTTTTATTTGGTCGATTTCATCGTCGTTCCAGTTACGCCATTGGTGACCATACACTGGGCCGAGGTCGCCATTATCATCTGCCCACTCGTTCCAGATACGAACACCATTCTCTTGAAGGTAGCCTATATTGGTATCGCCTTTCAAAAACCATAAAAGTTCGTAAATAATAGATTTTAGATGCAATTTTTTCGTGGTGACCATGGGGAAACCCTTGCTGAGGTCAAAGCGCATCTGGTAGCCAAAAACACTTTTGGTACCGGTACCCGTACGGTCACCTTTTTGGTTACCACTTTCGAGCACATGTTGAAGTAAATCGTGATATTGTTTCATCGTAAACGTAAAAGTAAAAGTTTACTCGATGAAGGTCAAAACGATTGTTGATGAGTTATTATAATTTATTAACGGGGGAAGTAGTAGGTCAGTTAGAAAAGCATGCTTTAGACAAAGTTGACCCCATGGCTTGCGCATATTTCGGCGACTTTGGCAAAATCAGGGGGTCCTTCAGGTAAGTCGGAAAGTTCTTGAAACATTTTTTCGATACCTGCTGGAAATGCACTGGTAATCATTTTAGCTTTTTCACTACCGACCACCATCCATGAATGAGGCAAGTTTTTTGGAGCAAAAGCAATATCACCTGCTTTCAGAATAGTTGTTTTGCCATCTACCATGATTTCAACTTCCCCTTTAATTACCCTAAAAATTTCGTCCTCTTTCGTATGAACATGCGGTGGAATACCAACTCCGGGTTCGACATCGTCGACCCACTCAACAATTTGGTTTCCAGTATCGCTTCCTGCTAGTTTATGGGTTTGTATATCTCCGATAACATTGAGCAATTCTCCCTCCTGATCTCTAATTATCTTAGAACTCAGGTCGGTGTGGGCATTCAGATTTTCAGTTAAGTTTTGACATGAGCCGAAACCAGGTACAAGGGTTAGCCCAAGGCCTAAGCTCGTGGTGCGAATAAATTTCTTTCTATCCATTTTGTAAATTTTAATGTTCTAGGGCAAGATATGGATAGAACGATATTGCAATGTTTTGAGAAATACGGTAATACCCTAGAATTTCCGAACGGTTACTCCCTTCTTAACTGTGTAGGTGTTATACCTGTATGTTTTTTCACAAAAGAGCTAAAGTAGTCAGGAGAGGAGAAACCTAGCTTAAATGCGATTTCCTTTATGACCAAATCAGAGAATTTTAATTGATGTCTAGAGCGCATTATCAATTGTTCATCTATAAGATGTTTGGCATTTACCCCGAGTACATCCTTAACACATTCATTCAAATATTTATCGGAGATATGAAGCATGTCGGCATAATCACTTATTCTGTGATGGCTACAGATACGCTCGTCAATGAGTCTTTTGAATTTGTAAACCAACGCCGACTTTGAATTGTTATCGGTAATGGTGGTTTTAATATTGCACTTACCATCACAGTAAACAAAAAAAGTATGTAACAGCGCCAATATAGCTTCTTCTCGATTTTTCAAATTGGTGCTGACCAGTTCGTCTATCATTTCAACTATAGATTGAACTCGTTTTTCAATACCCGGGGCCAAGGTAATCTTCGGTATTTCGCTGTCGCCAAAGAGTCGCACTTCGGTTATATGTAGATTTTTAAAGGTAGGGTTTTCAAGAATTGATTTTGGCAAATAAAGAACATAGCCAGAAGAACTCTCGACACATCGATTAGTTATGGTCCAATTATAGTTGGGTTGCAAGAAGAAAATGGAATTCGAAATGTCTATAAATTTTGTTTGATTGATTTCTATGGAACTTACACCATCTTTGATCCAGCAAACGGAGTAATATTCCCCATCTGATATAGATGATATTTTTTGACTTATCCTAGAAATTTTTACATCTGCATTTTTCACTTACTATAACTTATTCCGATTGTGAAACTAGGCGGGGAAGATTACTTTATCTCAACTAAATATAAGAAATAAGTATTTGATGTAATTATACCGGTAAAAAATAAAATCTTACACTTTTAGAATACATGGTCTAAGATTGTGTTTTGTGTCATTCAACACATTTGAGATGTTGGAATAAATATTGAAATCGCCTACCTGGGTATGTAAACTATGCCTTATTCCTGCTTTTAATTCCCATCAAAAAAGAAAATGCCATGAACACCATAAAAAGAGCAAAGGGCAACGAGGTAATTACCAGCAGTTTTTGAACTGCGGTGAGCACATCGATATCGGGTTTGGCGCTACCCAAAAGAAGAAGGGCGATAGTGGCCATTAGAATAAAGACCGACCAGATAAGTCTGTACTTCTTGCTTGGGTTCTTTTTGCCCCGATCGGTAAACATGCTGAGTACAAAAACTGCAGAATCTACCGAAGTGACCAAAAAACTGATCAGTAAAAAAAGGGTCGTAAAGTTGAGTACCGTGGCCATAGGATAATTTTCAAAGAATACAAATATTGAAGTGAATACATTGGCAAACCTCTCGTCATAGGTTTCCATAGATTCGATGATTTGAAATGATGATTCACCGAAAACCGAGAACCAAAAGAAGGTTCCCAGAGATGGTATGATCAAAACACCTAATAATAACTGTCTTAAGGTTCTACCTTTCGAAATTCGCGCTATAAAGATTCCTGTAAATGGAGCCCAGGCCAACCAGAAAGCCCAGTAATAAAAGGTCCAATCTGTTAAAAAAGCAATACTGGGGTCGTACCTTTCCCAGGCTAAACTCATAGGTATAAAGTCAATTAGGTACTGCCATGTCGCCGTTAGAAATGCGAGTAAAATGGCACTGGTATCACTATTTATAAATATGAACAGCAATATGGCTACAGTAATTAAAATATTGAGTTTAGAGATGACTTTTATACCCTTATTGACTCCCTGCCAAGCTGAAACGAAGGCAATTGCGGAAACTAATGTGGTCAACAACAAGGTTGAAATCAACCCCAAATCGGTCTTAAAAACATGATTCAGCCCTCCGTTGATTTGCGTCGTGCCCAGGCCGATTGCGGCAATCAGGCCGAACACAGTAGTAATTACTGTCATGACATCTATACCAATTAGAGCCGTAGGGCTTTTGATGTTATCTTCGATTGTAGAGCTAACCAATACTCTTTTCTTTCGTACAAAGAGGGCGTAACCGACTACCATGGCAAATAGCCCGTAAAAGGCCCAAGCAGTAAAGCCCCACTGATAAAAAGTAAATTCGAGAGCCAGGGTTTCTGGTGAAAGTTTAGAAGGGTAAGGTGGATTCTGCTGCATGAAGACGGGTTCTTGAACCGCTCGCAGAAGTATGCCAGCCCCCATACCGGCACTATAGAGCATGGCCGTCCAGGCCCAAAGGCTGTGCTCGGGTCTTGAATTTTTCTTTCCTAATTTTATTTTACCGAGGGGAGAAAATGCTATGCCCAATAATAAAAGTACGCAGCCGAGGCCTAGATAAAGATAGAAATATCCAAAATAGTTACGTACCCAAATGGAAGCGATTTCTATGGCTTCATAACTGCTTTCGGTCGCTAAAAATACCCAAAGCGTAAACAGAAAAATAAAACCAATGGAAAGGGCTAGTAAAGGGTTTTTGAATATTTTCATTTTTGGTATTTGAACCTTTTACTAGAATCGATTTTATGTACTTCGTGCAATATTGCGAATCATACCACCGAAGATAAAATAATGAAAAGGAACAATACTGTACCAATATAAACGTCCCTTTAGGCCCCTTGGTCGAAATGTGGCAGTTTGATGTAGAATTTGGTCATCATCAATTTTAAATTCTAACCATGCCTCGCCAGGTAATTTCATTTCTGCAAAGAGTAATAGGCGTTTAGCCTCTTTATCGGCTAATAGAACACGCCAAAAATCAAGCGAATCACCGGCAAAAAGTTTGTTGGGGTGCGTTCTTCCACGTCGTAATCCCACACCTCCGGAGAGCTTGTCTAAAAATCCCCGTATTTTCCAGAGCCAATTACCGTAATACCACCCTGTTTCGCCGCCGATTCTCCAGATGTTCTCTAGTACTCCTGTGGGGTCTTCAACCTTAATTTTTTGGTGGTCGGTTAAAACTCCATATTTAGGCACCTGAATGTATTTTTCAAGGTCTTTTTTAAAACGGCCACTGATCATGCTATCTTTCCAACTGCTTATGACCAAATTTTGTTCTATTTTTTTGAAGGCCATATCAATGGCTTCGCTATAGGTATGTGGCTGAATATTCAGAATTTCTTGAAGTCTTTTGTCTTTAGCGATTACCTCTATTTTCATACTGTCGACGAGGTTCATGGCCAATTTGTACGAGGTAGAGGTTACGAAATATAGCCAATAGCTCGATAGTTTAGGTGTCATCACGGGCACGGTAAAAATCCAATTTTTGAACCCTCGGGCTTCAGCATACTTTTCAAGCATTTCTTTATAGCTTAGCACATCGGGTCCGGCTATGTCAAAAGAATCTTCATAGGTGTCTTTGTTCCCCAAAACACCGGTTAGAAAAGTAATGATGTCTCGAATGGCAATGGGCTGTGTTTTGGTCAATACCCATTTGGGCGTAATCATAACAGGTAATTTTTCGCACAGATCACGAATAATTTCGAAACTGGAACTTCCTGAACCGACTATGATACCTGCCCTTAATACGGTGAGTTTAAAGGGGCCTTCATATAAAATGTTCTCAACGTTTTTTCTTGATTGTAAGTGTTTTGAAAGCTGCTCTTCATTGACGATTCCACTGAGGTATATAACCTGGTTTACTTTGGTTTGGCCCATATAGGTGTTAAAATTCCGAGCGGTTTTTGCTTCCAGTTCATCGAAGGCGTCGGTAGAGGCACTCATCGAATGTATTAGAAAGTATGCGGCATCAATGTCTTTAGGAATCTTGTCTGGTTCGACTTCCTTCAGAAAATCAATTTCCACAACCTCTATTTGAGACCGCATTTCTTTCGTAATCGAAAAACGGCCCTCATCGCGAACAGTACAGAGAACTTGATGGCCATCCTCTAACAATTGGGGAAGCAAACGCATTCCGATATAGCCATTCGCCCCTGTAAGTAATATCTTCATTCGATGTACATTATTTTAAAGGTCTTCTATAGACGTGGGCATATTATCGGCCTTGTAGCCTAAGAGCTTTTTGAAGAATTTTTGAATCGCCTTGGTGTCAGCCTTCATTTTTATGAAATAATGATCTCGGTAAATCGAATATATGCCCAAATCGCCTTTATAGATATTGAGTTTGTAGTAGGGTATAACAAGCGCATAGGTTTCAAGTAATGACCGGAAACGCACAATAATGCCCTTAGGGCGCATTTCTATATTACATTGATTACGATTATTATCAAGAATGAGTAGGTTGCTTATTTCTAAACTGGTTTCGGTAATAAACAATCTGGGCGAGCCGATACCGCCCATAGCCCATCGTATTTTAAGCATGAAGGGCTTGCCGACCGCTTCATCTATTTTTCGGGTGATTTCTTTGTTGCTGTAAGAAACATTAAAAAGCATAGTTAACAGCTTAGTGCATGAGCGATTTTAATTAAAAAATCAACGAACATATTTTTCATAAAGTTAGTCAAAAGCAAAAGAGCTCAATGGCGGTTTGCGAACTAATATGAACGCATCAACATAAGAAAAGCGTAAAAAATGATTAGTTTTGCAGCCTTATAACTTGAAGAATACATGGGACTCGAGACTATTTTAGAAGCCAAGGTAAAAGAAGCTGCAACCGAACTCTTTTCTATAGAGCTACCTCAAGTAGAATTTCAGCCGACACGTAAAGACTTCGAAGGTGATATTACCATTGTAGTATTCCCGATGCTTCGTTTCATCAAGGGAAATCCGGTGCAAATTGGAGAACAAATAGGAGCTTATTTAGAGAAAGAGGTCGAAGCGGTCTCAGGCTTTAATGTGATTAAGGGGTTTTTGAATATTGTTATAGGCGATGCGTTTTACGTCAACTTCTTTAAAGAAATAAAAGATGTAGCTGATTACGGTTTTGAGGCCCAAAAAGATGACGAAGCCGTAATGGTCGAATATTCTTCGCCAAATACTAACAAGCCGCTGCACCTAGGCCATATTAGAAATAATTTATTGGGTTATTCCGTTGCTGAAATTTTGAAGGCTTCGGGCAAGAAAGTTTATAAAACGCAAATAATTAATGACCGTGGTATTCATATTTGTAAGAGTATGTTGGCCTGGAAACGTTTCGGAAATGGCGAGACACCCGAAAGTACGGGCTTAAAAGGCGATAAACTCGTAGGTAATTATTACGTAGCGTTCGATAAAGCCTATAAAAAACAAGTTTCAGAGCTGGTAGCTAGCGGAACCGATAAAAAAGTAGCCGAAAAGGAAGCTCCAATTTTGCTGGAAGCCCAAGAGATGTTGCAAAAATGGGAGGCTGGTGATGATGAAGTCGTTTCGCTATGGAAAGAAATGAACGGTTGGGTTTACGAGGGATTTGAAGAAACTTATGCCAATTTAGGAGTCGATTTCGATAAACTGTATTATGAAAGTGATACCTATTTATTAGGAAAGGATGTGGTCGCCCAAGGGCTTGAAAAAGATGTTTTCTACAGAAAGGATGATGGTAGCGTTTGGATTGACTTGACCGATGAGGGTCTTGATGAAAAAATCGTGCTCCGTTCCGACGGAACTGCCGTTTATATGACCCAAGATATTGGTACGGCCATACAGCGTGTAAAAGACCATCCTGATGTTGAAGGAATGGTCTATACGGTCGGTAACGAGCAAGATTACCACTTTAAGGTTTTGTTTTTGATTCTTAAAAAACTTGGTTTTTCATGGTCTGAAAACCTTCATCACCTTAGTTATGGTATGGTCGATTTGCCTAGCGGAAAGATGAAAAGTAGAGAGGGCACCGTAGTCGATGCCGATGACCTGATGAAAGAAATGGCGCAAACCGCTGCCGATATTTCCGAAGAATTGGGGAAATTGGAAGAGTATTCAGAGGCTCAAAAACAAGAGCTTTATAAAATGATCGGTCTAGGGGCGTTGAAATATTATATTTTGAAGGTAGACCCAAAAAAGAGGATTCTCTTTGACCCCGAAGAATCGGTTGATTTTCAAGGGAACACAGGGCCTTTTATTCAATATACTTTCGCCAGAATTCAATCTATTCTAAGAAAAGCTGTTGAAACGAATGCTTTTGAGGGTGGCTCTAATAACATCGAACAGTTAGATCCAAAGGAAAAAGAGCTAATCAAGCAGTTGCAGCTTTTTCCGGAAACGATACAATTGGCTGCCGCTAATTATAGTCCGGCATTGATTGCCAATTACACCTATGATCTGGTTAAAGAATTTAACTCTTTCTACCAACAGGTATCTATTTTGGGGGAAACCGATGCCGCTAAAAAGGCATTACGGGTTCAATTGGCCAAAAAAGTAAGTGAGGTGATAGAATCGTCATTTAGATTACTGGGTATAGGTGTGCCCGAGCGAATGTAGTAGAAGAACTGACCAATCAAAGCTATTGATACTGAAGTAGAATATCAGCGACTTTCCGTAGATTATCTTCTGCGATTTCGGTTTTAGGTGCCAAAGGAAATAGCTGTTGGCCCGGGCGCTTGATAAAAGCGGCACGCCAACCTGACCATAGGGCCCCGGCAACGTCCCAACCATGTGCAGCTATCATCATACAATCTTCTGGTCGTGCTTTCATTTTATTGGCGGCCCATACATAAGATTCGTTGAAAGGTTTAAATTTTCCCGCATCTTCAACACTAAGTCTCTTGTCGAAATAGTCGGTGAGACCGGCAAACTCAAATTGAGCTTTGACCCCATCGTTTGAACCATTGGTGAAAGAAACCAGAGTATACCCTGCATTCTTTAAGGCTTCAAGTGATTCTTTCACCTCTGGATGAGGTGGTAGAGCTCTTAATGAAGACCTTACAACTTTTCGTGCCTTTTCTTCCGATAGTGAAATATCATTATTGGCAGCCACCATTTGAAGGGTAGCAGCACCAATATGTGCAAAATGTTCATATTTTCCGCTTGCGGAAGTGACCAAGGAGTACTGGAGCATAGTAGTGAACCAAAGTGCTAATAAGTCCTCTCTTCCGCCCAAAGACTCTGCAACCTTCTTTTTTAAAGGAGTGAGGTCTAAGAGAGTCTCGTTTACATCAAAAAATAGGATTTTGGGTCTTTGTTTTATCATAGTTTGAGGCTTTAGGGATTAAGTTGTGACTTGTTCGTATAAGATAAGGGTAATGCCTGCAATGGGCAATGGGATGTTATGATGGAGCAAACATTTAATTTTTAAGGCTTAAATTAAAAAAGCGTCGATGAACAACCGACGCTTTTCAAAACCCAAATTAAGATTATTAATTTTTGCTCCATTCAAATTTTTGGAATGGTTTGTCTACAGGGGTTTCTGCAATGTGATTGGTATAATTACTGATGACCTTTTGTGAAAGCCCAAGTATAATTTCTAACAATTGCCTTTGGGTGAAGCCTGCATTGTAAAATGTATTGATTTGTTCTTTACCAATGTTACCTCGATTACGAACAATTTCTAAAGTGGTTTCGTGCAACACCTGCAATTTTTCGGTAGGTAAAGTGGTGCCGTTACGAAGTGCTTCAGTAATTTCGTCGTCTACCTTCATCGATTTGGCAATCGCAGTATGCGCGGGTACGCAATAGTGGCATTCATGCTCAACGTTGATGGTTTGCCAAACAACGGTCAGTTCATCATTGTTGAACGAAGAGTTTACGAACAGTTCATGAATCGATTGGTAGGCTTTCAATAGACCCGGGGCTTCTGCCAATGCACCATGTAAGTTGGGTATATACCCGTAGGCTTTTTGAGAATTCTCTAATAGAGCCTTACTCTCTTCAGGAGCAGTTTCAATAGTATGTATTTTTAAGGTTTCACTTGTTTGTGTACTCATAATTCTAATATATTTAAATTAATAATACTAAACGTTCGTTTAGTTTAAATTCAAAAAAAATGTCATATTCTTTTGAATGTGTTTTCGATGTAGTTCTCTAACTGTGTCGGATTAAATATTCGTGTAGCCGATGAAAGTCCGAACATAGAAATAATCAAATAATCGGCGCTTTGTTCAAGTTCGAGTTCAGTTAAGTTGCTATCTCTTTTTAAACTATCTAGAAAAACCTGTCTGACCTCAGTTGTGTATAAATTTAAGACGTCTTTAATTTTTTTATCGGCCTCAACGCCAATTTCATTAGCGGTATTGGCTATCAAACATCCCTTACCAAACTGGGTTTCTTTCGAGAAAGCTACAAAGTCGTGAAAGTATTCCCGTATAGCCTCAATGCCCAGTTCTGATGCCCTTAATTTGAAGAGTAGTGCATTTAATTTATTCTTATAGCAATCAAGACTTTTTAGAAAGACACCATTTTTACTGCCAAAACTGGAATAAATAGAAAATTTATTGATACCCATTTCTTTTTCCAGCATTTGCATAGAGGTGGTCTCATAACCATTGCGCCAAAACAGATTCATTGCTTTGTCGATAACTTCTGTCTCTATATATTGCTTTCTTCTTGCCATTTAAAGTAATACTACAGGACAAAACTAAACAATCGGTTAGAAATAAAAAAATGTTTAACTTTTATTTGAGATTTGACTGCTCTTAACGAATGGATTTAAATAAAAACAACTGACCAAGTCTAGTACAATACTGGTATTAAAATCGAATTCTAAAACTCAGGTTTGGGGTTAAGCCTAATGAGGTAGTGGAGATGGTTTCTATTTCACTTTGGCCGTTAAGTTGGTAATAGGTATTGATGGTGTTTTTTCGGTCGGTAAAATTCAGAACCGAAACGCCCGCAGTAGCCTTTAAATTTTCCTTGATTTCAAAATTATAGATGGCCGAGGCGTCTGCACGCAAGTATTCTGGCAGTCGACTGCTGTTAGGCTCGTTATAATTTATCCGGTTCGGAAAAAATGTAGTGTCTACAGGCTCATCGCTATCCGGTTGGGTAAAAGGGCGGCCAGTGTGATAATTAAGTCCGAGGCTAAATTTAAAAGCGTTTAACGTATATGTTCCAGCAAAAGTAAGGGTGTGTTTGATATCTAAATTATTCGGAAATTTCGAAGGAACTACATCAGTAAAATTATAATCATTAATGTTGTAGGTGTAACTTGCCCAAACACTATAGATATCGGTTTTTTGGTTGATGAGAAACTCCATGCCCTTTACCTCATATTTTCCTATTTCACCATTGAACTGATCTTGATTTTGAAATCCCTGGGTCGAAGTACTAATACCATCAACCTCTTTATAGAACGCTTCAGCACCTACAAAAAAGTTTTCAGAATCATAATTGAGACCTAATGAGCCCTGTTTGCTTTTGGTAATGGGGAGCGTGGTTCCGTCAGATACGATCCATCTTCTTTTTTCTATACCCAAAAAATTTTGCTCCAAATCTAAAATTTGGTTTGTGGCCTGACTTTTAAACTCTCCGAGAGCTTGAACTTTTAATTCTCTTGTGAGTGCATAATTGATACTTAAGCGTGGTTCAAGAATAAATTCTTCAAAGGTATCGGGATTCTGTAAAAGGTTGAAACGAAGGCCTCCCCTAAGAAAAAGCTTTTGATTTTCAGTTTCATAATCGATTTCTGAAAATACGGCATGACTTCGAACCACATTTCTCACATTGCTTTGAAAAGGAGGTTGTGAAACGTTGGTTCTATTTGAAATGCCCGTTTCTGTAAATTGATAGCCATTGAGCCAGTTCAATTGTGTAGTGGGCTTGTAAATCGTTTTCAATTTAACCGAGCTCTCTTCGACCTCATTATGCTGTAATAACACTTGCTGTGCATTCATACCAATATTTTGAGCTTCGAGATTATAACGCGTGTAGTAGGCATTGATTTCGGACGCAAAGTTTTCACTCCAGTCACTTTTCAGATTTGTACCGGACGACAGGTTGGTCTGGTCAAGAGTACTTTGGGTCGTTTCTTCGCTATTCATCTCTCGTTCCGAATAATCCAATAGATTATTGATGTTTATAAAACTGAACCGCCATTTGTGCTCTTCATTGATGTCATACAATAGTTTGCCTGTGATATCATAGAAAAAAAAATTTCCGTCTTGGGCTACTTCATTTTCATTAAATACTCTGGTAAAGAAATTTTTATATGTCGGGGTGTTCACCAAATCGGTAATCGATCGTCTCGCTGAAAATTGTACGGCAACGTTTTCCTTTAATGGAATATGCGCATAGGCATCACCACCAATAAGATTAAAACCTGCTCCACCCAAGAATCGGTTCGCTATATCATCTTTGGTTCGCATATCAATAATGCCGCTTACACCATCACCATATTGACTGCTAGTGCCGTTTTTGATAAGTGTGACGTTATCAGTTAAATAAGGGTTGAATGCAGAGATGAGTCCGAAAAAGTGACCGGATTGATACATTTTTATGCCTTCCCAAAGAATTAGGTTTTGATCGTTACTGCCCCCCCTGATATTTATATCAGAAACCGTTTCGTCAATACTTTTTATGCCGGGCAATGCCTGTACGGTCTGAAGAACGTCTGGCTCGATAAGACCAGGAAGAATACCAAATTCTTCATTGTTCATTTCAATGCTTCCATCAGTTTGTTTAATAAGCCCTTTGGTCAAAAATTCATAAACCACGACTTCTTCGAGCTGTTGATAATATTGCGCTAATAATAGTATTTTACATGGCTGTTGACCCGTTAGCTCTGAGGCGGCTATAATCAGGTTTTTAAAACCAACAAATGTAATCCGTAGAACAGCATCTTTAGGAACGCTCTTTAGGGAAAAATATCCGTTTTCATCCGTAACGGTTCCTAACCCACTACTCAGTACTTCGACGGTAGCGCCATTGACTGTATTTTGCTTAAAGTTATCCAATACAGTAGCGCAAATATCTAAAGTTTTGTTCAAGCTAATTGCATAGTAACGCTTGCTTAATTTTTCGAAGTGCAGCTGAGTTTTGGCTTCGATTTTTTCAATAACGGCTTCTAAGTTTTTGGTGGCTTGAACATTTACTCTTATTCCACGAATGTACTCATCGACATAGGAGAATTTAACACTGTGAATCGTTTCGAGTTGCTGAAGTAAAACAGTTAGTTCTGTATTAGAGGTGCTTTCTTGTGCTTGGGTTTTTAAAGAGAAAATGAAGCAGACAATACTAAGGCAAACAAGAATTTTGTTCAGGATTTTATTCGCCATAGAAGAGCACTTTGGTGCCCTCTAATTTAAACTTTATTTGTGAAGGCGTACTAATGCTCTTTAACGCAAGTTCTCTATCTGTATTGCTAAAGGTGCCGGTGAACAATTGATCGATATCGATATTTTTAGTTTCAACCTGAATATCGTGTTGTCTCTCAAACTCCTCTAAAACATATTTAAGCGGTACACTCTTGAAAGAACTTTCTTTGTTAAGCCAAGAGGGAGATAAGCTACTTTGTTCTTGTGTAGCAATAATTCGACCGTCGATTACCCTAAAAGAATTACCTGCAGGTAATTTGGTCATTTTTTTATTGTAGGTTACGCTCACCAAACCTTCGAAACAGACAATCTCAAAAAGACCTTCTCGTTGCGTTACATTAAATTGAGTACCTAAAACGGCCACTGTGCCAGCATCGGTTTCAACCGTAAACTGTTTGCCTTTTGCGACTTTAAAGAAAGCCTCGCCATTTAACTTTACATTTCTACTATCTTTCCAATTGCGCTCGCTGAACGTAATTTGCGAATCGGCATTAAGAACTACCTCAGAGTTGTCCGGTAGTAAGATCTCTCTACTTTCGGCGTAGTCGGTTACATATTTTTCGTCAAGGGTATTTAGATAAAAATAGGCTCCGAACATAATAATTGCAGCTGCAGCTGCGACTCTTATGAACTTTTTGAAAGGATGTAGCTGAACTACTTTACTATCGTTCAAAGTTTGTCGATTCTTAATTGCGGTCAAAGCCTTATCAGCATCAAATTCTGGTGATTCTAACGCTTTAGAAGCTTCAAGAATTTGTGCATAGGTGGCATACTCATCAGAATTTTTAAATTCTGCGAGTTCTGTCTCCGTGAGTTCGCCATTCAACCATTTTGCTAAATAATTCTCTTGCATTTCTCTAGCTTATATGCTCTATAACAATCATCTATAGAAAAACCCTACTATTCTAGATTCCATCAATTTTTTCTCGAAGCGATTTAAGTGCCAAATGCATGCGCTTTTCGATAGCCTTGACACTTAGTCCCTCCATTTCTGCAATTTCTGCATATTTCTTGCCGTCGATACGATTTAATAAAAAAGTGGTTCGTTGATTATCTGGCAAACTGTTCAAGGCCCTGTCCAATTTTTCTTTGAATTCGCTTTCCTCCATTAAAAATTCAGGAGATTCATTTGTCGCCTTCAAACTACGGTCGGCATATTTCAAACGTATTTTTTCGGCTTTTATCACATTGAGGTACAAATTATTGGCGACGGTATAAACATAAGACTTTGCTTTTACCGGTGAAACCTTGCCACAATTCTCCCATAATTTCATAAATGCCTCTTGAACAGCGTCGTAGGCCTTTTCTTCATTGCCGAATTTGTAATAAATATAATTAAAAACCGTTTTAGAGTTAGCTTTGAAGATGGCTCCGAAGACCTGCTCTTCGCAAACATTGTCTTTATTTTCGGTTTTCAATGAGGTAGGTTTTGTTCAAAGATATTTTAAAAATCTGAAATTGACCAAGTAGGGTATTTTAAAAGATTGTTGTTTTACTTTTGAAGTGACAAAATTTCCAAATCGTTATGAAATATTATTTTAGACTTTCGCTGTATGCCTTCCTACTGGGTGCTGCGATGACTTTAATTTCCTGCCAAGATGAAGAGCCCTTCGTCGAAGATATTGATCAGGAACAGACCTTGGCCGCAAATGCCAATGAAATGGAGTTGATGAAAAGAATAGTCGATAATGACGGTTCTTACGACAACATAGTTGACGGTGCAAGTTGTTTTGATATTCAATTTCCATATACCGTGGTAATCAATCAGTCAGAGATTATGGTAGAAGCAATGGCCGATCTCGAGCTTATTGAAGAAGCTCTAGATGAATTAGATGAGGTAGATTATGATATGGGTTTGATTTTCCCAGTTACCATTACGTTATCAGATTATACTGAAGTTACAGTTGCGAATTCCGAAGATTTTCAAAGCATTGCAGAGAAATGTGTGGAAGGGGGCGATGATGATGATATCGAATGTATCGATGTAGTATACCCATTGACTATTTTCACCTACAACCCTAATTTTCAGTTGACCAATACGGTAGAAGTAGAAAATGATTTTCAATTTAGAAGGTTTTTTGCAGGCTTGAATGAAAGTGATTTGATGAGTTTTGATTTTCCTATATCATTTCTGCATGCCGATAGCACAAACATTACGGTCAATAGTAATAGTGAGTTGGCCGATGCCATTGAGAATGCTAAAATGGTCTGTGATGAAGACGACGATGATGATTATAACGATGACGATTTTACTGAAGAGAGTCTGAATAGCGCTTTGGTCAAATGCCCTTGGGAAATCAGAAGATTAGAGAAATCAACAGTAGATAATAGCGAGCAATACGTTAATTACTTTTTGACTTTTAGTGAAGAAGGAAGGGTGGTTGCAAGTAATGAGTTGGGGTATTCAATGGAAGGTGAATGGAGTACCAGCGTTTCTGACTATAGAGTCGTTCTCGAAGTAGAGTTCGATAGTTCTAGTGACTTTAACGGTGATTGGTGGGTATATGAAATTGCCGACGAAAAGATAAAACTGTTTACTGATGACGAAAACAAAATTGTTTTAGAAAAGGCCTGCGATTATAAGCCTAACGAATGTTCAGAGTCATATGTCAAGGAGAATCTAAAAGAATGTAGTTGGGAGATTTTAAACGAGGATGGAACTTTCTTCGAAGAATTGATCATTGAATTTTCAAGTGAAATGCATATCTACGTTAGAAACCCTAATGGAACTGTAGTTGACGAAGGAAGTTGGTCAATCTCAGGTAACGTGATTACGTTATCAGATCTGAAAAAAACACTCGCTAATTATATCGGCGAATGGGAAGTTATCACATGCGGTGAAGGTCGGTTTAATCTCAAAAGAAGTGATGAAATCATAGTATTGGTCATGCAATGCGAAGAAACAAGTTAATAGAAGAATTTTCAGATAGGTTATCTGAAATTGTACCCCACAAAGAGAAAAGCACCCGTCATAGATGGGTGCTTTTTGATTTCATATGGTTTTAAGGTTTGGGCTTCTCAGGTCAAAGGTGAAGCTATTGCTAACCTTTGCTCACCTATAACTGCACTAGTTTGCCAATAGGGCTTTGAACGATAACTTATTTTTATACGAATACCTCTATCTTTCCCATAGTTATTATTAAATTTGCCTTTCTTCAAAATGTACTTGAACGATGTTCGATAATTTAAGCGAAAAACTCGATAAAGCCTTACATACCCTCCGAGGGCATGGGCAGATTACTGAAATTAATGTTGCAGAAACTACAAAAGAGGTTCGTAGGGCACTTTTAGATGCAGATGTTAACTTTAAAATCGCCAAAGAATTTACCAATAGGGTAAAAGAAAAGGCATTGGGCCAAGATGTACTGACCACCCTACAGCCAGGGCAATTAATGGTTAAAATCGTTAAAGACGAGTTGACCCAATTAATGGGAGGAGAAAGTGAAGGCATCAATCTCTCTGGCAACCCCTCGATAATATTAATGTCCGGTTTGCAAGGTTCGGGTAAAACTACTTTTTCTGGTAAGCTTGCAAATTTCTTGAAGACCAAAAAAACCAAAAAGCCATTATTGGTAGCCTGTGATGTCTATCGCCCGGCGGCAATTGATCAGTTGCATGTGGTCGGCGAACAGATTGGGGTTGAGGTCTATTCCGACAGGGAAAATAATGACCCCGTAGCAATTGCCCAAGCGGGTATTGCAAAGGCCAAATCTGAAGGTTATAATGTAGTTATCATCGATACCGCGGGTCGCTTGGCCGTGGATGAAATGATGATGAACGAAATATCGAACATTCATGCCGCCATTCAGCCGGAAGAAACCCTATTTGTGGTCGATTCTATGACAGGTCAAGATGCGGTGAATACCGCAAAGGCATTTAACGATGTCTTGAATTTTGATGGGGTGATATTGACCAAGTTAGATGGTGATACCCGTGGTGGTGCCGCTATTTCTATTAAATCGGTCGTTGATAAACCTATCAAATTTATTGGTACGGGTGAAAAGATGGAGGCCATCGATGTCTTTTATCCTTCGCGTATGGCCGACCGTATTTTGGGTATGGGCGATGTGGTGTCTTTAGTTGAACGTGCACAAGAGCAGTTTGATGAAGAGGAGGCAAGAAAAATCCAGAAGAAAATTGCCAAAAATAAATTTGGCTTTGATGATTTTCTATCCCAGATTCAACAGATCAAGAAGATGGGTAATATGAAAGACCTTATGGGCATGATACCGGGCATGGGCAAAGCTTTAAAGGGTATGGATATTGACGATGACGCCTTCAAGCACATCGAAGCCATAATTCATTCAATGACTCCAGATGAAAGAGCGAACCCTTCTAAACTCAATCACAGCCGAAAAAAGCGAATTGCCAAAGGTAGTGGGCGTGAGGTGCAAGAAGTAAATCAGCTTCTTAAACAATTCGACCAAATGAGCAAGATGATGAAAATGATGCAAGGCGGTGGAGGCAAAAAAATGATGCAGATGATGGGCGGCGCCTTAGGTCGTAGTTAAATTATAATATATCTCTCGTAAAGGCTTTTAAAAAAAGTACACTTCGAAAATAAAATTACCAATAGAACGGCATGAAAATTTTAGACGGTAAAAAAATTTCAAACGATATTAAAGATGAAATTGCTGCCGAGGTAGCCCAAATGAAAGAGCGTGGTGAAAAAGTGCCACATTTGGCAGCTGTTCTCGTGGGTAATGATGGCGCTAGTCTAACCTATGTGGGTAGCAAAGTGCGTTCGTGTAAGAAAATCGGTTTTGAATCCACTTTGATTCAATTACCTGAAGAAACTACCGAAGAAACCTTATTGCAAAAAGTTCAAGAGCTTAATGCCAACCCTGAAATCGATGGGTATATAGTGCAACTTCCGTTACCAAAACATATCGATGAGCAGAAAGTTTTGATGGCGGTTGATCCAGATAAAGATGTAGATGGTTTTCATCCCGTAAATTTTGGTAAAATGGCTTTGGATATGGAGTCTTTCATATCGGCAACACCCTTTGGTATAATGGAACTTTTAAAACGCTACGATGTTGATACCGAAGGCAAAAATGTAGTCGTAATAGGCAGAAGTCATATCGTTGGTAGGCCAATCAGTATTCTAATGAGCCAAAAAGGCAAAGCTGCTAACAGTACCGTTACATTGACTCATAGTCGCACCAAAAACATTCAAGAACTTACCCAACAGGCCGATATTATTGTTTCCGCTCTTGGCGTTCCTGAATTTTTGAAGGCCGAAATGGTAAAAGAAGGTGCAGTAATAATCGATGTGGGTATCACTCGTGTAGCCGATGACTCAAGAGAAAAGGGGTACTATATTACCGGTGATGTTGATTTCGATAATGTCAGTAAAAAAGCATCTTTTATTACTCCTGTGCCCGGTGGTGTTGGCCCAATGACTATTGCCATGCTGTTGAAAAACACTTTGTTGGCTAGAGAGCGCCATAGGGCTAATAAAGAAAGCTGATTTCTTGAGATGTAATTCTTTTTTGGTTAATTACTATCATCCTCGCTGGAATATGACTTTCATCGGAGCGCCTATACAGCCACATATCTCGTATAGCCCAATGTATTTTCTATAATTTTTTTAACATTTAAGAATAAGAGCGCTTCTTTTGCGTTAATATGTAGCGTATCATTATTTTTGGTGTTTTTCAGTATAGCACTGATAGAATACTTCCCCCCGTATAGTAATAGATACTTACATCATTAACTATACCCTCTATTTTACATGAACATAGCTTTAGATCCTTTCTTTAATTTATCGATGGATTGCCTTTGTATTGCTGACTACGATGGTTATTTCAAGAAAATTAACCCTGCATTTGTTGAGTTATTAGGGTATTCGGAGGATGAATTACGTTCTCGCAAAATTTGTGAGTTTATTTATGAAGAGGATAGGGAGCGTACCGCGATTCACAGAGATTATTTGATAAATAATCGTCCCTTGGTCAATTTTGAGAACCGCTATGTGTGTAAATCGGGCGAATTGGTTTGGTTGCACTGGACCTCTATACCCGTGCCTGAGGAAAAATTGGTATATGCTATAGCAAGAGATATTAGTTTTACAAAGGGACTGGAAAAAGAAAGAGCTTCTCATTTGAGCGAACTATCTAAGCTGAATAATGAGCTTAAAAGACTTAATTATGTAACCTCACATGACCTGAGGTCTCCAGTTAACAATTTGATTTCAATGGTTGACCTAATAGATTCGAGTAAAATTGAAGATGATGAAACACTCGAGATTTTAAGATTTGTCAAATTATCTGCTGAGGGTTTGAAAGATACTTTAGATTCATTTGTGGACATCTTAAAAGAAAAAGAACTACATACTGAAAGTGTCGAGAAAGTATGTTTCGCTCCAGTGTTTGAAAAGGTATGTCACTCAATCAAATCATTGATTAATAGATCCCAAGCTGAAGTTGCAGTCGATTTCTGTGACTTAGACCATATATTTTTCAATAGGGCATATCTTGAAAGTATATTTCTGAATCTGATGACCAATTCAATAAAGTATGCAAGACCTGGTGTACAACCAGTGATAACTGTAAGTGCCAGTCAAAAAGAGAACGTGAAAACTTTAGTTTATGCCGACAACGGACTCGGATTTGATATGGACAAAGTAGGTCATCTTATTTTCAACTTGAATCAAAGTTTTCATTCCAACCAAGATAGTAAGGGCGTGGGGCTTTATTTGGTGCATAAACATGTCATCAGTCTAGGTGGAAATATTAGTGTAGACAGTAAAGTGAACGAAGGAACTACTTTTACCATAAACTTTCGCGCATAGCAAAATTTATAATTCTTATCCGGTTAAAAAGAGCTAGTAGAGTTTATGGTACAAGCCTAAACTTTTAATTAAGGCTCTATTTTACAAGGCTGATTTTTGAAACCTGGGTTTTTCCCGTTATAACCGTATCACCGGGCTTGATTATTTCGATATCATTACTGTCATCTATACTACAACTACTGAAGGCCACAACTGTACCTAATATAGATAATGAGAAAAGTATTTTTTTCATACTTGAAACTTATGGGGCTAGTTCGTCTTTCAGTAACGTTTAAAACTAAGTTTCAGTATTATGTTCTATAAACTTATGCGGTAAAATCTGACACCTCCCTATAAAACCTTTACTTTTGCCGTTTTCCTTTTTAAAATGTCAGCTACTAACCGTTTTTCTATAATTGATCCTGCAAAAAGTCCCGTATTTTACGGCTATGTAATTCTCGTAATCGGTACGCTAGGTATTTATTGTAGTATTCCCGGGCAAACCATTGGGGTTTCCGTTTTCACCGACCCGGTAAAAGATGCTTTGGGCCTATCTCGAAACCAGTTTAGTAATGCCTATATGATCGGTACTATTTGTAGCTCATTGGTCATTGGTAGGGCAGGGGTTTGGTTCGATAAATATGGGGCGCGCTATGTGGCATTTTTTGCGGCCCTGACCTTGGCTTTGGCCCTTTTTTTATGCTCATGGTCTGTTCAGATGAGTGAAACCATTAAAAGCTGGTTGAATTTGAGCACTTGGTTGGTTCCGTTTTCACTTATGACCGTTCTTTTTTTCATTCTCAGGTTCTCTGGGCAAGGGGTGCTCACCATGGCCTCAAGAAATGTGATAATGATTTGGTTCGATAAGAATAGAGGCAAGGTTAATGCTATCAGTAGCGTAGCCATTTCCTTTGGTTTTTCATCTTCTCCTTTATGGGTTAATGCTTTAATAGAAGGGTATAGCTGGCAAATGACTTGGCAGTTTCTTGCCATCGGTCTTTTGGTTTTCAGCATCATTGCCCTACAATTCTATAAAAATAAACCGGAAGAACACGGGCTTCGTCCTGATGGAAAGGTTACAGAGTCAAGTGATGATAAGAAGCATGTGCCCGTTGCTAAGCAGTATACGGCCAAAGAAGCTCAAGCCACCCGTGCTTTTTGGATGTATGCCCTGATGCTCGCCTTCAATAGCTTTTTCATCACGGGGCTGACATTTCATGTAGTTTCGGTATTCGCCAGTGAGGGCTTCCCCAAAGAAGATGCTATCTCCATATTTCTACCTGCCTCAGTAGTAGCGGTAACGGTATCAACTGTGTTTAATTTTTTAAGTGACTATCTAAAATTAAAACTGTACCTCTACTTAATGATTTTCGGGGGAGTTTTAGCATCGGTCGGTTTCCTTTTTCTTTCTACTGCTATCGGAGTGCCTTTTCTGATAGGTGGCTTTGGTATTCTTGGTGGGTTTTTCGCAGTACTTAACGCTATCGTATGGCCTAGGTTCTATGGTCGCACCCATCTTGGCGCCATTACGGGAAAGGTAATGTCTTTTCTTATTTTGGCCAGCGCCTTGGCTCCGTCGATTTTCAGCCTATGTCTTTCCACTTTCGGATCATACCAGTTGATGGGTTACTTAGGTCTAGCTTTTTTATTGTTTCTCGCCTTGGCTTCCATAAAGGCCAACAATCCACAGTAAATATTAACTTTGGTTCGATAAGATTCGCATACTTTAGGGCGAGTCTAGTACTCAAAACATATATTCGTTGCGATTAAAACCAAATGGGCAAAAATAAGCCTACTTAATGCAAAAATAAGCGTTGATACCAGAAAGATCTCAGATTAACTTTCAAGATTCTAACTATGTTCTTTAGTAGATTTGTTTAATAGCAGTACTTACCATGCTGTCTTATATAACTATTATCAAATATTCAAACACCAAAACTAAACCTTAATGAAAAAAGTTATTAGTATTTTTTGCCTTTCAATTACTCTTCTCTCGTGTAAGACAGAGAAAAAAACAGAAGTGAAAATTGAAACTTCCGAAACAGCCTCAACTGCCGATACCGAAGAGTGGATTTATCTTTTCGATGGGTCTACTACTGAAGGGTGGCGAGCATATAACGGAGAAGATTTATCGCCACAATGGGTTATAGAAGACGACGTGCTCACCTTTGATACCGAAAAGAGAACCGAGGCGAACAGAAAAGGGGGCAATGATATTATTTATGCCGCTGAAGAGTTCGATAATTTTGAACTGGCTTGGGAATGGAAAATACCCGAAGGCGGTAACAGTGGTATGCTTTATCATATTAAAGAAGGCGACTGGGGTATGCCCGAGATTTCACCCGAATATCAAATGTTAGATGATTTAAAGTGGGAAGAGATCAATGACGCCAAGCTTGAAGACTGGCAAAAGACCGGTGCCGATTATGCGATGCATGTACCTGATGAAGCACAAAAGATAATAAAACCAGCGGGTGAGTGGAATACATCTCGCGTGATTTTCACCCCAGAAAATGTTGAACATTGGTTGAATGGCAAGAAGTTACTCTCTTTTGTGCCGTGGAGCGAAGACTGGGAGAAACGCAAAAGTGAGGGAAAATGGAAAGATTCTCCTAAATACGGTACCTTTAAAAGCGGGTACATCGGCTTTCAGGATCATGACAGTCCGTTATGGCTAAAGAATATCAAGATTAAAAAACTATAAATCCAAACTAACTAAAAATGAACAAAAGGGAATTTCTAAAAAGTGCCGCAGCAGTATCATCATTCGCCTTATTGCCGAATGCAGCTTGGGCTTTTCAAAGTGGTAAACGATTACGTACGGCACATATAGGTGTGGGTAACATGGGGGGTGAAGACCTAAAGGCTATCTCCTCACATAAGTCTGTTGATGTTGTAGCCCTGTGTGATGTTGATTCTATCAACTTGGCCAAAGCACATAAATTACATCCGGGAGCCAGAGTGTTTTTCGATTATCGCACCATGCTCGATGAAATGGGAGAGAACATTGATGCGGTTATCGTATCGACACCCGACCATACACATGCACCGGCATCTTTAAAGGCCATGCAGATGAATAAGCCGGTCTACTGTCAAAAACCATTGACCCATTATGTTGAAGAGTCGCGAGAAATGATGAAGGTGGCCAAAGAAAAGAATTTGGTGACGCAAATGGGCATTCAAGTACATTCATTCTATGATTACCGATTGGCCACACTATTGATACAATCCGGTATTATCGGTAAGGTGCATACCGTACGTGCATGGTCGCCAAAATCATGGGGTTATAACGGTGAAGCTCCCGAGGGAGAAGACCCTGTACCGGCACAGCTAGATTGGAACCTGTGGTTGGGTACTTCAAAAGAGCGCCCTTACAAAGATGGGTATTACCATCCGGGAAATTGGAGAAAGCTTTTAGATTATGGTTGTGGAACACTCGGTGATATGGGGGTGCATATCTTCGATACCCCATACAACGCCTTGAATCTAGATGTTCCGATGACCGTTAAAAATGAATGCCGTGAACCAAATGGATTCGGATATCCTGAGAACAACACGGTAACATACGAATTTCCAGGTACTGAATATACCGCCAAAAACCTCAAGTGGGTCTGGTACGATGGTCCGGGAATGCCTCCGGAGCATGAAGATTTAATTTTACCTGGCGGCAAAGGCTCAGCAAGTAAAAAACAGCAGAAAGATGAAAGCGTTAAAGACAAAATATCTCTTGATGCGGGCATGGCAGGTGCAGGTGAATTGCCTGATCAGGGCGCTATGTTCATCGGTAAAAAGGGCCGTTTATTATTGCCCCATTTTATGCAATTGCCCAAGAAAATTGTCAAAGGTAAATATGTAGATATTTCTAAGGAAATAGCTGAGGTTTCAAAAGCTAACAATTTAGGTGAACCTATTAGAAATTATGAATCTGAGGGGCCAAAACATTACCATCAATTTATTGATGCTTGTTTGGGCAAAGGTCAGACCACCGCACCTTTCTCCTATGCAGGCCGATTGACGGAAACTATTCTTTTAGGGGTAATTGCAGGTCGTTTTCCTAATCAAACACTTCATTGGGATGCTGAATCGGCCAAGTTTGCCGAAAATGAAGCTAACCAATATTTGGGTGGAGATTATAGAGATTTCTAGATAGCTATCTATTTAGAATTTAAGTCCGTATTTTATTTTCTGTTGGTACGCTGAAAAATGCTGCTTACAACTTAATTTGGTAAACCTGAGATAACATAAATGTTCATCAGGAAAAACAAGTGTAAAAGTTGTAAATTACCAAGCTAGAAAATAGATTACGGATTTTTTTGTACTATTTGTGATTAGGTACTATTTAAAAAAATCCAACGAATTACGATAAATTTATCTCAAAACTACATTAAATGAAATATAGAAGATTCGGAAGAACCGAGTGGCAAGTAAGTGAAGTCGGTTATGGCATGTGGGGCATGGCCGGATGGACGCAATCTGATGATGAACAATCGGCAAAATCGCTTGATTTGGCCGTGGAGAACGGGGTTAATTTTTTTGATACCGCTTGGGGTTATGGCGAGGGCCATAGCGAAGAACTCTTAGGTGAGTTGGTTCGTCGACATCCAAAGGAAAAATTGTACACGGCGAGTAAAATACCGCCTAAGAATTTTCAATGGCCTGCAAAGCCTGAATATGCTTTTGAAGATTCATATCCTATTAATCATATTGTTGAGTATACCGAGAAGACCTTGGTCAATTTAGGGATGGAACGCATCGATTTGATGCAGTTTCATACTTGGGACGACGGTTGGTCTCATCGAGAAGAGTGGCAAAGAGCAGTAGAAGATTTAAAGAGAGATGGAAAAATAGGGGCCATGGGCATAAGCGTGAATCGTTGGGAGCCAGAAAACGGTATTAAGGCCCTTAAGACCGGTCTTATCGATGTCGTACAGGTAATCTATAATATTTTTGACCAAAACCCTGAGGATGAACTTTTTCCTCTTTGCGAAGAAAAAGATATTGCCGTTATTGCCCGTGTACCTTTTGATGAGGGAACACTTACAGGAAACCTAAGAAAGGATACTGTTTTTCCGGAAGGGGATTGGCGAGGTACTTATTTTGTGCCCGAAAACTTGAATTCAAGCGTAGACCATGCCGATGCCTTACGACCACTTATTCCCGAGGGAATGACCATGGCCGAAATGGCTCTGCGATTTATTCTTGAAAATAAAATCGTTGGTACAACTATACCAGGTATGCGAAAGCAAAGAAATGTTTTGGCCAATACGGCCACTAGTGATGGAAATAGCTTGCCCGCCGATTTAATTAAGAAACTGAAAACCCATCGTTGGGACAGAACTCCGACCGAATGGTCACAATAATCTATTTGGCGAAAAGTTGAGATTTGTCTTTGAACGCTTTGAACTCAAGGGCATTATCAGCAGGGTCTAAAAAGAACATCGTAGCTTGTTCGCCGACTTGACCTTCAAAACGAATATAGGGTTCGATTAAGAATTGAACCCTTTTATTTTTTAACTCGTTGGCAAAAGATTCAAAAGTATCCCAAGGTAAAACGACTCCGTAATGGGGTACAGGTATCTCGTGACCGTCTACGGGGTTATGATGTAAACTTTCCATTTGAGATTTAGGTTTGTAGTGAATTACCAACTGGTGGCCAAAGAGATTGAAATCTACCCATTGGTCACTACTTCTACCTTCTTCACAGCTCAATACATCGCGATAAAAAGTTCGGCATTCATCTAAATTATGAACGGGTATGGCAATGTGAAACGGACTTATATTTTTCATGTAGAGTTAATTGGATTGGTTGTAATTTGTTTAATTGTTATTGCCCGATGATCTAATCAATTCTTAAGAGGTTTATCGAAATCTGGTGCGATTTTTTTCTTAGCCTCTTTCGCATTGATGTATTGTTCTAAATCTCGGAGAGCGATTACGGTATAATTATTTATAGAGAGGTATTCGAGATAGCTTTTAAACAATTCTGGCGGAGTATTAACCCAAGGGTGTTCGATATCGGGTACCCCATGAAGAGTTAATATAGTGATTTTTCCATTTTTCGCTTTGGTCAGTGCTTCTAAAATTTCCCCTTCGTTATTTTCATCGGTTGCCCAACTTGGAATGAGGTAGGGGTGATCTATAATTGGGTTGTAAGGTCTGCTCCCTCCGGCACGGGCGAAAACATAATTTCTATCCTGTAAAAAACTTAAAGATTTGGGGTCAAGTCCGTAACCGGGGTAAGCAAAATTCTTTGGTTTCTCAATGTTTAAAGAATCGCATACATGCTCAATATAAGATAGTTCAGCATCGAACCCTTCTTTTTTCAATTTACTAACATTGGCATGGGTTCGAGTATGATTGGCAATCTCAAACCCCATTGTATCTAGTGCTTTTATTTGCCTCCAGTTCATATAAAGCGAACTATCTCTATAATTAGGAGGAAACTCACAGACAAAAAAAGTAGCATTAAAGCCATACTCTTTTAATAGAGGGGCAACTACGGAATATTGGCTGGCCGGAGCGTCGTCAAAAGTTAGCACTACTAGTCTATCGGGAATGGGTTGTTTTACTATTTGGGCAGCTGATACTGCGCACGTCAAGAATAGCAAACAAAAGAACAAACGATTTTTCATATACACTTAAATACTAAAGATAGCCAAATATAAAACAGCAATGAAAGGATTGACCACGGCGGTTTTATAAGCTAATCATTTGGCTACTACAGTCCGTTCGCGCAAATCATTGAGGATACATACAAGAATTAATAGTAACTAATGACGAACAGAATCTTGAAGAGAAAAATAGACGGCTAGGGCTGTAGTTAAAAAACCTGAGTAACTGCATTTATTTAAGTATTAAGAAAGGGCTTCATAAAGTTGAGAGGTGTCCCTGGGATTTCCAAGCTTAAGGGGCTAAAATTTCTTACCCCAGCTACCAATTTTCCAACTGCTATTCACGTGAAGTATATGGCGATTTGATAACTATTCTTCTAAAAAATCAACAATCTGTTTGTTAATTTCTGGTTGATGCATCGAGTGGCCTAAGCCTTTGGTTCGAATAAAGCGACTGCATTTCCAATGTTTATGTACTTCTTTTGATGCATGAAACGGTGCTAGTAAATCTAATTCATCATGAAGCAGCAACCCTTTTTTAGAGTTGTTTTGAACAAATTTAGAAGATGAAAAATCACGTACTTCAAGGCCGAATCGGTCAATAATATATTTGTTGAAAGCACCGAGAACACGATTGTTGAATCCCAATAATTTTTGGTAGTGCCCTAGTAGCTCATGAAACTCGGCAGGGGAGCCTATGGTCACTATTTTTTCAACATTCTGGTTTTGATATTTGTACTCGCCGTACAAGGTCGCCATGCCACCGAAGGAATGAGCGACAAGATACGCTGGGGAATAGGTTTCCACCATTTTTTGTATACAATGGGTATACAAGGGTAGGTCTAAGTTCGAACCTGAAGAATGACCGTGACCAGGAGCATCAAAAGCAACGATATTGTAATTTGCCTCTTGTAAAAAAGAAATCAGATTGCGCCATCTGAAACTATTGCTTTCCCAGCCATGAATCAATAATACCGTTTCACCTGATCCGGGCCATTGGTATGTTTGTAGACTATGATTTTCGGTCTCAATGACTTGATGTTTGGCATTGTTCAAATAGTCAGCTTGAAGTGGTTGCACACGACCTTTTCTTACCGTACTAAAAACATCAAAAGCCTTTTGAGCCGCTTTTCTTTTTGAGAAAAAAGCAAGTAAATTAAAATATTGGCCATAGACCTTGGGAGTCAACTTATTCAATCTTCAGGGGTTTTTGTAAGCGGAGGCAAAAATAGTATTAAGGGCTAAATGAAAAGTAATGAGCCGCTCAAAAATTTAAATTTTCTAAATCATTAAATTCTTAGTCCCAAGCAATCATCATATACTTGATTTTTGCATCATCGGGTATTTGAACCGCTTCAATATTAACGCTAGATGCGTAGCGAAGACTAGAGGGTAGTTCCTCTTTACTGATGGTAAAATAAGCATCACTATCTTTTAAGAGGATCACCACATTGTTCATTGATGTGATAATTTTTCTAATGGAGTAATTATCCTTAATATCTTTAAATGTGCTGCCGAGACCTACCCCCTTTTCGGTAGTGAACCTCTTATCTTCGATCCGAATATTTTCAATGGTAGGTATACTATCTGAACTCGGGGTCAAGGTCAACAAATGTTTACCACCGGTCTCAAAAATCTTGAATTTTTTACTATTGTTCGAGGTGTTCACTATCGATGAATCTTTTACAATAGAGTCATTAGCGTAGATAACCTCTATATCGCGCGCGAGACTGATTCGGTCCAATTTGCCAATGGCATCTTTGGTGATTAAAAAAGTAGTGTCTTTCTCTTCTTTGCAGCCCGAAAGAACTAAAATTAAATAACTGAATATTATAATATACCTCATTTTCAAACTTTATGGTTTTAGTAATAGTAGAGTAACTAACGTATCACCTTTTTTAAGACACCTAGCACGCCTCTGATGAAAGTTGCACTGGTCAAGACTTTAATTACAGGATTCTGTCTGGTGCTGGTTCTTCTTCGACTTGTGGTTTTGGGTTTCGCTTTTTCTTTGGCAGCTTCCTTTTCCGCTTTATCTATTTTTTCATTTAGAATCTCGTAAGCACTTTCCCGGTCAATATTTTCGCCATACTTTTTCACCAAGTCAGATTTCTTGATCAAAGCTTTCAGTTCATTATCGGTAAGAACATCCATTCGGCTCATAGGTGCACGTAAAAGCGTGGCAGCTAATGGGGTGGGTCGGCCTTTTTCATCGAGAGCTGAAACAAGGGCCTCACCAATACCTAAAGAGGTAAGTACTTCATTTGTATCGTAAAAGTCGGAATCAGGGTAATTTTCAGCGGTCAGTTTTATGGCCTTGCGGTCTTTAGCGGTAAAGGCGCGTAAGGCATGCTGAACCTTTAGCCCCAATTGAGATAAAACTGCGTCGGGCACATCGGTCGGATTCTGTGTGACGAAATAAAGGCCGATACCTTTTGACCGAATGAGTTTTACGATGCTTTCTATTTGGTCTAAAAGTGCTTTTGATGCTTCGTTAAAAATAAGGTGTGCTTCATCAATGAAAAGAATTAATTCAGGTCTGTCGCTGTCACCCTGCTCAGGAAAAGTGGCATATATTTCTGCCAAAAGACTCAACATAAAAGTTGAGAACAATTTGGGTCTATCTTGAATATCCGTTAGGCGAATAATATTAATATAGCCTCTTCCGTTCTCATCGACTCGGGTGAGGTCATCGACCTCAAAAGATTTCTCCCCGAAAAAGAGGTCTGCACCTTGTTGTTCGAGTTCAATGATTTTTCTAAGTATGGCTCCGGTAGAACTGGTCGAAATACGGCCGTAATCTTTAGAGAACTCTGCTTTGCCCCCACCGGTAGCATATTGCAATACCTTTTTAAAATCTTTTAAATCGAGAAGGGGCAGTTTATTGTCATCACAATATTTAAAGACCACAGCTACAATACCTTCTTGCGTTGCGGTTAGATCAAGAATTCTAGAAAGAAGCACTGGGCCGAATTCAGAGACGGTAGCACGCAGTTTGACTCCATCTTGCTCAGAGAGAGACAGAATTTCCACTGGAAAAGATTTGGCCTCGAAGGGTAAACCTATTTTCGCATGTCGCTCATCGATCTTTGCATGGCCTGGGCTGGGTTGTGCGATACCGCTTAAATCTCCTTTTAAATCCATTAAAAGTACCGGAACACCCTTGTCAGATAGATTTTCCGCAAGCACCTGTAGGGTTTTTGTTTTACCCGTTCCCGTAGCACCGGCTATGAGTCCGTGTCGGTTCATGGTTTTCAAGGGTACTTTTACATGAGCATTGGTAACAGCTTCCCCTTCGAGCATTGCAGCCCCCATGATAAGATGGTCTCCTTTGGTGGCGTAGCCTTTTTCTATATGGTCAAAAAACTCTTCTTTGCTGGCCATTTGGTTGAAATTTTGAGTAAAAATAAGGGAATTTTAGCTCTATGGAAGCGCAGAGGGGTACATTTTACTAAGATGACCGGCTTGTTTTGTGCACAATCGGAATTGGGTTTTCGTTTTTTGGGTTTTGGAATTTGCAACGCCTATCTTTGCAGAATGTTAGAAGAGGAAGTTTTAAGGGAGGTTGATAAAGGAACATTGTTGCCCCTAATGGAAGAGTTCTATACCATTCAGGGTGAGGGTTTTCATAAAGGTACCGCAGCCTATTTCATTAGGGTAGGAGGTTGTGATGTTGGCTGTCATTGGTGCGATGTAAAAGAGAGCTGGAATGCAGGTACACATCCGCCGACATCGGTAGAACACATTGTAGAAAATGCAGCCAAATATTCTAATACCATTGTTGTTACTGGTGGTGAACCGCTTACCTGGAACATGAAGCCCTTAACGGATGCTTTAAAAGATAAAGACCTTCAAATTCATATCGAAACTTCAGGGGCCTACCCCTTGACGGGCACCTGGGACTGGATTTGCCTATCCCCAAAAAAGAATAAACTTCCTGAAGCGGAAATTTATGAAGTGGCCCACGAGCTCAAAGTAATAGTGTATAATAAGCACGATTTGATTTTTGCCGAACAAGAAGCAGCAAAGGTCAACGATAAATGTATTCTTTATTTACAACCTGAGTGGAGTGTTCGTGACAAGGTTACACCAATGATCGTTGATTATGTGATGAAGCATCCAAAATGGAAAGTATCGCTTCAAACGCATAAGTATCTAAATATACCTTAGGTAATTTTTTTGAGATTATCTTCCCCCGTTAGAAGCTAAATCCAGAAGGCATTCGTTGTCTAGCCCAGGTGGATCTGCTAGACCTTTTGATGTATGATTCTCTAACATTTTTAGAACACTTGCACCGCTCAATCGACAGGGTACAACTAAATTATTGGAGTTTTTAGAGAGTAACGATGCCCCTTTGTTCGAAGGGCCCCCAAACTGTAGTTCGGCGCGCATGAGACATCCTTGAACCGAACAGTGATTATTTCCAATGGGGTTGCCACGCGCATCGGTTTCCGCTTCACCATTTTCATCTACTTGCACATCTTCATGGTCGTTGATAGGTGTCGTTCCTAAGTTGACCAATCCGAAAAGATGACCGAACTCATGGTTCAATGTGGTATTTTCAACATCGGCATCGGAAATAAAGAAACTTTGGTCTGCAAGCCTGCGAACGGTTGCTTCATGAATTATCATAGAGGTATTTCGGTAAACCGCTCCCAAGGTAACCAACCCTTCTTCTAAATCGTCACCATCGGCGGGTGCATCAGCGAAATAGATGTAGATGGCCAAGGTGTCATCTTCATTATAAACCGTTCTGTGCTTATCTTCAAGGTCTACAATCTCGTCTAAAGTCAAACTTTCTTCATCTGGTGACTGAACTGCTTGATAAACAAGCTCGACTTCTTCTTTGAACGTACGTTCTTTCAGATAGCTGACAAAACCGTTCATCGCCTCTTGTGTAGGTTGAAAACCGTCGACATAGGCGATTTCTATTTTTAGCTTCCTAAAATTGTCGTTCGATAAAAGGTCACGTGCAGAATCACCTGTTCCTTGAAGATTAGCCGTTTTATCTACTGGTCTAATCTGTTCTGGTGTATCACCATCTAGAGTATCGCTTGAGCAGCCGAGCATCAAACCCAAAAAGAGCACCGAGATAATAATAAATGTCTTATTCATTGAATGCCTTTATCTTATATAACGTAAAAGATGATAGAACTAATATTAAGATTACCACAATCGTGCCAAATAATCGAAATGCTCTCCCTCTTGAACCAGTTCACATTGCAGGCCTGCGGCGACACAGGCATTCGACAATGTACGATAATCTACGTATAGCCAACTAAATGGTTCACTTTTTTCACCTTTATAACTAGTCGTAAATTCTACTTGCCCGTAATAATGGCCAGTATCGCGCACCCAAACGCCGCCATCTTCGTCTTGCTCAAACATGTATATAATGTCACTAGAATCCAATAGTATTTGTCCGTTCGGTTTTAACAAGCTTTTAAGATGGAGCAAATATTTATGAAGTTGGTTCAGTTCGCCTACGATGCCAATACCGTTCATAAGCATTAGAAGAGTATCGAATCGAGCTTTGTCGAAATCTATAATAGGAGAGTGTACCGTTCGTTCAACTCCCCTTCGTATACAGGTATCGATAGCACCCTTTGAACTATCTAAGGCGGTCACTTCAAAACCATTTTCCTGCAAATACAGACTGTGACTGCCAGCGCCTGATCCTATATCCAAAACAGAGCCCTGACATAGCGATAGAGCTTTTTGTTCCAGTTCGGGCATCTCGTCGAAAGTTCTGAACAAATAGGGGAGGGGTATACTATCTTCCTCATCCAATGACGAGCATGTGGTAATGTCTTCCGAATAATTGCCTTGTTGGTAATCTTGAAGTGCTATACCAAAGATATCTTTCATTACAGATGTGTTTGTTTTACAAAAATGGACTATTTAGACATTTCTTGCTTAGTTTTAACCAGATTTTAGGAGGATGGATAAGATACTGGAACAACTTCCGCGGAAAGCGAACGAAAAACACGGGGAGAACAAAAGGTTTTTTACCAAACTAAAAAAACGACCTCCCAAAAATATCGACTACATCATGCAAGAGTTGCATGAAGCTGAATTTGAGCGCACCGATTGTTTGGAGTGCGCCAATTGTTGTAAAACGACGGGGCCTTTATTTACGACTGCGGATATCGAAAGAATATCGAAATTTTTTCGTCAGAAACCTCAGGTTTTCATTGAGAACTATTTACGAATTGACGAGGATAATGATTATGTGTTGCAAGAGATGCCCTGTAGTTTTTTAGGTGCCGATAATTACTGTTCGATTTATGATGTGCGACCAAAGGCCTGTCGTGAGTTTCCACATACCGACAGGAAAAAATTTCAACAAATTTCAAACCTTACCCTTAAAAATGTTGCAATTTGCCCAGCAGCCTTTAACATTGTTGAGGCTATGAAAGAGCGAATAAAATTAAAATAAGGAATAGAACGTGCAACCTAGAATTGAAGAAATAGCTGAGAAGATTTTAGTAGGTCACGCTTTACAAATGAGTTTGACGAATAACCGAACATTCGAGTTGTGGAGTGGCTTTATGTCCAAAAGAAAACAAATCAAAAATCAAATAGGTGCAGATTTATTTTCTTTGCAGATTTATGATGAATCGAATTTAACCTTATTTGAGCCGACTGCCGAATTCACCAAATGGGCCGCTGTCGAGGTTTCGAATTTTGAAAACACTAATGACGATTTTGACTCATTGCTATTACCTTCGGGATTGTATGCCGTTTTTGTGCATAGAGGCGATATGAGTACTTTTCATAAAACGATGGAATCCATTTTTCAGGAGTGGTTGCCCAATTCAAAATATAAGCTCGATAAAAGACCGCATTTTGAACTTTTGGGTGAAAAATACAAGAACAACCATCCAGATTCAGAGGAAGAGGTATGGGTGCCGGTTAAGCTGAATTAATGCCTTTTAAAATTACGTTATTGTACTTAAAAAATCGAACTGGTCAACCTTGTTTAATCTTTCAAAATCATCATTATAACCTGATCGATTAAAGTTTTGATCATTTGTTTTTGGTGTTTCCCATCCCCCAATGAGGAGAATCTTTGGGCCATCAGCTCGTATACCGTTTAAAATTACAATCTATCAATAGGACAGTATTAGAGATGAAGGTTGTTCAAGGATGCGGAGATAAAATAATATCAATGTTATATTAAGTTTTCAGATGTGACCAGTAAAACAGTTTCAAAAGCTCATTTACTGAAAAAATTACGATATATCTGTGAACCCCACTTTGCAAAAGCTAATGATTTAAATTTTGTATATTTCTAAAGGATAAAGTTTACGACTTAAACCTTTCTGTTGTAGCATCCCGATACATGGAGTCACTTATAAACTATTTTGAAAGTATACCTTCACTACACCGTTCACTAATTCTGGTAGGCGGCATTACATTTTTCTGGATTCTTGAAGGTGCTGTGCCTCTTTTCCGCTTCAAATACAAAAAATGGAGGCATGCGTTGCCGAACCTCTTTTTTACGTTTACGACGATAATCGTCAACTTTGCTTTGGCTTTTCTACTTTTAAAAACCGCAGATTGGACTGCGATCAACAATTTCGGAATTATTAATTGGCTGCCCGAAATGCCACTATGGGCCTATGTGATTTTAGGAGTCTTGCTGTTAGATTTAGTAGGTGCGTATTTGGCACATTTGGTTGAGCATAAAGTAAAACCCCTCTGGATGGTTCATTTGGTACACCATACCGATCATAATGTGGATACGACAACTGCGAACCGCCACCATCCTTTAGAAAGCATGATTCGCTTTACGTTCACCTTGGCCGGTGTCTTTGTTATTGGTACTCCTATAGGTATTGTGATGCTGTACCAATCACTTTCTTTGGTTGCTACACAGTTCAGCCATGCGAACATAAAGTTGCCCCATAAAGCCGATGAACTTATCAGTTGGATCATCGTTTCCCCAGATATGCATAAGGTACACCACCATTATAAACTACCTTATACCGATTCAAATTATGGAAATATTTTTTCGATTTGGGACCGCCTTTTCGGTACTTACATGAAATTTGAGAGGGAAAAAATTGTCTATGGGGTCGACACTTTTCCAGATGAAATAGAAAATTCTAGTATTAAGGGATTGCTCAAACAACCATTTCATAAATATAGAAAACCAACCGGTCTTGAGCCCATTGAAGACTATTCTGTTGAACAGGCTTTTGATAAATAGCCTATGGTCATAGACTTTATAGTATTTTTGTGCTTAACGAAATTCAGTAGATGATATATAAACTTACTTATGAATCAAATGCCAAGACACCTTTTGATACTAATGGTGTAAATGAGATTCTTGCAAGTGCCAGAAATCACAATAAATCGATGAACATTACGGGGTGTCTCGTTTATCACAATGGTTCGTTTGTTCAGATTCTAGAGGGCGAGCGCGAGCAAGTACGTTCTCTTTTTAAAGTAATAAAAAAAGACCCAAGGCATTCAAAAGTGCGGCTGGTCAGTGAAGAATTAGATGATGAACGTAGTTTTTCAGATTGGAATATGGCCTACTTTGACCCTGGGGTACATAGTTTGAGTAAATCTGACTTGCAGAATTTTGAAAAGAATATTCTAATGCTTGCTGATTTTTCAGACAAACTGTCTACCACTGTAAACATGTTTTGGTTGAATGTACGCAAGATTATTCTCAATCTGAAGATTGCTTAATACATCAGATATTTTGCCCTAATTTTTTTGAACTCTTCCAATTGAGGTTGCCAACTGGCCTTAATTTCCTCTTCTTTGAGACCTTGTTCTATCTGTTGTTGCAGTTTTTTGGTCCCGGCATGTTTAGTGAAACCACTTGTATTAAAGACCAAGCTTTTGTCTTTCGCATTCATATACGAATCAATTACCCAGTGCAATGAAACTTCGTTTTTCTTGGGTATTTCAGATAAATCTTTTCCAAAGCACTTTTTACCTTCTTCTTTTGGGTGCTTCGATCCAAAGTTCGGTTTCGGAATGTAACTGAAACTGTATTGCGTACTATCTAAAAAAGAAGCTCCATAGCGTTGAAATTGATATTCCGTTCCACGACCGGCGTTAATGTTAGTACCTTCAAAGAGACCTAAACTGGGGTAAAGATTAATAGATTTGTCATTCGGTAGGTTTGGGGAAGGTCGTATGGGTAACGAATACTCGGTCTCGTACGTCCAATTATCTAAAGAAATAACTTTCAAATCCGCCTTTTTTCCACCTTCGAGCCAACCCTCACCATTCAGCATTTGTGCATATTCTCCAATAGTCATGCCGTATACTAATGGTATTTCGGTCATTCCTAAAAATCCGGTATGGGCCTTTTCCATAGTCGGGCCATCGATATAATGGGCATTGGGGTTGGGGCGGTCTAGAACAATAATGGGTTTGCCGTTTTCGGCACAAGCTTCCATGACCAACTGTAATGTTGCGATATAGGTGTAAAATCTGACACCTACATCTTGAATATCGAAAACGATAACATCTAAATCATTCAATTGAGCAGCTGAAGGCTTTCTGTTCTTTCCATATAGAGAAATTAAAGGAATACCAGTTTTTGGGTCTATACTGTCTTTTATCTTCTCACCTGCATCTGCCGCTCCTCGAAATCCGTGTTCCGGAGCGAACACCGTTTTAATGTCAACATTCATGGCGAGTAAAGAATCGACCAAATGCTCATATCTAAAAGGTGCTTGGGTCGAATCGCCTTCAGGATCTGTAGCTTTGAAAATAACACTGGTCTGATTGGCTACAATCCCCACTTTTTTATTTAGAAGTTCATTGATATAACGCTCTGTTCGGTTAGCACCAACGGTTACCGGAGGGGCAATTACCGAGTCTTCTACCTGCACATTGGTCTTGGTAACCGTATTGTTGGCTTTCTCTTGGTTTGCACATGAGGAAAAGACCAAAAACCAAATGAAAAATGTACTTTTGAAAGAGGATAAAAATGCCATATATTGAATTTTGAATATTTTTTGGCCAAGAGGCTCATCAAGGGTGCAGCGCATAAAATTAGTATTTCCGCTCCGATAATAAAAATAGCGATTGCAGCTATTGCATTGGGCTTAATTATGATGCTGATTGCCGTTAGTACCGGTGTGGGGCTCAAATATAAGATTCGTGAAAAAGTTGCTGCCTTTAACGGTCATATTCAAATTTCAAATTTTGATAATAATGCTTCTGATGTTTCAATAGTACCCGTTTCACTGAATCAAGATTTCTACCCTAAGTTCACTACTATTAATGGTATCTCTCATGTACAGGCCGTCGCAAGTAAAGGTGGTATCATTCGTACCGAAGAAACCTTTGAAGGTATTTTAGCGAAAGGGGTGGGGAAAGACTACAACTGGTCTGTGTTTGAGGAATATATAGTTGATGGCGAATTACCCGATTTTAGCGGAGAATTGAACGAGCAGGTGTTAATGTCTCGTCTTATGGCGAATCGATTGAATCTTAAGACCGGCGATAATTTCTATGCCTTTTTTCTTAAGGATGACGACGTGTCAAAATTGCCCAATCAGAGACGTTTTACCATTTCTGGTTTGTACGATAGTGGATTTGAAGAATTTGACGGGGTCTACTTATTTACCGATATTCGGCATATTCAACGAATGAACAAATGGGGAAAAGATGAGGTCGGCAATTTTGAGATATTTCTAAACAGTTTTGACGATATCGATGAAAAGAGTAAAGAGATTTACGGAAAGACCTTATCAACCCTAGACACCCAGACCATAGTAGATAAGTACTATAAAATATTCGAGTGGATCAATCTTTTTGATTTTAATATTTTACTGATTATAGGCATTGTTATCATCGTAAGTGGCTTTAATATGATAACGGCCTTGTTGGTGCTTATTTTAGAACGAACCCAAATGATCGGGGTGTTAAAGGCGTTGGGGTCTGCAAATTGGAGCATTCGAAAGGTATTTCTTTACAATGCGACCTATTTGATCGGTATTGGACTTTTTTGGGGCAATTTAATTGGTTTGGGAGCCATATTCATTCAACAAAAGTTCAGAATTTTAAAATTTCCGAATCCGCAGGAGTATTACATTGACTATATACCCGTGTATATCGATTTTTCAACTGTATTGCTTTTAAATTTAGGTGTACTGTTTCTTTGCCTGTTAATGCTGTTGGTACCCTCATTTATAATTACAAAGATTACACCTGTAAAGGCAATTCAGTTTGAATAAAATAGAGACCTTTTTAAGTCTCAACTTTTTAAGACTGATGAAATCAAAAACTAATTTTGAATGAACTATGCAAATAATATACTTGAGACCATTGGCAATACACCCTTGATCAAACTCAATAAACTGACTTCGGAATTACCTTGTACTGTTTTAGCCAAATACGAAACTTTCAACCCCGGTAATTCGGTCAAAGATCGTATGGCCTTGCAGATGATTGAAGATGCTGAGAAGGCAGGTGATCTTGAACCGGGTGGTACCATTGTCGAAGGAACTTCGGGCAATACAGGTATGGGTCTGGCTCTAGCGGCTACAATTAAGGGGTATCGTTTGATCTGTGTGATGAGCGATAAGCAATCAAAAGAGAAAATAGATATATTGAGGGCGATGGGGAGTGAAGTTCATGTATGCCCTACCGATGTAGCCCCTGATGATCCTAGAAGTTATTATTCTACTGCTAAAAGGTTGGCCAGCGAAATACCGGGAGCCTGGTATGTGAATCAATATGATAACCTATCGAATACCAAAGCACATTTCAAGAGTACGGGACCCGAAATATGGGAGCAGACCGACGGTAAGGTCACACATTTTGTTGTGGGCGTTGGTACCGGGGGTACTATTTCGGGCGTTGGTTCGTATTTAAAATCGAAAAATCCGAAGATTAAGGTTTGGGGCGTAGATCCTTATGGTTCGGTATTCAAGAAATATCACGAGACAGGGGTTTTTGACGAGAACGAGATATATCCTTATGTTACCGAAGGTATAGGTGAAGACATACTACCTAAAAACGTGAATTTCGAAATCATTGATGGTTTCACAAAAGTGACCGATAAAGATGCTGCGGTATATACACAACGATTGGCCAAAGAAGAGGCCATGTTTTTGGGCAATTCTGCCGGCGCCGCCATTAAAGGGGTGTTACAATTGAAAGAGCATTTCACAAAAGATGATGTCGTCGTAGTGCTTTTTCATGACCACGGTAGCCGATATGTGGGAAAAATGTTCAATGACGAATGGATGAAGAAACAAGGGTTCTTATAATATAATTTAACTATGGAAATTCTGAAATCAGGAAATCAAGAAGTCAAAATAGATACAGGTGAACTCGTGAGTTATCAAGTGGATGGGCACGAATTCATTCATCAAAAAGGAAGTCCAGGCTGGCGTAATGCCGATACTGAAATGTTTCCTATTATTGGTCCAACAGCTGATGCTAAATTTCAGGTACAGACTCCGCGAGATATCGCAATTCAAGACCAACATGGTTTGCTCCGAGAGCTTGATTATGAGCAAGTGGGTACATCTACCGTTGAAGCAAAATATGCTAAAAATTACAACGAGAGAACCCCGGTATTGAATTCGAAATATCCTGAGAAGTCGAATAAACAGTACTTGTTCTGGACGTATAGTTTCAGGTTCGAAAAGAAATTTGAATTGAATGAGCAGGGCCTGAATATATCATTTACGGTTTCCGGAGAGCGAGACACGCCTTTTATGCTGGGGTATCATCCAGCATTTAAACTGCATGGCGATAATCCTACGATAGTTGCCGATGATAAAATTATAACCTTGAAAGAGGTTTTAGATGTGGGCAGTCGAGCTTTACAAGTGCCCAACTGCACAGAAATAATACTTCAAGACAAAGAACAGCTCAAAATTACCACCGAAGGTTTTGGCAATTTTATGTTGTGGACAGAGGTTGACAATATGCTCTGTATCGAACCGATTACGTTCTACCCATATGCTGTTGAGCAGCAAAACCTGCACGATGGTTTCGAATTCTTGAAAACTACTGAGAAGGTGTTCAAAGTTCAGTTGACCAAATTGTAATAGATAAAGCGATGAATGAAAAGCTAAATCAACACTACGGTCATCTTTTTGAAGAATCTCTGCTTTCTGAAATAGAAAGTGTAGGCCATCAGAAAAAGATAGCTCAAGGTACGGTTATAATGGACATCGGCAAAACTCTTACCCATATGCCATTGCTGTTCGAAGGGGCTATAAAAATTCTTCGTGAAGATGATAAGGGTGATGAACTCTTGTTGTATTTCTTAGAAAGTGGAGATACCTGTGCCATGACATTTTCTTGCTGTATGGGGCAACATAAGAGTGAAATAAGGGCGGTGGTCGAAAGTGATACCGAGCTATTGATGATTCCAGTTAGTCAAATGGAAGTATGGATGGCCAAATATCAGTCATGGCGACAGTTTATTTTAGACAGTTATCATACCAGAATGATGGAACTACTGGAGACCGTCGACACCTTGGCTTTTATGCGTATGGATGAACGCTTGCTCAAGCATCTTCAAGATAAGGCCAAGGTCAATCATGATGAGGTTATACAAACGACGCACCAAGAGATAGCTTACGACCTCAATACATCTCGAGTGGTGATTTCACGGTTGTTGAAAAAGCTTGAAAATGAAGACAAAATAGAGATGTACCGAAATCAGATTAAAGTACTGGCCCTCTAAATAATCTTTAGAATTGCAATCAGTGAACATGTAACCCAAGTCACATATAGGGCTTCAATTTGTTTTACCTTTGTCTCATGCGAAACTTCTTTCCGTTTTTGCAATGGTTGCCGGCTTATAATAAAAGTTGGTTCACAAAAGACATTTTGGCGGGTCTCACCGTTGGTATTATTTTGATTCCTCAAGGTATGGCTTATGCCATGATCGCAGGTTTACCTCCCGTTTATGGATTATATGCTTCATTGGTTCCAATAGTCGTTTATGCTTTTTTGGGTACTTCGAGACAAATGGCGGTTGGGCCCGTTGCGATGGATTCTCTTTTGGTTGCAGCCGGGCTGGTGCCTTTTTTAACTACTGGAGGAGAGAACTATGTGGCCATGGCTGTATTGCTGGCATTTATGGTCGGCGCCATACAAATTGTATTGGGCGTTCTACGCATGGGTTTTTTGGTCAATTTTTTGTCTAAACCTGTGATAAGTGGTTTTACATCTGCAGCGGCATTGATTATTATTTTTAGTCAGTTAAAACATTTACTGGGGGCCACAATCGAAAAAAGTAACCGCTTTCATGAAATGGTATATAATGCCGCTATAAAACTACCGGAGACCAATATTGTTGATTTGCTTATAGGCTTGATCGGTATATGTTTTATTATACTGTTTAAACGGTTGAATCGTAAAATGCCGGCTGTTCTTGTCGTAGTAATTCTGGGTATTCTAGTGGTCTATCTTTTCAATTTACAATCGTACGGAGTTAAAATCGTGGGCAGTATACCTACAGGTTTACCTCATTTCGAACTACCCAGCGTAACCTTTAAAAATTTGCTTGAAATTGCACCTATAGCCTTTACATTGGCTTTAATCGGTTACTTAGAGGCAATTTCGATAGGTAAGTCACTTGAAGAAAAAAACGGGGAGGAAACTGTGGTAGCGAATCAAGAGTTGATAGCTATTGGTGCTTCGAACCTATTGGGTTCATTGTTTCAATCTTATCCCGTTACCGGAAGCTTTTCACGTTCGGCCATAAATGGGTCTTCGGGAGCCAAAACAACGGTTGCATTACTTTTTAGTGTTATGATGGTTGTGGTAACATTGTTGTTCTTAACACCTTTATTTTATTATTTGCCCAATGCGGTCTTGGCTAGTATAATCATGGTTTCCGTAGTGGGATTGATCGATATCGAATACCCAAAAAACTTATGGTCATATCGCAAAGATGAGTTGGCGATTTTAATGTTTACATTTCTGATTACTTTATTTATAGGTATTACACAAGGTATTCTTTTAGGTGTGCTCTTATCTCTTTTGATAATGGTCTATAAAAGTTCAAAACCCCACTTCGCCGTTTTAGGAAAAATTGAGGGTTCCGATTATTACAAGAATATAGATCGATTTAGTAATGAGGTAGAGTTACGTGAAGATTTACTCATTATAAGATTTGATTCGCAACTCTATTTTGGTAACAAGAATTTTTTCAAAAAGCAACTTTATAAAAGTATTGATGGTAAGGGAGATTCATTAAAAGGCATCATTTTAAATGCCGAGGCCATCAATTATATCGACTCAAGTGCTGCTCAAATGTTGATTAGGGTGATAGATGATCTTCAAGGCCGGGGTCTGCAATTTTATATAGCAGGTGCCATTGGCCCAACAAGGGATATTATCTTTAGTAGCGGTATAATAGATGTGCTGACCAAGCAGCATTTGTTCGTGCGTACGAAAGAAGCCGTTTATTATTTTGATCAAACCGAATTGCCATCTGCTATCAGTGAGAAAATCGCTTATCAGAATTTGAGAAAGCGGTAACATAGGTTACATTAGAATCTAGGGGGTATAGGTATTTTTGTAAGTAAGAATAGTATTTAAAGAAAATAAAATTGCCATGAAGATAGAACAGATTTATACCGGGTGTCTGGCGCAGGGGGCTTATTACGTTGAAAGTAGAGGTGAGGTAGCGATTATTGATCCCTTACGCGAAGTCGAGCCTTATTTAAAGCGGGCAAAGGCTGATAAGGCACAGATCAAGTTTATTTTTGAAACACATTTTCATGCTGATTTTGTAAGTGGCCATGTAACCTTGTCAAAAGAGACGGGTGCACCTATTGTCTACGGGCCCAATGCAAACCCTTCTTTTGATGCGATTATAGCAGAAGATGGGCAGGTTTTTCAGCTGGGTGATATTACCATTCACGCACTTCACACTCCAGGTCATACTATGGAGAGTACTACGTATCTCTTACGTGATGCAACAGGAAAAGACCATGCTATATTTTCTGGGGATACTTTGTTCTTAGGAGATGTGGGGCGCCCCGATTTAGCGCAGAAGGCTGCCGATATGACCCAAGATGACCTTGCGGGTATTTTGTACGATAGTCTTCGAAATAAAATAATGCCTTTAGCTGATGAAGTGGTGGTTTATCCTGCGCACGGTGCAGGGTCGGCTTGCGGTAAGAATATGATGAAAGAAACGGTAGATACCTTGGGCAACCAGAAGAAGATGAATTATGCTTTGCGTGCCGATATGACCAAGGAAGAGTTTGTTGCTGAAGTAACTGAAGGGCTTTTGCCACCCCCAAAATATTTTCCTTTAAATGTAAAAATGAACAAAGAGGGCTATGAAGATATTGGTGATGTACTAACTCGCGGAACCACGGCTTTAGACCCAAAATCTTTTGAAGATACCGCTAATGAAACGGGCGCGATAGTTCTAGACGTAAGACATCAAAAAGACTTTACTGAAGGGCATGTGCCACGTTCTATATACATTGGCTTGAATGGAGATTTTGCCCCATGGGTAGGAGCGCTTATCGCCGATACCCAACAACCTCTTTTATTAGTTTGCCCAAAAGGAAAAGAAGAAGAAGCGGTTACCCGCTTATCTAGAGTTGGTTTTGATGGTACTATAGGTTATTTGAAAGGTGGTTTTGAAGCTTGGAAAGAAGCGGGGAAAGATTTTGATACGATAACTACACTATCAGCTGATGAGGTAAAGAGGAGGGTCGAGAATGACTCTGTACCCGTATTCGACGTGCGAAAAGAAAGCGAATACCTTTCAGAGCATGTAAAAAAGGCTACTAATACTCCTCTAGATTTCTTGAATAATTTTATGAACGATTTTCCCGAGGACAAAGATTTTTATGTGCATTGCGCCGGGGGTTACCGATCGGTAATAGCTGCCTCAATTCTTAAAAGTAGGGGTGTTCATAATTTATTTGATGTAGAGGGTGGTTTCGCAGCTCTAAAATCATCGGGAGTACGGGTAACTGATTATGTCTGTCCGACTACATTATAATCTCAAATAGAGCCATAAAAGTCACCTTATCTCAAATATCTTTATGAGCTAAGTATTTGTTTCCTAAGATATATTCAATTTTCTACCATTGAAAATTAAGATTGAAGTATTTACGCATTTAAATAAATACTTAATAAGTCAATTTATTTTGCGAATGAAGCATTTCAAGAAGCATTTTATTGACAATTTCGCTAATGTTAAAGAAAACACAATAAATCATCTTGATTTAAGATATATTTTACTATCTTAAGTAGGAAATTTAAGACGATATGTTTTACGGGCACTCTCAAATGTATTGGTCTACTGTTGTTTACAATGATGCTTAGTTTTCTGGTGCAATCAAAATTTGTAGGGCATTTTTTCTGATGATATCAAATTTCAAGATTCCAGTTGAAACATTTTAACCGACCAGATTTATTCTAATGAAATATCTCAAATACAAATGGTGATGGATTACCTTCTTCTATATTCAGTTTTGGTGGGCTTCATTTTTGTGGTGTGGATGTTTCTTGTAATAAGAATGTACAGGCAGATGAAAAAATAACGATTAAAATGCCCAGGCTTCCTCTTTCAAATTGATAACTTTTCTTGAATTCTTACTAACGTATGACCGAATAATACTTTCGGTTTCAAGGGTATTCGGTTGAGCGATCAAATAAGCGGTAAGGTCTTCTTGGCTGTTGATGATTACTTCCTTTTCAATAAATCCGTACCCTATGTAAGCATTGTTTTTAACCATTATAAAGGCTTCTTCATCAGGTTCTCTTCCCTTTTCACGAATAATAAAATTTTCCCTTTCAGAATTGACCTGTTCAATGGCTTTGATAACTTTGGCATTGTACTCCCCAATGTTCTCAGAACCTTCGCAGATGCCGTCACACCCATTGATTCTATAGTGCGAACAGGTTTTCACATTCTCCTGTAAATGACAGTATTTGGGGCATAGTCGATAAACTTTGCAGATTTCTTCCAAAAACAATCTACAAGTGGTCGGGCTATATAAAACTGAAAATGCGTTTGGGGCCATTTTCAGCTTATTATAGGCAAGATGTTTAATGCCGTTACGATCTTCATAACTAAAAATGCCATAAGGCTGAATTTTGCGTTTTTGGGCACGGTTATGCTCGGGATAATAATGTTTAATTGCCGATGATTCCATCAAGAGGGCCACAAGTTCATTACCAGAAAGTTCAAAATCTATATCAGCCGTTTCAGCACACATGCGAACCTCTTTGCTCGATTTGTCATAAAAATGGCTAAGCACTCTTTTTTTGAGATTCACAGCTTTGCCCACATAAATAATCTTGCCTTTGTTATTCTTGAAGTAATACACTCCCGGCTTATTTGGCAATCGCTTAAAAGCATCACGGGGCAAAGAGGCTGGTAAAGTAGCCTCTTGAGAGCGTGCGTTCAGAAAAGTCTTAAAAACTTGTTCAGCACCATCTGCTCGCAATAATTTTTTAAACAATAGGGTTGTAGCATGTGCATCGCCTCGGGCCCTATGCCTATCGGTCAACGGAATTTCTAACGAAGAGCAGAGTTTGCCTAAACTATAGGAATGATAACCGGGCAACAATTGACGTGAGAGCCGAACGGTACATAATTTCTTTCTGGTAAACTCACGACCGATCTCTTTTAATTCATTTTTAATGATGTTGTAATCAAAATTGACACTATGAGCCACGAAAATTGTACCCTCGGTGATGCGTAAAATTTCAGGAGCGATTTCATCAATGGTGGGGGCATCACGAACCATCTCGTTATCGATTCCTGTCAACCGGGTAATGAAATAAGGTATTTCACAATGCGGATTGACCAGCGAAGTAAATTCATCTACAATTTCATAACCGTCATATTTAAAAATAGATATTTCGGTAATCTTATTTCCCCTGATGCTATTTCCGGTGGTTTCTATGTCAACAATGCAATACAATACTTGAATTCTTTTGCTCAGAACTTAAAGTTAGTTTAAAGTTCTACTATTACAAAAATAGTCAATGGTTTGTCAAAGAAATACGGTCGATTATGTATTTTTAACCCATACCCGTATAGAGGGTACACAAACCAAAAGCCAAAACCAATGTTCACCCACCAACTCAAAATTTACTTCGTTCTTTTCTCGGCTATCTTCATATCCTGTAAAGAACAAAAAAAAGAACCCGGTGAAACTGTTAAGAAGTCACCGAACATTATTTACATACTTACCGATGACCTTGGGTACGGTGATATTGCGGCATTCAATAGAGAAGGTAAAATACCTACCCCGCATATTGATAAGTTGGCGGCAAGTGGAATGAAATTCACCGATGCCCATACTTCTTCAGCGGTATGTACGCCGACCAGGTATGGTATATTAACAGGGCGCTATAATTGGCGTAGTCCGTTAAAAAGTGGAGTGCTCACAGGAAAATCTAAAGCCTTAATTCCAACGGAAAGAAGCACAGTCGCCTCTGTCTTGAAAAAGGCTGATTATCATACGGCATTTATTGGAAAGTGGCATCTCGGTTGGGATTGGGCCGTAAAAGACAGCACCCTAATTGAGGGTGAAGGTTGGGATGCTCGTGATTTTGACAATCTTGACTTCACTAAACCGATTACCAATGGGCCTCAAGACTTGGGTTTTGATTATTCTTATGGGCATTCTGGATCTTTAGATATGGCACCTTATGTATATGTCGAAAATGGTAAGGTTACAGCTGCCGTAGATACGGTTACCGTCGATAAAGGAAAATATACTTGGTGGCGAGAAGGGCCTACGGCAGCTGATTTTGTACATGATGATGTTACCCCTAATTTTTTCAGAAAGGCAATCGATTATGTTGAAGACCGGTCAAAAGAAAATAAATCATTCTTTCTGTATTTGGCATTACCGTCGCCACACACTCCAATTCTACCCACTAAAGAATGGTTGGGTAAAAGTGATTTAAACCCCTATGCTGATTTTGTGATGATGGTTGATGATTATGTCGGACAATTGGTTTCCACTATTGAAAACAAAGGCCTTGCAGAAAATACTATAGTAATTTTCACTAGTGATAATGGGTGCTCTCCACAGGCAAATTTCGAATTATTGGCGGAAAAAGATCATGACCCAAGCGGTAAGTATCGTGGCCATAAAGCCGATATTTATGAAGGGGGCCATCGGGTGCCATTTATTGTCAAATGGCCGAAGGAAATAGAAGCAGGTTCTGTTTCTGACAAAACAATATGCACTACCGATTTTATGGCTACTGCTGCCGATATTGCAGGAATACGGTTAAATGACAATGAAGGTGAAGACAGTTTTTCGATGCTGCCTTTATTCTTGAGTCGTGGGGAAACCGAATATCTCAGAGAGGCTACGGTTCACCATTCGATAAACGGAAGCTTCGCGATTCGAAAAAATGAATTCAAATTGATTCTTTGCCCAGGTTCTGGAGGTTGGAGTGCCCCCAAACCCAATTCAGAGGGCATAGAAAAACTACCTCCGATACAACTTTATAATTTATCTACCGACCCGGAAGAAAAGCAGAATTTATATGCCCAGCATCCTGAAAAAGTTGAAGAACTAAAGTCTTTGTTAGTGTCTTATATCGATATGGGTAGAAGTACGCCAGGCCCCAAACAAAAAAATTCAAATCTAAACCTTCAAGGTAAAACTTGGCAACAAAGAGAAGTCGTTCTGTCAAAATAAGTCAAATTAATTATGCATAAATATATATTTCTTAGTGCACTGATAATGCTCTTCTGTTGCTGCGAATCGGAAGAAGTAGAAGAGGTGCCGCCCAACATTGTCTTGTTTTTAGTAGACGATATGGGCTGGCAAGATACCTCGGTACCTTTTTATTCTGAGCGCACACCTTTCAATGACCGTTACCATACCCCAAATATGGAAAAGTTGGCGGCACAGGGCATGAAGTTTACTCAAGCCTATGCCACACCCGTCTGTTCTCCAACAAGAGTTAGCTTAATGACGGGAATGAATGCCGCTAGGCATCGGGTAACAAATTGGACGCTCCGTAAAGATTCGATTCAACCTATGGAGAAAAACCATGATTCATTAAAGTTTCCGAAATGGAATGTAAATGGATTAAGCCCTGTAGCAGGTGACCCTAAAAGTGTGCATGCCATGCCTTTGCCTCAGGCATTGCATGATATAGGCTATTACACAGTTCATGCGGGTAAAGCTCATTTAGGCGCCATCGGTACGCCCGGTGAAAATCCTTTGAATTTGGGTTTTGATATTAATATTGCCGGCCATGCCGCCGGTGCCCCGGAAAGTTACTTGGGCACTGAGAATTTCGGTAACGGCAAGAAAGGGAAAGAGATTTGGGCGGTACCCGGCTTGGAAGAATACCACGGAAAGGATATTTTTCTAACGGAAGCTATAACACAAGAAGCACTTAAATCTCTAGATTCCGTTGCTGGCACACAACAGCCATTTTTCTTGTATATGTCTCACTACGCCGTGCATACCCCGATTATGGGCGATGAGCGGTTCGTTCAGAAATATCTTGAGAAAGGATTGGATAGTACGGAGGCAAGATATGCATCTATGGTCGAGGGAATGGATAAAAGTTTGGGCGATATAATGAAATATTTAGATGAAAAGGAAATTTCAGAAAATACCGTGGTTCTGTTTATGTCTGATAATGGCGGATTAAGTGCACATGCACGAGGGGGTGAACCACATACCCATAATATGCCCTTGTCGAGTGGTAAAGGTTCAATGAGAGAGGGCGGCATTCGAGAGCCTATGTTGGTTAAATGGCCTGAAAAGATTGAACCAAATAGTACCTCTAGCTATCAAGTTATTATAGAAGATTTTTACCCGTCGATTTTAGAAATGGCTGGCATCGATAGTTTGAATACGGTTCAAAAGGTCGATGGGCAAAGCTTTGTCTCGGTACTTAAAGGTGAAAAAGAATATGAGGGGGTAAGGCCTTTGGTATGGCATTACCCTAACGAATGGGGCCCGTCAGGGCCAGGTATTGGCGCGGCAAGTGCCATTCGAAAAGGTGGTTTTAAGTTGATTTACTACCATGAGAGTCAAGAGATGGAACTTTTCAACCTTAAGGAAGATATTGGGGAAACCAAAAATTTGGTAGAGGTAGATACCTTAAGAACTAGGGAGTTGGCCCAAAACTTATCTGATTATTTAAAAGATGTAGATGCTCAAATGCCTATTCTAAAGGGTACGGACGAAAAAGTACCCTATCCTGTTGATGTTTTAAGCAAAGAATTTCAGGAATAAGATAAATTTTTCACTTCTGAGCTAAAGTCCCCATCTATGTAGCACTTCTTCGGTGCAGCGCTGTTTTAATTTTGTAAAAAAAAACAACCATGCCCATCATAGGAAATATTATTAAAGGCTTTATAGATGTTAGAGATAAACTCGCAGGTGAGAGAAATCCGGTCGAAGAACAAAACGAGGTTCTTGAAAAACTATTGACAAAGGCCCAAGATACAGCCTTCGGAAAACATTACGGCTTTGAGAAAATATTGGAATCCGATGATAGGGGCAAAATATTTTCCAGTTCGATACCTTATCATGATTATAACAAAATGCATGAAGAATGGTGGTCGAAACTTCACGAAGACAAGACCGATATTACTTGGCCCGGCACACCTGATTATTTTGCCTTAAGTTCAGGTACCACAGGTAATAGTAGTAAGCGAATTCCCGTAACCGATGATATGATTACCTCTATTCGTGATGCCGGTATCGAGCAAGTGTATGCCTTAAGTAATTTTGACTTACCTGCCGATTTTTTCGAGAAAGGTATTTTGATGCTGGGTAGTTCTACCGATTTAGAAAAAGTAGATGGTCATCAAGAGGGTGAGATTAGCGGTATTAGCGCAAGCAATATTCCTACATGGTTTCGGGGTTATTATAAGCCGGGCGAAGATATTGCGGAAATAGATGATTGGGACGAGCGCGTACAAAAAATAGCCGAAGAAGCTCAAAATTGGGATATTGGGGCCTTAAGCGGTATACCATCGTGGATGGAATTGATGTTACAAAAGGTCATAGATTATCATAATTTAAACCACATACACGAAATTTGGCCAAATTTGCAGGTTTACACTTCAGGCGGTGTCGCTTTTGGTCCGTACAAGAAGAGTTTCAATGCCTTACTTGGTCAACCTATAACGGTCATAGATACATACTTGGCTTCAGAGGGTTTTGTGGCATTTCAGGCACGCCCCGAAACTTCGGCCATGCAGTTGGTCACTAACGGAGGTATCTATTTTGAATTTGTTCCTTTCAAACCGGAATATATCGATCAAGACGGTTCGCTTATTGATGATGCTCCGGCACTACGATTATCCGAAGTAGAGAAAGATCAAGACTATGTTCTCATAATTTCTACAGTCTCTGGGGCTTGGAGGTATATTATCGGAGATACGATTGAATTTACTGATATTGAAAGGGCCGAAATAAAAATTACGGGAAGAACCAAGTTTTTTCTTAATACGGTCGGGTCTCAACTTTCTGTAAATAAGATGGATGATGCCGTGCAGCATTTAGAGGAAAAGTTTTCTATGAAAATTCCTGAGTATACACTTTGTGCCAATAGAATAGACGATGATTTTTATCATTGCTGGTATTTGGGTACAGAAGATTCAAAGGAGGATGATAAACTGGCAGAAGCACTTGACGATTTTTTAAAACAAGCCAATAAGAACTACAAGGTGGCTCGTTCAAAAGCTCTGGAAGGTGTGCGGGTAACCACCGTAAAACCCAATGCCTTTTCTGAATGGAACGGTCGAAACAAGAAGAAAGGTGGTCAAGTAAAAATGGAACGGGTGATGGGAGAAGAGAAATTTAAAGAATGGGAAGAATTTGTAGCTAATTTACAGCGTGAAACGGCTTCTAAAGTTTAGGCTTCGTCAGTATTTGAACCTACTGCTGAATACATGATTTCTAAAGGGCTTTTCATTTGGCTTGTTAAGTGCGAGTACTAGATAATTTGGAACTTTATTAGTATTTCCGTTTTGGTCTCCGGTTTAATTAAAATTAGATTGCTTTTGGTCTTACAAGTTGTGTTTCCAAAAAAAATCCTCTTAATATGACTATAGATATAATGGGTAGAAAGCTAAGTCTCCTGTAAAATGGAGAACTTTTAGTTTTTCGAGCTGAAATACAATTATTTTATAAGGGCCTTAAATCTTGCTTGGATAATTGCCAACAAAATTTTAAAATGGTGTTTAACAATAAACAGTAATCAATGGAAAAGATAAAAAATGAAACAATCGAAAATTACAGTTTGAACGATGGTAAAACCATTCCTGAAATTGGCTTTGGTACTTATGAGGCCAATGAACAAGAAGGTATAGAGAGTGTCAAGTTCGCCTTGCAAAACGGATACCGCCTGTTAGATACGGCCGCACGTTATGAAAATGAAGCAGCGGTGGGTAAGGGCATAGCGCAAAGTGGTATTGCCCGTGAAGAAATTATGCTTACGACAAAAGTTTGGAGAGATCGCTTAGGTTATGAAGAGACCAAAAAGGCTTTTGCAGAATCTCTAGAACGGTTGAATCTTGACTACGTAGACCTTTACCTGATTCATTGGCCGGCCAACGAGAAAAATTTTGGGAAAAACTGGCAAAAAGCCAATAGTGAGACATGGCGAGCTATGGAAGAACTTCAATCCGAAGGAAAAATTAAATCGCTTGGCTTAAGTAATTTTTGGCCAGAACATTTAGAACCTTTGTTGCAAACAGCTAAAATAAAACCTGCGGTGAACCAAATAGAATTTCACCCAGGGTATTGGCAGCCAGAGGTTGTTGATTTCTGTAAACAACATGATATTCGATTAGAGGCTTGGTCTCCTTTGGCAAAAGGTGCAGTCTTCAGCAATAAGACCTTGCAGGGTATAGCTGATAAGTATAACAAATCAGTCGCTCAAGTTTCTTTACGATGGATAGTTCAGAATGGTGCTATTCCCATTCCGAAATCGACTACAAAAGAAAGAGTATTGGAGAATATAGATATATTTGACTTTGAACTCAATGGTGAAGAATTGCGTATGATCAGCGAGTTGCCCAAAATGGGCTTCAGTGGCGAGTTGCCTAATGAGTGGCCAGATGTAATATGAAAAGAATAACTGATTAAACAAATAGCGGAAAGAACTGTATGGTTTTTTCCGCTTTACTTTATATATCTTGAAAAGAAGTACGTTGCACTATTTTCTTCGACTACCACTTGCCATCAGTATGTTTGGTCATGGGGCGGTACGCTTACCTAAGATCCAAGTTTTCAGTAGTTGGATGATGGAAACAATGGCCGAGTCTCTTATACCGCAGTTTCTGATTTTGCCTTTTAGCTATGCATTACCGATTATTGAATTGTTAATTGGTTTGTTCATGCTTATTGGGTTTTATGTGCGATACACATTAATGGCGGGTATAATTTTGATGTCTCTATTAATTTTAGGTAGTTGTTCTATTGAGAATTGGGGAGCGGTTGGTGCACAACTTTTGCACGCAATATACTTTGCGATTCTACTTTTATTAAATGAGAGAAAATAATGGCCGTAGTGCAAATGCTGTTTTACATTTTTTAGATAGCCTATGAAAGAGCTATATTTTTTAATCAACTTTTTCTTCTTCCACTTGTTCTTTCTCCTCTACCAAGGTCATAATCTCTTTTGGTGATAAGTAGTACTTACGAATACGGCTTTTGTATTTTTCTTCAATTTCCGCATTATCAAGAATAAAACTTTTGGTCTGTAGAATATAATCACCCATACCGTGGGAAACTGCGTAGGTATCCGCTGCACGTTCTGCTTCTTTTATATACGAACCGGAGAACGTGTATTTGAGTCCGAACCAAATAAGGTTAAGGCTGCTACGATTTCTATAATCCATAACATGACCCAACTCATGACCTAACCAGCCAATCATAATATTTTGGGGAATATCTCTAGTCAAAAAAGTTTTACCTGATATTTTAATACGTTCGCTGATTAGAATCACATATTTTCTATTTTTCCAAGATTTAAAAAGGCTCCAAAAATGAGGTTGTGCCTGCATGGTAGATTTACTTATGTTCTTTTTGAACTTGAAAGTGATTGGGGTGTCGTTAAGTTCGGGGTAATGATCAAGAGCTATTTTTACCTCCTTAATTATTGATGCTGGGGCTTTATATTGAGCTTTTAGTGCGAGAGTGGTCATAAATACTAGGATGCAGATATAGCGCATTAGATATGGGACAATGAGGGAAATACTTTTCAGAGTCTGATTTTTATACGGTTTTTTTCAATATAGTGAAATATGAACTTTTTCAAAGGCCCAAGTGCGTTCAGGTCAAACATAAATCGGAAAGCGTTATGAAATCAGCTTGTAAACAACCTAATTGTAGGTTATAACAATCAAGTTGTAGAATCATGGCAAATGCCCGATTAATACCAAAACATCCTCTAGTCATAATTACTCTAACGCTATTGTTGATAATTGTGGCCGGTTTAGCATTTGCTCATATTAAGGCGGAATCTTGGGTGGGTGATTTTTTAAATAGAAAATTACCTCCACATGTGCAATTGAGTTACCAGCAATTGAATGCCGATATTCTCTCGGGCAGTATAGAATTAAAAGAAATTGATCTACGTTTAAAAAATCGAGACTCTCTAACTGAACATTCTAACATTCAACTTAGATCGTTGAATTTAATCGACTTAAATTACTGGCATTTCTTCATGAATGAGCGTATTCAAGTCGAAGTTTTAGAACTGGATCAACCAAGGGTACACCATTATTTAGATAAGGTAGTATCGAATAAAAACAAAGAACGCCGGGGCGTAGTTTCTTTGCTAAAGACTATTGAAGTAGAAAGATTAACGGTCAAGAACGGAGAACTTACGCTGCACAACAAAGATAGTCTCACATTTAATACAAAAGATATCAATTTCGAGGTATATGATGCTGAAACCGGCCCGTCACAAATTAGAGAAAAAATACCGGTGATTTATGGGGAGTACCATCTTGCGTTGAAGGATCTCTATCTTAATCTAGGAACTTTTGAAGAACTAAATGTAGCCAACCTAAGTCTAGAAAATGGGAGATTACAAATAAATAATTTGAATTTGAATACCAAATTCAGCAAATCGGAACTTTCTAAAAAAATAAGTGTTGAACGAGATCATATCGATTTGAAAATACCGGAGACTATAGTTGATTCCATTGAAATTGGTTTTACGGGAGACACTTTATTTGTTTCTACAGGAAGCGGAAGAATTCTAAATCCGACGGCTGAAATCTATAGAGATAAATTGGTTGACGATGATTTGAAAAAGAAGCGTCTGTATAGTAGAATGCTGCGAGAACTTCCTATAGATATAGAGATTCCAGAAATTAACATTGATAACGGCAACCTTGTTTATAGTGAACTAATCACTTCAGGTGTGGCACCTGGTAGAGTTTCTTTCGATGAATTGAATGCGACAATAACCGATGTAGACAACTTATCAGATAGCCAAAAGAAAACCAAAATCAAAGCCAGCGCTCTTTTAATGAATCATGCTCCTATTGAATTAAATTGGTCATTCGACATTAATCAGCAGAATGATGCTTTTACTGCTTCAGGGGTAATCAAAGATTTTAAATCTAAAAGTGTAAATAGCTACTTGGAATCTAGTTTAAGGGCAAAGGCCAAAGGAAACATCAATAGAATGTATTTTACTATAAGTGGCGATGCTATTTCATCTTCAGGAGATATCAAAATGAATTACGAAGATTTTGAATTCGCTGTACTCAAGAAAAATCGTTTGGGAGTCAATAAGTTATTGACTTTCATCGGTAAATTGTTCATTAATGATGGTTCGAATTCCGATGAAGATGGGTTTCGATATGGTACCATCGAGGTTCAAAGAGACCCCACCAAATCATTTTTCAATTATTTATGGTTGAATGTACAAGACGGCACAGTGAATACCCTGATCGGTAAAAGCGAGAAAGAGTAGTTGAATGCTTCTAAAGCAAGTAAATTATGAAGGAAAATATAAACAAGCGTAGGCGAATAAAAAAGAAGCGATATATAGTACCTGTAACCATTATAATTTTGTTGGTAGCATTTCGGTTACTCTTGCCTTTTATAGTCAAGAACTATGTGAATAACGTTTTGGCCGATATTCCGGGGTATTACGGTCAAGTGAAAGATATTGATATTGCGCTTGTGCGAGGAGCTTATGTAATCGATAGTCTTTACCTGAACAAGGTCAATGCAGATTCTGAGGTGCCGTTTCTAAATCTTGGTGTAACAGATATTTCGGTAGAGTGGAAGTCACTTCTCAAGGGTAAAATTGTAAGTGAAATAGTAATGACCAGACCAGAATTCATTTATGTTTTCGAGGATCAACAGGGCGATAGCCTATCAGACCCTGATATTGAAGATTGGTCAAAAGCACTTACCGATTTGGTGCCCATCGATATCAACAATCTGAAAATAATCAATGGTAAAGCCGCCTTCGTCGAACTTACGGCAGACCCTACCATAGACCTTTATTTAAATGAAGTTAACCTTAATGCCACTAATCTCAGAAATGTAGTTCGAACCGAAAGAGAATTACCTTCTACCGTACATGCCACCGCTACCTCTATAGGTGAGGGAAAAGTTACGTTGGATGGAAAAATGGACCTTGTTAAAGAAATTCCTGATATGGATGCTTCCTTTTCGTTGGAGAATGCTTCTGTAACAGCCTTTAATGACTTTACAAATCATTATGCAGGAATTGATTTTGCAGAGGGAGATTTTAATTTATATAGTGAAATTGCTATTGCCGATGGTTTTTTGACCGGATATATTAAACCTTTGTTGAGAGATTCTAAACTAATTGAAAAAGAGGATAAGTTTTTTGAGAAGTTATGGGAAGGCTTCGTAGGCTTCTTCAAGTTTATCTTGAAAAATCAAGGTAATAATACATTGGCCACTAAAGTTCCTATTGAGGGTGATTTAAATCAAGTGAAATCTAAGGTGCTGCCAACGATTTTTAATTTGGTGAAGAACGCTTGGATCAGTGCTTACAAGGGTGTCGTTGATAATGAAGTTGATTTTGATGATGCTGAAAATGCCAAAAATCAATAAGGTTTTATCTTATTAAGTTATAGGTAGAAAAAAACCGGCTTCATAAACAAAGCCGGCTCTTCTTCATAGTCATTGTGCTGTTTATGCTGAGGCTGCCAATGATTTTTTGTTGTCTTGATATGTTTTGGGGCTACAGTTATATCTTCTCTTAAATATTTTCGAGAAATAACTTCTACTTGATAACCCTACGGTATAAACAATTTCTGAAATGTTCATGTCAGTAGTAGATATCAACCTTTCAGCGGTATTCAACCTTTCATTTCTTATAAAGTCTGAAACGGTTTTGCCGTGTAAAAGTTTAAAGCCTTCTTGTAATTTACTGGCAGAAAGACCACACTCTAAACAAATGGATTTAATGCTGTATTGAATCTCAGGATGTTCCTCGATTTTTCTAGAAACCTCTTTAATGCATTTAAGCTCATATTGGGTGAGCGAACCAGAGGGGTTCTGCTCGTTCTCCAAGTCAGATTTTAAATGCTCAATTTCCATAGCTAAAGTAAGGTTCAAGATACCTTCGACCAGTAATTTTTTCACAAGGCCTTCTTGTCTAATTTTTTCTATTTGTGCCAATTGCTCTCCGATACGAAGATTGTAAGTTCCAAAATATCTGATGGGTTTATCTTGTTCTTTACCATGAGAGAATAGCTGCATCATGGTCTGTTTTAAGCTGCTGGGCAAAGCGCTATCAGCATCAGCAGTGGTATCGACCGCACTGATAATACAAAGTTTGACTTTCTGATTGCTCGGAAATGAAAGTTCATTAATATGGCTTGTACCGCCCATAATTGCCGTTTGAAATTCATCTAAAAGCAGTTTATCCCGATAATCCTGAAATTTCTGATATAGATGACCCTTTAGGCAATACATGAAGTATAAGGGGTTTGAAGGAGTTGGGTCATTTGTGATTTTAGTGTCTTCGCTAAAGCAGACATCATATTGTAAGAAAGATAGACCTCCTTCAAGGGTTATGGCTGTGATGGTGCCTGTTCCGAAATCATTGTCAAATTGTAAAACACGTTCATTGCCGGCATCGCTAATAGAGCCTCCCAAAACTAGGTTGATCGAATTTAAATTTTTTTCTAATGAAAGTGAATGAAGTGAAAGCGTTCTCATGATTGTGTTGTTTTAGTGGTTGTTAATACATCACATAGATATGCACCTTTGTGATACATGCAAATATGTATCATAAGAGGCTTTAGTTTCTTACACAATTTTTAGAAACGGTTATATAATTATGTAATTAGACAGTTATTTCATTTAAAACGAACGTCTTAAAGAATTAGATTACCATAAAATAACTTAGAGGATAAATAAGGAGATGTTAACTGTAGGGAAGTAAAATGTTAAAGGTTGTACCTTTATTTGGCTCACTGGTTGCATGAATATGACCGCGGTGGTTTTCAACAATTTTTTTGCAAATAGCGAGACCTAAGCCGGTGCCGGTGTATGCGTGTTTTTCGTGAAGCCTTTCGAAAAGTTCAAATATTTTATGACTTTGCTCTTGTTCGAAACCAATACCATTATCACTAACGGTCAAGCTTAAGTATTTTGATTTAGGCAGATTCAAGCCTGATTCCAATTGCTTATGTTCCAGTATTTCGTATGCCACATTTATAATGGGCGATTCATTATGTTTCTTATATTTTAGCGCATTCGAAATTAAGTTACTAAAGAGCTGTTCTAATTGAAAACCAGTACCATGAACTGCTGGCAAATCAGGAACGGTAATTGTCGCCCCGGTTTCATCTATCCGTTCAGAAAAGTCTTCTAGAACCTTATTGAAAACTCCGTTGAGATTTATCTTTATAGGCTCGTTGATTTCTTCCGAGATGCGCGAATAAGAGAGCAGGTTTCTGATCAGTAACTGCATTCTATTAGCAGAATCTTCGATTTTATCTAAATATTTTTGCCCTTTTTCAGACAAATTATTCTTATCGAAATCAGAAAGCCGACTAATGAACATTTGAATCTTTCTTAGGGGTTCTTGCAGATCATGACTGGCCACTCGATTAAAAGACTCAAGTTCGGCATTGGTTCTTTTTAGCGCCCTGTTCTTTAATTTTAAATTCTGTTCATTTTTGGTTTTGTCGGTTATGTCACGAATGACCCCGACCATATATGACCGGCCATCCTTTTCTAAAAAATGTGCCATTGAAGACATATACTTTGTTTTACCGGTTTTCGTTTTTACCTTGTATTTGCTCTTACCTCGGCTTTTTTTCTTTAAGGTCTCTAGGTCTTTGTTCCTTAACTGTTTCGCATCGCCAGGGCTTAAGAATGAAAGAAACCTGTCGAAAGAGGGTTCGAATTCTCCGGGTTTATAGCCGAACAGACGATATGCATTGTCAGAATATTCCATTTGGCCACTGTCGATGTCTAGATTGTAGCTACCTATTCCCGCTATTCTCTCGGCATCGTTTAATATGGTGTTTTGAACTTCTAAGGCATCTTTCGATCGTCGTAATTCATTCTCAGCTGCTTTGCGTAAAGTAATATCCTGCGAAAGAACCGTAACACCGTCATCTAGCTTGGTTATTTCGTTGCAAAAAGCAAAATGTCCTCCAGGCAAATCATATTCTTGTTCCGTTTCCGCACCATCTCCGGTTTCTATTACTTTCTTATAAAGGTCAAAACTGCCGTTTTCAAATAGAAATGGATACACTTTGGAAACCAACTTACCCTCGAACTCATGCGAAGGTCGCCCCATAAGCTCCTTTATCTTCTCATTGGTGTAAATAATTTTAAAATCGATTATTTCACCATCATCGTTACGTATAGCTTGAAAATAACTTATGATATATTGAAAAGATGAAACCAAGTTTTTGAGAAAACCGGATGTTTGGGCCAGTTCATGATTTTGTGTTTCAAGCTGAGTGTTCAAGGCCAACAATTTTTGCTCAGCTTCTTTTTCTACCGTAGTATTTCGAACAGTTGTACTCACGCCGTGATTGAGTGGTGAGGCTGTGGTATGCAACCAAACTTTTTTACCATCGATGTCATAAGCGGTTTCTTTAACAAGGGTCTTGTTTTCTTCAATGGCACTTGTTAGAAAATCAACATACTCTTTATTACCAAGAAAGGGAAACACTTCGGTGAACTTCTTACCAATGGCTTGTTTAGAATTGATGTTGAAGTCTTTTTTGTCTTTTGCATTGGTATAACCAATAGTAAAATCGATTATTTTTTGAGTTTTATCTCTGACCGGTTCGTAAAAATTCACGGTGTTGTCGGTACTGTCCAAAATATTTCGTAGAAAAGCCCCGGTCGTATCCATCTGCTTTCTATCCATATTTATTTTGGTAAAAGCGAACATGAGAATGCCTAATGCGAAAAGTGCCGAGTATAAAATATGTGTGGGAGTTAGGGTTACATTTGAGTCGTAAGCATTTTTTCGAGACTTGAGCATATTATACTCCGATTCGATCATAGCTTCCTCGATGGCCATTAGACTATCACGATAGTCATCTATAGTATGTATTTTCTTTCTTAAGGTCTTCGATTGTAATATCGATCGGGCATTTTCTTTTTCAAGTGATTGTAGTTCTTCAAAGAGAAGCCGGCTAAATTCGGGTACTCTTTTAAGACGGGCGAGTTGACTTTTATTATCGCCCACCAGTAATTTTAACCTTTTAAGACTAGAATTACTCTCCTCTACATAATCTTTGATAGGTATTAAATAGGTACTGTCGCTCGTTATCAAGTACTGCACGCCTGCGGCTTGAGTACTTGAATAATTTGCGAAAAGCATATTTATTTCACTGATCGTATTCTGAGTTTGTGATACAAGTTCGGTAGACTTTCTTAGGGCTGAATTTTGCTTGAAAGAAGTATACGAAATGTAAAACAAAACGATAACCGCAAGTAGTAAAAGTAAGACGTAGGGTAATATGCCCGTTTTGGTTTTACCAACATTGCCTAGGTCAGCCATGTATATATATTATATTCTGAACAAAAAATTAGTTTTGTCCATTTCATTTTCTTCATACTGCCAATTTCGCTTAACGACTTGGGCAATAGTCTTTTTTAATTCTTCGAATTTATTGGGTTTGTTGATATAGATGTTAGCGCCATTTACGAAAGTTTCCTCAATATCTCTTTCTGAAGAAGAAGTTGAGTAAATAGCGACTACTAAATCTTTTAATTTTGGGTTGGTACGAATTTTTTTCAGACATTCGAAACCATTCATAACGGGCATATTCAAATCCAAGAATATAAGTTGTGGATGGTCGAGATCCGAATCGTTTAAAAAATTCAACAGTTCTTGTCCGTTGTGAAATTCTTGTAAGTCGGTTTCCAATTCTATTTCCTGTAAGGCATCGGCAAAAAACATTCTATCGTCTTCGTCGTCGTCTACAAGCACCACCTTCATGGGTTTAGTACTCATATGGGTATTCTTTTAAGTGTTCTTGGTTTTTCTTCTTTGTAATATTCTCAAAAAGGTTGTGGGGGTTAAACCAGTTACTTTTTTAAATTGCCCGGATAAATGGGCAACACTACTATAATCTAATTTATATGCAATCTCGGTGAGACTCATGTCTTCTTCGAGAATCAGGCGTTTGGTATACTCTATTTTTCGCAATATAATAAAATTCTCAATCGAGGTATACGTTTCCTCTGAAAACAGGTTGGATAAGTACGAATACGAATATCCTAATTTGTTTGACAGATAAACTGAAATTGTAGTTTTACGTATGTCTTCGGAATAAACCAATTCTTCGATGGCATTTTTAATATCACCAACGATGCTGTTCATACCGGCCTCAGACAAAGTAATGCCAAGTTTTCTCAACCTCTCTGTAATTTGCGCCATTATATCGCCAGAAATTTTACCATCTAGAACTAGTTGCCCTAATTCGTTGAAAGAAAAAGAGACTCCCATCCTATTTAATTGTTCAGCTACCACCTTTTGAATCAGTTCACTAGGGGTGTAGTTTAGGCGAAATTTCATGTGACAAAATAAAGTATCAAAGACCTAACTGTCAAAGATAGAAATATTAAACAATGAATTAATGACACTTTTACGTAATTGTCTAACGATATCCCTGATTTTTATTGAATATAGATAGAATTGGCCGAAATCAAAAAATGGTCGATTTGTACTTTAAGTACCTTCTTTTTTTGTAGGTATTATGGCATCAATATTATTTGTAAAACAGCTAACAAGCCGGGTCGACCCAACTTAAATTTAGAATATTATTAATTATAAAAATTATTTAAATGGATTTGGAAAATAAAGTTGTGATAATAACAGGTGCATCAAGTGGAATAGGCGAAGCGACCGCAACGAAATTGGCGGCCTTGGGCGCTAAGGTGGTACTTACGGCTCGAAGAGAAGAAAAATTGAATGAAATCAAAAAAAAGATTGAAGATAAAGGTGGTGTAGCATTGGCTATAACTGCCGATGTGACCAAGAAGGATGATTTTAAGACTTTAACGGAAAACACGCTTTCAAAATTTGGAAGAATAGATGCTATTGTGAACAATGCCGGTCTCATGCCGTTGTCGTACATCAAGAAACTAAAAACTGATGAATGGGAAACTATGGTCGATGTAAATATTAAGGGCGTATTGAACGGCGTTGCTGCTGTCTTGCCTACCATGATGGACCAAAAGTCAGGTCACATTATAAACATTTCTTCCAGTGCGGCACATCGATATTTTCCGGGCGGATCTGTTTATTGCGCGACAAAAGCGGCAGTAAAAATGTTTTCTGAAGGTCTGCGTCAAGAACTAGCTCCAAAATATGGTATTAATGTTACTTCAATTGAACCAGGTTTGGTTGATACCGAACTGATGGATACCATTACGGATGAAGATATAAAGGAAAATTTATCAGAAATGAAGAAAATGACACCTTTGGAGGCTGACGATATCGCAGAGGCTATTAGCTATGCGTTAAGTCAACCGCAAAGAGCGAACATTAACGATGTGTATATAATGCCTACTGAGCAGCAATAAAATAAACAATTAATATTTCACCTAATATTTCACCCTAGAGCCGCAACTTGATACTTATAATATCTAGGCTGCGGTTTTTTAAAATTAGTACTATGGATAGACCAAGTATAAAAAACGAAGAACAATACGAAGCCCTGAGAGAAAAAGGCTATAGTCAAGAGAAGTCGGCCCGTATTGCGAATACCGAGAATTCGGGTAAAAAAGGAGGCAAGGCAAAGCCGTATGAAAAGCGTTCAAAAGACGAGCTTTACCAACAGGCCAAAGATATTGGCATACCTGGTCGGTCTAAAATGAATAAAGAAGAATTGATATCGGCACTTCGTAATAACTAGGTTCGACCCGCTGATATGGTTAAAAAAAGGGCAACCCACAATTATAAGTTTGTTGGCTGCCCTTTTTTGATAATCAAAAGATTGCTATTCGTTCTCAACAAAATTCTCTTTAGGAATTTCTTTAAAGAATTCAGCAGTATCGACATCTGCATTAGGGCCGTAGGCCATTAGAAAAATTCCCTTGGTTTGGTCAGTGGTTTCTATCACGTACAGAATCGATAGATCTGAGGGGTTACTCATACCTTCGTAACGATGTTCTTCAACAACCTTAATCTGCTTTGGGGTATAACTTTGTTTACTTTCAGTGTCAACTAATTTTCCAGAGTCGAAGCGAAAATTTTGACTATAGCCTTTAGCCTCATACTTTCGAATTATATCTTTTTCATGCTTTGCGTAATTTTCCATGATTTTGTTTTTAAGGTTTAAAATCACAAAACGGATTCTTCAAAATTGAAAAATCCGTTTTGCACTAAAATAATTATATCGAAACTAGACTTATTCTAGTTATCGTCAACGGCATCTTCAACTTCATCTTTCATATCCTCGGCTCCTTCTTCGATGTCATCTCCGACTTCATCCATGGTATCTTCCATTTTTTCTCCAGTAGATTTTTCCTCTCTACAACTATTAAAAGCACTTAGTGAGAATACTAGGGCGAACATGGTTAAAAAATAATATGCTGATTTTTTCATTTTAATATATTTTAAAGATTAATATTAGTATAAAATAAGTGTTAGATTATATCTTTTTTCTACCCATAAATAGGGAGATAACGAACAATACTAGAAATATAAAGAATAGTATTTTTGCGATACTAGCAGCACCAGCGGCGATACCACCAAAACCGAATACTGCGGCTACTATAGCCAAAATGACGAAAATAACTGTCCAACGTAACATAATTTATCTGTTTTAGGTTAATATAAATTTTATGTATACCCCTATGGTTTTTCCTTATTGGTATGATGTAAAATTGCGAAAATCTAGTTGTTGCGTTTGACCGTATCCAATTCAAAATTGATGCATCTAGAGTGCTCTTCACTTCTTTTTTTAGAGATTGACCGTTTGTTAATAGCTTGTTATATAGTGGTTTGACATGGTGTCTGCATTCCATTGGATATTAACCTCGTTCGGGTGAAACCAAAAAAAAGCATCGGTATTTACCGATGCTTTTACTAAAATACTTATTGTATTTATGCGATATCTTCCAATTTTTTAATGTTCGTGAGACCGCTAGCAATTTTATTTTTCTGCTGTGTCAGCAAAGTCTCAGTACTTGGGGGTAAGTTCGTTTCGTCTAGAACGTCTTGATATTCATCGATGGCGGCTTTTTCACCTTTGATTGCTTCTTCTAACATTGCCTCTTCTGAGTTTGCGGCGAAAAAGTTTTTTATATCCATCCAAGAACGGTGAGCCTTACTGGCAAAACTATCGCCCTTGTCAATTTCTTGAGCAAATTGTTTTATTTCTGTTTTTAGCTCATGTCCGAAATCATATCGTTCTTGGGCCTTATTTTGAAAATATCCCTTAAGATTTTCATTCTCAACATTTTCAGCTGCTTTTTTGAAACCTCTTTCGGCGTCATAAGTTCTTTCTAGTAAAGTGTTTAACTTTTCTCCAACTTTTTCTGTATATGTCATAATTTAATGTGGATTAGAATTAGCGGCATTAGTTTAAACATATCAAACAAGGGCGGTATGCCGTATGCCAACCCATGTAATTACCCAAATTTAAGTGAGGTCAGTCTGCTTCATTTGTTCGATAACGAAAAGAATTGATGCCTTTGCGCTTATTAGCTTTAAAGCTAACATCGAAGCGAATAGGGTTCGTAATTAGTGTAATTTTTAATGAATTTGCTTAAAATCGATAATGTTATGATTAAAGAAGGAAGTATAGTAAAATGGAAATGGGGTAGCGGTACCGCTCAAGGAAAAGTGGAAGAATCCTACGCAGAAGAAATATCAAAAACGATTAAGGGCAATAAAGTTACTCGAAAAGGAGAAGAGGGTAACAAGGCGCTTTACATAAAGCAAGATGACGGCGATTATGTCTTAAAAAGTGAGAGCGAAGTTGAGCGTGTAGATTAGTTATACCTGCAATGCCGTAAGTGGATTAAAGTTTTTTATTTTCTCTAGAATAGCTTTCTCAGAAGCTGTGAAATAATCGTCACTTTCAAATTTATCGGCCTTTTCAAAAACTTCGGTCAGAGCACCATCTTTATATGACATTACGATCAGTGGGTGTACATAGTATTTTCTGCACACATTTCTGGTATTGCCCAATGCCTTTGCGGCAGCATCAAAAGCGGCAAGTATATTTTTATGGTTCTCGGTTTCATCTATAGTGGCGCCAATATCCATCAAAGTATCGAAGAATACCACGGATGCAGCCCAGGTTCTAAAATCTTTGGCAGTATACGAATGACCACTAATTCTTCTAATATATTCATTGACCATATCACTATCGATATCTTGCTTTTCCCCATTTGAATCATAAAATTTAAAAAGTTCCCAGCCTGGTATTTCTTCACATTTGCTCACAAGGTTGATGAGTTTTTTATTGCGAAGGGTAATATTATGTTCCTTACCCTTTTTGCCGGTAAAATGAAACTTGATATTGTCTTTAAAAATATTGACATGTTTTTTGCGCAAGGTGGTTAATCCGTACGACTTATTGCGACGGGCATATTGTTCATTACCAATACGAATGTGGGTTTCCTCCATAAGTTTTACGATCAGAGCCATAACCTTACTTTTTGGCCATCCCTTTTGTTGAATATCAATATCTACTTGCTTTCTGATTTTGGGAAGGGCTTCACCGAACATACCCATGCGATAGAATTTGGTCTGGTTACGAACTTTTGTCCATAAACTGTGGTATCGATATTGTTTACGTTGCTTAAGGTCTTTGCCTATAGCTTGTAGATGCCCGTTGGGCAAATGAGTGATTCGTACTTCTTGCCAAGCAGGTGGTATTACTAGTTTGTTAATACGTTCTAAATGCTGTTTTTTGGTAAGAGGCCCTGTAGGGGAGTAGTACGTGTAATCGTCCTTTAGTTTTTTTCTGGTAATCGATAATTGTTTATCGGTAACATATACTAAATCTAAATGCTCAATAGCCGTTTCGGGGGAATCTATCAACTGTTGTAACAGTTTTTTATCGATAGTTTTTACGGCCATCTGAGGAGAATATCTTATTTATCTTTCTTTAGCCATGTGGTCTTCGTAGTCCTTGGCTAAACTCTTTTTGTTTTTTTCCGATAGTACCTTGCCAGCCATTTGAAATACCTCATGTTCTTCTTCATCTAAATGGTGCTCCACTTTTTCCTGTAGATCTTTGGCTATTTTCAACCAAGCTGATGATGAATAGTCGGTCTCTTCCAATTTTTCGATAAGTTCGTCAATTTCATGATGTTCGGCAATACTATGCCTAGCTTTATCTTGAGTTTTGTCGCTATCTATCAAAGGTTTGTAGAAATATCTTTCTTCGGCATCTGCGTGAACTTCCAATTCGGTTCTTAACTTTTTGAAAATCTCATCTCTGGTCTTAGAGTCTCCAGAGGTGTCTACCAACTTCTCCAGCAAATCACGCTGAATATCATGATCGTTTCTTAGTGCTTCAAAAATATTCATGAGTCCAAATTTTTAAGGGGGTTTGAGAGATGAAAATGGCTCCGGCAACTGTAGTACGCCGAAACCATTCTCTAACAACCAACCAAACTAATTGTAATGCTTTGTATCAATGGCTCAAAAATAGAGAAGGTATACGGCTTGTTTTTGCTCAATCCGAAATTAGGTTGACTGTAAAATTTCAAGAGCCAATAAGCTGATTTTAAATAAGGTAATAATTGTTATGAAAAGGCCATCTACAAGTTATGGTTATAATTAATATTGGTCGACAACTCTATCACTAGAAATGAAAACCATTCTAAAAGTTTTAAAGCGCACTTATCGTAAAGTGCTTCAGAGTATAGCGTTCTACCCCGTAGTAATCGCAATCTTATCTGTTGTTTTGGCCATTATAGCTGTTAGGTTAGACAGTTCTGAAATTATCAAAACGTTAAAAGAAAAAATCCCTTTTTTACTTATTGAAGACTACGAAACGGCAAGATCTATGCTTTCAACTTTCATTGGGGGTATCCTTTCACTAACAGTGTTTAGTTTTACTATGGTAATGGTGGTCTTAAATCAGGCCTCTTCTAACTTTTCGCCCCGTTTGTTGCCGGGTCTTATTTCCAATAAAAGGCATCAACTGATTTTGGCATTTTATATAGGTACCCTTTTATATTGTACCATAGTGCTTATTTCTTTAGGGGCTTATGGTATTGAAACAAGTGCTTTGGGGCTATCGACAATGCTAGCAGCTTTTGCTAGCTTAATTTGCATAGGTCTCTTTGTTTATTTTATCCACAGTATTTCAAGTGCAATTCACATCCATAATATCATAGATAGTATTTATTTGCATTGCAAAAACTTCTTAAATACAGAACTTGAAAAAGACCAGGGCTCAAAGGTGGGGCTTCAACTAGTGGATACGGAAGGCTGGATAGTTCTCAACGCAACTAAGACTGGCTATTTTCGTGGTTTTGATCCTGATTTGATGAATGATGATTTAAAGGAGAAAGACAATCAGATTGAAATAATACCTTATCTAAATGAGCATATTTGGCAGGGGAGTCCCGTAATTAAGGTACGCGAGAGCCTAACCGATACAGAGAAAGAAAATCTGATTTTTTGCCTAACCATATCTTCTGATAGACATGAAAGTGATAAGGGTATCGGGGGAATGATAAAATTAATGGAAATAGCGGTGAAAGCCATGTCACCCGGTATAAACGATCCCGGAACTGCTATTGACGCTGTCACAAAACTCGGAAGTTTATTGGCGCTATTCATGCAGTTTCCTAAGATTAGTTCAGAGCCTTTTGAACAAGAAAATTTAATAATCATCAAAAACCATGTACCTGCGAAAGAACTTATGCGGATACTGATTCAACCTATAAGACTATATGCCAAACATGATAGTACGGTGATGTACGAATTGGTTAATGCACTAATCTTCATCTCTAAGCACCAAAATCTTTCGCAAGAAGATGTTGATGCGGTTCTACTTGAATTAAAAGCCATTGAAGATGGGGTTGAGAGAAATGTTGAGAACGAATATGATAAGAGGGTTCTATTAAATTTATTCGACAAATAGAAACCGTTTCTCCATGACTATTTATTTATCTTCTTATCAATTAGAATACTATTTTTTTTGAATGCACTAAGTTGAGGTATCAGATATTGATAGCTTGCGTTATTAATTTTTAAAAGATAAGATATGGCTACCAAGCAAGAAATAGACATGAAACAAGGTTCTGAAAAAACCGATTTCGTTAAAGAAGAACATGAACAACATGATAATTATATTCTGCAGAAAAATACGAAGACCAAGACTGCGACCTATATTATAATAGCTTTTCTGGTAGTTTTAGTCTTGGGTATAATTGTTTCAGCTGTATTCTTTGGAAGCCCAGAGGCTTAACCCACGACCTTTTCACCGGAGTTTTGAATAATTTTCTAAAAATAAATAGATTATGGATAATTGGAAGATGAAGCATTTTAGAATTTTTTTTCTAGCATTATTACTGTGCTCAGTTACTGCGATAGCACAAAAAACAACTATGGTACTCAATACTTTTAATGAATTAAAGGTGTTCGACAGAATTAACCTGACCTTGATAAAATCGTCTGAAAATAAAGCGATAATTACTGGGGATGATGCTGACGAAGTAAAAATCAGTAATGATAACGGACTTCTTAAAGTTAGAATGGAAGTAGATGAATTTCTAGATGGAAACGAAACTTATGTTGAACTACATTATACAGATGATTTAAGTTTAATTGATGCCAATGAAGGCTCAAAAATCACGTCTGAAAGTAATTTAGAGCATAAGTTCGTAAAGCTACGGTCGCAAGAGGGTGCTCAAATACGCACAGGCGTTGATACAAGAAATTTAGATGTCAAGGCTATTTCTGGTGGAAAAATTTGGGTGACCGGTAATGCTCCTAACCAAGAAGCATCAATACGTTCTGGTGGTGAATATCATGCAGAAGAGATGACCGCCGATCAAACGGAGGTTACTGTGTTTGCAGGAGGAAAAGCATATGTAAATTCAAAAGAATATGTTGAAGCTAACGTAACGGCTGGAGGTACAATTGAAATTTTCGGGAACCCCGAGCAAGTTGAAGAAGATAAAACTTTTGGAGGTTCAATAGTAATCAGATAATGAATTCCCCCGATATCTGAGAAAGAAAACCGGCCTTAGGGCCGGTTTTTTTGTTTCACTATTGTAATGAGGCTAACTGAGTACATCCACTTGTTGAACTGTATCCCCTTTTTTGACCAACAACCTCAAATCTTCTAACGCTAAATAAAGACAGGGTACGATGACCAAAATGATTGCAGTGGCGAAAACGATTCCGAAGCCCAATGAGATGGCCATAGGAATCAAGTGAAAGGCTTGGCTCGATGATTCAAGAATTATAGGTGCCAATCCTCCGAATGTGGTCATGGTGGTAAGCATAATAGGCCTAAACCTTCTGAGACCCGCTTCATGAATCGATTTGTATATGGCGTCGCCTTCTTTACGACGTTTGTTGGCATAGTCTATCATGATAAGTGAATCATTTACGACCACTCCTGAGAGGGCAATTACCCCCATTAAACTGACCAAAGAAAGGTCATAACCTAAAAGAATATGGCCTATCACGGCACCTACGATACCAAAGGGGATGGCGGTCATTACAATGAGTGGTTGAATATAACTGCTAAAGGCAACGGCCAATAATGCGTAAATTAATAGCATAGCGATGGAAAAACCCGCCTTCAGAGTGTTTGTGCTTTCCCGCATGTCGGCCTGGCTCCCTTCGAATGTCCATGTCAGTCCCGGAAAATCGGCCCGCAGTTGAGGTAAGGTTTCCTCTTGTACAGAGGCAATTACGCGTCCCACGGTATTTGCAGGTTCCACATCCATACCCACATTTACTACCCGTCGGCCATCTCTGCGGTTAATACTGGTAAAAGCTTCTTTTTGTTCGACTTCTACTACATCCATCAGCGGTACTTCAACCCCGCTCGAAGTTCGTATAAGAAGATTTTCAAGGTTTTTAATATCCTTCCGCTCCTCTAGGGGAAGTTTCACACGCACTTCGGTTTCATTCATTCCTCGAAGTTGGCGCATCGCCAAAGCTCCGAAAAAGGCATCGCGAACTTGGCGGCCGACTTCATCCGAAGTCAATCCTAAATTACGCCCTTGCGGTAATAATTTAAAGTCATATTGTAGCTTGCCTTTATTGTAGTTGTCCGTAACATCGCGGGTATTCGAAAAACTTCTCATGCGTTCAACAAAAGCGGTACTTGCTTTTTCAAGTACATCTATATCAGAATGGCTAAGATCTACACTAATATCTTGTCTCGCCCCACCAGGGCCACGCTCGGCCTCAAAGGTGATTTGGTCAACCCCTTCAATATCTCCGATATTATCGCGCCATAGGGCTATTACCTCGGCAGCGGTGATGTCACGCTGATCTGGGGGTAGCATCACAATCTCCACATCTATGAAATTTTGGCCTCTAACATTGGTTTTTATTCCCTCTGCTACTTCGTAAAGGTTATGCTCTTCGAACATACGTTGGGTTGACTGTGAAATATCATGAGCTACCTTGGCAGCTTGGTCCGGTGTCGTTCCAACCGGCAAACGTACGCCAGCTTCGATTTCATCTGCAGCCACTTCGGGCATCATGATCATACCCATATGCCCGCTATAACCAAAGCCTCCAACAACCAACAACAATGCCACGGCAGCACTTAAGGTAATATAACGGTACCTCAGACAAAGGTCTAAAAAAGGGCGGTATCGGTTTTCTACAAAACGGTCGAAAGTATTGGCGAACGCTTGCTGCCAGCCTTCTAATTTCACTACCCATTTATTCTTGTTCTTCTCCTTTTTTAAATGCCCCAAATGAGAAGGTAGAATAAATAGCGCCTCTAATAAAGAGACGGCAAGAATAACTATTACCACTGCTGGTAGGGGCTGCCAAAATTTTCCGGTTTCGCCGGGCATAAACAGTAAGGGCACAAAGGCAATGATAGTGGTGATAATACTGAAAACCACAGGTAATGAGACATCTTTGGTTCCCGCTATGGCTGCCTGTATCGGGCTCAACCCTTTTTGCCTATATTCATAAACATTTTCACCGACCACAATGGCATCGTCGACTACGATACCCAAGACCACCAGAAAACCGAACATAGAAATCATGTTTACGCTTATACCTATCAAGGGCAGCAAAATCATACCACCAATAAACGATACGGTCATACCCATCATGACCCAAAATGCCAGTCGGTATTCTAAGAACAAGGTGAGTATGATCAAAACAATTACGATAGCGAGCACACCGTTTTCGGTCAATAGAGAAAGTCTTTCTCTATAGTCGGCGGCACGGTTACTATCGGTTCTATATTTTACACCAGGTGGCAATTGAAAATCTTTCATGAGATTTTCTACGGCATCGGCAATTTCAAGGGGCGATTGGTCACCGATCCTGAAAATTCGCAGTTCAACATAATTTTCTTGGTTAAACTGACCGTGAAAGCCTACCTCTTCAAAACCATCGGTAATGGTGGCTATATCTTTAAGAGCTACCTTGGCTCCAGATTCTGACGAAACAATGGTGATATTACCGAATTCTTTCGCCCACTGTTTACGTTCTTGCATACGTAACAGAATTTCACCACTTCGGGTCTGTACCGCACCGGCCGGAACATCATTGCTACTTTGGCGAATAATTTCGGCTACCTGCCCAAGCGTAAGATTGTATTTTTGCAAGTTGCTACGTGGCACCTCGATATGGGTTTCGTAATCGGGCACATTGCCTAATTCGACCTGGGTAATCTTCGGATTGTTCAACAGGATGGTGCGTAGGCGTTCGGCCAGTTGCCTGAGCGTCCAAATATCCGCTTGGCCGTAAAGTCCGATTTGAAGAACATCCCGTTGTCTTGATTGTAGCCGAACCTCGGGTCTTTCAATATCATCGGGAAAGGTGCGAATTCGATTTACGGCTTGGTCGATATCTTGAAATGCCTTCATTCGTTCGGTACCGGCAACCAACTCAATACTTATTTCAGCGGAACCTTCACTGGCTTCGGAAACAATTTCTTTGATACCTTGAACGCCGCGCACGGCTTCTTCAACAGGTTGCAGTACTCCTTGCTCTACTTCTGCAGGCGAAGCCCCGGGGTAAACAACTTCAACCTCTACAAAATCTAACTGAAATTCAGGAAATACCTCTTTCTGTATGTTGTACATAGTGAAAATGCCACCACCCAGTAACACCAACATAAGTAAGTTGGTAGCAATGGAGTTTCGAGCCATATAGGCAATGGCCCCTTCTTTTCTCGATGTCTTATTTTCTTGTTCGGCCATATTTACTTTCTTTTTTATTCGCTGCTTGCAGATTCGGTACGTAGCCCTATACCGTTCGTAACCGTACTCAGGTCGGTAATTACTACCTGTTCGTCATCAGCAAGCCCTTCGCTGATATAAGAATATTCATCATCGTTAAGAACAATCTGTACTTCCCGTATCTCTAATTTTTCATCTTTCATCACCCACACCGTATTATTACTTCGAATAAAATCACGGTTCAACCGAACAACATTTTCTATGGGGTCAGCTTGAATACTGACATCGACAAAAGTTCCGATCATCATTTTTGGAGAATTCTTATTTTCCGGTTTTGTCGCCAATGGATCAGGTACTTTTACCAACACCCTGGCCAATCGAGTTTGATTATCCAAGGCGCCGATTTGCTTGTCTAAATAGCCTTCACGAGATTTGCCCGATGACCATGCGGAAGGATTTGAAATTTGAACCAAAGCACCCCTATCCGATTCACCTTCGGGAAAACTCAGCCATCGTAATTTATTTACGGGTACGGTTGCAGTGACCCAATAGAAATCTGTGCCGACAATGCGCCCTAGATTATCACCAGGGGCGACCTGAGAGCCTTTGGTAACGTTCTGACTCAAAATATGGGCATCGAACGGAGCGCGAATGGTAGTTCGTGCTAAGTCAAGTTCTGCTTGGTTTACTGCCGATTTCGCCGCTCCAATATTGGCTTTAACCGCATTGAGTTGAGGTTTTCTTAAAACCAATTGTTTTTCATTATCTGAAAGTGGGCTGCCGCCAAAAAGGGAATCATCTGAAATAAGCTGCAAGTCTTGTTCGGCAATTTGCTGCCTACCCATCTCGGTGGTCATTGTAGTTTGCGCCTGCATGAGTTCACTTTTTCGTAGCTCTAGAGTATTGCGATAGTCCGAAGGGTCTATCTGCATGAGTACTTGATTTTTTTTAACGAACCCGCCAGGGGAAAAGGCTGGGTCACGTCGGGTAATCTGCCCAGACACTAGTGGACTCAAGGTTACGTCTTCCACGGGTTGTACGGTTCCCGTCGCGACGATAACGGGTTCGAAAGTGCCCCGTTCAACCTTGATGATATCGACTAGCATAGCAGTCTCAACACTTGCACCCTCTCGTTGAGCCTCGGGCTCGGTTGAGAAGATGAGCGTAGTGATGATGATGCCCCCTCCAATAATGGCGAGGCAAATCCATAATATTTTCTTGTTACTCATATAGCGATGTTACTTTCAGTTATCTAAAGCTCTTTCGGTCTCGAATCCGCCGGCCAAAGCCCTGTATAATCCTATTCTAATCTGAACTTGTTGCAATTGTGCATTTACATAATCTCTTCTCAATTGTTGCTCTTGATCCAGGCCTAACAAAACATCTAGATACGGACTAAAGCCGTTAAGAAATTCAACCCTCAGTTGCTTATTGCTTTTTTCGGCAAGTTCTAATTGACGGGCTATGTTTTCAATTCGTTTTTTCTGCATTTCATCTTGAACCATGCTGTTCTCGACCTCTTGAAAAGCGGTCAAAGTTGCTTGTCCGTATTCTAAAAGTCGCTGTTGCTTTATGGCTTCGGTTCGGTTGGCCTCGGCCTTAAATTGCCCGCCATAAAAAAGAGGAGCCAATATATTTCCGGCTAGGGAATAGGCCCAATTGTCAAATAGGTTCTCAAAATTATTCGAACGTAATTGACCTCTTGCCCCTAGTGAAATACGTGGGTATTTGTTGCGTACAGCAGAAGCCATATCACGGTCAGCAGCTAATAAAAGGGCATAAGATTGCTGAATATCAGGTCTTCTTCGTACCAATTCCAAGGGAAGCCCCGCTTGAGGTAATTTGTTTATTGATGGTAATTCTTTTGCAACGTAAGCGAGTTCTTTTTGGGGTTGCTCGCCCAGAAGTACGGCCAATTGGTTTTCAAGCAGACTTACATTGGTCTGAAATATAATTTGCTGCTCTTTGGTACTCTCTAACAATTGTGCCTGGCGAAGAATATCGACGGCCCTGATTTGCCCCCCGACGAAACGGGAACGAATTAATCGTATAATATTCTCGTTGGTCTTGATTTGGTTTTCGGTAATTTCCAGCTGTTTTCTAGCAGCCAATAATTGATACCATGTCGAGGTTATTTCGGCCGAAAGTGAAATGGCAGCGGCCCTATAATCAAAGAGACTGGCCTCTGCCCTGAATTTTTCAGCTTGTACCGCTGTTCGTATTCTGCCCCAGATATCAAGTTCGTAGCTGGCGGAAAGCCCCAGTTGCGTATTTTCTCCTCCCACAAAGTCGGGTTCGGGTAAGTTGATCGCCGACTGGGCAGAAGCATCTATTTGTGGCCATTTATCGGCAGCTTCGCGGGCAACGGTAGCCTTTGCGGCCAAAAATTGCTGCCAGGTGGCCGCTAAGTCAAAGTTGTTGCGAAGGGCACTGTCTATCATGATGTTGAGGCGCTCATCTTCAAATGCCATCCACCATTTATCTTCGATAACTTCGTTTCCCGAATAAGAGAACTCTTCGATATTATCAATGGGCAGGCTAACATTGGAAAGTTTTGGAGAGCATCCCCAGAAAAATAATGCTAATAGCAGTATAATACCTCCATACGTTTTTGTTCGTTGCCTTAGAAATAAGGAGCTATTCATCTAATTTGGAAGGTTAGTGGGCTTTGGCGAGCCCGATTGATTTTATGGTACCTTCTAAAATAGGAGATTTAAGATAATATTAGTATTAATAAAACCTTAAAGGTTAGAGGTTATGATTAATTCTATAACCTATTTAATTGTAGTTTTTGCCATTTAGAGTTGGTATAGATTAAAAACTGTTTAGAAAATAGTTTTTGAATAGATAGAGAATATTGACCTACTGAAGATAATTTAACTGTTTTTAACAAGCGCTTAGTTGTGGGCTCTTTGACCATGCTATAATTTTGTTGCCCGAATGAAAGCAGCTTTTAGAAAGAATCTTATTTTTCTGTGTATTCTTCTTTTGAATGGGTACGGGGCAAATTTCGCATACTCATTTGATAACCCAACAACTTATGATCATTTAACTCAAATTGTAGATGCTGACTTGGGTGTTAGCGAAACAATAGGTTCAGCGGTTTTTCAAGTATCTAATCAATCAAGACCCATACCTCATAATAGGATTTTGGGAGAAATTGGTGATACTGAAGAAGAAGAAAACTCAGAGAATGAATCATATGCTCTTGGTAGTGCAGTAGACGGTTTTCTTACCGTCTTTTTTTATGCCCATTTTTTGGCACTACTTCATGAAAGATTGCAACAACTTGCAATTAAATACATTCCCCATCTTCTTAATCCTCCTTTAAGAAAATACATTAGATTTCAGGTCTTCAGAATCTAATATCATCTCATTCTTGACCAATGTTTATTGGTCGTGTAATTCTTATTCAAGGCGCTCGGGAGCTCATTTTTTTTAGACTCGCCGTGTGTCAACCAGTCATTTTAGCATAAACCAAACATTTAAAAATTTTAAGACTATGAGAACATTAGCTATGTTCATGGGTCTCATCGTGGTATTGTTGTACACCAGTTGCGAACCCAAAACAAACAAAAAACATGAGGCAGCTAAGTATATGGTGACCTCACCGGTATTGAAAGATACCTCTATAACCAAAGATTACGTTGCCCAAATAAACTCCATAAGACATATTGAAGTCAGGGCTCTAGAGAGAGGGTATTTAAAGAATATCTATGTAGATGAGGGGCAATCTCTTAAAAAAGGCCAAAGAATGTTCGCCATAATGCCTAATGTGTATCAAGCTGATTTAGAAAGGGCCGAAGCGGAAGCAAAAATTGCCGAAATAGAATTAAAGAATACAAAGTTATTGGCCGAGGGTAATGTGGTTTCTGAGAATGAACTGGCCATGGCCAAAGCAACTTTAGACAAGGCCAATGCAGAAGTATCGTTGGCCAAAACCCATTTGGGCTTTACCGATGTTCGAGCACCTTTCGATGGAATCATGAACCATCTACATGTAAGGGAAGGAAGTCTTTTAGATGAAGGCGAGTTATTGACCACACTATCCGATAATAGCAAAATGTGGGTCTATTTTAATGTGCCGGAAGCGGAATACCTAGATTACATCATCAGCACAGATAAAGAAAATCACAGAGAAGTGAATCTATTATTGGCGAACAACAAAGTATTTGACCAAATGGGTATAATCGAGACCATAGAGGCAGACTTTAATAATGAAACGGGAAACATAGCCTTTCGCGCCACTTTTGAAAATCCCAATAATATTCTTCGTCATGGGGAAACAGGTAGTATACTTATGAATGTGCCTTTTACGAGAGCAATGCTAATTCCGCAAAAAGCAACTTTTGAGGTCATGAATAAAAAGTATGTTTTTGTAATAGATGAGGAAAATATCGTGAGACAACGAGAAATAACCATTGGTGCTGAGTTACCACACCTCTTTGTAGTCGAGAAAGGTTTAATCGAAACTGACCAAATACTGCTAGACGGTATACGAATGGTAAGGGAGAATGAGAAAATTGAAACTGAATTCATTGAGCCTGAAGAGGTGATTTCCAATTTGGCTTTGTACGCCGAGTAGCTAAACCTAAATCTTAAATAGATATGTTTAAAAAATTTATAGAAAGACCGGTCTTGGCTATTGTCATATCGGTCATAATCGTTTTTACGGGTTTACTGGCAATCAATAAATTACCTATTTCCCAGTTTCCGCAAATAGCACCGACAACGGTCAATATTTTTATTGCTTACCCAGGTTCAAGTGCCGACGTTTTGGTAAAGTCGACACTCATTCCTTTAGAAACATCAATAAATGGTGTACAAGGTATGAGGTATATCGCATCTGATGCCACTAGTGCGGGTGAAGGTACTTTGCGTGTCATCTTTGAACCGGGCACCGACCCTAATGAAGCGGTCGTTCGGGTCAAAACAAGGGTGGATCAAGTTATGCCGCTATTGCCCGAGCTAGTTCAGCGAGAAGGGGTAATCATTACTCCGGTACAACCTAGTATGTTAATGTACGTGAATCTGTACAGTAAAGAAGATAACAATGATGAAAAATTTCTTTACAACTATGCTTACACTAGAATAGTGCCGGAGATTCAAAGAATTGATGGTATTGCAAGCGCACAGATTTTGGGCAGTCGCAAATACGCTATGAGGGTATGGTTAAAACCTGACCGAATGCGGGCGTATAATGTATCGGCAGAAGAAGTTCTTGAAGCTATGGAAGACCAAAGCATATTGGCACGACCTGGTCGAATAGGCAGAAGTTCGGGCAAAACATCTCAATCACTTGAATATGTACTTACTTATCAAGATAGGTATGATGACCCTGAGCAATATAAAGAAATCATAATTCGGGCCAATGAAGAAGGGGAAATTCTGAAGCTATCGGATATTGCGGATGTAGAGCTCGGTAGTGAATTTTTTGACATCTACTCTAACTTAGATGGGCATCCGTCGGCATCTATTGTTTTAAAACAGACTTTTGGAAGTAACGGCAGTGATGTGATTGCTTCCGTAAAGGAAAAGTTGAAGGAGTTGGAAGCGGATTTACCCCCAGGTTCTGAATTTCAGATCAGTTACGATGTTTCCAATTTCTTGAATGCCTCTATCGAGCAAGTACTGCATACCTTGAGAGATGCTTTTATTTTGGTAGCCATAGTGGTGTTTTTGTTCTTGGGAGACTGGCGTTCTACCTTGATTCCGATAATCGCAGTTCCAGTTTCTTTGATAGGAGCCTTCTTTATAATGCAGCTTTTCGGGCTTTCCATTAATTTAATTACCCTTTTTGCCTTGGTTTTGGCCATTGGTATCGTGGTTGATGATGCAATAGTTGTAGTAGAGGCGGTTCATGCTAAAATGGAAGAAAAGCATTTAGGTCCGTTCGAAGCCGTAAAGCTGGTAGTGAACGAAATTGGGGGCGCCATTATAGCGATTACATTGGTCATGGTTTCGGTATTTGTACCTATAGCTTTCATGACCGGACCTGTGGGCGTCTTCTACCGGCAATTTTCCATTACCATGGCCGGTTCAATTATTCTATCGGCTATTGTAGCCCTTACATTGACGCCTGTGCTGTGTGCCATAATATTAAAAAACAATCATGGCAAACCGAGAAAAAGATTACTGATTGATCGATTCATTGACTGGTTCAACCGTGGGTTTGAAAAACTCACCGGAAGATATGTCAAGGTTCTTAACCGTATTGTGGCTAGGCGTTTGCTCACTTTTGGAATTTTAGGGGCTTTTTGTATTGCCATATTTTTCACTAATGAATCATTGCCTTCGGGTTTTATACCCAATGAAGACCAAGGTATGATTTACGCAATTATTCAAACACCGCCCGGCTCTACCTTAGAGCGCACCAACGATGTTGCCCGAAAATTGCAAATGATATGTGAAGAAACTGAAGGGGTAGAGTCGGTTTCCTCATTGGCGGGTTATGAGATTATGACCGAAGGGCGTGGATCTAACGCCGGTACATGCTTGATAAACTTGAAACCTTGGTCAGAGCGTCATCATTCCGTACACGAAATTATGGAAGAACTCGAAGAGGAGACAAAAGATCTAGGTGCTGTTATCGAGTACTTTGAACCGCCTGCGGTACCAGGTTTCGGCTCTTCTGGAGGTTTTTCTATGCGATTGCTAGATAAGACCAATGGTACCGACTACCATGAATTTGAAAGAATCAATAATGAATTTATGGACAACCTCTCTAAACGGAAAGAGTTATCGGGACTCTTCACTTTCTTTTCTGCCAACTACCCCCAGTACAATCTTAAAATTAACAACAAGATTGCCATGCAAAAGGGAGTAACTATAGGAAAGGCGATGGAAAACCTTAATGTTCTCATCGGGAGTACCTACGAACAAGGCTTTATTCGCTTTGGAAGGTTTTTTAAGGTATATACCCAGGCCGCCCCGGAATACAGGGCCTTGCCAACAGACCTGAAAAAATTATTCGTTAAGAATGAAGCGGGGAAAATGGTGCCCTATTCCGCGTTTATGAGCATGGAAAAACGCTTGGGCCCCAATGAGATTACCCGTTACAACTTATACAATTCTGCGGCCATTAGAGGGCTTCCTGCCGAAGGGTATACCAGTGGTGATGCCATTAATGCGATCAATGAAGTGGCTGAGCAAACGCTGCCGAGAGGTTATGATGTCGCATGGGAAGGATTGTCGTATGACGAAGCTAGAAGGGGCAATGAGTCCATGTATGTTTTTATAGTGGTATTGGTTTTCGTGTATTTTGTTCTTGCGGCCCAATATGAGAGTTTCTTGCTACCTCTAGCGATTATTTTATCGCTGCCCGTAGGGGTGTTGGGTTCATTTTTCATGCTTAAGGCCATGGGATTGGCGAATGACGTGTATGCTCAGATCGGTCTAATCATGTTAGTAGGTCTTTTGGGTAAAAACGCTGTTTTGATTGTAGAGTTCGCCGTTCTCAAAAGGAGGCAGGGCAGCACAATTCTCGAAGCGGCCATAGAAGGTGCCAAGGTTCGGTTCAGGCCTATTCTTATGACTTCTTTTGCCTTTATAGCTGGGCTAATACCTCTTGTAATCGCACACGGGGCCGGGGCCATCGGTAACAGAACCATTGGTGGTTCGGCCATGGGAGGTATGCTTATGGGTACTCTTTTTGGGGTTTTGGTCATACCTGGCCTGTACTACATATTCGCTAATATGGCAGATGGTCGCAGCTTGATCAAAGGCGAATCAGATGAACCGGTTTCTGAAGAGTTTATGAGAATTAGTGAAGGGGAAAGTAAGACCACTATTGCTCTTCGAGAAATGAAGCTACGTTTGAAAAAACTAACCAAAAGATATAAAGATGAAAACTAAATTTAGATATCAAATGCAATTTTGTAAAAGGCTTGGCATAGGTATATTCTCTGCACTTTTATTTTATTCATGCGTGCCTACTCAGAAAGTTCGACAGGCAAATCGAACGGTTCCCGATAAATATTCAAATGTTCGTGAGGGTGATAGTACCAATATAGCTGCTTTAAATTGGAGAGAATTTTTCTCGGATCCGTATTTAATTACACTTATTGATACAGCGATGCTTCACAATCAAGAGCTGAACATCATGTTGAAGCAAATTGAAGTTGCTCAAAATGAAATCAAGGTTAGAAAAGGAGAATATCTGCCTTTCGTGAATTTGCAGTTGGGTGGCGAAGTCGAAAAGGTAGGCGAATATACTAGAAACGGCGCTGTTGAAAAAAATCTGAATATTAGGGAGGACGAAAATTTTCCGGAACCTTTAACGGATTATTCTGCAGCATTGGTGGCCACATGGGAACTTGATGTTTGGAAAAAACTTCGAAATTCTAAAAAGGCTGCCGTCTTTCAATATTTAGCTACAGTTGAAGGCAAGAATTTTATGCAGACAAATCTCATTTCTGAAATTTCTGAAGCGTATTATGAGCTTTTGGCTTTAGATAATCAATTGGCAATTATAAAGCAGAATTTGGAGATTCAAGAACGGGCCCTAAGCATGGTAAGGCTTCAAAAGCAAGCTGCCAGAACAACAGAGTTGGCAGTTCGTAGGTTCGAGGCAGAATTGCTAAAGAACCAAAGTCAAAAATTTGAGGTAAGGCAGCAAATAGTAGAGACAGAGAACAGACTTAATTTTCTGATAGGCAGTACGCCGAAACCTATTTCTAGAAATTCCGCAGATTTTATAACTACAAAAATAGATACGGTTTTTTCCGGATTGCCTTCCCAACTTTTGCAGAACAGACCTGATATTAGAAGAGCGGAGTATGAGTTGCAAGCTACCAAACTGGATGTTAAGGTGGCACGGGCCAATTTCTATCCTTCGATTGGTATACGGGCAGGTGTAGGTTTGCGGGCTTTTAAGCCCAAATTTTTGACATCTACCCCTGAGTCATTGATATACTCGGTAGTTGGGGATGTAGTTGGGCCATTGATCAATAGAAATGCTATCAAAGCCGAATACAGTACAGCGAATACCAAACAATTACAGGCCGTTTATGAGTTTGAGAAAATGGTATTGCAAGGTTATATTGAAGTGGCCAATCATCTTTCGAGTATAGAAAACCTCAAAAAAAGCTACGATTTAAAGACTGAACAGGTACAGGCAATAACAGAGTCTATCGATCTTTCGACACGTTTGTTTCAATCTGCGAGAATAGAATACATCGAAGTCTTGTTTACGCAAAGAGAAGCTTTGGAATCTAAAATGGAACTGGTCGAGACCAAAAAGGAGCAGATGTTGGCCAAAGTACATATGTACAGAGCACTTGGTGGAGGATGGAATTAGAGAGTGGTAGTAAGATAAAAAAATGGTGAAAGGGCAATTGCCCTTTCACCATTTTAATAATTTAAACTAATAGGAGTCCAGTTTTATTTTAGCAAACTTTTCATCAATTTTTCATGATAATCGGGCGAAACATCATAACAATATATAATCTTGGCTCCGTGTTCTTTATTGCAGAGCAGGTATTGTTTATAATTGTTCTCCGGTGAACCTAAACGCATATCGTTGGGGTGTATTTCTAGGTGTGCATTAAGTTCTTCCATGACCAAATCTTCAGGGGCAATTAAATAATGGCTAGCCAAAACATCAAAGGGGTTAAAGCCAGTGTCGCCCGCAACTATCCACTGTTGAAGCCAAGGGCGCGATTTTTCAGATAACCAGTTATTGCCCTTATCACCATTTTTAAGTTGGTCAAGGTCTTTTGAAGTCAACCACACCTTGTTCGATATCTCAAAAGGACATAAAACTACTTTGATCTCATTTTCAAGAAGAATACGAAATGCATCATTGTCCAAGTCAAAATTGAGATCCGGTGCGTGGCGAACCGGGTTACCGATTTCAAAATATGAAGTAGGGGTACGCCTACCGGCCACCAAAATAACTTCTTTGATCTGAGATTTTAATTCAGGGTGCAGTAACAATAAGATACCCACATTGGTGGCAGGCCCTATAGCCATGATACTTTGAGGTTGCTTTTTTAAGGCAGCTGCCATTGCTTCTACCGCCTCGTTCGTTTCTACCTTATTCAAATTTATTTTTTCACCCGCGCCTTTGAAAACAGGTATTTCATAAGGTGCATATTCCGAAGCCATTTTTTTACTAAGTCGATAGGCATCGTCAATACGGGTGTTTCCGAATACGGCACTAATTCCTGTAACCTTAATATTATCGGCCTTGAACAATTGTAGAAGTGCATAACCGTCATCAACATCACTAAAGCCTTCACGGCCGTACCTTTCCATACCCACGGCAAGGTCGGTATCGATCCAAACGTGTTTTTTGGTTGCCGTGCTATCATTTATCGTATTTCCATATCCCGCGGAAAGTATAAATATCACCGCGATCAGAGTACTTATATTCTTTATCATATACATGTATTTAATTTGGATGAGTTCTTTGATTATTCCTTTTCCCACCAAACCTTGGTGTTGATATTGTCGGCACCCATTCGTGCTATTGCTGCATCGTAATTGGCCTTGTTGGCGGCCTGTTCTGATTCAGGATAAAGGTATCGCGAGGGGTATTGGCCATTATTAAGGTTATCTGGGCCAGGTTTTAATGCAGGTATGCCTGTACGCCTAATGTTGAACCAGGCCTCGTGGCCGACCATAAAAAGGCTGAGCCATTTTTGGGTCAAAATTTTCTGTAAGTTATCTTCCTGATTTCCATTTAGAGCAATGGCATCTCTAGTAAAATATCCGGCCGGAAGTTCGGCGTTGTAATATTCAAAATGGGCCTGAATACCGTTTTGATAATACTGTTCTGCATCACCGGTAATGTAACCCCGTTCTACGGCTTCGGCTAGGGCAAATTGAAGTTCTGAATACAACATAAGTTGTGCATCTACACCATCCGGTACGGCACGAAACGTATCCGCCATTAAAGAAATATCGTTTAGGTCGGTACCGGCGGCACTAATGGTTTCCCGGCTTTGACCGTTGAGAAGTCCTTTGTATTCCGGGTTTCCGGCATTCACGCTCGCATTGGAGGGTTTGTAGAAGACAGCGATTCTGGGATCGTCCCACAGTTTGAGAACGGAATCGACAGTCTCGGTCATACGCAGTTCTTGATAAATACCCAAGGCGGCATTGAACAACGGAAATTGGTTGGGCGCTGCACTTAGGTAGGGAAGCACTGCATTGTCTTCATTGGAACGCATCAACATTGCAGAATCTGCCAATTCTTGAAGTTTGCTAAAATCGGTGCTTTTTTTACTGGTTCGAAGCAAATATCTCACCTGCAACGTATTCGAAAATCGTACCCATTTGTTGAGGTCATTACCGAACAAAACATCGCCTTGAACACTTTCGGTTGTATTTTGTAGTTGTTCTACTGCATCTTCTAGCTGGGCCAGAATACCGTTTTCAGGATCTGAATAGATGAATTCTTGACTGTCGTAGGCCGGAGTGAAATTCAGTTCGCCAAAGGCCACGGCTTCCGTGTAGGGTACATCGCCCCAAAGGTCGGTCAATTGTGAGAAAAGATAGCTTCTCATTATTGTAGCGACCCCATCATAAGCTTCGTTGTAGCCGTCTAGTTCTTTCATCGATTCTAAATCGGCAAGTAGACCGTAAATCAAATTCCAATAACCACTATTGCCCCCAAGTTCATATCGGTCGATACGTTCAAATTCAACACTGGCCACAAATTGGGTCATGTAGTTGTTCAGTCGAAGCCCTTGATTATAGGTGTTCTCATTAATTTCTGAAACGATAACGTTGGTCAATAGAAACTCTGGACTAACCGATTGCGGCGCGTTCGGGTTCTCATTTATCGTTTCAAAATCATCGGTACAACCGACGACATAAGCGCAGATTAACACTGTAAATAAATAGTATATATTTTTCATTTTTCCCATCTTAGAAATTGGTTTTTAAACTCATACCGAAACTTCGAGTTGAAGGGTATGAGAAATCTTCTACTCCGTAGACAATATTACGCTCCTGTAAAGCATTCAGTTCAGGGTCGAAATGCGGATTTTCAGTAAATAGCAAAAGGTTGTTACCCACGATACCCACTTTTAGGTTCTGAACCCTGAGCTTTTTAGCGATAAGTTCGGGGAAAGTAAAGTAAAGGCTTAATTGTCGTAGTTTGACATACGAGGCATCGTACAATGCACTGGCTTCATTGCCTCGGTCGAAAAAATTATTATAGAACTGGCCTGCTGGTACCGAGGTTGTGTTCGGTGTGTATTGCGGATTTTCGGTTGTGCCCACGTTCACTACACCCTCACCGACAACTCCATTTTCTCGCCCGACCAATGTTTCTTTAAGAACACCGGAGGTGCTGCCCAAGGCTTTGATACGTGAGACGATAGTGCCGCCCTGTCTCCAATCCCAAAGCATGGTCAATGCCAAGTTCTTATAAGAGAAACTATTGCTGAAGCCCATCGAAAAATCAGGATTGTAGTTGCCCAATAGGCGTAGATTGCCATCTTGTACCGGAAGCCCGTTGGCACTATAAAGGTCTTGACCATCAATTTGAACGAAGCCCGTGCCGTACATGTCGCCGACCCGACCATCTTCTCGGGCGATGTAAAATACCGTGTTCGAACCACCACCGCCACTAAAAACACTAGCGGTAGCTGTTACAAATTGGTCGACCCCATCAGGCAGTTCGGTTACGATACTTCTGAACGTGCTGAAGTTGATAGAGGTATTCCACACAAAATCTTCTGTTTTTACCGGTGACGCACTCAATAATAACTCAAGGCCACGGGTTCTGATTTTTCCACCATTTTCGTTAAAGCTTGAAAAACCGCTCGAATTTGAAATAGGCCGCGAAATAATTTGGTCTTTACTCACATTCTGATATACAGAACCGTCAAGCTGTATGCGACCGTTGAGAAACCAAGCGGCCATACCGGCCTCATAAGCGTCTAGTCGTTCGGGTTTTAGATTGGTGTTTTTGAGAACCGCTGCATTGGTCACCATAAAATTGGGTCCGTAGTTGCCATTGAAGTCAAAGGTTTGTGTATTTTGAAAGGGATTGGTATCGTTACCTACGGATGCCGCACTCAATCGAAATTTTAAGAAGGAGATAGCTTCGGGTAATTCGAACATGTTAGAAGCTACGTAGCTCAAACCGGCCGAATAGTAACCAAAAGAATTATTGTCTGCTGGTAAGGTGCTGCTCCAGTCGTTACGGTAGGTCAGGTCAACGTAAAGCTCATCTTTAAAGTTGAAGTTGGCAGTGCCGTATACGCTGTTGATCCGTTTGTCGAAATTTTCACTATTACCTTTTAAGGGTGCTCGAGAGTTGGCCAACGTGTATATTTCGGGTAGTGCCAACTGAGATGCTTCCGAATAGGCATAATGAATCTTTTGGTTGAACCTGTTCGCCCCAGCGGAAAGTGAGTAGCCCCAATCGTCATTGAGTTCGTCGGTGAACGAAAGTAGTACATCCGTATTCATTTCCGTAAAACGGATGTTATCTTCCCTATAGGTGCCGAAAGGGTTTTGGTTCGTACTAACGGCGCGTCTAAATTCTCGATTTTCGTTATACGTATCTAAACCGGTACGCACTTTCAAGCTGAATTTTTTTGAAAAATCGTACGTAGCCGACACATTACCCAATACACGGTTTTTGTTGAAGCTGTTGGTGTTTTCGTTCAAAGTTAAATACGGGTTGGTCAACCAGAGGTAGTTAAAATCGTAATGCTGCCTACCTTCTTGACCGGCCTGCCAATAGTTTTTCAGTGAATTGAGATTGGTTTGACGCCCCGTCCAGTTAAATCCGTAAAGTACGTTTTCATAGCCATAACCTAAGTTCGGTCGGTTGCCACTTCTCGAATTGATGTAATTTACAAATGAATTGACCCGAAAATTGTCGGTCAAATTCTGGTCTAAACTCAGGGCTATACCATCTCTCTTCAAATCGGTGTTCGGTACAATGCCTTCGTTACGTAAATTACTATATGATAATCGGCTACTTCCTTTTTCGCCGGTTGTGCTAATGGCAATGTTATTCTGATAGGTAACCCCAGTTTCAAAAAAATCGCGCACATTGTTCGGTCGTGCTACCCATGGGGTCGGGGTAATATCGGTAAAAGAACCATCGGGAAAAGTACGTGCGATAACATCACCGGCGCGTACAGGGTTTCCGTTGATGTCGGTTGATGGACTATCGAATTGAGGAATAAGGAGACCCTCATCGAGCCGAGGCCCATAACTGCTGATGCCGCCATCATTGGTTCCTGCACCGATTCCGTTTTGAAAGGCATACTGACCGTTAGAGCCGCCACCATATTCATTTTGGTAATCGGGTAGGGTCAACGGTGTTTCAATGGTCAGCGAACTATTAATGCTTACACCAAGCCCTTTTGCCCTCTTGCCCCTTTTCGTAGTAATAACCACTACGCCGTTCGCGGCACGGGCACCGTAAAGAGCTGCAGAACCCGCTCCTTTTAAAATCGAGATCGAAGCAATATCATCAGCACTAAATTCAGAGCTACCATTGCCAAAATCGACTTCCTGTAAAGCTCCGTTATTGACCAGATCACTAGTTATCTGCTCATTGCTGATAGGTACACCATCGACCACGAATAAAGGTTGATTGCTGCCGCTCAACGAATTTTCGCCCCTAATGATAATTCTCGAAGACGAACCCGGGCCACTTGAACCGTTGGTGACCTGTACCCCGGCAACTTGGCCCGCCAAGGTGTTGACTAGGTTCGTTTGGGCTACGGTGGTCAACTGCTCCGGTGAAACAGTGGTCACGGCCGAAACCAGAGATTGTTTTTCTCTTTCGATACCCAGAGCGGTAACGACAACTTCATCTAAAACCTCTTGAGAAGTGGATAACACAAGTTCTTGGGGCAATTGCCCGTCGACTACTTCAAATGTTAGGGTCATATATCCAATGGAGCTGATTTCAATACTGTAGTCAGTGGCATCGGTTTCTAAGTTGAAACGCCCATTTTCATCGGAGGTGGTATAGTTCTGAGTGTTTAGTTCGCTAATGGCGGCATAGGGAATCGTTTGGCCACTTTCATCGACCAAAGTTGAGGTATACGTATTGCTTTGAGCAAATAGCGTTACCACACATAGCTGTAAGACAGCTACAAGAGTAATTTTCATAGTGTATTGATTATAATTGTAAATGCACGTGAAGTTTATCTCGATGGTATTCGAGAGAAACCGGTTGGATGATGGAGATTTTTAATGCAAAGAAGGAGGGGCACGAAGGCCGCAGGAAAGAAGGTGTGTGGAACTTTTATAGTTGAAATGCGCTGATGTAAATCTTGATCGCTTGGTTCTAATTAATGACTGAATGTAACGACTTAAGATGTTAAATTTCAATCTGGAATACTGACGAACATCATTGAAATTATCTAAGTCAACAAGTTCGCACAGTGTCGAAAATTGAAGGTTTTGTTTAATGGCAAACTGTACAAGCTTATAGTGTAAGGCAGAAGTTTCCCAAGGTAGATTTTGAAAATTGTGCTTATCGAAAGCGGATTTTTGAATTCCCAAAAGATAAACACCTCCATCTTTTGACGGACCTAAAACAAGTTTTTTGGTCTGTAATTGGCGAATAGCATCCTGTAAAATAGCAGGCGTGAGTTCAGGGCTATCGTTACCGACTGAAACTATCTTATTATAGCCTTTGTCGAAAAGATCTTGAAAAGCATTGGAAAATCTTGAAGCGAAATCAATACCTCGTTGCAGGCTTTCATCGACCCAAAAAACATCGATACCGCTTGTATCGGCCAACTCCCGCGTTTGCTGAATAAGTATATCAAAAAGAACTTTGTTTTCAGAGGTACGAGAAGGGCCAAATACAGACTTACGGCGGCTCTCCCTTTCTGAGGAAAGTGAGAATACAAGTAAAGCTGTGTCTTTGTAATTGTGCCCCATGCAATGTTTTGATCCTGTACTGTTATCTTAAAATTTTAAGATGCACTCTATTTGACGAATGACTTTAAGCGTACTTACGAGAAAATGTAAAAAGGGTTTAGAAAAAGGCTAAAGTATTTAGATACTATCTATTTTCTTAACGCAATCACGTTTATAAAGTCAGGTAAAGTTATTAAATAGTAAGTGAATACCTATTTTATTAATTGAAAATACAACGGTAGGTTAAGGGTGAATTATTTAAATCAAATTTTAGCACTAATTAGCGGGGCTTGGGTTTAGTTAAGGCGGCAAGAGAATGATTGACTATATTTATGATTCTTAAATTTCAAAATATGATCAAGAAAGTAACTATGGTAATGGCCTTGATAGCAATGGGCGGGGTAGAATTGTGCCTGGCGCAAGATGCTTCTCACGATTATGGCTATAAACAAGCTCCACAACCCAAACCTGTTAGAAGATACTGTCAGACACTTCAGTTAAAAAATGACCCCGATTTGATTGCGGAGTATGAGAAATGGCATCAATCTGAAAATATTTGGAAAGAGATTACCGATGGTTTGATGGAAGTTGGGGTCATCGATTCTGAAATTTACAGACATGGTACGCTCTTGGTCATGATTCTAACGGTACCGGCCGATTTTGATTTTCAAGTTCAAATGGGAAAATTGGCCCAATTGTCACGTCAAGCGGAATGGGAAGAATTTATGAGCAAATATCAGGCTTCAGACCCAAATGCGGCCTCTAGTGAAAAATGGGTGCAGATGAAGCGTATATTTAAATTGGCTGGTGAATAAGTTAGATGTGACTACCCTGTGCTTTGAGAATAAGGTGGTTATCAGAAAAGAAAATAGGGTGGCCCCAACCACCCTATTTTAAAGATTTGAATTGTTCCCCACGAACAATTAACCTACTTATGATACCGCTAAGTTGCAGCAATTAGGGCAGTATGAATTGCGCTTTTGCGAATAGAATTGACGCAATAACTAAAGCAATTGATAGCTAGCCTATTGTAATTACACTTTTTCCGGAGGTGATGAGATTAGAAACTTCATACGTTTCCAAAAAAGGATGGAAGTCACATTGGTGGGTTTAGAAAGGTCGGCCAACAACAAAAGATTTCTTTTGAACTGTTCAAATTCTGCACTACCTGTGGAGTCTTCATTCATAGGATAGTACGCCATACCCCAATCAGGAAAATTTCGTTCGGTAATTTCATCTTCAGAAAACATTTTTACTTTACTGTGTCGACTATCTTTTTTGATATTATCGAAAAGTTCTTGAACCGTATTTTTCGGGCCTTCTAGAATCTGTATGAATTTATCCATATAAAAAATAAGGCAACCTGTAATTCCGTTTTGAGAATTGAAGTTTCTTGCCGTTTCTAGAATGTTCTCAATCTCTTCGTTTGACAGGTTAGATTTGGCCTTTGATTCATAGGTTAAGGTGTACATAGTATAGGGTTTAGGTGTTATGCTAAGGTAGGTAATTGTATGTTCAGTAAATAAGCTTTTTTTCGCTTATTCAAAAATTCGGTGTTTGAACAAGGCTTTTAATTCCGTGAAATCTTGTTTTGGCTCTTTACAGATATAAATGCGTTGGTACAGTTCTTCTTCATTATATGAATACGGGTTGTAAATTGAATTGACCAAAATAACTTCCTCAAAATAGGGTACGAAAAAATTGCCTACTTGGTAGCTCAGTGCAATTACGGTTTCGGGCATAGGGCCTTCTGGTGCCCAACTGTAAAAACTACCGTGGTAAGAAAATGAGTGTGGCAATCCATAGGCAGGCCCGAAAAGGTTAATGGCACCTGCTTGTCCGTAATGCTTTCCCCAGATTAGGGTGTTCCGTTTCTCATTTATAGGTAAACTATCGTAAACAGTTGATAAGGTCTGCATAGTAGTTTCCCATTTGTCTCTCGTGTAATACTCGTCGTATTTGATACCGTGGGTTCCGCCTTCTATGGTCTTTGCTTCATATGGATAAACGTAATTTACGTACTGCTCAAAACTATAGATCGGCATACCAAACGGAATCAGGACAGCACCCAGAACAAGAAGTGTAGTAACAGGGTACATGAGCCACTTTCTTTTGGCAATCTTCGCTTCCCAAAATAGACCGCCAAAAGGCAGAATGGTCAATATTATGGGGAAGAAGTAATAGGCTTTTCCATTTTTGTAGAGTAGCAGGGCAAAAGACAATGTGATAACTACCAAAAGTAGTTGAACCACCTGATTTTTTCTCGACTTGATGAGGTAAATAAGAGCTGGAACGAGCAGCACTAAACTCACTATCGGGTTCATGGCAACTAATAGATTAATAAGGTTATCCGTTCGGGTAATATGATTTAATTGGGTTTCGTACAGCCGGTTCATCATCTGTAACAGTGGAAAATCATTCGAAAATTGCCAGATAAAATTTGGGATTATACACAAGACAAATACAATGAGGTTTACCCAGAAGCGATGTTGAATCAATGCCGTTCGGGTCGATTTAAAAAACAGCAATGAAGAAAGGCCGAACAAGAAAAATAGACTATCGTACTTACTCAAAAATGCCAAAACGCAGAATAACGTTAGGTAGCACAGCGATGTTTTATCGAGGTGTTTTGCAAAGCGAACAAGTTGATAGAAAGATAAGACCCAAAACAACTGGCTAAAAACAACCGGTTGAAAAAGTTGCTGCGAACGATAAAAACTGGGCGCAATTAAAACAGCCAATAGCACAAGAAATACCGCTTTGTTCTTTCCGCCGAGCTCAAGAGTAGTTTTTGCCGTAAAAACCATTATGAGCAACGAAGCCACATGTGGAAAAATGTGATGTATAAATACCGAATCGGAATGAAATAGGTTTTGAAAAAAAGCCATTAAGGCAATCAACGGAGGAAATTCCATAAAACCGAAAGCCAAGTGCTTCCCGTTTCAATATGTAAGAGTTCATCACCTTGAAATCCGGAATGGCCATCTGCCACCAAATGCAAGGCAAGTTTTACGATGCAAAATAGCAAAATAAGCAGTTTGGTTTGCTTAGTCATGTATTCGATTCATAAAGGCATACATAGCTACTGCTTTTGTAGGCACTTAAATATAGATAAAGTGGAAGTTTGTACCTAGCGCTGGTCTGGTAATTTTTATAATGGGTGCCATAGTCCATAAGCCTTTGGCAATAATTCAAGGTTAGCTAATTTACGTTGGTGTTACGTATATTTTTTATAGGATAAATCTGTCATTTATACATAAATTCATACCACTTATACAATTTAAACTAGCTATACCTCAGTTGGTTAGTAATTTTAGTGTATAAGATAAGGTAAGCAAAGTTTAAGGCTTATTGATGTGATGCGTCCTGCTGGTATTGAGTTGCAATCTGGCGGATAAAAGCATTTGATTAAAGAACTTCCCCTGTCTGAAAGACATTTATCGCAGCGCAATATTATACATGCCAATACCCTATTTTGATTTTTATTTACGGCCTGTAGGCAATACCATGCCCTGTTGTAAAATTGTTTTGTGAGGCCCGGGGAGGCGGGCATACGATATCGAATTCATCAAACATATAGATATAGCTATGGCAGAAGTATTAGCACCGGAACGGGAAAAAGAACTTGTTTTTCACCGAATGAACGATGAAAAACAAACGATAGACGAGAAAGAAATCACTCTACAATCATGGATCGAGCGTGACGAAGATTTAACGAACGAATCCGTCTGCGGAATTGACCAGCGCCAAAAAGTATTGGCAACCCTTCAAATGCCATATATGGCGATTTGCAAATTGTACATGAAGGCCCTAAACGGACTCAACTACGTGGGCTCTGGTTGGTTGGTTGCAGGTGACCGTTTATACACCGCTGGCCATTGCGTGTACAACAAGGGTACAGGCGGATGGAAAACCTCAATTATTGTTATACCTGGCAAATGTGGTTATTCTGAACCCTACGGAAGATACGAGGCAATAGAATTGATGGCCACCCGAGGATGGATAGATGATACCTCCCCAAGATATGATATGGGAGCGATCAAATTGAACAAACCGGTAAGCCACAACAGCTTCATCACTCCGGTTCTGGAAGACCCCAATATTGCGGAAATCTGCGGATATCCTGCAGATCGCGATAATGGTATTTTTCAATATAAAATGTCCGATACATTGGTGAAAGAAAACGGCCGATTTCTATATCAGGCTGATACCTTCGGGGGACAAAGCGGGAGTCCGCTTTTGAGAAACAGGTGCATTGGCGTAGGCATTCACAATTATGGAGGTTGCCCGAACAAGTCATCAGACCTGTATCAAGAATTCATTGACGGGGTTGCCCAATGGTAAACCTGTAGAAATGGCACGTTTTTAACTTCAAAGGTAAAAGCATGAAAACATTGCGCAAGGGTAGTTTTGATTCCTCCGTTTCATTCTTAAAAAGACTGTTGAACCGGGCGGGATATCCTGTAGCAATTTCTTCCGATTTCGATAATGTAACCTTTGAGAGAGTGCGACAATTTCAACGAGCCAACTCCCTCGTGGTAGATGGGGTAGTGGGCAAAAATACATGGGAGAAATTAATGCGTTCGGGCTATGATTTCAGTTGGGGAACGAACGATTATATTTTGGAAGATGATGAGTGGATGAACGAGTATACCGAAAAAGATACGATTTATTTACACCATACGGCGGGGCTGCACAGACCCGACTATACCATCGGTTGGTGGGAAAATGATAATAAACCCGGAACCTTAAACAGGGTAGGCACCTCATTCGTTATCGGCAGAAAATCTTTGGAAGGTGATTATTTATTCGATGGAGTAACCTACAGAGCGTTTAACGAGATGTTCTGGGCGCACCATTTGGGCACCAAATTGAGTAACAATAAGCAGTTGAACCAAAAATCCATAGGCATTGAAATCTGCTCGTTAGGGCATTTGAAAAAAAGCAGTAACGGTCAGTTTTATTTTCAGGGTAACTCCAAGAAAATAGTTGTGCCCGAATCTGAGGTCTGTCAGCTGAACACACCTTGGAGAGGGCATCGATATTTTCAAAAATATACCGATAAACAAATTAAGGAATGCGAACGGTTGATACTCACCTTGGCGACGATTTTTGACATCCCCATAAAAAACCTGATATACGATAGTTCTTGGTTTGATATTAAAGAGGAAGCCCAAAATGGAGCACCGGGTATATGGACACATTGCAATGTGAGAACCGATAAAACGGACTGCTTTCCGCAGCCTGAATTCATAGAAATGTTAAACGGGCTCCATACCGCTTATCAAAATTTTGAACTGGATTATTCGGAATTGGAAGCTGAGTCGTCTATCGGAGCTCCCAATGAACTGAACAAAGCCGTACTGCAAAATTATACCAAGGATTTGGAGTTGATTGATAATTAATGAACTGTTGTAAAGCTTAAGATCATGAACGATAAACTAAGAGAAATAGCTGAAAATGCCCATAGAAATTACTCTAGCGTAATTGCGGATATTGACCGGATAAAAACCGATATAACGAATGTGCGACAAGGAAAGGTGGCGTTATCGGAAATTCAGGTAGACCAAGAGAGGCTTCACAATAGAATTGAGCGCGAAGGTACCGTTGAGCTTCAGGCTCTGGAACGAATCAATGGGGAAGCCAATTTTCAGGATATACGCATTGTACGGAGAATAGTAGAGTTATCCAACGCTGTGGGCCGTATAACCACCAATTCCAGATTAGGGAATACGGGCTATGGCACAGGATTTTTAATAGCTCCCAACCTAGTGCTTACCAACAATCATGTTTTACCAACAACCGAGGTGGCCGGCAATTCTACCATCCAGTTCAATTATGAATTGGATCAGTATGGTAACCCCAGTACATCGGATAGTTTTAATCTCCTACCCACGGAGTTTTTTGTAACCTCCAGCTATAAAAGAACGGCTGTGGACCCCTTTAGCGGATTGGATTTTACCATTGTGGCCGTAGAGAATACCTCTAGGGAAGGGAATGCCATTACCAAATTTCCCATAGCGAAGTTGGATAAAAAATTGGGAAAGATCATTGATGGGGAAAATTGTGTAATCGTTCAACACCCAAAAGGTGATTACAAAAAAATTGTAATGAAAGACATTAGGATGCTGGTCTTAAAGGATGATTTTTTGATTTACGAATCTGATACGCTCCCGGGTTCTTCTGGGAGTATGGTGCTAGGCCTTGGGACCGGGGAGGTGGTGGCACTGCACCATAGCGGCGTTCCCAGAAAAAACAGACACGGACAATGGCTCAGAAAAGATGGGTCCGTTGTTCAGCCCGGAGACCCCGACAATATGATTGATTGGATGGGTAACGAGGGGATAAGAATAAGTAGTTTGTTAAACATGTTGGAGAGTATGCCCGTACCCCAACATATGGAGAAATATAAGAAGATGTTGCTGGCCGGGCTGGATCATTCCTTAAATATCCCTAGCGCAATTGGCGGAGAGGGCAGGCTTCAATCAAGCAGTTCAGTTAATGTATCATCTAACCTGTATTCCATGAACCGTTCAGAAAATAGTCAAAAGAAAATCCAGTATTTTGAGATTCAATTATCGCAGGTAAAGAAAATGCAGGATGATTGGAAGGAAAATGCCGAAACCTTGGTACCGGGTCTGTTGTTAAGTGAACCCCTGTATCCCATGTCTACGGAAAAGGCACACCGAGATTTTTATTACATAGAAATTGCCTCGGAGAAAAACCCTTGGGAAATTGCGGCCGAATTGGAAGGGCTGCCCCAAATAGATACCTGTACCCCCGATCTTGAAATGCTTACGGATATCAAACCCGGGCATTACGGAAGGTGGTCGGGGAACGAGAGCTTGGAATCCCTAAACGATGGTACGGCTGATTGGAAAGACAATGAAACCGACTTTAAGATTCGTTGGGCCAATGCCAGTATGGTAAAAGAGTCCATTGCCCAAGGTGATTATGAGACATATAGATATTGGAACAGGGTGGCCATAGGTGCCGATAAAAAGAAAGATTACGAGGAGGAAAAAAGAAAGTCTGCCCATGAGAAACAAATAGAGAAGAAAAAGGAGCGAAATAGAAATGTCTTTTTGGAGGAAGATGATTACGAGTATGTTAAGGATATTAAAGTGATTCAGTTAGATACGGGTTATACCGATCATGCAAAAGTATTGGATGGCTATAATCTTTTGGAAGACGAGGATTTTATTGATGGGGAGGATGCCCGCGATGAAATGAGTATGGGCATCCTAAGGCAACCTGGACACGGAACTCGTACCGCTAGTTTGGTTATGGGGAATTTGGCCAATGGAAAAATAGATAATGATGGAAACCATGGAATTTCGGTGACGGACAAAGGTACAAGGTTATTAAAGGTCATTCCTTACAGGATATCCAAGTCGGTAGTATTGATCGGTAGGGGCAGAAACTTGTTCAATGCCGTTTCCCAGGCTATTAATGCCCAGGCCGATGTTATTTTTATGTGCATGGGTAGTTACCCTAGACCCATGATCTACAGTATTGCCAAAACAGCTTATGAAAGAGGTATAATTTGGGTATGTGCTGCCGGTAACATGGTAGAATCTGTAATCGCTCCTGCCGTATACCCCGGTACTATTGCGGTAGCCGCTTCCAATCCCAATAATGAGCCATGGCGGCATACGTCGTACGGTCCAGCTGTGGATATTGCCGCCCCCGGCGAGGATGTTTATGTTCCTTTTCTAAGTAAAAAGAAAGAAGATATAATGGTATTTGGTTCGGGTACCAGTTATGCCACTCCCCATGTAGCCACTGCCGCCGCCTTATGGAAGGCAAAAAACCAGGAAGTTTTAAAGTATGTAAAAGAACCATGGCAGATTGTGGAGCTATTTAGATACAAACTGAAGGAAACTGCCAATAAAAAAGATTGGGATACCAATAGATTTGGAGCCGGAATTTTAAACATTAAGGCCCTATTGGAAAATCCTATTTTAAAATTTACGGAGGGAGCAGATGACACTAGAAAATTTAAAGAGGTAGCTAAGTTAGTAAAAGATTATGGCCTGGTTAAGGCCTACAAAGGCAAGGAAAATATTAAGGAGTGGGATCTGGGCGTACGCGAAACAGTACATTTTTTATGGAATACGGCACGTAGAAAGCTTACACCTGGTTTTGAAAGTGCCACGGCCCAAGAAAGTCTTACCGAACGGGCCCGAATGAGCGTGACGGCCATGACGGGTCGCCCCATGAACCGAGTATTAGAAAGCCACGGACAGTTTGATGAAGATCTCTCCGATGGACTGTTAAAAGTATATTTTGAAAGTTTTTATTAAAACAACAGTTATGAAATATTGTGATCTGCATTTACACCCCTTGGGGAAACACCAACTTGGTGGTGTCATGAACACTTCTAAGGAAAAAACCAAGATAGATGGGTTCCAACCCATACCTCTGTCCAAAGAGTTTAAAGATTATACGGACGAAGAAGTACTTAGACGGCTGGAATCCCAGGGCAGCTTGGATCAGATGAAAAAGGGAGAGGTCCATAATGCGGTGGCCGCCGTTGGTGCATTCGAATTTGGGGTGGCTTGTAGCAAGGGATATTTGACGGATATCCTAAAAACAACATTGAAGAACCCACTTGATAAGGACTATTTTGAAAGGGTACGTGAAGGAAAGGTTAGCTATCTAAGACTATTTCTTGAAAATTTGAACAATTACTTTCAGCTATCGCACGATGAAAAATTAGTGTTAATAAATAGGGGTTTAGAGGTCAAAGAACCCGAAAGGGTTAAGCTATTGCTTGCCATTGATGGAGGCTATAACCTGTGCTTTAAAAAAATAGGCAACGCCTTGGACTTTGAAGAACTTAAGAATCCTAAAGAGCAAAATAATCAGGAAGAAAAGGCCTCTAGAAATAATAAAAATGATGGTGATAACATAGCAGGTAATCAAAATGGTGAGCAACCGGAATCAGTTGAAACAATTAAAATGCAAGATTGGTTTGACTACCTTTTGAAAAATCACTCTAGATGCCCTTCGGAAGCTTTGAAGTTCGTAGTAGATAAGATCAGGGAAAAAGGAGGGGAAGTGCTGTACCTTACCTTGGCACAGTTGACCCATATACCGGAACAGCACTTGGCAACCCATGCCTACGGTACCAAAATGTTAAAGCACCCTTCTTTCTTTCCCTTTGGGAACGGGCTAACGGAATTGGGTAAGAAGGTAGTAGAAAAGGCGGATATGCTAACTAAAGGAGCAGATAAGGATAAATTGAAGGCGGGTAACAAGGCTCCTGTTTATATAGACATTACACATTTAAGCCTAAGGTCTAGGGAAGATCTGTACCGCTTCCGAAAGGAGAAGAATATAAATAGCCCCTTAATAGCTTCCCATGTGGCCGTTACCGGATATTCTATTAAGGGTTGGAAAGATAATTTGCAAACAGGTAAATGCCTCAACCATTTGGAGCAGGGGGTTAAAACGGTTAAAATATATGCTCGGCCCAAGGTGGCAGGTTATTGGGGCGGGGGAAGCAAGCAGGAGTTTGTTTTTCACCCGGGGACCATCAACCTCATGGACGAGGATATCATTGCCATTGTCAATAGCGGGGGATTGATAGGTCTATCCTTGGATGCCGAATTGTTGGGAAACACTACTGAAGCGTTAGATATGGAAGATAGTTGTGAGTTTATATCCACTCCGGATTTTACTCATTACTTTCCTTATACCAGCGTTAAGACTATGGAACATGCCAGTAGGGAACAATTACGGGCGGAGGAAGCTTGGTTGAAACCCAAGGGGAAGTACACCCACCCCTTAAGCCTTTGTTTTAATATTGTACATATATTGGCGGTAATTAACTTAAAAACGGATAAGGGGGACGATGAGGCTCAAAATTATATATGTATAGGAAGCAATTTTGACGGTTTTATAGAACCTTTAAAAGTGTGCAGTGCCAGTACGGAATTTAAGAATTTAGAGGCCTGTTTAAAGAAATGGCTGCCCGTGGCGGCTAAAAAATACCGTAGAGTAAATGGAGGAGCAAGTGACTCTCTTTCCTTTATGAAGACCAAAGGAGAATTGGCTGATTTTGTAAAAAAATTGCTCTCTACAAACATGAGCCAATTTGTTTTAAATAACTATGGGCATGAGAAATCAGCTGATAATAAGGGTGTCATGGAATCAGTGGAAAGTTAAAACTAGAGGAACAAAAGGCGGTTCAAAATAGACTGATATACTCTTGAAAAGTCCATCTTATCATGTATTCCTTTAGGTCCCCACAGCTGTATGAAAGGGTTTAACCAAATAAATTGGGGTGTTGTTAATGGATGTAAGTTCTCGGTTCCATGCTTTTTGGTAAAGCAGTTTTAGGTCCCTTTTATCCTCTTTCGTTAAAATGCTTTTGTTACCATAGTTCATAATGGACAAGGCTTTGTGTTCCCCAAAATCACGGAGGGTAATATGCGTTCGCTTATTTGGGCAAAATAGTGGCGTAACCCAAATATATGGCCCAGTTCGTGCATTAGTGTCTCCAATTGCTCTTGCCGGGGCTGTTCAAAAAGCTTAGGAAAAACTATCAGCTTATTTTGAAGGCTATTGGGAAAAAATGCCTTGGCGAGAACACAACCTTTGTGGCCACAATTGTCCCCCGGAGCTATCTGTATCTGAAAGTCTACAAGGTCCTTTGTTTCTATAAACGTAATGGGAGCGGCATCTCCCCAAGCTAATAGAGCTTCGTGCATTAGCTTTCTAACATAGGATGTAAATTCTTGCGGGTGTTGGTGGTTGCGGAGCGCGTATTCATCAAAAGACCAATGCAGTTCTTGGTTTTTGGCCCAAAGTGGAATTTGGCCATTGCTTACATGTACCACAATTTCATAAGGGGAAACCGATAGGGTTTGGGTATCTGTTTCACAAATGAATATATCTCCCCTAATGTTTTCGCTCTTCGGCAATTGAAATTCAGATTCTCTTTTTTTTGGAAACAACACCAGGGGCTTGTTGGGATTCTGCTGTTTTTTCATGGCATGGTTGTTTTGCTATAAGATTTAAGGTCTTCCAAACAATTATGGCTTGCTTGCACCTGAGGCCATCATTTTGCTTAAAGTTGGTATAATGGCACCCAAGGCGCCCAAGGCTGCAATCACAGTCTTGAAGTTGGCCATCAATTCTTGGTTGCCTAGGGCAATCACAGAAATAACCACTATAATTACAATGTATATTAAGATTCGTACACTGGCCCAACTGCTGCTTCCTCGGTTTTTGCTTTCTAAGCGAAGGGCTTCGTTCAAGGAAACCGAGGTGGTAACGAAGTTTTTAAAACTTTCATTGAAAATACGTGGTCGATCGTCCCAAATGATTAATCCTTTTTTCATGAGGGAGAAAAGGCTGTTTCGGTTTTTAATATTCATAAAACCATCCTTGGCCAGATCGTATAACAAATAGCGCTCCCTAGTAGGGAGGCTGTTCCAAATATCGTTGTAGTAACCGTGCGCTAAGTTTTGGGTGTGCATAATCATTCTTTGGTGGTCCAAAGTGGGTCGTATATGATTGGTTTTAAGCTTGTCTTTTGCCCTAGTGGCAACAATGGGTGCCAAAGTGGGAAGAAACTTACTGTAGCCCAATTCATCATATAACATTTCTTCGTCCCAACTGTTTAGTTCGATAGATTCTTCGCGAGAGCTCAGCCTTAATTTTAGGGTGGATTTGTCCTTCGTTATGCCAATCAAAATTTGTGGGAAGGCACTTAAGATATTTCTCCACGAATTAAAGTCGTCTTCTATACTGCCCCAAGGAAGATTGATATCTGCTGCCGGATTTTCATACATGGAAAAAATTTGGGTGGGATAGACCTCGGATATTAAAATAATACGTTTGTGGTGCGATATTAAAAAAAGCAGGACCCTTAACTTAAGGTGATTGGAACTGAAAGATTTGATGTTGTGCTCCAAATGCTTTATAATAAAACCTTCCTGCTCTTTCCAATCAAAAATATCTTTTTCTTGGTCTTCCAACAGGTGTTTTAGAATATCGGTAATTTCCAAATCGGTAACCGTATTCTCTAGCTGAAGCATGGACAGGGTAACCACCTTGGTATATTTTGCCTCCTTAAATATTTTTTTTGCAAAGTCATATTTGCCACTAAAAGGAGGACCTACCAAAAGAAGTCCTCCATTGGAATTTTCTTCTTTTAAAATATTTCCGAACTTCTTTTCATATCCGTTCTTCTTATCAGTGTCAAAATTACTTGCCTCCAAATGGCTAAACCTAAAACCGAAGAAGCGATCGGTGAAAAAAAGGATAAGGGAGAACAAACCAGCCAAAATAAGCACAAACCCTATAAAATAGAGGGATAGAAATAGGCCTTTTTCGTGTTCTTTTTCTTCTGAAATTTTAATACTTCTTATCCATTTATTTTTGATGGGTGTTTTTAAATAAAGGTCTTTATGGTCTAGGTCAACAATCCAAGAATCGTCATTGGCGGTAGGGTATACCATGCCCTGGAAGGGCTTTAATCGGGAATCGAAAATGGGGCGTGCCTTCCATAGTATTTTGTCCAGAAAGGGATGGCCCTCCATTGGGGGAGGAGAATCGCCAATAAATTGTTCTATAGTAAATTTTGGATGGTATTGACCTATTTTTAAATGGTCTTCAAAGTTGTTTTTAAATCTGCTAAATGCACTTTTGTAAATGGTTCTTAGGTCCCAAATAAAACCATTGGAGAAATAATTTTTTTTATAAAATTGTGGATAATCTGCTTTTATGTTAGTTTCTTTCTTCAAATTTTCTTGGGCCAAAAATAATTGGTCCGTCTGCTTATTATTATTGGGTCTTTTTAAATAGAGATCCTTATGATCTTGGTCAATTGTCCAAGACATGTCATTGGCGTAGGGGTATACCATTCCCTGGACGGGCGTTAATCGGGCATCGTAAAATGGGCGTGCCTTCCATTGCATTTTGTCCAGAAAGGGATGGTCCTTAGATGAAGGAGGAGGTTTACCTTCATAATGCTCCACGGCTATTTTTTGGTGGTATTGTCCTATTTTTAAATGGTCTTCATAGTTGTTTTTAAACCTGCCAAACGCACCATTGTACTTGGCTGGTACGCTCCAAAGAGAATCATTGGTTAACTTCTTGTTTACATCAAATTGCGGGAGATTTTTTTTTAATCTGGTTTTCTTATTCAAATATGCTTGGGTCATAAATAATTCGTCCGTCCGCAAAGCTATTTTATTGCAAAAATCCCATGAATTGTGAAAAATTGTAAAAGATGGCGCTATACCGGCCAATAACAGCCAACAGAAAAGGAAAAGGGCATACCCGTATTTGTAATTCATATTTAAAGGAAACCCTGTGTTTTTGTTAGACTGTTTCTTATTGTTAGACAGTATCTTTTTTAAACGGATCCATAGTTTATTGGTAAACAGCTTCTTTTTTAAACGGATTACTCTCATATTAGTGGCAAACTTCTTTTTGAAACTAATCCATAATTTATAGGCAATCTGTTTCCTTTTTACCGGATTGTATAATCCTTGCCCATTTTTGATCGAAAAAAATAGGGCGGTCAGGCAAATGCATTGGGCTATGGCCATTGCAATAAAGAATAGGGGCTTATTGCTGCTTGCCTCATACATAAAAAAGTTGATGAAGATGATGGAAAGCCCCATTAATAGATTGCGTACCTTAAATTTTATCCTTTTAGATTGTTTTTTTCTTTGTAAGGAATAAAAAACAATAAGGTAGGAGTAAAGGGTAGCCAAGAGGCAAAACAGGTATGCGTTGACCGGTTCTAGAAAAGAGCATATAACTACGCTTAAAAATGCTAGAATCAATAGTAATATGGATAGCCACATATAGGTATTCTTACACCTCTTCTTTGGGGTTAAAAATTCAAAATGAAAACGCTCGTACTTATACAGCCCCAGTTTGGGATTTCTAATTACCAAGGAAAGAAAAGTAATGGTCAGTAATAAAATAAATGCAATGATTAAAGCCATGTAAGAAAGGCTGAGTGCTTCTGCAACACGGGTTCTCAACAGACTAATATCATACAGGGTGACCATACTTAAATTGGTGCCTGCAATAGGGCTAATATGGTAAAGGTTTGCTTGCTCGTGGTAGTCTATAAGACCTGATGCCATAACCCTTGAAGATATGGCCGCTTGCAGGTTGCCATTGGAACGGCTTACCTCCCAAAAATTTTCCAGGGTGGCTCTTCCTTTTTCGGAGTGAAACTGAACCTCCCCTTGATCGTCCAATACGGCAAATTGAAAACCTATCGGTAGAATGGCCCCGTGGAGCGATTTCAATTGGGCACCTCCAATTTTATACCCGGGTAAGCCTGCCTGTTTTTTGTCTTCCAAAACGTACATAGCTTCTTCGGACTGATCATCAATAGAGACTACGGGACGCATAACATAAGCGATAATGGAATCTTTTGGTTGACTGTACCAATGGTTGGTAGGGTCTTTAAAGGCTTTGTAATAAGGCCTTTCTGAAAGGTTATTTATTTTTTGCGGACGATTTTTGGGTACATCTATAAACATCATATGGAAGAAGACATGGCCCTCTTCACTTCTCTTTGTTTGATCATCATCCTCTGGCTTCTTTTTTGGGGCTGTTTTGATTACGTATTTCAGTTCTTGCCGATATTGCGGCTCATTCGGTTTTATAAAAAGGACGGGGGTCTCCCGCTTTTTATCACCAGACGAATGTTTATACTGTTGATTTTCTTTGGTCAAGTCTATGTCATCGAGCGCTTGTATAATTTCCTTGTTTTCTTTTATAAAAGCCTTCTTGAAATGATGGTTTATTTCTTCAAGTTGATGAGGGATTTTTAAATTGTAATCATAATAGTACACCATTAGCGAAAGGAAAACAATCATGAGAATGGGTGCCCCGACGATGATTGAGATACCGGAAATAATGACATCTTTGCTATATACACGCTCATCTTCGGCAATGAACAGCATTTTAAAATAGGGGAGACCAAATAGTAATAACAAAACAAAAAGAGTAAGTAAAGTGATAATCCATGGATCTAATTGCTTTATGGCCTTATTATAGCGAGAGGAATCTACCAGGCCAATTAGGGTAAACTCATAATCAATATACTTGTTAAGATTGTTTTTATAAGAGTAATTACGAGCAAAGAGTTGGTATTTTTCCTCCTCTTTTGGAAATCCCATGGAAACCCCCATTACCATTTTCAGCGAGGAGGAATTTTCTAGGGTATTCGGGAGGGATATTTTTCCTTTTAGAGATGCCTTTTGGATGACTTCATCTATAGCTCGTATAGAGCCCATTTCAGCATCTTTTATAAGCACCACAAAATCATCAAATTCCCTGTTAAATAAAGGGGAGAAGTCGGATATGGGTAAAGAATCCAAATGATTCCAGAGTTTGCTTTGCTTGTTAAGGTCTAATTCGATTTGGTAATAAGTATTGTATGTGTTTGTAATACTCTCTTCAATTTGGATATAATCAGTATCTGTTAAATTTTGACTAGAGTTATCCTTTCTAATGTCTTCCATTAGATTGTTAAATATTTCCTCTGGAGATTTTCTCGCTTTGAAATTGTTAGCTAAGTTCTCGGTATATGATTTAATGGTGTTCTCGTCATTTTTCGTAAGCAAATTTTTTACTTTCTCAGCAATTTCGCTGCTCTTTTCCTCTATAAAATTATTTAACTCAATGCAGTTTTTAACTTTTTCCTCCGCTGCTCTTGCATCATCATCATCTTCTTCTTGCTTAGCACTATATTCCTGTAATTTATTGTCCAGTTGTTTTTGAATGATGTTATAACTGGCATCCAAACTGCGCAGGCGGCTTTCTTCAAAATAGCGCTGGTTGCTTTTGTAATGCAGGTAATAAAGTCCGCCCAAGGTAGCGGCAATGATCAGGCCAATGGTAAGCATTGTAAACAGGCGTTTGTGGGCGGTAAAAGGTATGCGGCCCGGGGAGCTTTTTCTAGGGGTGGTTGCCATTACTTGTTAGATTAGTAAGAATTGCTCTCGTTTGTTCTGGTTTTGCCAAAGGGGAAATCAAAACCGGCGTCCTTAATAGATAAGGTTTGGTTCCTTCTAAAAAACAACAATGATATTTTTTAGATAAATATGTGCGGAGGAATGTAAGTAAAACCTTAAATTACTATATGTGCTAATAAATTCCAGTACTTTTGTACGAATGGTAGCTGTATGTGTATGGTTGGTAATCAGTGTGTTACAACCTTAAAATTTTTAGGATAGGTTTGCACGTGTAATCATGGGGTCAACCAGTCTTAGGTCCTAAACAATCACTTTTTTGGCAGTGCCAATGATTCTAATCAGTACCTGAGTTTAAACAATCGGGTTACTTGGTTGGCCGTTACGGTCCAAAGATTCTATTAGGTCCGTAGGTACATTTAGGTATTTTTCAAGCCCAAGGGTCTTAATAAAGTCGTTGGAAAATATTTGGGCCATTTTTTCGGAAAGCAACCAGCTTCTACATTTCGTCCATCGGTCTACATTGTTGCCATACATGTGGTTGGCTAAATCGGGAAAGGCATAATCCATACTTTTGCCCCAATGTACCGTAAACGGAATGTTTTCGGACTGCATAGCTTCAATCATAAATCGACTGTATTCTTCTAAACTGGGAATTTTCTTCGATTTTTCCCATTGAATACCATCAATTTCGATAACACAAGTTTTATGAAATTTGGTAAAGCCTAAAGTTGCCTCAGTTCTGTTCACGTAGCGCATGGCGAAAATACCGGGTATGGGGTGGGCCTTTGTCATTTTTACCAAAGCGTTCAATGCTCTTTCAGAATCTTCAATGGCAACACCCATAGAGCAGGCAAAGGCAGGACCTTTGTAACCGGCGTCAAAAAAAGTTTCATAGAGCGTCGCGGTAATTTTCTCTTCATCTTTGGTAATTTCCGGTAGAATACTTTTCTGTAGACTCTTTATAAACCACGGAATACTTTTCGGGAATTTCTCACTGAACTTGATCAGCAAATAAATCAGGTCTTTGTAAATCGATTTTTCAATTTTAGTGAAAGGGTCAGGGTAGGCTAGGGTATACTTTTTCTTGTACATGGCCTCGATCACATATTGGTTTTCGTCTACATAAGGGTTAATAAAGACTTTGTAATGATACGGTCGGCTGGGCCTTCCGTTTTCGTCTACTTCACTGTCAATTTTAAATTCCGAATTCGTAAAATCCAAAGTTTTAGATAGAGACAGGGCCAAGTTTTTATCAATTCTTCTCACATACCTATCCAACAAGAAAAGGTCTTCCGCCTCTAAGGCTACTCCGTGAATAAATCCGAAACTGCCCAAACCGACCAAAGCGGCGTTGAACAATTCGTCGTTTCGAATCACCCGCGCGTTTATGCCGTGTGCAAAGGCATCGTTCAAGCCAGGTTTGGTGTGCCGTTCTAGGTAGACATTATCCGAGGCGTTCGGTCCCGTAATAATGTTTAGTCCGACTACATAATCCTGTACCGCACCCGTATCAAAGGCGGACCCATGTACGCCTGTTGAAATGCATCCGGCAATGGTCTGCCCGTTACTGGCACCTGTGGTCTTTAAAGATTTACCGTACTCGTTCAGTTTTTGTGAAATTTGTTTTATGGTACTTCCACATTCAAAAAAGAAGATATTCTCATGCTCATATTCAGAATCGGGGTGCATATCACCTTCCTCTATTTCAAGGTCTAGGTACATCAAATTGTTTTGATGCATATTATCCGCCTGGTGCGCGATGTTAGACATAGACCATCGAGAGCCATAGGCACGAAAACCCTCGTTATCGGTTTCGCATTTTTTGATGAGTCGTTGAATTTCTTCAGCGCCATCATTATAGCGCATCAGCCTACTGGGCATAGTGGCCTTAGGTTCGTGACGGGTAATGTATTGCCGTTTGACGTCGAATACCCCGTTCTCGTGCAGTGTATCCCATTTTCCTATTAATAATTCACTTGTCTTGGCCATGGCTTTACATTTCAGGAATCATACATACATATTTGATCTTCACTTTTCGACGGCTTCCAAAAGTCACCAAGTACAAAAGGTTGCCCCCAAAGGTGTCTTTAAATTCAACCGAAAACAGTTTTCCAGATTCACATTTGTCTTTAGGCACATTGATCATCATACCATCTGTAAGCACCGAAGTTTTGACCACAGCGGTATATTCACCGTACATCTTATCGCGATACCAATCTTGGCCCTGCATCGTTTCAGGGGGCATAGGCACACCATGCGTGCTGACGAAACGGGTGGTATAGCAAGATTGTAGTAGGGGTATGATGAAAAGGAGAAAAACCCCCAACCTGATAGTCTTGTGAAGCTTCGCGTACATTTTAAAATAATTTAACCAATGAAACCTAAGCTTCATCAAAAATTAAATGAAACCGGAAAGGGGAAGATTGGCATGAATGTAAATACAAAAAAGGGTTGGTTTAACAACTTTTGTATGTGTTACCGGAATTGTTGTATGGATGGGGTGTTTTAAGATGCTGTAAATGAGTGTGATGATAGGTTCTTGCCCAAAACAGCTTGAAAGCAAAATAGTTTGAAGAGCGTGATTTTCAATGGTGAAGCACGGGTGAGGTTGAAAGATTCGTTGGTCTACCAAATTGTGATTGGTTCAGGGCTGAACCCGATTTTTTAATGGTAAGATTTGGAGGGTGATTTACTCCGCAAACGAATTCTTACTGGGTTGATGAACCGGTACATATTTTTCAATGATATATTTGGTAACCGCTTTTAGGGTTTTCCCATGGACTGGGTGCAATCCTGGGGATGTATAAAATTCTACTTGGCTGTCATCTAATTTATAATACCAGACTAAGGGCTGCTCTTTTTGATTGAAAAAGTTGTAAGAAGCACTTACAGTGACCTTATTCATATTGTTGTAAAGGTGCTCATTAAAAGGTACAATCTTATTTCCTTCTTCGGAATATGGTCTTTTGTTACAGGGATATTTAATGTATAAGGAATCTGCCCAGGTCATACATTCTAAATGTATTTCAGAAGTATCATTTTCTTTGGTACTGCTCCAAACAATAATAGCTACAATTAAAACAGCACCTATACCTAAAAACATTAAAGCTTTGGGCTTAAAACTATTACTGCGTTTTGTTTGATTAATCGTTTTGCCTCCTAATTTACCAACTGCAGATTTGGGTTTATTTTGGTTATCGCCCACAAATTCCGCATAGTTGTTATATCCTAAATATAGACACAGGCACTCAACCAGTTTTGGCTTTAAATCATCTTGCTTTCCAAAATCGTTGTTCTCTAATTTATTATAGTAGTCTCTTAAAGTTCGCTCATTAATTGGGTACTTATAATTTTCTAGAAATAAATCGGATAGATGTCGCGCGAGATGAGTCTTTTTTTTTGAGCCAATTTCTTTCCGCGCTTTCTCGAAAGCTAGCTTTAAAAGTTCTTGAGACATAGGTAGTTGGTTTGTTCATTAAAACTAATTATTATGGAAGTTCCATGGAATTTTTTTTCCGGAAATTCTTTTCCATCGTTTCTCCACTAATCAAAATCTACTCTGTTTTCCTTTGTCGCAGAATGATTCCGCTATGCCTTGCTAGCCTAGCTCTCTAGAAAATCATTCAAGTTAAAAATCCGCAATACGGTCAGTGTAAACGCTGATTGAGAAGTAAGCTTCTAACGACTGTATGCGGGTTTTTTCTCTTCTCATCTTAGGGAGACGTCCCTTCATTTTTAACCGCGATTTAAAATCGCCGAACTGAGTAATAATTCGGACAGCCACCGGTATGTCCAAAAAATTAGGTAAAATGAAGCGTATATTTTTAGCCCTTACGGCCATAGTTTTTAACATAATTTTGTTTTCTTGTACGGACGATACCGTTTCAGAAACGGATCAGTTATACAGTAATCATCCAACTGAAGGTGATGATGGCGATCCACCGCCACCACCCCCAGAAGGTTAAAGTTAAAACGGGCTGTGTAAAATGCACAGCCCGTTTTATTTTAGTTCAAATTCTAAAAATACAGGTAGATGGTCTGATAATTTTCGAGCCTTTGCCAAGTTTTCACAAGAACCCACATAATCGATAGTACCACTTTTTAGAAATGCTATTTTATCTGAATAAAAAATATTATCAATGGCATGGGAGAGATAACCTTGGCCACAAGACTTTTTTAAAGTGGTTTTTTTATTACTGACCGATGCTTTAAAACCCACATCTTTTAGTCCATTAAAAACAGCTTCTTTTTCATCCACATTAAAATCACCGGCCAAAATCAAGGGACGTTCTATAGTTGAAGTATTTAAATAGTGGGTAATCGCCTTTATTTCATCCTCTGGGTTTTTATTATGTGGCCTCGAGTGAAAATTAAGTACCGAAAATTTTTGGTCATCCACATAAAAATTAAGATAAAAGGGCTCTCTGTCCACCATTTTTTCAAGGGCGGATACCAAGGCGCCCCTATTTTTGATTTTGATTTGTTTGGTCTTCCAGATGATAGCATAGCGTTCGGCCGCAAATTTGGGGCTGTTGGTAGGGCTGCTGATTACATAATCCCATTTGCTGCCCATTCTGTTTAAAATGTCGCTAAGCTTGGCCACGGCCTGAGCTCCACCATAGCCCGCTACCACCTCTTGTATGGCCACAATGTCTGCATTACGTAAGATATTGGCGATTTCTTCTAGTTCATCAGAGTTTTTGCTTTGTCCAAAATCTTGAATGTTCCATGAGATGAGGGTGATTTTTTCTTGGGAGAAAAGGCTAAAACTTAAAAAAATATATAGATATAAAAGGAATGGTTTGAGCATAAGATGGTATTTCGAAACGAAATTAACATAAATAGATTTTGTTCATTACGGGATTCTGTAAAGTAGGTCAATAGAATTGTAATAGGTTTGGATATATCAAACCAAAATTACCTTACTGATGAAATATGTTTTTAAGAAAGATATAAATAGTTACATATCTATCCTATGTGCAATAGTATTGTTGATTGCTACATTCTCAATAGGAAGTTCATATTATAGGTTTCTAAGAATTTTGGTCTTTCTTGGCGCAATTGTGATAGGAAGTCAACTTTATAAGGACCCTTTTAAGATACTTTGTTTTGCTCTTATAGGCTATCTATTTAATCCCATATTTCCCGTTTATCTCTATCAAAAAGTAATTTGGATTCCTATAGATATACTTACCGCCCTACTATTCATCATACAATCATTTACAATTAAAAATAACAAACGCTTCATACCATACACCCGTAAGAAAACTACCAAATCTTATGGTAGAGATAGAAAATTCTAAAACCAAATATGTAAACATGGAAAAACCAACCATATCAGAAGAGATTAAAAGCCATTTTTTAAGACTCTACCAAATTGCTCTCACAGATGATGATTTTAGCCCTTTAGAACTGAGGTTGCTATATCAATTTGCAAGTGAGCGGAACATCTCTAGGGAACAACTAGATGAAATTTTAACTTCACATTCCGGTGTCATTACTATTCCTGAAACTTTAGAAAAGAGAATTGAATACTTGTATGATTTTGCCTTAATGATTTGGGCAGATGAAAAAGTTACCGATGATGAGTACAATGCTTTAAAAAAGTACTGTAGAAAATTTGAATTTCTAGAAGAGAAAATAGTACCTCTCACAAATTATTTAATTGAGAGTGCTAAAGAAGGAAAAACAAAAGAATCAATTCTACTTGAACTAAATAATTAAAAAATGGGACTTCTAAAAAGTATTGCTCAAATCAAACAAAGTAAAACACCCGAACTAAACTTAACTCAACCGTCTTTTGAGGAACAGCGAAAAACGTATCACGCAGATGGATATTCCACTTCAAAATCATGTCAAGGTAGGTCTGAAAATCTACAGGCAAGTTTAGATGCTATCTACCATAAATTTGAGAACAATTGCAAAAAGGAAGAAATTGAGCAATTAAAACTTAAACAACCCTATGTTACGGAATTAAAGGGAAAGAAGACGCTCTTATTAACAAAAGATGAAGAACTGCAACGTGAAAAAGAACGTCTAAATCAAAAGGAAAATAAAGTTGAAAAGTTAAAAACCGATATTGTTAGCGTTAGAAGAAATCCTCAAGATTTTGGCATTCCCGTAGACAGGAGATCCTCGTCTAAGTTTTGGATTGGATCTGTACTACTTCTATTTCTAACCGTTTATATCTTCATATTTTACATTTCTACATCCTTCTCTGCCTTTTTTAGAACTTTTGACCCATCAACTGAATTGTTTGGGGGTATGTTTTATCCTAAAGCTTTGCAAGAAGCCTATGATGCCGGAGCTTTGGAACTAGGTTTTATTCTGTTCATACCCTTTGTCTTTTTTGGTTTGGGTTATTTGATTCACATATTTATGCACAAACAAAGCATTGGTAATGTTTTTAAAGTAATTCTTCTATTTATAACCACGTTTATTTTTGATGCACTTCTAGCCTATTTAATAGACGAAAAACTATACAACCTAAATAAGACCTTTGAAGACCCAGAATTCTCCATTACTGTTGCGTTTACCAGCCCTAGTTTCTGGGTTATCATTTTTGCAGGATTTGTTTCCTATATCATATGGGGACTGGTTTTTGATATTGTGATGAAGGAACATGCAGATAGAGATAAAATCGAAAACTATATAGCTTCTTTAGAAAATGATATTAAAAATCAACTTCACATTATTGCTAAACAAAACGCTACCATTCTTTCATTAGAAAAAGTTATAAGTGAAAGCAAGATTAGATGCTCAGAATTAGAGGATATCATTGACGGTTTTATATTACCTATCAGAAACTATAAGGCATTGTCTTCCGAATATTTACAAGGATGGCAAGAATGCATTACTTCGGAAATTGTTTTGGGACCCGAGCAAACGAAAGATTATTTGAATGCTTGCAGAAAGGTTTATGATACCCATATTACCAAATTGGATTTGGATACAGATGACTACCAAAACAAAGTGTACACTAAAACATTATAATATGAAAAGCAAAATACAAGTGATACTACTATCTGTATTCGCTCTAATAACATTTTCTTGCAACTCAGATAAGAAAAAAATTGAGAAAGCTATCACTATTTCAAAATCCAACGCCGATGGCAATTGCCCAAACTTTATTATAGAGAACAGAGAAAACAACCTAAACATTAGCGTTTTTTTAGATCTTTCCGATAGAATTACCCAACCAAAGACTATTCTAAAAGATACGGAATATCTTAAAAGTATTTCTAAGGCGTTTACCAATCATGTAAAGACAAAAAAATTAATACTCTTACAAGATAAAATTCAGCTTTATTTTAACCCTGAACCTACGAATAACAACATTAATGGTGTTGCCGAAAAGCTTCATATAGAGTTCGATAAAAATTCGCCTAAAGCAAAAATTTCGGAGACAGAAGAGTTATACGCGAGCCAACCTAAAGAGATATATAATCTAGCTTTAGCAGATTCTGAAAATCCCAGAGACTTTCCGGGATCGGATATATGGAGGTTTTTCAAGGATAATGTAAAGGATTACACAATTAGCAATTGTCATAGAAATATTCTGGTTGTACTTACCGATGGCTATATGTACCATGACAATAGCCAAATGAAAGAGGGCAACTTAAGCTCGTATCTAACTCCAAAATCACTGGGTAAGCTTCCTTTTTCAAAGTCAAATTGGAATGAAACCCTTACAGAAAAAGGTTATGGTTTTATAAAAGCAAATGATGGCTTAGGAGACTTAGAGGTATTAGTAATCGGTATTGAAAGCTTAAACCCTAAAAACCCATATGCTATTGATGTGATGAGAGCCTATTGGACCAATTGGTTCAACGAAATGGGAGTTAAGAAATTTAAAATCCAAAATGCTGACTTGGCATCAAGTGTTGAAAAAGTAATCTTTGAATTTATAAACCCATGAGAAAGCTCACTCTATTTTTTATTTTACTCTCCTCCCAAAGTAATTTCTACGCTCAAACCTCCTGTTCTGATTTGTTGAATAGGGTTGAATCTGAAAGTTACGGTACCACATATTCTAGTTATGGAAGCGATGCCATTTCACAGGTTACCTTTTATGATTTAACCGATGATAGTTATAACACCTATTATTTTGCCGTAGTACAGTTTACAAGTTCGTATAATAAATACATTTACCAAGTAAGTTCCATTACAGAAAGAAACTACTCGTACAATTATATTACAAGTGCTGGGAAAGCATTTTGGAAATACATACAGCCCTATAATGAGAATCTAAACTGTGCTCCGGATTTTTAAACTGAACCTTATAATATGAAAACAAAATTGCTAGTACTCTAATTATCTGAGAATTGACAATGTTACAGTTGGAACACTATTTAAGAATATGAAATTATCATCGTTTTAAAGATGCTTTTATTATTTTGGTAGTAGATATTATCCCATAAAATTTTAATATAAAAATGCCAGATTGTATTGATTGCGGTGAATACACCAAATTCAACAATGGTTTATGTACCGAATGTTATAATAAGAAAAACGGAAATCCATGGGTTTCTGGAGTCATTAAAGGCCGTATTGCAGAAACCATTATAGAACAACTTTTTATGTCCCTAGATTTTCAAGTTTTTAAATACGGAATGGAAAACTCCATTCCCGGTATAACAGACTTACTCAAAGGTGTGCGCGGCGATGTTGTTAAAAACATACGTCAAATGCCCGATTTTGTAGTTTTCAAACATAAACAAGCCCATTTTATTGAGGTAAAATACCGTAAGAGCGGTAAATTATCTAAAACTGATATTGAAAAATATGGCAAATATCCTTTTGAAAATGCCTTGTTTGTTTTGGTAACCCCAAAACACATAAAATGTATATCCTATTCCGAATTAAAAGCCGGTAAAGAGATAACAGAAAAATGCAGGAACTGGCTTGGTAAACGAAAAGAATTCGAAACTGATAGCGAACTTATTATTGACTACTGTAAATACGCTACTAAGTTTTTTGAAAATGTTGATTAACAAAACAGATAAAGAATTCCAATAATGAACAAATCATCCCACAATAAATTAGTATCCTTTATTTGGTCTATTGCAGACGACTGTTTACGAGACGTATATGTACGCGGCAAGTATAGAGATGTTATTTTACCAATGATTGTACTGCGTCGTTTAGATGCCTTGCTTGAACCCACAAAAGAAGCCGTTTTAGAAGAGCTTGCTTTTCAAAGAGATGAAGCTGGCTTTACAGAATGGGACGAGACAGGGTTGCGCCAAGCCTCTGGTTTTGTTTTTTACAATACCAGTAAGTGGACACTTCAACAATTAAAAGATACTGCCACCAATAGTACACAAATACTACAGGCTAATTTTGAAGATTACTTAAACGGATTTAGCCCTAATGTAAAAGAGATTATTCAAAAATTTAAACTGCGTAGTCAGGTTGCTCACATGGCTAATAAAGATGTGCTTTTAGATGTTTTGGAAAAGTTTACATCTTCAAAAATTAACCTTACCCCTTTTGAAAAAGAAGACCCGAACGGCAGAAAACTACCGGCACTTTCTAATTTAGGAATGGGGTATGTATTTGAAGAACTCATTAGAAAGTTCAACGAAGAAAATAACGAAGAAGCTGGAGAGCATTTTACCCCACGTGAGGTGATTGATTTAATGACCCACATTATCTTCGACCCCATTAAAGACAACTTACCACCGGTAATGACTATTTATGATCCAGCTTGCGGGTCTGGAGGAATGCTTACCGAGAGCCAAAACTTTATTAAAGATGAAGAAGGAGAAATAAGAGCCATAGGAGATGTGTACCTCTACGGTAAAGAAATAAACGACGAAACTTACGCCATTTGTAAGTCCGATATGATGATCAAGGGCAACAATCCCGAAAACATTAGGGTTGGCTCTACCCTATCTACCGATGAGTTTGCAGGCACTACGTTCGATTTTATGCTCTCTAACCCTCCTTACGGAAAGTCTTGGAGTAGCGAGCAGAAATACATTAAGGATGGTAGAGATGTGATTGACCCACGTTTTCAGATTAAACTGAAAAATTACTGGGGAATAGAAGAAGAACAGGATGCTACTCCACGTTCTTCTGATGGGCAATTATTGTTTTTAATGGAAATGGTTTCTAAAATGAAACCCTTATCGCAAAGCAAAACAGGAACCCGTATTGCATCGGTACATAATGGCAGTAGTCTGTTTACGGGCGATGCCGGTGGCGGAGAAAGCAACATCCGTAGACACATTATAGAAAACGATTGGTTAGAAGCTATTGTGCAATTGCCAAACAACCTATTTTATAATACAGGAATTACGACGTATATCTGGATTTTAAGCAACAACAAAGCTGCCAACCGTAAAGGCAAAGTACAATTGATTGATGCAGTACAACTTTACCGTAAATTACGTAAAGCCTTAGGAAACAAAAACTGCGAGTTCTCGCCAAAACACATTACTAAAATCGTAAATACTTATAAAAACATGAGTGTTGAAGAACGTGTAGGTGAGCAAGGTATTTCTTCAAAAGTTTTTGATAATTCGGATTTTGGGTATTATAAAGCCACTATAGAAAGACCAAAACGTTTAAAAGCACAATTTACAGCAGAGCGTATTGAAGCACTTCGTTACGACAGAGTCTTACAAGAACCGATGCAATATGCGTTTGAAACCTTTGGAGAAAGTATATACACCAACACCAAGCAACACGAAAAAGATTTGTTAGAATGGTGCGAAAAAAACGAGTTAAACTTATCTTCTGCTAATAAAACAAAACTGACCAAGCCTGCAACATGGCAAAAGCATTTAAACTTAGTAAAAGCAGGAACTATTTTGCTAAAAGCCATTGATGAAGAGGAATACAATGACTTTAACGAGTTTAAAAAGTTAGTTGATGACGAAATTAAAAAGCAGAAACTAAGCATAAGTGCCAGTGATAAAAAAGCCATTTTAAATGCGGTAAGTTGGTATGATGCCGAAGCAGATAAAGTGATTAGAAAAGTAGAAAAACTATCTGGAGATAAATTAACCAAACTCTTAGCACATTTAGATTGCGAAGAAAAAGACTTACCCGACTTTGGGTATTATGGTTTTAGTAACGATGTCACCTCGAGCATGTCACCTCGAGCGCAGTCGAGAGGCGAGAGGTCTTTAAAGAAGGGAGAGTACATCACCTACGAAACAGAAAGTGACTTACGAGACACTGAAAACGTACCACTTAAAGACAACATACACAGTTACTTTAAACGCGAAGTACAACCACACGTGCCAGAAGCATGGATAAACCTAGACGCCACCAAAATTGGTTACGAAATTAGCTTTAACAAATACTTCTACAAGCACACACCATTACGTAACATAGAAGACGTTACTAAAGATATACTAGACTTAGAAAAACAAAGTGATGGTTTAATTACTGAGATTTTAAACTTGGTATAATGATAGAAGCAAAAACAAAAATAGAGCGTTACGAAAGCTATAGAGATTCTGGAATAGAATGGTTAGGAGAAATCCCTGAGCACTGGAAGATTGAATCCTTTAAACATATTCTAACAGAACGTAATGAAAAAAATGCGCCTATCAGAACTAAAGAGATTTTATCCCTTTCTATTGATAAAGGTGTTACTCTATATGCTGAAAAGACTACAAATTTAGACAGATTCAAAGATGACTTTTCCAAATATAAGTTAGCTCAAAAAGGTGATTTAGTGTTTAATAGCATGAATATGATTGTTGGAGCAGTTGGTGTTTCCGACTATTTTGGGTGTGTAAGTCCTGTTTATTATACATACTATGGAGAACTTAATAATTCTGATACTTCAAAGTTTTATGAATATTTGTTTAGAAGTAAAATAGTTCAAGGTGTTTTGTATAGTCTTGGAAAAGGATTAATGGCTATTGATAGAGGTGATGGGAAATATAACACTTTGAGGTTAAAAGTTTCTAGAGATGATTTACGGTCGATGAAATTGCCATTTCCTAATTCCTCAGAACAAACCCAAATAGTACAGTTTTTAAACGATAAAACCACCAAAATAGAGGACGCTATTGCTATTAAACAGCAACAAATAAGCTTACTTAAAGAACGCAAACAAATTTTAATACACAAAGCTGTAACACGTGGTTTAGACGATAGTGTCGCCTTGAAAGATTCTGGTGTGGAGTGGATTGGGGAGATTCCTGAGCATTGGAATTGCGTTAAATTTAAATTTATTATTCGCACCAAGGCTCGATTGGGCTGGAAAGGATTAAAGGCGGCTGAATATGTTGACAAAAGTAATTTTGGTTTTCTTTCAACACCAAATATTAAAACCAGAGATATTGATTTTAATAGTGCATACTTTATTACTAAAAGAAGATATTACGAATCACCTGAAATTATGCTACAAAAAGGTGATGTTCTATTAGTAAAAGATGGTTCAACATTAGGAATTTCAAATATAGTGAGAGACTTACCTTTTAAATGTACTGTAAATTCTTCTATTGCTGTTTTACGTGTAATGAATGGTGTAAATCTTTTACCAGAATATTTAAACTACTTTTTGAAGAGCGAAACTTGTCAAAGAATTATTGATAAGAAAAAAGATGGTATGGGGGTACCTCATCTGTTCCAATCTGATATAAACAATTTTAGTGTTCCTATTTTCTCAATTGAAGAGCAGAGTCAAATCTCAGAATATATAGAAAAATCATCTATTAAACTTGATGAAGCTATTGGCTTAAAACAGCAAGAAATTGCCAAGTTAAGAGAGTATAAGAGTAGTTTAATAAATGGGGTGGTAACTGGTAAGGTGAAGGTATGTTAGGGATGGAGGAAACTAAAAACTTATTTATACCTGTACATAATTTACAGAGTAAAAGCTTTGTAGTTAAAGACTATCAACGTGGTTACAAATGGACAGACAAAGAAATTACGGCTTTACTAGACGACGTAAACGACCATAAAGAAATTGATGGTAAATATTGTTTACAGCCTGTAATTGTTAAAACGCAAGAAGATAAAACCATTGAGTTAATAGATGGGCAACAACGTATTACAAGTATATATTTATTACTTTTTTATTTAAAGCAAGAACATTTTTATAGTATTTCTTATCAAACCAGACCAGCGACAAAAAAGTTTTTAGAAACTGAATTAGCCATATTACATCAAGTAATTCTAGAAGATGTGTCTTGGCAAGATTTTATAGATCAATTTCCAGATTATAATAATGTAGATATTTTTCATTTGTTTCAAGTCTATGTTCATATTCATAAATGGTATACAAACCCAGATATTAACAGAGATGGTTTTCTAGAAAAATTAGAAGATAACGTAAACATTATTTGGTACGATATAGTAATCTCAAACACCAATAACCAATTACAATTGATACCAGAACAAGTTTTTTTAAATCTTAATGCAGGTAAAATACCCTTAACAAGTTCTGAGTTAATAAAAGCATTATTTATTCTCGAAGCCCAAAACAAACACGCTAAAGAAATTGCCAAGTTAAAAGCAACAGAACTAGCAACAGAATGGGATCAAATAGAAACAAAATTACATGACGATTTATTTTGGTTTTTTATTTGCGACAATAAGCAATACAATAATGCAGCAACACGTATTGATTTTATCATTGATTTGGTGAATAACCGTAATTCAAAAAAGCACGACAGCTTATATTCGTACAGGCTTTACGAAACCAAATTTAAAGACGAAGAAGATTTAGACTGGAAGGCTATTAAGAAAACCTTCAATAAACTTTTAGAATGGTACGATAACAAAAAGGTTTATCATTTGGTAGGTTTTTTAATAGTAAGTGGATTAAAAAAACTATCTGCTATTATTGAGTTAAGCAAGAATAAATCTAAAGTAGATTTTGCAATTGCTTTAGAAAATGAAATAAAAAAAGCATTTTCCAAAACCAAAAAGAAAGATGACAAAAAGGTTGAAATTTATAATTTAGAAAACCTGCATTACGAAAACTTTAAAAAGCAATGTAATGATATATTACTGCTTTTAAATATTACGTATTACATCAACAGCAATGGTCCTCATAAATTTCCTTTTAACTTATTCAAAAACGAGAATTGGAGTGTAGAGCATATTAACCCTCAAAATCCTAGAGATTTTAAAACAGTTAAATATCTTTTAGAATGGTTAGAGGTTAATAAGGAGTACTATACCAAAACTGACAATAAAGCCATAATTGAATTGCTAGATAAAGTACTAAGTTTTGTAACAACATTAGATACTTCAAAAACGCTAAAAGATATTAAGTTAAGCAAAGAACAAATTCAAGATATAGAAGATGTAACAGAAAGTATTACCATAGATTTAGGTTTACACGGTATTTCAAATTTAGCCTTACTAGATGTAAATACAAACAGTAAAATTGGTAATAAACCTTTTTTAGAAAAGAGAGAAGAGTTACTAAAACTAGACCAAGAAGGTAAATATGTAAATAGTAAAGGAGAAGAAAAACTGGTCTATTTACCTATATGTACAAAGAATGTGTTTTCAAAAATTTATACAACAGATAAAGAAAGTACTTTAAAATCATTTTTTGGTAAAGAAGATATGAACGCCTACAAGTTATTTATAGAAACGCAATTAGAACCTTATTATAAATAACAGATGAAAGAAGGAATTTATAATACGTTTTGGAAAATAATAGAGCAATGTAGAATTGAAATACCAATTATACAAAGAGATTATACCTATGGCAGAAAAACAGCTGCCACAATAAAAGAAAAGATTGTAAAAGATATCTTCAACGCTTTAGAAAAAGAGGACAGCTTTTTACATCTCGATTTCATTTACGGAAAATTAGTAGGTAAAGAAAATTTAAGTGCTTTTGAAAGAAACAAGACAAACATAAAAGCACTACTTAAAACCATACAATCGTACGCATTAGAATTAGAGGTTGCTATTGATTATAATTTAGTAGAACAAACCAAAGAAGAAGCAGTAAAAATTACTTTTATTCCATTAGACGGTCAGCAAAGATTAACCACTTTGTTTTTAGTGCATTGGTATTTGGTACAATACCTAAAACTAAAAGATGAACTAAATAGTTTAAACAAGTTTTCATACGCTACTAGAGTTGGAGCAAAAGATTTTTGCCAATTAATAACTACTACATTATTTGATTTTTCTAAATCGGAAATGTTAGCAAGTGAATTGATTTCTAATAACGAAAATTATTATTCAGATTGGATAAAAGACCCAACTGTTATTAGTATGCTTTCTGTAATAGATGAAATAGACAAAGTTTTTAAAGGTTCAGAATCAAGGTTTGATAATTATTGGGTTTCTTTAACTGAAAATAACAAAATAACGTTCGACTTTTTCGATTTAGACGATTTTGAACTTACCGATGAGTTGTATATAAAAATGAATGCAAGAGGTAAGAAACTTACCAATTTTGAAAATTTTAAAGCTTGGTTAATAAAAGAATGTAGCGATAATATTACAATTAATAATTGGAAGAGTAATTTCGATATAAAATGGAACGATATTTTTTGGGACAGAAAACCAATTGAACAGGCAACGGTAGATATTGAATACTTAAACTATTTTAAAACACTATTTCTTGGAGATTATTTAAAAGCATTTGGCAATAACAATCCAAACCTAAATTTTGATGAAATTAAAACCGAGATAGGTGTTTTAAGAAATCCAGAATCTAACCCAATTCCATACTTCAACAACGCTAATTTCTTTGCTTCTAGAATTAATAATTATTTACAAATTCTCGATGTTTTTGAATTAACAACATTAAAAACTTTAGATAGTACCGCTTCTAAATATATTTCTAAATATATAAGCAAACCCATTTCTAAATTTATCTTTAATAATGATGATGTAGAAAAAATGACCTGGTGGGATATAACTCTAAATTATGCCATTTTAAATTACATAAATAAAAGAAGCGGAATAGATGAAGCTTTTTATCAATGGTTAAGGGTTATTGCAAACTTAATTTATAATACGCCAATTGAAAGTCCGAAATTGTTTGTTGAAGCATCACAAGCTATTGATAAGTTAATTGATGCTATCGGTAATAACGATTCTGTTTACGCTGTAATCCAAGATTTAAAAGCAAAAGACATAGATTTTTTTACTACTACTCAAGTAGAAGAGGAAATATATAAGTCTAAAATAATAAAGGCAGACTCAAATTGGGAAAACAGTTTATTGGTAGCTGAGAACAATAAATACTTCTTTGGACAAATTGGTTTCATATTTAACTTACTGGAAAAAGAAGAGTTATTAGTTGAATCTTTTGATAATGTAAGCTCAAAAGTCTCTGCTTTGTTCTCAAAAGAAGTACTTAACGACAAGTCTTTACTTTTAATTAGAACTCTATTAACACAAGGTAATTGTTTTACTCAAAGTGGACGAAACTTGGTGTTTTATGCTAATATATCAGGAACACTAAGAAATAGAAATGAAAACTGGAGACGATTCTTTAAAAACAAGCTTGATTTTATAAATAAAATAATCAACCATTCACTCTTTAATAAGCTAGATATAATTGCAAGCTTAAATGAGATAATTGAATTAGAAACAAAAACATTAAAACAGGAGTATTTAGTAAAGTTAATTCAAAACCCAAGGTTACTTGATTATGCTAAAAAAAGATGCCTTCGTAAAATTAATGAAGGCTATTATATTTTGGGAAGTTCAAGAATTTCAGGATATCACGTTGAATTATATACTTACGATTGGTATATAAAGAATAAGAAAAAAGGAATTGAATATATTTCAGTAAAAAATGAAGATGACTTACCATACATTAAAATTAAAACTATAAGCACATATTTTAAAATAGAGCTGGATAGTGAAACAGCTGAATTTGATTTGGTTGATGAACACAACACCTATATTGATAGTTTTTCAACAATTAATGAAGCATATAATAAAATTGATAAAGATGCATAGCCAAACCAACGAACAAGCTTTAGAAGCGTCCATAGAGAAAATATTAACCGGTACTTGTCTAGAAGAACTTAAAGTTCAAGGTGTTGGCGTAGATGAAGTAAACGAAGATGCTGCTATTTATCAAACCGGTAAAGGATATTATATTGGACAGCCATCTAATTTTGATTCACGTTTTGCTATTGACGAGCAATTCTTTTGGGACTTTTTACAAAGCACGCAAAAAGAAGAATTAGAAAAACTACAAAAGCAAAATGATTGGAAATTAAAAATTCTTAATCGTTATGATCGTCTGGTAAAGAAATATGGTATTCTGCATTTGTTGAAAAAAGGTTTGCAAGTAGATGATGCAAATTTCACTTTATTTTATCAACTACCATTAGCCAGTAGTAGTAAAACCATCAAAGATAGGTTTGAACAAAATCGTTTTAGTGTTACTCGCCAACTACGGTATAGTATAGACAACCCAAGAGAAGAAATAGACTTGGTATTATTTATTAATGGCTTGCCACTAGTTACAATGGAACTTAAAAATCATTGGACAGGTCAAAATGCCAAAGTACATGGACAACACCAATACATGTATAAGCGAGACACCAAACAACCCTTACTAAACTTTGCTCGTTGCATTGTTCACTTTGCTGTTGATACCGATGACGCATATATGACCACAAAGTTGAATGGCAAAAACACCTTTTTCTTACCATTCAATAAAGGAAACAAACATGGTAAGGGCAACCCAGAAGTTAGTAAAGGAGAAATAGGGCATAGAACAAACTATTTATGGAACAATGTCTTTACCCGAGAAAGCTTAGCAAATATTGTACAGCATTTTGTAAGATTAGATGGTAAGAAAAAAGACCCTTTACAGAGTAAAACCTTATTCTTTCCCAGATATCATCAAATGGATGTGGTTAGAAAAATTATTGCAGATGCTAGTGAAAAAGGTGTTGGGCAAACTTATTTAGTACAACATTCCGCAGGATCAGGAAAGTCTAATTCTATTACTTGGGCAGCCTATCAATTAATTGAAACATATCCTGAAAGTGAGCATACCCCTGGTAACAGAGGATTGGAAAAACCGCTATTTGATTCTGTTATAGTTGTTACCGACAGACGTTTGTTAGACAAACAAATAAGAGAAAATATTGCCGATTTTTCAGAAGTTAAAAATATTATCGCTCCAGCTTTTTCTTCAAAAGAATTGAGATCCAGTTTAGAGGAAGGAAAAAAAATCATCATCACAACCATACAAAAATTTCCGTTTATCATTGATGGTATAGCTGATTTAAGTGATAAACGTTTTGCCGTAATTATAGATGAGGCTCATAGTAGTCAAAGCGGTACAGCTCATGATAGTATGAATACAGCCATGGGGCAAAAAATTAATGAAGAAGAAGAATTGGATGCGCAAGATAAAATTGTAAAAGCCATGGAATCTCGCAAAATGCGAGGCAACGCATCCTATTTAGCATTTACTGCAACCCCAAAACCCATAACCCTAGAAAAATTTGGAGTACAACAGGAAGATGGAAGCTTTAAGCCTTTTCACTTATACTCCATGAAACAGGCTATAGAAGAAGGTTTTATTCTAGATGTTCTTGCAAATTACACAACTTTAAAAAGTTATTACGAAATAGAAAAGTCGATTGAAGAAAATCCTCTTTTTGATAATATGAAGGCGCAAAAAAAATTGCGTGCGTTTGTTGAACAACACCAACAAACCATAAATACCAAAGCCGAAATTATCTTAGACCATTTTATACCAAAAGTTGTTAATACCAAAAAACTTAAAGGCAAAGCAAAGGCAATGGTCATTACCCAGAGTATAGAATCTGCCATAAGATATTTTAAAGCCTTACAGCGCATTTTAATGGATAAGGGCAATCCTTTTAAAATTGCCATTGCCTTTTCTGGAACCAAAATGGTAGATGGTATAGAATATACCGAAGCAGAAATGAACGGTTTTTCAGAGAAAGATACCAAAGACAAATTTGATGAGGACGAGTATAGAATTTTGGTAGTTGCCAATAAATATCTAACCGGCTTTGACCAACCAAAATTGAGCGCAATGTACGTAGACAAAAAACTACAAGGTGTTCTTGCTGTTCAAGCATTATCACGTTTAAATAGGTCTGCTAACAAATTAGGAAAGAAAACAGAAGATTTATTCGTGCTTGACTTCTTTAACTCGACCGATGATATTAAAAACTCTTTTGACCCCTTTTATACTGCAACCTCGTTAAGCGGTGCTACCGATGTAAATATATTGCATGAATTAAAAGATGTCTTAGATGATGTAGGTGTCTATGAATGGGTGGAAGTAGAAGAATTTAATGAAAAGTTCTTTAATAAAGTAGATGCACAAGAATTAAGTCCATTAACAGAACGTGCAGCAGAACGCTTTATACGGGAGTTAGAACTAGAAGATCACGACAAGGCAGATTTTAAAATTAAAGCCAAACAGTTCGTTAAAATATACGGTCAAATGGCTGCCATAATGCCGTACCAAATAGTAGATTGGGAAAAACTCTTTTGGATTCTTAAATTCCTGATTCCGAAACTTCCAATTAAAAATCAAGACATAGATACGCTTGATGAGCTGTTAGAGTCTGTAGATTTATCTACTTACGGCTTAGAACGTGTCCGTTTGAACGAATCAATAGGATTAGATGATTCTGAAAGTTCTGTAGACCCACAAAACCCTAACCCAAGAGGAGCGCACGGTCAAGATGTTGATAAGGACCCTTTAGAAATGATAATACAATCTTTTAACGAACGATGGTTTCAAGGATGGGATGCTACGCCAGAAGACCAAAGAGTTAAATTTATTGGCTTAACGAAATCAATACAAGCACACCCAGACTTTCAACCGAAAGTAGTGGAGAATACAGATGAACAAACCAAAGATTTAGCTTTTAAGAAAATTCTAGATGATGTGATGTCTCAACAACGAAGACAAGAACTAGACTTATATCGTTTGTATGCAAAAGATGAAACTTTCTATAGAGCCTTTTTTGACACTATGAAGAGAATGGCGGGTAGTAATCTGAGAGAAGGGATATAATGAAACTTATATATCTTTTGTAAATCAACACTTTACACTTGAAAACTTCGCTGCTTTGTAGTCTTCAGTTAATTGCTCAAAACCGCAAAGTCATTCTGTGGTTTCATAAGTATTGTGGAGCCGGAGACGCCCGAGCGTTAAAAAAAAGGTCTTGTAGACCTTTTTAGCGAAGGGGTGAGTTGGCGCGCTGGCCTTCGAACCCTGTAGGCGAAACGAAAAAAGCCACCCGAAAAGGTGGCTTATTTTGTGGAGCCGGAGGATTACCTGTGGTGTTCCCTAAGTCTTCAGTCCTGCAAATACAACTGCCTGTCTTTTTAAGACAGGTGTCCAAAAACAAGAAGACCCAATCAAGTAAACTTGTTGGGTCTATTCTGTTTTTATTCACAACGCAGTTGTGAGTGATCGTGGAGCCGGAGGGATTCGAACCCTCGTCCAAACAAGCAACGTCAAAGCTTTCTACATGTTTAGTTTCCGATTAATTTTCGATGCATGCCTGACCGGAAACGGCCTAACATACACTTAGCTTCTTAAGGTTTTGGTGGCAACGCCGAAGCTACGCTGCCCTTGTGTTGACTTTTATGGTGCCTCTAGATGAACCGCCGTCAACAAGGGCTGTTCAGAGACATCTCGCTTTCCGACCTTGTCGGAACGAGGCATAACCTTACTATAATTCAGGTTACGCGGCAAGAGCGTAATTAGATTCGCCAATTAAAAAGTGTGAAGTATGATATTAACGAGCTGTACCCCAGCGCTCGACATGCTTACATTGCCATTGGTCTCGCTGTCAAAACCAGTCGGCCCCATAATGAGCTGGCAAATCATAATCTGCCGGTTACCCATTTTATTTTCAAAGAACTACTTCGTTGCACTTAGCGCAATTGCAGTATGGGCGTTTCCCTTTCTCGGTCGAGCCTCAAAAGGGTCGGGCTATTCGCTTTTACTCCTCGGCCGCATTCGTCCTGCGGGGTAACCGCTACTATCCCTAACGCGGGTCGCCTCGTTGAAATCAATCTCTAAAAGACAACCACCCTTATAATTTTATAAGAAGACGGCAAAGCTAGCAAAAAGTTTGTCCACTGCCGCAATTCCGAGTAATTTAGGCAAAATTTATACCAAAGCCCGTTTATGAAATTCGGAATCATTCAAGAACGTAAAAATCCGCCCGATAGGCGTGTGGTGCTGTCTCCCACAGCCTGCCAAAAAGTCGTTAAAAAATTCAAGAAGGCCGAAATTATCGTAGAACCCTCGCCTATAAGAACCTATTCCGATACCGATTATCAAAATGCAGGTATCGAGGTCGCCTCAAAGATGGAAGAATGCGATGTGCTTCTTGGTGTGAAAGAAGTGCCTATCGAACACCTAGTTCCGAATAAAAAATACTTTTTCTTCTCCCACACCATCAAAAAGCAACCGTACAATCGTGACCTGTTGCAGGCCGTTCTCGAAAAGAACATCGAACTCTACGACCATGAGGTGATCACCGACCAAAACGAGCAACGGTTAGTGGCCTTTGGCCGATATGCCGGTATCGTTGGGGCCTATAACGGTTTTCGGGCATTCGGACTCAAATATGATAGTTTTAAGTTGCCTAAGGCAGAAACTTTGCCCGATCAAAAAGCATTGATTGCCGAGCTTAGAAAAATAACCCTGCCGAATATCAAAATATTATTGACCGGTAAGGGTAGGGTAGGTAACGGATCAAAAGAAATGCTCGATGCCATGGGGCTTAAAAAGGTAAATGTTGCAGAGTACCTTAAAGATGATTTTAACGAAGCTGTTTATTGCCAAATCGATGCCTCGGAGTACAACAAACGTAAAGACGGGGTACGTGGCAATAAGGCCGATTTTTTTGCTAATCCGCAGGAGTATAAATCAAATTTTCACCGCTTCACAGAAGTGACCAATTTCTATATCGCAGGTCATTTTTACGGGCAGGGCGCCCCATATCTGTATACTCGAGAAGATGCCAAGCATCCCGATTTTAAAATCAAGGTAGTGGCTGATGTGAGCTGTGATATTGACGGCCCTGTGGCCTCCACAATCAAACCTTCTACGATTGCCGAACCTATTTATGGCTACGACCCACTTACCGAAAAAGAAGTCGATTTCAAGCACGAGAATGCCATTGCGGTTATGGCGGTCGATAATTTACCTTGCGAATTGCCCAAAGATGCCAGTGAAGGTTTCGGAGAAGCCTTTGTAAAAAATGTGATTCCCGCTTTTTTCAACGGAGATAAAGACGGAGTGCTAGAAAGGGGCCGCATGACCCAAAATGGAAAATTAACGCCTAGGTTTTCTTATTTACAGGACTATGTAGAGGGTAAGAATTAGTTTTGGGTTTCTCTTTATTAGGTCTTGAAACTTCGTTTCAATTCCTCACAAACGGATAATTTGAACGCTCCCTTACTTTGCGTTCTAGTCGTCCAATTTTATGAGGCCGTTTTGCCACTGTTATCGTAATGTTGGGTAAACCTCTTTGCCCTGGCAAAAGCTTTCTGGCGCTGCGGGTATGAAAAAGCGTGGATTGGAAAAAAGAATAAATCAGCCTAGTGTTTTATTGGAAACTGAATTCTTCTCATCCTTCATTTTGTCTTGAAACAAAACGAAGCAAAAATTCAAGGCTGCATAAAATTAGGACGGAACGCTTCGTACGGTCGCTAAATTCTCCTAACTTCTTGAAACTTCGTTTCAATTCCCCACAAACGGATAATTTGAACGCTCCTTTACTTTGCGTTCTAGTCGTCCAATTTTATGAGGCCGTTCTGCCACTGACGATGTTCAAAAGTGGGGACCGACATTTCCCGCGCTTCAATGGGAAATTTTCCCTTTGTCCGTGATGGGCTTGTCCAAATAAATGAATGGCAAGGCGATGAAAAAGTGGTTGGCCAAGTGTGTGTTGCGTCCTATTCACGAACAACATCCAGTAGAAAATATGATTATTTGTATTCAGCAATTTATATTTTACTAACTACTAACTACTAACTACTAACTACTAACTACTAACTACTAACTACTAACTACTAACTACTAACTACTAACTACTAACCTCCATACTCAATCTCTAAATCATTTGTTCGTACGGCTTCCAATTTTTCTTTAAGCTTTGTTTGAAAGAAGGCTACGGTATCCCCATAGACAGGATTTTTAGCCAAATTGGTGTACTGTTTGGGGTCTTTGTTCATATCGTAAAGTTCGATACCCGAAGCGGCATCCTCATCATATTGAATAAATGCCCAATCGTCATTTCTGAGTAAAAACGATTTTCCGCCTTGCGATACAGAAAAGGCCATATCTCGTACTTCACTGGTGGGATCGTTCAAACTTTTAACCAAAGATTTCCCCTGTAAAGTAGGGGAATGTTTTATTTGCGTCAGCTCGGCAAGGGTAGGATATAGGTCGATCAATTCGGCGAACGAATGACAGACTGCGGCTTCCTTTCCCGGTACTTTGATCAATAGGGGTACTTGTACAGATTCTTCGTGCAAGCTTACCTTCATCCAAAAATCATGCTCATCTAAATGAAAACCGTGGTCTGAGGTAAAGATCACAATAGTATTTTCATCTAAGCCCTCGGTTTTTACGGCATCTAAAACCTTCCCCACTTGAGCATCCATATACGATACGGAAGCATAGTAGGCGGATAAAGCCTTTTTCTGTTGTTCCAAACTCATTTTGCCGTTCACGGAAGTCACGTAATTAATGCCACGCTCGGGAATGTCATCCCAGTCACCTTTCACCTTTTTGGGGAGCTCCATTCCCTCATAAGGGTAAGGCTCAAAATAGGTTTTGGGTGCTACAAAAGGTACGTGCGGCCTTACAAATCCTACGGCAAGAAAAAAGCTGGTGTCCCTATATTTTTTAAGCAATTCAACTGCTTTCTTGGCAGTTTTTCCATCTGAATGGATTAAATCGTCCCCTTCGGCCTTTGCAATGGTCATTACATTTCCGCCTTTCACAGGTAGTGCCCCATCAGGGTTACCTTGAACCAATTCGCCCTCACCCTTCGCTTTCCATTCGGGCCCAGGGCTATTAAACTTTTCGTTCCATGAAGCAGGGTCATCTTTGCCATCACTTCCTTTTTCAATATCCCCGGGTACGCCCATATGGTAAATCTTGCTTACGCGAGCGGAAACATATCCGTTCTCCTTAAAAAGCTCGGGAAGCATTTTTCTGTCCGGTCCAATATTTTCCCTGCCGCTCACATAGCCATAGGTGGTGGTCGCGTTGGGATAATAGCCCGATAACATGGAAGCCCGGGAAGGCCCGCAGACAGGGTATTGGCTATAGGCACGGGTGTAAAGCACACTTTCTTGTGCCAGCTTATCTATATTCGGACTGATTTTCAAATCGTTACCATAGCAAGAAAGTGCCGTGGTAGTCAAATCATCTACTATGATGAAAAGTACGTTCATCGGCTTTTCCTTTTCAGACATTTCAGTTTTACATCCCGTTAGTAGACAAGAAAAGGTAAAAAAGAAGATAATGACGTTTTTCACTGTTGCTAATTTGTTGAGAGTTATGTAAATCAAATTTTTCGGCTTATTAAATCTTAATAATTTATACGCCCATAGTTCAAGTGGCGAATCGTTAGGTGTATTTGGTGATTAACTTATCCGATAAAACCTACAAAGTAAAATTTTCATTGATTAATTGTAAATTTAATGTAAAGTTTTAAATATCTTGCATGGCTTCTTAAAACGAAAACTATGACAATCAACTGGATTTTGGGTGATGAAGTTGAGGAAACCTTACATCATTATTGTGTCGAGCTAGAATACAAATTAAGACCTAAAATTGTCAAGTTTCTTATTTCCCGTTTAGATCCCGATTCTTCAGTCGATTTTTCATGCTTTCAATTTGATATTGACGTTGAGGGCCGTAGTATCGGAATATCGAACACCACACCACACCGATATTACAGTTTGATCGAGGCCGATTTTCCAAAGCCGATTTTAGAATTCACTAAAATATAAGGGCTTAGTTCACTTCTATATTCCATTCAATTACCGGGTGAATTTTTGGGGCCGTATAGCAGCCTAGGGCTTTTAGTTGTAAGGTGATGCTCTCTTTGGCTTCCAAAGTTTTGATCATCAGTTTTTTGGTCTTGCCGGCTTCAATTTCAAAAACAGGAGAACTACTGTAGAAAGTGTACTCCATCTCATTTTCGAAGAGTAGGTCGCTACTACTGTTGTTTTTGAGTTCTACCTCCATAATCTGGGTCTTGTTGATATAGGTAGCCTTTACGATTTCAATACTGGCCTTTACTAATGGTTTTAGATATTCTTCCTTTCCTACCAATAAATCGTTATAGACGGCAACCGTTCGACCTGCGAACAATGCTTCTTGTAAGCTTGCTTGGCTCTTTTCTTTGGCAAAGACCAAAGTAATGGGGCGATGGTTGCCTTTCTCGGTATAATCCCAATCGATGAGTCCGTGAATATCGCTGGTTCCCATAATCGTTAAATTATGTTCTAAGGCCAAAGCAAGTGATTCTTCGGCGTAATCGGTGGTATTGATGACTTCGATACCGTGTAATTCCCCTTTTTCAATACGCTTTTTTTGAAAATCGCTGAGTATAGGGTTGCCTTTCGGGGTCTGGGCGTACCAAGCGGGGTGGTTCCAAAAGACAAAAGCATTTTGTTTTTTCGCCTCTGAGAAAGATTTCTCGGCCTTGTCGACCAGCAATTTATTGGCATCTTGAATAAAAACCGCATTGTTGTGACCTACCGGGGCTGACCTGGTGATTTCTGAACCGTGAATTATCATAAGGCCATGTTCTTCGGCTTCTTTCATCGCCCTGACCAGCTCATAAGAACGGTTTCGGTCAGGGTGTGGAATATCTTCTGAGTGGGGTTGATACTCTAAATGTTCGGTCAAAGAAATAGCATCTAAATTTTCACGAAGCGCTTCTTGCACCCGAATGGTCGGCCAGACATTACCATCGGAGAAGACCGTATGCATATGCAAATCGACTTTTAAGGTTCTGTAGCCTTCTATATTTGGGTAGGTGAGGGGTTGTGCACCTGCGTGGGAGTGGTCTTGAGCAGTTAGGTTAAAGATGGTGAAAATAATAATGAAAGAGAGCAATTGGTTTTTCATGGTAATTGGTTTTTGCCAAATGTAAAGAAAATGCCCAATTTTGAAAGGTATAATCGATGGCCATCAGGTTAAGTAATGGTTAATTGATCAGCGAAACCCCAAGCCCGATGGTGGTCTGTCGGTGGTTGTAATCAATTAAACTTTCACCATACCCATCAAAAACCTGAATATGTCCGCTAAAATTTTTGACAATAGGGAAAGTCCAGTTCAGCTGTACGCTTCCTCTACTTTTCGCGCCAAATTTCATGGAGTGTCTTCCGATGGCAGAAAAACGCTGTCGCCCTAAATCGTAGCTTACCTGAGCTTCGGCTCTGCCTATATAGTCTGAAATCTCAGGGTTGTCGTCGTTGCTTCCTCCCAATCGAAACCAATTTTTAAGCATGATTTGCCATGGTCCGCGCTCAAGACCTGCATGAAAGCTCAAACGGTTCCAGCTTCTTGAAATCGGATCCGACCTTCCGTTACTTTCATGAATAAAAGCCCCGCCGACCATTTTTCCATCAAAACCTAACAAAGAATAGTTCAATGGAAAATTCAGTATAATCTCTGGTTCATAATTGGTTTCCCTAAAAGGTCTAGATAATTTTTTGTTGTAAATCTGCCAATATGCCCGTTGTGAAAAAGCAGCCCATACATCGGCCCTGCCCCAGAGTACATCATGAAAAACTTTAGTTTTGAGGCTGAGTTGAAATTTTGATTCAACCACGTTGAGGTCAACAGGTTCTGGTAAGGTATTTTCAAGGTTCTCGCTGCGAGGGTTCTTATTCGTATCCGAAGAAAATTTACCGACCATAAAATAAACGGGTTTATAAGAGGTAACCAAAAAGGTGCCTCGGTGGTGGGCATCATCAAGTTCCCAAAGTTCAGAGAGGCTTTTACTGTTCTTAAAAATCCAATCTTTCTCAATATTGTCTTGAGCTTGACCGCAAGTTGGTAGGGTAAGAAGTGTAAATATTATAAGTGACGCTTTTAAAACAAGCTTCTTCGGTACTGGCTGCATACAAGTAAAATTTTCTACTTGTTGCAAAAATATACATTTGATACACTTTGTAGACCCAGCCTCAAGTTGTTTAAGACAACTTTAATTAACGCATTTAAATAGTTTGTATTCGGTTGAACAAAGTCGTTTTATATGATTTGCTTAGGGGTACCGACTTTTTGTTGATCACCAAGTGGTCGTCGGCAATAGAGTCAAGCTTCATAATGTTTACAATATAAGAGCGATGAACCCGTATAAAATTGGAAGCTGGCAGGCGTTCTTGCAGTGTCTTAAGGGGGTAGCTCAAAACAAAACTTCCGGAGTTTGTTTTTAAACAACAATAGTTTCGGTCGGCCACTATATAATGAATGTTATCAAATAACAATTTTTGCATCTGCCCGTTATGCCTTATAAATATACGGTCATCCATAACATTCAATTCAGAGAAAGACGTCTGATCAAGGGGCTGTTCTCTATTTAACTGGTCAGCGACCAATTCAACTGTTCTATGCAGATTTAATTTATTAAAGGGTTTGGTAATAAATGCTTTAGGTTTGGTTTTTTTCGCTTTGGCAAAGGTGGCCTCATCTGCATTGGCGGTTAAATAAATAATGGGGGTATTTCTAATCTGCTGAATGGCGCTAGCAGTTTGAATACCATCAATTTTTCCTTTAAGGTTAATATCTAACAACAGTATATCAGGTGCATTTTTTTCGGCAAACACGATAGCTTCTTCACCTCGAGCAACGACACCTATGACCTCATAACCTAAAGTGGAAAGCTGTAATGAGATATTTGCAGCAATAATCATATCATCTTCCACTATAAGTATTCTAATTTTGTCTTGCATGGTCATGCAGCTTTAGTAAGTTGAAATTGAATGGATATTGCTGTTCCCTTATTTACGTTTAGCAATATTTTGCCGTCAAGCTGTTTGGTAAGCAGTTCTATCAACTGTGTACCGAACCCCGTACCGTTATTCTGAACCTCAAGTGGTTTGCCAATACCATTGTCTATCACATCTAATCTAAGTTTAGAACCTACCTCTTTAAGACTGATGGTAATTTTACCCTTTCTTCCATCAGGGAAGGCGTATTTTAGAGAATTGGTAAACAGCTCGTTAACAATAAGCCCCACAGGTATGGCCATATCAACTTCTAGTTCGAGCGGTTTCATATCTGCATTTAATTCGACAAGGTCACTAGCTCCGTAGGCATCGATGATATATTCGCCCAACTTTAAAAAATAACTCTTCATCTCGACGGCCGCTAAATTTTCACCCGTATATAATTTTTGATGTATCAGCCCCATACTTTGCACCCTATGTTGACTTTCGTTCATGGCCGACAGTATATCTACATTGTCGATACGTGCAGCTTGAAGTGATAGTAAACTTGACACTATTTCAAGATTGTTCTTTACCCTATGATGTATTTCTTTGAGCAAGAACTCTTTTTCTTCGTTTTGCTTTTTCAGTATTTTGTTGACCTTAAATTTATTTTGGATGGTTTTATAGGCAAGCAAGAGCAGTAAAAATAGCAGTCCGGTTATAACTATAATTAACTTTTGAGTGGTTTGTTGTTTGGATATAAAGACTTCTTGAGAGCGGATTTTATTTTCTTTATCCGCTACTTCAAATTCAGTTCTTAGTAACGATATTCTATTATCGGCCTCAGCCGTAAAAACAGTTTCTTTGAGTGTATCATATTGCGCAAAAGCCCTGTAGGCTTCTTTGTATTGGTGATTTCCGGCATAGGCCCTTCCCAGTGCTTCATAAGCCATACTCAAGTGAAAAGCATCTCCGAAGTTATCAGTTGCCGTAGTAATCGATTGTTTTAAATGGTCGATGGCCAAACTATAGTGGCCTTGTAGGTTCTTGACCTTGCCTAGCGATAACCAACTTCGCATGACCATAAAATTGTTATCCAATAATTCTGCATACTTCAACGCATTGATGCCGGCCTTTTCTGCCTCTTCAAGTTCGTTCAGATTGGCGTACACTTCTAACATTACGATGTAGGCATCACTTAGGTTATTGTAAAAACCATAGCGTTCGCCAATGGTAATGGAATGTCGTAAATAATTCAATGCCTTTTCATGCTCTTCTAATGATAAATAGTTGCTGGCCACTACAAAGAGAGTGAAATCATAATCGAGATCGTTGATACCGCGCTCTTCGTAGAGCGCTAATGATTTAAGGCCGTACTCAAGACCCGCATCATATTTTTCCTGTTTCCAAAAGAGGTTGCTTAAATCGCTATAGGCCATAGCTATGGCCCGTTTATCACTCAACTTCTCCCCGACCTTTAAGGCTTCTAGCGCATAGTCCGCAGCTTTTCCTAAAATTCCCCGTCTTTCATAAACGTAGCCTAATTGGGTGTATAGATGAGGCAAATCTTGTTCTTGCACTTTTGTCATTGCACTTTTGAGAATTTTTTCAGCCTCATCTAGCTTTTCCATTCTCAGTAAAATTGCAGCTTCGGTAACCTGAAAGCGACCTTCCCATAATTTATTTTTACCGTTTGCGGTTAGGCGGAGACCGATTTTTGTAAAATCCATCGCTTTGCTCAAATTTCTGGTATGCCAATAGTATGCTAGGTCGTTTAGCATTGAAAACCGGATCGAGTCTTGACGTACTTCAGGATAGGTGTTTTCAAGGATGTCGAGATAAGATGCACCAAAGTTATCAGTATCGACGAACACTCTTTTGTACGATTTTTCAGTGTACAGCTCTAAATTCTGGGAAAAGGACAAACCTCCATTTACGACGGTAAAGGCTAAGAGAAAAACGGTCTTTTGGAAAATTATCCCCATGGTTCGGACTCCTACACATCGGGGGAAATTATGCGAGTATCTAAATGTACAACATTCCGATGAAATTTGGTTCGGTAAATATATATGGGTATCGGGACAGTAAATGATGCCATTCGTCCTTTGGGTTTACCATGGCATGAAACAAATCGATAGTTTCATTTTAAATTAATGTATAAAGTTCCTCCGGTTAATTTGAAAAACATGCCCGCAAAAGGTGGTTATGAAAGTATGCGAACTTATACTAGCTTTTCTTATGATACTTCATCTGTCTTGTAAAGAAGATAACAAAACTTCTTCCGATAGTTCGACTTCTCAGCAGAGAATTATACAGACAAACTTTAAAAGCTTCATAGATATTTCATGGAATGAGAAGAATGTGGATACTCTTACCCATGTGCTGGCTAAAAACTATTTCTGTAACCATAACGGAATTAGAGTAGCTGGCGATCGAAATGAAATGCAAGCTTTTATGAAAACTTACTTTATAGGCTTCCCTGATGCTCGATTTGCAACGGATGCTACCGTAATTAAAAACAAGCAACTTTTTACGCATTGGACGTTTAAAGGAACGAATACCGGTGCGTTTCGACAAATGCCTGCTACAGGAAAAAAAATTAAAATCACTGGGTACGCCACAGTCTATTTTAATGGCGATGGCGAAATCGTACAAGAAGATATTTATTTCAATGAACTTGAATTTCTACAACAGCTCGGTTACACTTTAATCCCACCAATTTTAAAATAATCAGTTAAACCAATTAATAACCTAAACCCTTTAAAAATGAAAAAAGTAATAGTTACACTCGTTTTGATGACCACGGTCATCACCTTTGCCCAAAAGAAAAATGGTACGGTCTATTCAGAACACCCGGCCATAGACTTGGTAGTTGAATTTAATGAAGCATTTGTAAGCGGTGATACCACCAAACTTGCCAGTCTCTTGACCGATGATTTTAAGTCGTATAGAGGGGTTGACGAAAATTTATCTTCTAAAGGCACGGATAAAGCACGTTACGTTAAAAACGCTTATCGTTGGAATGACGAACTTGACTATTTCTCCATTGAGGTTTTTCCAGGGGCCTATTATGATGCTATTGAATATAAAAAAGATAATAAAGACGATGAGGTATGGGTGCAAACCTGGGACCTGCTCAAAGGTATTCATAAAGAGACCGGTGTAAAATTCACTTCGCCTACACATGATCTTGTTTTGGTGACCAAAGACCTAAAAATTAAAACAATTATTCACTATTTCAACCCAAGTATTTTTGACGAAATGCTGAACAGTTTCTCTGAACGTTCAAATGGTACGATTTATATAAACCATGATAACATTAATACCGTTCGCAAAGCAGTGTATGCATTTGAAAATTCAGATTTAGATAAGGCCATCAGTTTTTATAGTGATGATGCTCGATTTTTTAATATCAATGATGATTTTAACACTCCTGACACTAAAGACAAGGTAAAAGAGGTTAGACAAGAGTTTTTGGACAATTTTGAAATTAAGGAAGTTGAAATGATAGGTTACCCCGATTATCTTGAATATGAGTTGGATAATGGGAGGTCGGTACTCTCTTGGTGGAATTTTCATCTTGTTCGTAAGGCCGATAAAAAAGAAATCGTTCTGCCTATGCACATCAATGATGGTTTTGATGAGGAAGGAAAAATTACTAGTGAAGTACTTTATTTCAACAGAACCCTGTTAGAGGAATAATAATCAAAGATTAGCTAAGACTCTTGCCATGCTTTCATAAAAATGTCTCGTCAAATAATGGTTTGAATTAGCTACATACCACAACTGACCGACTTTAGATGGGTCCTGATTTTATAGTTAGGGCCCTTTTTATTACCTCGAAAAAGTTTATTGGAATTATACTAAAATTGAACTCTTGGGATGTTTATATTTGAAACAAATCAATTTATTTTGAACCCTGCGGAAGAATATATTCTAAATCAACCCGAGCCCTACAAAAGTATTTTATTGCATTTGCAGATGACCGTTCAGCGTGTGATACCAGATGTCGAAATGAAGTATAAATGGAGAATTCCATGTTTTTATGTAGGCAAAAGCCCTATCTGCTACCTAAATGCATCGCATAAAGGCAAGTTTGTCGATATCGCTTTCTGGAACTCTGCCCACCTTACCAAGCATTTAGATAAAATGACCACTGAAAAACGTAAAGTGGTGAAATCTCTACGGTATTCATCGTTAAAAGAAATAGAAGATAACGTGCTACAAGAGGTAATCGCCGAGGCTTATGAACTCAGAGCGAATGGTTTTTATACACGCAAATAATTCTCAGGTAGTGTCAGCTTCTGATTTTTATATTTGATTCATTATAACATCAGTTTATTCGATCCACCCATTTGTCTTGTAGAGCTCGATATAACCATTGCTCAGCTCATCTGAATCTTTGTATTTGGTTCTAACCTCCTGTAGTTTGCTCTTCATTTCTTTGACCGTTTCCGCATATTCCGGCTGTCCATACACATTTTTGGTTTCGTTCGGGTCGTTCAGGCGGTCGTACAATTCCCATTCATCGACATCATAATAAAAATGAATCAACTTAAATTCTTGGGTTGCAATACCATAATGTCTTTTTACAGCGTGTTCTCCCGGGTATTCGTAATAATGGTAGTAAACGGCATCCCGTTCCCAAGTTTCTTTCTCACCCTTTAAAAGAGGTAGTAAACTTTCACCCTGCATATCTAATGGAGAAGTTACACCTGCGGCTTCCAAAAGAGTTTGTGCAAAGTCGAGGTTTTGCACCATTTCACTTTCAGTAGTGTTGGGGGTGATAACATTAGGCCATTTAATCAGTAAGGGAGTTTTGAACGACTCATTGTACATAAAACGCTTGTCGAACCAACCGTGTTCCCCTAAATAAAACCCTTGATCAGAGGTGTAAACGACCAAGGTGTTTTCAGATAGGTTCTTTTTATCTAAGTAATTCAGTAGGCGACCCACATTTTCATCTACAGCGGCAATGGTGCCTAGGTAGTCTTGCATATAGCGCTGATATTTCCAAACTGTGAGCGTACTATCGCTCATATTTGGAAAACGCTCAGCGAAATCTTCGGCAATAGGATTGTAAACGGCATCCCATTTTGTTTTTTGGTCCGGATTAAGTCTACCGATACGGTTGCCTATCTGGTTCCAGTTTTTAATGTCCAAGGTTTTGGCTATGCTATCCGGCACTTTCAAGTCGTATGAAACCTGCATGTGTTTCAGGATACCCATTTCAGCAGTAGGTGAAGCTGTGCCCCGTGTTTCGTAATTATCGAAAAGTGTTTCCGGAAGGGGAAAAGATTTTGTCGTAAACTCAGGATAGTGGCGTTCTGCTGGCATCCAAGAACGGTGCGGGGCCTTATGTAGGTACATCAATAAAAAGGGCTTGGCGGTGTCCCGTCTTTTTTCCATCCAATCCAATGTTAAATCGGTGATGATATCAGTAACGTAGCCGGTAATGGTCGTATCACCATTTTGTGTGATAAATTTAGGGTTGTAATAATCTCCTTGACCCGGTAAAATTTTAAACTCGTCAAAGCCTTTTGGGTTATTTCCGAAATGTAATTTTCCGAACATGGCGGTCTGATAGCCAGCCTTCTGTAAAAGCTGCGGAAAAGTGACATTGGTCGTATCGAAAGGCATTCTATTGTCAATCTTTCCGTTGAGGTGCGAGTGCTTTCCCGTAAGAATTACAGCCCGAGATGGGGCGCATATAGAGTTGGTCACGGTGGCATTCGTAAACAACATTCCCTCATGGGCCAGTCTATCGATATTCGGGGTCTGAATCAGCTTATCATCGTAAGCGCTTATGGCTTGGTAGGCATGGTCGTCTGACATGATAAAAACAATGTTCGGACGCTTTTTATCTTCTATTTGTGTTGGTTTTTCGGAGCACGACCAAAGGAGAGAAAAGAGAAGGGGCAGCCCTAAAAATTTGAGGTTCATGGTTTATATTTTAAGTTCGGTTAGTTTGAGGAAACAAGATATCATTTTTTAATTTCCCGAAAACTATAAAACTTAAAAAGCCCCTGAAAAGGGGCTTAATCGTAAAGTTGATTTGTGACTTTTATAAATCTAAACGGCCAGATTCGCCACGCTCTTTATTCGGAGTATTCGAGTTATCTTTTGAGTTTGATTTTAATTTTTGAATGATTTCCTTGAAATGCTCTCCTGCAGCCTCTCTTCCACCAAGTCCGTAACTCAAAGCCACTACTACTGCGATGGCGCCCAATGTTAGACCAAAGGCCAGTTCTACAATTTCATTGGCAATGCCCATAGTTCTTAGTGCAATGGCAATAAATAGCGCTAAAGAAGCATAACGAACAATACCTGCTATAAAGGTATTGCTCTCCGACTTGGTCATAGTATTGTAAATCATAACGGAAATGTAATTACCTATCGCCAAGATTACAAGACCGAATAATATTTGACCGGTTACCTCAAGTACTTGGTTCAGGGTTTCCGTCAGCTGCGTAAGCCCTAAAATTTCTACCGCAGTGGTAATACCAAAAAACACTAAGAAGAAGTAAATAAGATTGGCTACGATTTTAGAAAGTGATTGGCCTGCGCCGATCATATTCTGTATCTGAATCTTTTCAGCGGTGCGGTCTAGCCCTAAACTTTTGAATAGGTCTTCAAGAAACTGTGCCAAGTATTTGCCTCCCCAAATGAAAATAACCAAGATGAGTGATGCGATTATAATTTCACCAATCATTTCTATAAATCCACTTAAAATATTATTAGCGGGACCAGATATGGCATCGAGCTCCAATGCATTGAAAGCTTGGATCAGAAAGGGAATAAAGATGATAATAAATACAACTTTCTTAAGAATGTTGACAATTTTGTCGGTATCCTTAAATTGAGTACGGTCGACCAGTTTATCTAAAAACCCACCTCCAATATTGATAAGGTTGGCCACAAATTTGGCTAATAGATAGCCGACAAAACCTATCAGGCCTGCACCTATCAAGTTGGGTATAAACGACAGAAATTCGCTCAACATGTTTTCTAATGGTGTGAGCACTTGATCTACACCAAGAATTTCTAATACGATCAATAAGACGACAATCATTATAACGTAGTAGAAAATGTTTGCAATAAAGACATTGCTGTCACCAACATCACTGTTTTTAAAGAGTCGTTCGTCCCAAGAGGTTTTTCTAAGCAACCTTACGACAAGAGACTTGATGCCCTTGGCAATTAACCAACCGATCAATAATACTAAAAGGGCACCTAGAATACCGGGAATATATTCCAGTATGTTGTTTGCGAAATGTTCAATTTGAGTTCTCATAAATATTTGAAGATTTGATTTGTAATAATCACAACCTAAGAATTTTACGGACTTTTACATTAGTAAAAACGGTTCAGGTCAATTTTTAAATAGATAGGGTCAATAATAGAGTGTATAACCATTTTCTGGCGCAACCCAATGTTTTGTAATGCATCTCTAAAGAAAAGGAATGACTTATGAGACTTTATTTTCGTTTAGTGATTTTAGTTGTGCTTTTAAGTTTTACCATAGCATGCGATAAAAATCTTGGCACTCCATTGGAAGGTAATAGTCGGTGGATCGGTAAGTGGAAACTCACCGAAGCATATATAAGTGCCGGTGGGCCTCAATATTGGGTCGATGTTGAAAATGGTGAGGAGTTTGAGTTTTTTGAAGATGGTACTTTTAGTTCAGATAGGTTTGATACATGTTCAGAGGGTAGATTTATAATACAGTCGAATGAACTTAGCTTGAAATATGACTGTGATGAGATTGACCGGAAATTTAAAAATGCTGATGGTTTTATAACCTATACTATCGAATTTGAAAACGATTATTTTATTTTAACCCCGTCAAGTGGACCTATTTGTATAGAGGGGTGTTCTTATAAGTACAAAAAGCTATGATACCAATTTTGATAACTTACCAAGAATTCTCTATTTAAAATTTGGGGAGACTGGTTGAGATTTTAGCTTAAAAAATGTTACCCATAGCGCTAACAGCCCCAGAAATAGAAATAATAGGTCAATAAAAAGTATTTCAGTATAACCTTTTGAATAACTTATCCATGGCCAAAAGCCGGTTTTGAAACCATTGGCTATGGGTACACATAGGCTTAAGATTCCGCCAGAAATCAAGCTCCATCTATTCGTGTAATTGATGTTCTTTTTCAACATGAAGAAGATACTCGTGGCCAACCAACTGAAAAAATAGACCTTATATATGAGTGTTTTCTCAGGTTCGAAAAATTTGACCATTAAAAAAGATAGTGCGGTAACAGGAAACATGCTTAGGCAAATGGCCATGTATATATTCGCCACTTGATAATTAAAACGTCTTTTTTTCTCGGTAATATTTTTCTTGTTTCTGGCCACTAGCCATATCATGATACCTGATAGAATTACGATACAAGAAACCAACCCTAACCAAAACGATACGATACGTAGACCTAAACCCCCATAATCACCCAAGTGCAGTCGAAAGAGAACATTTTTTACACCATCTAAATATCTATTGTTCTTTTCGGGAATACGTTCGTCAATGATCTTTTGATCTCTTAATCGATAGATTCGATAGCCGTAGCCGTTAAATTTATCTTTGTAGTTCAAATGACCACTTAGGGCTACATGCATATTGGTATCTCCGTAATTAAAAATATGAACTTCGCCTAACTGAAAGTCTTCCCACTCATATAAAGTCTGCTTTATTAAACCGTTTACGTTAGGGCTAACTTGCAGCGACTCATATTTATACTCAAACACCGGGTGGGTATATTCCAATTCCTCAAAAAGTCTGTTTTGATCACCATTATAAACACCCATTACCGTAGGCAAGATGAGAATACCCTTTAATAAAAAGAATGCACCGGTAACTGCATAAACGAATTGAAACGGAAAGCCGATGAGTCCTAGTGCGGTATGGGCATCCGTCCAAATAGTTTTGATTTTTGCCCATGGTCTGAATACGTAAAAATTACTAACTATTTTATCCCAATGGATCCAAAGACCGGTGAACAGCGCAAATAAAAAGAAGAGAGCTACAAAGCCTGAAAGATATCTGCCGTAGGGGTAGGGTATCTGATCCAGAAAGTGTAACCTATACAAGAACTCTCCCAGTCCATAATTCGAGGCATGCGTAGATTTTGATAGATTATGGGTATCTAAGTAGAAATTGGTTCGCTGTTGAGTTTCTTCGGTACTAAGGGTATCTGCCGAAGCACTTAAATTTACATTTATATTACGCTCGTTATAGTAACGCGAGATTTCTATTTCTCTGCCCTGTAACTCATTTTCACTGGCGATATGTGATATATAACTATCGATATCTTGGGGTAGGGCATCATTGATTTCTATATGGTGACCGCGTTCCCAATTGGTGATTTCGTCACGAAAAAAAGAAAATGAACCAGCGAAAAAGATAACGTAAAGCGCTACACTAATTACAATTCCGCTCACGGTATGCGTATGGAACAATATGTTATAAACCCTTCTCTTCATCGATTTAAGAATTTACCTGTACCCCCCCAATAGGTAAGCGCTATAAAAATAATGCTGACCAAAAGATAGATCCCCCAGGTTTTTAATCCGCTTTTACCCATAAAGGCTACCATCATTAACAATACCCATAAAATAAAGGCCGTAAAGGTGCTGGTAATTATAACCGCAACTCTATCTAACCAAACAGCCAAAGCTAGATGTACTGATATTGAGACTATAAAACCACCTAATATGGCGGCACTAATGGTAGCTATTCGATTACCAATTTTAGGGTTTAGATATTTAGTGTTCGCTGGCATTATAGAAAGAGAATTTCGGTGATAATTACTAGGGCTATAAAAATAAATATCGGTATGGGCCTAATTAGTTTTAGTGGAGCCAGAAGAACAATGAGACTGCCTAAAGTCATAAGTAATATGAAATAAATAAAAACCCCTGAACCATAACCCAATTGATTGATACATATGGCAAGTGCTAGAATCAAAAATGTAAGGCCTACCATCTTGAATGAACCTCGTCGCTGACCAACCCTTTTATATAAACCTATAAAGGAATCTAACTTCATCTTCATGGATGCGACATAATTAAGAAAGAAACCAACGAAAATTAAGATGGTCAAGAGACTCCACATAACGATTTTATTGATAAGAATAGCCTCATGAACCTTTTCTACTTCAAGCGTCTATTCTTAGATTTAAAAAAGGTCAAAATGAATATGCTACGGTTATTCTTCCGTTAATACCGGGCTCTGACTGCCAGTAGAGGTAACTTCCATAATTGGCGCCGGCATATAAATATTCATCTAAAATGTTATTGACGTTTAACTGAACCCTGAACTTTTCGTTCTGCCAAGAAAGCGCCCCATCCATTCTAAAATAATTGGGTAAATCAGATTGGTCATCGGCCGCCCATGCCCAAGTAGACCGGTCCGCTTGGTACTGATAACCTAAAGAAGCTCCAAAACCCTTCAATTTACTGTACGGACTAAAGTGATAATTGAGCCAACCATTGGTCACATGCTTAGAGTGCCCTGCGACCAGTGACCCCGATTTATCTTCGACATTGGTATTGGCGTAGTTAAGAATTAAATTGAGCCCATCGGTAAGTTCTCCCTGTAGGTCGAACTCTATACCCTTAGATTCAATTTCGCCAGAGTAGATGCTAAAATTATCGTTAGGAAAAGCGGGGTCACCCACTAAAATCTTATTCTTGTTTATTTTGTAGACACCTAGTGATGTACGCAAACGACCATCGAAAAAGTTTCCTTTTAGACCACCTTCTATGTCTTTACCGTTTACCGGGTTGTTCAATATTTCCCCTGAAGAGTTAAATCCGCTTTGCGGAAGAAAAGACTCATCGTACAGTGCATATATACTGATCGATGGTGCAATGTCAGCGCTAATACCTATTCTGGGCGTAAGTACGTCATCAGATTCTGTCTGCCCCAGGGTGTAGAGGTTTGAATATCTACCGGCTAGGGTAAGCCTAATTTTTTCGTTTAAAAAACCGATTTCATCTTGAGCGTAGAAAGATCGTAAAATACTAGCACCATAAGGCGTTCCTCCATTTCTTTCCTGAACGGGAAAACGACGATCAAAATTAGTGGCAGGACTCTCCCCATAAACAGGATTAAAAATATTGAAAGGGGTTGTGGTATCTACAATCGAAAGTTCTGAAAAATCGGCCCAGTAGCTTTTGTCGCTGTAGTCAAAACCACCCATGACCTTGTGTTTCACCGCTCCGGTATTGAATTCGCCATTGATGTAAAGTTGGGCATATTTGCCTCTTGAAAGGGCATCCCATTTTGATGTGTATCTAATTGCGTCACCATTTTCGGCCATCGAAATTAGCCAAGTTGAATTACCGACTTGGTCGTATCTCAAATAGGCAAGCTGACCGTGAAGGCTCCAATTTTCCGAAAATTTATGATCGAGGTTCGTGAAGAAAGACACCTCTTGAATATCGGTTACCGGATAATCATTGTTGGTGAATTTAAAATCTCTGTCTAAACTTGCATAGCCTGCATCGGCAGGTGCAAAAATATATGCCGAGCCAATATAAGATTCTGCCTGTTTCAAATTCATTTCGGTGGTTATCGAAGTCTTTTCAGAATATTTATAGGTTACGGAAGGGGCAATACCATATCGAGTCACGTTTTCGTTTCCTCGATGACTATCAGTGGTCTGATACATCAAATTTAATCTACCCAAAAGCTTTCCGTTTTCGGTGAGTTTTCCACCGACATCGACTGTGCCTCTATAGAAATCGAAGCTACCTGTTGAAAAAGAGGCATTTGCTATAAATTCTTCAGTAGGTTTTTTAGTAACTACATTGTAGAAACCACCGGGTTCCCCTGCGGCCATCATAAATCCGGCAGGTCCTTTAACGAATTCAATACGTTCCACAGTGTTCATATCTTCGGCCAATGGCCCCCAAGAGTCTTGAACATTTATACCATTTCTAAAAGCGGGAAGCCTAAAGCCTCTCATATTAAGTCGTGCGAAATGGCCCCAATGTTCTAACATGGTGACCCCACTTACATTTCGGGTCAACCCGTCCATTATGGTAGTTACCTGTTGGTCTTTTAATAAGTTAGAACCTATAACCTGAATATTTTGTGGTAGCTTGGCCAGTTCGGTTTTTAACCGGAGCGATTGTGAGGGTTCACGTTGCACATATTTATTTTGGTGGCCCTCAACAACAACCTCATTCAATTGTTCCGACCTTTCGCTAAGAATTACAGTGGGTACCGTAGTGGTTTCATTGGTGGATAGGGTAACTACTAATTTTTCGGATGACATTCCAATCGAAGAAAATAATAAGGTAACCTTCTTTCTTGGTACCGAAGAAAAAGAGTAGACGCCATTTTCATCTGTAGTGGTACCTTTCGAACTGTTTTGAATCATAACATTTACGTAGGGTAGGGGGGCGTCATTGGCATCAACTACCTTCCCCTGTAGCGTGCCCGATTGGGCATTTCCATAGATAAATGTCAGTAGGGCTAATGTGGTAAAAAGTATGTTTCTCATAAATTGCATTGTGTCTATTTGGTTTTAGTCTAAATAAAAACAATACAAATGTAAAAGGAAATGACTAAACTCGAAACTTATTTAGAATTATTATAAATAAATTTCGAATGATGCCGGATTGACGGAAAAGGAGCTTAAATTGGAGAGAGTGAATTAACAGTTTGCCTAAGCGCGGTAAGATTACCCAACAGTTTTTCGAGCAGACTCAAATCAAGCATATTCGCCCCATCACTTTTTGCATTTGCCGGATCAAAATGGGTTTCCATAAAAATACCGTCCACTCCCGCAGCAATTCCAGCCCGAGCCATTGTATTAATAAGTTTGGGGCGACCTCCGGTAACACCTGAGGCTTGATTGGGTTGTTGTAAACTATGGGTAACATCTAATACCACGGGGGCATATTGCTTCATGGTAGGTATTCCCCTGAAATCTACAACCATATCTTGGTAGCCGAACATGGTACCACGATCGGTAATCCATACTTGTTCATTATCAGAATCGATGACTTTGGTCACGGCATGTTTCATGCTTTCAGGCGACATAAATTGGCCCTTCTTTAAGTTGACCACCTTACCTGTTTTGGCGGCGGCAACGACCAAATCTGTTTGGCGTACCAAAAAAGCGGGAATTTGCAACACATCTACATATTCAGCTGCCATGGCGGCATCAGATTCTTGATGAATATCGGTAATCGTTGGCACGTGAAAAGTTTCCGAAACTTTTCTGAGAATTTTCAAAGCTTTTTCGTCGCCTATACCAGTAAACGAATCGACACGACTTCGGTTCGCTTTTTTAAAACTTCCTTTAAAAACATAAGGTATTTTAAGCTTATCGGTAACCTTGACAATTTTCTCTGCAATGCGAAGAGCCATTTCTTCACCTTCAATGGCGCAAGGGCCTGATAGTAAGAAAAAATTGTTGCTGTCGGTATGTTTTATTTGGGGAATTTTGTCAAGATGCATAGCTGATAATTTGTACAAAGATAATATATCTGTTTGCTATAAAATTTAAATAAGTTGGTGAATACAATTGGCTCAATTGTTGGTAGTTGTTTTTCGATTTAACTTATATTATATGAAAAGAATTTTGTTGCGGGCTCTCTTTATGGGTGCTATTTGTAGTACTAGTGCGCAATCAAGTAAAAATGTAGAAAAAGGGCTCCTAAAGGTAAATGCATTTATTCCTGGTATTTCCTATGAATTGGGAGTAGGTAATACTAGCACGTTTAATTTTGATGCCCTACTTATTCCTGGAGGTGGCACTAATTTTAATGAAGACCCTGAATTTGGCCTGTTCTATGGTTTTCAAGCTGAATACCGGTATTTTACTAACTTTAATAGGCGGCTTTCAAAAATGAAGAAAATTGAAGGCAATAGCGGAAACTATATTGCCTTAAATAATCAAATTTACTCTGGTAGGCCGTTAATAGGAGATTACTATCTAAACTATTCATACAATCATATTGTAGCTATGACCTATGGTATTCAGCGGACAAGAAGCAAAGGTTTTTATTGGAATGTATCCTTTGGGCCTGGAGTTTTTATAACGGAATCAGATTTGAACACTTCACTCATGCTTGACCTCAAATTAGGTTGGGTGGTTAAAAAAATCAGATAAAATAACCCTCTCTAAATCAACAACATAAAAATAACATGCTATTAGGTAACTACTGAAAAAATAGCAGTATCTTTGCGCGCTCAAAAGGAGCGGCCTTTTATAAAACAAAATTATGTCTACAACAAAGAACATCGCGATTATCGCACACGTTGACCACGGCAAGACAACCCTGGTCGATAAAATCATGTACCACTGCCAACTTTTTCGTGAGAACGAGAATACTGGTGACTTGATTCTTGATAACAATGATTTAGAGCGTGAGCGAGGTATTACGATTACCTCGAAAAACGTTTCGGTAGTTTATAAAGATACCAAGATCAATATTATCGACACTCCTGGTCACGCCGACTTTGGTGGTGAGGTAGAACGTGTATTGAATATGGCAGATGGTGTACTTCTGTTGGTCGATGCCTTCGAAGGGCCGATGCCACAGACCCGTTTTGTATTGCAAAAAGCTATTGATTTGGGCTTGAAACCTTGTGTAGTGGTCAACAAGGTCGATAAAGAGAATTGTACTCCTGAAGAGGTTCATGAAAAGGTTTTTGACCTTATGTTCGAATTGGGCGCCGAAGAATGGCAGCTTGATTTCCCCGTTGTTTATGGTTCTGCCAAAAACAACTGGATGAGCGATGATTGGAAAAAAGAGACTGAAAATATCGAACCATTGTTAGATATGGTCATCGAACATATACCCACTTTTAAGCCTGAAGAAGGTAACACGCAAATGTTGATTACCTCTTTAGATTTCTCTTCTTTTACGGGTAGAATTGCTATTGGTAGGCTTCAAAGAGGCCATCTTAAAGAAGGTCAGCAGGTTTCTTTAGTGAAAAGAGATGGTAGCATTGTAAAATCTAGAATCAAAGAACTTTTTGTATTTGAAGGTTTAGGCCGTAAAAAGGTGCAAGAAGTCGCTACAGGTGACATCTGTGCATTGGTAGGTGTCGAAGGGTTTGAAATCGGAGATACGGTTGCAGATTTGGAGAACCCTGAAGGGTTGAAGACCATTGCTATCGATGAGCCAACAATGAGTATGTTGTTTACGATTAACGATAGTCCGTTCTTCGGTAACGATGGTAAATTCGTAACCTCTAGACATATTAAAGAGCGTTTAGAGCGTGAACTTGAAAAAAACTTGGCGCTTCGAGTAAACGAAACCGATAGTGCCGATAAATTCTTGGTGTTTGGGCGAGGTGTATTGCACCTTTCGGTATTGATCGAGACTATGCGTCGTGAAGGTTATGAAATTCAAATCGGTCAGCCACAGGTAATTATCAAAGAAATTGATGGTGTAAAATGTGAGCCTGTTGAAGCATTGACTATCGATTTGCCGGAAGAAGTTTCTGGTAAAGCTGTAGAGATGGTGTCAATACGCAAGGGAGAAATGACCAGTATGGAGGCTAAGGGAGACCGAATGATATGTGAGTTCATTATTCCTTCTCGTGGTATCATCGGTTTGCGTAATCAACTTTTAACTGCGACTGCCGGTGAGGCTATTATGGCCCACCGATTCTTGGAATATCAGCCAATGAAAGGGGATATCCCTCAAAGACAGAATGGTTCGTTGGTATCTATGGAAAAAGGAAAAGCAATACCATATTCTATCGATAAACTTCAAGATCGTGGCAAGTTTTTTGTAGATCCAGGTGAAGACATCTATGAAGGCCAGGTTATTGGTGAAAATTCGCGTGGTGACGATATGACTATTAATATCACAAAAACGAAAAAACTGTCGAACGTACGTTCTTCCGGGGCTGATGATAAAGCTAAGATTGTACCGGCAATCAAGTTTTCATTAGAAGAAGCTTTGGAGTATATTCAGAAAGATGAATACGTTGAGGTAACACCTAATCACCTTCGATTAAGAAAAATATATCTGACCGAGGTAGACCGAAAGCGCAATAAGATCGCATAAGTTTATAAAGCCCTGAAATTTTTCAGGGCTTTTTCTTTTTCTAAAGCGTTAATTCCTTATTAAATTCCTAAAATCGACACCCGATAATTAGCGTCTTCGTAATTCTTTTTTTTGCTGTTTTTTAAAAGTTCGACTTGCACTAGAATATGTATATATTAATAGTGATTTACTTGAGAGAACCCTAATTCTATAAATATGCAATTGAAAGATAAAAAGGTACTGATTACTGGCGGATCACGAGGTATCGGTAAGTGTATGATCGACGAACTTGTAAAGCATGGAGTTCGAGATATAGCTGTTATTGGTAGAGATAAAGAAAACCTTAAAGAACTACGACGAACATTTGAGACGGTTAACTTTCTTTTGGTGCGCGGTGATGTAGGTGATTTAAGTGTGCTTCGAGACATGGCCTCTAAAATTCAAGATGAGTGGGGTCAACTAGATATTCTTATCAATAATGCCGGTGTGGTTTCCGCAGGGCCTTTAGATGAAATATCCGATGAAGATCTTTATGACCAGATAGCAGTGAACTTTACCGCGGTTTTGGTTTTGACCAAGTACTGTATTCCCCTTTTGAAAATTTCTGAGGAGGCAGCTATTATGAACGTATCTTCTGGCTTAGGCCTCATTGGTATGCCGTTCTACGGCGTTTACGGTAGCACCAAAGCGGGAATTCGACAGTTTTCAGATTCCATTCGTCGCGAGTTGAAACCCTTCAATATTTCCGTTACCTGCGTGTATCCTACTGCTACGGATACTGATATGATGAAAACTTCCCAAGCAAAAGAAATGGACACCCCGGAATTTGTCGCCGAAAGGTCGATTCAGGGTTTAATCAATAAAAAATTACATGTAATTTTTGGGGGGCAACAACGACTCAACGATAGTAAGTTGAATTTTGAAAGTCCTGAAAAGTTTGATGAGAAGATTGCATCAAGTTATGATGAGCGTCGAGATGCAAGTCTTAGTCATAAAGCCATGTAATCTTATTACAGCACATTTCGGGTAAATAACTAAAATTAAATATGTTGTTGAAAAAACTGAGCATTATGCTCCCCTTGTTAAGTATCGTTTTTATTACGGGTTGTAATACTAAAAAGAATAAAACAGAGGAGTCAAAGAGTGAGACTAAGGAAGTCAGCACACGAACTGATTCGAAAATCCCCCAGAGCTGGGTCGATAAAAGAGTGGCCAAAGCTAAAAAAAGATTGTCAGGATCTGATGCCGGAAAAGTAATTTGGGCTTCTATGGAAGCTCACGGTGGGCTCGACAACTGGTTCGGTAACGGTTCGCTCGCTTTTCGGTTCAATTATATACCATTAGATGGTAAAACCCCACGTGACAGTTACCAGACGGTAGATGTTTGGAGCAATAGGGCAAAGCATACCAGTGTTAGTGATAGTACGGCCCGTTTTGGGTACACTGGTGAAAAGGCATGGCTTCAAGCCGCAGACAGTACTGCCTTTGTGTACGATACCAAGTTTTGGGCATTGACCCCCATTTACTTAATGGGGCACCCTTTCGTATTGGATGGGGAAGGTGTTAATTTGGAGCTTTTGCCTCAGACCGAATATCAAGGTAAGACGAACAATGTGGTGAAAGCAACTTTTGATGCTGGCACCGGCGATGCACCTGATGATTATTATATCTTACAGTTTGATGCCGAAAACCAATTACTTACGGCCACCAGATATATTGTTTCTTATCCTGAATATTTCAAAGATGGGGGGCACAACCCTGAAAAGTTTATGGAAGTCGGTGAATTGATAGACGTTGATGGAGTGCTATTGCCTAAATCATTGAAAACACACTGGACGGTCGATGGTCGGCCCGGGGAGCATATCACTGATATTGAAGTGAGTGAGATGCATTTTATAAAAGATTTGCCCGAAGATTACTATGCTATGCCCGAAAATGCCGAGGAACTTTAAATTTAGTTAGATTCCTCGATAGGCAGTTTGTGCATTGCCGCAGCTGCTGCCCCGATGATGCCCGCGTGGTTCTGCAGTTGAGCAGGGACTACGGGGGTTTCTATTTTTATATAGTCTTTGAATTCATCAAAGTCTTTGGAGGCCCCACCACCCAAAAGAATTAGATCTGGTGATACGATAAGCTCAACATACTTCAAAAACTTGTTGAAACGTTTGCCCCATTTTTTATAGGATAAATTTTCACGTTCTTTGGCAGAACCCGCCGCCCAAAGCTCAATTTTCTTATATTTTTTATAGGGAATTTGTCCGAGTTCAAAATTAGGTATCAATTTACCATCTAAAAAGGCTCCGCTACCTAATCCTGTGCCTATAGTGATCATAATGACCAGACCTTCGGCACCTTTGCCGATACCATAGTTCATTGAGGCGTACCCCGCAATATCGGCGTCGTTGACTACGGTAAAGTCTAGGCCAGTTTTATCTTCCAGCAGTTTTTCTACGTTTACACCTAACCAGCTGGGGTCTAGATTTCCGGGTGATTTGCAGACCCCTTTTTTTATGACTGTCGGGAAACCGCAACCTACTTTTCCTTTGTAATCGAAGTGCGAAACAATTTGAGCGATTACATCTGCCATTGCCTCGGGAGTACGTGATTTTGGGGTCGGTATGCGATGGCGTTCAGATATCATCTTACCTGATTCGATATTTACTATACCACCTTTAATTCCAGAACCTCCAACATCAATACCCAGTACTTCCATTATTTAATTTTGTGTTTAGGTTGACAAAATAACAAAAACTTTTAATAGTAGAGAAAGCTATGTCAAGCAATAGTTGTTATTCCTCTTTATCATACAGACCGGTATCACCTTTCTCTAAAAGTGGTGTAAGTTGTGCAATAATATCGGGTCGTTCTTTCGCTAAGTTTTTATTTTCAAAATTCTCAATTTTATGATCGTATAATTCGACGGTCGGCTCTTCATCTCTATAATATTTTGTCAACCGGTATTCTGGGGTTCTTAAGGAGATTCCCTTTTTGTAATAACTATAGGCGACATCATTTCCTTTTAAAGATTTCGACTTCAATAAAGGTACTAAGCTGGCACCATCAAGATTTTCTTGACGTGATAAACCACCTAGCTCTAAAAGAGTAGGATAGAGGTCAACCGTTTCTACGATGTTATCGATCCGGTTTGGTTGATTTTCAAGTTCGGGGGCCTTTATAATCAGGGTGCTTTTGAGTGCATTTTCAAAAAGGGTGTGTTTGCCCCAAACCCGCTGATCGCCCAAATGCCAACCATGATCGCCCCAGATGACCACTACGGTATTCTTATCTAAGCCCAAGGTCTTAAGTTCTTCGATCAATTTTCCTATTTGTGCATCAGCGTAACTAACGGATGCCAGGTAGGCATGACGCAACTTTTGTGCATATTCTTTTGAAACGGGTTGGTTCAAACGTGCCTTTTCTTCCCCGAGGGCATATTGATTGAATTCACCATTGTTTTGTAGGCTCGCCAGGTTGATGTTTTCGGGAATGTTACCATTCTGCGAGACTTTTATACTGTCTCGTTTATACAGATCCCAATATTTCTTTGGTGCATTAAAGGGAAGGTGTGGTTTAAAAAAACCGACCCCCATAAAAAAGGGTTTTTTTGAAGTTTTGAGTTCTTTCAGTTTTGCAACGGCAAGATTGGCGGTAAGCCCATCAGGGTAGCCCTCATCATTGGTTTCTCCTGCCTCGTACGGTTTAACCTGCTTATTCAGGCTTTGACGATTTTCACCGTTGGCATAAGCGAAAAAAGCGTTCCATCCTGTTTTCCATTTTCCAGGGTCAAAAAGTAATTCACTCCAGCTATAGGGCAGTTCCCTTTGGTTCGAAGGTTCTTCTTCGTAACCATAGACCAGGCCATCTGCCGAATGCGAAATTTTTCCGATTCCGACGGTATGATAACCTTCTTGCTTAAACCGATGAAAAAAGCTTTCCGGTGATTTTTTCTCCGGTTGACCGGAAATTTCCATTTCAATGGCACGATTGCTAAGATGAATCGGTTTGTACGGTCTCATTCCAGTTATTAAAGCGTGACGTGAAGCCCCGCATGTAGGCACTTGCACATAATGATGTGTAAAAAGGGAGCCAGAATTTGCTAGCGCGTTCATGTGTGGGGTAATGGCTTGGGAATTTTCAAATACCCCCAATTCATTGCGCAAATCATCGACTGCTATAAATAGAAAATTGGGCCGCTCTTTAGTTTCTATTGATTGCTCTGGCTCAATTACAAAACTGAAGAGAAACAGTAAAGTGAAAAGATATTTATACATATTAAATTAGTTTCCCGTTTTCTTTGAGTACATCAAAAATTAAGGTATCAACTTCTGAAACTTTCTCGCTATCGTCATAATTTAGCCAAGCCATTTCTTCAATCTCTGAAGCTGGAACGAGATTACCTCTATACAGTGCCGAATAACATGTCATTCGAACCAAAACTCCCGGTTTGTGGCTATCGGCTTGAGCTTCGAATATACCTATAAATTGCATGGTTGCAAGTTCGATTTCAACGCTCAATTCTTCCTGTATTTCGCGAAAGAGTGTCTGCGCATCAGATTCGCCTATTTCCCTTTTTCCTCCAGGGATGTAAAACTTATCTCTACCACGGTTTCGGGCTACAAGAATTTTTCCATCTACAATATGGATCCACGCTAGTTTGTCAATTATATTTTGGGAAGGTTCAATATAATAATCTATAGAATTTAGTGAATGGTTCGGATCGATAATATCCAATATTTTATCAATCAACCTTCCTTGCCAAGTTAAAGTCCCTAATTTTTTATTTCTGCCCAAGGCACTTGAGATGGTCTCGTCTCGATTTCCGAATTTATACCCTCCGCGCTTCATCCAAAGAACATTAAGTAAATGTTGCATGAGTACATTGCCCAACTGGTCTACGGAAATGGCAATTTTAAGGAAAAATTCTCCAATACCACGAATTCCTTTAGTAACAAAAGTGTGAAGAATACCGTAAACGAAACCAAGTGGCCCAGTAACTAAAATGAGCACAATGGATATTAGAAAAAGTAAAGCGCCTATAAACGGATTTACTTTTTTATCTGCCGTATAGGTTCTCTTTTTAAATATCATAGTTTGGCAGGCTGAATTTTATATGGCGCGCTGAACCACCTCAAAAATTTTGTTTCCGTCACATTTAAGGGTTTTCGAGGGGTACTTGAGAATAAGTGCATAGTCATGCGTTGCCATAAGAATCGAGCGGCCCGATTTGTGTATTTCTTGTAGCACCTTCATAACTTCTACACTGGTCTGGGGGTCTAAATTTCCTGTAGGTTCATCTGCCAGAATAAGATCGGGGTCGTTCAAGAGAGCACGGGCAATGGCGACACGCTGCTGCTCACCACCGGAAAGTTCATGTGGAAACTTGAACCCTTTCGTCTTCATGCCAACTTTTGAAAGTACATCTTCAATCTTCTGGTTCATTTTAGGTCTGTCTTTCCAGCCGGTCGCCTTTAGTACAAAATAGAGGTTATTATTGATGTTTCTATCGGGCAACAATTTAAAATCTTGAAAGACGATGCCTATTTTTCTCCTGAGATAGGGTATGTCTTTCTCCCGTAATTTTTTAAGGTCGAAACCGACAATGCTTCCCGTGCCATTTCGAAGGGGAAGGTCGCCATAAAGTGTTTTCATGAAACTACTTTTTCCGCTACCGGTCTTTCCGATTAAATAAACAAATTCACCTTTTTGAACATCAAGGCTTACATCGTTGAGTACAAGACTTTCTTTCTGAAAAATTGAGGCATCTTTTAATTCTAAAATGGTTTCTGACATAATTTGGGCAGTGCGTTTTATGCTAAAAGTTTGTCAACATGTCGCGACTCTGTTTATTTGGCCGCAGAATTTATGAAGGTAGACTTTTGTTGATATAAAAGTAATAAGTTCATTGGTAACGGAATAGGCTGTTTTACAAAAATCTTTTTCTTTTGTTAAGCATTATTTAATTGTCTGAATATACTTTGGTACAATATTCGACGTTATTAAAATTAATAATAAGGTTAGTAGAACACTATGCTGAAAAAAATCACCGTTTTAATTCCCATCTTCTTGGGAACGGTCGCTATTGGAACATCCCAAGAGACCAAAATCTATACCCACGACAAAAAAGAATATCAAGATGCCCTTGCGCTTTATCACAATGAGCAGTATCAGGCGGCACAGACCATTTTTTCAAAAGTAAAGGATAACTCCGATGATTTAGAAACCAAGTCGAACAGTGCCTATTATGAGGCTAATGCGGCGGTACGTTTGAATCAATTGGGTGCCGATCGCTTAATGGAAGATTTTGTCGCCAAATACCCGACTTCAACGAAGCGTAACTCCGCTTACGTAGATGTTGCAGAATACTATTTTGAAACCGGTAAATATCCTTATGCCCTTAAGTGGTACAATAAAGTAGATCAAGGTGTATTATCTCGCCAAGAAATGGACAAGTTCAATTTCAACTACGGGTACTCGCTTTTTTCCTCTGGAAAGCAGAAAGAGGCCGAGCGTTATTTGCAAAAAGTAGAGAGTTCTGCAGTTTATGGTTCTCAGGCCAAATATTATCAGGGTTATATTGCCTATCAGCAAGATGATTATGAAACGGCAAACCAGCGTTTTGATGAAATTCAAGATCCTGAAATTCTGGAAGAAAAAATGGATTACTACCAAGCGGATATGAATTTTAAGCTCGGTAAGTTCGAAGAGGCATTGGCCTTGGCAAAAAAGCAGATGGCCAAAGGTGATCGTAAAGAAAAATCGGAACTGAGCAAAATAATTGGTGAGAGCTATTTTAATATGGGCCAATATGCCAATGCGATACCTTATTTAGAAGATTATCAAGGCAAAAGAGGAAAGTGGAACAATACCGATTTCTATCTCTTAGGATATTCATATTACAAACAGGGCGATTACGCCAATGCGGTACAGCAGTTTAACAAGATTATAGACGGCACCAACAGTGTGTCACAAAATGCCTATTACCATCTAGCGGAATGCTATCTGAAGTTAGATAAGAAGCAAGAAGCCCTAAATGCTTTTAGAAATGCATCGCAAATGGATTTTTCTGAGGATATTCAAAAAGATGCCAACCTTAATTATGCACGTTTGAGCTATGAGGTAGGTAATGCCTATGAACCCGTGCCTAAGGTAATAAGTGATTATCTGGCGAAGTACCCGAATGATGGTGCCACGGAAGAAATGCAAAACCTCTTGGTAGATTCATATATCACTTCGAAAAATTTTGAAGGGGCAATGGAACTGTTGGAGAAGAACAGAAATTATGCCAGTAAAGAAACCTATCAAAAAGTGGCGTACTACCGGGCAATAGAGCTTTTTATGAACGATGAGTATGCAGATGCGGCAGATAATTTTCGAAAATCGTTGGATAATGCCGAAAACTCCCTTTTTAAAGCACGCGCCAATTACTGGAAAGCTGAATCGGAATATCTGTTGAATAATTTTGACGCCGCTTTGGTCGATTATATTCAGTTTCAGCAAAACCCTTCCGCTAGTTCGACCGAAGAATTTAAAGACTTGAATTACAATCTGGCCTATACATATTTTAAGTTGAAAGACTATGGTAATGCTGTTTCGTATTTCACCGATTTTACAGGTTCTGGTACTACAGATACTCAGAAATTATATGATGGCTATTTGAGATTGGGTGATAGTTATTTTGTGACCAGCAAGTATTGGCCAGCCATTGAAACTTACAACAAGGCTTTGGCCTTAACTGGTCCTGAAAAAGATTATGCCGCTTTTCAAAAAGCGATCAGTTATGGTTTTGTAGACCGAAGAGACACTAAAATTGAAGAGTTGAGATCTTTTGTTTCTTCATACCCAAGATCAACCTTAAAAGACGATGCCCTTTTTGAATTGGCGAATACGTTGGTTTCGGCAGGTCAAGAACAACAGGGCTTGAAAACCTATGATCGAATGATCAATGAATATAAGGGCAGCTCTTTGGTGCCACAGGCCATGATGCGACAAGGGCTTGTACATTATAATGCGAACAGAAATGAACAAGCATTGAGCAAGTTTAAGGCGGTTGTGAATAACTTCCCTAACACTCAAGAAGCTATTCAGGCGGTGTCAACTGCCAAATTGATTTATGTTGATTTAGGTAGGGTAGATGAATATGCCGCTTGGGTACAGAATGTCGACTTTATAGAGGTTACCGATGCCGAGCTTGACAATGCTACATTTGAATCGGCCGACAAACAGAACCTAGAAGGTAAAAAAGATGCGGCCATCCGTGGATACGAAAAATATATAGAGCAGTTTCCTAACGGGTTGAATGCGGTAAAGGCCAATTTTAATTTGGCACAACTCTATTTTGCCAAAGGTGATAAGGGCAAGGCGTTACCAAACTACAAATTTGTTGCCGATAAAGCCGGTAGCGAATATGCAGAGCAGGCCTTGACAAGGGTTTGTGAAATCTATATCGGTCAAGATGATTACACTTCCGCTTTGCCGTATCTAAAACGTCTGGAAAACCAAGCAGATATTCAACAGAATCGAACATTTGCGCAGTCGAACCTTATGAAAGGGTATTATGAGCAAAAAAATTATGACCAGACCCTTGCCTATGCCGATAAGGTCTTGGCTACCCCGACCATAGACAATCGAATAAAGAGTGATGCGCATATCATGATTGCAAGATCGGCAGTTGCCACTGGCAATGAGACAAAGGCAGAAAGTGCCTACGCTACGGTCTTGACCATAGCTTCTGGTTCGACAGCGGCGGAAGCCCTTTATTACAATGCTTACTTTAAGCACAAGAAGCAAGATTTTGAAGGTTCGAATATATCAGTACAAAAACTGGCTAAAGACTACTCGAGCTATAAAGAGTGGGGTGGAAAAGGTCTGATTATCATGGCTAAAAACTTTTATGCCTTAGGTGATGCCTATCAGGCTACCTATATTTTAGATAGTGTGGTTTCCAATTTCAGTCAGTTCCCGGAAGTGGTTACGGAGGCTAAAGGAGAACTATCTATTATCAAGGCTAAAGAGGCGCAAAGTAATTCTTCGGTAAGAACAAATGAAAATTAAGTCGAGCATAATGACGGTAGAAAGAATAGGAGATATCTCGACTCAGGGCCTTAATGAAAATAAAATGTCAAATAAAGAACACACAATGCTCAAACATATAAAAATTATAATACTCTTGTTTTTGGGTTTGTCACAAACCATAAGTGCCCAAGAAGAAGAGGAAAAGGATGATATCGGTACTGAAACCGTAACGGTTACCAAAGCGTATACCCCAACGATTTCAGATGCTTTTAAAATCAAGTCTACTCCTAATCTAAACGATTCAATCGTACTTCAGAAAAAGAAAATTGAATATAATATATTTTCGGTTCCGGTGGCATCGACTTTTACCCCGGCTAAGGGGCAAGCTTCGGCTGTAAAGAAAACACCTCCACCGGTTTTATACAATTCTTATGCGTCGGGCGGAGGCGGTAACCCTGCCAATGTGATGGGCAAATTTTACACCAGCAAGACCATTGACCGTGAGTCGGGTTATACCATCGGTTTAGATCATAGTTCATCTCGGGGTGATATAGATGGGGTTGCTTTAGATAATATTTATTCAAACTCAAAACTGGATGCTGCCTATATTAAAAGAGACCGCGATTTCGATTGGGGCGCAGATATTAGTGCTCAGCACCAACTCTATAATTGGTATGGCATACCTGATGGTGTTTTTACCGAAGAAATCGTCAACTCGATAGAAGAGCGTCAAAACTATTTTAAGGCCGGTGCAGGCGGTTATATCAATATGGAGGATTCTTATTTTGAAAATGCAAAATTAAACTATAGACGTTTTTGGGACGCTACTAAATCTGGCGAAAATAGGGCTGTTTTTGAAACAGGTCTTGGTTTTCCCGTTGCGGAAGAAAAGCTTGAAATCAAGGCTGAAGCCGACTTTGTAAACGGAAAATTTGAAAATTCAAGTCTGAACAATCAGAGCAGTGTACCAGGTATAAAATATAGCAATCTACAGGTGGGCCTGAGTCCAAACCTTGTGATGGCGGGCGAAGACTATTCCCTTAATTTAGGGGTTAAACTGGTGTATGGGTTAGATATGGAAAACAGCGATAGCAATTTTTATATCTATCCATCAGTTTCAGCGTCTTATCGGTTACTTGATGAAACTGCTATTGTATATGGTGGGGTAGAAGGCGACCGTAAACAAAATTCATATTATGGCTTTGTTGAAGAGAATCCTTATGTGTCACCGACTCTTACTATTCAACCAACCGATAAACAATATGATGGTTATGTAGGTCTAAAGGGGCAACTACTTCCGAATTTGAGTTATAATGTAAAAGCTTCTTATACTGCAGAGAACCGTATTCCACTATTTAAATTAAACCCGCAGAACACTTTACGTGACGATGAAAAGGGGTATTTCTATGGTAATTCTTTTGAAGTGTTCTACGATGACATGAAGACCATTGGTGTCTTTGGCGAATTGAATGTCGATGTTAATAGAAATTTTACTTTAGGTGTCAATGCGGAATATTTTAATTATAACACCGAAACCGACAACCCGGCATGGAATCTTCCAGAACTTAAAGGTTCACTTTTCATGGACTATCAAATTGGAGAAAAATGGTATGCCGGAGCAAACCTCTTTTACGTAGGTAGTCGAGAAGATGTGGCAACTATCGCCAATGCATCGGGTGTGCCATCAAGCTTTACTGCTGAAATTATAGAGCTTGATTCTTACTTTGATGCTAATGCGCATATTGGTTACCGTTGGAACGATCAGCTCTCCTTTTTTCTGAAAGCTGCTAATATAGCCAATAACAACTATCAACGATGGGCCAATTATCCCGTACAAGGGCTACAGATTTTGGGCGGGGCTACATATAAATTTGATTTATAGGGATTTTAGTAGTGTGAGAAGCACATAAACCGATTTTAAAGGGTACTTGTCTATTGCAATAGGGGTATTCTTAGCTATTGGTTATTTTTGTTGTAATTGCTATTGAAGATAATTATTAACTATGTTGCATTTGCCGCAATTTTCTTTTAGGAGGAGTTTTTCCGCGTTCGCCTTTCCCAAAAATCTTTGGATTAAAAAACTTAGCGGTTTTGTATTGATTATGGCCGTTTTGATTCTTGCGGCCTGTAAATCTGATGACGGAACATCTCCATCCTCAGATATCGATACTGATGGTGATGGCATAACCGATGAGCAAGAAACTTTAAATGGTACGAACAAAAATAACCCTTGCGATCCAAAACCGAGCTCCGGGTATACGGGATATGATGTCAACAATACTACTTGGTTAGGTGCAGATTGTGATACCGATGGTATTTCGAATGCTCAGGAGCTAAGTGATAACACAGATCCCTTTGTTAATGAATCGAAGGATTCAGATGGTGATGGTGTGCCCGATTTTCAGGAAGATGCAAACGGTACGGATAAAGACAACCCTTGCGATCCTGTTCAAGACGAGAATTATGAAGGCTATAATGCCCAAAATAGTGTATGGGCCAATTCTGATTGTGATGCTGACGGATTTACTAACGGAGAAGAAGTTTCTGCCAATACTAACCCGTATGTAGATGATACGGTCTATGTAGTGGCCGAGTTTTTACCGAAGTTATCGGATCTTCAGATATTTCGAGGCTCCCCGGCAGATTTGATTACCCATAATACTTCGCATGAATACAGTCTTAGTACCCAACTTTATACTGACTATGCATATAAGTTTAGAACTATTTCTTTACCGGAAGGTGGTCAAATGACCTATAGCGATGAGGGACTTTTACAGTTTCCCGATGGTACGGTAATCAGTAAAACATTTTATTATCTGAACGATGAAAGAAATCCTGATGCAGGGCGAAAACTGATAGAAACAAGACTTCTTATAAAGACCGGGGGTTCTTGGAATATGGGCAATTATATTTGGAACGAAAACCAGACCGATGCGGTATTTTCAAACAGTGCACCTACGGTTACCGTGAATTGGATAGACAATTTAGGCGAAAGCCGAACTGTCAATTATCAAGTTCCGTTCACAATTAATTGTGCACAATGCCATAATGTGAATGATATTACTATACCTATAGGCCCTAAAGCACGTAATCTCAATTTTGCATATAACGGTAAGAATCAATTGCAATATTTTATAGATAAAGAATTGTTGGCCGGTGCACCAGAACTTTCTCAAGTTGAGCGTTTACCGGATTGGGCGGATTCTTCTTTTTCTCTAGAAGGTCGTACACGAGCTTATATGGATGTCAACTGTGCACATTGCCACCAACCTGGTGGGCTACATAACTCAAACAATGAAGGTCGCCCTGACTTTAGGTACGAAACGGCCTTGACCGAAAGTTTGATTGTTGAATTTAAAGACGATATCAAGAGTAGGGTCGAGACTTCGCCTGCCTATGGTCCGTCAATGCCGTTAATTGGCATAACGAAACTTCATGATGAAGGTGTCGACCTGATCCATGAGTATATGGATTCCCTGTAAGTCGTTCCAAAATAGGTCTTGTTCGCTGTTTTCTAATATTTTATATTTTTAGAGGATTAAACCCTTTAAAATGCTCCGGACATTTTTAGCTGTTAGAGTGCAACTGCTCATTTTACTTCTTGTGTCGGAAATAGGCTACGCGCAAAATTTAATAAAAAACCCTAGTTTTGAAAGCTTCGTTAATTGTCCTGGACACTTAGGTAATTTTGATTCAGATGTTCAAAATTGGTCAACACCGACAGGTGGTTCGACCGATTATTTTAATGGTTGTAGTACGGAGATGGGCACACCGGAGAACTTCAATGGTGCTCAAACAGCTGATTTCGGTGTCGGCTACGCAGGTCTTTATTTGTACGCGCCAGATGACTATAGAGAATATCTACAGGCAGAATTGAATGGCCCTTTGATAAAGGGAGAAAAATATCAAATTTCCTTCTATGTCAGTCTTGCTGAACGTTCCGATTTTGCCATTAAGGAATTTGGAATGTTGTTGGCCAAAGAGGCCATCAATTTAACTACGAAGAAAGTGCTTTCAAAAAAGTTATTATACCAACAAAAGGAAAACGATTATAGCTTTATGGAAATCGGTTACAGTAATTTTTATTCAGACACCCAAGATTGGATATTGGTTCACACGCAATTTGTCGCGAAAGGAACGGAGCGGTACTTGATAATGGGAAATTTCAAGAGCAATAAGCGCACTCGACTTTTTAAGACCAAAAGAAATGCCAAGCAAGGAGCTTATTATTATGTTGATATGTTCAAATTGACCAAAGTTCAACCAACGAATACTACAGTGAAAGAAGTAGGCTTAAAGACATCTTTACAAATTGAGCTTGATAAGACCCATGTTTTCGAAAACGTTCTTTTTAAGTTCGATAAATTTAAAATAACGTCGAAAGCTGAAACAGAACTAAAGGGGGTTTTTGAGTATTTGTTACAAAATGAACAAGCGAGAATTACCATAAATGGGCATACCGATAATATAGGTTCGAAAGACTATAATTATAGACTATCTACCCAACGTGCTCGAATAGTTGCTGAGCACTTAATTAAAATGGGGTTAGATAAAGGTAGGGTTGTCTATCAGGGTTATGGCGGTGAAAAGCCCATAGCAAGTAACAAAACGGAAGTAGGAAGACAACAGAACCGAAGGGTAGAATTTATTATTTCGAAGCCCTCCGGTCTAAATACCAATCTTTAATATGCCGAGTACTCGGTAGGGTAAAGCAATAATTTATCTGCCTTGTTCATATTGTTTTGATATTTGGGATCATTCTTTAAAACGTCCCATTTGTCAGAACTAAAAAAGGATTCCCATTTTGCATCTCTAGTTTTCATGTCAGAAAAAGTCGTCATATACATTAAGTTGGGCATACGGTCGCCTGAAATGACTTCCGCATAAAAAACAGCATTGAACCCTAAAGACTCAAATAACTCAACTTCTCCGCCAACATTAAACATATCTACCTTATTTTGATAAGTAGCTTCTGTTGGTGATTCATAGCTGCGAAGTTCATAAACCCGGTCTTCTTTTTCGCCCTCGACAGCCGAAGCACGCATTTGTGGCATTTCGGTAAAAGCCCGCATCAAGGTTGAATTGATCCGTTCGTAGGGTGGATTGTCATATTTGGCGTTGATATAATCTGTACCTGCTGAAACATACGTTTTATCTTGTGCGAGCATGTCATCAAGTTTTGAGAATTGCTCTAGCGATTTAAAGGGTATAAGTACATAAATTTTATTGGCCAGTAGGTAGTTATTAGGCCTGAATTTGAAAACTCCAACATCACTAATATTTGCTCTTTTCAGTGCTGGGAGGTAAGCGTTTTTTAAGTAGGCGTCCATTCGAGATTCTTGATTTTCATCTTTGACCGTGTAGGTTTTAAGTTGATAGAACTCACGCTTTTGGTCTTGTGCATTTGAACTGAGTACAATAGTTGTCAATAATAAAAAGCAGATAAATGGTTTACGTATGGCTAATTTTTTCATATCAGAGTTTTGGTTTGAACGGTACCAAACTTAATGAAGTTAAGTCAAATAACCTATAACTGAAATTACGAGCTTGCTAATATTGTCTGTATTCTAAAATATCACCAGGTTGGCATTCGAGTACTTCGCAAATGACCTCTAGGGTGCTAAACCGAATTGCCTTGGCCTTGCCTTGTTTTAAAATGGAAAGATTAGACATGGTAATTCCCACTTTCTCAGAAAGCTCGGTCAACGACATTTTTCGAGTGGCTAGCATTACATCAAGGTTTACAATTATCGACATGTGATGTATTTATATGGTAAGGTCATTTTCTTTCTTCAATTGGGCACCTATACGAAAAGCTTCCGCGATTATTAAGAGAAAGAGAGCTCCAAAAACAGATTCTAAGTGCTGAAAAGAAAACATATTTATACTGGTGAAATTAAGATCGTTAAACTCTAATTTATCACTGAAGTAGTAAGCAGAATAGGTTATGGCCAGTTTGTCTATCAAAAAAAGTGCAATCGCTATGATAGCTATTTTCCGTAGTCTATTTGCATTATCCACAATTAAAAAGTTGCCCGATCGTACTGCTTCGAGAATTCGAATTACATATTTTATTGAGAGGAGCGCGCATAAATTTGCTGCTAGTGAGATTAAACTATAAATGGCCAAAAATCTTTTAGGTAAAAAATCAGCACTGATGGATCCTATTGAATTATGTAAATATAAGTTAGAGGGCTCGAAATTTTGAGGAATTTGCCATTTGAGGCTATTCTCAATAGAGAATAAAACGGGAAATTCCATGTGTAGGGCAGGTGCATCTGTTGCAAAAACAAAAAAACTGTACAGGGCCCAAAATAAAATGGATATTGCAAATAGGAAAAATATTATCCTAAAGATTGTAAGTAGATAGCCAATAAGTGGTCCGCCGTGTACTTTTGTTTCCCCTTCCATAGTATGTTATTTAATAACTGTAAATCAACAAAAAATTATTGATAAACAATGAATAATTATTGTTAAATAATTGTTATCGCATTCATTAGATGGATTGCCAAGTGTAAAATAGTAGCCCTGAAAAAAATCCCCGTATATTGCGGTAAATCAAAAGAAAATATGGATTTGAACTTAGCGGTACTTATAGATGGGGACAATATACCTTCTGCTTACGTAAAGGAAATGATGGAGGAGATTGCCAAATACGGTAACCCCACGATAAAGCGTATCTATGGCGATTGGACGAATCCTCGCTTGGGCAAATGGAAAAATGTGCTACTCGAAAATGCCATTACCCCCATTCAACAATACGGCTATACCCAAGGAAAAAATGCCACAGATTCCGCAATGATTATTGATGCTATGGATATTTTGTATTCGGGCAAGGTCAATGGTTTCTGTATCGTTAGTAGTGATAGTGACTTTACACGCTTGGCTACACGTTTACGGGAAGCCGGTATGCAGGTTTTCGGTATTGGTGAAAAGAAAACCCCTAATCCATTTATTGTTGCCTGTGATCGATTCATATATATTGAGATTTTGAAGAATCAAAGCGATGATGAGGTTTCAATTGATGATGTCAAGAATAAAACAACTGAAAAAAGCAGTATAGATAGAATTACCGCAAAAGATATTAAGCTAATTACATCAACAATAGATGATGTTGCTGATGATGATGGTTGGGCTTTTTTGGGTGATGTGGGCAGCCTTTTGCAGAAAAAGCAGCCCAATTTCGATTCTCGTAATTATGGCTTTCAGAAATTGACCCCTTTGATCAGTTCGATCGATAAAATTGAAGTAGACCGCCGTGAAGATAATAAAGGCCGTAAAAAGTTAATTTATGTAAAAATAAAGGATGTCAGGTCTTCTCGATCTAAAAAATGAGCTTCATTTTTTATGGAAGAAAAACTTATCTTTAGTAACAATAAAACTGTTTATAAGATGAAAAATAATAGTAGGTACTCGTTTTTTTAGGCTTGATGATTTTACTGCCCTCTTATACCGCCTTACAGGCTTCAGAATTGGTGTCGGTGAATTTACAGAGTTTCAATAATCCCCAAGAAATAGTTAATAACGTCGATGGGGTGTGGAAATATACTGTTGACAGTGCGCCGCCTGAGTATAGCACAGGACTCATATCTATATTTAGTGAAGATGACGTGTATGGTATCGAGGTGCAATTGGCTGGTGGTGCTCTCAAAGGTTCAAATGTAAGTGTGGAGGGTAACAAGGTCAGTTTCGATTTATCAATAGAAGGTACTATGGTTACGGTTAAGCTTGTAGCTGAAGGTGACACTATTTCAGGTAGTAGTTCATCATCTCAAGGGTCCTATAGCATTCAGGGAAATCGCGTCAAGCCTCAATAATATTTTCATCAATAATTCTCAAGAACTTGCGTATCTCATTAGTTGAGATAGATGTTTTATATCTTAAATAGTTCTTTCGAGAAAGGGACTTGATGAGAATACGAAAGTGGCTGGTGGCGAAATTATTGTTGGACCTATGGGATTGATCGGAATATTGGTCGATAACTCGATGCAATTGGTAGATGCCGTAATTCCTGAACTCAACTTGAATACACGTATTGAGACATTAAAAGATGCCGAAAAAAAGATGTATTGACAATTGTCAATGATGCCTGTGTTGATCGCTCTACAATTGAGTTGATCAATCGCTTGCAAAGAGCAGGTGAGTTGTCTATTCGTGATTATGCCATGGTCGGCAATTGCACAAAAGAGGTCGATTATTTTATAGAACAAGGCACTGTAAAGACGAAGCTGTTGAACGTACGTTGGGTTATAGATATAAAGATACCGCTTTCGCTTCTGGAGGAAATGCGGTGAAACAAGAATATTCAAATATGTATAACCATTATGGTGCAATGGCCACGCCTGTTAACACCATGTATAGTTTAGCAAGAGAGTTATAACGCTCTGACTTTCAAATGAATACACATGCCATTGCTGACTCTGCCAATGCGGTTTTTTTAAGACCCTATCAAGATGCACTTTCAGGAAAAACCGATAGACGTTGGAAAATTGAACACGCTCAGGTAATTGATGAAATTGATTTCAATTTTTTTGAACAGGGTATTATACCCTCGATACAGCCGACCCATGCTACGAGCGACATGTACTTGATCGAAGATAGATTGGGCGATAAACGGATCAAGGGTGCTTACGCCTATAAATCGCTTTTAGATAAGGCAGGGTTAGTGGTTTTGGGCACTGATTTTCCGGTGGAGAAAGTTAGTTCGTTTCTAACTTTTTACGCAGCTGTGTCAAGACAGGATTTAGAAAGGCATCCTGATGGAGGTTTTTAAATGAACGAGGCATTATCTCGTGAAGAAGCTTTAAGGGGCGTGACTATTTGGGTAGCTTATTCCAATTTTGAAGAAGGTGAGAAGGGAAGTATTGAGGTAGGCGAGTCTGAAGATATCGCTATTCTTGATGAAGGTATTATGAGTGTGTCAACTTGAAAAAATACCTAGTATAAAAGTAGAGAAACCTATATTGATGGAATTGCGAGATAGGCCTATATTGAGCTAAAATAGAGTGTAATGAATAAAAAAAACCGAAGTGATCACTTCGGTTTTTTATTATAGGTTTCAGGAAGTTTTACATCTTGGAAAAAGTGATGGGTACAGCTACACGCGTTTTTTCCCATCCCATAACCATATGAGCGCCATTTTCAACTTCTTTAAATGCAATAGAAAACTCTTCAAGAGAGCTGCTATCGGCTTTGCTAGGTACACTTACTCTCAAAGCATCTGCACTTTCATCGTATGAATACGAGCCCCATTGGTTCAGTTTTTTGTTAAGAACTACGGTCCATTCGCTCTCGCCAGGAATAGTGAATAAAGAATAAGTTCCAGCTTTTATCGGTTTACCACCAACAGTTGCGTCGGTATAAAATTCAATTTCCGGAGCTTCATTTGCACCTGTTCTCCAAACCTCTCCGGCAGGAGCCAGTTCTGATAAAGACCTTCCTTTAAGTTGAGGTCTGCTATAGATAACACGCACAGATTTGTTCGCCACTTTGTAGTCGGTTGGGTAAGAAGCCATATCCATAGGGCTTTTGTCTAAGCCGCTAAATTTTTGAGCTGTGGCTTCGGTAGTAATAATCATGGCAATGGCCATAAATGCAATAAGAGATACTTTTTTCATAATCGTCAATTTGTAATCAATAAAACTAATTAGTATTCAATTTATTCTTAGCTAAAGAGTCGTTAAAATTAATGCTTCTTACAGAACGAACGATTTTTAATCCGATAAAAGAACAAAAATTATATTTTTATGCAATAAGTGTGTATTTTATTTCAATATGAAATGAATAAAGTAATTGTGTTTTTAAATTGAAAGATTAGGGTCATCTTTGCTTTCAAATTACAAATAATATAGATTGATATGTGTGGAATTGTATGTGCCTTTGATTTAAAAGAGAGTTCAGATGTTCTAAGACCTCAGTTGCTAGAAATGTCTAAGAAAGTTAGACATCGTGGTCCGGATTGGAGTGGAATCTATGCCGATGATAAAGCTATTTTAGCTCATGAGCGATTGGCTATTGTCGACCCGGCTTCCGGTAAACAACCCTTGTTCAGTGATGATGGAAAGCTTGTTTTAGCCGCAAATGGTGAAATTTATAATCACAGAGAACTTAGAAAACAGTTTGAGGGTACTTATAACTTTAAAACGGAATCGGATTGTGAAGTTATCCTTGCCTTATACCAAGAAAAGGGTCCGGAATTTTTAGATGAGATGAACGGTATTTTTGGTTTCACAATCTATGATGCTGAAAAAGACACTTATTTCATCGCTCGAGACCATATGGGTATTATTCCGTTGTATATCGGATGGGATCAAAACGGAACTTTTTACGTAGCTTCGGAATTGAAGGCTTTAGAAGGCACTTGTTCGAAAATTGAACTTTTTCCTCCAGGGCATTATTACCATAGTGATGAAGGGGAGTTCAAAAGATGGTATTCTAGAGATTGGATGGAATATGATGCGGTAAAGGACAACGAAACCAGCATTCAAGAAATTAAAGATGCTTTAGAAGCAGCAGTGCACCGTCAATTAATGTCTGACGTGCCTTATGGAGTTCTTCTTTCTGGGGGGTTGGATTCTTCGGTAACCTCGGCAATTGCCAAGAAATATGCGCAAAAGAGAGTTGAGACTGGCGACACTAAAGATGCCTGGTGGCCGCAATTGCATTCCTTCTCGGTAGGGTTGGAGGGTTCGCCTGATTTGGCAGCGGCGCAAAAGGTGGCGGATCATATCGGAACCGTACACCATGAAATCAAGTTCACCATTCAAGAAGGCTTAGATGCCATCAAAGATGTGATTTACAATCTTGAGACCTATGATATTACGACAATACGAGCTTCTACTCCTATGTACCTTATGGCTCGTGTAATCAAATCTATGGGTATTAAAATGGTGCTTTCAGGTGAGGGAGCAGATGAGCTTTTCGGAGGTTATCTTTACTTTCATAAGGCGCCCAATGCCCAAGAGTTTCACGAAGAAACCGTACGAAAGCTGAGTAAATTACACATGTATGACTGTTTAAGAGCCAACAAATCTTTGGCTTCTTGGGGTATCGAGGGTCGCGTACCATTCTTGGATAAAGAATTTATGGATGTAGCTATGCGCATCAACCCACAAGATAAAATGATCAATGGCGAGCGTATGGAAAAATGGGTGGTCAGAAAGGCTTTCGAAGACTATCTTCCAGAAAGTGTGGCCTGGAGGCAAAAAGAGCAATTCTCTGATGGAGTGGGTTATAGTTGGATCGATACCCTCAAAGAAGTGGTCAATACTGAAGTTAGCGATGAACAATTGGCAAATGCCAAGTTCCGCTTCCCGTTACAGACACCAACATCAAAAGAAGAGTTCTATTACCGTTCTATATTTGAATCTCATTTTCCTTCCGATGCAGCAGCCTTATGTGTTCCTCAAGAAGCCTCAGTGGCCTGTAGCACACAAATAGCCTTAGAATGGGATGAAGCGTTCAAGAACATGAACGATCCATCAGGTAGGGCCGTGGCAAAGGTGCATACCGATGCCTATGAGAAATAAGTTAATTTAATCTATATATTTATACAAACCCTTTCACGATTCGTGAAAGGGTTTGTTGGTTTAATTGATAGAGTAAGCCAACTTGCCTTTACTTTCTTTTGGAGGCATTGGTGTTGATTTAGAAGGTAAACTTTACAGGGATAATTTTCCACAAATATTGTTGATAACTTAGAGGTTAATAATGTGTCAAAACCCTATATTTCATGGGGTATTGCGTATATTTGCGAGATTGCCAAAAATTAAGTCTAACAACCTGTTAATTTTATGAGCGAAGAAGCGAATAGCAAAGACGAAAATAAAAAACAATATTCAGCGGATAGTATTCAGGCCCTTGAGGGTATGGAACATGTTCGCATGCGCCCCTCGATGTATATCGGTGATGTGGGTGTGAGAGGTTTGCACCATTTGGTCTACGAGGTCGTAGACAACTCCATAGATGAGGCCATGGGCGGCCATTGTGACGCTATTAGTGTTATTATAAATGAAGACAACTCGATTACCACTCGTGACAATGGTAGGGGTATTCCTGTTGATCTGCATAAAAAGGAAGGTATTTCTGCCCTTGAGGTGGTAATGACCAAAATCGGTGCTGGTGGTAAGTTTGATAAAGACTCCTATAAAGTTTCTGGTGGACTCCATGGTGTTGGGGTTTCCGTAGTCAATGCTTTGTCCGATAATCTAAAGGCTACCGTATATAGAGACGGTAAAATTTGGGAACAGGAATATGAGAGGGGTAAGGCGATGTATCCTGTCAAAAGTGTTGGTGATACAGAAGAAAGGGGTACAATGGTAACCTTTCATCCTGATGATCAAATTTTTCAGCAAACAATAGAATATAGTTATGAGACCTTGGCAAATAGAATGCGTGAGCTTTCTTTTTTGAACAAAGGGGTGACTATAAGTATAACTGACAAGAGGCAGAAAGATGATAAGGGAGAGTTTCTATCCGAAACTTTTTATTCAGATGAAGGCCTCAGCGAGTTTGTTAAATTCTTAGATGGAACGCGTGAGCCTTTGATCCAGAATGTAATCGCTATGGAAGGCGAGAAAAATGGTATTCCTGTTGAGGTCGCGATGGTGTATAATACCAGTTATACCGAAAATTTACATTCTTACGTCAACAATATCAATACTCACGAGGGAGGTACCCATCTATCTGGGTTTAGAAGAGGTCTGACCACTACGCTCAAGAAATATGCTGATGCCTCCGGAATGTTGGAGAAGTTGAAATTTGAGGTTCAAGGAGATGATTTTAGAGAGGGTCTTACGGCCATTGTATCTGTAAAAGTAGCAGAACCTCAGTTTGAAGGGCAAACAAAAACTAAATTAGGTAACCGAGAGGTTTCTTCTGCGGTAAGTCAAGCAGTTTCAGAAATGCTGACCGATTATTTAGAGGAGAACCCTGACGATGCCAAGGTCATCGTACAAAAGGTTATACTCGCTGCCCAAGCACGTCATGCGGCTACCAAAGCTCGTGAAATGGTACAGCGTAAGACCGTGATGAGTATCGGCGGTCTACCTGGCAAGCTTTCCGATTGCTCTGAACAGGATCCTGCACAATGCGAAGTGTTTTTGGTAGAGGGTGATTCGGCAGGTGGTACGGCCAAGATGGGTCGAGACAGAAAGTTTCAGGCTATTTTACCTTTACGAGGAAAAATCTTGAATGTCGAGAAAGCGATGCAACACAAGGTTTTTGAAAATGAAGAGATCAAGAATATCTATACGGCCCTTGGGGTGACCATTGGTACAGAAGAAGATAGTAAGGCTCTGAACTTAGAAAAGCTTCGATATCACAAGGTGGTGATTATGTGTGATGCCGATGTCGATGGTAGTCACATTGAAACTTTGATTCTCACCTTCTTTTTCCGTTATATGCGCGAACTAATCGAAGGAGGTCATGTTTATATTGCTACTCCACCTTTATACTTGGTTAAGAAGGGTACCAAGAAACGTTATGCATGGTCTGATAAAGAGCGAGATGAAATCGCTGAAAGCTATAGTGGAGGGGTTGGTATTCAACGTTACAAGGGTCTTGGTGAAATGAACGCTGAGCAACTTTGGGACACTACTATGAATCCTGAGTTTAGAACACTTCGTCAAATTACTATAGACAATGCTACTGAGACAGATCGTGTATTTTCTATGTTAATGGGTGATGAAGTACCACCTAGAAGAGAATTTATCGAGAAGAATGCTGTTTACGCTAATATTGACGTTTAAACGGATATTTTCGAAAAAATAAAAAGCCGTAGTCATAACGACTGCGGCTTTTTTGCGTATTTGAACCTAGTGAAATTTACTCTCGTACTGCTAAAATATTACCTTGTGCATCGGTGAGGGTAGCGCCATTTGCCGATGATTTCATAGATACGATAAGGTCAGGCATATCGGTGCCAGGGTATGAAAGAGTGTAGGTGTCATTATCTACGCTCCATTCAAAGTCTGTTTTGAAAGTAATCGTACCGTTATTTTTTTCGTGGTATCTGCCTAAATAGGCATCATTAAAAATCCACTCTTGTCTTAGAGTTTCTTCTTTTGCTGTTGAGCTTGATGATTTAAGTTCTATATCAGACCATATGCCAATCACTTCATCATTGTTTTCAGGTATTCTGGAGCAGTTACTGACCAGAATAATCGCCACTATGGCTAAAAATGAAAAGAGCTTTTTCATTACTGTAGGTTTTTTTGATTCGGGGTTTAATGAATTTAGAACGGTCATATTTCAATTGGTATTGCTAAAATTCGATGTACGACGCTAATTGTCTTTTATCTTCGTTAAACCGCATATTTTTTTAACAAGGATGTAGTTCGTCGATATTCTCAAAATTTATTTTTTTGTGTATTTAGCTTCCTTTTACAATACTATTATAGTAAGATTGTTTATTTTTGAAATCCTTTGAAAAATGGGGGTTTGCAGCCCTAAAACCATATTTTTTTTGGGTTTTTTCGGGGGAAATAGAGGATTTTTAACTAATCATTAAATAAGTACACATGAAAGTTACCGTAGTAGGTGCAGGGGCAGTAGGCGCAAGTTGTGCAGAATACATTGCCATTAAGAATTTTGCTTCAGAAGTAGTTTTATTAGATATTAAAGAGGGTTATGCAGAAGGCAAGGCGATGGACTTGATGCAGACCGCTTCTTTAAATGGTTTTGATACCAAGATTACAGGGGTTACCAACGATTATTCGCAAACGGCCAATAGTGATATAGCTGTTATTACTTCTGGAATCCCTAGAAAACCTGGAATGACCCGGGAAGAGTTGATAGGCATCAACGCAGGTATCGTAAAATCTGTTTCTGCTAGTTTAATCGAGCATTCTCCGAATGTGACCATGATCGTTGTTAGTAATCCTATGGACACTATGACGTATTTGGTTCATAAGACCACTAACTTGCCAAAAAATAAAATTATAGGTATGGGCGGGGCTCTTGATAGTGCTCGTTTTAAATACCGTTTGGCCGAGGCTCTTGAAGCACCCATTTCAGATGTAGATGGTATGGTTATCGGCGGTCATAGTGATGTGGGTATGGTACCCTTGACTTCACATGCGACAAGAAATAGTATTAGGGTTTCCGAATTCTTGAGCGAAGATAGATTGCAACAAGTCGCCGAAGATACTAAAGTGGGTGGTGCTATACTAACAAAGCTTTTAGGTACCAGTGCATGGTATGCACCTGGTGCGGCCGTATCTGGTTTAGTTCAAGCCATAGCTTGCGATCAAAAGAAAATTTTCCCGTGCTCTACACTTCTTGAAGGTGAGTACGATTTAAATGATATTTGTATCGGTGTGCCAGTTATTTTGGGTAAAGATGGGATCGAGAAAATTGTTGATATTCCACTGAGTGATGCCGAAAAAGCGAAAATGCAAGAAAGTGCAGAAGGTGTGTCAAAAACAAATGGTCTTTTAGAGTTGTAATTTTTATACTTATATACATTTGAGAAACCCTTTGTAGCTGAACTACAAAGGGTTTCTTGGTGTAAGAAGAGATAAGCTTCAGATACATATATTGTAGAAAATATACTACCTAGCATATTTTTCTTTTTATATTTGCCGCATGAATGCGAAATGGTGCGTAAGTACTTTATGTATTATTCTAGCCCTATTGGGCTTAAGTCAAGAGCAAAAGAAGGCTTCTAACCAACAAATTTCTTTACAATTTGAAGGTGTAGAACTAGCTTCTGAAACTGTTCATGATGAGGTTTTGGCGGTTATTACCGAGAAGCTCCAAGTCTTAGGTGTCGATGCTATCGAAATCATAGAAAATGACGCCAAGCAATTAAGTATTCGTTATTATAGTGACGTTGATGCAGATAGCGTTAAGAAATTTCTCTCGGAGGAAAATCAGTTCACATTAGCTGATGAAGAAGAGTTTCCTTCCGATTACCCTAAAGAACAACTTCCGGAAAAGTATAAATTGGTCGTATCTGACCTTCATCAACAAGTCGATAGTGGTTTCACCTTTAATGGAACGCTTGTTTCCCCTCAAAAGCATAAAGATAATTTACTTGGTAATCCGATAGTTCTACTGATTAACCAAGCTATAGGCGTCGAGCTAAGCGCTAACCTAGATCTAGCGTATAAGATTAATAGAAATATTGCTCTTGCAATTGACAGAACTTCACAAAACATTCCTGAAGTAAGGGCAGGCCCTTATGAATATGGAAATAGCTAATTTCTATTAAAAGATACCCCTAAGGGCATAATTACTTTATGCAAATGTGATTTGCCTTGGGTTTTAAACTTCACAAATCGTAATCAACACAAATTAAATAACTAGCAAAATGCAAAATAAAGGACTTATAAAACTTTTCGCCCTATTGTTCGGGCTGGTAAGTATTTATCAATTATCCTACACTTTTATCACCAACAAGGCTGAAAATGATGCTGAAGCATTTGCGGTAAACCGCATTTCAGAGTCTGAAGAAGGATATATAGCGAAACGCGAAACATTAGAAGCACAATACCTTGACTCAATTGGTGATAACTCTATTCTTGGTTATACGAACTACAATGAGGCTAAGAAGAAAGAGCTGAATAAGGGTCTTGACCTTAAAGGTGGTATCAATGTAACTCTACAGATTTCCGTTAAGGATATTTTGAAAGGATTGGCCAACAATACTAAAAACCCTGTTTTCAACAAAGCTCTAGCTGATGCTGACTCGGCTTCTAAGAATAGTGATAACACCTATGTCGAACTTTTCTTTGAAGCTTGGGATGATATCAAAGGCGAAACCAAATTAGCGTCGCCTGATATATTTGCCAATAAGAGCTTAAGTGACGAAATCAATTTTCAAATGAGCGATGATGAGGTTAAGCCCATCATCCGTAGAAAGATAGATGAATCGATTGTGTCTGCTTTTGAGGTACTGCGTGAGCGTATCGATGGTTTTGGTGTTACTCAGCCTAACATTCAGCGTGAAGGTAATTCTGGGCGTATTTTGGTCGAATTGCCCGGTGCTAGAGATATAGCCAGAGCACAAGATTTATTATCCAGTACTGCACAATTGGAGTTTTGGGAAACCTATGTTCCGAATAATCCTGAACTGCAAGGTTTCTTTTTTCAAGCGAACGAGAAACTGAAAACCCTAATTGAAGCCGATGAGGTTGAAGAGCCTGTTAAAGAAGAGTCAGAATTAGATTCTTTATTATCGGATGTTTCACAAGATTCTTTGGACCTGGCAGGTCAGCGCAACCCGTTATTCGATAAATTTCAATTGGGTGCACCTAGTTATGCTGTTGGTGTAGCTGCCGTAAAAGATACTGCTGAGATCAGTTCTTACTTAAAGATGAAAGAGATTCGCCGATTACTACCGGCAAACATGCAGTTTGTGAAGTTTTTGTGGGAGAGACCTTCAGAAGATTCTGAAATAGTAGAGCTGTTTGCACTTAAATCTAATCGTGATGCCACCCCTAGAATTAGTGGAGATGTGGTCAGTGATGCAAGAGACGATTTTGATTTGGGTGGTAAGCCCGCGGTTTCTATGACCATGAACACCAAGGGTGCCAAAGAGTGGGAAGAGCTAACAGGCGACGCCTACAATAATAGAACCGGTATTGCTATTGTTTTAGATAATAAGGTTTATACTGCACCTGGAGTTTCTTCAGGGCCTATATCTGGAGGGCGTTCAGAAATTACGGGAGATTTTACCGTGAACGAAACCAAGGATATTGCTAACGTTTTACGTGCGGGTAAACTACCGGCATCTGCTGAAATCATTCAAGCGACCATCGTAGGCCCGTCTTTGGGTCAAGAGGCTATTGATAGCGGTTTTAAGTCTTTCATGATAGCCATGGCTTTCGTGTTAATTTGGATGATATTTTACTACGGTAGAGCTGGGGTATTTGCAGACATCGCATTGCTTTTGAACATTCTTTTGATTTTTGGTGTCTTGACCAGTTTAGGTGCCGTACTTACGCTTCCTGGTATAGCCGGTATTGTACTTACGATTGGTATGTCGGTGGATGCGAACGTACTTATTTTTGAACGTATTAAAGAAGAAATAGCAAAAGGTAAAGGCAAATCACAGGCCGTCGCCGATGGTTTCAGTAATGCCCTCTCTTCGATTTTAGATGCGAATATCACCACCGGGTTAACGGCAATCATTCTGTTTATTTTTGGGTCTGGGCCAATTAAAGGTTTCGCGACCACATTAATTATTGGTATTGTTACTTCATTGTTTACTGCAATATTCATTACCCGACTTTTAGTAGATTGGTATTTGAGTGGTAAGACAAGAAGATTGGATTTTTCGACCGGCATTACCAAAAATCTCTTTCAGAATATAAATATCGACTTCTTATCGAAGCGTAAGTTCGCGTATATTTTTTCTGCCGTTTTGGTCGGGATTGGGGTATTCTCTTTACTCACTAACGGACTTCAAGAGGGTGTTGATTTTGTTGGGGGGCGTTCGTATCAAGTTAGATTTGAACAACCTGTAAATTCTTCTGAAATTGCTTCTGAACTTAATGATGTATTTGGAAGCGGTACCAATGTGAAGACTTTTGGGGAAGACAACCAGATTAAGATTACCACTCCGTATAAAGTGGATGTCGAAGGGTTAGAAGTCGATAACGAGATTCAAGATAAGCTTTATACTTCTTTGCAAAAATACCTGCCAGATGGTATGAGCAAACAAGAATTTATATCGATTAGCGAAGAAGATCAAATAGGTATTATGCAGTCTACCAAGGTAGGTCCCACGATAGCCGATGATATTAAGAATAATGCATTCTTGGCCATTATTGGTTCTCTAGCGGTTGTTTTCTTATATATTCTTTTACGTTTTCAAAAGTGGCAATTCTCGCTTGGTGCGGTTGCAGCTGTTTTTCATGACGTTATGATTGTATTGGGAATTTTCTCTTTATTCGGTACGATTATGCCTTTTAACATGGAAATCGACCAAGCCTTTATTGCGGCTATACTTACCGTTATTGGTTACTCGCTAAATGATACCGTGGTCGTATTCGACCGTATTCGTGAGATTATCGGAGAGAAAGGATGGAGAGGCGGAGCCAATATCAATTTGGCATTGAACAGTACGCTAAGTAGAACCTTAAATACTTCGATGACAACATTGGTGGTATTATTGGCGATATTTGTCTTTGGCGGCGAATCGCTGAGAGGTTTTATGTTCGCAATGATAATCGGTATTATCGTGGGTACATACTCATCATTGTTCATTGCAACGCCTGTTATGTACGATACATTGAACAAGAGTCTGAAGTCTGGTGAAAAAGTACCTGCTGAAGAGTCTTAGGTGAAGAAAGTAAACTCATATTATAAATTACAGAAAGCCACTTTAAAAGTGGCTTTCTTTGTATAGAAGGTGTTAGCGGGTGGTTATAGTACTCTTCCTGTTGAACCGTTTTTACTCATATCAAGCCTGTAAATGTAATCAGGCTTTAAGCCAGGTTCTTTTCTGTGTGATACGAATACCGTTGTGGTCGTACTTTCTTTAGCGAATTTATTAACAAGGGATACGAACAACATTGCACTTGCATCATCAAGCCCTGCCGTGGGTTCATCGAGTATCAATAAAGGAGGATGTTTGATCATGGCCCTAGCGCACATTATCAATCGTTTTTGACCCATAGTCAAATCATGAAATAATTTGTCTTTAACATCCCAAAGATCAATGAGTTTCAGCCATTCTTTGGCTAGGCGTAATTGTACTTCGGTAGGCCTAACATAGAGCCCGATAGAATCGGTAAGCCCCGAAATAATCATATGCTCTACAGAATGATAGCCCGTAAATTTATCGGTAATCGAAGGGGTGAAATATCCTATAAGTTTTTTGATTTCCCAAACACTTTCTCCGCTTCCTTTTTTATGGCCAAAGATAAAAAGTTCTTGACCATAGCCTTTTGGGTTATCGCCTGTTATCATTGATAATATAGTGGTTTTTCCACTACCATTATTCCCACGCAACTCCCAAAACTCTCCCTTTTTAATAGTCCATTGAATATGGTTCAGAATAGGCTTTTTTCCATATTTTACTTCGACTCCATCTAAGCGAATAAGCACATCATCTTTAATTTCATAACTTTTTTCAGGCTGGGGAATCTCACCATCAAAAACACTGTTTAAATTGGTTTCTAACGCTTCGGATTTGTTTTTGTAAAAAATAAGGTTTGAATCCTCTAATGAAGCAAAGTTTTCGATAAATGGTAAAAGGTCGACCTTTCTACTGATGAGCTGAACAATACTTATTTTTTCTGATGCGTCAAGTAATAAACTTTGTAGCCTTTCTTGGCTTTCAATATCAATATTATCAAAGGGGTTATCTAGAATCAGAAAATCTAAATTTGATTTCAGCAAATGGTTGAGCAAGGCTTTTTTTTGTTCTCCGCTAGACATTGATTTTAAAGATTGATCTTTGTTGGTATCAATAATTCTAGTGTCGTGTCGGTCTTCTTCGTCAATATATTTATCTAATACTTTCTTGGCGTACAATCCACCTTTAGAATTATTGAATACATTAAAGTTTAAACCTGCTTTACCTTGCAGTAAGGTATCTATAAGCTGATTCTTATTAGATGTATTATCAATAAAAATTGCCCAGTGTTTTTTGCTCATAAATGTATTCTATAGATGTAAACTTTGTTATTGCTGTAGGTGGTGGTATTATCTATGTGCATGCCCAAGGATGATGCAACTTTTTGTGAAGGTGTATTGTGTATTTGAATGATTGAAATCATTGTCTCTGACAACTGCTGCTCACTTACGTACGCTTTGCACCTTTGTGCAGCTTCCTTGGCAAAACCTTTACCCCAGTAGGTAGGTAATAGGGAATAGGCAATTTCCAATTCTTCTTGATGGTCTACCTTTTGAACCAGAAGGCCGCTTAATCCTACTAACTTATTGTTAGCTTTTGATATGAGTGCGTTCATTCCGCCCAAACCTTTTTCATAACGTTCGAAGATTCGATCAAACTGTTGTTGACAGGCTAAATATGGATTTTCTGGTAGACCTTCCCAATATTGAGAAGTGCGTTTATCTTCATGAAACGGAAGCCAGTCTTCAAAGTCTGATTTCAACACTTTTCGAAACAATAGACGCTCCGTTTCTTGGTCTTCCAGCAATAAACTAGTCAAAATATTAAAGTTTTTCGTAATCGATACGATCTCCGATTTTAAGTCCCCATTGGGCTACGAGACCTGAGTTTACTTCAAGAACGTATTGAACAGGTATTTTAGATGAAAGGCTAGATTCATTTAGAGGTTGTGCATTTTCTTGAAAACTACCTATGGTCAAGTCTTCTTTAATAAAAATGAGATCTAAGGGGAACTCGGTATTTTTCATGTAAAAAGAATGCATCGCCACATCAGTAAAAACGAAAAGCATACCTTGATTAGCATCCATGCTGCTGCGATACATTAGGCCTGTCTGCGTTTCATACTCCGAATCTGCAATCTCAATATTTAATTTAGTCAATAGAGAATCGGAGTTGGCCCTAAGTATTCTTAGTTCACCTTCTTTCTTAAAAGCGACTTCTGCTTTTTTAACGACTCTTTTTGGTTCGTCTTTACAAGACCAGGTAATCAGTGCTATAAAGAAAATTGTAAGAAGTGTGTTCAGAAGCTTCATAATGATATTTGTACTTGACAACAATTCTATTTTGGGTCGATTCTTATTTACCCTTTTTGAGGTTTAAACATGAAATAAAGACCGATTATAATAAATGGAATACTCAACCATTGGCCGGTAGAAAGTAAGCCTAGCGACTCTTCAAAACCGCCTTGGCTTTTCTTTACGAACTCAACAAAGAAACGTATCGTCCACAGTAATACTAAGAATACGCCGAACAGATAACCGGTTCTGTTCTTTTTGTCGGTTTTCCAATAGAGAAAATAGAGTATTGCAAAAACAAAGATATAAGCTATACCTTCGTACAATTGGGCTGGGTGCCGGTAGGGAATCTGAGCTAAATATTCAGAAAATTGTGGATTGTTTTCAATGGCATCATATGCTGCGTTAACTGTTTTTTCTTTAGTAATGCCCAAGGCTTGGGAAGGGTGCAAATCGTCGGAATCTCTTATGAACTTCGTTGCAAAAACGAAAGATTCATCGGTAACCTTACCGTTGATTTCAGAGTTGAAAAAGTTACCCAATCGAACACAAAATGCACCTATAGCGAACGGAATTACCATTCGGTCTAATAACCAAAGAGGTTTCATGTCAGGGTATTTTTTGGCATATAAATAAGTGCCGATCAATACGCCAATAATCGCACCATGACTTGCTAGCCCGGTAAAGCCCGTAAACTCATAACCGTTGATAAAGCCAAATAGTGTACCATGGGCCCTCTCTCTAATGGGCAAAAGAATTTCCAATAAGTGATTCTTATAATAAGGCCAATCATAAAAGAAAACATGACCCAATCGAGCACCTAGCATTGTTGCCAAAACGGTATGAATGAATAATGAATCGAGTTGTTCCACCGTTTTTTTCTCATTGGTAAAAATCTTCTTCATTAAAAACCACCCAAGACCAAAAGCGGTAATCCATAAAAGATTGTAATATTTAATTTGGAGCGGACCTAAAGAGAAGAGGGTTTCATTCGGATTCCAGATAATACCTAAATAGTGCATGTATTGGATTTTATAGGGCTAAGATAAGAATTTCGCTTAGGGCTTAAGTAAAGTTTCGAATTTTATGTAATAACTTGATTTGTCGTTTTTCGAGTTTTTTAAATTTAATATTCTGCCAAAATAAATTTCATGGTACGGGGTCGTACCCTTTTCCTCCCCAAGGGTTGCAGCTGAATATTCGTTTGATTGAAAGCCAGCCCCCTTTGAAAAGCCCATGTTTTCTTAAAGCTTCTAAAGTATAGTGAGAACAAGTTGGCGAATATCGACAGGCAGCCGGGGTGTAGGGTGAAATGACCAACTGATAAAACCTGATCAAAAGTATGAAGGGAGCTATCAGAATCTTTTTCACCTTTTTAAATTTAAAAAAATAGGATTTTTGCCCTATAAATCATGAACAATTTATTGTATGCTAAAAGTGGTGCCTTCTTTGCCATCTTTCAGTTGAATACCCATCTCGGCCAATTGGTCACGAATTTTATCTGAAGTGGCAAAATCTTTATTGTCTCGAGCTTCCTTTCGTAAATTGATTAATAATTCTACCACACCTGAAAGCTTTTCAGTGTCTTTTCCGTTTGCGGCACCTTGTTCTAGGCCTAGAATTTCAAATATAAAGGCATTCAAAGCATTTTCAAGCGATGTTTTGTCCGTAGCCGATATCTGTTCTTTACCTTCTTTAATTAAGTTGATGTGCTTAACCGCGTCAAAAAGATGCGCTATTAAAATGGGCGTATTGAAATCGTCGTTCATTGCATCATAGCATTTCTGCTTCCATGCTTCTACATCAAAATCGCTTGTACCGGCTGTATCTAAATCCTTTAGCAAATTGAAGGACTCCATCAACCTATTGAATCCTTTTTCTGAAGCCAGAAGCGCATCGTTACTCAAGTCTAATATGCTAGTGTAGTGCGCTTGCATCATAAAAAATCGAACTACCGAAGGAGTAAAAGCCTTACTGAGTATATCGTTCTCACCAGTGAAAATTTCACCCGGCAAAATATTGTTGCCTGTTGATTTGGCCATTTTTTTGCCGTTCATCGTCAGCATATTGGCATGCATCCAATAATTTACGGGAGACTGGCCATAACTGGCTTCAGCCTGTGCAATTTCACATTCGTGATGCGGAAACTTAAGATCCATTCCCCCACCATGTATGTCAAAGGTCTCACCTAGATATTTTGTGCTCATGGCCGTACATTCCAAATGCCAACCCGGAAAACCATCTCCCCATGGGGAAGGCCACCTCATAATGTGCTGTGGCTCCGCTTTTTTCCAGAGAGCAAAATCTTGCGGACTCTTTTTATCGTCTTGCGCCATTAGCTCACGCGTATTGGCGATCATGTCTTCAAGTTTTCTTCCGCTTAGCTTACCATATTCATGGTCTTCGTTAAATCGGGTCACATCAAAATAGACCGATCCGTTCACCTCATAGGCATAGCCTTTTTCGAGAATATCTTTAATGATCTCAATCTGTTCGATAATGTGCCCGGTGGCAGTCGGTTCAATGCTCGGGGGTAAAAAATTGAACTTTTCAAGAATATTGTGAAAGTCTATGGTGTAGCGTTGAACGACCTCCATAGGTTCGAGCTTTTCCAAGCGTGCTTTTTTCGCGATTTTATCTTCCCCATCTTCAGCATCGTCTACCAAATGCCCGGCATCGGTAATATTTCGAACATACCTTACCTTAAAACCTAAATGTTTTAAATACCTGAAAATCATATCAAAAGACATAAAGGTTCGGCAATTGCCCAAGTGCACGTTGCTGTAGACTGTTGGTCCGCAAACATACATGCCTATATGGCCTTCGTTAATGGGTTTGAAGTTTTCTTTAGTACCGGTAAGGGAGTTGTATATTTTTAAAACCTGGCTTTCGTAAAGTGGCATTGATATCTAAATGCGATTAGAAGTTGGTATCTAGGTTGATGTAATCTAAAAATTCGCGACGAACAGACTCTTCTTTGAATTTGCCCCCGTATTCTGCGGTAACCGTGCTACTGTCAATATCACGTATTCCGCGTGAGTTTACACAAAGGTGTTTGGCGTCAATAACGCATGCCACATCATCGGTTTCCAATACTTTTTGAAGTTCTCTAACGATTTGAATATTCAAGCGCTCTTGAACTTGTGGTCGTTTGGCGTAATAATCAACGATACGGTTCATCTTTGATAATCCGACTACGTTTCCGCTGGAGATATAAGCGATATGTGCCTTGCCGACGATGGGCAATAAATGGTGCTCACAGGTAGAATAAAGAGTGATGTTTTTTTCAACTAACATCTCCCCATACTTGTACTTATTGTCAAAAGTCGAAGATTTCGGTTTTCGGTCAGGGTGTAATCCACCGAAAATTTCTTTTACATACATTTTGGCAACCCGATTCGGGGTTCCTTTCAAACTATCATCATCAAGGTCAAGGCCAAGAGTTAGCATTACTTCACGAATGTTTGCCTGTATACGCTCTATTTTTTCCTCATCGGTCAAAACAAATGCATCGTTTCGTAAAGGGGTGTCTTCAGATGCGGAAATATGGTCGTTTCCCATCTCTTCAAATTGCTTTTCCAAAATACTGTCAATTTTCATCTACTCAATTCTTTTCTCGTTCAAATCAATATTAAAGTGGCAATCTTCAGAAAAGCAGAAGGTTACAACTTCACACTAACTTGACCAAAACGAGGGGCAAAGATATACATTATATGGCACTTTACGACCTATTATGCCGTAGTACACAACATAAATTGGTGTTAAGGTTTCTTGCGCCGTAAATTTACTTTACCCAATGTTGAACCTACTAATGTATAGAAATAAACTACTATTGTTTTTTTTGCTGATCTACGGAATATCGTCGGTCATAGCGCAGGTATCACCTGATTGTGTCAATGCGATTCCTATTTGTAACGATACACCGGTAAATGGTGGAACCAACGGTTTTGGTGAAGATGATTTCAACGGATTGGGTACTAGCGGTTGTTTAGAGCAGACCCTTGAAGGAACTATAGAGTCAAATTCAGCATGGTACCGTTTTCGAACAGGCGCTTCGGGCCAGCTAGGCTTTAACATTGGGATTGATACCAATGAAGATTGGGATTTTGCACTTTACAGAACAGATGACTGTAATAATTTGGGAGAGCCTGTACGCTGTAATTTTTTCGATAACCAAGATGAAAATGCTTTTGTCGGAGTAGGGGAAGATCCTTCGGGAAATAATTCGAATGTGCAGTATGAAGATTGGTTGCAAGTAGAACCTGGAGAAGATTATTATTTGCTGATTAACAACTTTAGTAATAATAATTCTGGATTTAGCATTCAATTTTCAGGTCATATTTTTGTCACCAACCCTTTCGACGCTCTTGACTGTTCTATTATCAATAATCTTTTAGGTCCGCCAATTTCTGCTTGTGAGGGTGATAATATTGTGTTAGATGCCGTCACATCTGATGCAATAGCTTACAACTGGTTTATAGATTCCGGAGCGGGTTTCGATCCGATTATTGGTGAAAATAATAGCACTTTGCAAGTTACCAATTCGGCATTCTATCGAGTAGAAGTGGTTAGGGCTTTGGGTAATATATACAGCGATGTACAAGTATATTTCTCTACCAGGCCGGTGACGAATGCAGTTTCAGATGACGCTTCTTGCACTGGACTTGACGTGTATAATCTCGGACAGAAAGATGACGAAGCCTTGGGTAGTCAGAGTAATGACAATTTTTTGGTCAGTTATTATCTATCACAATCTGACGCCGTAAATGCTGAAAATGTTTTACCCAAAGAATATGATGCCGGTTCAGGTTCTCAAACTATATATGTCAGGGTTACTTCTATCGATAATCCAAAATGTTTTGATGTGTCCCAAAGTTTTCAGCTTATCAACTTAATGACCCCTGAGTTAGATTTTTCTACGGATATCTATTTGTGTCAAGAGGATGGTGGCGTAACTATAGGCGAAGACCAACCTGATTCAAACTTTTCATATTCTTGGGATAACGGAGAAACAACTCCCACCATTATAGTTGCCCAAGAGGGGAAGTATACTTTGGAAGTTACCAATACCCAATCAGGGTTAAGTTGTAGTGACTCTAGAACCATTACTGTTACGAACTCAAGGCCACCCCAAATTGTAGATATTCAAATTGACGACATTCAGAATAACAATACGATAACTGTTTTTACTGGTGATGCAGGGGGCGTTGAATTTCAATTAGATGACCATCCTTATCAAGAAGGGAATAAGTTTTATCAGGTGCAGCCTGGTTTGCATACGGTTACGGTCAACGACCCAAATGGCTGTGGGGCCGTAAGTGAAGATGTTATAGTAGTTGGTTTTCCGAAGTTCTTTACACCAAACTCCGATGGATCCAATGATTTTTGGCATATCGAAGGTATCGAAACTTTAGAATCGCCCATCGTTCATATCTATGACCGTTTCGGTAAACTTCTTGCTCAGCTAAATTCTACTAGCCAAGGGTGGGATGGTTCTATTAATGGCAAACCATTGCCGGAAACGGATTACTGGTTCAAACTGACCTATACCGATGTAAATGGTCAGACCGTTACGGCCAAATACATTAATAATCATTTTGCACTCAAGCGATAAACCGTTTTCTCATAGGGCCGTTTTTTAATAAGAATTTAAATTCGACGAAATACAACCTTTCAGGTCACGTTTTATCGATTAAACGTCTGTTTCTTCCGCTAAAACATACTAAATCAAGCACTAAACAGTTATATCTACAAGTCTATTCTTAGCCTCAGATTTTATGCGACTTCTATTAGCTCTAAGCTGCGTTATCCTATTTGGAATGGAGATGCACGCCCAAAATTCTCCTGATTGTCGAACCGCTATTCCGGTATGCGCGGATGCTCCTATTTTAGGGCGAGCAGATGGTCGAGGCGATATTGATGATTTTGATCTGGAAGTTATTACCGAAACGGGATGTTTGGAAAAAGGAAGTGTAAGCAACGCTAATATTGAGAATAATACATCGTGGTACGTTTTTCGTGCCGGTACTGGAGGTCAGGTCGGTTTCGATATTGAGGCGCTACCGGTTGTTGGTTCCAGTACAGTAACTGCCGAATGGGATTTTGCGGTCTACGGGCCTGATGTTGATTGTACCGCTATAGGTACTGGCCGAGTAGAACCGGTACGTTGTAATTATGAAGTAAACTCAACTCGGTTTACGGGGCTAGGCGTAAACCCCGAAGATGGTCAAACAGGTGCTCCTTCGACCACGCAGAACCTTAATACCTACGATGAATATCTCGATGTATTGCCTGGTGAAGTATACTATATATTGATTAATAATTTTAATACAAATTTTGACGATGAGGCCGAGGAGTTTATGTTGACCTTTACTGGTAATTCTGTAGAAGCAGACCAAAATACGGCACTTGATTGTACTTTAAGAGATGAATTTTTAGGGTTGGATATAACTGCATGCGAAGGTGATCCTGATATCACATTAAGCGCATTGAACTCACCAGCAGGCCCCGACATCGCAAATGTGGCATGGAGTGTTGATTTTGATGACGATGGAACTATTGACCAGCCATTAGGTTCGGGACCATCAGCAACCCAAATTTCGGTTTCAAGTCCGAATTCAGGAAGGTATTTTGTCGATATTACCACCGATGCAGGGGGGCATATTACCGATGATATTCTTATCACCTATTATGGTGTACCTGTTTTGGATAGGGTAGACCTTCTAAATACCAATCTATCCTTAGATCCTGATATGAATAATGTCGAAGTTATTGTAGATGGTGACGGAGATTATGAATATGCTATCAATGAGGGCGAATTTCAAGACGACCCTATTTTCAACGATGTGCCGCCAGGCGTTAATACCATTGTAATTAATGATAAAAATGGATGTGGAACTTCTGAGCCAGAAGAATTTTTAGTTCTAGGCTATCCTAAATTTTTCACCCCTAATGCAGACGGTGCTAATGATACTTGGAATGTTAAAGGTATTGAAACGTTAAGCAATGCTATCGTTTTTGTTTTTGATCGCTACGGGAAACTATTGGCTCAATTAGATTCTAATTCTGAATGGGATGGAACTTATAACGGTAAGTCAATGCCATCTTCCGATTATTGGTTCAGAATTGAATACCAACAGGACGAAGACGGCATACTGGTAGCAAAAAATACGAAAGCCAACTTCTCTCTAAAGAGATAACGGTCTTACTTCCTGAGAGATTGGGTTATCGCTAAATAACAGTTTAGAAATTCAAGGTATAACTTAAGCTGAAATTTGTATTTACTTGCGTTAATACCGCAGGATTATTAATTCCTGTTGAGAAAAAATATTGTAGCACATCTTGTTCGGTACGGTTAATTGCCAAATCAAGTTTGCTGCTTCCAAAGTTTAATCCAACACCTCCGGATATGCCCATGATGTCACCGACAATGTTATTATCGGCATAAGGGCTTTGTTTGTAACGATATCCAGCTCTAAGGCTTACCCGGCTTATTCTATATTCACCGCCTACCCTGAAAGATGATACGCCTCTAAGTACATCTGATATGTAAATATTTTCGTCGGCAAAGGCTGCATCACTTGTCGGTCTCAACTCTGCATTTGACATGTCTTGGTATGAATAATCAAAGCTTAGAAGTCCGTTTGCCCCGAAAACCGCAGCAATACTTCCGGTAAGTTTAGAAGGAGTTTTTATTTGGTAATCGAATAGGTTGAAATCGTTTAATTCAGAAAAGAAAAAACTCTCCTCTTTGTTAGGGTAGTTCGAATCTATGCCTTGTGCATAAGCATCGCTTAGTCGATACCATGTGGGAGATTGATAACTACCGCCCAACCTTATAAATTGATTCAATTTTGCAATAGCTCCAACACTCATAGAAAAGCCGGTGCCGTCGGTGCGTAATAAATTATCAAATGATGCGAAACGTAAATCATTATCGGTAGTAAAATAATCTTCTCGATATTGGTTCAACCTCTCGTATACTATTGTATGGAAATTTAAGGAAGCACCAAAGTGAAAGTTATCGCCATACTGGGTTGAAGCGTTTACTACGAATTTACTGTTGTAACCACTAACGGTCTGACGAAAATCTTGAGCTAAATCAGTATAACCTGCATTAGAAAAGTATGCCGTATTCTCGTCTTCATCAATTACCGGGTCAATAATTCCTGCTTGAAACCCTAGAAAAGCCTGTTGCCCAACAAAACCCAGCCCATTTGTAGCCCCTATATCTAAATAAGCGCTGCCAATGGTTTCACCTTGCTGAAGCTTAAGCGGCTGTAATGGTACGCCATCAGCAAAATTCAGGAAATAATTATCCAAGCCTTCTGTTCCAATTCCCCCTGAAATGTTAAGGTCATCAAAATTTTGTACCATATCATAGTTTACAGCTAGGGCGAATTTTTTCCACTTAGAACCGGAATCGGTAGTTTTAAAGACCAATGCCCCTCCAACCTGATTAATATCTAAAGTATTGGAATTCGCACTATTCAAACCGCCCCGATAATCAGAATCTGTATTTTGACGAAAATAGGTCGCAGATACTGTAAGCAAGTTATTGTTGAAAACCGAGCTTCCTGCTGGATTGATATTTAACGATGACATATCGCCGCCAAGTGCTCCAAAGGCACCACCCATCGCTTGAAAACGAGCGGTTCCCTGAAGATTTTCAGAACTATAGCGTAATACGTCGTCGATGTTCTGGGCATTCGAAATGAGACAAGCCATTAGCCCCATGAAAGTGAAAATTCTTTTCATTTATTCTGATTTTAAATAATAAGAGTATAGAGGTTATAATGGTTTGAGACATTAATTTCTTCTGCTACTTGAAGAGCTTGATCTAGAGGCGCCACCAGAAGACCTGCTTGAACTACTGCTTCGACCTGAACTATAACTTGAAGACCTACTGGTGCTACCAGATGACCTATAGCTACTTGAACGGGGAGCTGTACTTCTATAGCTTTGAGAACTTCTTGAAGTCGAACTTCGTGTAGTGGTGCTATTGCTACGTGACGTAGATGACCCACTTCGGTAAGTGCTGCTTCTTGGCGTTGTACTTCTATAAGTTTGTGAGCTTCTTGAAGAGCTGTTGTAACTTGGTGTAGACCTCGTACTTCTGCTGGTACGGTATAATCTGTTTTGGTCAACACCCACAGTTTGCCTAGATGCCGAAGAACTATTATTTCTACTATAATTTGATGAACTACGAGAAGTTGCCGTTCTATTTGCTCCTGTTCTTGTGGTGTTACCCGCATATCGAGAAGAAACTCGGTTTCTGTTGTTAGAAGCTAGAGCAGTATTAGAGTTGTTTCCGGTAATTGTATTTGTGTTATAACCACGTCGAGCACTATTGTAAGCATAATTTCTTCTACCGTAGTTGAAGTTGTTAAACCTGTTATAGTATCCGTAAGGAGGGCACCATGTTCCATAAACGCCCCAATTATAGCCATAATAACCTGCGTATCCGTATCCGTAATAACCACCGCCCCATCCCCATGGGCGATATCCGTATCTCCAAGGGCTAAAACCCCATCCACCATAGTAACCACCCCAACCCCAGTTGTTGAATAGGAAAGGAGAGCCCCAACCCCAGCCGGCCCAGCCGTAATTGTAATCATGAACTACAATGTTGACACCGGTGCTGTTATCGCCCCAGGCGGCATAACCTGCATAATCATTTTGATTGTCGTAATAATCGGTTAGCTCACCCTCGGTTATACTGTCGTTCTCAACAGTACTTGAATATGAATCGATATCGGTGAAAATCTCACCTTCGATCATTTCGGCCTGTTGACCAAAATAGTTGGAATAAACATCGCTGCTTTTTTCTTTAGGCTCAGTTTTTGGTTGCGTAGGTCTCTCAGCAGTTGCTTGATTGTCACTGGAGTATATGCCATCATTATCATAGTATGAAGCTGACTGGTACGAACCACATGACGCTATTAAAAGCGCTGTGAGTGAAAAAAAGGTGAGCGGGCGAAATTTCCGAAGGGGTAACGAATATATCATGGGTGCAATTTTTATTGTTGAACATAGTAAAAATAACTAGTTTTACCCAATTATTTCGATAACATAAACACAAGTTTTGTGCCAAACTACAGAGAATGGGTAAAAAATTGACCAAGCGTAGCGAAGACTACTCAAAATGGTATAATGAACTGGTAGTAGGAGCCGATTTGGCTGAGAATTCAGGGGTTCGTGGGTGTATGGTAATCAAGCCATATGGTTTCGCTATATGGGAGAAAATGCAGGCAGCGCTAGATAAAATGTTCAAGGAAACAGGTCACGAAAATGCCTATTTTCCTTTGTTCATTCCTAAGTCATATCTAAGTAAAGAGGCAAGCCATGTCGAAGGTTTTGCTAAAGAATGTGCCGTGGTCACGCATTACCGATTGAAGAATGCAGATGACGGAAGCGGAATTATCGTTGATCCCGAAGCCAAACTGGAAGAAGAACTTATTGTGCGACCTACTTCGGAAACAATTATTTGGGACACTTATCGCAGATGGATACAATCATATAGAGATTTACCTTTATTGATCAATCAATGGGCAAATGTGGTGCGATGGGAAATGCGTACTCGACTTTTTCTTCGCACAGCGGAATTTTTATGGCAAGAAGGGCATACGGCCCACGCTACCGAGAAGGAAGCTATCGAAGAAGCAGAGCAAATGATGAATGTGTATGCCGAATTTGCGGAAAATCATATGGCTATGCCTGTAATTAAGGGGTTGAAAAGTGAAAGTGAGCGCTTTGCAGGCGCTGTCGAAACCTATTGCATTGAAGCCTTGATGCAAGATGGTAAGGCTCTACAGGCGGGTACTTCTCACTTTTTAGGTCAAAACTTTGCTAAGGCCTTTGATGTCAAATTTGCGAACAAAGAAGGTAAACAAGAACATGTTTGGGCGACTTCTTGGGGAGTATCCACAAGATTGATGGGAGCCTTGATTATGACCCACAGTGATGATAATGGTTTGGTGCTGCCACCAAAACTAGCTCCGATTCAAGTAGTGATAGTTCCTATTTATAAAGGACTTGAGCAATTGGATGCAATTTCTGAAAAAGTAAATCTGTTGGTGAAAGAGCTCCGGTCTAAGGGAATTTCAGTGAAGTATGATAATCGCGACACACATAAGCCAGGTTTTAAGTTCAACGAATATGAACTTAAGGGCGTGCCTGTACGTTTGGCAATCGGGCAAAGAGATTTGGCCAATGGAACTTATGAAGTGGCACGACGTGATACATTGGAGAAGCATACGGTTTCTATGGATGAGGTCGTGGACAAAATTGAATTTTTACTAGAGGACATTCAAAATAATATTTATCAAAAGGCATTTGACTTTAAAGCTTCGAATATCACCGAGGTAAATTCATATGAAGAATTCAAATCGGTCTTAGAGGAAAAAGGGGGTTTTATCTCGGCCCACTGGGATGGAACCATAGAGACCGAAAATAGGATAAAGGAAGAGACCAAGGCAACGATTCGATGTGTGCCAATAGACGCTAAAATTGAGGAAGGAAGCTGTATTATAACAGGAAAAACATCAAATAAAAGGGTGCTCTTTGCAAAAGCTTATTAAAAAAATATAATCAGTTGTTGTGATAGTAAAAAATAATTGTATTTTTGCATCCGCAATTGCACAAAGCAATGGCCCGTTCGTCTAGGGGTTAGGACGCCAGGTTTTCATCCTGGTAACAGGGGTTCGATTCCCCTACGGGCTACGAAGTATTTTAAAATAGTGAAATTAGGGTTCTATCAGTTTTAATCGAAACATGTTAGAATTTACATTTTGGCCCGTTCGTCTAGGGGTTAGGACGCCAGGTTTTCATCCTGGTAACAGGGGTTCGATTCCCCTACGGGCTACGAGAAGTTCGAAGAGGTTTGGCGAAGTTGAGTTTTAAAAAATTATAACAAGTAAGTAAGATGGCAAATCACAAGTCAGCATTAAAAAGAATTAGAAGAAATGAAGCGGTTCGTTTACGTAACCGTTATCAGCACAAAACTACTCGTAACGCAATCAAGAAATTGCGTACTGAAGAGAACAAGAAAGATGCTGAGGCTTTATTACCTAGCGTTGTTAGTATGATCGACAGATTGGCAAAGCGTAACATCATTCATTCTAACAAAGCAGCTAACTTAAAAAGCAAGCTTGCAAAGCATGTAGCAGCATTATAACAAGGTTATATTGTTGTTTTCAAAAAAAAGCCCCGATGGTATCGCCATCGGGGCTTTTTTTTGGCCTTAAAATGAAAATGGCTGATTTTATACATAACAAAAGAACCATTGAAACTAGTTTCAATGGTTCTTTTAAAATTTTAATGAGTGTCAACCTATTTTAGAACAACTCAAATTTTTAATTTCTGATTTGACCATCACCGAATACGTAATATTTATTCGTGACCAATTGCTCTAAGCCTAAGGGACCTCTATGGTGCAACTTATCTGTACTGATAGCTAATTCGGCACCAACTCCCATAGCACCCCCGTCGGTGAAACGGGTAGAAGCATTGTGGTAAACAGCAGCAGAATCAACTTGCTCCATAAATTTAAGGGCATTGTCTTTGTTATCTGTCATAACAGTAGAGGAATGCCCACCAGAATACTTGTTGATCTTGTCTATAGCATCATCTAGTCCGTGAACGGTACCTATACAGCACTTCATGGCCAAAAATTCTTCGTGCCAAATAGCTTCATCTTGAATAACGGATTCGTTTTTAAGTACGGCGCCAGTTTCCTTATCAACTAATACTGAAACTCCATTTTCAGATAAAAAAGTATCAAGTTCTTTAAGCTTTTCTTCATAAGAGGGCAAAGCTGAATCGATAAGAATTTTATCCAGGGCATTGCAAGCAGAGATTTTATGCGTTTTTGCATTAAGAATAACTTTCAGGCTTTTCTGCCAATCAGCATCTTTATCAACATAAAGAAAATTATTTCCTCTACCGCTCACCAGAACAGCACACTTGGCGTGCTCTTTGACAAAGGCGATTAAGCGCTCGCCACCTCTCGGAACAATTAAATCTAATTTCTCCGAAGGGTTTTTCAAGAATTCTTGAGTTTCCGTACGGTTCATGTGCAACAACTGGATCCAATCTGTGCTTAATCCATTTTGTTCTAAGGCTTTATGCCAACATTTTTCCAAAATCTTGTTACTGTGAAGGGCTTCTTTGCCCCCTTTAAGCAATATTTTATTGTTGGCCTTGAATGCTAGAACTGCGGCTTCAATAGTCACATCAGGTCTTGATTCATAGATAATCATGATCGTTCCGAAAGGCGCCGTCTTATTCATGATTTTTAGCCCGTTTTCTAAATTTCGTTCCGATTTTAGCTTACCGACAGGATCTTCTTGCTGTAACACCTCTTTTACGGAAGTTATCATGCCGTCGACTTTTTTTTCATTTACTACAAGTCGATCATACATTGCCCTATCTTCTTTATTGAATAAATCGCAATCTTTTTTGTTCGCTTCTATAATAAGTTTCCGGTCTTGATCTAAAATTGTGATCATTGACTCTAGAACTTTATTTTTAGTTTCTGTATTAATTAACTTCATATAGTTCTAAATTTTAATTATGATAGGTTTTCGGCCTCTACCTTGGTTCCTACATTTTTACCAGCTACAATATCAAGAATTACATTCTCTTTTTTTCCGTTGGCAATGAATGTAGGTATATTTTTGGCAGCGGTCTGCTTGGCGATGTTGAGTTTAGAACCCATTCCGCCACGACCTTCAGCTTCACCTTTTTTTACTGTTTTTACGTATTTTTCTACATTTTCTTCAATACTAACATTGGTAATAACCTCAGTATCTTCATCATCAGGATGACCGGTATACAGTCCGTCGATATCCGTTAGAATTATCAATTTATCGGCCTGAATAAGTTCAGCTACCAAACTTGCAAGTTCATCGTTATCGGAGAACATGCTTTTGGTTACCGACACCGCATCATCTTCATTCGCAATGGGAATAACACCCTCAGACATTAAACCTTCATAACAATTGATCATATTTTCACGGTGTACACCAGGGTTGAAATCACGTTTTGTGGCCAAAACCTGAGCACATTTCATTCCGTAATCGCGAAAGATATTATAATATAATCTCATCATACGAGGTTGGCCTATCGCTGAATATACTTGCCTGCGTTGGGCTTTGTCTTTAATATGACTTTCACCCATAACCTCCATGCCGGCGATTACTGATCCAGACGAGACCAAAACGGCCATGATGTCATTTTCATAAAGTTCAGCGATTTGCTTAACCAATTTTTTGAGAATAGGTCTTACGATCCTATTGTCTTTATTGGTCATTACGTTAGTACCTACTTTTATAACTACTCTTTGTTTATACATGCTTTTTTATTTTCCTAGTTCTACAGCTCTATCGAATGCTGCATAAGCGGCTTCTTTAATGAGTTCGTTAACATTGTTATCTTCCATAGAATCTAAGGCCGCTCTTGTCGTGCCTCCTTTAGAAGCCACTTTGTTCATCCATGAAGAAGGAGAGAGGTCAGATTGATTAAAAAGCTCTACGGCACCATCAAAGGTTTGGCTGACCAATACCTTAGAATCGTTAGCGGAGAAGCCCATTTTCAAGGCTGCTTCCATCATACTCTGCATAAAATAGAAAACGTATGCGGGCCCACTGCCCGAAATACCCGTACTGGCATCAATATAGTTCTCTGAGCTCACCTGAATCGATTTGCCCGTAGTATCAAGAAGATCCTCTACGGTCAATAGCTCAATTCTACTTACAGCTGTAGAAGGTATAAAAGAAGTTATTCCTTTACCTACTTGGGCAGGTAAATTTGGCATCGCCCTAACAACTTTATCGATACCGAGCGATTCTTGCATAGTTTGTATAGTTACCCCGGCCATTATCGATATGATAATTTGACCTTGATTGATGGAAGGCTTCATTTTCTTAAAAAGCTCATCACTATGGTATGGCTTAACTGCAACGAATATCAGGTCAGCCTGTGGAAGACAATCATCGAGATTTTCATAAACATCAAAATGTGAAATCTTTTTTAAGGAGAGGATTTTCTCCGGAGAATTGTCAAGAATCATGACATTACGCTTTTTTAAAAGCTTAGATTTTGACATAGCCTCGGCATAGGTTAATCCCATATTTCCAGCTCCAATTACAAGTACTTTCATTTGTTTTTTTTAAGTTCAAAAAAATATATACGTCTCTTAGAGTTCAATAACCATGCGGAATGCCAATTGGTCTTATAGAGTTTGGCTTTAGATATGCTAAATCTATAGATATTTCTTATACTTCAGGCGTTAGAGCAATAGTTATAGTAATTCTAAGGAGGCTGATTTCAACTGGGGCATATATGTTGAGCAGATTTAAAAGTGAATCATGTAATAAAGGCATGAAATACTGTCAGTAATTGTATCAATCGTATAAACGCTTTTTTTGTTTTATAAACCCGATAATGATTAAAAGATACATCAAAATAATTAAACCATATTGAGCGAGTCGAACGTTTGGTGCTTCTGTGGTTTGATTGATGAAATGAATATATCGAGAAACTTTAATAGGGAGGTAGCCAATATAGAAAACAAGTAAGCCCGATGATATCCAAACTAAAACATTATTATCAAAAAAAATTACTCTTTTATTTTTTAATAGCTCTTTCAAGTAAAAACCAATACATACAATCAAAATTACTCCACCAACAACATAAGTAAAAGTTTGGCTGCTCAATAAGAAATTCTGAAAAAATGGATTAATTAAACTTACCAGTAAAAAGCAAAGTATGGCAAAAGAAATGGAATCTCGAATTTTATTCGATTTTATGTAGTGTCTATAAATCAAGAAAAAATAAAGGTAAAAAATGATATTATAAACATTGTAGATTATATGGTTGTAGTATGAAAATGTATCATTGCTGAAAAAACTAAACTGTGGTTGATGGGCGGTAAGATATCCCAGTATCTCGTTGAGCAGCGTATAGCAAAATAATATAGGTAAGTAATTTAATTTGGTGTCGAAATATTTGTGATATCGATATATGGAAGCGATTAAAGCTATTCCATACATTGAAAGAAAGGAATATTCTAAAACAGATCTTAACATTTTGAATGGGGGTTAGGGCTGAGATCTGCCTAGATGGTAAAGGGGGTTTTCATGTTTATAATTAATTGTAAACGAAAATTAACGCAAATTATATAATTAGCCTACCGTTTACCTTATAAGTCTCTTTTTCATGCGTATAAAACCTATAATGAACAAAATATACATAATTAATATTAATGTTAAGTGAATTGGTCTGAGTAGTGGATTTTCAGAAAACCCGAAAATCCCGTTATAATACCGAATAATCTTTATGGGAAGGTAGCATAAGTGGTAGAATAAAAGTCCTGAGCCCATCCAGAATAAAATGTTCATGGTTTTTAAGCCAACTTTTCTGTTACGCCAATCTTCATACAAATACTTAGCAGTAGTTATAATTAGAAAAATGGTACCGATGAAAAATGTTAGGTATTGATACTCTAGAAAAAAATCTTGAAAAAGCGGATTAATTAATGCAATTGCTAAAAATAAATAACAGGCAATTTTAACCCACTTTCTAAACTTTCTATTTTCAATATAGTTTCTGAATAAATAGAGAAAATAAAGAAAGAATACAATGTTGTATATATTGTATATTACAAAGTAGGAGTCATTGTAAAGTGCATTGAAAGCCAAGCTAAACGTGTCATATTTGTAAATTAAATCACCCAATAGCTCATTGAAGAAAGTATATAATAATAGAATAGGGAAATATTTTAAAGAAGTGTCGAAATACTTTGTATACCTTACCATCGCTATCACTAAGGTGACCCCGTATATGGGAACAAAGGAATTCTCTAAAAACACATCTAGGTAAAGCTCCATTCATTGAAATCTTACGGAAATAGGGGAGAGCATTCTAAGATGGTGGGCGAAGCCCTCCTTCGTTACCATAAAGACTTTGTTGGTTTTGCGGTGGTGGCGGAGGTCCAGCGGGCTTTAAGAAGCTACCTGGTGCTAGCGAGGCCTTTGTTTTCTGCTTACCACCGGTTGATTCTCCGGTATCTTGAAGCTCTTCGGTTAATAGGTAAGCTTTTCTTTGGCCATCTTCAGAATCATCGGCCGTGTAAAATGCAAAATCTTTTTTTCCATTTGTGGTGGTCGGTACCATCATAACACTATTGCGTCTAGGCTCCTTAATTGGTTTGCCATCCTCAAACTTATCTTTATTAGGGTAATTCGTTAAATAAATACGCAAATTTGAAATTGAAACTTCGGCACCGTCCGCCTCTTGTTCAATGAATTTTATGTATGCTTTTAGTTTTTCATAATCAAATTCTACATAACGGGTCGGTACGAAATCACCGACCATAGTATCAGATTCAGATTCAGAATCTTGTGTTAGGTTTGGTTCATCGCTTCCCTCTTTTTTTATTGTACGCTTGTTCAGTGAGTTTTCGTACTTTCTGATTAATTTTGCCCGTCTTTCGCTGTAGGTGTCATAAAATTCTTTACCATCCTTCAGGCTGACTATAATACCTTCAGGTTCTTTAACTTTTTCCTTTGAGATGTCTTCTCTTTGCTCAGTGCAACTTAAAGTTAAAATGCAAAGCAGGCTTAAAGATAAAAAAGTGTAGATAAGTGGTTTTGAATTTTTCATGTCATAAGTGATTTAGGTTCTACTTTTTTCAACACGCAAAATTCGGGGGTAATTTTTTGCTCTATAAAGATATTTGAAAATACTGATATTTCGCTTTTTTTAGAAAAAATTCATTTTTGATAGTTTGATTTATAGGATTATGCGAAAATTAGCTCTAAGAATTTATCGCAAAAAAAATCCCGAAGTCTTAATCAATAGACTTCGGGATTCTGTAATTATTAGTTTAGTTGCCTATTGATTCATCGTAAGCAAAAACTCTTCATTGTTTTTCGTTTGTTTAATCCGCTGTTCAATGAACTCCATCGCTTCGACAGGATTCATATCTGCAAGGTACTTACGAAGAATCCACATACGTTGAATGGTATTTTCATCCAATAAAAGATCATCTCTACGTGTACTTGAAGAGGTAAGGTCGATAGCGGGAAATATTCTTCTGTTGGAAATCTTACGATCCAATTGAAGCTCCATATTACCTGTACCTTTGAATTCTTCAAAGATAACCTCGTCCATCTTAGAGCCGGTCTCGGTCAGGGCTGTAGCGATGATTGAAAGCGAACCGCCACCTTCTATGTTACGAGCAGCACCGAAGAAACGTTTCGGTTTGTGTAATGCATTTGCATCTACACCACCACTCAATACCTTACCTGATGCAGGTTGAACCGTGTTGTAAGCTCGTGCCAAACGAGTGATCGAATCTAAAAGAATAACTACATCGTGACCACATTCAACCAATCTCTTCGCTTTTTCAAGTACGATATTGGCCACTCGAACGTGTTCCGTAGCTTCTTTATCAAAGGTTGAAGCTACCACTTCACCTCGAACGTTACGTTGCATGTCGGTAACCTCTTCAGGTCGCTCATCGATCAATAAGATAATCTGGTATACTTCTGGGTGATTGGCTGCAATTGCGTTCGCAACAGCCTTTAAAAGCATGGTTTTACCAGTTTTAGGTTGCGATACGATCATTCCTCTTTGACCTTTACCAATAGGGGAGAACAAGTCGATAATTCGCGTTGAAATGTTACTTTGTTTATCGGCAAGATTAAACTTTTCTTGAGGAAAAAGTGGAGTCAAATGCTCAAACGACACACGGTCGCGCACTACTTGAGGGTCGATCCCGTTGATTTTGTTCACCTTGATCAATGGAAAATATTTTTCACCTTCTTTTGGTGGCCGAACGTTGCCAAGCACGGTATCGCCGGTTTTTAGACCGAACAATCTAATTTGTGACTGAGAAACATAGATGTCATCAGGTGAAGAAAGATAATTATAATCAGAGGAACGAAGAAAGCCGTAACCATCTTGCATGATGTCAAGAACACCTTCACTTTCTATGATACTATCGAATTCGTATTCTGGCTCTTTATACCTGTTTTTAAGATCTTTGTCAAAATTACTCTTGTCGTGAGTATTTTTTTGATGTCTGTGATTCTTATTATTCTGATTCTTATGCCCTTGGTTGTTCTTTTGATCTTTCTTGGCAGGGCTAGAATTGTTATTATTGTTGTTTTGGGCTCTAGGTCTGGGTTTTTTAGGCTCAATTTCCTTTTTTTCCGGCTCAGATTGTGTTGGGGCAGTGGCGGTGCTATCGGAAGGTGTTGAAGTTTCTGCTTTTTTATTCGCTGGCGTAGTTCTTTTTCGAGGTGCTCTTGGCTTCGGTTTTGGCTTTTCTTCCGTTTTGGTGGCAGCTACATCTTTAGTAGCGGCTACTTCGGCAACCACCTTAGGGTTTGAAGCTTGTACATCAAGAATCTGGTATACCAAGTCCAATTTTTTAAGGGTCTTAAATTTGGGTACATTAAGTCCTTTGGCAATTTCCTGAAGTTCAGGCAGCTTTTTTGCTTTTAAATCTGAAATCTCAAACATTAAATATGGTATAAATTATAAGTCTTCGTAAATTGTAAGAAGTGTATCGTTATGTGAGTATTACTCGGAACAGATGTTCCTTAAGGTAAGTGTTATAACTAATAACGAAGCAATATTACAAATTATTTTCAATACATCATCGCTTTTTTGTAAAAAGACCCTTATTTTTGCGCCTGATTATGGCGTTTTTACGATGATTCAAAGAATACAGACCATTTATTTGTTATTTGTAGTACTAATTTCAGGCCTTTTGCCGTTTTGGGTGAACCTATGGTCAGATGCAAATGGAGCTGAGGTTTATGCTTCGAACGAAATATTGATTTCTGTAGCATTTTATGGTTCTGCGGTACTGGCTTTAATTGGCATATTATTATTTAAAAAGAGAAAAAATCAATTCGTTATAAACAGGTTGAACCTGTTGTTAAACCTTTTTTTACTAGGATTTTTCGTTTATCGATCGCTAAATTTATCTGGAGATACTTCGGTTTCTGAGAAGGGTATTGGGATGCTGATTCCTGTAATTTCTATCGTTTTTCTGGTCCTGGCCAACAGGGCTATCAAGAAGGATGAGGATCTTGTAAAATCTGTTGATCGTTTGCGTTAAACCTAACATCTTAGTAGTATTAGTGCGTTAAACCCGGGGTAGTGCCCGGGTTTTTTATATTACTTTTTTACTTAAACCCTTCCTTTTTAATTCTATTGGCGGTAATGTTGATTCAAACCCTATAAGGGTTCGTTTGACATCGTCTTTTGATTTACTTTTATAAATCAAGAAATGTGAGCTATGCAAAAACCGAACAGAAGATTGGAAAATCAAACTTGCATCATAACTGGTTCAAGTTCGGGAATAGGTAAGGCGGTCGCCCAAGCTATGGGTATGGAAGGTGCCAATATTGTAGTGAACTACCACAGTGGTAAAGAACAGGCTGAAGAGGTTGCGGACTTTATTACAAAAAATTCTAAATGTGGTAATGCCATTACCTTCAAATGTGATGTAAGCAAAGAAAAAGAGGTGCAAGATATGTTTGCCAAAACTATTTCTCACTTTGGTACAGTCGATGTTTGTGTCGCCAATGCAGGTATTCAAATCGACCATGCTTTGCACGAGATGTCATTAGAAGCTTGGCAAAAAGTTATAGATGTAAATCTTACGGGCCAATTTCTGTGTGCGAGAGAGTCTATACGTGAATTTTTGAGGCGTGGTATGCGACCAGAAGTTTCTAAATCTCTAGGAAAGATTATTCATATGAGTTCAGTTCATGAAGTTATTCCGTGGGCAGGGCATGCCAATTATGCAGCAAGTAAAGGAGCGTTGGTAATGTTGATGCAGAGTATTTGCCAAGAATACGGACCTAAAAAAATAAGATGTAATAGTATTGGCCCGGGCGCTGTTAAAACAGAAATAAACAAAGATGTTTGGAGTACTGAGGAAGGGCGTGAAGGAATGCTTAATTTAATACCCTATAAGAGAATAGGTGTGCCTGAAGATGTTGGCAGTGTTGCCTGTTGGCTAGCTTCCGATGAGTCTGAATATATCAACGGAACTACTATTTTTGTTGATGGGGGTATGACATGCTACCCAGGTTTTACAACAAATGGATAATTAGAAAAATAAATTGAATATGAAGAATATTTTAAAGGCTATTTTAGCTGGTTGGGGTGCAAAAAAAATCGGTGGCGGAAAATGCGGCTGTATAGGGTTTGTTGTTGTGTTTATAATACTTTACTGGATATTAGGTTATGTAATCAATTAAAAAATTGGTCTAGCGCTTACCAAGTTCTATAACTTCTAAATCTTTAATGTTCTCACCATCAATGGCGAAACGTAGCATAGTTCTAACTTGGTGAAAACCGTGTTTACCACATGCCCCGGGGTTCATGTGTAGTACGTTATTTTTTTTGTCCATCATTACTTTAAGAATGTGTGAGTGGCCACATATAAATAGTTTGGGAGGATTTTCCTCAACCATTTTTCTCGTACGAGGATTATATTTCGGAGGATAGCCGCCGATATGGGTCATTAATACTTCCACACCCTCACAGAAAAATCGATCGTTCAGCGGAAATTCTTTCTGAATTACATGGTCATCGATGTTACCATAGACCGCGCGTACGGTTTTAAGGCTTTTTAGGGTGTCCGTTACCAGAAGATTCCCAATATCTCCGGCATGCCATACTTCATCCGCTTGACGGGCATATTTTAAAATGGCGTCATCTATATGGGAGTGGGTATCAGAAAGTAGTAGTATTTTTTTCAAGTGCTGTTTAGTCTGTTACGAGTGTAGTGAACGAAGCAAATGAATTCGAACTCATAACTATGCTTTATCTTTAGGGTCAAAAATAACTTTTTTCATTGAGATATTTCGTTGAGTTTTCATACTTCGGCAAGAACTACCATGGGTGGCAGCGCCAACCGAATGCCATAAGTGTTCAGCAGGTGCTAGAAGAAACTATTTCGACTTTTTTGCGACGGCCGACAAGCTTGGTCGGTGCAGGAAGAACAGATACCGGCGTTCATGCCAAACAAATGTTCGCCCATTTTGAAAGTGATGAAATAGAAAATATTCAAAATGTAATTTACCGTCTGAACGCCTTTCTTCCCGAAGATATCGCAGTACATAAAATTTTTAAAGTTGATGGGGATGCACATGCACGATTTGATGCAACCGAGCGCATTTATGAATATTGGCTGGTTCGAGACAAAAACCCGTTTTATTTCGATTTTGCACATTATATAAAGCAACCGCTGAGTATTGAAAAGATGAACGAGGCGGCTTTACTTTTGATGCAGTATAATGACTTCGAGTGTTTTTCAAAATCGAATACTGATGTCAAAACGTATTTGTGTGATATTAAAAAAGCAGTTTGGACTATTGAAGGTGAAAAATTGATTTTCACAATTACCGCAGACCGATTTTTAAGAAATATGGTGCGCGCCGTGGTCGGTACGCTTTTAGATGTTGGCATGGGCAAATCGGAGGTGGCCTATGTTAAAACGGTCATAAATAGCAAAGACCGAAGTATGGCGGGCCCATCGGTACCCGCAAAAGGTTTATATTTGACCTCTGTTCTATACCCTGAAAAGATTACCAAAAAACATGGATAAAGATTCTGGAAAAGCTTTTGATATTCGACTTTTCAGACGTTTACTTGCCCATACGCGTCCATACAGATTAACATTCTATGGTGTTGCTGTGGCGGCAATTCTACTGTCGGTTTTTGCTGCGATAAGCCCCCTAATCGTACAGAAAATTGTTGATGAGGCCATTGTGGTGCCCGATGGCGAAAAATTGTTGAATCTTTCAGTTGTAATGCTTATTATTTTGTTGGCTCAGGTAATAAGTCAGCTACTATTTAATTATTATGCCAACTGGTTGGGTGAATCTGTAATCAAAGATGTTCGCATTAACCTCTTTAAGCACATGCTTGGCTTTCGTATGAAATATTTCGACAACTCATCGCTAGGTGTGTTGGTGACCCGGGCCGTGGCCGATATGCAGCGTATTGGGGAGATTTTTAGTCAGGGTTTTTTCGTGATAGTAGCCGATTTACTTAAAATGTTTGCGGCAGCGGCCATGATGCTATATTTGAACTGGAGGCTTGCTTTAATCGTTTTCGCTATACTCCCGCTTATTCTCTACGCGACCCGCTTGTTTCAAAAAGCGATGAAAGTGGCTTTTATAGATGTTCGGGCAGAGGTTTCGAATTTAAACTCATTCGTACAAGAACGAATTACGGGCATGAAAATCGTTCAGCTCTTTACTCGTGAAAAAATTGAGAGCGAGAATTTTAGGGAAATTAATGAGAAGCATCAAAACGCTTGGCTTAAAACGGTTTGGTACAACTCTATTTTCTTTCCCATTGCAGAAATTGTCTCGTCAGTAGCCATTGGTCTTGTGGTATGGTATGGTGGGCTACAAAATGTGGCCAATATAAGTGTTGATATAGCAGGTACCATTTTTGCCTTTATCATGTATATTGAAATTCTATTTCGGCCGTTGAGGCAGATTGCGGATAAGTTCAATACGCTGCAAATGGGAATGGTCGCAGCCAATAGGGTTTTTAAAATTTTGGATACGAGAAGCAATATTCAAGATGTAGGCTCTGTGGAGAAAGAAAATGTTCGCGGCGACCTTACATTCTCTGATGTACGATTCGGGTATCTTGAAGAGGAGGAAGTTCTACATGGTATTTCATTTGAGGTTAAAGCAGGGGAGACGGTGGCTATAGTAGGTGCCACGGGAGCCGGAAAATCTACGATTATCAATCTTTTGAACCGTTTCTATGAGATTAACTCCGGTAATATTTTGGTCGATGGTGTCGATATCAAAGACTTTAAACTGGCATCTTTGCGCTCACATATTGCCGTGGTATTACAAGATGTTTTCCTGTTCGCCGATACCATTGAAAATAATATTTCATTGAAAAACCCCTCCGTTACTTTAGCGCATATTAAAGAAGCCGCCAAAGAAATCGGAGTAGATGAGTTTATATCGAGCCTACCTCGAGGATATCAATATAATGTCAAAGAAAGGGGTACAATGCTTTCGAGCGGTCAGCGTCAGTTAGTGGCATTTTTGAGGGCTTATGTGAGCGACCCAAGTATTTTGGTGTTAGATGAGGCTACGTCTTCTGTAGATACCTATAGCGAACAATTAATACAGCGGGCTACTGAAAAGATTACCGAAGGCCGTACCTCGATTATAATCGCGCATCGCTTGGCGACCATTAAACAAGCCGATAAGATTATCGTTATGGATGCCGGTAAGATTATTGAAACCGGTACCCATAAGCAACTGTTAAAGCGTAGTGGCTATTACAGTAAGTTGTACGAAGCTCAATTTATGGAAGAGGAAGTTGCTTAGTCAATAAGATCTTCTTTAACTATTTCGGTCAATTCATCCAAGTCTTTATAATCGGTGAACTCTCCATTCTTAATGTAAGATATATTACCGGTCTCTTCGCTGACTACCAACGCCAAAGCATCGGTTTTTTCAGAAATACCAACTGCGGCCCTGTGGCGCAGGCCAAAGCGTAAAGGAATATTTCTTTTATTGGTAACAGGTAAAATCACCCTTGTAGCGACCACAAAATTATCTTCTATCACGGCCGCCCCATCGTGTAAGGGACTGTTCTTATAAAAAATACTCTCAATAATGGGTTTGTTTACTTCTGCATACATTTTATCACCTGACGATTTGATAAAGTCGAGAGAGTTATTTCGTTCGATAACAATGATCGCCCCTGTTTTTGTAGAACTCATTTTTCTACATGCGGAAATAATAGCTTCGACATCTGTGCTAGAGCTGAGTCCATCTTCACGTAAAAATCGAAAATGTTTGAGAAATCTTCTTTTGTTCGAAAAATTGGTGGAGCCGATCATCAGAAGAAATTTTCGAATTTCTTGTTGAAATACAATGATCAAGGCGATAAGGCCTACTTGCATAAAAGCGCCTACCAAGCTGCTGATCATTTCCATATCGAGAAGCTCGGTCAACTTCCAGAACCCCCAGACGATAACTATACCGATAAAAATGTTGATGGCCGCAGAACCACGAACAAGTTTATAGACATAATACAGTAGAATAGCTACAAGTAAGATATCAAGTAAATCGGTAACATTAAATTCCAGAAAATCAAGAAAATCCAATGGGAGGTGTTTTTGTAAATTTAGGAAATTAATTCGCTCTTCATTTGTTCTGCAAGTTTAACACATTCCAGTGCTTCTTTAACGTCGTGAACCCTTAAAATATTGGCGCCTTTCATAAGAGCTTGCATATTTAACGCTGTAGTGCCGTTTAAAGCGTTTTCGGCATTGGTATTCAGAGTTTTGTAAATCATCGATTTTCTACTGAGCCCGATAAGCAAGGGGCGTTCCACATTTGCGAATAAATCTATTTTTGACAATAGCTCATAATTTTGTTCCGTTGTCTTCGAAAATCCAAATCCGGGATCAATAATTATATCCACTATGCCCAAATTGGTGGCAGTGGCAATTCTTTCCGAAAAGTATTTTAAAACATCCACCAGCATATTCTCATAATCTGTATTCTGTTGCATAGTCTTCGGAGTTCCTTTCATGTGCATCATAATATAGGGTACTTTATACCGAGCAATTACCGAAAGCATGTTTTTGTCGATGAGACCAGCTGAAATATCATTAATAAGAGCGGCACCGGCCTGAAGGCATTGAGAAGCCACCTTACTTCTAAAAGTGTCGATTGATATCAGTACGTCAGGAAATTCTTTGATTAAAGCTTCCACAACTGGTACAATACGGCTTATTTCTTCTTCCTCAAGCACGTCATCGGCTCCTGGTCGTGAACTATATGCACCAATATCTATGAACGTAGCTCCTTCGGTGAGCATTTTTTCCGTTTGTTCAAGAACAAGCTTTACATTAGTAAACTTTCCCCCATCATAAAAAGAGTCGGGCGTTATATTTAAAATGCCCATGATTTTTGGGGATGATAGGTCTATGAGATTGCCTTTGCAATTGATAGTCATTTTGTATAAAGTTGAGGCGGTATCATTTGAATAACCAAGTTTAAAACACGAACTTTGAGCAATTCAAAATTTTGTGTGAAATTTACGCAAATTAGAAACGATATCCATGCCACAAACTTCTGAGCAATATGATGAGGTAATAAAAATTTGCCGAGAATTATTTCAAAATAAGATGAAGGATTATGGAAGTGCATGGAGAATATTGCGACTACCTTCATTGACCGACCAGATATACATTAAGGCACAACGAATTCGTAGTCTTCAAAAAAATGAAATACGAAAGGTAGATGAGGGTGAAAAATCTGAATTTATCGGAATTATCAATTACTCGATCATGGCCTTGATTCAACTTGAGAAAGGTATAGTCGAGCAACCAGATATGGAAACCCAAGAGGCGGTGGAACTGTTCGATAAACATATAAGTGTTACCAAGCAGCTCATGGAGAATAAAAACCATGACTATGGTGAAGCATGGCGCGATATGCGTGTAAGCTCGTTGACCGACCTTATTCTACAGAAGTTGTTACGGGTAAAACAGATTGAAGATAACCAAGGTAAGACCTTGGTTAGCGAGGGTATCGATGCAAATTATCAAGATATGGTCAATTACTCTGTTTTTGCCATGATCCATTTAAACGAAAAAAGCCCTGAATAGCATGAAATATCTCGTTGGTCTAAGCCGTATTCTAGTCGGAGTTCTTTTTATTATCAGCGGATTTATAAAATTGAACGACCCCGTGGGGTTCTCGTTCAAATTAGAGGAATATTTCAGTCAGGGCGTTTTAGATCTTCCTTTTTTAGAACCTTATGCCCTTGCCATATCGATTTTTGTAGTAGTCTTCGAGGTTCTTCTGGGGGTAATGCTTTTAATCGGTTTTCGGGTAAAATTTACAGTTTGGAGTCTCTTGCTTATGATTATCGGCTTCACCTTTTTGACTTTCTACTCGGCCTATTTTAATAAAGTGACCGATTGCGGTTGTTTTGGCGATGCCATTAAATTAACGCCGTGGGAATCGTTTACCAAAGATATTATTCTGCTGGTTTTAATCGTGGTACTTTTTGTCGGTCAAAAATTTATTAAGCCTCTTTTCAGTTCGATGGGCATACGTGTGGTTATAGCCCTTTCTTTGGTATTTTGTGTTTTATATTGTAACCATGTACTTAATCACTTGCCTGTAATCGACTTTAGACCCTATAAAATAGGAGCTAATATTATAGATGGAATGAGCGTACCGGATAATGCCGCTAAACCCATTCATGATTATGCGTGGAAGTTTAACGTCAACGGCGAAGAAAAAGTCATCGTAACTCAAGGTGATTACCCGCAAGTGGAGGGCGAATTTGTAGATGTAGAAACCACCGAGGTGCAGAAGGGCTACGAACCTCCGATTCATGATTTTACAATTGAGCAGAACGGTGAAGATTTCACTGCCGCTTTAATGAACGAACCGAAATTGTTCATGGTTGTAGCCTACGATTTAAGAAAGACGAATGAAGAGGTTTATTCTGAATTGAAAAAATCGGCAGATGAAGCGGCATCTCAAGGGTATAAGGTCATAGGCATGTCGGCATCGAATACAGAGCAAAGTGGAAAATTGATTAATGACCATCAATTAGATTTCGAATTTTACTTTACCGATGAGACTACCTTAAAAACAATTGTACGCTCTAACCCGGGTGTATTGGTCTTGGAAAAGGGAACTATTAAACAAAAAGTACATTATAACGATTTGGAAGATTTAGAATTGTAATCTCAGAATTTTCATAGCTGATTCTTCAATTTAAATTCTTCCTGAAACACTAAATTTAAAGAAAATGAGAAGTAAGATAGTAGCAGGTAACTGGAAAATGAATAAAAACTCCGCTGATACTGAGGCCGTGTTGACAGAGCTGTCGGCTAAATTGCCAGATACCCAAGCAGAGGTTATGGTAGCTCCTACCTATGTTAACTTGGCTGGGGCCGTTCGCACCTTAGAGTCATCGGTGATAGAGGTAATTGCCCAAAATATGCATTTCGCCGAGAGTGGTGCCTATACAGGTGAGATTTCAGCAGACATGCTTTTAGGTATCAACGTTGAAACCGTGATTATCGGTCATTCTGAGCGTAGGGCCTATTTTGGTGAAACGGATGAAATTTTGGCCAAAAAAGTTGTTGCGGCGTTGGAGAAGAACATGAGAGTTATGTTTTGCTTTGGCGAAGAGCTGGAAGATCGTAAATCTGAAAACCATTTTAAGGTGGTCGAGACTCAATTGAAGAATGCGCTTTTCTCTTTAGACGCTTCAGCGTGGAGTAAAATTGTTTTGGCTTACGAACCGGTTTGGGCGATTGGCACAGGTGAGACCGCTTCTCCTGAGCAAGCACAAGAAATGCATGCATTTATTAGAAAGACCATTACAGAAGCATATGATGCTTCTGTAGCCAATAATGTTTCTATACTTTATGGCGGTAGTGTTAAACCGGCCAATGCAAAAGAAATATTCGGTAAACCCGATGTTGATGGTGGTTTAATAGGTGGGGCTTCTCTAGTGGCAGACGATTTCGTAGCCATTATCGAATCGATTTAATCTAAAGAAAAGCTTCAAGTACTTTTCATCTTATGGAACAATTCTCTAAAATTTGTTCCGAAAAATTAACTGATGGGCAACACCATTTATATTGAATATAATTTCACGGTTTCGCCTCTGCAGCCGGCATCTGATATTTTGATAGCTGAGTTGGGAGAGGCGGGCTTTGAAAGTTTCGTTGAAAACGAAACAGGTCTTTTAGCTTACATTCAAAAGAATGATTGGTCTAAAAATCTAATTGATACCATAGAGATTCTTGAAAATACAGAGTTTTCTTTTCATTATTCGGTCAAAGAAATTGAACAGGAAAACTGGAACGCCACTTGGGAGCAAAACTTCAATGCCATTCAAGTGGGTGAACAATGTGTGGTAAGGGCTCCGTTTCACAAAAAGCCCGATGTAGATTATGATATAGTCATCGAACCCAAGATGAGCTTCGGTACGGGGCATCATGAGACAACGCACATGATGCTGCAATTTATACTTGAGCATGATTTCGAAGGTAAGTCTGTTCTTGATATGGGCTGTGGTACCGGTGTTCTGGCCATTCTTTCGGCAATGAAAGGGGCAAAGCTAATCCATGCTATCGATATCGACAATTGGTGCTATCTAAATGCAAAAGAAAATGTGCAGAGAAATGGGGTGGATCATGTTGAGGTTTTTGAGGGTGATGTTGCCTTGCTGGGTAACACTACTTACGATGTAATCATAGCCAATATCAATCGAAATATTCTATTGGAAGATATTCCTACCTATGCAAAAAATCTTGCCCCGAATGGTATACTTTTTGTAAGTGGGTTCTATCAGGATGATATTTTTATCATATCTGAAAAATGTAACCCCTGTGGATTAAAATTTGAAAAAAATATTCAGAGGAATGATTGGGTTGCGGTAAAATATGTATTTTAGAAAGACATGTACGTACCTGAAAATGATAGCTATGAGTACAAAAGAAAAAATTTCAGAAGAACTTCTTCTAGAGGAAGAGGTATTAAAACAAAATGAAATAGTTCTGTTCAATGATGATGTAAATACCTTCGATCATGTAATAGAGACGTTAATCGATGCCTGCGAGCACACTGCCGAGCAAGCAGAACAATGCTCACTAATCGTACATTATAAAGGAAAGTGTACGGTTAAAACCGGTGAGTATAGCGACTTAGAACCGCGTTGCGGAAAACTGTTGCAAGCTGGTCTAAGTGCGGAGATTGTTTAATATGTAATTCCGGTTTTTATCTGACTAATGCGGTAAACGGGGTTTGAGAATTCCGTAGACGAAAGTGCCCAACACAGCGCCGAAAATTACGATCAACATACTGAATACCCCGGTACCCAACAGAATATACATAGGGCCTGGGCAAGCACCGGCCAAAGCCCAGCCCAAACCGAAAATTGAACCTCCCAAAAGATATCGAACGATACCTTTGTCCTTCGGTGGTAGATAAACCTCTTTGCCCTCTGTGGTTTTTATTTTCAATCTTTTAAGAAGCCATACCGATAATACGCCGAGTATTACTGCAGAACCGATTATACCATACATGTGAAAAGATTGAAATTTGAACATCTCGAAAATTCGATACCATGAAACAGCTTCCGATTTTACTAATACGATTCCGAAAAAAATACCTACGAATAAAAATTTGAGAAATTTCATACTTAAAATATTAGGGGTAATAAGAAGTGGGTCATAATCAGTCCGCCGATAAAAAAACCGATTACCGCTATTAAAGAAGGTAGTTGTAGGTTACTTAAGCCTGTAATGGCATGGCCAGATGTGCAGCCCCCGGCATAACGGGTTCCGAAGCCCACTAAAAATCCTGCTCCTATCAGAATTAGTAAGCCTTTAAGGGAAAGTACATTTTGCCAGTCGTAGATTTCGGCCGGTAGTAAGGCGCTGCCGACATCTTGAAAGCCCAACTGATTTAGGTCTGAAATGGTTTCAGGGTTTAATTCGATAGCTGAGCCGTCAGAGAGAAATTGAACAGCAATAAACCCTCCAATAATTGCCCCAAGAACAACAATGAGATTCCAGCGTTGGGCTTTCCAATCAAAACGAAAGAAATCTGCATATTTTCCGGCGCCACCTATACTACAAAAAGTACGTAGGTTAGATGACATTCCGAAATTCTTTCCGAAATAAACCAAGAAAACCATTACTGCGGTAATCAGGGGGCCAGATATATACCAAGGCCATGGTTTTAGAATAAGTTCCATAGAAGAAATTTATACAAATTTATAGCTTACTTGAGTATAAGTAAGTAATAAATGTTACAATCATTGGTCATAAATGTACGGGCATAATTGAAAAAGTTATTCCTTTTTATGAAATTCCTAAAAAATGATACTTGACATGAGCTAATCGGTCAAATTGTATATTTTTGGCTCCCAAACCATACCAAACCAAACTAAAAATTATGAAAACCAATACCTTTTCGAGTTGGTCTAAAGGTCTTCTAATATTATTATTTCTGCTTTCGGCATTCTTGGTCAAGGCACAATCACCACCGAGAAGTTACATAGTTCAAAGAACTACCGACTCTATAGAGATTGATGGTCAAGCCAATGAAGACTCTTGGGGAGAGGTTGAATGGAGTGACGATTATATCGATATTGAGGGTGTTAAGTCTCCAAAGTATAGAACCCGTATGAAAATGCTATACGATGATACCAATCTCTATTTTTTTACTGAAATGGAAGAACCCCATGTGTGGGCAAATTTGAAACAGAGAGATACCGTTATTTTTTATAACAACGATTTTGAGATTTTTATCGATCCTGATGGAGATACGCACAATTACTATGAGTTTGAAATGAACGCTTTAAATACGGTTTGGGATCTCTTTTTGACCAAACCCTATCGTAATCATGGAAAAATAATCGATAGCTGGGATATTCAGAATTTAAAGACTGCTGTACATGTCAACGGTACTATAAACGACTCGAACGATATCGATAAAGGATGGGCCGTTGAGATTGCCATACCTTGGAGGGTGATTACGGAAGCCAGTAAAACGAAGGGGATACCTAAAAATGAATTTTGGCGTATCAATTTTTCCCGAGTCAATTGGGACCATGATTTGAATAACGGAAAATATTCCAGAAAAAAAGATGACCATGGTAAGTTTTTACCGGAGTACAATTGGGTTTGGTCTTCTCAAGGCGTAATCAATATGCATGAGCCTGAGCACTGGGGCTATTTATATGTGTCTGATACCAAGGTGGGCGAAAAGGTCGATTTTCAGATTTCGAAAGATGAATACCTAAAATGGAATTTATACAAGCAATATAGAAAATTGCTGCATGCGGGAGACAACTTTGATGAAGTAAGTAACGAAGTGGAATCATCTCAAGAAGTGATTCTCAAAGAGGTTGTTGACATAGAGGTAGAAAAATATTTAGGAGGATGGACGGTAATGGCTAGAAGTCCGTTCTCTAATAAATTATTAGTAATAAAAGAAGATGGTGAATTTAGTAGTTATGAGAATAGGTAGAGAAAATTTTAGCGTACGGTGTTTCATAATATTGGTGTTAGGTCTAGTGTTGTCTGGCAATGCTCAAAATGAGGATGATACAAAAGATTTTAAATTCTGGACATGGGTTACCGCCGATGCCAAGCGAACTGATAAATCTTTTTCAGAGGAATTTGAAAAGTATGCCTCCAATGGTATAAATGCGGTGCTGATCAACACCTATGCAGACCCTAAACTTTTGAAAAGATTAACGCCTTTGGCTACGCAACATGGCCTCGAAGTTCACGGTTGGATGTTTACGGTCAATAGACCGGGAGATAAAATTGCCCAACAACACCCAGAATGGTATGCCGTAAGTAGAGATGGTAAATCTTGTTATGATGAACCGCCTTATGTGGGCTACTACAAATGGTTGTGCCCGACAAGAAAAGAATCTCGAGAACACATTTTGAGTTTGGTAAAAGGGTTGGCCCAAGTTGATGGTGTTGCCAGTGTGCACCTAGATTACATACGTTATTCCGATATTTTCTTGCCTATTAGTTTATTGCCCAAGTATAATCTAAAGCAAGATGTAGAGCTGCCGAGATATGATTTTTGTTATTGCGATGTTTGTGTTTCTGAGTTTGAGAAAGAACATCATAAAAATCCAAGGAACTCTAACAACCCTGCAATCGATATGGAATGGAAAAACTTTAGGTTGAACAAAGTAAAGGCGATTGTAGACGAAGCCTATGAAATTGTGCATGAGAATGGTAAAATATTGACCGCTGCCGTATTTCCTTATCCTGAGATGGCAGATCATATGGTGCGTCAACGTTGGGACAAATGGAATGTTGATGTAGTACTGCCAATGATTTACAACAGTTTTTATAACGAAGAGATTGATTGGGTAGGTTACGCTACTGGTCAAGGAGTAAAGGATCTCGAAGGAAAAAATACCGAGCTTCATACTGGAATATATGTGCCTCAGATGTCGGTAGATGAGCTAGAGCAAGCCATTCGTCATGTCAAAGATAACGGGGCGAAAGGAGCATCATTTTTTGATGGCCCTGCGATAACCGACGAACAATGGCGGGTAATAAAAGGCTTTAGGGCTGAGTAGTACTAGTGCCGGTGACCATATCTTCAAAATTTGGGTGACGGCCCCATTCTTTTCTTTTTTCCTTATCAAAATGTGGATTTTGGATGGGCATTGCGGCATCGACTTTTTCTCGCCAATTGTTGAGAAGTTGTAAAAGTTCTTCTGCTTTCTCACTTTCTTCATAAGCAAGATTATGGCTTTCGCCAATGTCGTTTATGAGGTTGTAGAGTTCAAGTCGGTCATCGTCTAGAAATTGAATCAGTTTCCAGTCGCCTTTTCTAATAGCGCTTGCCGGAACAGAATGGTGATAGACTGGGTAATGCCAAAAGACGGCTCTCTCATTGTTGTGGTTAAGACCCTTTAGCGTGGGTACCATGCTAACCCCGTCCACCGTTTGATTTTTTGGAGTTTCCCCAGTTGCCATTTCTATTATGGTAGGGAAAAGGTCAATACTGCTTACGATGGCGTCTGACTGACTACCTTTAGTTACCTTTTTTGGCCACTTGATAAGTAGGGGCTCTTTAATTCCTCCCTCATAAACAGTACCTTTTTCAGCTCTTAAAGGTTGATTCGAAGAAGCTATATATTGTAGGCTATCACCTTCGTAATAATGCAATTTATTTTTGGCTATTAAAGGAATTTCATCAAACCTGCTTACTAAACCTCCGTTGTCGGAAAAGAATATGATGATGGTGTCGTCGGCCAAATTCAGGTACTCAAGTTTGTTCATGATTCGACCTACGCTTTTATCAATGTTCTCGACCATAGCTGCGTAAATAGCATTCGAAGGGTAGCCATCGGCTTTAGGTTTTTTTATAAATTTTTCTATTTGTTCTGAATGTGCATCCAATTGAACATGAACATCGAAATGTGCTAAGAAGAGAAAAAAAGGTTGGTCCTTATTGTTCTCAATAAAATCTATGCTTTTATCGGTCAAAGCTTCAGAAAGAATTTTGCCATCAGGGAAATCTGTCGTAGGATGCATTTGCTCGTTAAAATTGAAGAAACGTCCACCCTGATGAACCAAACTTTCGTCATAGCCTTGATTTTTTGGGTGATGTTTTTCAGTGTGGCCCAAGTGCCATTTACCAAAATAACCAGTCGCGTAACCAGAAGGCTTCAGGGCTTCGCCTATAGTTTCATAATCTAGGGGAAGATATTGGGTTTTATTCATTGGCACCATTAATTTTTCGTGAGGTCGCCAATGGCCTGGTAAAAAATCATTGATTCCAATTCTTGCAGGGTATAACCCTGTTTGAATACTTGCCCTGCTCGGCGAGCATACAGGGTTGGCCGCGTATGCATTGGTAAAACGCATTGCTTGTTGAGCTAGTTTGTCGAGATTTGGGGCTTCATTAAATTCGTTGCCATATACTGGCAAATCGGCCCAGCCAAGGTCATCGGCCAAAATAAATATGATGTTCGGAGATTTTTCTTTGAAAGATTGTTTCGAAGGGGTATTACAACTGATTAGGATGTTTAGCACCAGAATAGAAACAATAATATTTTTCATGTAGAACGGATTCTATATAAATATAGAGCCATTAAAAATAAAAACTATCCTGTGCTGTACCGTAGGTATTGTTTTACCAATTTTAATGAAGGTAATCGGGGTCAAATAAATCATTGGCTTCGCTTGGTACCGGCGCATTGGTCAGAGCTCGCCAATTTTTCAATTCGTGATGCAGTTGTTCGGTAATTTTAGGTTCTTGGTTGGTCAAATTTTTGGTTTCACCAATATCAGTTCTTAAGTTATACAGTTCAAGACCGCCATCTTCAAAATATTCATGCAGTTTCCATTCTCCTGAAATGATAACGGAACCTGGCCTGGTTCGAAATAAAGGATCTCTGCCTTGGTCTTGATTTGCATCATACTTTTGTAGGTATATGGGGAAATGGAAAAAGAGATTTCTTTCTATTTTGGCGTTATCGTACAGTACCTTTTCAAGATTGATACCATCTAATAGAGGTGCTTTTTGTAGGGGTTTCACAATACTTTGAAGAGTTGGGTAGAAGTCAAGGTTGCTTACAAGCTGGTCAGATGTCGCATTTGATTTTATCCTTTTGGGCCATTTAACTATTAGTGGTACCCGAATACCCCCTTCATAATACGAACCTTTTCCGGCCCTTAATGGGGTTTGTCTAGAAATAGCTCTAATTCCACCATTATCCGAAGTGAAAATAACGAGTGTATTTTCTTCCAAACCTTCCTTTTTAAGCTTATTCAATATTCTTCCAACATTTTGGTCCATAGAATAAATCATTGCCGCATAGTCAGCCCTACTCTGTCCCTCTTCTGATTTTTTTGACTTAAACTTTTCAATAAGTTCTTGCTTGCCCATAATAGGAGTGTGCACGGTGTAATAGGGCAAATAGAGAAAAAAGGTAGAATCCTTAAATTTTTCAATATATGTAATGGCCTCATCGGTTAGTCTATCTGTAAGATATTCACCTTCAGGCCCATTCTCGATATAGTCGATATTGTAGGGTGAGAAATAACCATTTATGCCAGGATTGCCTTTCGAACTCCCCCCAACATTGTACTGAATGCCTTGTTTTTTAGGATTATCTCCCACATGCCATTTTCCTATACTACCAGTCACATAATCTGCAGATCGAAGCATTTTTGGCAGGGTGAAAATGGAGTCATTCAAATGGTCTTTGTTTTTTATGGGAATGAGTTTTCGAGTCTTAATATGGCCTCTTGCAGAAGGGCTAACAGTGTAAATACCATGTCTTGGAGTATTCAACCCGCTAAGAAGACAGGCCCGGCTGGGTGCACAATTTGAAGCACCCGAATAAGCATTGCTAAACGACATCCCTTCTTTTGAAAGCCTATCGATATGGGGTGTTTCATAGTAAGTGCTTCCCATAAAACCCAAATCTTTATAACCTAGATCATCAATATTTATAATTACAATATTTGGTTTCTTTTTTTCATAATTATCGACCGTATTATCTTGCCCATGTATGAGTAGACTGGTTGTCAATATAAAAAGGTGATGAATGAAATAATTATTAAAAAACATTGGTAAGTAATTTGTTTAAGGTGTAGAGATATTTTTATCTGTATCATCAGCTAGTGCTTTTGCATAGTTTCTAGGGCTCATTCCATATTCTTTTTGAAAACATTTGCTAAAGTATTTTTGATTGCTGAAGCCAGTCATATACGCTACTTCAGAGATGTATATATTCTTATCTCTTAAAAGTTGAGCGGCCCTTTCCAAGCGTATTTTTTTTATAAAATTTACAGGCGTCTCATTATTGATAGCTTGTAGTTTTCTATATAAATTAGCCCTGCTCATTCCTATTTCCGAAGCTAAAAACTCAACGTTCAAAGAATTATCATCCATATAATTTTCAATTATGTTAACGAGATTGGCAATGAACTTTTCATCGTTTGTTTCATATTGAACTTCTGATGGAGCACCTGTAACTACCTTACTATATCTGTCTTTTAACATTAGTCTTGTTTCAAAACAGTTCTTAACCTTCCACTTTACAAATTCTAGGCTGAACGGTTTTTCAATATAATCTTCGGCGCCCAAACTCAAACATTCTATTTTAGTTTCAGCAGAGTTCTTGGCGGTGAGCATAAAAACAGGAATAGATTTGGTAGCATCATTGCTTTTAACCATTTTGAGCATGCTTATGCCGTCGGTCACGGGCATAAGTATGTCACAAATTATGAGGTCAGGTTTTTGACTAATACAGGCTTCAAACCCTTCTGTACCATTAATCGCTTCAATAATGACGTAATCATTTGAAAGATCATCCTTTACCATCTGCCTCAATTCATCATTATCCTCGACCAATAATATTTTGGATTTTGCCGACTGGTTATTTTTTGAACGTTGGTCAAACTCTTGAGAAATTTCTTCGATTACTTGATATTCAGAGTTTTTGATGAAATTTTTGGTCAATGGAATTCTGGTGTCTACTCTTTCTTTCTTATGATAGGTCTTTTTGTTGATGGGCAGATAAAAGGTGAACTCTGTAAATACGTTCTCGGTACTTCGAACTTCAATATGCCCATGGTGCTTTTCTACTAGTTTTTGTACCAGCTCCATGCCGATTCCGGTTCCGGGTATTTGATTACTATACTGCTTGGTAGATTGGTAATAACGATCAAAGATATGTGGTAAATCAGCTTCTGGTATGCCTATGCCATTATCTTTTACGGTACACTCTATAAAAAGGTTCGAACTCAATTTTTTAAAAGGATATGAAGGAACTTTTGATTCTTTCGTTCTTTCTAAGGTCACAACTATTTCGCCATTTTTTTGAGTGTATTTAAATGCATTTGACAATAGATTGAACAAGATTTTTTCTAAGATGTCGACATCATACCATGCTATAATTTCTTTTTCTTCTGTTAAAAAGAGATAATCTATCTCATAAATTCTAGCAAAATCATTGAAAGCACTTTTAATAATTTCAACATCCTTTAATAGATTATTTCTCGAGATGTTTAATTTTATTTTGCCCTCATCAAATTTGCGAATATCCATCAACTGATTGATCAGCCGATGCATTCTTAAGGTATTATTGTATATTCTTTGAGAGGTCACAGGGCCAAGAGTGAACTTTCTCTCTTTTACCACTTTCTCAATAGTGCCTAGAATAAGTGAGAGGGGCGTTCTTAGTTCATGTGAAATATCTGTGAAGAACACCATTTTCATTCTATTGATTTCATTATCTTTTTCCCTACTTACAGTTTCGGCCACCAGTTTTTTCTTCAGACGATACCATCTCTTTATCAACGTATATGCGATAAAACTAAGAAGGGCAAATAAGATTAAATAGAAGGTGTATGCAAGTTTGCTTTTCCAAAAGGGTGGGTTTATCTTAAAGTTGATCGTTGTGGGTTGATTGTTCCAAATGCCGTCGTTATTGGTGCTTTTAACATTAAAAGTATATTCACCAGGTGGTAGGTCATTATAATTGGCATTGCGATTGGAGGCTTTTGTATAGTGCCAAAAATCGTTGACACCATCGAGTTTGTAGGCAAAATGATTTTTATTGGGTGCAGTTAGGTCAAGAGAAGAAAATTCAAAAGCAATATTATTTTGGTCATATTCTAGTGTCAAGGTAGTATCTCTGCCACTATGTATTTTAACTCGATTATTTTCTTCAAAAGAATCAGATTTATCAAAACCGTTGAATATGGTATAATTGGTTATTACAGTATTTGGTTTTAAGGCAATTTTTTCAAAACTACTGGTGCTGACGGTGTAAAACCCTCCAGGACAGCCAAAAACAGCATTTCCCAATTGGTCTGCAGTAAATGAATTGAAAACAAAATGACTTTCATCCACCCCATCTTCAACCGAAAAATTTACAAATTGCTCTTCTTTTACATTGAATTGAGAAATTCCCGCCCTTGTACTTAACCATATATTTCCTGATGCATTTTTGGTAATACCTGCAACCGTAGTAGAGGCCAGTCCTTCCTTCTTCCCATAGTTTTTAAACACATTTGAGTCATAATCATAAAGGTTAAGCCCACCTCCTCGTGTTCCAATCCATAAACGAGCATTTTCTTCAAGAAAGCAAAGGATAGCATTCGAGTTCAACCCATTTTCTTTAGGGGCGTAGGCAAGTATTTGCTCATTGATCAAGTCTATCTTAAATAGCCCATCTCCTCTGGTTCCAATCCAGATGTTCTGCTTTTTGTCAAGATGCATTGCGGATACATTCTTGTCTCTAAAAGAAGCGATGACCTTTTCTTTAAATTCGGCCAATTTTTTTTCGGAACTTATGATATCAACTCCACCGCCCCAAAGACCTACCCATATTTCATTGGAATTTAAAGAAATTATATCTCTAACTGTTTTATTATACTTTTTAAGTGTATCAAATTGAATCTTAATATTTTCCCCTGACTGTGTCTTCTCTGATTTTAATAAATAGGGGCCTGTTCCCATAAGGTATTGGTTACGCTGGTAACTGTGTTTTACCATTCCGAAGTTTTGTTTCGATTCTACCAATAACTGTAGATTTTTAGTACTTATATTATAGGAATAAAAGCCAATATCTTCAAGATATAAGAAGATATGTCGTTGATCATCATCAAGCACCATAGATCGCACAAGACCATTTGAACTTCCTACCCCTAGGTTGATATAATCAAAAATCGAATTACGGTTATTATACATTTTTACACCTTGGTCAGTAGCAATCCATAAATTATTATAACTATCCATAACAAGATCGTTTATGTGGTTGTCATTGACCCTACTTACATCATTTTCTATTTTTTCATTAATGCAACTAAAGAGGTATTGATTATCTTTTTTGTTTAACGTGTATATTTTTGACGGGGTGGCCAACCATGTGCTATTTGATTTAAGGTCATTTGAAATAGCGCGTAAATCAGAGAAGTTCACATCTACCTCGACATCATTAATTTTTTGTTGTACAGCTAACTTGAAGTTATTCTTATAATAAGCTAGCAGAAATATGCCCTTGTCGGTAACGGCTAAAAAATGGTTGTTATCCAGTGGCGATAAAAATCTAGTGGGAATGTCAAAACTGGTTTTTATAATTTTATTACCTGAGCCAATGGCCCATATGCCTTGAGGTGTGGCAAACCAATGCCTGCCAAATAGGTCTTCGCAGTAATCATCAATTTCGCGGTCATAGGTCCATTGAAAATTCTTTTGTAGGTAATTTAACTGCGTTTGAAATTCAATTTTAGAAATTTCATTATGAGGTGTTATTTTGATGATACCGGTATTTCTAAGATTGGCCCAAATGGTTCCATCCTTAGATTTTCCAAGTATTGTAGTAGTATTGTTTTTATAGAACCCTTTAAAGCTGTGGGTAGCTCTATGGTATCTAATAAGATAACTTTCACTTCCTATCCATAAGTTGCCTAAATCATCTTCAATAATAGAATTGATACTGTTGTTGGGTATAGAGTTTTGGTCAAAAACATCATATTGATTTTCCAATAAGGTATGCCCATCATATCTATAAAGTCCACTATCGGTCCCTAACCATAAAAAACCTAGATGGTCGGCAAAAACGGTATTGGTTTTTTTATTGAACCTACCACCATCGACGCGTAATTCGTTGAGGTGCACATCAATTTTTTGACTATTTCCTATACTTAACCATAGGGAAAAAAAGAAAAAGGTAATGAATGCTTTCATTTTTTCGGGGCAATCGACAAAGTTAGAGATGAACTTCTTTTAATGTTAACTACACTACAACACCTCATTGTAAGATTTGTTTTAAATATAGGGCAATTATGTTGCAAATTCTTGCTTGATAGTTATTATCCGGGTGTTTGCAACATTTGTATACCTATTTGAGATTTTCAACTTCCATCAACAGATTACATTTATACCATTGCCTAGAAACTCAACTCTAGGGCTACTAATTACATAATTAATCAACAAAACCATTATGAATGTAAAACGATTAGTATTACTGTTAATGTTGTACAGTACTTGGTCTTTTCAAGCGCAACAAATAGTAACAGGTACCATTACCGATGAAACCGGGCAACCTTTGCCGGGTGTGAACGTATTGGTAAAAGGATCAGCAAAAGGGGCAGTTGCAGATTTTGACGGAAATTACTCCATAGAAGCACCTACGGGAGCAACGTTGGAGTTCACCTATTTGGGCTTTTTGCCCCAGACCATTTCAATAGGTAATGAATCCACTATTAACGTGGTGTTGCAAGAAGATGTTTCTCAGCTAGATGAGGTAGTTGTTATTGGCTATGGTACGGCCACCAAAAAAGATTTGGTATCCTCCGTATCGTCGGTAAAATCAGACGTACTTGAAAATCAACCGGTAGCAAGGGTAGACCAAGCCCTTCAAGGTAGGGCGACTGGTGTTGAAGTAACTTCTAACAGTGGTACACCAGGATCAGGTGCTACCATTCGAATTCGAGGTAATAGCTCAATTAATGGTAATAACGACCCACTGTATGTGGTAGACGGTTTTATTGCCGGAACTGGCTTTGACCTAAATACCATTAACGTAAACGATATTGAATCAATTGAAATTTTGAAAGACGCTACCGCTCTTTCGATATATGGAACAAGAGGGGCCTCTGGAGTTGTTTTGATCACCACCAAAAATGGGAAAGGTATGGCGCCCGGGAAACCCAAGATATCCATCAACCACTATTATAGTTTACAACAAACGGCCAATAGGATTGAAATTTTAGGAGGTCAAGATTTTATAGATTATAAAAATGAATCATATCAATTTGTACCAGGTGCAGATGGATTTGGATTCACAGATACCTCGTTACCGTTGGTGTTGAATCCTAATAATACTACTACCACAGATTGGTTAGATTTGGTTGAACAGCCCGGTGGCATATCAAATACCGATGTTTCGGTTACCGGAAACTCGGAAAACGCCAACTATTTTATTTCGGGTAACTATTTTAACCAAAAAGGGGTTTTAAGAGGTTCTGGTCTAGAACGGGTAAACTTCAGGACTAATCTGGATGTAAAGGTCTCGGATCGACTTAAAACGGGAATCAGAGCCAATATTACCCATTATAAAGTTGAAAATAATAAAGTAGACTACGGGGGTATAGTGGCCAATGTGCTTCCTATTCGTCCTGTTTATTTAGAAGATGGAAGCTTCTCGTTTGAAAACCCTATTAGTGCAGGGTTAGAAAGAAATCCTGAAGCTGATATACAATTGCGTGTCGACCATGATTTATTTACTCAACTCATTACTAACGCCTACGTTGAATATGAATTGGCAAAGAACCTATCTTTCAAATCTACTTTTGGTGCTCAGTTGAATTATGTTAAAGAAAACAACTATTTACCTGGGATCCTACCAGAAAGGGTCAATGGAGGCTTTGGAAGGGTCAATACCAATTTTTCCAAAAGTCTTTTGAACGAAAACACCTTAAATTATGGTTTGGATCTTGAAGACCATTCCATTAAGGTGTTGGGCGGTTTTACCTGGCAAAAAGATAATAATGAAAGTACGTTTTCTGAAGCCGACCAGTTTCCTAATGATGTAGTGCTATTTAACAACTTGGCCTTAGGTAATTCCGAAACGGCCAAAGTTGGTTCAGGTTATGGCCAAAGAACATTGACCTCGTTTTTGGGTCGGGTCAATTATGGCTATCAAAGTAAATATTTGCTCACATTGGTAGGCAGATACGATGGTTCTTCGGTTTTTGAAACAGGTAACAAATATGCCTTCTTCCCATCTGTTGGTGTGGCTTGGAATATTGATGAAGAGGCTTTTATGCAAGAGTCGGATGTAATCGATAGATTTAAGGTAAGAGGTAGCTATGGTATCGTTGGTGAACAAGGTGTGGCAGCTTATAATTCCATATCGACTTATGCCAACACCACCACGGTCTTCAATGGCTCATTGGTAAATGGCGTCTTGGTAGGCCAAGTGCCTAGTAGCGGTTTAACATGGGAAACAACCAAACAGCTGGATTTAGGTTTAGAATTAGGCTTTCTAAACCATAGAATCACTTTTGAAGCGGATTATTATAAAAAGACGACTGAAGACCTTTTACTTTCAGTAGCCTTATCAGGGCAAGTTGGTGCCAATTCTACAACCCAATTACAGAATTTAGGCTCCGTTGAAAATCGGGGTTTTGAAATAGGTTTAAATACGATTAACGTACAAAATGAAGATTTTACGTGGGAGTCGAATATTAGTGTTTCCTCCAATAAAAGTGAAATCCTTGAATTGGATGACCAAGAGTATATCTCACTGCAATCTACAGGAAATCAAGGAGGAAACTCGGCAAGGTTGATTGTCGGGGAAGCGCTGCCAACCTTTGTTGGTGCCAACTATTTAGGTACCTACAAAAGTGCTGATGAGATTATTGCAGATGGTAGAGAAGGTCGATCATTTATCGGTGGGCCTCGATACGAAGATTTAAATGGCGATGGTAATATAAATGATGAGGATTTTTTAGTGCTGGGTAGTCCGATTCCCGATTTCTACGGAGGTTTCAGAAATACCTTTACCTACAAGAACCTTTCTTTAGATGTATTTTTTCATGGTAGCTACGGTGCCGAAATATTCAACGTGAGAACACAGACGGCCTATTTTGGTAGAGGAGAGCAGAACATTGATCCTATTGTTTTGAATAGATTTATACCGGCGGTCAACGAAACAACTGATATACCAAGGGCTGGACCTTCAAATAGCCTATTTAACCCAAACAGTAGTTTAAATATCGAAGATGGGTCTTATTTAAGATTGAAAACGGCCACTCTAAATTATAAAGTGCCTTTGGAATCTGGAATGTTAGGCGATGTTTTCAGTAGTCTAAATGTTTACGCTACGGGTACCAATTTATTACTCTTTACAGATTTTTCACTTGGAGACCCAGAAGTTAACAACTTTACAGCAGGTAACGGATTAAATTCTGTATCCCAAGGCTTTGCATCGGGACAATACCCATATGCCAGAACAATTACCTTAGGCGTAAAAATGGAATTCTAAATAATATAGAGATATGAAAACTAAATATATAAATAATTTATTCCCGCTTCTTTTGGGCTTTTTACTTCTATGCTCATGTGATGAATTTCTTGAAGAAGATTTAAGGGATGAGATAACGCCAGATGCCTTTTTTACCAATGATAAAGAGGCTGAATTGGCCGTAAATGGGGTCTACAGATTATACCATGATAACAATTTGTACAGACAAAGGGGCCTCGATGATTACTATACGAGTGGAGCCGATATTCAAGCGGCGAATAGAGATGTAAACGGGGCCATTCATAACTATTTGATTCAAGAAGGTACCGCAGACGGTAACGGAACTTGGATCCAACTATATCGGGTGGTAAATAATACTACTGAATTTATTACCAATATTGAAGGTAATGAAAGCTTGTCGGAGGCAATAAGAGACCAACGTTTGGGCGAGCTATTGTTTTTGAGGGCTTTGGCCTATTTTCATTTAACCAACCTCTGGGGCGATGTTCCTTTCTATACGGAACAGTTGCCAGTTCCGGAAAGGTCGGTTTTAGGTAGACATCCAAAAGAAGAAATTAGAAGCGCCATGAAAGCCGATTTATCTAGAGCCTTCGATTTGTTACCGACTTCCTATTCCGGTAATGATCTAGGTAGAGCAAGTAAGTGGGCGGCCGCCACCCTAAAGGCAAAATACCATTTGTTTGATGAAGAGTGGGCAGAGGCCAAGGCGGAATGTGATATCATAATCGATCAAAGTCCGCACAGGTTGTTAGATGATTATGCTGCTGTTTTTGATCAATCGGACCCAAGTAATCAATATAACGATGAGCATATTTTTGCTGTTGATTTTGAGGCCGATTTAGGTGGACCGTTAAATACGACTAGAACAGATGACTATAATCCACGTATTAGAGACGAGCCTTTTAACCGAAATGGAGATACCATTATCAACGGGCAGACATACCAACGTGTAGATTATTTTCAGAATCAGGTATTACGGCCTAGAAATGAGGATATGACCGGTTACGGTTGGTCGGTTCCTTTACCTGAATTCGCCCTCCGTGAAAATTGGCAAGAAGGTGATTTAAGATATGATGCCACCATTGTTACAGAGTATCTTGGCTGGAAATTGTCGTTTCCATATTTTAGAAAGAACTGGAATTTAGATCAAGAAAACTCCCTGAGAGGAAACCACCCAGAGAATTATATAGTTTATCGTTTGGCTGATGTTTACTTGTTGGCTGCTGAAGCTGAAAATGAGTTGAACGGACCAGGAGCTGCCTATGCGTATGTAAACAAGGTGAGAGAACGAGCTTTTGAGCCTGACCAACCCTGGAGTGGTATGTCACAAGACGAATTTAGAGAGGCTATGTACGAAGAACGCAAGTTCGAATTGAGCGCTGAAGGCCACCGTAGAATGGACCTTATACGTTGGGGTATTTTACTCGATATAGTTAAATCGGTAGAGCATAGGCAGTGGAATAATCCCGGTGCCAATATTCAACCTTACCACGTATTGTTACCGATACCTCAAAATCAGTTGGAGTTGAACCCGAATTTACTGGAATCGGACCCTACGAATAACGGCTATAGGTAAAATTAAATTGACAACAACCACGAAGCAGTTTAATAAGTTTCGTGGTTTTATTTTATATTCCATGAAACAATTTCTTTATTTCATATTACTTGGCGGTTTGGTCCTTTCCTGCAAAAATAATGGGGGCAAAAGTGAAGAATCAACACAAAAAATCGCAGATCAAAACAGACGGCCGAATATCATTTATATTTTGGCAGATGACTTAGGTTATGGTGATTTAAGTGTTTATGGTCAAGATAAATTCAGTACGCCCAATATCGATAAATTGGCAAAAGAGGGCATGCTTTTTACCCAGCATTATTCCGGCAGTACGGTGTGCGCCCCTTCAAGATCGGCCTTGCTGACCGGTATGCATACGGGCCATACGGTAGTAAGGGGAAATAAAGAGATAATGCCAGAAGGGCAATACCCTATTCCTGATAATACCTATACCCTAGCCGAAGCAATTAAAAAGGCGGGTTATACAACGGGTGCTTTTGGTAAATGGGGATTAGGTTTTCCGGGTTCGGAGGGCGACCCCATTAATCAGGGTTTTGATACCTTTTTCGGATATAATTGCCAAAGGCTGGGACATAATTATTATCCAAGGCACCTTTGGTCAAATTCAGATTCCTTGGTTTTAAAGAACAATGAAGGAAAAAGTAAGGGCACCTATGCCCCTGAACTCATTCATGAAAAAACTTTGGATTTTATAGAGAACAACAAAGACAATCCATTTTTTCTGTACGTGGCCTCTATCATACCCCACGCTGAATTGGCAGCTCCAGAGTCGGTTATGGAAAAGTATCGGGGTAAATTTCCTCCTGAAAAAGCTTACCAAGGGGTAGACGACGGACCTGAATATAGAACAGGACCTTATGAATCGCAAAAAGAAACACATGCGGCATTTGTTTCCATGGTGCATATACTAGACCAACAAGTGGGAGAAATTGTTTCCAAGCTTGAGGACCTGGGTTTAGCGGATAATACGTTGATTATTTTTACATCGGATAATGGTCCGCATACCGAAGGTGGTGCAGACCCCGATTATTTTGATAGCAACGGACCTTTGAGAGGAACCAAAAGAGATTTGTACGAAGGGGGAATACGCGTACCGATGATTGCCAAATGGCCCAATAAAGTTGAAGCCGGAACCGAAACTGATCATATTTCTGCCTTTTGGGACGTATTTCCTACATTTTCGGAAATAGCAGGCTTACAGAAACCGGAAGATATAGACGGTATCTCATTTCTGCCCACCTTACTCGGCAATCAAAGTGAGCAGAAGAATCACCAATATTTGTACTGGGAGTTTCATGAAAAAGGGGGGAGGCAAGCCATACGTAAAGGAGACTGGAAAGCCGTAAAATATAATGTCTTCGATGCTGAAAACTCTCCTTTACAGCTGTACGATTTATCTAAAGATATTTCAGAGCAAAATGACATAGCAAACGAACATCCCGAAGTGGTAAAAGAAATGGAGCAGCTTTTTGCTCAGGCAAGAACGCCCTCAGAAGTATTTACCTTTAATCAAGGTACTTACTTGAATATAGAATAAGTAGTGAGTTAGTTTTAGTTAATATGGGGGCTTGCATTAGGTAAGCCCCTCTATGTACTTAATCGAAGAAGCTAACGAAAATTGAAAACTGTAAATGTTAATGTCTATGAAGGTCAGAAGAATACTGTTATACGTTTTTATAATTTCAACATACTTGAGCGCTTTTGGGCAGAAAAGAAACCAAAACCCAAATAACCCCAATGTTATTTACATTTTGGCGGATGATTTAGGTTACGGAGACTTAAGCTGTTTGGGGCAAACCAAATTTGACACACCCCATATTGATCAACTAGCCCAGAAGGGAATGATTTTTACCCAGCATTACTCGGGGTCTACGGTTTGTGCGCCCTCGAGGTCTGTTCTAATGACAGGGCAACACACGGGGCACACCCCAATAAGGGGTAATAATGCCATTGCTTTGCCAAATGAAAGTTTGACCTTGGCTGAAATACTTAAGGCAAAAGGGTACACCACTGGGGCCTTTGGTAAATGGGGACTTGGCAAAGTCGGTTCTGAAGGTGATCCCTTGCAGCAGGGTTTTGATCGTTTCTATGGATTTAATAACCAGTCTTTGGCTCACAATTACTATCCCTATTTTCTTTGGGACAACGATAGTAAAATAGAGCTGACAGCGAACAAAGGCACGAAAATGGGTCAATATGCTCCCGAACTAATTCATAAAAAGGCAATGGAATTTATTGATATCAATAAAGACAATGCTTTTTTTCTTTATTATCCCAGCATTTTGCCTCATGCTGAGCTCGTGGCCCCAGAAAGGTATATGAAAAAGTTCAGAGGTAAGTTTGGTACGGAAACACCTTATATTGGGGTTGATGATGGCCCAAGATTTCGCAAGGGCCCCTATGCTTCACAAGAAAACCCACATGCCGCATTTGCGGCCATGATAACACTTTTAGATGAGCAAGTGGGTGAAATTGTGGAAAAACTCGAAAAGCTTAAAATTGCCGAAAATACCTTAATAATCTTCACATCCGACAATGGCCCACATAAAGAAGGCGGTGCTGATCCCGAATTTTTTAATAGCAACGGTCCATTTAAAGGTGTCAAGAGAGACCTTTATGAAGGGGGTATTCATGTGCCTATGATTGCCTCTTGGCCAAAGAAAATTAAAGCTGGTAGTAAAACCGATCATATTTCCGCCTTTTGGGATATTTTACCTACTTGTGCCGAAATCATTGGTACAGAAAAACCCAAAGATATTGATGGGATATCTTTGCTTCCAACACTTTTAGGTAATGAAAACCTACAGCAAAAACACGAATACCTGTATTGGGAGTTCTATGAAAAGAAAGGCCGTCAAGCCGTTAGAATGGGGGATTGGAAAGGGATAAGGTATGATGTTAAAAAGGGTCCCAATGCGGCTTTAGAATTGTATAATCTCGCTAATGACAAAGGTGAGACAACTGATGTCTCTAAGGAAAATTCAAAAATTGTCGCGCAAATAATGAAAATAATCGAAGAAGCCCACGACCCTTCTGAAATTTATAATTTTAATTGATTTTAAATAATTGTAGTAAAATGTACAGATTGGCCGTAAAGTTTCTTGCCATTCTTCTCTTTGGATTCTCACTATCGGTCTATGCTCAATCAAAACGTACTGATTCTGACACCGGAAACCGACCTAACATCATTTTGATTTACGCAGATGACCTTGGTATAGGTCTGTTAGGTCATGAGGGACAGCAAATTATTGAAACGCCATATATTAATCAATTGGCCGAAGAGGGAGTTCGGTTTAACAATGCTTACTCCAATATGTTGTGCGCCCCAGCAAGAGCCTCTTTAATTACAGGTCTTCACGATTGTCACTCGAAAGCCTTTGAGATTACACCTGGGGGAATTTACAAGAAAATAAGTACACAAGAATTAAACAAAGACCAAATTGAGGGGAAAATTGATGAAGCCTTTTCCCCAATTTCTGCAGACCAGGTTTTTTTGGGGCAAATAGCACAAGAAACGGGCTACAGAACGGGCCAAATAGGTAAATTGGAATGGGGCTTTTCAGCTACCGACCTGCAAATGAAAAGACATGGTTGGGATTACTATTATGGTTATTTAGATCATGTTAGGGCCCATGGTTTTTACCCTCCTTTTTTATTCGAAAATGGAAATTTAGTTCCGATAGAGGGAAACACTTTGGCCAATTGTGGAAAGTCTGGCGAACCTGAGAGCATTGAAAATAGAGAGAAACGAAACAATAGGGAGGGAAAGATTCAATATTCTCAAAACTTGTTTATGAACAAGGCCTTCGAGTTTATTGAGAAAAATAAAAACGAGCCTTTTTTCCTTTATTTTCCAACGCAATTACCGCATGGTCCGGTGGCGATTCCAGAGGTACACCCAGATTTCGTGAACGATGATCGTCTAACACCCATCGAAAAGGAATATGCCTCCATGGTAAAAATGTTAGATGACAATGTAGGTCAATTGATGCTCAAAGTAAAGCAACTCGGTATAGATGATAATACCATTATCATTTTTACTGCTGATAACGGTCACGAGATTTATTATGCCCAAGAAGGGAGAATTACAAAGCCATATTCCAACAGCTCTACCGGAGAGCTTTTTGACAATCTAAAGCACAAGTATTACAGTCATTTGTCAGGTGATGTTTTTAACGGCAATGGGGGGCGTGCAGGTTTAAAAAGAAGTAATTTACAAGGGGGCATACAGGTGCCGTTAATCGTAAGGTGGCCTAAAAGGTTAAAAAGAGGTAGCGTGAGTAATAAACTCATTGCCAATTACGATTTGCTGCCGACATTGGTAGAGATAACTGGCTTTAAAGGAAAAGTTACTGTTGATGGTCTTTCTTTTTACGATGAACTGGTCGGTAAGAGACATAAGAAAGAGTACCGTACGGTGGTTTACTCGTCATACACCGGCCCCGCCTTGATAACTAATGACGGTTGGAAGATAAGAACAGATTTAAAAGAAAATTTCTTTGAGTTGTTTTATCTGCCAGAAGACTTTAAAGAAGAAAATGATTTAAGTAAACAACATCCGCAAAAACTGCAGAACCTAAAAGAACAATTGTTAATGGCTTGTGAGAACGATCTGTATAACGGTCTTTTTACAAACCAAGGTAGTGTGATGAAAATTTCAGCTGAATAATAGATGATTCAAAAAACTTCAAGTCGATGAAACAGATACTTCTAATTATTCTTCTAGTATTCGATTCTATATCTGTAATTGGTCAAGAAACTGTGTTAGAGGTTGAGGTAGATTGCTCTGAAGAATATCAAACTATACACAATTTTGCAGCTTCCGATGCTTGGGCCGCTCAATTTACAGGTCTTTGGCCGAATGAGAAAAGAACCCAAATGGCAGATTGGTTGTTCAGTATGAAAGCCGATTCACTTGGTTCCCCCTTAGGTATAGGCCTCAGCGCTTGGCGTTTTAATATAGGTGCAGGCAGCGCAAAGCAAGACACAAGCGGAATTAAAGATCAGTGGAGAAGGGCAGAGGGGTTTTTGAACGATGATGATACCTATGATTGGACCAAACAACAAGGGCAGCAGTGGTTTTTACAAGCCGCTAAGCTTAGGGGTGTAACTCAATTTATTGCGTTTGTTAATAGTCCACCTGTTCAACTAACTAGAAATAATCGGGCACATTCAACTGATGGATTGCAGTCTAATTTACCAAAAGAGAACTATAGAGATTATGCCAATTTTCTAGCAAATGTAGTTCAGCACTTTAGCGATAGTCTAGATATTAAATTTAAGTATTTAAGCCCGTTCAATGAGCCCCAATGGGAGTGGAAAGGTGGACAAGAAGGCTCACCTTGGAACAATAATGAATTGGCCAGCGCCACTAAAGTGATAGATTCTGTTTTCTTGAAGCGAAAGCTGAACACCCAACTAGAGATAACGGAAGCAGGTGCAATAGATTATTTAACAGGAAGGAAGAAGAAATTCGCCAACAGAAGCAATCAAATTGAAGTGTTCTACAATCCTGATAGTCCACACTACATTGGAAAGTTAAAATCATTGGCGCCCAAAGTAGCTGCGCATAGTTATTTCACTACGTGGGATATCGAAAAATTAAAAAACGAACGTCTTAAAATAAAGGAGAAGCTTGATAAATATCTCTCATTGGAATATTGGATGAGCGAGTATTGTATTCTAGAAAATAATGAAGAGATAAAGGGTAAAGGTAGAGATTTAGGTATGGCTACCGCCCTATATGTGGCACGTTTAATTCATGCAGATCTTACCATTGCCAATGCCAGTGCTTGGCATTGGTGGCTGGCTATGAGTCCCTATGATTTTAAAGATGGTCTAATTTACCATGATAAGAATGTGGCTGATGGAGCTATGTACGATTCTAAACTACTATGGGGATTCGGCAATTATTCAAGATTTGTTAGACCGTACGCCAAAAGAATAAAAGTACATTATCCTGATAACAATAGTTTAAATAATTTAAAAAACGGGGTGCTTATTTCTGCTTATAAGAATCAAGATGGCAGTATTGCCATGGTTCTTGTCAATCAGAAGAAGGAACACATCAAGGTAAGTCCAAAAATAAATGGTATGCCTATGAAGAATTTTGAAAAATTCGTAACCGATAAGAAAACCAATCTAAGTTTGGTCAACAATGAGATGACCGAGAATAAGGCTATAACCTTAAATCCTCGTTCGATTACCACATTGGTTTTTCAAAAGGAGTAGTAGCTAGATTATAAGAAGAAATATATGCTTGAGAAAAATACATCTAAAATAAAATTACTTGCTGTTAGTGTGCTGGCACTTGTAACTTACAGCATATGTCTTGGTCAAGAGCTCAAGCCAGCAGCCATATTTTCTGATCATATGGTTCTTCAGCGAGACGTGCCAATTCCTGTTTGGGGCGCTGCTAAACCAAATGAGAGTATTACGGTAACATTAAATGGAGAGACCGCTTTCACTACGAGTGATTCAGAGGGGAAGTGGAAAGTTGAACTAGCTCCTTTAAAAGCTGCCAAAGAGTCTTTGGTCATGACCATAATGGGAAGCTCTAAAATAGTTTTTAAAGATGTGGTGGTAGGAGAAGTATGGATTTGCTCAGGGCAGTCCAACATGCAATTTGCAACCGCTCAAGTACCAGAATTAGAAGCCTTGCTTCTTGAGACAAAAAACATACGGAGTTTTGAGGTTAAGAGAACCGTTTCTTTTAAGGAAGAAGAGAACGTTATAGGCAACTGGCAGGCGGTACCACCCAAAAGTGCCGTAGCTTTTGGGTTTGCCTATTTTCTGGAAGATGTCACCGACATACCTATAGGCATTATACATACTTCATGGGGCAGTTCATCTCTTGAGGCTTGGATGCCGCGAAAAATGGAAGATGAACTACCCTATTTTAAAGAGTTGATGCGAGACTTCGATGCCGACACTATAACGAAAGCAAGAATCAAAAAAGCTTTAAATAGCAAAGAAGGTTGGACTAATAAGGAAGATATTTTCATGAGGCGGCAGCCCAATATTTTGTTCAATGCCATGATGAAACCTATAGCACCCTATGCCTGTAGAGGCTTAGTGTGGTACCAAGGAGAGCGTAATACCCGATATTTATCGGGTGTACCGGAAGTTGATGATGAAAATTGGTTTCATAGGGTGATAGGTATGAAGGAATATGGGGAAGTTTTAAAGTTGTGGATTCAAAATTATAGGGATTTATGGCAAAACGATCAGATGCACTTTTCGATTGTAATGTTACCTGGGTATGGAAAAGGCATCCACCGAAAACCTAAAATCGATTTCGAAAGTCCTACGGAACCTTCTTGGGCATGGATGCGTGAATCACAAATGAAAGTGTTGGAATTAGCCCATGCAAATATTGCCAATACCATCGATTTAGGAGATGCGAAGAATATTCATCCTAAAGATAAATTGCCCATAGGGCAGCGACTGGCGTTGTTAGCAAGAAAGTACACCTTAAATGAGCCTATTGTGGCCGACGGACCAAAGTTTGAAAATGTCGAAATAAAAAATAATAGGTTGGTCGTTCATTTTAAGAATGCCGAATATTTAAAAACAACAGATGGTAATAGTCCTCAAGGTTTCTGGATTTCCGCTAATGAGATTAACTGGAAAAAAGCGAATGCTAAAATTATAGGAACCTCTGTAGCGCTTCAAGCCAGAAATATCAAAAAACCTAAATATGTTCGATACGCCTTTGCTGGCAAACCTGTAGTTAATTTGGTCAACGAAGCCAACTTGCCGGCATATCCATTCCGAACAGATGAAAATGATATCGAGTTCTAAATAGGATTAAATTTATTGATGTACTTCTGGTAACCGGAACGGGCAAAGTAATACCCTAAATGGTAGTTTTTTGGTTTGGTTTCAAAATACTGAAATTTTTTTAACCGGTTGATAAGAGAGATTTAATAATGAGCTAAATAACCAAGTGAAACAATGATGTTCAGAAAATTACTTTTCCTATTTCTTTTACATTTTACCCTAGGAGTATTCTGCCAAAATATGGGCGCTACGAATGCCCCCAATATTCTATTTATACTCGCCGATGATTTGGGTTATACCGATTTGAGCTGCATGGGAAGTACTTTCTACGAGACGCCGCATATTGATAGAATTGCCAATGAGGGTACAATCTTTACCAATGGGTACGCCGCAAGTAGGGTCTGTAGCCCTTCACGAGCTACTATTATGACAGGCAAATTTACGGCCCGACATGATATTACGGTCCATATTGGTTCCCCTTCAGGTGAAGCGTGGCGCAAGCGAAATAGGTTTACAAAACTGCTTCCCGCTGAATATACCCATCATTTGCGGCATGAGTATATAACACTTCCCGAAGCCTTGAAAAAGGTTGGATATCAAACATTTTTTGCAGGAAAATGGCATCTAGGGGATAAAGGTTCTTGGCCTGAAGATCATGGTTTTGACATTAATGTGGGCGGGTGGACTTCCGGTGGACCTCGAGGAGGTTTTTTTTCCCCTTACCAAAATCCGAATTTAGAGAATAAAAAAGATGGTGAAAACCTTTCGCATAGATTGGCAGAGGAAACCGTAGCCTTTATTCAGAACAATAATCCTCACAAAACGGGTAAGCCATTTTTTGCCTTTCTCTCTTTTTATGCGGTGCATTCTCCCATTCAGACTTCCCAGGATAAATGGAAAAAATATCGTGATAAGGCGGTAAAACAAGGTGTGGCTGAATCGGCTTATGAAATGGGAAAGTTTTTGCCGATTCGTCAAACTCAGGACAACCCAGTCTATGCAGGTTTGGTTGAACAAATGGACGAGGGTGTTGGTAAAGTTCTCAATGCACTAGATGAATTGGGGCTAGAGAAGAACACCATAATTGTATTCACCTCGGATAATGGAGGTGTAGCAGCAGGTGATAATTTTTCTACCAGTAATAAACCTTTACGGGCCGGTAAGGGCTATCAATTCGAAGGTGGTATTCGAGAACCTTATTTCATAAAAGTACCTGGACTTTCTAAAGGAGGCGAAAAGATTGATTACCCCGTATGCGGCGCTGATTTTTATCCTACTTTATTAGACTTGGCAGGGGTCGAAAAACTACCTGATGAACATAAAGATGGTATAAGCCTGCTTCCACTTGTGAAAGGAGCAAACCTACCGGAACGATCTTTGATTTGGCATTTTCCCCATTACGGAAACCAAGGAGGAGAACCATCTTCAATCATTCGGCGAGGCGATTTTAAACTTATTTATTACCACGAAGACGGACGAAAAGAATTATACGACTTAAAGAAAGATTTGGGCGAAACAACCAATCTGTCAAAGGAAAATCTTGACAAGGTCGAACAATTAGAAACAGAACTGTTTGGGTATTTGACAGAGGTAGGCGCCAAGTATGCAACGCCTGACCCCGCATACAGTGAATCGGCAGCTCGGGCTTTTCTGCATAAAATGAGATATGAAAAAATGCCTGCCCTTGAAAGACAACGATTAGAAATTTTATCTAAAGATTTTAAACCCAACGCTGATTGGTGGGGCAGTATGACCACCCTAGATTAAAGAAAATGAAAGAATTAAAACTCACTATGGTCATGACTCGAACGTTTCTATTTATTGCAGTTTTAATAGCTGTTAGCTCTTGCAAAGGGAAATTAAATCATTACCAGCTCACTTCGCCAGGTGGTAATCTATCCGTTCATATTGAATTGATTAATCACTCATTGAAATATAGCATTAGTTCGAAAGACCAAGAAAGGATAAGGCTTTCGTCGCTTGGCATATTTCCTGATGCCAAGGTTACCGTGTTAGAAGTCTCTGAAATAGAAAAAGATACTTCGTGGAAACCCGTATGGGGGCAACAAAGCCATATTCGAGACTACTATAGAGAGCTTGATTTAAATCTTGAGATCAATGGCATCCCGGGGAACCTTATGGCAAGGGCTTACAACGATGGGGTGGCATTTCGCTTCGTTCTAGCGGAAGGTGACAAACCAAAAGAGGCATTTTTCAATTGTGAATATAACTTGTTTGAAGGAGATATGTACTTTTTTCCTATGGGTGAAACCGAACCTTTGGGTCCCCTTGAATTTTCTGAGCTGAACGAAACACTTCAGAAAAAGGAAAAGAAGCGAAAAATAAATGTACCCTTAGTTTCCGAACAACAAAATGGTTCGTATGTGGCCCTGTTAGAATCCGATTTGTATTCGGCAACTGGTATTCAATCTATGAAACTCGAGGTCGGCGAGCAGAAAAACCAAATCGTATCAGTGAATAGAGTAGAGCTGTCAGAGGAGGCTTGGAAAAGTCCTTGGCGCATAATTCTATTGGGTGATGACCATGGCGACTTGGTAATGAATACCGTACCCTTGAATTTAGCAACGCCTTCTCAACTTAAAAATACCGATTGGATAAAACCGGGAAAAACTCTTTGGGATTGGCGCGTTCACGGATATACGGCACCAGATGGTTTTGTTTACGGTATAAATACCGAAAGCTATAAACGCTTTATCGACTTTGCAGAGGATAAAGGTATTGAGTACTTTTTGATAGATGATTCATGGTACAAAGAGGTTACGAAAGGGCATTTTGAGATGTCTGATAAGCTCAATCTGCAAGAGGTCATTGATTATGCGGAAGATAAAAAAGTGAAGCTGATGCTTTACTACGACAGAAGGCACGGCGAATACGGTGACGATGAACTTTTTGAATATTACCGTTCTTTAGAAATGAAGGGAATCAAATACGGTTTTATGGGAAATGATGTGGATTTTACACGTTCGGCCATTCAAAAAAGTGCAGAAAATAAGCTGTTAATCGATTTTCACGATGGGCCGGTTCCGTTTACGGGAATAAGTCGCACTTACCCCAATGCCATCACACGAGAATACTGCCATGCACAACAAGATTCGCGACGCGCGTTTACTCCTGAATCGTTCATTAAAATGGCCTTGATCAACGCCATTACCGGTCCTTTGGATATGAACAATGGTAATTTTGATTTGACCGGAATCAATGCTGGATTACGAGAGAAAGGTCCGCGAGAAAAGAACTCATATTTCTTTACGGTATCCTCTGAAATGGCTCGAACCCTTATAATCTATAGTGGTTTGGTATGTATTCCCGATGCACCGGAAGTCTATGAAGCAAAGTCTGATCTGTTCGAGTTTATTCAAAAAATGCCTGTCGGGAAATGGGATGAAAGCCGCATCGTCCATTCAAAAATAGATACCTATATAACCACGGCACGTCGTCATGATCAAGAGTGGTTCGTGGGTAGTGTTTATAATCAGAAGGGAGGTGCTCTAGAAATTAAACTAGACTTTTTGGATTCTGATTTGGAATATGACATAACTTTTTACGAAGATACGCCGGAAACCCACTGTAAGACCAATCCGGAAGCGTACCAAGTGCGTGCTGGCAAGGTAAACAAAGGTGATGTGGTGAAGGCGGTTATGGCTCCCGGTGGCGGACATAGTATGTGGATAAGGCCGCACTAATTAATAATAAACCGTTGTAAGCAATCCCAAAAAATGGTTTAAAACCTTCAAACCCTTGCAAAGGCACTAATTTGCAAGGGTTTTTCTTAAGATGGTGTGTTATCTTATGATTTGAGAAAAACTGTTTCATCCCGTTGTGGCTTTTCGCTGAATATGGACAGGAGAAAACTAAACTTCTTAAAAAAATAAAAGCAAGCTATAGTAGTAGCTTGCTTTTTAATAAACCTTTATAGATTTGTTAGTGACCTCGACAGGATTCAAACCTGTAACCTCTTGAGCCGTAATCAAGTGCGCTATTCAGTTGCGCCACGAGGCCGTTTTTATGGGGTGCAAATATATTTCTTTTTACATTTACAGCAAAATTGATGACGAAAAATATGGATTTAAAATTGTATGTCAGAGATATCATGAATTTTCCATCCGAAGGTGTTGTCTTTAAAGATATTACCCCATTGTTGAAGGATGCGAAAGCCATGCGAGAAGCAATCGAAGCGCTTTTAAATCTTGTAGGTGATGTGAAAATAGATAAAGTAGTGGGTATGGAAAGTCGTGGGTTTTTCTTTGCTCCGTTATTGGCAAGCAAATTAAATGCAGGATTTGTGCCGATAAGAAAACCAGGAAAATTACCAGCTCAAAAAATAGCACAAACGTATTCGCTGGAATATGGCTCAGACACTTTAGAAATACATAAAGATGCCATTCAAAAGGGAGAAAAAGTGCTGGTACACGATGATGTTTTGGCTACTGGAGGTACTGCTAGTGCTGCCTGTGAATTGATTGAGCGTTTAGGGGGTGAAATTGTACAGTGTAATTTTCTGATTGAACTTGATTTCTTAAAGGGCAAAGAAAAGCTGATAGATTACGAAGTTCGGTCTTTGTTACATTATTGATTAGGTTTTTCCACTTCTGATTTTGGGTCAGTCCAGCGCTCTTGTAGTTACAAAATAACGCCAACCAATTATTGCCATTTGCAATTTTGAGGCTTTGGCAAGATTCAAACCCTTCTGGCTATAAGAAGGGAGGAGTACTTTATTTAATTTTGCTAAAACTTTAAAAAAACCTTTTTTCATCTTTGCTGTTTAGACAAATATAAACACTTAGAAGCAAGTAATAAAAGACCGCCTTAGTGGCGGTCTTTTGTTATATATGGCCAATATAGAAGGGTCAAGGTTATAAAACGATCATGATCATCGATATAAGTAATAACAATAGTATTTTAGCAATTGTGATCATTGGTTCAAAAAGTTTTCAGGTTAGCCTTCACTTGAAGGATGAGTAAATAGTACTCCTCAATCGATTGTCTTTTCAAGATAAATAAATGGAATAGTATAGTCCTAATGATTGACGCTTTTTTATTGTAACTGAGTACGATATTGTAAGTTATTAAATGCTTTTTATTTTAAATTGTCTTCAAGTTGCTTAAATAGTGTTTCATTTATGTATTTAAAATACATGTAGAGTTATGAATTGTCACATTTGAAGGGGTGTTAGAGGCCATATTTTAAAAACGTAGGGCTAATTCATGCATAGAATTGTGTTTTTGACCAATTTCGTTTCCTGAAAGATAAATTTGAAAAGAGATTTTTGGGAAAGTGTCTAGAGCATTAGTTGTAATTCTTGAAGTATCTTTGCTCCTGTCGCCATTAACTATTCCATGCAAAATATTCTTTATATTATTCTCGGTCTAACACTATTGATTGCCGGGGGCAATTGGCTACTTAAATCGGCAGTTGCACTTTCCATACGATTGAATATTCCGAAAATAGTGATCGGTATGACCGTTGTTTCATTTGCTACTTCGGCTCCTGAATTGATCGTAAGTATAAAGTCGGCTTTGGATGGTTTTCCCGATTTAACCTTGGGCAATGTGGTAGGTTCCAACATTGCGAACTTGGGTCTGGTGTTGGGTGTAACTGTAATTCTGGGCAGTATCGATGTCAATAAAAGTTTCTATACTACTGATTGGCCTGTAATGATGCTTGCTTCTCTTGTATTTTTTGGTTTTATCTATTTTGACGGGGTTCTCTCCTTCTATGAGGGAGTTATAATGGTAGTGTTTTTGATTTTGTTTCTTGTATATCTATTGCGATTTCAGAAGCAGGCCGTAGTAGATGAGCTGCCTGAAGATGATATGCCGTTGCCACTTTATAAGACCATGCTTTTATTGGGTTTGGGTGGTGTTGCCTTATGGGGTGGATCGGAATTTTTAATCAATGGCGCAGTAGGTCTTGCTAAGAGTTATGGCGTTAGTGAACGGGTGATTGGTGTTACCGTTGTATCTGTCGGTACAAGTGTGCCTGAACTTGCGGCGTCTATTATAGCGGTTATCAAAAAGGAAAAAGCTATTTCTTTAGGTAATCTTGTTGGTTCGAATGTATTCAACATTTTGGCAGTATTGGGTATAACTTCAATTATAACCCCGATAACGGTTATGGATCAAGGCTTGATCGAGAATGATATTTTCTGGATGCTGGGAATTTCCTTTCTAGTATTACCCTTAGTATTCTTTCCCAAAGGGCTGCGATTAGGTTGGCGAGACGGTATAATTCTTTTGGCAATTTATCTAGCCTTTGTGTACCTTACCATTGGTGTTTAACCAATTTGAAATGTGTACGTTATTTTTTTTTACCGTCACTTCTATTCGGTGCCTGTCTTGACATCTTTGCCCAAGAAAGTGAATTTCTATGGGGTAGGGTTTACGACAGCCAAATTGGCGAATTTGTAACAGTTCGAATAATGGGTAAAGCTAAGAGCGTAATTACGAATAGGGATGGAGGTTTTCGTCTTCCCATCACTAGGTTACGAGAAAAGAGATTTTTTACTATTCAAAAACTTTCTGGGTTTTTATTCCCTAAGCTATGGTTTTGATTATATGTTCTATGGTGCCGATGCTGGCAGGGTATTTGTCGATTCCACCGGAGAAGCCTTAACTGCTACAAAGATTTGGGCGTCAGAAATTAATAGTCAAGATCAGGTATTAAACGAAGAGTGCCCCGATCATTGATCGGGGCACTCTAATTATTTCAACAATTAATTTATGATAAATAAAACCATTAAACGTCCGCCGATTTGACAGTTTTAACGATTCTACCTGCAATTTTATAAGGATCACCGTTTGAAGCAGGTCTTCTGTCTTCTAACCATCCTTTCCAGCCTTGCTCAACAGTAATAATCGGTATACGTATTGAAGCTCCTCGGTCAGAAATACCATAGCTAAAGTCGTTAATAGAAGCTGTCTCGTGATCACCGGTCAAACGTTGATCGTTAAACTCACCGTATACGGCTATGTGTTCCTTAACTACTGGACGGAAAGCTTCACAAATCTTCTCGTAAGTTGCTTTATCACCACAGGTTCTTAGCGTAGAGTTAGAGAAGTTGGCGTGCATACCAGAACCGTTCCAGTCCATATCTTTTCCTAATGGTTTTGGGTGGTATTCGATATAGTAGCCATATTGCTCGGTCAATCTATCTAAAAGATACCTAGCGACCCATATTTCATCACCGGCTTTTTTGGCGCCCTTGGCGAACAATTGAAATTCCCATTGTCCAGAAGCAACTTCTTGATTGATTCCTTCAAAGTTAAGACCTGCAGCGATACACAAATCAGCGTGTTCTTCTACGAGTTCTCTACCATGTGTATTTTTACCACCCACCGAACAGTAGTACATACCTTGTGGAGCTGGGTACCCACCTCTTGGGAAGCCCAAAGGAAGGTCTGTCGCCGAGTCCATAATAAAATACTCTTGTTCAAAACCGAACCAGAAGTCATTATCATCATCATCAATGGTAGATCTACCATTTGATACATGAGGGGTACCGTCGGCATTCATGACCTCTGTCATTACGATAAAAGCATCTTTACGTGCTGGGTCAGGATAAATAGCAACTGGCTTTAACAAACAATCTGAAGATCCACCTTCTGCTTGTCTTGTTGAACTTCCGTCAAAAGACCACATTGGGCAGTCTTCCAAGGTTCCTCCAAAATCATTAACGACTTTGGTTTTGCTTCGCATGTTCTGCGTTGGGAAATATCCATCTAACCAGATGTACTCCAATTTTGTTTTGCTCATAATTAAAGGAAGTTAAATTTTTTAAATTTTCAGACTAACAAAAATATGTTTTTTGATGAGATATCCTATTTTTACAGGGGGGAAATATCTAAAAAATGAATATAATTCAGGATACCCCTTTTCTAACGGGGGTATTTTGAAATATATGGATTAAATACTTCTTTTATTATTAAATCCTTAATCACTATTTTTGCGCCCAATATAAACGCCGAAGCATGTCAAGACAACGATTTGATGCCATTTCAGAGAGTCAGAAAAGAAGTCCGATAGAAGTAGATCCAATAAGTAGAAGTTCAGATGTTTATGCGGCCCATGTCTTTAATGATTACCGCATGCTGCAATGTCTTACCAAAGACGCTTTGGAGAGTGTTCGAAATGCTATTTTTTCGGGTTCGAAAATCAATCGTAAGGTTGCAGATCAGGTGGCCGAGGCGATGAAAGGTTGGGCTATTTCAATGGGGGCTACCCATTATACCCATTGGTTTCAACCGCTGACAGGGGCAACTGCGGAAAAACACGATGCATTCTTTGATTTGTTACCGAGCGGTCAGGCTTTAGAGAAATTTGGTGGTGCACAATTGGTTCAGCAAGAACCAGATGCTTCAAGCTTTCCCAGTGGTGGCATTCGAAATACTTTTGAAGCGAGGGGCTACACCGCATGGGATCCTACAAGCCCCGCTTTTATCTATGGTGCGACACTCTGTATACCGACAATATTCGTGTCATATACCGGTGAGGCCTTAGATAATAAAACTCCATTGCTTCGAGCTTTGCACGCAGTAGATGAAGCGGCAACGGGCGTAGCAAAATATTTCGATAAGAATGTCGCGAAAGTTAATGCGACCTTGGGTTGGGAGCAGGAGTATTTTTTGGTGGATAGGGCATTGGCAAATTCACGAACCGATATAAGTCTTACGGGAAGAACTTTGATAGGTAACGCCGCTGCTAAAGGGCAGCAGTTAGATGATCATTATTTCGGTGTCATACCTAATCGGGCAATAGCATTTATGAAAGATTTGGAAAAAGAATGCTTGCTCTTGGGTATTCCTGTGAAAACCAGGCATAATGAGGTTGCACCCAATCAGTTTGAGTTGGCTCCGGTTTTCGAAGAAGCGAATTTAGCGGTAGACCATAATCTCTTGTTGATGGATGTTATGGAAAAGATTGCCGTCAAGCATAACTTCAAGGTGTTGTTTCATGAAAAACCATTTGCCGGCATCAATGGGTCGGGAAAGCATAATAACTGGTCGTTAACTACCGATACGGGGGTTAATCTGTTGAGTCCGGGTTCAACGCCCATGAAGAACCTCCAATTTCTTACCTTTTTTATTAATACGATCAAGGCCGTAGATAATTATGAAGAATTGTTGCGTTCTTCGATAGCTTCGGCGAGTAATGATCATAGGTTAGGGGCGAACGAAGCGCCACCTGCAATTTTTTCTATATTCATTGGCACACAATTAAGTAACGTTCTTGACGAGTTGGAGGGGGTTACCAAAGGAAAATTGTCCCCAGAAGAAAAAACGGAACTCAAGTTGAACGTCGTAGGCAAGATTCCTGAAATACTGTTAGACAATACAGATCGTAATAGAACTTCACCCTTTGCATTTACCGGAAACAAATTTGAAATGCGAGGCGTAGGGGCAAAAACGAATTGTGCCAAGCCTATGACAATTCTTAATACCATTGTCGCTAAACAGCTCAGAGATTTTAAGAAAGAGGTAGATACGCTAATCGATAAGAAGAGCCTTAAAAAAGATGAAGCCGTATTCAATGTTCTAAGGGAATACATCAAGACATCTAAGCGAATTAGATTTGACGGTGATGGTTATAGTGATACTTGGGAGAAAGAGGCCAAACGTAGAAAACTTAGCAATAATAAAAATACGCCGCAGGCACTACAAATATTAACATCGAAAGAAAGTATAGCCCTCTTTCAGGCTACCGGTGTTCTTAGTGAAACGGAGATAAAAGCTAGGCAAGAGGTCGAGTTGGAAACATATATCATGCACCTTCAGATAGAAGGCCGGGTATTAAGTGAGCTTGTCTATAATCAGGTTATTCCTGCGGCGGTCGAGTATCAAAGTTTATTGATCCAAAACGTATTGGGGTTAAAGGAAATTTATGGGGCGGCACATACCAGCCTTTCCGATGCCACATCAAGTATAATTGAACAAATTGGTGAGAACATTGTAGAGCTGAAAAAGAAAACAGATGCAATGTCTACCGCAAGTGCCAAAGCTGAAAAACAAACTGACACCAATAAAAAAGCTCTAGCTTTCTGTGATAACGTAAAGCCGTATTTCGACGATATGCGTGAATATTGTGATAGGTTAGAAACGTTGGTCGATGATCGTTTGTGGCCTTTGACCAAGTATAGAGAAATTCTCTTTATCAAATAATTAAGAAGCCTTTGTTACAGATATCTTGTTATTAATATTTTGCCTGTATAAAGTTTGCTCAATGAGGTGAGCTTTATGAATTGAATACCTTATTTTTGCGGCAAACCATTAAGAAACATGAGTTCGTCAACCAGCGAGAGATACAGCAAGAGAGGCGTTTCCGCTTCTAAAGAAGATGTTCATAATGCCATTAAAAATATTGATAAAGGCCTTTTTCCCAAAGCCTTTTGTAAAATAGTGCCCGACTATTTGGCGAACGATCCAGATTATTGTTTGGTCATGCATGCCGATGGGGCCGGTACCAAGTCTTCATTAGCGTATATGTACTGGAAAGAGACCGGCGACCTTTCTGTCTGGAAAGGTATCGCGCAAGATGCCTTAATAATGAATATCGACGATTTAATATGTGTAGGGGCTACCGATCATATTATGCTTTCATCGACCATTGGGCGAAATAAAAATTTGATTCCTGGAGAGGTTATTTCGGCTATTATCAATGGTACCGAAGAACTAATTGACGATTTGTCGAAACATGGTATTAAAATTCATTCTACGGGTGGTGAAACTGCCGATGTAGGTGACTTGGTACGTACTATAATTGTCGACTCGACGGTGACAGCGCGAATGAAGAAAAGTGAGGTTATCGATAATGCGAATATTCGTTCAGGAAATGTGATTGTTGGTTTTGCCTCATATGGCCAGGCGAGTTATGAAACTGAATATAATGGTGGCATGGGTAGTAACGGACTTACTTCCGCGAGACACGATGTTTTTTCAAAATATCTTGCAGAAAAATATCCTGAAAGTTTTGATGCCTCAGTGCCTGATGATTTGGTGTATTCTGGTACAGTTAAATTGACAGATGCCATTGAAGATGTCGTTATAGATGCAGGTAAACTGGTACTTTCTCCTACCAGAACTTATGCTCCGATAGTCAAGAAAATTCTAGAAAGATATTCCTCTAAAGAAATCTATGGTATGGTTCATTGTAGTGGAGGTGCACAGACCAAAATACTTCATTTTATAGGTGATGGCTTGCACGTCATTAAAGACAATCTTTTTGAAGTGCCCCCCTTGTTCAATATGATTCAAAAGCAGTCTAATACAGATTGGAAAGAAATGTACCAAGTCTTTAATTGCGGACATCGATTAGAGATTTATACCGATGAACGTACAGCAGAAGATTTAATCCGAATTTCAAAAAGCTTTAAAGTTGATGCCAAAATAATAGGTAGGGTTGAATCGGGTGAGGGTAAATCTTTGACCATTAAAAGCGAGTACGGCACCTTCGCTTATTAGTACATACGATTACTTCAAATACTGCGTTTTTATAACATAACCAATCTGTATTGCTATGGAAAGAAAACAGTTTTTGAAAAGTATGGGGGCGGCTGCGGCGTTTGCGGTTTCTTTCCCCTGTCTTCACGGATGCTCAAAAGATGAAACCACAGATGAAGGCGGTGATAAAGAAGTGCCCACAGGAGTCGACTTTACTTTAGACTTAAACGATTCTGCGAATGCCAGTTTGATGAACGAAGGAGGTTATGTCTTGAAGAACGATGTGGTTGTAGCAAAAAATTTAGATGGTGAATATGTCGCCGCAAGTCAGGTCTGTAGTCATCAAGGCTACGATGAGGTACGATTTGTTTCGCAGAACGGTGGCATTTTTTATTGTGATGTTCACGGTTCGCAATTTGAGCTAGACGGCTCGCCTATCAACCAGGTAGATGGTAGCCCTGCACGGCCGTTAAAGGTATTTAATATAGAACTTTCCGAGAGCATTTTACGCGTATTTGAATAAATGGCACGGTTTTGACTATAACTGAAGTCATGAGAAATTCTCTTTTAGTTTTTACCTTGTTGATCTGCACTTCCGTTTTTTCCCAAAATTGGGAGGAGACTTATAGTGATGCCATTGCAAAATCGAAAGCGCAAAACAAACCTTTGATATTGGTGTTTTCGGGTTCCGATTGGTGTGCACCATGTATCAAGCTTGACCAAAAAATATGGCAGTCTGAAGAGTTTAAAACTTACGCAAAGGCGAGTTACGTGCTTTACAAAGCTGATTTTCCTAGAAAAAAAGCAAATAGACTATCTGCTGAGTTACAAGTTCAGAATGAAAAGTTAGCCGAGAAATATAATCCAAAAGGTTATTTTCCCCTAGTAATTGTACTCGATGCCAAAGAAGAGGTTTTAGGTAAAACCGGTTATGCAAATAGTTCCCCTAAAGAATATTTATCTAAATTAAATGCTTTTATAAAGTGAGGTCTTTGTTGGTCATATTAATTGTTTTTGTCAGTTGTAGCTGTTGGTCTCAAGATGATCAAATGGTTACCGTACATAAGGCATTAGAACTTATGGGTAGTCGTTTTGATATTACTGTGGTCGCAAATAGCGAAGATATTGGTTATATCAATATTGATGAGGCTACCGCAGAAATAAAGCGGATAGAAAAGCTGATATCTGCTTGGGATCCCGACTCAGAAACTTCTCTTATAAACAAAAATGCGGGTGTAAAACCTGTAGTCGTCAGTTCAGAATTGTTCAGTTTGATTGAACGTTCAAAACAGATTTCAGAATTGACCGATGGCGCCTTTGATATTTCATATGCTTCATTAGACGGTATTTGGAAGTTCGATGGGTCGATGAAGGTTATGCCCAATGTAACTGAAATTGAGAACTCAATTTCAAAAGTAGGTTATAGAAATATTGTCTTAAATGAGAATGATCAAAGTGTTTTTCTGGCTAAAAAGGGGATGAAAATTTCTTTTGGTGCAATCGGTAAAGGATATGCTGCCGACAAGGCCAAAGAATTATTGATTTCTAAACAAGTAGTTGGTGGTATTATAAATGCTGCAGGAGACCTCACAACTTGGGGAACTAAGTCTAATGGCGAAAAGTGGTTGATCGGTATAGCAAATCCGTTGAGTAAAGAGCGAATTTTTTCTTGGTTGAAAATAGTGGAATCTTCCGTTGCTACCTCTGGTAATTATGAAAAACATATCATTCTTGATGGGGTAAAATACTCGCATATCATCGACCCCAGAACAGGCTACCCGACCACTGGGGTGAATAGTGTCTCGATTTTCGCTAAAAGTGCCGAGACTTGTGATGCTTTGGCAACTGCCGTATTCATTTTAGGTAAAGATGAGGGTCTAGATTTGATCAATCAACTTGGTGGTATAGAAGTGGTTCTTGTAGACAATGACAATAAAGTTCACAAGAGTAGCGGTGTTCCCTTAGAAGAAAATCCTTAGTTTTTGCCAAAAATTTTTTCTGCTTGTACCCATAATTTTTATATCCAAATCGATACTCATTGATTCAAATATTACATACTTACAGATGTGTAAATTTATCGTAAATTCGCAGTTCAACTGAGGGTAAGTATATGATTGATAAATTAAATATTGTTAAGCAACGTTTTGATGAGGTGTCAGATCTTATTATACAACCGGATATAATATCCGATCAAAAGCGTTATGTTGAGCTAACGAAAGAGTATTCAGATTTAAAAGATCTCGTAGTTAAACGTGATGAATATATGCAGTTGACCGATAATATCAGTGAGGCCGAAGAAATCATAGGCGACGGCAGTGATCCAGAGATGGTCGAAATGGCCAAAATGCAAATGGATGAGGCCAAGGGGCGTTTGCCTCTTTTAGAGGAGGAAATCAAGTTTATGCTGATACCTAAAGACCCGGAAGATGCCAAAGATGTGGTAGTTGAAATCAGGGCAGGCACCGGTGGAGATGAGGCCAGTATTTTTGCGGGCGATCTGTTTAGAATGTACACCAAATATTGTGAGTCTAAAGGTTGGAAAACCAATGTTATCGATTTGAGTGAAGGTACCAGTGGTGGTTATAAAGAAATACAGTTCGAGGTAACTGGAAAAGACGTTTATGGTACGCTTAAATTTGAGGCCGGTGTGCACCGAGTACAGCGTGTGCCTCAGACGGAGACCCAAGGTAGAGTTCATACCAGTGCGGCTACGGTTATGGTGCTACCTGAGGCTGAAGATTTTGATGTTCAAATTGACCCGAAAGATGTTCGCATAGATTACTTCTGCTCATCTGGCCCTGGTGGTCAATCAGTGAACACTACCTATTCCGCAGTACGACTAACGCACGTTCCGACTGGTTTGGTGGCTCAATGTCAAGATCAGAAGTCGCAGCATAAGAACAAAGAAAAAGCCTTTAGGGTATTGCGTTCAAGATTGTACGATTTAGAGCTTGCCAAAAAACAGGAAGAAGATGCGGCCAAGAGAAATTCACAGGTAAGCAGTGGCGATCGTTCTGCAAAAATTAGAACTTATAACTATCCTCAGGGTCGGGTTACCGACCATAGAATAGGTCTTACATTGTACGACCTTCAAAATATCATCGATGGCGATGTACAGAAAATTATCGATGAGCTAAGCCTAGTAGAGAATACTGAAAAACTTCGAGAGGCTTCTGAAACTTTTTAGGTATAAATATCTCTTCATAGTATAACATTTAAGCAACCATAGTGACCACTCAGCAACTAGTTGACCAAATACATAAAAAACAATCTTTTCTCTGCATCGGTTTAGATACTGATCTCGAAAAAATACCTGCTTTTCTTTTAGAAGAAGAAGACCCTCTTTTTTCTTTTAACAAAGCGATTATTGATGCTACCCATCACTTATGCGTAGCTTATAAGCCCAATATAGCTTTTTATGAAGCTTACGGAATCAACGGCTGGAAATCTTTAGAAAAGACAATAGCCTATCTAAATGCAAATTATCCTGAGATATTTACCATAGCCGATGCTAAGCGAGGTGATATCGGTAATACTTCAACGCGATATGCAAAGGCATTTTTTGAGACTTTGAATTTCGATTCGTTAACAATCGCACCTTATATGGGAAGAGATTCGGTTGAACCATTCTTAGACTTTGAAGGCAAACATACTATTCTTTTGGCGCTGACCTCAAATAAGGGAGCTTTTGATTTTCAGACACTTAAAGTTAATGGTCATGAGCTTTATAAACAGGTTCTCGAGACATCAAAAGAGTATAAGAATTCTGAAAATTTAATGTATGTGGTCGGTGCTACCAAGGCTGAGTTCTTACAAGAAATTAGACAAATTGTGCCAGATAATTTTCTATTGGTACCGGGTGTTGGGGCTCAAGGGGGCAATCTAGAAGAGGTATGCCGCTACGGAATTAACAGCCAAGTGGGATTGCTGATCAATTCTTCAAGGGGAATTATTTATGCTTCAAAGGAAAAAGATTTTGCAGAAGCCGCAACAAAAGAGGCCGAGAAGATGCAAAATCAAATGGCGGTAATATTAGAAAAGATGAAGTAATCTTTACTTCATCATATTTTCCAATACCTTTTTTATTTTCTGTGCTTTCTGCTCAAAAAATTCTACAAGTTTCGCATCTGTATATTCCAAATTGCTAGCTTTTTCTAAGAAGATTTGGTACTGATGCTCTAACACGTTGATAGCATTTCTGTTTGCTGCTATCGGGGTGACTTGGCCTACTTTACAATATTGATTTTCCATGATTAATAGTATGATTCTCCCAAATATACGCAGCAAATCTGCATTTGGATTTTGTTATTCGTCATATTGGGATAAATTTCGGTTCAATTGATGTTTATTTAACAATTGAATGCTAGTTTACTTATGAATCATATTAAGATAGTGTTAATAATTTCTCTTTGTTAAAATCTATATTCAAAATGAAATTGAGAGGTTTTTGGCAAAAAAAAAGGGTTTTGAAAACAGATGACAACCCACTAAGACAGAAACTCTTTCAAAACTTTTGATTTAATATTGAAAGTGAAATTTTTATCAGCTCTAACCTCTTTTGAATCAAAAGTTTTAATACATTGCAAAGTTTCCTAATCGGAAATATCGAGAGAACACTTTGCTTAATTACATTACATATCCGCACCGGAAATCGTCCGTTTGGGTCACCTTTGTGCATGGCGCAGGAGGTAGCTCTTCCATTTGGTACAAACAAGTTCGTGAGTTCAGAAATCACTTTAATGTTTTATTGCTTGATTTGAGAGGGCATGGTAGTTCTAAACCCGGTCTAAAAGATGCCTTTAACGATAAATATACCTTCGATTATGTGACCGAAGATATCATAGAGGTTATAAACCATCTTCAAATTAAAAAATCTCATTTTATTGGTATTTCTCTGGGTACTGTTCTTGTTCGGAATATAGCGGAAAGCTATCCTGAAAGAGTAGTTAGTATGGTTATGGGTGGGGCTATTATTCGTTTGGATATGCGATTTCGATTACTAATGGTGTTCGGTAATATGTTCAAATCGTTTGTACCCTATATTTGGTTGTACAGGCTATTCACATTTGCTATTATGCCTGATAGTAACCACAAAGAATCGCGCTTGCTATTTGTTCGTGAAGCGAAACGTTTGTATCAAAAAGAGTTTATTCGTTGGTATAAAATGGGATCCCAGATCAGTACGCTGTTGCGTTTGTTTAGGGGGACGGATATACAAATACCTACGCTCTATGTCATGGGGGGTGAAGATTATCTCTTTCTACCGTCGGTCAAGAAAATGGTAAATAAGCAAACTACCGCCAGTCTTTTGACCATCGAGAACTGTGGTCACGTGGTGAACGTTGAACAGCCCAAGTTTTTTAATGATTTTGTGATTTCATATATTTCCGATTTCAGAGCTTAAACGGAATACCTTCGTGATACGGCAACAATCTAATTCAAAACTAGTTTGAAAATAAAAAAAAACCGGTGCTCCCACCGGTTCCTTAAACTAACTAACTCAAAAATTTACAAACTCGAAATATTTTTTATACTACTGTAATAACCTATTATTTGAACGTGCTACAAATCAAGTTATTGTTCAAATTATAAACTAATTCTTGGTTCAATCTTGTAATCGAAAAACCTTCTTCAATAAATCTGATGACCGTGCAGATACATTAGTTCTAATTTCTTTTTCTTCAATGGCAATCATGGTGTAAACACCGTTCAAAGCCTCTTGCGTAACGTAATCGGTCAAATCAGGATTTACCTTTTTCGTTAATGGAATACTGTTATACTTATTTATAAGATTGCTCCATATCTTATCTGCGCCAACCTTCTCAAAAGAGTTTTTGATTACCGGGCTGAATTTACCGTAAAGCTCAGTTTTAGTGGCAGAGGTAAGGTATTGGGTGGCAGCATTGTCATTGCCTAGTAAAATGCTCTTGGCATCATCAAAAGTGATTCCCTTTACCGCATTTACAAAGATGGGTGTCGCCTCGCCCACTGCATCTTCTGCTGCACGATTCAATATTTTGACTCCTTCATCGGCCAAGTTACCTAAGCCAATATCCCTGAGGGTCTTGTCTACCTTTTGCAACTCTTCAGGTAGGGCAATTTTCACCAGTTCGTTCTTCAGAAATCCGTCCTCTTGGGTAAGTTTGCTTACTTGTTTGTCTATACCTTTATCTAGCGCTTCTCTTAGCCCCTGTGCTATTTGAGCAGTTCCGATTCCCGTTTCGCCCTGTGGTAGTTGATTGACTACTTGTTGTAGTTCATTACAGGAAATAAGCTGAAATACAACGAAACAAAGTGCAATTTTCTTTAACATTGATTTTTACTTAAAGTTATTTAAACAGCGAAGCTCTCCCTGTCTTCTTGCTACAAAGAAAACGGATACTTTACTCAAATCTTGTAGTAGAAATTTCTTTTAAGAAAAAATTACGGTTTTGTTATTATATACCATAGTCTTTCGTCGCACGTGAAGATTTACCGCCCGGGCCAAAACGATTTTCTCAAGGTCTCTGCCCTTGGCAATAAAATCTTTAATACTATGAGAATGGGAAACTGCAGTTACATCTTGCTCGATAATAGGGCCTGCATCAAGCTCTTCGGTGACGTAATGACTCGTAGCGCCAATAATTTTAACCCCTCTTTTGAATGCGGCATGATAAGGTTTGGCTCCAGCAAAAGCAGGTAAAAACGAATGGTGAATGTTGATTATTTTATTAGGGTAGTTGTCAATTATCTTGGGGCTCACGATTTGCATGTAACGCGCAAGAACAATAAAGTCTATTTCCTTTTCTTTCAGTAAAATTAATTGTGCATTTTCGGCGCTTCCCTTGGTTTCTTTACTTACCGGAATATGATGAAAGGGTATATCGAATTGCTCGGCTATAGGTTGTAAGTCGTTGTGGTTGCTGATGATGAACGGTATCTCAACATCCAACTCACCGGAATGAAACCTACTGAGCAAATCATAGAGGCAGTGATTGTATTTAGAAACAAACAAGGCCATTTTGGGTTTTGGAACGGCCTGATGAATGCTCCAACTCATTCTGTATTTGTCGGCCAGTTCTTTTTGAAACCCTTTGTTGAACTCATCTATATCAAAGCCTTCGTTTTCGAAATCGCTTTCCAAACGCATAAAAAATACGTTGGCTTCTTTGTCTACATGTTGGTCAAGGTAAACTACGTTGCCTTGATTTTTGTGAATGTATCCTGTTACGGCATTGATGATTCCGGTCTGGTCGGAGCAATTTATGAGTATGGTAGTTTTCAATCGAATCTATTTTTGAAAACCCTAAAATTATGACTTTATCGGCAACAAAATCAATATTAGATGATGATTATATGATATAGCGAGGTTGAAATGTTAGTTTTAAAGAGAGCCATCTCTAAAAGAAGTGCGCCATGTTTTAAAAGACTTTCTAAAACTTTTGATTTCTTGGCGCAAAAGATTCAAATATTCTTTTTCTTTGACACCGTCATTTTCAAGGCCATTGCAGTAAGAAATGATATTTCTGATCATCACATTAATGTATGCCGCGCTTTTAAGCCTTTCAGAATATTTACCACTGGTTTCGGCCAGGGCTATCTTTTTAGGTATGAGAATAGTATCTGTCACTAAAGAATCAGCTATGCTATCACGTAGACTATTTGACTGGTAGAGTTTTAATAAATCTTTATTGAATGTAACATAAGAAGCTATCTCTCTGCTGATTTTGCAGAGCTCAAGGGCTTTTTTATACACGGGTAGTGCGCTTAGGTTATCGTAAGACATTTTTTCTTATCATAGCAATTGATAACTATAAAATTACCACGCTAATTTCAAATTTATCTTTATAATCAATAGCAAATTGTTATATTCACTTTTGAATATTAATTATTAATTTAAAATGGTTTCGAAAGTAAATATCGATGAATTGAACTGGAAAATACTCAAATGCCTGCAAGATAATGCTCGACAAAGTTTCGCAAATATTGGTCGTGAAGTGGGGCTTACGCCCCCTGCGGTAGCGGAACGGGTAAAAAAGATGGAAGACCTAGGTATTATTGAGGGGTACAGAACAAAAGTTTCACATGTTCTAACCGGGCACCAACTCAAGGCGATAATAACTTTACGGGCTTTCATGGGTAAATTGAAACCATTTCTAGAAATCGTTAAAACATTTAAAGAAGTGGTTAATTGCTATAGAATTACAGGAAATGAAAATATTGTTATGGAGGTAGTATTGCATGACCAATTTCATTTAGAGAAATTCATAGATAAGTTGATTCAGTATGGGGAGACCAGAACACATATTATACTCTCTAATGTGGTTTCAAATGCACCTATAAGTAAAAATTCACAAGGTTCGACTATTTAGAACATAATTCTAATTAGTAAATTTATTCAATGGATTGGAATAAAATAAATGAGTATGCCCAGATTGCAATCGACAAGGTAGTGTTCTATTTGCCGCGCATATTTCTTGCCCTTTTGATATTTTATATTGGTTTCAAAGTAGTTCAAAAACTTGTAGAGTTATTAAAGAAAGGCTTGGAGCGCACAGGCTTTTCCGAAACCTTGACACCTTTCTTGGCTTCAACGGTGGGCGTAATTCTTAAGGGGGCCGTGCTTTTCGCAATCGCAACCGTTTTAGGAGCAGACCTTACCGGGCTTTTTGCAATACTTGCGGCAGCTGCTTTTGCCGTAGGTATGGCTTTGCAGGGTAGCTTAGGAAATTTTGCTTCTGGAATTCTGATATTGACGCTAAAACCATTTAAGGTTGGGGATTGGATAGATGTACAAGATCGATTTGGTCGAGTGGTTGAAATCGGTATTTTCAGTACCGATGTGCTTACCCCAGGAAATAAGATTCTAATAATACCGAACTCAATGATAACCGATTCTGTAGTCACCAATTTTACCGAAAAAGGTATGATTAGGTTAGAGTTGGATGTTACCATGCCCTATGAGGAAAGCTTTCCGAAGGTTAGAGAAATCTTATTTGAGGCATTGAGCGAGGTTGACAACATTTTAGAAGATCCAAAACCGGAAGTTGGTATACTTAATTTTGATTCCCATAATGTGCAGTTGACAGTGCGGCCTTATGTTAAACCTGACAACTTTTGGGATGTTACTTTCGAAACTCACAAGGCTATAAAAAATGCTTTCAATAAATATGGGGTCGAAGTAGCATATTCTGAAGGTGTTGAAATTGGTAAAATAGGGGAGTAGTTTAAATTGGCTAGATTTTTGATGAATTAAATTATATGAAACAACTTTTTACCGTTCTCGCCTTAAGTTTTGTGACGGCATGCGCTGCACAGCAGATAACTTTAAAAAAAGGTGTAATAATAGATTCCCTCTCTGTTAGAGATTCCGTAGCAGAAACGTTTTCACTTTATCTTCCTACTACTTTTGAGAACGGCCGCGCTTGGCCTATTGTATTCGTCTTTGATTTAGAGGGTAAGGGTAAGCAGGCTATGAGTATGTTCAAGCAAGCTGCAGATGAGAAAGGCTATCTTTTAGCAAGCCCGAATCATATTTCAGATACGGTTGCCATGTCTAAAAATATTCTCGCGACCAGTAGAGTGATCAATACGGTGGTTTCAATTTTACCAATTCATAAAGAGCGAATCTACGTAGGGGGCTTTTCTAGCGGAGGCGGATTTTCTACTTTAGTGCCAACTTTTATAAAGGGGGTCAAAGGTGTGGTCGCTTTTGGCGCATCCATAGCCAATACAGAGGTGCTTTCAAGCAAAAGCCCATATCATTTTGTGGGGGTTATAGGTAATTCAGACCATAGATATGCCAACTTACTTTCGATAGAATCTACCTTGAATAGGTTGAAATTTCCAAATCAACTTTTACTTTTTGATGGTAAGCATGAATGGCCGCCAAAAAGGTACTTTTCACAAGCTCTAGATATTTTTACAATGGCTTCGATGGCTAAGGGCGACATAGCTATTGACACCATCTTAATCAATACGAATTACCAAGAAGACCTAGTTCAGGTCAACCAATTTTATACCGATAAGCAACCTATACTGGCGAATAACCTATTAGATGAAATGCTTGAGGTTTACCGACCGTTTAAGGATACCGATTCTATTAAAGAAAATAGAAAGATTTTAAGAAAGAGTAGATTGTTCAAAAATCAAAAACGTATTCAAAATAATAATTTTTTAAAGGAACAATTTGTTAGAGATGATTATTCATATTACTTAGAGGAAGACGTTCTAACCTATAACTACAACAATTTAGGTTGGTGGAAATACCAAATTGATGAACTAGAAAAGTATAAGAACAATAGTGATCCATTAATGCAACAGATGGGTAATCGTTTAGAGAGTTACATTCATGCTTTGATAAACGATAACATATATTTTGTTCGTGATCAAACACCCATCGATTATGAAGCGCTAAACTTCCTATATATGCTGAAGACCGTGATTTCTCCTAGAGATTATGCAGCATATCTAGAAGTTATATCTTTCAGTGCAAAGCTCGATGATTATGGGGCGGCACTCTTCTATCTTGAAGAGTTGCTGAAGCAGGGTTTTACCGATAGGGATGCCTTGTACTCATTGGAAAATACTGCTTTACTTAGAATCATGCCCGAATACAATGAAATAATTGAGCAGTATCTAAAAGATGCCCGATACGATGTGGTGCCCGAGTAAACTTCACCTAAATTCCCGTTACGTTTTTTGCATTTCATTTTTTAAATAAGCTAGAAGTAGAATGCCCATTAAACATATTAGGGTAATGCCGTACCATGTAATTTCGAAGCCGAATTCAGCTATTGATTTCATTCCTGAATTATGGGCGAATACGTGCGAAATAGAAAAGGCTATTGTATAAAGGGCCATATATTCTCCTTGATTTCCTTTTTTTGCTCTATCCATGGCAAAGGCGTTGGAGAACGGAAACGCAATCATCTCGCCAATGGTCATTAAGAGCATACCGATGAGCAGAATGCCGGTCCAATTAAAAATGTTCAATACTAAAAAGCTCAATCCGACCAAAATCAACCCCACAAGAACGTGTGTTAATTTTGACCAAGGTTTGTTTTCCATATACTTGATAAGCGGCATCTCAAAAGCAAATATGGTGAAGCCGTTCAGGGCTAAAAGCAACCCAATTTTGAACTCGTCAAGTGCATGTATTTCTTTGTAAAATATGGGGATTGTCGAAAAGTATTGAACAAATGCAAAACTGAACAAAATCATACTTACTATAAAAATCAAATAATGAAAATCAGTATAAGCTGAACGAGATGATTTTATAATAATATCATCAGATACTTTAGCTCGCTTCGGATTTAAAATCAATAGCAATAATATACTGGCAATAATACAAGTGCCTCCATCGGCCCAAAAAAGACCTTCGTATCCCACAGAGGCAATAAGAATGCCCCCAAGTGCGGGCCCAGCGCTAAAACCTAGATTTATAGCCAAACGAACCAAGCTAACCGATCTTGTTTTATTTTCTGGCTTACTATATGCGCTGAGTGCAACAAAAGCGGCCGGTCTAAAAGCATCGGCTGCGACCATAAGGATAAAGATACCAAAGCATATATGCCAAAAGTCACGTAGAAATTGAATAGTTATGAATAAAACTCCGGTTAGAAATAGACTAATGAGCATAACCTTATAGTACCCATATAAATCGGTAAGTTTACCACCCAACCAAGCACCGACTAATGAACCAAGACCAAAGCAGGTCATAATACTTCCCACATTTTCTAAAGTAAAACTTAAGTTCTGGGTCAAATAAAGCGATAGAAAAGGTATGACCATTGTACCTGCTCTATTTATAAGCGTAATCAGCGCTAGCCACCAGACTTCTTTCGAAAGTCCGCTAAAAGATGCCAGATAATTCAGGTAAAGTTTTTTCATGCTTTAAAGGTTGGGTAAATAAAAAAAGCCTGGCGATTAGGCCAGGCTTTGTGTATATTAAAATGCTTTAAGATTTAAAAATAGCTACGCCTGACCCTGTTCTGGGTATAGGTTTTGACATTAGTATTAATCGAAAGCATTGACATATCTCGTCGTTGTGTATAATCAAAACTAAACAAAAATCGGATATGTTGTATTTTTGATGTTCAACTAATAAGTTTTTATGAAGAAAATGATATTTATAGTGTTGCTGTTGGTTCTAGCTTGTAAACCGGAAAAGAAATATCACGATGTCGCTCAAGAAAAGGTGGTTCAGTCCAGTTCTGATGCTCTAAAAGACATTTTTGATTTTCAGAAAGAGTTGAACGAAGAGTTTAAAGATCCTGAAACTTCACCTTTACCGGACCGATATCGAAAAAATTTTGAGACACTTGATTTCTTTCCGCCCGATACATCGTACGTAATCAAAGCAAAATTTGTGCGTACACCTGAGGCGCTTCCGTTTTTGATGCCGACGACTACCGATAGAAAGTCGAAAGAAGTGGTATATGGAATCGCCTATTTTACCTTAAATGGAGAGGAAAGACAGCTTGAAATCTACCAAAATGAAGAGTTGATGCAGCAAGAAAAATATAGAGATTATCTTTTTTTGCCTTTTACCGATGACACCAATGGAGAAAGTACCTATACGGGTGGTAGGTACATTGACCTGACCATTCCTGTTGGAGATTCGATTACAATTGATTTTAATACCGCATATAATCCATATTGCGCCTATAATAAAAAATTTTCATGCCCTATTGTGCCCAGCGTCAATACGCTAAATACCAAGGTAGTTGCGGGAGTCAAGGCATTCGAGCCTAATTAAATGTAAAAGCCCTATCCGTCACAGATAGGGCTTGAATACAACTTAAAACTATAAACACTCAATCAATATAAATCGTTTAGAACGAATAGATGGCTGCCAATACAAAAGAAGTAAGACCTCCCATTGGCATTCCGTCAGAATCTATAAATACTTCTTCTGAAGCACTATCCAATCTTAATTCTGGCTTAATCATTAAATCTCCAATAGTAGCGCTACCTGTTAGGGTTACGGCAAATACGCTAGCATCACCATCGGCATCACTACCACCGACTGCACCGAAGAAATCTGTCTCAGCAAAATACTCACCTCTAAGTCCGATACTGAAATTGTCAGAAGTAGCTAACTGAGGATAAACGGCAACACCGGCAAAACTACCAACACCATCTTCTTCATCACCATCAAAATATGCGGCGTTCAAACCAAGAAAGAAAGTATCTGAAAGGTCAAAACCACCAGTGAAATCTACTTCGTAAGAACCGTTGTCTATCAAAAGGTTCAAGTACTGCCCGCTATAGCCTAATTGAGCACCCCATGCATATTGACCGGTCGGGTTGAATTCTGTCAAATCTGTTGGGTTCATTACAGCCAACATTAAACTAAAGTCATCAGATAGTGCAAAGTCAGCTTTTAAACCTGTGTGCGAGAATGGTCCGTAAGAGAAAAGATAAGAAGTACTGTAGTTGAAATTTGCTACAGGAGAAATTACCTCATACCCTAAGAATGTATTGAAGTTACCAAAGGTAAGGGTTACGGCATCGGAAACATTCCAATACGCATATAATTGGTTTACGATGTTTCCGGTAGCGGAATACATTGGAGATGCAAAGATGGCATCAGTACCTCTTGGGCCAAAAACCAAATCGGCTACAAAACCAACTTTCTCACCTTCATACGCTCCAATAACGTTGGCCATACCTAGCGCAAAACCTGGAAGGTTGGCGAAAGATGAGCCAGGAGCTGTAACTGGTAAACCAGTACTATCGTCAAAACTATTATCACCATTCAAATTTGCTCTATAGTAGGCATCAATAGAGCCACTGAAAGAAAACTTAGAACCTTCTTCTTCCTCTTCTTGAGCAAATATTGCAGCCGATGAAAAAAGTAGAGTCAATAAAAATATATTTTTTAAGTACTTTGTATTTATAATCGCTTTCATTTGAAATTTTTTAATTGTTAGTTTCCCAGTAGGGATGATTTAATTGAGAGACCCGATTCTTAATAATATTGTAGGTCTTTTGGTTAAAAGGGTTATTAAACGGAGCGTTCTGCCAAACGCTCCGTTTTTGTATAATTTGAGTTAGGGGGTATTCCCTTTGTTAGTCATTAATGAAATCAGGGTATGCATCCATACCGTGCTCGTGAATGTCAAGACCTTCGATTTCTTCTTCTTTTGTAACTCTTAAGCCCATTATAGCTTTAAGAGCACCAAGTATTATAAAAGAACACACGACGCAGAATACACCTACGATCAATACACCGTACAATTGTGTCATGAACTGACCAGCGCCAGCTTTATCGCCGAAGAGACCTACGGCAAGAGTTCCCCAGATACCACAGATCAAGTGAACTGTAACGGCACCAACGGGATCGTCAAGCTTTAATTTGTCAATAAGAGCTACCCCAAGTACGATAATCAAACCTGCCAAGAACCCAATTACCACTGCTTCGTTAGGTGACATTAAATCTGCACCGGCGGTAATACCTACCAAGCCACCTAGAATACCGTTTAAGAACATGGTAAGGTCAAGGTTTTTGTACATTATGGTCGAAAGAAGAAAGGCGCCTATTCCACCTGCGGCTGCGGCCAAACTAGTTGTTACTAAAACTAAAGAAGTTAATTCTGGGTCAGCTGAAAGAACTGATCCGCCGTTAAAGCCAAACCAGCCTAACCATAGGATTAAAACACCTGCTGTTGCCATCGGTATGCTATGCCCAGGAATCGCTTTTGGTTTTCCGCTTTCATCGAATTTTCCAATTCTAGAACCTAATAAGTAAACGGCAACCAATGCGGCCCATCCTCCAACGGAGTGAACTAAGGTTGAACCTGCGAAATCGTAGAATCCCCAAGAATCCAAGAATCCACCACCCCATTTCCAAGCACCTACTATAGGGTAGACAAGGCCAACGTAAACTACGGTAAAAATCATGAAAGCACCGATCTTGATTCGTTCTGCAACGGCACCTGAAACAATTGTTGCGGCAGTTGCGGCAAACATTCCTTGAAACAAGAAGTCTGTCCACCAAGTGTAACCGCCATCTGCGTAATCAGGGGTCATACCGCCTTCTGGGGCACTTATGCCGAAGCTATCTAAACTGAATTTGAAAATTCCCGAAGAACCTTCTTCAAAGCCCGGGTACATCATATTAAAACCCCATGCGTAGTATAAAAGAAGACCTACGGTGATTATAAATATGTTTTTAAAAAGAATGTTGATTGTATTTTTTTGTCTGGTCAAGCCAATTTCCAAAAAGGCGAAACCGGTATGCATGAAGAATACCAAAGCGGTAGCCAACATCATCCATACGTTGTTTGCTGTAAATAATCCTGCGTCCATTTCTTAAAATTTTAGTTGTTGGTGGTTTAGTTGATTCCGGCCTGACCTGATTCTTTTGTCCTGATGCGGTATGCCTCAACTATTTCTGAGACGAAAACCTTACCATCACCTACATTGCCCGTGTAGGCGGTCTCTAAAATGGTACTGACCGTTTTTTCTACGAATTCATCCGATACTACAATTGAAAGGTATCTGCGTTGAATATCGCTGGTACTATAAGAAATGCCGCGATAGACATGACCTTGTTTTTCATTTCCAACTCCTGTTACATCCCAGTAACTAAAGAAGTTGACCTCGATTTCATGAAGTGCTTTTTTGACTTCATCAAACTTGGATTTTCTGATAATTGCCTCGATTTGTTTCATAATTTGATTATTGAATTCGAGTCAAATATATGTTAAAAAAATTAACACCCTAAAATTTTAGGGGTCTTTGATTGTATTTTTATATTTATTATAATTATACCCCCTTAAATTTTGGGGGTGCATAATTTGAAGTGATATATTATGGATTATTGATTTTCAGAATTCAATAAAAATCACCGAAAATTGAAAATAGGGGGGGTGTAAACCTATAACTTTGATAAAAGCTAAGGATTAGGGTATTTTTCTTGAATTTTTGTTAAATTATTCGAAGATGTTGAGCTATTGTTATAGTTATAACAATTTCGCAAACCACAACCCTAGGGCTATAGCTGCAATGCCAACGGCAATACTACTTATGGTATAGATGAAGAAATAAAACAGGTCTCCAGAGGTAAGTAGTGAATGTTTTTCAAAAGCAAAAGTGGAGAATGTGGTAAATCCACCGCAGAAACCAGTAGCCAATAAAAGTGTCTGGTTTTCAGATAAGTAATTTCCTTTACTTGATAGACCCAAAATTAGACCTATCAATAAACAACCTACAATATTGGCCAAAAAGGTACCAAAGAAAAAGTGGGTGGAGTAATTGTTAAGGTTTTTTGATATCAAGAACCTTAACAGGCTTCCGATACCTCCGCCAAAGAAAACAAGAAGAAATTGTTTCATTGACGCAAAATACACAATGAAGCAATTATAGAGTGCTCTTTAATTAATAAATTTTAATAGGAGACTATTACTTTTATTTCTGTAAATCAAAAAATCTTAACCCATTACGGGTTAACAGCAATAGGATTGGATGAATTATACGGCCTTCTTAAGTTTCGAAGAATTCGATTGTAAAGGATAAATTTTTGAAGATTCAGAGTTCGACAGGTCTTCCTGTGCTTTCTTGCCTCCGTTCGATACCCCGCTTAAACTGAAAACCATGAAGATGGCATTCGCTCCGATCAAGACTAGTAATATGGTAAAAAATGTCATCATTTGTTTGCCCCTTTCATAAACAACGTAAAATTGTTCTATTTGTTATGTTATACGGTAGAATATAATTTTTAGACTACTACAAGAATAACTTTTAGGAGTACATGTGAGAAGTTGTTAATTTCTCAAGGAATATTTAAGAAAAACTAAAACACCTATAAAAATTATGAATGACAAGGCAACCCAAATAACACCTCGGTAATTCTTTTCATGAAGTTTTTTGTCTTTCTTATAGGAGAAATAGATGACGATAACGAAAGCTATAAAAAAAAGTACGGCAAAAATGATTTGTCCCGTCGTGAACATATTGAGTATTTTAGGCGAATTTAAGCTTTAGATTATATTTTTAATGCAATTATTGTAGAATAAAACTTCTGTAAAATGAAAAGTAAAATTAGTGCAGTCGAACTATTTCACAAATCTTTTGGCCTAGGTGTTTCCGAAAGTATTCAAGCTGATTTAGGGGCTGCAAAAAATATGCTCCGTTTTAATTTGATGGATGAAGAGAATAAAGAATATCTAGAGGCGGCTAATAACAACGATTTAGTTGAAGTTGCCGATGCTTTGGGTGATATGCTTTATATATTGTGCGGTACCATTTTAGAACATGGCATGCAGTACAAGATAGAAGAGGTATTCGATGAAATTCAACGAAGCAACATGAGTAAGCTTGGGGCCGATGGAAAACCGATCTATCGTGAAGATGGCAAAGTCTTAAAAGGGCCTAATTATTTCAAACCCGATATTTTAAAGATATTGGAGCGGTCTTAATTGGGTTGTCTCTTTTCAAGCGAAGAAGTTCGAATAAAAAAAATGCCGACTGCAGAATGGTCGGCATTTTTGAAATAATTACTTAAGAGGTCGATTAGAGACCATGTCTCCACCCAAACGGATCTTCGGCTCTATTGTACTGAATATCTGTAATTCGTTTTTTGAGACGGGTCGCATAGCTTTTCTCTAATTCGGGTAAATCGTAATCGACATCTCTGTGACCAAATGTAGAAATAGGTGAAATTACAGCAGCAGTGCCTGCACCGAACATCTCTTTGAGGCGACCGTTTTTGGCAGCTTCGACTACTTCATTCACAGTTATTTTTCGAACTTCGGTATTAATACCTTCGTCTTCGGCTATCTGAAGAATACTCTTTCGGGTAATGCCATCAAGAATTCGGTCACTTGTCGGGCCGGTAATTAATGTGTCGTCAATTCGAATAAATATATTCATGGCCCCCGCTTCCTCAATATATTCGTGATTGTTATCGTCCGTCCAAATAACTTGGCTGTACCCTTTTTTGGCGGCCAATTGCGTGGGGTAGAACTGCCCCGCATAGTTACCTCCTGCCTTGGCATACCCAACACCACCATTTGCCGATCGAGAATATTTTTCTTCAATCAATACTTTCACTTTTCCTGAGAAATAAGAACCTGATGGGGCAAGACAGATAATAAATTTATATTCATCTGCCGGTGAAGCATGAAAGCCCTTACCTGAAGCAAAAATAAACGGACGAATATATAAAGAACTGCCATCTTTTTGAGGAATCCAAGCTTCTTCAAGTTCTACCAATGCCTTTAAGCCTTCCATGAAATATTCTTCCGGAATTTCTGGAATAGCCATTCTATTAGCTGAAATGTTCAGACGTTTATGATTGTCAAAAGGTCTGAAAAACCAAATTTTGTTGGCTGTATCCTTATACGCCTTCATTCCTTCAAAAATGGATTGACCGTAGTGGAAAATTTTCGCAGATGGCTCTAGACTAATCGGCTGATATGGAGTTATTTTTGGTGTTTCCCATGCTCCATTTCTAAAATCGCACACCAACATATGATCGGTGAACACGCTACCAAACGCCAAATTGTCAAAATCAACTTGATCTATTTTTGAGGTCTTAACTTTTTCAATGCTTATTTTTTGCGTGATGGTATTCATAGTTTCTGATTTAAAGGATTAAAAATACCATTTTATCAGCACCTGTTCTTTATTTTTCATTCAAAAATGACCAGTTTTGCATATCAACAGTAATTTTTATCGGATATGAAACGATTTAACATTTTACTTGTGTTTTTGGTGTTGTTTTTTGCTTGCAAAGAGGAGAAAAAAGAGGCCCCTGAACAGAACGGAAAGAATGTAACTGAGAATTATCAGGGTTTTGGCGAAAAGTTTGACTCTTCAAATTTTAATTCTACTAAAGAGATGTCTGACAGATATCGTGAAATGAAGGTGGCAGACACTGTTCAAACTAAATTTAAAGCTAAGGTAGTAGATGTCTGCAAGGCAAAAGGTTGTTGGATGAAACTTCAACTTGAACATGGAAAGGAGGCTATGGTCCGATTTAAAGATTATGGTTTTTTCGTACCAAAAGATATAACGGGCAAAGAGGTAATTGTTGGTGGGCTCGCGTTTGTTGAAGAGATGAGCATTGACGACCAAAGACATTATGCCTTAGACACGGGCAAATCAAAAGAAGAGATTGAAGAAATAAACAGACCGCTGACCACTTTTGGGTTTGAGGCAGAAGGTGTTTTATTATTAGACTAACCACTTTTCAAGCTATAATTGAAACGAAAAATTATTACCACGGGCGATGGTTCTAAAACCATACAAATATCAGATTGGAATGAGCAATACCACTCTAAACATGGTGCTATACAAGAAGCTTATCACGTATTTATTGAAATGGGTCTTTCTTTATTTGCTGATCGTGAACTTTCAATATTGGAAATCGGTTTCGGTACAGGTTTAAATGCTTTCATTACTTTTTTAGAGGCTGAAAAAAGAAGTTTGGTGATCAATTATAATGGGGTCGAGAAGTTTCCTGTTTCTGTAGAGGAAGTGCAACAACTCAATTATGTTTCTGAACTAAAAGCAGAAAATTATGAGGACCTGTTTTCAAGGATGCATGACTCACCTTGGGAGCGAGATAATCTAATTTCAGAAAACTTTCGATTGACCAAGCGACAGCTTGATTTCAACGAAATCGATGGTGCAGAAAGGTATGACCTGATATACTTCGATGCTTTTGGTGCAAGGGTTCAACCTGAACTTTGGACGGAAGATATTTTCTCAAGAATGTATGGTGTATTAAAATTGGAAGGGGTACTCGTTACCTACGCGGCGAAAGGTAGTGTTCGAAGGGCGATGCAAGCCGTAGGTTTTGAGGTGGAGAGATTACCGGGGCCGCCAGGTAAGCGTGAGATGTTAAGGGCCGTGAAGCACTAATTTTTCAATATAAAAAGTTAATTAAAAGGCAGTTATGTCTTAAATTTAACAATGCCTTGGCGGTTTGTGTTAAATCGAAATTAAAAGCACATTGCTTGACACCACAATGCGCTATATTTGATACATGAGAATACTGATTACAGGTGCTACAGGGCTTGTGGGAAGAGAAATTGTGAAGCAGTGCCATGCTCGTGACATTTCAATAAATTATTTAACTACAAGTAAAGATAAGATTGCCTCAAAAGATGATTACAAGGGCTTTTATTGGAACCCAAGTTCTAATAAAATAGACCTGAATTGTTTTGAGGGGGTCTCTGCAATTATCAATCTGGCAGGGGCTTCGATTTCACAACGGTGGACGCCGAAAAATAAGAAGAGAATACTTGCGAGTAGAATCGATTCGCTTAGAACTTTGCACAGGGGTTTAAAGGAATTTGGCGCAGATAGTATAACTTCTTTCGTTTCAGCTTCTGCAATTGGCATTTACCCAGACTCTTTGACGAATTACTATACTGAGGAGAACCAAGAGGTAGATGATAGTTTTTTGGGTAAAGTGGCCGAAACTTGGGAACATGAAATCGATAAGTTTTTATATTTTCCATTCAATGTAACTAAAATTCGAATTGGCTTGGTATTATCTGCAGACGGTGGCGCCTTGCCTGAAATGGCCAAACCGATTAAAAATTATGTAGGTGCCGCCTTCGGTAGTGGCAATCAATGGCAGTCTTGGATTCACGTATCAGACTTAGCCCGAATGTTCATCTTTTCAATTGAGAACCAATTGGTAGGGGTCTTCAATGGGGTTGCGCCCAATCCGGTAAACAATAATAAATTGGTCAAAGAAATTGCCAGTGCACTAAAGAGACCGTTGTTTTTACCCAATATACCGCATTTTGCAATGAAATTGATTTTGGGTCAAATGTCGTATTTATTATTCGCTAGTCAACGGGTAAGCAGTAAGAAGATAGAAGAAGAGGGTTTTCAGTTTAACTACACAAATGTCTGTATGGCTTTAAGGCAAATTTATCAGCATGCTTCGCAAGAGAAAACTTCGAAGGTTTCGTACAGCAACGAATACAGTTCTTAATAAAATTCATTTAAAACATAAATCCGCCAATTGGCGGATTTTTTTTCTTATAAAATAGTCTTGCTCCTCTTTCAAGTTGTACCATTCCAAAACGCATAACTTTTAATGACATTTTGACATTTTTAAAGAATTGGCAGTACTTTTGCCCATTCTTAGAGTTGAAAATAAAATTGAAGCATTTATGAGCGATAAAGATATAAACGAAGACTTAGAAGATGTCTTGGATGAAGCTACGGGTGAAGCCGAAGCTGCTGAAAATGAAGTTGCCGAACAAGAAGAACTTAGCGTAGAAGATGGGTTAAGGGAAGATTTGGCAAAAGAAAAAGACAAGTTTTTACGCTTGTTCGCGGAGTTCGAAAATTTCAAGAAAAGAACTTCAAAAGAGCGAATGGAAATGTTCAAGACCGCCGGGCAAGAGATTATGGTCTCAATGCTTCCGGTGATGGACGATTTTGACCGCGCATTAAAAGAACTTGCAAAATCAGACGATAAAGAAATGTTCAAGGGTATAGAGCTGATAAGGGTGAAATTCCGTGAAACATTGAAATCGAAAGGTTTGGAAGAGGTAAAAGTAGAGCAAGGCGATACTTTTGATGCCGAAGTACATGATGCAATTACTCAAATACCAGCTCCCAGCAAAAAAATGAAGGGTAAAATCATTGATGTTGTTGAGAAAGGTTTCAAATTGGGCGAAAGAATAATCCGCCATCCGAAAGTGGTCGTTGGTAACTAAAAAACAGGAATGAAGGAAGATTATTACGAAATATTAGGTGTTGGTAAAAGTGCCAGTGCAGCCGAGATAAAAAAAGCATATCGCAAAATGGCCTTGAAGTATCACCCAGATAAAAACCCTGGTGACTCAAAGGCAGAAGATATGTTCAAAAAAGCTGCGGAAGCTTATGAGGTTTTAAGCAACGCAGACAAAAAGGCACGCTATGATCAGTTTGGTCATGCGGCTTTTGATGGCTCCGGCGGCTTTGGAGGTGGCGGCGGTATGAATATGGACGATATCTTCAGCCAGTTCGGTGATATCTTTGGTGGTGCGTTCGGCGGCAGTGGAGGTTTCAGTGGGTTTGGTGGTTTTGGCGGAGGTCAGAGAAGGGCCAAAGGCAGTAATCTTCGTATTCGAGTGAAACTAACACTTGAAGAAGTAGCCAATGGTGTAGAAAAAAAAGTCAAGGTTCGAAGAAAACTTCAGGCCGATGGCGTTACCTACAATACTTGTTCTACTTGTGGTGGTAGTGGTCAAGTAACCAAAATCACGAATACGATTTTGGGACGTATGCAAACAGCGGCAACTTGCTCAGCTTGTGGTGGTAGCGGTCAAGTTATCAATAAGAAACCTAGTGATGCAGACGCACAAGGTCTTAAGGTAGTCGAGGAGACTGTTTCTATTAAAATTCCTGCAGGTGTTGAAGAAGGTATGCAGTTAAAGGTACCGGGCAAAGGTAACGATGCACCGGGCAACGGTATTGCAGGGGATCTGTTGGTAGCTATTGAAACCGAAGACCATAGTACATTAAAACGTGAGGGAGATAATCTTCATTACGATTTGTACATCAGTATTTCTGAAGCGGTATTAGGTACCTCGAAAGAAATTGATGCGGTTGGGGGTAAAGTGAGAATCAAGCTGGAGTCAGGAATTCAATCAGGCAAAATACTTCGGTTGAGAGGTAAGGGTATTTCGAGCATCAATGGTTACGGTAGCGGTGACCTCTTGGTACATGTTAATGTTTGGACTCCGAAAGAACTCAATAAAGAACAAAAAGAATTCTTTGAGCGAATGCAGGGCAATGAAAATTTTGAGCCAAAACCTGAGAAATCTGATAAATCTTTCTTCGAAAAAGTGAAGGATATGTTCTCATAATCCAAAAACTTTGGGATTTAAATAAAAAACGTATATTTGATTTAATATTGGGAAACCGATATAAATTTTCTTTTTCATAGCAATTTTTTTCCCATCCTTAATCTGATTAAGGGTGGGTTTTGTTTTTTAGGTTTTTTTGCATGCTTTAAACTTACAAGCTTAAAATGAGCTAACCTCTGCAACGATAACTGACAACTCTTTTCTATATCTTTGACAAAATTGCTTACATGAACAATATTTTGGTAGCTAAGGAGGTCACCAAAAGGTATGGCGATCATATAGCCTTGAATAAAGTTTCCTTAGAAATACCTAAAAACAGTATTTATGGTTTGTTAGGTCCCAATGGAGCGGGCAAAACGACATTGATTCGAATAATCAACCAAATCACTTATCCCGACCAAGGAGAAGTTTTCTTTGACGGTCAACCGCTAAAATCATCTCACATAGCCCAAATTGGTTATCTGCCTGAAGAAAGGGGATTGTACAAAAGCATGAAGGTGGGGGAGCAGGCCTTATATTTGGCACAGCTAAAAGGACTCGAAAAAGCGGAAGCAAAAAAACGTTTAAAGTACTGGTTTGAACGACTGGAAATTGGTGATTGGTGGAATAAAAAGATCCAGGAGCTCTCAAAGGGTATGGCTCAGAAAATTCAATTTATCGTTACCATATTACACGAACCCAAGCTCTTGATTTTTGACGAACCCTTTAGTGGTTTCGACCCTATCAATGCCAATATTATCAAAGATGAAATTTTAAATTTAAAGGAAAAGGGAACCTCTATTATTTTTTCTACCCACCGTATGGAATCGGTTGAAGAACTCTGTGAACACATAGCTCTCATTCATCGCTCGGAAAAAGTGTTAGACGGTAAGCTATCTGAAATTAAGAAAGCTTATAAAAATAATATTTTTAATGTGGGCCTGGTTACAAAAAATGGCGATATGATACTAAAAGAACTGGCCGATAAATTCAATATTAGTTCTTCGAAATTCGATGCAGAAGAAAATCAACTTAACTTTACTCTGCAATTGCCCAACAATGATTCAAGCGGTGTCTTGGCTTATCTTTCTACAAAAGCAAATGTCAATCACTTTGTTGAGACTATTCCTTCTACAAGCGAAATTTTTATTCGCACCGTTCAAAACAAAGGCTTTCATGAATAAGTTATTACTCATAATCAAGCGTGAATATCTGGCGAAAGTTCGAAATAAGTCATTTGTAATCATGACCTTTTTAAGCCCTGTTCTAATGGTGGGTATGGTAGTGCTTATTGCTTATTTGGCTAAGATAAATGACAATGAACAACGTGTAATAGGTATTCTGAACGAGAGCGATTATTTTTCTAATGAATTTGTGATAACCGAGAACACGTCATTCATTAATTTCACAGATTTAACTTTAGAGACAGCCAAAGACTCAGCGGCACAGTTGGGCTTTTATGGCCTGTTATATATACCAGATGAGATTAGCCTAGAAAAAGTTTGCCAACGCTCGTTTTTATATACCAAAGATGCACCCAGTACAACAGTAACCGATAAAATTGAAGGGGTATTTCAGCAACGTTTACGACAGCAGCGCTTACTTGATCTAGGGCTATCATCTTCAGATTTTGAAACTGTTGATACCGATTTTGATATTAACACCGCTACTTTTCAGGGTGAGACCAATATTAAGGGCATCACCGAAATAAAGGCATTCATCGGGGGCGGATTTGGTTATTTGATCATGATGTTCATAATCATTTATGGTGGTTTTGTTATGCGTAGTGTAATCGAAGAAAAAACCAGTAGAATTATTGAAGTGATCATATCTTCGGTAAAACCTTTTCAGTTGATGTTGGGCAAGATTATCGGTACCTCTTTGGCGGGCATAACCCAATTTGCCATTTGGTTGGTGTCGGCATCAATACTTCTGTTTGTTGTTTTTGCTTTTTTTGATATAGACCCTTCGGCTTTAAGTGCTGGAAACCAAATACAAGCTGGTATGGGTTCTAATATGACTCCGACCGTGCCTACCGTGGATCAGACCATGCAAGTTTATGCTCAAGAATTGTTCAATATTCCTTGGGTGATGCTAATTACTTTCTTTTTGATTTATTTTCTCTTAGGCTATTTAATCTATAGTTCGATTTATGCGGCAATAGGTGCGGCGGTCGATAATGAGACAGATACTCAACAGTTCATATTTCCTATTATTATGCCTCTGATGTTGGCCATATATGTAGGGTTCTTTTCCGTTTTTAGTAATCCTCATGGGCCAATAGCTGTTGGCTTTTCACTGTTTCCGTTAACATCTCCCATCGTTATGATGATGAGATTGCCCGGTGGTATTGGTGAAGGTGGGGTACCCCTTTGGGAACTGGTCACATCGATACTGTTATTATTCGGTACCTTTATAGGTATCGTTTGGTTGGCAGCCAAAATTTATAGGGTAGGTATATTAATGTACGGTAAAAAACCCACTTATAAAGAATTGTTCAAGTGGTTAAAATACTGAAGATGTTGTTTCAAGAAGAATCAAATAAGGTTGTTGAAATAATTGAAAAAGATATTTGGGGAAGCTTAAAAGATTTCCTTCAAATAGGTATTTCGTACGGTCAAGGCGATCAACGTATTCAAATTACAATTGGGCTGTTGATTATATTGACCTTAGCTCTACTAAGCACAACATTTGTATTGCGCTGGCTGCGGGGGCTTTTTACCCGTCGAATGGAAAATGATGATAGGCTAAAGTTCATCAGTGTTTTTAAGTTCATTCGATATGTGGTTTATCTCATTGTCATTTTATTGACTATGAGCGCGGCCGGTATAGATATTACTTTGCTGCTAACTGCATCTGCGGCGTTGTTCGTTGGTTTGGGTCTAGCTCTACAAGAACTTTTTCAAGATATTATTGGTGGAATTTTAATCATAGTCGATAAGTCACTTCATGTCGGTGATATTATCGATGTTGATGGAAAGGTCGGAAAGGTTTTTGAAATTAAACTTAGAACGACAAGGGCCATTACCCGAGATGATAAGATAATCATCATTCCCAACCATCATTTTATCAGCAATATTATATACAATTACACCCAAAACCATAAAAGTACCAGAGAAAAAATAATAGTGGGTGTCGCCTATGGAAGCGATGTTCAGCTTGTGACCAAAATTCTCGAGGAAATTTCCGTTGACCATCAAGGGGTTTTGAAAAATCCGAAACCTTTTGTAATGTTTGATGATTTTGGAGACTCAGCATTAATGTTTTCACTGAACTTCTATATTGCCGATAGTTTCAGTGACCCTAGAATTAAAAGTGAAATGCGTTATAAGATCGATGAGAAATTTAGGGAGAATAATATTACGATTCCTTTTCCTCAACGTGATGTTCATCTTTTTCAACACTCACCCTTTCAACACAGTTCTGTGGCTAATTCCGAAAAGTCCGAATGAAAAATAGGTTTAAGACGATTCTCGTCTTTTTTAGTACTATTCTTTTGGTTGTAAACCTAGGTATAGCACAAACTCCTGATGTGGTGAGGGCCGAGTACATGCTGATGCCAAGAAATAAATCTGATGCGCAATTGTCAAGGTTGAAGTTATTGGTTAATTTTCCGATTGCCGTAGGTGATTCTAACAACTTGGTTTTCGGTAGTGAATATAATCGGTTGGCGTACGACTTACAAAAAGAGCTTCCCTTTAGTAGTGCGGGTTTAAAACAATTTCATATTCTCGATGTGAATATGGCTTTTGTATATAAGTTTGCGCCTTCTTGGCGCTTTATCGGTGTGGTAACCCCTCGATTGGCCTCTACGCTGACAGCCCCATTAGAAAATGGTGATTTCTCTGTCAATGCCACGGTCGGTTTTCTCAAAGAGAAAAAAAATATTGATAAACCCATGCTGCTGGTCTTGGGTATTGCCTATAATTCGACCGTGGCCCTGCGTATACCGTTGCCGATTATTTATTATGAAGAACGATTTAGACCGAACTGGAGTTTCGTGGTTGGTATACCGAAAACGGGTTTAAAATACCATTTTAAAGAAAGACACCAGTTTCAAAGCGAATTCATATTTGATGGTTATTACGTAAACCTGCAAAGTAATATAGTGCTGCCCAATACAGTTTCTGCATCTTCGGTATCTTCTTCTGCAGCTTTGGTAACCTTGGGCTACCAGTACAAACTGGCTAAAAGCACTTTTCTATATGCCTACATGGGCCATACCGTTTTTCAAGATGGAGTGTTGAGGGATAACGAAAGAAATGATATTTTTACTTTAAACGATGACCCTAGCTTTTATTTTAGAACGGGTTTCAGAATTGGTTTGTAATTTCAATGATGAAATGATTTTCACTTCAAAAAACGGAAGCCAAAAAACGTTAAAACTTTCCTCATATTAGTTTGTACTTGTATCTTACCATGAGGTTTATCAATAATATCTGAAAAAGAAAATATATGTCTAAAATATTGGTTGTTGAAGATGAAGCAGCTATACGAAGGGTCTTGGTTAAAATTCTTTCCGAAGAAAATAATGCATATCAATTAGAGGAAGCTGAAGATGGTGTAAAAGGTCTAGAGGCAATCAAGAACAATGATTATGATTTGGTTCTTTGTGATATAAAAATGCCAAAAATGGATGGCGTAGAGGTGCTTGAGGCCGCTAAAAAAGTAAAACCTGAAATACCTTTTATAATGATTTCAGGGCATGGAGATTTAGAAACTGCTGTAAACACCATGCGAATTGGTGCTTTCGATTACATATCAAAACCGCCAGATTTAAATCGCTTATTAACAACAGTAAGAAATGCGCTTGACAGAAAAGAACTTGTTGTAGAAAATAAGATTTTAAAGAAAAAGGTTGGTAAGAATTACGAAATGATCGGTGATAGTGATGAGATATCGGCTATCAAAGATATGATAGAAAAAGTGGCGCCGACCGAGGCCCGAGTTTTGATTACCGGATCTAACGGCACAGGTAAGGAATTGGTTGCTCATTGGGTTCATCAAAAAAGCCAAAGGAGTGCCGCTCCGTTCATTGAGGTCAATTGTGCGGCCATACCTTCAGAACTTATCGAAAGTGAGCTCTTCGGTCATGTTAAAGGGGCCTTTACCTCTGCGGTACGCGACCGGGCGGGTAAGTTCGAGGCGGCCAACAAGGGCACCATATTTTTAGATGAAATTGGTGATATGAGCCTCTCGGCACAAGCTAAAGTCTTACGTGCTTTACAAGAGAATAAAATTTCTCGGGTAGGTACCGATAAAGATATCAAAGTTGACGTAAGGGTTGTTGCGGCCACCAATAAGGATCTAAAAAAGGAAATTGAAGAAAATAGGTTTCGCGAAGACCTTTATCACCGGCTTGCGGTAATACTGATTAAAGTTCCTGCACTTAATGATAGACGTGATGATATTCCATTATTAATTAATCATTTTACCAAAAAAATCACAGCAGAACAGGGTGTGGGTGCCAAAACATTCTCCGATAAAGCGATCAAGTTATTGAAAGGCTATGACTGGACGGGTAATATTCGAGAACTACGTAATGTGGTGGAGCGATTGATTATTCTCGGGGGCAAAGAGGTGACCGAAGAAGATGTTAAGCTTTTTGCAAGTAAGTAAAGCCTATTTGCCGCACTCGCCAAGTTTTTCAATGGCCTCTGCGGTTATTTCTTTGGTTTTCAGATTGTAATATTTTTTGCCTTCTGATAAATTTGATTTTAAAAGCTGTTGTTCGCATTGTTCAAATATACGGTCGGCATAGGCGCGTGCTTCGCGACAATTTACGGTCGAAATTATGTTGTCAAGTGATGTTCTATAAGATGCTAAGGAAGAGTCAACTTTTTGCTTTAACAATTCTTCTGTAGGTGGGGTGTAACTGCCGTGCTCACTTTCGTTCGTAAGATTAACGGTATTCAGGGCTAGCACATCGTTTCCGTAAGAGCTTTTGTGGGTGTTGTGTTCTTTTAAAGAGGTTAAAGTATCAGAGGTTTCTTTTAGTGCTTTGTTCAAAAAAATAGCAGTGCTTGCCAAAGTTGATGTTTTGGTAGCCATTTTTAAATGCTCTGAACTTAGGGTAATGTTGTCTATGGCATATTCACAACCACAGCTATCTAGCTCTTTTTTTGATTTTTCGATGGCGTTAATTGCTTTATAGGTGTGAAAACGAGTTAATTGCAAATCGGTCATAGCTACGGCTTTCTCGATTTCAGATTTTACGTAACCCACATTTGAGCTAGCATATTCACACGATTGATTAGGTTTATATGAAGACAATAATCCTAATAATATAAAGGGTAAGAGTAAGGTTTGTAGTTGCTTCATGGCAAGATGTTCGATTGTAAAATTTGGGATGTTTTTACAATGTAAAGTTAATCAGGTCAGTACTTTACTGACTATTTTTTTCGATGGAACACACAGACCTTACCATTTATTGGATAAGATGGTGACTTAAGCGGTTGAACGGTTATTTTTTTTAACATTTACTACCTTTCAACGATGAAATCATTTATATTCCACCTATGAATACATCTAAAATCAATACTTTCAAGATAACCGATAGGGTAAAATTGGCCGATTGCTCAACCTATGAGGACTTCGGTGCTTCAGATAAAGACTTAAAAAAGCGGCTTAGAGAAATTCGGGAAGAGCTGGGTGATTTTCAAGATACCCTTTACGCCCATGGAAAATATAGCGTGCTTGTTTGTCTACAAGGAATGGATACTGCTGGTAAAGACAGCCTCATAAGAGAAGTGTTCAAAGATTTTAATGTTCGTGGGGTGGTGGTACACAGTTTTAAGGTGCCAACGGAGTTAGAAAGAAAGCATGATTATTTATGGAGACATTACATAGCGTTACCGGCAAGGGGCAAGTTTGGTGTTTTTAACCGTACACACTATGAAAACGTCTTGGTAACGCGGGTGCATCCTGAATACATTTTAGGAGAGCAGCTTCCGAACGTAAATTCAGTAGATGATGTCAATGAAGATTTTTGGGATAAGAGGTTTGATCAAATCAATGATTTTGAACGACATATTGCTGAAAACGGAACCATAATTTTTAAATTCTTTCTTAACCTCTCTAAAGAAGAGCAACGTCAGAGATTGTTAAGACGGTTGGCTCTGCAACGTAAAAACTGGAAATTTTCACCGGGCGACCTCGAAGAGAGAAAATTATGGAAAGAATATCAATTTTGTTATGAAGATGCCCTGAACAGAACATCTAAGCCTCATGCACCCTGGTACGTAATACCTGCTGATAATAAAAAGGCCGCTCGCCTCAGTGTAGCCACTATTCTTTTGAAAGAGTTAAAAAAATACAAAGATATAACCGAGCCAGAGCTTGAAGCAAAAATTAAAGCTAATTTAGAAGCTTACAAAAATCAGCTGCAAAACGAAGAATAATGAAGAGATTGATACTACTTTCCCTATTGTGCCTAAGCTTTCTTGGGCATGCCCAGACAGACGATGCCGAGCAAATTAAAGAAATCTATGAAACGGCCCTAACCGATGATAAGGCCTATGATTGGTTGAACCATTTGTCGAATCAAATTGGGGGTAGGCTTTCTGGTTCGGTGCAAGCGCAACAGGCCGTAGATTACACAAAGGCTCAGTTAGACTCGTTAGGTTTGGATAGGGTATGGCTTCAGCCGGTCATGGTGCCTAAATGGGTTCGTGGCACCCCTGAATTTGCATACTTTGAAACAAGCCCTGGTTTATCGACCAATGTGCCGATTTGTGCCCTAGGTGGCTCTGTAGCAACGCCATTGGGCGGGTTGAAAGCTAATGTAATTGAAGTGAAGGGTATTGAAGATTTAAAAAAATTGGGCTCGGAGAAAATAAAGGGGAAAATCGTTTTTTATAACCGCCCGATGGACCCTACCTTGATTGATACCTACAGTTCATATTCCGGTTGTGTCGATCAGCGATATTCGGGGGCGGAAGCAGCGGCCAAATTCGGTGCCGTTGGTGTAGTCGTTCGTTCCATGAACCTGCGTTTAGACGATTTACCACATACCGGGTCGATGAGTTATGGTGAGACCGCGGTGTCCGATAGAATACCAGCAGCAGCTATTAGCACGAACGGGGCCGAACTTTTGAGCACTACATTAAAGTTGAATCCTGAAACAAAATTTTATTTCAAACAAAGCTGTAAGCAATTTGATGATGTTGAATCGTTCAATGTGGTGGGAGAAATAAAAGGAAGTGAATTCCCAGATGAGATTATGGTAGTTGGCGGACATTTAGATTCTTGGGACCTCGGTGATGGCTCGCATGATGATGGTGCCGGATGCGTACAAAGTATGGATGTCTTAAGATTACTAAAAAGAACAGGCTATAAACCAAAAAGAACGATTAGGGTAGTTCTGTTCATGAATGAAGAAAACGGTTTGCGTGGCGGGAATAAGTACGCTGAAGTTGCCCTTCAGAAAAAAGAAAAACATGTGTTTGCATTGGAAAGTGATGCAGGGGGCTTTACTCCAAGGGGCTTCTCTTTCGATTGCTCAGCAGCGAATTTAGAAAGAGTGCGGGGCTGGAAAAATCTATTTGAACCCTATTTGATACATCTCTTTGTAAAAGGGTATAGTGGTGCCGATATTGGTCCTTTAAAAGAAGAAGGGATGGTATTGGCAGGGCTTCGCCCTGATTCACAAAGGTACTTCGTACATCATCATGCCGAAAATGATACTTTCGAACATGTGAACAAAAGGGAATTGGAACTAGGAGCCGCGAGCATGGCGAGCTTGGTCTATCTTTTTGATAAATACGGAGTTCTTCCGACCAAAAAAATAAAAGGCTAAATAGGTTGATCTGTTGAGGTTTATCTGGTTAACCACTTGAAACTAATTCAGTATATTTGTGCCTCTAAAAAAAAAGCACAAAATGCAAGACGGAATCTACGCAAAATTCAATACTTCCAAAGGGGAAATACTCGTTAAACTAACTCATGATAAAACTCCCGGTACGGTAGGTAACTTCGTTGCCTTGGCTGAAGGTAAACAGGAGAATACGATTAAATCTGTCGGAGAACCTTATTATGATGGGTTGAAGTTTCATAGAGTTATTCCTGATTTTATGGTACAGGGCGGTTGCCCTTTAGGTTCGGGTACCGGAGATGCCGGATACAAGTTCGATGATGAGTTTCATCCTGATTTAAATCACTCTGAACCTGGGGTGCTTTCTATGGCCAATGCTGGCCCAGGAACCAACGGAAGTCAATTCTTTATAACCCATGTGCCTACTCCATGGCTAGATAACAAACATAGCGTTTTCGGTCATGTTGAGAGTGGTCAAGATGTAGTTGATAGTATTGCACAAGGTGATGCTATTGAGACCTTGGAGATAGTACGTGTTGGTGACGAAGCTGAAAAGTGGGATGCCGTTGAAGCTTTCAACACATTTAAAAGTTCTAAAGAACAGAGAATTGCAGAAGAAAAAAAGAGACAAGCTGCTGAACTAGACGAGGTTTCTGCCGGTTTTGATAAAACCGATAGTGGTTTGAGATATAAAATGATTCAAAAGGGTGATGGTAAACAGGCACAACAAGGGGATACTGTTTCTGTTCACTATGAAGGCTCGTTATTAAGCGGTCAGGTATTTGACTCTTCTTATAAACGAAATCAACCGATAGACTTTCAACTTGGTGTTGGGCAAGTCATTTCTGGATGGGATGAGGGTATAAGCCTTTTGAAGGTCGGTGATAAAGCACGTTTCGTTATACCTTCAGATTTAGCTTATGGTAGTGCCGGAGCTGGAGGTGTGATACCGCCAAATGCACCATTGTTATTTGATGTGGAGTTGATGAATGTCAAATAGTGAAAAAAACTAAAACATTTTAAGAAAAAGCCCTGACCCTAATGGTCGGGGTTTTTTAATTGGGACAAATGGCAAGTACGGTTAGCTTCAAAAATTAGGTTGGGGCATAAATAATCGCAACCAATAAAAATTGGAGCAATAGAAGCAAACTTGTGCAATAATCGGTTACAAACTTAGTGTCTCGATTTTTTCGCCCTGTCCGTGCTAATCAAGAACAAGACGATGTTCACGATGAGCAAAAGAAAAAGAATACCAAAAAAAGTAGTCATATTCAATAAAATTTGATTTTGGGGAAATTATCATCTAATATCTATTAGATGTAATAAGTGTAAAAGGGTTGCGTTTAAATGTGAACAAATGTATGAAAAATATGACTAATTAATTGTAGGAATCAAAAAACCCCAACAATTGTTGGGGTTCTATCTTGTATAAAAAGAGTCTATGCGTTCTAGTCTACTACTTTCACATTCACCGCGTTCAGTCCTTTTTTACCTTGTTGTAGTTCAAATTCTACAACATCACCTTCACGAATTTCATCGATAAGACCTGAAATGTGTACAAAGTGATCTTCGCTTGAACCATCTTCAGTGATAAAGCCATAGCCTTTAGAATCATTGAAGAATTTTACTGTTCCTTTACTCATAATAAAAAATTAAATTAATTAAAGCGCAAATGTACTGTTAATAATTTAAAATGAGAGACTTTTCTTTAGTAATCTTTATCGGTTTACCATTCATGGGGTCTAAATAATCAATGAATTGAAAATTAATGCTTTAAGTTAACAGATTTTTTATCGATTCAGTAATTTTTTCAGTGTCTAAACTGATAACCGCAGCAGCAATTTTTAATACTGAGGTAGCCCTGTCTATTACGTTTTGTACCGTTGTAAAACTTTTATATAGTTTTTGGGTTTTTGCAGTAATTATGGTTATTCTTTCAAGATTCTCTTGAACGTCATCGATACTTAAAACTGTAGATTTGGTATATAGTTCGGTTACGCTATTTAGTGTTTGCTCATGTAAAGCTTTGATGGTATCATTTTCCGCTTTGCTGAGTTGATCAATGTTTTCGTACCTATAGTCGCCTAGCGCATTCGCCATGCGTAGCATATTATCAGCAAGAATTTTTAATTGTTCAGATGTGAGCTTTGCCATTTTTTCAATTTTATGATGAAAAGAGTGCTATGGCATGTTTTAAACGATAGCGTAGTCGAGCCAACTTGCCTTTTATTTTCTCATCTTGTAAATTCTCTAGATTAGAATAGAGGTCTTTGTGACCTTGAGCTATATCATCGATTACTTCAGAGAAAAGCTGTAGTTCTTTTTGATTCATCTCAATCTCTGAAATTCTATTAAAATAGTCTTCGGCAAATTTTGTACGTTCATAATCGGATAGTGATTTATCTCTAACAAAATCGAAGTAAAATGCCTGAATACTACTTTTTTGTACATTGAGTTTTCCACTCAGGTTGGCATTGATATTTCGTTTTAAAAAGTGGAGAATAACCTGTAGAGGTTCATAACCTTCGGTGATATATTCTTTTAATTTTTTTCTACGGTAACCATCGGTGAAAACTTTAAGAATCAATTTTGAAACTTTTGAATAGGCTTTCACATCTTCCTCTTTGAGCTGTAAGGGTCCAAAATCGCCTGTACTTAAAGTAGAGGTAAGATTATCGGTTTGATATCGGGTCAAATCTGAATTGCTTATTTCCAGTAGACCTGTCAAATATTCTAATGAAGCTGTGTACATTAATCCTGTAATGCTATCTGCTTTTTTGTTTAAGGCGCAGTCACACGCTGTTTTATAAACGTTATAGTCTCTAATATGCTTTTGTTCGCAATCTTGAATACAAACTTGTTCAAAAGTATTGGGTAGTAATTCATAACTGCTTATGGCCTCAATAGATGTCTCTGAAAATTCGGAGACATGCTTAAGATCGACACAACCGTAAACTACCCAAGAAAGTAAGACAATACCTAAAAAACCTTTGCTAGCAGAGACCATTCGAATACGTTTTCTAACTACAAGTTAATAATTAAGTACTAATTGATAATTTAGATTAGTGCACTTTAAATATTGAGCCATTCAGAATTATTAATAAACGAATGGCTCAACAGGGAAAAGCAAGAAATAAATTTGTAATTGATTAAGAACTGTTTTTGGTTAGATGCGAATCGTTTCACCGTTAAACTTGCAGAGTGTCATCGAAAAGTTTTCTGCGTACGTAAGTTTTTGTTCTTCAAGAATACCTATTGCGATCTGTTCACCCATTAGAATTGATTCATAATAATCGGTGAAATAATGTACTCCGGCCCAATTTCTTCCTATTGATATATTAGAGGCAAGTTTATTAAGTTCGCCTTCAACAGTTAAACCTGTAAGTTCACAATCTTGATTTAAGACCGGTACAATATCCAATTTACTTCCATCTTGTACAGAGATATAGGCCAAGTTGCAAGATTGAATAGAGTGCCCCGGTTTTATTTTTTCAATTAAGTCTCTGGTTTCTTGCTGTACTTTTTCCATATCAACGATATCCAATGAATGCTTATGATCAAAAAATGCCTTTAATATGGTTACACATGCACCGGCTACCGTTGCGTGACCGGCACCATAGGCCGGGTGCATGGGCGAACCTTCGCAAAAGGCCATTGGTAGCAGGTAATTATCGGCGCCATTTCTATCAGAAACTTTAGACAGTATATCCGCATCGGAAAGGTTTTTATACATTCTTTCCAATTCGGGTGAAATGTTCTTTAAAGCGTCTAATTTATGTAGGCGAGCAGCCGTTACTTCGGGTCTGCATCGACGATGGACGTTATATTTTTGAAATCGAACAGCTTTAAGGGCCCTAGTGGCAACTTCGGTCACCAACGATAAAATATGGGGTCCGCCAAAATGGGCGAAGCCTTGTTGATGGTCTCTATTGTCTGCTTCTTGAAATGGGATGCCCGGATCAAACGGAACTTTTTTGGCAAGTAGAATGAGACAGGCATTTAAGTAAGCTTCGTATAGAGCATCATGATGCACGTAGGTGGCTAAATCTCGCGGAGTGTGCATGAATCTTTTATGCTTAGGACCACTTTCGTATGACTCAAAGCCTCTAAAATCAGCTCCGTTTTGGGCATCCAGCCACTCCTCCCAATTGGTGAGATGGTCTTCTCCTGGTTTCGCTATGGCAACCCGTTGGTCAATGTCTATTGATCCGTAAGAAATATATCCGTCAGCTGTCGAATATTGACCATGTAAGCCATTGTTGCCTGCTAGTAAGAATTGAGAAAGGTATGGGCCGACATCATCTCCACAGGTTATTCCTCTAAAGGCATTTGCAGGAGTTAGGGTTAGGCATCTTCTTCTGGCTGTTTCTTGTGGTGATAGTTTTAAATTGTCTGTACTGTTAAACCAATCTAACTTGTTCAGGTTATCGGTATGTTCTTTGACATCTTTTACATGTTGTTCTTTTGTATCAAGTGCATTGAGGTTGGTTTTTGTGGATATTTCTTGCTTATTTTCGTCCGCTCTCAATCCGGTTACGCCCACTGTCAAAGCATTAAAGGGTATATCACGTAATAGCGCCTGGCAATAGACTTCCGCCATTTCGGCATCTAATTCGGCACTACCGAGTTCGGGATGCGGCGGCATGGTTAACGCTTGGGCATCTGGCCCTTCAAGATCATAAGACAGACCGGCACTTTGACTTTCCCATGCTCTTATGGAGACGGGCTTGCCATCTTTTCCATTTTTAGCTTTTTGTGATTTCCATGGCAATTTATGTGATGGACAGGTATCTCCCATTTTATTTTCATGAAATCCGAGAGGAGTATCCCTAAAGTCTCTAAAATCGCCGCTGTCTATGCCGCGTACCAAATATTGAAAATCGTCAGGGTTATCTACCAGTCCTGTCTCTTCGCAATGTGGTAATCCCTTGGTAAAACTCATCATATACGATGATTTGTTCTCGTGCTCGTCATCGGGTTTCAAGCCTTTTCTTCTGAACTTATGTTCATCTCCATTCGAGACTTGTGTTGGGTGATTTCTTGATTTTGCCGTGTTACCTGCTAATTGTCTAACCGAATAAGCACCTTCTCTTCTCTTGCCCATATCTTTTGTTTTAAGTGATTACAATGTCAATGCCCTTTGCAATGATTGAATGGCGGGGAAGTGTACAGGGGTAGTAATTTTTCGGGAGAGCTATCTATCAAATTTTGAAAGGCACGGCAATGTACGATCTGAGGTAGATGAATTACGTGAAGTATGTATGTACCGTTCTCAATTTTGTGTAGATGGTACTATATATGACTTTATTTTATTAAATAATTTACATTTATCAGGCAAGGTTTGTTAAACTTTAAGTGTTGATATATAGTTAGATACGTTGTGTTTTTATTAGATTTAGATAAAATTTAATGAAAAAAAGTATAAAAAAAACCCCGTGATAAGTTCACGAGGTTTCATACTTATAAAGTATATAATTTATGCCGTTGGATCCGGTGTCATACGTAAATAAGGCTTTACTTCTTCCACACCTTTTGTGAAAATGCCTTTAGCGTCCTCGGTTGATATCGAAGGGCTCACTACAACCTTGTCACCTTGTTTCCAGTTGGCGGGGGTAGCTACTTTATGGTACGCTGTCAACTGTAAAGAATCTATTACGCGTAAAAGCTCATAGAAGTTTCTACCGGTAGATGCTGGATAGGTCAAAATCAATTTCACCGTTTTATCAGGTGCAATGATAAAAACCGAACGTACCGTGAGGTTGTTATCGGCATTTGGGTGGATCATATCGTAAAGGTTAGATACCTTCTTATCTTCATCGGCGATGATAGGAAAGTTTACCGTAGTATTCTGAACTTCATTGATGTCTTTGATCCATTCTGCATGTGAGGCAGCACCGTCAACACTCAAGGCCATCATTTTTACATTACGTTTGTCGAATTCATCCTTAAAATTAGCCGCAGTACCAAGTTCAGTGGTGCATACGGGGGTGAAATCAGCGGGGTGTGAAAATAAAATTCCCCATCCATCACCGAGGTAATCATAGAGATTAATTGTTCCCATAGAACTATCAGCTGTAAAATCTGGAGCTTTGTCGCCCAATCTTATTGTTGCCATATATGTAAAATTTTTAGGTTTGAAATTATTATCCTATAAAATTAGTAGATTAATGCGTCTTGTACATGGTTTTATGGTTAAAAATGTATTAAAGTTTTCTATTTTTAATCTATAAAAAACAATGACATGGAACACTTACAATACCCTATTGGAAGGTATACTAATCCAGAGGTTTTAACTGATGATCATATTAAGGCTTCTATAGAAGTTTTGGAAACCCTGCCAAATCGATTAAAAAATTTGGTTGGTGATCTGAATAACGAGCAATTAGAGACACCATATCGGCCGGGTGGATGGACGGTGAGGCAAACCATTCATCATATGGCCGATAGTCATCACAACAGTTATATACGCTTCAAATGGGCGCTGACCGAAGATAAACCTGTCATTAAGGCTTATGATGAAAAAGCTTGGGCAGAACTTTTTGACACCAGAACCGCGCCTATAGAACTTTCGTTAAACCACCTGAGTGCAGTGCATGCCAAACTTGTTTATCTATTAAAAGGCTTGTCGAATAGCCAATTAAAAAATAAATTTTTACACCCTGAAGGTCATGTCGAAACAGCACTCGATGAAAATATTAGCAGATATGCCTGGCATAGTGAACATCATTATGCACATATCAAAAATCTGATGGAAAGAAAGGGATGGCTCTAATTCAAATTAGTTTCTGAACCACTTTATATTACAGCCAATACTTGGTTTCTGATCTGGGCTTACTTTTCTACCAGATAGAACAGCATCCATCGCATTTTTTAAATCTTCACCGGTTACAGGTTTGCCATTACCGGGCCTAGAATCATCTAGTTGCCCCCTATAGACCAATTTTAAGTTTGAATCGAAAAGGTAAAAATCAGGGGTGCAAGCGGCATCATAGGCTGAAGCCACTATCTGCCTCTCATCATAAAGGTAGGGGAAGCTATACCCTTCATCGATTGCGGTCTGTTTCATGAGGTCAGGTGAATCAAGAGGGTAGTTCTCAACATCGTTACTAGAGATAGCGATAAAACCAATCCCTTTTTCCTGATACCTTTTGCCCAAGTTGGATAAGGTAGGGTTGACATGTTTTACGAACGGACAATGATTACAAATAAACATAACAACTGTGCCTTTTTCGCCTTTCAGTTGTTCAAGCCCAAGCTTCTTTTCCGATACTGTATCGAACAATTCAAAGTCGGGAGCCATCGTTCCTAAGGGGAGCATGTTGCTGGGTGTATTGGCCATTTTTTATTCTTTTGATGATAAAGTTAAAAACTAATTAGGGCAGTCTTTACTATATTAGGTGCTATTTTAGTTCAATTAAATTAATTTCTAAATGATAGTTGCTTATGCAAGGTGAGATTAACTGGTCAGATTTTGCTAAAATCGATATGCGCGTAGGAACCATAATCGAGGTGAACGATTTTCCAAAAGCGAGAAATCCTGCTTATCAGATTCATGTTGATTTTGGAGGTGAAATAGGTATACGTAAATCTTCTGCGCAAATAACATCTAGGTATAATAAGGCGGAGTTGGTCGGTAAACAGGTAGTTGCCGTAGTAAATTTTCCTAAAAAGCAGATTGCAAATTTTATGAGTGAATGTCTAATTCTGGGCGCTGTAGATGGTAAAGATGTTATTCTTTTACAACCTCAGGCCGAAGTTGAGAACGGACTTAAAATTTCTTGATTGTTTTGAACGAGACCCTTATAGATAACGTTGTTCTCAATTTTGATGCTAATTCGCAATGGGTCTTGAACATTGCATTGGCTTTCGTAATGTTCGGTATTGCTCTAGAAATCTCTATTGATGATTTTAAACAGTTGCTAAAGAATCCGAAATCAATAGCGACCGGGGTCTTGTGTCAATTTTTATTTTTACCGATACTAACTTTCATATTGGTTTTTATCATTGAGCCTTTACCTAGTTTCGCTATGGGTATGTTTATGGTAGCAGCTTGCCCAGGCGGCAATGTCTCGAATTTTATAACACATATCGCCGGAGGTAATACTGCGCTATCAATAAGTTTGACGGCAGTGGCCACATTACTGGCGGTAGTAATGACACCGATAAACCTTCAATTTTGGGGCGGACTGTACGAACCGACTTTCAATATTTTATCAAAAGTATCTGTATCACCATTGCAAATGGTGAAACTGGTATCTTTACTATTAGGCTTGCCTTTGGTGTTGGGCGTATTAGCCAATCATTATAGACCTAAATTGGCCGCTAGAGTAGGTAGGGTATTAAAAAATGTTTCACTACTTTTTTTCATAATATTGATATTTATAGCTCTATACAGTAATCGAGAAATATTTCTTGACTATGTCTATTATGTATTTTGGCTCGTGGTTCTTCACAATATTATAGCTTTTTTAACCGGATTTTCAGTTGCAAAAATTATAGGTTTGTCCTCCGAAGATGTTCGATCGATAACTGTGGAGACGGGTATACAGAATTCAGGTTTGGGGTTGTTGTTGATTTTTTCATTTTTTGATGGAATGGGAGGCATGGCCCTCTTGGCTGCTTTTTGGGGTATTTGGCATTTAGTTTCAGGGTTGTTGTTGGCCGCGTATTGGGGTGGCAGACCTATTAAAATGGAAAAACTGACTTGAAGAACTTAGGTTACCAGTTATTAAAGAGGTACGTAAAGGCTGCGCTTTATCTCTATTTTGGGAAAATTGTGGTGCATGGCCTAAAAAATGTACCCGAAAAAGGGCCGGTGCTTTTTTTGCCCAATCATCAAAACGCCTTGTTGGATGTACTTTTGATTGTTGTCGATTGCAACAGAAAGCCTTTCTTTCTTACCAGATCTGATGTTTTTATCAGACCAGTTCTCAAAAGGTTTTTTTCCTTTTTGCTGATGATTCCTATCTATAGAATACGTGATGGGCGAAAGTCGTTGGTGAAGAATGAGGTCATTTTTGATCAATGTGCCACATTGTTCAAAGATGGTCATGCTATTGTAATGTTTCCAGAGGCAAATCACAATCTTAAGAGAAGGGTTCGAAATTTGAGTAAAGGCTTTACCCGAATATTGTTTAATGCAATTGAAAAAGAAGGGGCTCAAGATATTAAGATTGTTCCTGTGGGCTTAAATTATAGGAAAGCCCAGGTTTTTCCTGATGAGGTATCCTTGTACTATGGCGAACCCATTTTAGTGAACGATTTATATACTGTAGATGATAAGCCTGCTTCGACAATAGCGGTTAAGGAAGCAGTATCATATCGACTTAAAAGATTAACGACTCATATTGAAGAAGAAGACCGATATGATGAAATTCATACGCATCTCGAAAGAGCAGGTGTAGATTTTCTAGATCCACAACAAGCTAATAATGCCCAGAAGAGTTTAGATGGCTTAAATCTGAATACAAAAGAAGATAAAACTTCAATCGGTCCTTTAAAGTTGCTGTTTACAGTTGTGAACTTTCCCGTAATCGCTCTATGGCGCTTTTGGGCCAAACCAAAAGTTTGGGAGATTGAATTTATGTCGACCTTGCGTTTTGCTTTCGCGATGATAAGCTATCCTGTTTATTATTTGTTGTTATTACTAGCCGTTGCTTTGCTGTTTAATTTTACAGTAGCATTAATAACTATAGTATTACTTTTTGTTTTTAACTGGGCGTTTGTGAGGCTGGGCAGCAAGTGAAGTTTACATCATTTCCCCAAAAAAGATAGCATTCATTAAAAGTTTATTGGTGCCGTACCAAAAGGCCCTGAAATTGGTATTGTCGGTAAAAACCATCACACGACCTTTGCCAAGATGTTGAACTTGAAACGGAACGCTATTGTTAAGCATTTCTAAGTTTTCTTCAGATATGTAACCACTCATGAGCGCATTAGCAGTGTACTGAATCGGATTATTATAACTGTTCTTATCAGGTTTGATATAGATGTTCGTATTTCTAAATAATGGTAGTCTATTATGTAGATAACCATAATTGATTGGGTGGGAGAGGTCTAATTTGGCTTCGAAAATAGCACCTCCCGTTTCTTGGGCACCACGAAAATCTCTTTTCTCACCAAAAGATATATTTCGGGCTTTCAAGGTATCTTTTTTAAACTCAAGTTTTATCAGGTCTTTATTCGCAAAAACCTCCGCCGTATTTCGGTAACCTATCAAACTACCCCCGTCTTTGACCCAATTTTTCAATTTTGATATTCTAGGTTTAGAAAGAGCCTTGCCGCTAATACTGGGTACTATAATATCGGTATACTTACTCAAATCAACAGAGTCAAAATAATTTAAATCTATTTTGGTCAGTTTGATTTTGTAACGAGTATCGAACAAATGCCAAATTTCGCCCGCATCATATGAACGAACTCCATTACCAACCAAAATAGCCACTTTCGGTCTCAGAATAGGGTCAAAGTCATTACTTCCTAAATCGATACCTCGTGCGAGTCCGGTATTAACAGATTTGATATTAAGATTGCATTTTTGGGAAACATTTTTGAGAAAACCATAGATTTCTTCGGGGTCGAGATCTTGGTTTTGAGCAGGAATCATAATTGTGCCGTAACCATACTGAGTGCCGTTTAGATTGAATGGCGCTTTTGCGACCTTAGCTCGAATACCTTTTTCGGTAATCATGTTCAGGGCCTTAGGGGTGTAATATTCGTTCCATTCAAAAAGATAGGCGTAAGTGCTTTGGTCGTCAATCTTACCCTCTGGCTCGGCAAGAGTTTTAACCTCGTCACCCATATTTTGTAAAGAACGAAGTTCTGTATAATCCATATTAAACGCCAACGGCAACGTCCAAGCAGAAATGTCATAAAATATACTATCCGTAAACGTGGTGCGTTTCTCGAACATCGCTTTAATCAATCGGTGATTCTTTTGACTGTAGGGTACGATATAGCTATTGCCCTTTTTGTAATCTTTTCCATTGTATCTGAAATCATATTTGAGTTCATGAAACTTTACTTTGTGCCTCTGCAGTATTTCAGCAAGATGCCAAGTTCGAGAAGCATCTTTTTGGTCGCCAAAAAGTATGGCTCGTGAGCGACCAATTACAGATTCAAGCCCAACTTCTTTAAAAAACTGTTGTTGGTACTTTAATATTTTCACTCTCATTTCTTTCGCAGCCTGTATGGTCGAAAGAGCGGTCGTAAACTGATTACGAATGGTGAAAGGAAAGCTTAACAGTCCGTTCTCAGATTCTTGCAAATGCCCACGTGAACTTCCCTGTTCGAACAGAATGCCTATACTTCCGTTAATATCAGGAAAAGTTGAACCCTTACCATAAAAGTAATCATCATAATTCTCTTCGGAATAATAGAGGGAACCGATTTTATCTAAAGCTTTTGCATGATAAATACCTATTTCAGCAGTAAGAGACTGATTATTTTTAGGAGTTAACGGATGCACTCTCGATGAGACCCCGGGCTGAAAAAAGAAAGTAGAGTTCGTTCCCATTTCATGATGGTCAGTAAGTATGTTTGGCATCCAAGAATGAAAGGTCTCTATACGCGCACGGCTTTCGGGTAATTGCACTGGTAACCAATCTCGATTCATATCGAACCAATAGTGGTTTGTTCTGGCGCCTGGCCAAACTTCATGATACTCCCGCTCATTATTGTCAGGGTTGAGCTGAACACTTTTGTTGGTGTTTGCCCAATAGGCAAAACGCTGAAGACCGTCAGGGTTGAAAGAAGGGTCTAGTAATATGACCATATTTTTCAGTAACTCTTCGATTTCGGGCCCTTGAGCGGCAGCTAAATAATAGGCATAGGCCAAGGCAGCATTTGAACCGCTGGGCTCATTGCCATGAATAGAAAACCCTTGATAGACCACAATAGGCATTTTCTGAACATTTATCGAGCCTCCACCGTTCTCGGTAATCGCCAGATGTTCTTTTCGAATTTGTTCTATATTCTGGTGGTTTTCGGTTGAAGTTGCCGTGAGTAATAAAAGTGGTCTATTCTCAAAAGTTGCCCCTCGGTTTTCTATTGATAGGCGATTACTGGCTCTTGCCAGTTCTTGCATATAGAATACCAGCTTGTCATGGGTTACATGCCATTCGCCAACTTCATGACCAAGAACTTGTTTAGGGGTGGGTATGCTAGAGTCGTAGGTAACATCCTCTGGAAGATAGTAACTGAGGTCGGAAATGGTTTGGGCTATTAGACTCTGAGATAACGAGAGAATGAGAACCAAAAGTAACGAGCGCATAGGCTTAAGATTTGCTTATAAATGTAAGAAATCTAGTCAAATAGGTGATAGCAGCTCTTTGCGCAAAAGAAAAAGAAAGGTCGTCAAACAAAAAATGACCCGCTTGGGGTCATTTTAGCTATGCTTATAATAATATTAAATATCGTCAAAACTTACATCGGTAAAGCTATCGGTCGTTTTGGCTTCTCCATTATGACTGGGTAACTGTTCTTCTTCTTCTTCCTCTTTTTTGAAATCTTTCTGATGGCGTTCTGAAATCACTTCGCTACCTTTTTCTGCAATGATATAATCCATCATTTCTTCGACATTTTCTCTGAAGGCCGTGAAATCTTCTTTGTAAAGATAGATTTTGTGTTTCTTATAATGGAAGGAGCCATCATCGTGAGTAAATTTTTTACTTTCGGTAATAGTCAAATAATAATCCCCCGCTTTGGTACTTCTAACATCAAAGAAATAAGTTCGCCTCCCTGCCCGTAAAACTTTAGAATAAATCTCCTCTTGGTCCATTGAATCTTTTTCGCTCATCTCGTATTTCGTGTCTAGTTAATAGTTAATCTACCAAAAATGTGAAAAAAATGCCAATACAACAACAATTTTCTAATTTTCTTTCTCGAATAACTGGGTGGCGTAAAGTTCTTTGTAATAGCCTTCTTTACCATTTAATTGCTCGTGAGTACCCTCTTGCAAAAGTTTGCCCTCATCTAATACCAACACCTTGCTTGCATTTTTTGCTGAAGAAACACGATGACTAACGATGAGAGTGGTTTTTAAGTGCGAGGCTTTTTTCAAATTATTCAGAATTTCTTCTTCAGTTTCGGTATCTACTGCTGAGAGGCAGTCGTCGAAGAGATAGATCTCTGGGTCTTTCAACAAAGCTCGAGCAATGGAAACCCGTTGTTTTTGCCCGCCACTGAGTGTAATGCCCCGTTCACCGAGAACGGTTTCATATTCTTTGGTGAAACCTTTGATATTATTGTGTACAGCCGCATTCTTTGCGGCCTGAATCACTTCTTTTTCGGTAGCGTTTTTATCGCCGAATTTTATATTACTCTTTATTGAATCGGAAAATAAAAAAGCATCTTGCGGTACGGCCCCTATGGCTTGGCGAAGGTGGTCAATATCAAAATCTTTGATAGGTACATTGTCGATTAAAATCTCGCCAGAGGTAACATCGTAAAGTCTCGCTACCAAATCAAGAATCGTAGATTTACCTGACCCGGTTTTTCCTAAAATCGCTACCGTTTCCCCGGCATTTATAGTAAATGAAATATTATTTAAAGCAGTGATTTCGGTATCTTCATAGGTAAACGAAACATTTTTGAATTCAATTTTACCTTTTATGGGTGTGTCGATTGTGCCCGAATTCTTAATATCTGGACTTTCCTGTAAAAATTCGTTGATTCTTTTCTGAGATGCTTCGGCCCTTTGTACAATTGATGTCAACCACCCGATTATCGCTACAGGCCAAGTCAGCATGTTTACATATATGATAAACTCGGCAATTACGCCATAAGATTCGATTTCACCCCGTAAATATTGCTTTCCTCCGATATAGATTACAAAAATATTACTGACTCCGATTAATAAAATCATTAAGGGAAAGAACCAAGCGTTTACCTTGGCTAAAGCCATACTCTTATTTTTACCTTCAATGGCCAAATCGGTCAGGTCACTATTGATTTGGGGTTCTAAAGCATAGGCTTTTATTACCGAAACGCCAGAAAAAACCTCTTGGGTAAAGGTCGACAAGGTTGACAAATATTGTTGAACGACCGTACTTCGCTGATGAATGATTTTGCTGATTTTATAGATAAGAACAGAGAGTATAGGCAGTGGTATAAGGGTATAGGCGGCCAAAGTCGGGGCTGTCATGAACATGATGGGTATGATACACGCAAAAAGGGTTAGCGTATTGATGCCATACATTAGCGCCGGACCTGCGTACATTCTAACTTGACTCACGTCTTCACTGATCCGGTTCATCAAATCTCCCGTTCGGTTTCTTTTGTAGAAATTTAGGCTTAACAATTGATAGTGGTCAAAGACTTCATTTTTAAGATCGTACTCTATATATCGAGATACGTTTATTAGGGTTTGACGCATCAAAAAAGTGAAAACACCGGATAGAAGGGCTGCCCCGACTATGATGAGAATGAATTCTAGAAGAAGTCCACGTGCTGCAGATTCGGTAATGTTCGACGCCATAAAATCTTCGATTACCGCTATCGATTTCTTGACGTAGGATGGCATAACCAGTTGAAGTATTCGAGCTATTATCGTAATGAATAGACCGATGAGGAGCTTCTGCCAGTATTTTTTAAAGTATTTATTGAGGTGTTTAAGTTCCTTCATGTATTAGGTTGGCTTGAGTACTCGTAAGCTTCAGTAATTTGCCAAAGATAGGGCTTTGTGCCAAAAACAAATGTTATAAAATATATAAGGTGAAGCATTGGGCGAGCAATACTCCCTAACCATTCAATAAATATCAAATCGATTAAAAACAGAACCAATTTTTTAAAGATTAGGGGTATTTTAAGAAGATTATGGGCTTTTAATTCAATGGCCGAAAGTTTTTGTTTTTTAAGGGTTGAGAAAGGGGTGGCTTTGTGCTTTTATTCCTATTTTTGCCCTTGTGAAAGCCGAATTCTACACCAACTCAAAAAGTTCTTTAACATGCTAACACGTAGGCACATCAGGGTAAAGGTAATGCAGTGTATTTATGCCCTGACCCAGTCGAAAGATGATTCTTTAGAAAAGCAGGAAAAATTTCTGCGCTACAGTATCGATAGTATGTATACGCTGTACCTGTTGATTTTAAGCTTGATGATTGAACTGCACCAACGTGCTTCAGAACAATTGAAACTGTCTTCGAAAAAATATTTGGCTACCGATTCCGACAGCTTTCCTAATCAAGCAAAGTTCGTGAACAATAGATTGCTTTTGCAGCTTGTTAATAACGAAGCTTTAAAATCAGAACTCAAAAAACGAAAACTGAACAATTGGTACTTGAACGATGAGTATGTCAGGCTCGTTTATAAAGATATGGTCGAGAGTGATGAATACTCATCCTACATGAAAAAAGGTACGAATGAATATGCTGATGATAAAGATTTTCTAATTACTCTTTTTAAGGATATTATCGCACCCAATGAGAAAATTTACGATTACTTCGAAGACGATAAGCTGACATGGGTGGATGATTTTCCTATAGTCAACACTTTTGTTCTTAAATTACTCAAGAAGGCGAAAGAAAGTCATCCACAAAGTTTTTTCTTGCCCAGGCTGTTAAAAGATGATGATGATATGAGCTTTGCAAAAAAGCTTCTGAACAAAACATTATTGAATGATGCCAAATGGGCGAAAGAAATTGAAGGGAAGACCCCCAACTGGGATAAAGACCGTATCGCCGATATTGATGCCATATTATTAAAAATGGCTATTTGTGAACTTTTAAATTTTCCGTCAATCCCTGAAAAGGTAACCATTAATGAGGCCTTGGAAATTGCTAAGGAATACTCTACCCCTAAGAGCAGCATTTTTATAAACGGAATATTAGACAAATTGGTGAAAGAATATCGATCAAGTGGTCAGTTGAATAAAATGGGCCGTGGTCTTATGTAGTAATTAGGGGCTATAGTTATTCGGTAATGACAAGTTATTCTTTCGGTTACCGAGTTTTCTTAGATAGTAAAATGATTATCTTATCTAAATTATTTCATTAATTTTGTAGGCAAAATAAAATTACAACCATGAAAAAAGCAATTTTGACTTTGAGTGTGTTTTCTATTTTGGCATTTGTGTCTTGTAAAGAAAATGCATCTAGTAAAGTAAAATCTGATAACGTTGCGGAGGCTGCGGAAAGAGATGAAGCTGGCAAACAAGTGCCAGTAATGTCTTTTGAAAAAGAAGAGCATGATTTTGGTACTATAGAGCAGGGTACGGCACAAGAGACCATATTCAAGTTTACCAACACTGGTAATGCTCCATTGGTAATTACCGATGCCACAAGTTCTTGTGGCTGTACGGTACCCGATCCACCAAAAGATCCTATTGCTCCTGGTGAAGTAGGTGAGTTGGTCGTAAAGTTCAACGGTTCCGGTCAAAATCAGGTAACGAAAACTATTACGGTAAAAGCAAATACGGAGAAAGGCTCTGAACTTTTGCGAATCAAAGCGTTCGTAAACCCTAAAGGTGCAGCTCCGGTTGGGCCAACATCCAAATAACAATAAATACAACGAATAGAATATGGGTGATATAGGCCAGTTTCTTCCGATGATATTAATTTTTGTGGTAGCATATTTTTTTATGATACGCCCACAAATGAAACGTCAGAAGGACGAAAAAAAATTCGCTGCGGATTTAAAGCGCGGTGATCGGGTAATAACCAAAAGTGGACTTCATGGCAAGATTATGGATCTTAACGACAAAGATTTTTCTTGTATTTTGGAAACCATGGCAGGTAAGCTGAAGTTTGATCGTTCTGCCATTTCTATGGAAATGAGCAAAAAACTTAACGCTCCCGAAAAAAAATAATCTAGACTACGTTAGATTAGAAAGCACCGTTTTTAGAAGCGGTGCTTTTTTTATGACCGGGTTTTTCTTTTGAAATTCTTATCTTGACCGTTCAACTTAAACTAAATTAAATGTACCGTAATCGACGAAACTTTATCAAAAAAAGCGCTCTTGCCCTAGCAGGCTCAGGTGCCGCATTTTTATTTCCTATGGAATTATTGGCGAGTATGAGAAAACGTGTCGGACCCAATGATAGAATCAATGTAGGTCTTATCGGTTGTAAGGGAATGGGTTTTAGTGACCTAAGTTCTATGTTGAAACTCAATGAAATTGATGTTATTGCACTTTGTGATGTAGATGAAAGTGTGCTAAAGGCTAGAACCGCCGATTTGGAGAAAGCGGGTATCAAAAAACCAATGTGGTACCGTGATTATCGAAAATTGCTTGAAAATAAAGATGTAGATGTGGTCATTATAGGTACACCTGACCATTGGCATTGTTTGCAACTTACTGATGCCTTACAGGCGGGTAAAGATGTTTATTGTGAAAAGCCGATTGCAAACTCGGTAGAAGAGGCTAACATCATGTTGAACTATGTGGGGGCGAGTGACCGAATGGTACAAATAGGGCAGTGGCAAAGAAGTCAACCACATTTTGTAGATGCCATAGATTATGTACATTCTGGTCAACTGGGCGAGATAAGGTTGGCCAAAGCTTGGGCGTATCAAGGGTGGATGAAACCTGTACCCGTTGTGCCCGATACTGCTGTTCCAGAAGGTGTTGACTACAAAATGTGGTTAGGCCCGGCCCCAGAACGAGCTTTCAACGCTAATCGATTTCATTTTAATTTTCGCTGGTTTTGGGATTATGCAGGCGGTCTAATGACCGATTGGGGTGTTCACCTCATAGATTATGCGCTTTATGGTATGAAAGCGGCTACTCCGAAATCGGTGATGGCACTGGGCGGAAAATTTGCCTACCCCAACGATGCTTCCGAGACACCCGATACCTTACAGACGGTTTTTGAATACGATGGTTTTTCCATTTTGTGGGAGCATGCGACCGGTATCGATGGAGGTAACTACGGAAGAAATCATGGTATCGCATTTATTGGAAATAACGGGACTTTAGTAGTTGATAGAAACGGTTGGGAAGTTATACCGGAAGAAGAGTTTCAAGGTTGGGGTAAAGACGGTATCCCTAAAATGGATGCAATTCATAAAGATAAGGGTAATGCGAACGGACTAGATTTGCACACTGCCAACTTTATAGAAGCGGTTAAAAGTCGCGATGCTTCTAAACTTAATGCACCCATTAAAGTGGGTTACGATGCAGCTTTGGTCTCCCATATGGGAAATGTCGCGTATAAAACCGGTAATCGCATCTATTGGGATGAATCAGCGAATAAATTCAAGCAAGAAGAAGCTAATCAATTTCTAAAAGCAAATTATCAGAACGGCTGGAAGTTGCCTATGTTATAAAATAAAATGAAGGCCTCATCTGTCTAACATAGCTAAGTGGGGCTTTTTACTTATAGGCATCATTCAAACCTTTACCGGCCAATATCATAGGTGAAATTTTATCTAAACGAGAAAGTTTAGTGGTTTCTCTCTTTGCCGATGAAATATATTCAGCGTATTCTTTCTGTTTATAAGTAGATATTTTTTTGAAAGCGGCTCCTATGGCTTTATTGTTGCTCAATGCTTCCGCGAGTAATTCTGGAATTTGAGGCGGGCTCGTTTCCCTTTTCTTAACGGGTTTAAGTTCAATGCCTTTCTTCTGATTTTCAATGGCTTCGTTTATATAAGCCATGACTATTTTTTTGTCTATTTCTTCAATGGAAGAAAATTTCCAATGGCGCATCGCCTTGGTTTTTCCTTCTTGTACGTTTTCTAGTCTGCCTTTTTCATCCTTTAAGAACACACCATTGAAAAACCAAATTCCGAAATGGTTTTTAAACTTACAGATAGACAAAACATTTTTGTTGTTAATGGTGTATGTGGGAAAGCTCCATTTAAATGTCTCCTCAAGTTCTGATTTTAGGGCAAGGTCTCTGAGTTTGCTGATTGCATCTTTAAACTGATGGTCTTCCTCATAATATTTGGCCACTTTATCCGATTTCTTCATGTCGGTATGGTTTTAATTCATCTGAGCTTATGTTCTTTTGGGTCTTGCGGTACTTACGATTTCACAAATCTTGATTATCACTTCCGTAGCTTTTTGCATACTCTGAACCGGTATATATTCATATTTTCCATGAAAATTATGTCCGCCAGCAAAAATATTAGGGCAAGGCAGCCCCTTATAACTTAACTGCGCACCATCGGTGCCACCTCGAATAGGTTTGATTATAGGTTTTATACCAACCGCTTGCATAGCCGCTTGGGCGATTTCGACAATTTGAAAAACAGGCTCTACCTTTTCGCGCATATTGTAGTACTGATCTTTAATATCAATTGAAATACAGTCGTTGTAAGATTTATTGAGTTGAGTGGCGATATCGCGTATCAATTGTTTTCTTTTCTCAAAGAGACCCTTATCATGATCTCTAATGATCATTTCGAATTCAGCATGTTCAATTTCGCCTTTAAAATGGTGTACATGAAAGAAACCTTCTCGACCACTGGTGTTTTGCGGAGTTTCTTCAGGAGGCAGAATACTTATAAACTCATTGGCAATACTTATAGCATTTACCATTTTATTTTTGGCATACCCTGGGTGAACACTTTTGCCCGTAATCGTAACTTTAGCACTGGCAGCGTTAAAATTTTCATATTCCAACTCACCGATTTGGCTACCATCCATGGTATAGGCCCAGCTAGCGCCGAATTTCTCGACATCGAAAAGGTGGGCGCCGCGACCAATTTCTTCATCAGGGGTAAAGCCTACCCGTATATCTCCATGCTTGATTTCAGGGTGATTGATTAGATATTCCATCGCCGTTACGATTTCGGTAATACCCGCCTTGTCGTCAGCCCCTAAAAGAGTGGTGCCGTCTGTAGTAATTAGGGTTTGACCTTTGTATTGCTTTAAATCTTCAAAGTAATCGGGTGAAAGAATGATGTTTTTTTCAGAATTCAGAACGATATCCTTACCATCATAATTCTCAATTATCTGCGGATTTACATCAGTACCGGAAAAATCAGGGGAGGTATCAAAATGTGATATAAAACCAATAGTGGGCACTTTATTCTCGATGTTACTGGGCAGGGTGGCCATGATATAGGCGTTATCATCTATGGTAACGTCTGTCATGCCTATTTCTTCTAGCTCCTCAGCCAATAAATCTGCTAGATACCACTGTTTTTCAGTGCTGGGGGTTGTTTTTGAATTGGGGTCGCTTTGAGTGTCAATTGTCACATATTTCAAAAAGCGGTTAATGATATGCTTCATTTAAAAAATTTGATTAAATATAAAAAAATAGCTAAAACCTTATAATTTCCGTAAGTTCTTAATCTATAATAAAGATGATTCTGACATAAATCATAACTTTTTGTTTAACTTGCTTTTAACTCAACTTTAAAGAACAACTCTTATGAAAAAACATTTTTTATCATTCTTTATACTCGCATTTGGCTTTATTAGCCTTGCGAGTGCTCAAATTACCGGAACTGTAAATGATGACGATGGAGCACCTTTGCCAGGGGCCTCTGTAATAGTCAAAGGTACTACAACTGGAACAACTACCGACTTCGATGGCAATTTTTCGATCAATGCCGAAATAGGAGATACGCTTGTTGTTTCGTATATAGGTTTCGAGTCAAAAGAAGTCACCGCCGAGGCAGATGAGATGATAATAGCCCTAAGTTCTGGTGTCGCACTTGCCGAGGTAGTCATCGTTGGCTCACGTAACCCAAATAGAACAGCGACTGAAAGTACTGTTCCAGTTGATGTTATCGATATGAAAGAACTCAATAGTGTTGCGCCGCAAGTAAACTTGAACCAGATATTAAATTATGTTGCCCCATCTTTTACCTCAAATACCCAAACTATTTCTGACGGTACCGACCATGTCGATCCAGCCTCCTTGAGAGGTCTAGGCCCCGATCAGGTTTTAGTACTTATTAACGGGAAAAGAAGGCATACATCTGCATTGATAAACGTGAACGGAACGTTTGGTCGAGGTAGTGTTGGTACCGATTTGAACGCAATACCTGCTTCTGCCATTCAGCGTATCGAAGTACTCCGTGATGGTGCCGCTGCCCAATACGGTTCTGATGCAATAGCCGGGGTAATCAATATCGTTTTGAACAAAACTATTAATGAACTAAGCGCAACAGTTACGACCGGGGCGAATTTCTCTAAAAATGCCAATGAACAGACAGGTGGGGTTGACGGTGAAACGACGAATGTTGCCGCAAGTTATGGACTAGGCCTTGGAGAAAATGGAGGCTATTTTACCTTGTCAGGTGATTTTGATGTACGTGAAGATTACAGTAGAATGAAAGAATGGGAAGGTGAAGTCTTCAATCAGTACAATGTTGTAGAACGAATTGCGAACAATGATGGCTATGATCTCGCTGCACTTTTAGATGATGATGTAGCAGACGTTATTCAATATGCAAACCAGGCTGGCATCGATTTAAACGGAGCGACAACGAAAGAAGAATTACAACCGATTTTATCACAAAATGCAACCACATCAGAACTGGCTGCTAGAAATCAACAGCGCAGCGATTACAACATGAGAGTAGGGCAGTCTGCTTTACGTGGGGGACGTCTATTTGCAAATTTTTCACTGCCTTTAGATGATAATGGAACCGAAGTGTATTCCTTTGCAGGCATAAGTTCTAGAACTGGTAACTCAGCAGGCTTTTATAGACTGCCTAATCAAAGTCGTACCTATACACCGGCCTATATCAATGGCTTCTTGCCCGAAATTAATTCAACAATAAAAGACCGTTCATTATCGGTCGGAATTAAAGGAAACATTAATGAGTGGGACGTCGATTTGAGCAATACTTATGGTAAGAACTCATTTCTCTATACCATTGGAAATACTTTTAATGCATCATTACAGAATGCATCACCTACATTTTTTGATGCTGGTGGGTTCTCGTTTGCCCAGAATACTTCGAATCTTGACATTACACGTTTCTTCGAAGAAGTAATGTCGGGATTGAATGTGGCCTTCGGTGCCGAATACCGCGTTGAAAACTACGAAATCGAAGCCGGCGAAGAGGCCTCGTATGCTCAATATACGGCTGCTGGTCAACGAATAACTTTAGCATCGCAACAACCCTCTCAAGATTTTTTCGGAAATGCAAGACCAGGGGGTTCTCAGGTGTTCCCCGGTTTTAGTCCTAACAATGAGTTGTCCCGTGGAAGAAATAGTATCGCAGGTTATTTAGATTTAGAAGCTGATTTCTCCGATCGTTTCTTGGCGAGTTTTGCAACACGTTTCGAAAACTATAGTGATTTTGGTTCAACCATCAATTTTAAGTTAGCCACCCGCTATAAAGTTTCTGATAATTTGAATATACGTGGTGCCGCCAATACAGGGTTCAGGGCACCTTCGTTGCATCAAATCAATTTCAATTCGACTTCAACTATATTTGATCAGAATGGTGACCCTCAAGAGGTGGGTACATTTGCTAACAATAGTAGAGCTGCTCAACTTTTAGGAATTCCCCAGCTGAAAGAAGAAACATCGAAAAGTGTCAGCTTAGGGTTAACGGCCAAGATTCCCAATGCCAACCTAACGATAACTGTTGATGGGTATTATGTCGAAATCAACGATCGAGTTGTATACACCGGTCAATTTTCAGGTCCTGGTACAGGTACCGAATTAGATAATTTATTGAGACAGGCCAATGCTACGGCTGCATCTTTTTTCGCTAACGCCATTAATACCGAATCTCGAGGCTTAGATGTGGTTCTGACGCATAATACAACCTTGGGCGATAATTGGAGGTTAAAATCTGATTTAGCGGGAACTTTCTCTAAAACGAATCAAATTGGGGATATCAACGCCTCTGATGTACTACGTAATGCTGGTCTGGTTGATACTTACTTTCCGGAAGACAGTAGGGTATATTTAGAAGAAGCTGTGCCACGGACGAAAATTAATCTTTCCAACAGCCTTACTTCCGATAAGCTTATCGTATTCTTACGTAATGTATATTTTGGTGAAGTTACCGAAGCTACAACTAACATAGATCGGCAACAAGTATTTGGCACCAAGGTAGTCACCGATTTATCTTTAGGCTACAAGTTTACCGATGCGTTGACTTTCACCGTGGGTGCCAATAACTTATTTGATATTTATCCGGATCGCGCAGCGGAAGTTTTAGGCGATGGAGGTAACAATCGTAGCGATGGCCGTTTCGATTGGTCACGAAGGGCACAGCAGTTTGGTATAGGAGGCAGGTTTTTGTTCGCTCGATTGAACCTGACTCTTAAGTAATTTTTATGCTATACTATATTAAAAGACCGCCATTTAGGGTGGTCTTTTTTATTGAATGTCTTCTTAAAAAGTCTTAGAACATAATTTTTGGCTAATATTGATGTTTAATCATTGAGTATATCTTAATCTTAGTTATCATGTTGGGTAAAATTTGGTTTATAGCAATTATTCTTTTGGGTTCATTATCAGTTCGTGCGCAAGATTGTTTGTTGGGTATCGGAGGTGAAAACACAGAAATTATTATAAAAACGTTTCAACTCAACGAATCTCAAATAACAACTATGGAGGCCCTTCGCGGTGAACTATCGGTTAACAGCAAAAGTCTCGAAGATCAAATCGAAAAATTATTGGCTGAGCATCCTCAGAGTAAAGAGGAAGATTTGATAACCATGGGCGATAAATATAAAGCCTTACAGGCGCAACTGATACAAGTCTCAATAGAGGCCGATAAATCGCTTTTAGAGGCTTTTAACGCCAAACAATACGAGCGCTATTTAGAGTTGTGCAAAGCTGCAATAAGAAAACCCATATTCGCTAATCCTATGGAATATGAAACCGAATCGAAGGAAGAATAAATTTCTTGCACCGTGTATTTTATGGTCTATAAATTTTTGCACTTCGACCTAAAACAAGGGTTTAGTTCGTATTTTTGCCGAAACTACCGCACACGGCATGTATAAAATACTTATTCGTCCTTTTTTGTTTCTGATGGATGCTGAAAAGGCACATCATTTCACCTTCTCGTTAGTCCGATTTTTATCCAATATAGGTTTTTCTTCCATTTTTAGAGCTATCTATAATTTTGAGGATGCCCGTTTGGAGCGGGAGGTATTCGGGATCAAGTTTAAAAACCCCGTTGGGTTGGCTGCAGGTTTCGATAAAGATGCCAAACTTTTTAACGAGCTTTCCAATTTTGGTTTCGGATTCGTCGAAATAGGTACACTTACGCCCAAACCACAAGAAGGTAATCCGAAGAAAAGGTTATTTAGGTTAAAGCCAGACTCAGCTATCGTGAACAGAATGGGTTTTAATAACTCGGGGGTACAAGATGCGGTAAAACGTTTGAAGAAAGAACACCAAGTTCTCATTGGAGGTAACATCGGTAAGAACAAGGTTACGCCAAATGAAGAGGCTGTAAATGACTACTTGATCTGTTTCAATGCCCTTTATCATTATGTAGATTACTTTGTGGTCAATGTCAGCTCGCCAAATACTCCCGGACTCAGGGAACTTCAAGACAGAGAGCCATTGACTGCTTTGCTGAATGAGCTCAAGAAGGAAAACTATAGTCTTTCTCAAAAAAATGGCAAGCAACAAAAACCTATTCTACTCAAAATTGCTCCAGATTTAACTAACGAGCAGTTAACTGATATTATCAAGATTGTTGCCGACACAAAAATAGATGGCGTTATCGCTACCAATACCACCATTGCAAGAGAAGGATTACAGTCAACCCCTAATCTAGTTCAAGAAAAAGGAGGCTTGAGCGGTAAACCTTTGACAGACAGAAGCACCGAGGTTATACGATTTCTGGCTCAGAACAGCAACAAAGCTTTTCCGATCATCGGTGTGGGCGGTATTCATAGTGCGCAAGATGCGCTCGATAAGTTGGATGCCGGTGCTGATCTAGTACAACTTTATACCGGTTTTATCTATGAAGGGCCGACGTTGATAAAGCAAATCAACAAAGCCATTTTAGATAGGGCATAACAAGTTGCCCATCCGCAGAAAAAGTTCAGAAATTATTTCGTCCAATAATCTACGACAAGAACATCATCTAGATGTGGACCTAGAATAGCTCCGAATGCTTTATGATCAGGGTGGGGTAAGTAAATAGCTCGGTCTGCTTCACTCTCAAAAGTTAGGAAAAAGCAATGGGTAAAACCCTTATCATGACCTTCAGGACTATTGTTCAATCCCCATTCGTAAGAGACAATTTGTGATATTTTTGAGGGTAAGGCAGTAAAGGCTTCTTCGACTTTTTTAATATCCTCTTCAGAGGTGCCTGATTTGAACTTAAAGAGAACGACATGACGTAATAAACTATCTTGGGCCATAACTATTTTAGAGGTTGGGTTTTCGGTAGTGTTCTTTTCTGTGGCGAAAAGGGTAGTGCTGAATAATGCAAAAACTAAGGTAAGTTGAATTGACTTCATCATTTTTAAATTTCGTGAAAGATATGAAAAAGAACATTTACATCAGAGGAAATTGTATTTTGTAAGTTTGACACATGAGTTACGAAACCCTGTATGCCTTTATGTTTGCTACATCGGCTTTGGCCATTTCTCCTGGTCCCGATAATATCTATGTACTAATGCAGAGCTTGGTCAACGGAAAGAAATATGGTTTGGCCACCATGGCGGGTCTTATGTCGGGCTGTTTGGTACATACTACATTGTTGGCATTTGGGGTGTCCGCAATTATCAAACAAAGCGAAACCTTGTTTTTCGGTATCAAACTGTTAGGTGCGATATATCTTTTGTTTTTGGCGTTTCAAGTTTATAAAAGTGATGCATCTGTAGCATTATCAGGTGAAAATGTACCCAAGAAAAGCTTGCGGTCGTTGTTTCGTCAAGGTTTTATCATGAATGTCTTAAACCCGAAAGTTACCATCTTCTTTTTGGCATTTTTTCCCGGGTTTCTTTTCAGTCAAACCTTGGGTACGGTAAGCCAGTTTTACATCTTAGGCGGATTGTTCGTCGTAGTTTCATCGATAATTTTCGGAGCCATTGCTATTCTTTCGGGAGCAATTTCAAAGTTTCTGCAAGGAAGTTCGAAAATCGGAATCTACCTCAAATGGTTGCAGATTATAGTGTTTGTAGGTATTGCTGCTTACCTCTTGTTATCCGATAAATAATGGTAATTTTGAGTAGGTAATCCCTATATGCAGAACAAGGTAAAGATTATAGAATGCCCAAGAGATGCCATGCAAGGCATCAAGGCTTTTATTCCCACGAAAGAAAAGGTAAAATACATTCAATCTTTATTGAATTGTGGGTTTGACACTATAGATTTTGGCAGCTTTGTATCGCCGAAAGCCATACCTCAAATGGTAGATACGGCAGAAGTGCTTTCACAACTCGACCTTTCAAAGTCAGATAGCAAGTTGCTATCGATAGTAGCTAATGTTCGTGGCGCAAAAGATGCCTGTAAGCATCCTGAGATTGATTATTTGGGATATCCTTTTTCTATTTCAGAAAACTTTCAAATGCGTAATACGCATAAGACCATTAGCGAGTCGGTCGCTATTTTACAGGAAATTTTAGAAAATGCTGAGAGCAGCGGAAAGGAAGTGGTAACCTATATTTCTATGGGTTTCGGTAACCCGTATGGTGATCCTTGGGATGTTGATATCGTTGGAGAGTGGACTGAGAAATTAGCGGCAATGGGCGTTAAGATTCTTTCATTGTCTGATACCGTAGGTACTTCGACACCTGAAAATATCGACTATCTGTTTTCTAATTTGATTCCTAAATACTCTGAAATAGAGTTTGGGGCCCATTTACATACGACGCCTACAAGATGGCATGAAAAAATAGATGCTGCGTTTAATGCAGGCTGTCGAAGATTTGACGGTGCGGTACAAGGTTTTGGGGGTTGCCCTATGGCAAAAGATGAATTGACCGGTAACATGCCTACCGAAAAAATGTTGTCTTACTTTACCACAAAAAAAGCTGATTCTGGAGTTAATTGGATGGTCTTTGAAGCTGCCTACAATAAGGCCACAGAATTGTTTTCAGTTTATCACTAAAAGTGTTGCCATATTTTTATTAATCGTTGAACAACGAATCTAAATAGTTGTCTAGGCCGAGTTGAAACAAGGTCCCTTCAACGAGGTCTTTTACACTGTTCAATTCTTCAGAATTCATGGCAAAAGAAATTTGGGGTACATGTGATTCTACGAGTATCGAACGACACATTTCTTTCTTTTTACAACCACCACACAACGAGTGATTTTTTACACTCTGACTTATATTGTTTGAGAATTTAAGTAATTCTTCTTTTGAAACGAAAAGCCCGGTATCCCTGAAAACCAATTGTACTTTATTGCAATGCTTTGAGCTATCGCCTTTATACTTGAAAGCCAAGCCAAAATTGTTGTTATAAATAAGATTGATGTCATCCATAAAACCTAAAATATTTTGTGATGTTCAATCTCAAAAATAATAACTTTATTTAGATTGATTAAAAATAAACTTATATATTCGCATTGTTATTCGGAATCATTCTAAATAAAATGTTAGGTAGCTTCCGAATTTATCTTACAGTTTGAGTTAGTTTGGCCGGGGGTCTTTCTAGGTTTGGTCCCCGGCTTTTTTTAAAATCATCAATGTACTTATGGAGCTTATATACGGAAACAATTATGGGGCTTTTTACAAAGTTTTCGATGCCCCGAACAATGAATGTAGACTACAGTTAATCGTAGATACTATTGGCATCTTCATGTCAGAAACAGACCTATCACATTTTTTGAATATCATTCAAGATTCAGATAAACCATGTATGTGCGCCAATTGTAATGGTGGCAAATGCAATAAGATTTGGTGCACCAACCCATTGGTAGACATTTGCTTAAAAGTTACTGAACCTATTCTAGAAGAAATGGAGGACTTGGTAAAAGGCACTCAATTTGTCTTGGGTATGGATGATACCCTTAGGAAATACAAAATTAATTAACACAACCAATTTGCAATTATAAATTAATTTAAGAATGAATAACAAGCTTGCCGCCGCGATAGCGATGATGCTTTTCGCAAGTTTAACCTCTATGATGGCACAGTCAATAAGAGGCACTGTCACCGACAACTTAGGAGAACCCTTATTCGGGGTTAATGTTTTGATCAAGAATTCTTCAAAGGGAGTTCAGACTGACGAAAAAGGTCAATTTGAACTTAAACAGATAACTTCTGGTACGCACACCTTATCAATCTCTTATCTTGGGTTTAGAACCAAAAATGTCGATTTCGAAGTAAACAGTAACGACAATGTAGACTTGGGAGGCATCACCCTCTATGAGGGTAATGAGATTTTAAGAGAAGTTGTGGTCGAGGGAGAACGGATCAACAAATTCGCACGAAAGAATACCGCATATGTTTCTAAAATGCCGTTAAGAGATTTAGAAAACACCCAGGTCTATAGTACTATAACAACAGATTTACTTAAATCTCAAGTAGCGACAACTTTCGAAGATGCGCTCAAAAATGCCGTAGGAGTCGAAAAACTATGGACGTCTACCGGAAGGGGCGGTGATGGTGCCGGCTACTATTCCTTACGCGGATTTTCGGTTCAGCCACAATTGGTAAACGGTATTCCCGGTCTTACTAACGGAACCATCAATGCGGCCAATATTGAGCGGATTGAAGTAGTAAAGGGGCCTTCGGCCACTTTGTTCGGTAACGCGGTAACTTCTTACGGTGGTTTGATTAACGTAGTCACCAAAAAACCATATATCGGTTTTGGTGGTGAGCTTTCATTTACCTCTGGAACATACGGATTTAATCAAATAAGTGGAGATTTTAATACTCCTTTGGATAAGAAGAACAATATCTATTTCAGATTGAATACTGCTTATTCTACGCAACAGAGTTTTCAAGATGCGGGCTTCAAAAAGTCTTTTTTTGTAGCTCCATCATTATCCTATCAGGTGAACGATCGCCTATCCTTTTCGTTTTACGGAGAGATTACTTCTGCTGAGCAGACCAACCCGACCTTTCTTTTTCTAAATAGAAGCGCCGCTACAGAAGCTTCAAATTTAGAGGAGTTGGGTTATAACAACAAGTTGTCGTTTACAAGTAATGATTTGACTTTGGAGAATCCGACCCAAAACTACCGTATCGAGATGGATTATAAACTATCGGATACTTGGCAATCACAAACCATACTTTCTAAAAGTTCTACCTCTACAAGTGGATATTATAGCTATTTATTTGATTTTTTGACCTTAGGCGATAATACGTTTACGCGCTATATTAACAAGCAAAATTCAAACACCCAAACAACTGATATTCAACAGAACTTCATTGGTGATTTTAAGTTGGCCGGGTTAAGAAATAGAATAGTTTTCGGCATCGATTATTATAATGCTACAAGTACGAATAACGATACCGGTTATGCGTTTTATGGCAATGTTACACCTTCCGGCGGATCTAATGGAGACAATCCCTTTACGGCAGAGGTAGAGGAAGATGCCTATTCACTATCAGCTTCTGCGGTTGATGCTGCGTTACAAAATCAGCCGGTAAGCAATATAAAATCAAAAAAACATATTTATAGTGCTTATGTTTCAGATGTATTGAACATAACACCTTCACTATCTGCAATGGCCGGGCTTCGATTAGATTTCTTTGATAACGAGGGTGATTTAAGCACCACCGAAGATGATTTTGATCAAACAGCTTTTGCCCCTAAATTCGGGTTGCTATACCAACCCATTTTGAACAAGCTGTCAGTATTCGCGAATTATCAAAACGGTTTTACGAATGTAGCCCCGCAATTGGTGGGTGACCCGTCTGCCGGAGCTCAGACTTTACAGACTTTTGACCCTGAACAGGCGAATCAAATAGAATTGGGCTTTAAAACCAATTTTTTCAATGGAAGATTGAACTCTGTAGTCAGTTATTATGACATTAATGTAAAGGATAGGGTTATACCTGGTGAAACACCGTTCAGTCAAGTTCAGGGCGGCGAAGTACGAAGTAAGGGCTTCGAGATTGAAGTGAACGCCAACCCTATAAAAGGCTTGAACATAAGAGCTGGCTACAGTTATAACGACAGTGAGGTTATCGAAGGTTTAGAGTTCAGTTCTTACGCAGAGGAGGGAAGAAGGCCTTCTGACGCTGGGCCGAAAAATTTATTCAATGCTTGGGCGAATTACCGCTTTCATACCGGTAACCTCGAAGGATTCGGTTTAGGTATCGGGGCCAATAGCGCCAGTGAAAGAGCGGTTTACGATAGTGCCGTACTTGGTAAGTTTGCCCTGCCTGGGTATACTATAGCCAATGCCTCGGTTTTTTACGAAGCGGCCAAATATCGTATTGCCCTTAAATTGGACAATGCATTGAACGAAGAATATTATAAAGGTTGGTCGACTATTAATCCGCAGATGCCTAGGGCACTTTATGCTAATTTCACCTATCGATTTTAGAGGGTCGATAATTATGGTTATCTATGCGTGTTTATTCATCAAATCGACAATAGTTACGCTTGAAAGATTAAATCAATGGTAAAAGGAGAGTTACGAAAGAAGCTTTTGACAATACATAGAATTTTAGGTATTGCTACCGGTCTAGTGGTTTTTATCGTAAGTATTACTGGGTGCTTTTGGGTATTTAGAGAGGAAATAGAATCGTTGTATGTTGATTACGATAATGTGACTCCTCAAGAAGAGAGCTTCATTACTGTTACGGAAGCCCACGATTTGGCCAAAGCCGTTTTCCCTCAGAAACATATTCACGGTGCACTTTATGGAAAACGCGATGAGGCGGTCGAAGTTATATTCTATGAGATAGAGCCAGAGTTTTATTATAGCGTTTTCCTCAACCCTTATTCTGGTGAGGTATTGCATATAAAAGACCATTTAAGCGGTTTTTTTGCCTTTATTTTAAAAGGACATGTAAGACTTTGGCTTCCGCCGGAAATAGGGGAACAAGTGGTTTCCATTTCGATATTGCTCTTCATGCTTATTCTCGTTTCGGGCCTAATACTATGGTGGCCTAAGAAAAAATCAAACCTAAAGCAAAGACTTAGATTTAAGTGGAAGCCCGGTACGCGATGGAAACGAAAGAACTTCGATTTACATTCCATAGTCGGTTTCTATGTTTATAGCTTGGCTTTAGTATTGGCATTTACGGGATCTGTTATGGCTTTTAATTGGTTTTATTATGGTTTTTATAAGGCGATAGGTGGTGAAAAGCGTGCTGAATTTTATATTCCTAATAATATAAATACTGCAGAGACCATTGAAAAAGATGTATTACCTATTGATCGATTGATACCTCTTCTAAGGAAAGACTCACCGAATGCCCTAAATTACGAGGTTCATTACCCAGCGACCGATTCAACAAGCATTTATGTAGAAGTGGCACATAGTGAGGGTTTATATTATGATAACGACTATCGATTTTTTGACCAGTACACCTTAGAAGAAATCGAGACTAATGGTATTTATGGTAAATATGATGATGCCAAGTTCGCCGATAAATTGATTCGGATGAATTATGATATACATATAGGATCTATTGGTGGTATAATTGGTAAAATAATTGCCTTTTTAACAAGTTTGATTATTGCAAGTCTGCCGGTTACCGGTACCTTATTATGGTATGGTCGCAAGTATAAAAGCAAAAAAAAGACACCCAAATGGGCATCAAGTACAGTTTCGTAACATCTTGAAATATAATAGTCTATATCGATAATTATTGGTGAATAAGTCTATTTTAGATGAAGTAAAATATCTAAAAGTATGCTTCAATTTTAAATCAATCTAAATATAAATAATTGATTATCAGTTATTTATATTGTTTCTAAGAATGTGGCTCTTTAACTTTGAGTAAGTTTAATTTAAAAAGAAAGAAGTTATGTCTATAAGATTAGGAAATAGTTGTGGTAACTGCGAGAATTTAGTAGAAAGCAACGTATGCAAGGTTCATGGTGTAAAAGTAGGCAGTAGTTACACTTGCGATAGTTTTGAGATGAAAGTCGCACTTAAAGATAAAGAAAACTGCGTTAGCTGTGCGAGATATGAAACCAGTGATTGTGCCAATCCGCAAAAGGCAGCTCCAGGAATGTCATGTGCACATTGGGCGCCTCTGAGTGCTAGTGCGTAATTACAAATAACATTACACTTAACTATCGACCATCATTAAGGTGGTCGATTTTTTTTGCTAATCATGATGTTTCGGCTCATATCTTCCCAATTAAAATCGTTTGCTGTAATCAATTGAAATATCTCTCCTAAATTTTTCTCGTTTAAGGCTATAAAAGTGGCAGTTAAGCTTTGAATATCAGTTTTTATTTAGATTTAATCTATATAGTTCTTGGATAATTTAGATTCCTAAGTTAGATTTGCACGGTTATTTTAAAAAAGTCTAAATAAATATATCCTTACAAATGAAGAAATTAGCTTTCTCTTTCATGGCCGTGGCCGGATTAATCTTTACCTCATGCGATTCTGATGATAATGGAGGCGATGATTTGCCTCTGGAGGCGACCTGTGACGATGGAATCATGAACGGTGACGAAACAGGTATTGACTGTGGTGGTAGCAATTGTGGTCCTTGCGAGACGGGTGTTGAAAACCCTGATAGTTATTCATTTGAAAGAAATGGTGAAAGCACTGTAAGTTTTACAGGTCAAACGACTCGTCTGTTAATGGGAGATGAGATTCTTGGGGCCTTCAGTGATGTTTCTGCCACAGTTGAACAAATTCAAGCAATGTTTGCCCATCAAGAAGGTGAGAGTGATTTTGAGAATGCCGATTTGAATGCTTCCGATAAAAGTATTTCAAGTAAAACAGCGGCTTCCGCAGACTATTTTTCTTCCAATGCAGTCGATCAAGGCTTGATAAGAGCTGATTTTAATGGTTGGATCGCTGCTCAGGTTGAGGAAGTATTTCCTAATTGGAATGTAGCCGCAGAGGCCGGTACCGCTGGTCAAATTGCCGACGGGGAGTCTACTCGATATATAAGTGCCCAAGGTTTGGAGTACAATCAATTGTTCAATAAAGGTTTAATTGGCGCGCTAACTGTAGACCAAGCATTGAATAATTATTTGAGCCCGGCCGTATTGGATGAAGGTAGCAATGTAGCCAATAATGATTCAGGTACTACGGAAGAAGACAAGAACTATACGACTATGGAGCATAAGTGGGACGAGGCCTATGGTTATGTTTATGGTCTAAATGCCAATTCAGCTGATCCGAATGCCGATTTAGGTGCCGATAATTTTCTGAACAAGTACATCGGTCGAGTGGAAGGTGATACTGATTTTGCCGGAATTGCCGACGAAATTTTTCAAGCCTTTAAATTAGGTAGAGCTGCCATCGTTGCCATGGACTATGAGGTACGCGATGCTCAGGCTGAAATCATAAAGGAAAAAATATCAGAGGTTATAGGTATTCGTGCGATTCATTATTTACAACAAGGCAAGAATGCTTTAAGCCAAGAAACTCCGGATTTCGGGGGTGCTTTTCATGACTTGTCTGAAGGGTATGGTTTTATCTACAGCCTACAGTTTACCAGAAAGGCTGGTACCAGCGAACCCTATTTTGCCAAATCGGAGGTAGATGGCTTCTTGACCGATTTATTAGACGATGGCGAAAACGGATTATGGAATGTACAAGAGGCTACTTTAGACGCCCTTTCAAATGCGATTGCTGATAGGTTCGAATTTACAGTGGAGCAAGCCGCTGAATAAATTAGGATTGAATGCCTAACAGTATGAAAATGAAATAAAAGAAAGTGGTCAGTCTAGTCGAAGAATTGACCACTTTTTTTATTTTTGCATTAATTTGGAATAAATAAACATAAAGAATGAAAAAGGTTTGGTTCTTAGTACTGTTTGCAGCTCTTTTCGTAGCATGTAGTTCTGATAACGGCGGGGGTGATAACGGTTCTGATAATGTAGATCCGGCACCGGTGAGTTTTGAGAGAGGTGCCATGCTAGAGAACTGGGCCGATAATATCATTATTCCCTCTTATGAAAGTTTTACCGCTGAGTTAAGCGCATTGAAAGCTGCTTTTGAAACTTTTAAAACCGATTCCAATGAGGCAAACCTAACAGCTTTAAGGGCTTCTTGGCTATCTGCTTATAAAACGTGGCAGCACGTTTCACTATTTGAAATCGGGCCGGCAGAGACCGTAGGTCTGCGGTTGAATGTCAATATTTATCCCGTAGATGCCGAAAAAATCGATGGTTTTGTTCAATCGGGTTCGTATGACCTTACCCTTTCCTCCAATCGTGATGCGAAGGGTTTCCCTGCTTTAGATTATTTGATCAATGGTCTAGGGGAGAACGATACGGCCATTGTTTCTAAGTTCAGTACTACCGAGAAAGATGGTTTGATTTCATATATAGACGTAGTGCTCAACGATATGGAGACTTTGATAACTCAAGTTATATCACAGTGGAAAGCGGGTTATAGAGATACTTTCGTCAACAATGATGGGGCATCTTCTACGGCTTCCGTCGATCGTTTTGTAAATGATTTTATTCTTTATTATGAAAAATACCTGCGGGCCGGTAAAATGGGAATTCCCTTGGGCGTATTCTCCGGTGAGGTATTACCAAGAAATGTAGAAGCTTATTACAAAGCTGATGTGTCCAACGAATTATTTTTAGAGGGTCTCGCTGGTGTGCAAAACTTTTTTAACGGTAACCATTTTCAAAAAGCTTCGTCAGGAGAAAGCTTGGCTTCTTATTTAGAAGCCCTGAATACCCTGAAAGGAGGTGAAGACCTAGCAGAATTGATTAATGGTCAATTGAATGCCGCCCGTACAAGGGTAGAGGCTTTGGGTTCGTTCCGTTCTGAAATTGAAAATAATGCTCCGCCGACCAATATGTTGAAAGCATATGACGAAGTGCAAAGGGCAGTACCACTTTTAAAGGTAGATATGGTATCTGCCATGAATATTAGCATCGATTTCGTAGATGCCGACGGTGACTAAGAAATGACCCTGAACAAAGAAAATTGCTTAACTAGAGCTGTTGAGGCCGCCCCTTTGGCGGTCTTTCGTATTTTCTTTGGTTTAATGATGTTGCTGGGTCTGCTACGTTTTGTGGCTTACGGTTGGGTTGATAAACTCTACATTCAGCCCAAGTTTTTCTTTTCATATTACGGTTTTGAATGGGTTAAACCCCTTGGAAGTTTTACTTACTTCATTTTTTTGCTCTGTGCCATATCCTCCATAATGGTGGTCTTAGGTTACAGGTATCGTCTGGCCAGTATACTATTCTTTTTAAGTTTCACGTACATTGAGTTAATGGATAAGACCACGTACCTCAATCATTATTACTTTACGAGCCTTTTGGCATTTTTGATGATATTTCTGCCGGCCAACGCCTATTACTCCATAGATGCTCTTAGAAATTCGGAAAATGCATTTCAGAAAATTCCGGTTTGGACGGTGAACAGCATCAAACTTTTATTGGGTATCGTGTATGTATACGCAGGGTTGTCAAAATTGAATTCTGATTGGCTAATCGAGGCTATGCCCCTTAAAATTTGGTTGCCATCTAAATTTGATATTCCCCTTTTGGGCAATATGATGCATTTAGATTGGACACCTTATTTTTTTAGTTGGGTAGGAGCCCTTTATGATTTGACCATTCCCTTTTTTCTATTGAACAAAAGAACTCGGCCGTACGCCTTTGCAGCCGTTGTTATTTTTCACCTACTGACCAGGGTATTGTTCCCTATTGGAATGTTTCCTTATATCATGATTGTATCCACCTTGATATTTTTTGATGCTTCCTTCCATCATAAATTATTGAAAAGATTGGATAAATGGTTCAAGGTAGGAATACAGCGTTTTGATAACTCTCGTGTACTTGTGGATAAGAAAACAAGGAGATTTTCCTTCAAAACAGCTATTTTAGCGCTTTTTTTCTTGATACAGCTATGTCTCCCCTTTCGTTATTTGGCCTACCCCGATGAATTGTTTTGGACGGAAGAAGGTTATCGGTTTTCTTGGCGAGTAATGTTGATAGAAAAATCGGGATACGCTCAATTCAAAGTAGTCGATACAGAATCGGGTAAATGGTTCTATGTAGATAATTCAGATTTCTTGACCACTTTTCAGGAAAAACAAATGGCTTTTCAACCGGACTTCATCTTGGAGTATGCCCATTTTCTGAAACAGAATTTTGAAAAAGACGGGCATAAAAAAGTGGCAGTTTATGTGGATAGTTACGTGAGTCTCAACGGTAGATTAAGTACTCCGTATATCGATTCAAAAATCGACTTGACCCAAGAAAAAGAATCATTTCAACATAAAAATTGGATACTTCCTTTCAATGATGAGATTACAGGTTTATAGCATTTTAGTATTGTTGCTCAGTCTATCTTCGGTCTGGGGTCAAGTATCCATTAAGGGAAAGGTAACAGGTTATGAAGATCGGCCCGTGGCAGATGCGGAAATATACCTCAAAGAAGCAAAACTAATAAGAACAACCGGTGCTGATGGAACTTTTGAGTTTAAGCACCTCTCTGGCGGAAAATTTACGGTAGTGGTTTTTGCTTTCGAGTATGAAGTCTTTGAAAAAGAACTTACTTTCGATACGCAATTTACACTCAATATTAAGCTGGAACCGCTACGGGCAGAAGAACTTTCTGAGGTGGTTTTGACCCAGAGACGTGAGCGAATATTTGCCTTAAAACAATTGAAAAAAGTTGAGGGTACGGCAATCTACGCTGGTAAAAAAAGTGAGGTAATTCAATTGGATGGTATTACAGGTAATCTTGCTGCAAACAATGCTAGGCAGGTCTATGGTCAAGTCGTTGGCCTGAATATATATGATAATGGTGATGCAGGGTTACAATTGAATATAGGGGGTAGGGGTCTCGACCCCAATCGAACCGCTAATTTCAATACGCGACAGAACGGTTATGATATAAGTGCAGATGTATTGGGATATCCGGAGAGTTATTACACTCCCCCGGCAGAAGCTTTAGAAGAAATTCAGGTGGTTCGTGGGGCGGCTTCTTTGCAATACGGTACCCAATTCGGGGGCTTGATCAATTTTAAGTTTCGAAAACCGGATCCGAACAAGAAGATTGAACTGGTCACGAGACAAACTCTGGGTTCGAACAATCTTTTTACCAGTTTCAATAGTTTAGGGGGCACAGTTGGTAAATTCAGTTACTACACCTATTTTAATTACAAACAAGGCGATGGCTTTAGGCCGAATTCAGAGTTTGACAGTAAAAATTATTTTGCCCGTTTGGGGTATGAATTTTCAGACCGCACCAAGGTAACTTTAGAAACTACATTTTTAAAATACTTGGCACATCAACCTGGGGGGCTTACCGATGTGCAGTTTTTAGAAGACCCTAATTTTAGTAATCGTGAGCGTAACTGGTTTGAAGTCGATTGGAAGCTTTATTCACTCCGAATAGATCATGGGTTCAGCACTAAAACAGATTTCAGCTTCAACCTTTTTGGTCTAGATGCTTCACGAAAAGCGCTGGGCTTCAGAACTAATCGCGTTTCGCAACCCGATGACCTAGAAGAACCACGGGAATTATTGGTCGATAATTTTACCAATTGGGGGGCGGAAGCCCGAGTTTTGTCGAGGTATGATTTATTGGGAGAGGAATCAGCTTTACTTTTAGGTGCCAAATTTTACAAGACATATAATGACCAAAGGCAGGGTTCAGGTACGATGGCCTTTGATGCTGATTTTAGCTTTGCTGATGATGAATATCCTAATTATGAAAGGCAGTCTCAGTTTGATTTTCCTAATCTGAACCTGGCTTTTTTTGGCGAAAACGTGTTTAATCTCAACAAGAAAATAAGTATTACACCAGGTTTCAGACTAGAACATATAAAAACCGAAAGTGAAGGGTCGTACAGGTTTGTAAGTTTAGATTTGGCCGGTAATCCTTTGTTGAATGAAGAAATTCAAGATAATAGAACCTTTGAGCGTACTTTTGTTCTTTTAGGTCTGGGTGCCACTTATGGCATAAACTCTGAAACCGAGTTGTACGCGAATATTTCGCAGAATTACCGATCGGTAACCTTTAGCGATATTCGAGTTGTCAATCCCACTTTTCAAGTGGACCAGAATATAACTGATGAGGACGGCTATACCGCGGATATTGGTGTTCGGGGAAGGGTCAAAAATATATTATCTTTTGATGTGAGTGCTTTTGCATTGCACTATAATAATCGCTTGGGTGAAATTTTAAAAGCTGCCACTAGAGTGGATGAAAATGGAAACGAAATAGAAACCGGAGGCTTGGTTCGATTCAGGGGAAATATTGGAAACGCTTTTATGTACGGTCTTGAAAGTTTCGCAGATTGGAGTATGAAAGAAACTTTTCTTCCTGAAATGGAAAAAATACGCTTAAATTATTTTGTAAATCTGGCATTGACATCTTCTGAATATGTCTCAAGCGAGAGAAATAATGTAGAGGGTAAAAAGGTAGAATTTATTCCAGAGGTTAATCTGAAAACCGGTTTGAACTTTGGCTATCATAATTTGCTAGGAAGTCTTCAGTACACTTATTTTGGTCAACAATTCACCGATGCAACCAACGCGCCGCAAGATGTCAACGATAATCAAAGGGGTATTGAGGGGGCAATACCGGCCTATGATATTTTAGACTTAGCTCTATCATACACTTATAAAAAATGGAAGTTAGAGGCAGGTATCAACAACGTCTTGAACAACAGCTACTTCACCAGAAGAGCCACAGGCTACCCTGGTCCCGGAATTATACCGGCCGATCCACGAACATTTTATACCACGCTACAGTTAAAATTGTGATTGAAGTTTAATCTGTTAAAAGAAGTATTTTTTAGAGAAAATAAGTCGAAGTATAGTTATCAAAAAATGTTTTTCTACATTTAGTAACATTACTAAACTTCGTAAAACCATGAAAAAATATAGAAAGGTTTTTATTCTCTTATTGATTGTTTTGATAGCCCTACAATTTTATCGTCCGGAAAGGAATAATTCCGAGGTAAGGGACGTAGCTTCTTTTGAAAAGGAAACCAAGCCTTCTTCTGAAGTTTTAACCATTCTTGAAAACACCTGTTACGATTGTCATAGTGATAAGACAACATATCCCTGGTATGCTAGTGTATCTCCTATTTCTTTATGGATTTCGAATCATGTAGAAGAAGGTAATGAACACTTTAATGTCTCCGCTTGGGATTCTTATGATAAAAAGAAGAAAGCTCATAAGTTAGATGAACTTATCGAAGAGGTAGAGGAAGGTGAAATGCCATTGACCGAATATACATGGTTACACGGCGGCTCATTGACCGAAAATCAGAAAAGTGCAGTGATTGATTGGGCCCGAAAGGCTCATCTAACGTATACTGATAAATAGCTTCTTGCCATATTATAATACTATACTTATTTTCATAGGAGTAGTGGCCATGCAAGATGGGTTTTCGAAAGCTTTTCTTGTTAGGCTTAAAGCTGTCTTCGATACAAGTCAAATTACCAATTAAATTCACTACATTTGCACGCAATTAAATCCTTAATTGCTATGCAAGCCCACCTTAACAAAATACTCGGAGAAGGTCTTACTTATGACGATGTACTGCTAGTACCTTCCTATTCCGAAGTGCTTCCTAGAGAAGTGAACATTCAAACAAAATTTACTCGTAACATCACCATCAATGTACCAGTTGTATCGGCTGCTATGGATACGGTTACGGAATCAAGAATGGCCATCGCCATTGCCCAAGAAGGGGGTATCGGGGTGTTGCATAAGAATATGACTATCGACCAGCAAGCCGTGAAAGTACGCAAGGTGAAGCGAGCGGAGAGTGGTATGATTATGGATCCGGTTACTTTGCCCTTAGACAGTAAGGTCAAAGATGCGAAGGCTAGCATGAAAGAATTTAGTATAGGGGGTATTCCTATCGTCGATGATCAGGGCAAACTTTTGGGTATTGTAACCAATCGTGATCTGCGGTTTGAAAAAAACAATGAAAGGCCTATTTCCGAAGTTATGACCTCTGAGAACTTGGTTACTGTAGGTGAAGGAACTTCCTTGGAGCAAGCTGAAGATATTCTTCAAGAGAATAAGATTGAAAAGCTTCCTGTCGTGGATAAGGATTATACGTTGGTCGGACTCATAACTTTTAGGGATATTACGAAGTTGACCCTAAAGCCAAGTGCCAATAAAGATCAATACGGCCGATTACGTGTCGCCGCTGCTATTGGGGTAACGCCCGATGCCGTCGATAGGGCAGAAGCCTTGGTTGAAGCTGGGGTAGATGCAGTTGTTATCGATACTGCACATGGCCATACTAGGGGGGTTGTCAACGTACTGAAAGAAGTAAAGAAAAAATTCCCTGATCTTGAAGTTATAGTAGGGAATATTGCGACGGCCGAGGCCGCCAAATATTTGGTCGAGGCAGGCGCTGATGCTGTTAAAGTAGGTATAGGGCCTGGTTCAATCTGTACAACCAGAGTAGTTGCCGGTGTTGGGTTTCCACAATTTTCAGCTGTTCTTGAAGTCGCTTCGGCCATAAAAGGAACAGGAGTTCCTGTAATTGCAGACGGTGGTATTAGATATACAGGTGATATCCCTAAAGCGATTGCTGCAGGTGCAGATACGGTCATGTTAGGATCACTTCTGGCAGGTACCAAAGAATCTCCCGGGGAAACGATTATTTATGAAGGCCGAAAATTCAAGTCGTATCGTGGCATGGGATCAGTTGAAGCTATGAAAGAGGGCAGCAAGGATCGTTACTTTCAAGATGTGGAAGACGATATCAAAAAACTGGTGCCTGAAGGCATTGTGGGTCGTGTACCGTATAAAGGTGAACTTTATGAAAGTATTCACCAGTTTATAGGTGGATTACGTGCCGGAATGGGTTATTGTGGAGCGAAAGATATTGAAGACTTAAAAGAAAAAGGAAAGTTCGTTAAGATTACTTCAAGCGGTATTGCTGAAAGTCACCCACATGATGTTACCATCACCAAAGAGTCGCCAAATTATAGTAGGTAGATTTTAACGCAACCTAATTATCGAACTTACATCTAAATAATAAAGGAGTATTATGAAAAAGCTGAATACTGTTATTTTCTCATTGCTTCTTCTTGTTGTTTCGTGTTCGGATAATGACGATGAAGTGGACTTGGAAAATCCGGAATTAAAGGGCACATGGCTTTTGGTCGAGCGAAGGCCTGGCGATGGAAGTAGTCGTGGTTTTGAAAAGGTAGATAGTGAAAAACAAATTAAGTTTTTTGAGGATGGTACTTTCAAGTCAAATGGAAATTTATGTTATAATGACACTTCTACAGAAGAGAATACTACGGGGGCTTATGTAATTAACGATACTATAAGAACACAGTCTACTCTTGATGGCTACTTAGTGTTTAAAGATTGTGAATTTGAAAATCGTGTGGTATACCTCCACATTGAGAAAAGTTCATTGATATTGGCATATAACGGTGAGGGTAGTGCCCAGATATATCGGAAAAATTAGTTATACTATTTCCCCTTTCCTGAGTAGGCTTCCCAATCCTTATCCTTGTAAATATTATCACCGAAATATCGTGCAATATTCAGAAAAGGTTTTGGTTTTTGATATCCGGGTACGGGTGAAAGCATATTCATTTGCTCATCTAAAAATATAGTGGTCGGGTAGCTTAACCTGCCTTGCAAAAGAGCGGCGGCCAATTCGTGATAGCCTTTTCTGCCCGAAGGCACGAATTTATAGGTCTTTCCCTTGAACTCAATGGGTTCTTTGCCTTCGCCATCTAATTTTACCATATAGAAGTTGTCGGTCATATACGCCGCTACTTCAGAGTTTTGAAAGGTATCCTTATCCATTTTTTTGCACCAGCCACACCAGTCGGTGTAAACATCAACAAAAATTTTCTTCGGATTTTCTTCTGTAGTGGCCAACTCGGTAGCCTCATCCCAGCTTAACCATTCAACTTCTTGAGCATTGGCAACACATATAATGCTAAGAAATAAAATTAATGTTAAGGCGCTGTGAGATAGGGTAGTTATAGATGTCTTCATCATATTCGTTAGCTTTGGTACCATTGGACCAACAATTATACCAAAGCTAACGAAAAATAATAGCTTTTTATTTTGCAGTTGCCTTTTCCTTTTTAGGTGCGAAAAGGTCTTTAACATCTACCTGGTGTTTGATGAGGTCGTCAAATGACTCTCGCTCACGTATCAGAATCGCTTTTCCTTCGTGCCAAAGTACTTCAGGTGGTCTAAATCTAGAATTGTAATTGCTGGCCATAGTGAAGCAATAGGCGCCCGCATTTTTAAAACAAAGAATATCTCCTTCAGAAATCTCATTGATCCTTCGATTGCTGGCAAAAGTATCGGTTTCACATATATAACCGACTACGGAATAATAGCGTTCTCTACCCTGCGGATTTGAAATATTTACAATTCGGTGTGATGACCCGTAAAACATAGGTCTTATCATATGGTTGAATCCAGAGTCGATACTGGCAAAGACCGTTGAGGTGGTTTGTTTTACAACGTTAACCTTTGCTAAAAAATTACCGGCTTCACTGACCAAAAACTTACCGGGTTCGAAAGCCAGTGTCAGTTCTCTACCGTATTCTTTACAAAATTCGTTGAATCGAGAACCTAATTTTTTACCTAGCTCTTCGACATTGGTTTCTATATCACCATCTTTATAAGGTACTTTAAAACCGCTACCGAAATCGATGAATTCAAGATCTTTGAAGTTCTTAGCGGTTTCAAATAGTATTTCAGATGCATATAGAAATACATCGATATCTAAGATGTCGCTACCAGTATGCATATGTATACCGTTAATGTTCATTTTGGTAACATCAACTATGCGCAGTAAGTGTGGAATTTGATGAATACTGATTCCGAATTTAGAGTCGATATGACCTACGGATATCTTTGAGTTTCCTCCAGCCATTACGTGCGGATTAATGCGAATGCATACCGGAATATCAGGGTGCTTACTACCAAATTGTTCTAAGATAGAAAGATTGTCGATGTTTATTCGAACCCCCAGTTTAGAAGCTTCTTCAATTTCTTCCAACGATACCCCATTAGGGGTAAAAATTATAGATTCGGGCTTGAAACCGGCCAGAAGACCTAATTGAACCTCTTGTATAGAAACGGTATCTAGACCGCTGCCTAAGCTGTTCATCAATTTAAGTATCGCAATATTCGAAAGCGCCTTCGCGGCGTAGTTCAGTTTCAATTTCTTTACTGTGCTAAAAGCGTCGGTAAGACGTTGAAATTGAGAAATTATCTTTTCCGAATCATATACATAAACCGGATCTCCATAAGTTTTTGCTATCTTGAGCAAATCGGCATTGTTCATAGTACTTAGCAGTTTTAGGCAAAATTAAACTCTTCTAGTGATATGGGCAAGAAATCAGGCTTAGAGTTTAAAAATAAAACAAAATGTTATATTTAAAACATTTAAGGATTTGAATTAACATTTGCCAAAGATTTTTTTCAGTTGTATTTTTAGACGAAAATTTGATCTGATGAAACTGCCATTTTTTCCATTGCAATCTATCTTCTTCCCCGGTGAAACCGTGCCCCTGCATATTTTTGAGGAACGTTATAAAGAATTGATCAAAGATTGTCGTAAGGAAGCTATCACCTTTGGTATTCCTGTTTACATCCATAATAATATGGTTTATGGTACAGAGGTGCAGCTGGTCGAAATCGTAAATACTTATGAGAGTGGTGAAATGGACGTTACCTGTGTGGCCCGACAAGTTTTTCGCATTCTCAGTTTCAACAATCGAATAGATGACAAGTTGTATGCTGGGGGGGAAGTTCAGTTTTTAGATAATCAAAATGATGCCGAACCGCAATTAAAGCAAGAAGTACTCGATAGGTTACATGAACTTTATGAACTGATGGATGTACCTTTTTCGCCGTTACCGGTTGAAAAGTTCAATAGTTTCGTGTTAGTTCATAAAATGGGTCTGTCATTCGAGCAAGAATATCAGTTGTTACAAATGGCGAAAGAAAGTGAACGCTTGGCATTTATTAAAACCCATCTCATAAGTACTATAGGTGTTCTTTCGGAGGTCGACCGAACCAAAAAAACTATTGATATGAACGGTGACTTTAGAAATTTCGACCCTTTGGATTTCAAGGATTTTGAAATCTGAGACCTATAGAATTAACTTTCTAACTTTACTAATACGTCACTACAATCTGAAAAATATATTCTTGCCCATTCTTTATAAGATTTAAAGAGTCTCAAGGTCAATCATGGTAATAATTTTCTTCCCACCTTGGTACATATTATTCTTTGAAATTATTTATGGTAGTTGTATAGGGTCCTGAAGTGGTTATCGCAACTAGTCTAGTATATTAATTGGCATTACAGGTACAAGTGAGTGTGAAGAGTTCTTTTTTCTATTTGCAAACTGCAACATAATTCAAGAGTACTGCTCCTTTCTCTTCAATATTTACAATACCATTCTTTCCGAACACTAACTTTTTCTCTACCATTTATAGTGATTTGATTCTTTGATGCTTAGATCAACATAACTTCATCTATGAGATGTGTTACTTCATCAAGAAAATATTTTGCCGGGACTTCAAGTATGATGTATTCTTTCATATTGAGCAATCCATTTCAAAAACGGTTATTATAAAATTGAATTTCATACCAGTTTCCCTTAGGATAGGTGAGTTGTGACGATGTGTTCAGTGAGGATATTTTAAAGTCTCTTTGACATAGGACCTTTTACCTCCATATTTTTTTTGAATTTGCAGCTTCTAAATTGGAAAATCAACCAGCAGTTACCTATTTTTGCTGCTGAACCTAAAATATACCCTTACATATGAATCTTCACGAATATCAAGGAAAGGAAATTTTGGCCAGTTTTGGTGTGCGCATTCAGCGTGGTATCGTGGCCCACAATGCAAAGGAGGCTGTAGAGGCTGCCAAACAACTGACTGCCGAGACTGGCACCGGATGGCACGTTATCAAGGCCCAAGTTCATGCTGGGGGTAGAGGTAAAGGTGGCGGAGTTAAGTTGGCCAAGAACCTGAAAGAAGTGGAAGAGTTGGCAGGTAACATTATCGGTATGAATCTTATCACACCGCAAACATCTGCCGAAGGTAAAAAGGTACATAAGGTTTTAGTGGCCGAAGACGTATACTACCCAGGTGATAATGAACCTGACGAGTTCTATATGTCAGTTCTTTTGAATAGGGGAACAGGTAGAAATATGGTAATGTATTCTACTGAGGGAGGTATGGATATTGAGGAAGTTGCCGAGAGCACACCTCATTTAATATTTACGGAAGAGATAGACCCAGCAACAGGTTTATTGCCTTTTCAAGCACGTAAGATAGCCTTCAATTTAGGCTTATCGGGTACGGCATTCAAAGAAATGACCAAATTCGTTACCTCACTATATAAAGCGTATGTCGAAAGTGATTCGAGTATGTTCGAAATCAACCCAGTACTAAAGACTTCCGACGATAAGATAATGGCAGTCGATGCCAAAGTATCCATTGATGATAATGCCCTTTTCCGTAGAAAACAGTACGCAGAAATGCGCGATTTGCGCGAAGAAAACCCAATCGAGGTCGAAGCACGTGAAGTTGGTCTTAACTACGTTGATTTAGATGGCAATGTCGGATGTATGGTAAACGGAGCCGGATTGGCAATGGCTACAATGGATCTTATTAAAATGGCCGGGGGCGAACCAGCTAACTTTTTAGATGTAGGTGGTACGGCTGATGCGAAGAGAGTAGAAGAGGCTTTCCGAATCATACTTAAAGACCCAGAGGTAAAAGCGATTTTGATCAATATTTTTGGAGGTATCGTAAGATGTGATCGAGTTGCACAAGGTGTTGTTGATGCTTATAAGAATATGGGGGATGCCATAAAGGTGCCTATCATCGTTCGTTTACAGGGTACAAATGCTGAACTGGCGAAAGAAATTATAGATAATTCAGGATTGGCCGTTCATTCAGCGGTTCAATTTCAAGAGGCTGCCGATAAAGTCAAAGAAGTATTGGCGTAAAAGCGTTCAGAAAATTGATAAATAAAAAAAGGGCAGTCGTTTAGATTGCCCTTTTTTCATTCAAAATTTTGAAATATTCAAATGGGACGAAAACGTTTTAGTCAAGAACGACTGAAAAACTACGTTTTCGTTAGATTTTTACATTATTTTTAATTATTAATATTATAAGGTGTTAAATTTTGGTAAAACCGTAATTTAGAGACCTTTTATTGTGTTATCTTTAACGATAATTAGATGGAAACCAAATAAATATCCCAAAGATGAAAAAGATTTTTTATACATTAATTGCAGCACTTGTGTTAAATACAGGCCTTGCCATAGCAGCCGATTATGAGATAGATGTAGTGCCTTCAAAAGCAGTTGCATCTCAAGTTTATAAAATGCTAGATGTGCCTAATATTCCTGATGATATACGTGGGCATAAGGCCGAAGTTCGTTTGGCGGTAGATAGAGGTAACTATTTACGAATTCTTACCATAGAAACCGAAAGTCCGGCTTTGAGCGAATTCATTAAAAAGAATGTCGATTTTCAAAGATTGGCCAAAGGTACTTTTGAGCAAGGTGTGGTTTACAAAGTACCCATTGAGGTGAAAGAGTAAAAATTACAATTTAAAGTGGAAAAACCTCTGAAGAAACAATTCTTTCAGAGGTTTTTTTATTTGCTACATTCTATCACCTAACTATCTTCGCTAGGTTGTGGCGATGTGTTCAGACCGACATATTCGCCAAAGGTGGCCGATTCAATCTCACTTTCTTTAGTGCTTTTTAGTTTAGCGAAAATCGCAGGTATAAACGATAGTCCTATCATAGTGCCACTGGCAGCCAATAACACGTATGGGTTTACGAATAATTCGCTAAAGGAGAATATTCCGATTATTAAAATAGTCGAAAAAGGTAGAGAGCAAGCTAAAATATTAACTGCAAAATTAATATCAAATGTAGGGCTTTTTTGTTCATCGCCTTCTTCTAGGGCGCTTACAGCACTCATGTGGGCAAATGGCCAAAAACTACAAGAGCTTTGAGGGAAAACGACCAAGAGTAGAATTAAGGCGGGTGTCAACGCAGGAAATATAAGGACAAATATCGCAGATAGTAAGAACGTGATTCCTGCACGTCTAGCTAATAAAGATAGAATAACGCCAAATTCACCTGATTTTATCCGTACTGCCATACCAATAAATAAGAGTACTAGCGGCGTCATCAGAATTTTTAATTTCTCGATGGTACCTTGTAAAAATACAGGTAATGATCCCATATTCAATCCCAACGCCAACAGAACCAGTCCAACAATAATGACCATATTGATAGGTTCTTTTAATAGTGACATTGCTAAACTTTTAAGTTTACTTGAGGTTGATGCTTTAGCATCTTTTAAGGCTCGTCTATGATACCAATGCATAGCAAGCATATAAAGTAGTATAAGCCCGAAAATTTTGTTGCCTACATCTGCAAGTGCGGCCAGTGCCAAAGAGTCGTCACCAAGGTAAACGACTATAAAGGGAAAACAGGAAAGACCGGGTGCTAAAGAGGGTAGCAACATCATTATGGTTCTTCTCTTCGATTTTTGTTCTTTAGGTAGCGATGCGCCCAAGAGATACTTTGAAGATACCAGCATAATGAGGTTAAAGGTCAATGCCAGTAAAGGAAATATTAAAAGCGAACTTTCTAGTTTGATTTTAAGTAAGGCTACGAAAATTACGGCAGGTAAGGCTACACTAAGTATTATTGTTTTAACGCCCTTAAGATCTTGCTTGGCTATCTTTTTCTGTAGTAACAGACCAAGACCTATGATCAGCACAAGTTCTAAGGTGTTTTGAAGCGCGAAGTTCATAAGGTTTATGTTTTAAAGTTGTACGAGTTGTATTTGAAGTGCAAATAGAAATAACCCATAGAGAGTCGGATTTTAGCGTATCAAGGCAATTTCACGCAAACCCGACTCAATGGGCTAACTTAACTTAAACGAGCACTTTTTGTAATGCAGAGGCGAAGATTTTCATCTCTTCCATAGTGCCCATGCTTACACGGCACCAATTCTTGTCCATGATATCAAACGCGCGCACACCTACACCCTCAGCAGTCATTTTCTCAAGAAATTTCTTTCCTTCCATTTCTATGGGAAACAAAATAAAACTAGTGGAAGAAGGTACATATGAATACCCCATTTTCTCTAGGGTCGCATACACAAACTCTCTACATTCGGCATTTAATTTTCTTGATTTGTTCTGAAATTCAACATCGTCCATACTAGCACTAGCAGCATATACGGAAGGGTAGGTAATACCCATACCGCCCCTTGTAATATCTTGAATCTTATCTAAAGTCGATTCTAGTGCTGCGATATAACCTACTCGTAAACCAGCCATGCCATGAATTTTTGAGAAGGTTCGGGCAATGATTACATCTTTACCCTCAGCGACTAGAGAAACCATACTCTTCTCGTCGCCATCTTCTAGAAAGCCCATATAGGCCTCATCTACGAATACGGGTACTTTTTCAGAAACACGAGAGCAGAAATCTACCAACTCTGCGTGATCGGTCATGCTACCGGTAGGGTTATTGGGGTTACAGATGTAGACCAATTTAGTGTCGTCATCAATAGCGGCCTCCATGGCTTTTAGATCGTGAGACCAGTCTTCTTTTAATGGTACGGGTTTCCAAGATGCGCCTGTTGCCTGAGCTACTTTAATCAATGACATATAAGAAGGGTCTGCAGAAACTACGTTGCCCCCTTCTGCAAACATGACCATGGCTGTTTTTTCCAATAAGTCGGAAGAGCCGGGCCCCATCATAATATTTTCTATTTTCACACCCTCTTTGATGGCAATTTTGTCCATCAAATCAAATAATTCTCTCCAAGCATATCGATTGCCAAGGTTGGTGGAGCCCTGAAAGGCTTTCACGGCCATGGGAGATGGACCATAAGGATTTTCGTTCGCGTTCAATTTCGCTAATAGCTTGCCGGTTTCGGGAAATGATTCTGCGTTGAATTCTTTGAAGAACGGACTGTAAATGGTTCTGCCCTGTGAATCGAATTTCAATTTGGCCATAGGAGTTTCCCCGAATGAAAGCTGAGGCATTACCATTGCCCCAGCAGCAGTTAAAGCGCCTCGCTTCAACCATGCTCTTCTGTTTAATTTTTCCATAGTGCTATATATTTAAGTTAAAAAAAGTTCTAATTTTTAGTTTGTTTCGACCGGTTCTGCATTAGCGCCTATATCACCAGAAGCCACGATGGTATCATCTGCAGAACTCAGATATATATTAATATGGGCATCTAGGTCGGCCAAAGAATCATAATATGATTCATCGGTAACCACAAAGAATTTACTAGATGAAAATTCGCCGGTAGACCCATCAATGTCGTCTAATTCTGTCATTGTGGTCGTTTCATCACCGACGGCACCGCTAAGAATAATCGCGGGGTGCATAATTTCATCAATGGTATTGTATAATGATACCTGAACCAAAGTTTGGTCTAAAGTGGTCTTGTAAAAGACCACCCTGCCATAAACATTGGAGCCCATAGGGTCGGTAGATTCGATAGTGTACGCCATGTATGTATTGAGCGTGCCACCGCCTTCTGCAGTTGTTAATACAGGTTCTAATCTTTCTTGTTCACAAGAGGTTAAGCCTATTGTTAGCGTAAGAATTAAGATAATTGCTCTATATGTTTTCATAATCTTCTTTTTAATATTACTGTTACCTTCAATTACAAGTTAATGGTTAGTCTTCCAAAATAATAGGCGCCTGCAGAACCTTGTTGGTATTGAGAGTAAAGATTAAATCCACGTAGTTCGTATCTTAATATTTCTGGATACTCGTTAAAAATATTGTTGCCACCAATTGTTAAGCTTAAGGCATCAGTAAACTCGTAAGTTAGACCTATATCGGTAGTGAACTCGGGCGTAAAGTACTGATCGGCGTAGCCTTGTATGCCTTCAGGTACTAAAGTTCTTAGGTTGTTGTCTCTAGTTTGTACAGACCCGTATCTGGTACCTCTGAGCATAGCTGAGAACTTACCGATAGAATAGTTGACCGTACCGATAATTTTGCTGCTAGGCGTACCGGTTTCGAACTGACCGATCAATGAACGACTGACATAGTTATCGGTTAATTCTTCATCGGTAAGGTTAGTGTTGAGATCAGGAAGATTAACATCTTCGAATTTGTTTTCTCTGAAAGTACCTGCCAAAACAAAACCTAATTTACTATCACCTAATCTAGTATTGTAATTAACTACCGCCTCTATACCTTTTGTACTTATATCACCACCGTTGATCCTAAAACTTGCCAAACCGCTACCGATTATTGGGTCTAACACAGGTGCGTCGGTAGAATCGAATTCTCCGGTTTCAAAAATTCTGTCGAAAATGTCAATTTTGTAAGCGTCCACAGTTAAGTCAAACTTGCCAATTTTAGTAGTGAAACCTAAGCTGTAGTTTCTAGATCTTTCTTCTTGTAAGGCTCCGATGCCCAAAGCACTGGCTGCAGAACTATTGTTTGGGTATAAGGTACCGTCAAAGGGCACTAAATCGATAAAAAATGTATAACTGTGCGAGTAATTCAATTCTTGTAAAGAGGGTGCTCTGAATCCGCTACTGAAAGAGCCTCGAAGTGAAAAGTTATCTCCGATTGCATAGCGACCTGCCAATTTACCGGTCAGTACGTTACCAAAATCTGAGTAGTTTTCTACCCTTAACGCACCTGACATTAAAAAATCTTCGGTCAGGTCAAGCTCCATATCCACATAGGCTGCCATTACTGACCTCCAGCTATTGCCTTCGTTTTCGGGTGCGAATCCTCGGAAACACTGGCAGTTCAAGGCGTAATTTTTAACCAATAATTGACTAACTCCGGCATATTCCAATGTTGTCGGATTTCCAAGTTCGTCTACGTACGGATTTCCATTCAAATCTTCTAGAGGAAAGCCATCCGGTCCGATCAACGATTGGTTGTCTTCTGTCGCGGTGATGACCCCTGCATCTCCAGCTGTCCAGCTTTCTTCCTGTCCGGCTTCGATAATATAGTTTTCGAATCTTAGTTCACCACCAAAGGCTATGTTTAGTCCCGAAAGAACGTCTTCATAAAAATGAGAAGCATCCATATTGATGGTGTTTTGTAAAAAACTATGAGTACCGAGGTTCATATCAGTCGGCGAACCTGTACCGATACTGGCATTCCAAGTATTGAACATTCCATATTGTGCAGAGTTGGTGCCGAAGGTATTGCTCAGGTCGAAATCATAGTCTCCGATCATACCTGTGATGCCGGCTGCCAATGAAATGTTATACTGGTCATTATAGATTTGTGGGCGAAAACCATTGGGGAATAAATCATAACTGGCCCTGTCTGATTGAGCAGCTCTTCTGAAAAAGCAGCTATAAGCATCGGAATACTGATAACCAATATCGCCAAAAGCATAGAAATCGGAAGTTTCGGTTAACGGGCTCTCCAAGTTAAAAGCTAAGCTCATATTTGTTTTTGCCGGAAGGCCCGAATAGGTAGAAACATCAATTTGTTCAATATCTCTTGCGGCCATTAAACCCTCTACAGTTTGAAGAGAGCTAATTAGGTTGGCATCGCCACTTGCTTGCGCGGCAATTAATTCTGGGTTGGTTATTATCGGATTTCCGTTTACGGTAGTTCGGCCATTTGTTAGGTATAAATTATCATAAAGAGGGGCTCTGTCAAGTGATAAAACGGTAGGTCGTATGGTCCTTTCCGACTGGGCCAACATTATAGAGGCATTAAAGTATCCTCCGTTTTCAAACCCAATACCGTAATTACCGTCAAATTGAAAATTCTGCCCGTCCCAGCCATCGATAGACCTATTGAGTTCTCTTTCTTCAGGGGTAAGTGCAGATTCATCATAGCCAATTTTGTTGGTGTAAGCTCCGGCAGTCAAAGTTCCTTTGAATTCACCGGTACCCTTTTTCATTACCATATTTATTACACCGGCAATGGCATCGGAACCATATTGTGCTGACGCCCCATCTCTAAGTATTTCTATACGGTCTACACCAATCGAGGGAATAAACCTCATGTCTACACCAGGGCCTGGGGTACCGGTTTGGTTGCCGGCCAAAATTGCAGAGGTGTGCCTTCGTTTACCGTTGACGAGCACAAGCATTTGGCTAGCGGCGAGCCCCCTTAGACTAGGTTGGCTCACAAAAGAAGAAAGGTCGCCACCTCCACTCGTAAAAGCAGTGAAGGATGGCGCTGCTGCCGTTAGCATCTGTGAAATGTCTTGCTGTGGCATGTTAATGGCTTCTTGAGAAATGTTGATTACATCTACAGGTACGGGGGTGTCTAATTTCGATCGTCCCTGTCTACGTGAGCCGATGACAATGGTTTCTAACAATTGTTCGGCTGCAGGAACAAGAATAATATCGATTTGTTTTTTGCCATCAACGTTTATTTCCTTTGACGCAAAACCCAATGATGAGAAAATCAAAATTGCGTCAGCTGGTGCGTCAATCGTAAATTCACCATCAAAGTTTGTAGTGGTACCTTTAGTAGTGCCTTTGATGATGACATCGCTGCCGGGTAAAACTACTCCTTGGTCATCGACAACCGTCCCGGTTATCATTATCTCCTGTGCATACCCTGCGGAGATAGTTAGAAATAAGAATGACAGTAATAGAGCTTTCTTCATATAATACAAGGTTTTGGTTGATACTAAACATTGTTATTTGCCCAACCACACCTCATTCATAGATTGAATGTCATGGGGGTCAAATTAAGTGAAAGAAAAGTTCCGGATACTTTACTTTGTTGGTCTCGTGTTACCGATATAACAACAAGACAATATTAGGGGTAGTTTTTTATATAAAAAAATGTGAAAACGCTCAGAAACCCTATGTTTATTGGGTTTATTTGATGATAATCTACCGTATAATTTTTTTAACAGGTTTTTTTTAATAAATCGACAGTATTAAATTATACTTGAGTTAATTAATTGTTAATTCGATAGGAAAAAAGAAAAAATCATTTTTATGACATCAAAAATTTGACTAAATAAAAAAAATGCATTTTTCATTAAATACAGTTGTTTATTAGCATATTATTACACTTTTTTTCAAAAGCTTGAATTAAATTTACTGAAATCGCGTATTTAACAATTTTAATTGAAGAAAAAGCAGACTTAAAATGATAATCTGTTGATTCTGACAAAAAGAAAATTGACGATTGACCTGTAAAAATGTATTTATGAAAGACAAGCTTGACGCCGTAGACCATAAAATTTTATCGATCCTTTCAGAGGATGCCCAAATGAATTATACCGAGGTCGCTAAACGTGCCGGAATTTCTCCCGGAACCGTACATATGCGTACCAGAAAAATGAAAAACTTAGGAGTAATCAAAGGAGCTACCTTGTCTATCGACTATAGTAAACTTGGATGGAAAATGACGGTTTTTTTAGGTATGTTCTTAAGGGAGGCATCTCTTTATAAAAATGTAATCGACGCTTTGAGCAATGTTCCTGAAGTGGTCAAAATTCATCATAGTACCGGTAAGTATGATATATTCGTAAAAATACATGCGAAAGATAGTTTGCATTATCGACAGCTTTATCAAGAATCAATTTTGGTAATTGAAGGTATAAGAGACATTGAGTCGTTTATATCGTTAGAGGAAAATATGAATCGACATATCAGTTTCGGGGAATAATATTCTGACTAAGAATGTTTTCTAGAACTCTAGTTTTTAAATTTTCGACAGTGTGAAATAAATGTTAAAAAGATAGGTGCGATGTAACAGAATTCTGTGCACTTCGTCTTTTAAGTAATTCATCAAATCATCAATTATTTAAAAACAAAGTCATGAGAAAAATTAGTTTAGTATTAGCTGTTGCAATGTTATTGTCGACCGCAAGTGTATTTGCGAACGATCTAAAGCCAAAAAACAAGGTCAAAAGTCTTTCAAGTCAGATTTCGGAGATGTTGAGTGAGAACTCATTTACTTCCAATGAAACAGATTTAAGGGCACAGGTTCGGTTCACTTTAAATAATGAGCAAGAAATTGTAGTTCTTTCCATCGACGCTGACGATGAAATCTTAGAAGATTTTGTCAAGGCGAAATTGAATTATAAGAAAGTTGATTTAAAAGAGTATCAAGAAGGTAAGCTGTATACGGTAGGTGTGCTTATCAAGGGATAGAATAAATTGATAATCTGTGAAAAATCCTGACTGGTAATATCTCGTCAGGATTTTTTGTTTCCTTTTCTCTGGTTGGGTTTATTTTTATATTTGACATTCGGCATCGCTTTGTCAATGCTTTTCAGTTGCTTATCTTTAAAACTTTCCCTACTTTTTTCTATAGGTTTGGGCTTAGGCTTTGCGAGTACTTCGCTAGGTGTCTTGGGGTTTTCCTTTGTTCCTCTTAGGTGTAGTACTAGTCCGTTAAGAAAATTACGTAATATCTGATCTCCACATTCTCTAAAATTGGGGTGGTCTTCTTTTCTGAAAAACGCCCCCAGTTCACTTTTACTGATATTGAAATCAACAAGTTTTAAAATATCTACGATTTCGTCATCCCTTAACATTAGGGCGACGCGTAGCTTTTTAAAGACATCGTTATTGGTCATAACTAATTTTTTGGCAAGGTATTACAAATTATACGTACTTCAATACGAATATAGATTTAACACCGGTATATCATCCGTTTTTGTAAATTAGTAAATAATAAGAATTAGACTACATTTTAATCTTTTCTCATGCCTACACAAAAAGAAAAATTAAGTATACTTTCTGAAATGATCGAATTTGCCAAGGTCGATGGCAAGATTAAAGAAATTGAATTCAATTTTTTACTTGGTGTAGCCGATCAGTTGGGTGTCGATAGAGAGACTTTTAATTCTCTTTTTGTTTCAGATACTGAGCATGTCGTTCCTAAATCGCAGGCCGATCGTATTCTGCAGTTCCATAGATTGGTGCTGTTGATGAATGTAGATACGGTTCAAGAAGATGTTGAGGTGACGCGGTTACATAATATAGGATTAGGAATGGGTTTACCTCCCAGTGCTATACAGCAAGTACTTACGGTAATGAAACAGTATACTGATGGTGTTGTTCCACCTAAGGTACTCATCGATATTTTCAAGATTCACTATAATTAAGTTTACAAAAGCCTGTTTTCGACAGGGATTTTCTCAAATTACCGCTATAAATCTGAATAAAACGCCAATGTGACAGTGTTCTGTGAGAAGTAAGCGCCATATTGACACTATTTTTCGGTTGGTATATGATTTGCCTTTCTATGGTGAATTTGATTTTTAACCTTAAAATATAAATATTATGAGTATAGTTAAAAGAAACAATCTGGCGTTTCCATCATTGATGAATGAAATTTTTAAACCTGATTGGTTTGGTGGTATGGAAAATTTGAACTCCACAGTTCCTGCAGTAAATATCAAGGATAATGAAAAGGAATTTGAGTTAGAATTGGCCGTGCCAGGAAGAAAAAAAGAGGATTTTAATATTGAAGTGGATAATGATGTGCTTACAATCTCATCTGAAAAGAAGTATGATGATGAGGTGAAAGAAGAAAATTATACCCGTCGAGAGTTTGGTTTCTCTTCATTTAAGCGGTCGTTCACTTTGCCCGAAACAATTGATACCGATAAAATTAAAGCTGATTATTCAGAAGGGTTGTTGAAATTCGTACTTCCTAAAAAAGAAGAAGCTTTGCCAAGACCAAAAAGGTTGATTGAATTGAAGTAAGAAAGAGAACTTTTTACCTCGTTTAATTTGTTGAGGTAAGAGATTTTTAAGTTGAGTTGGTTAGTTGGAAAATGCCCTGATTTGAGTTTCAGATTTAGGGCATTTTTTTATGATTATTCTTGGTGTTTTTATATCAAAAAATCATGAAATCTTTACGATTAAAAAGATGGTTTTTCAATCTGATATTTCATCGATAATTTGAGAGGATTTTAAAGTTTTAAAACTTGTGGAAAATGGAATTTTGATAAGCTTTAATTTCTTTGATTAGTAGATGATGGAGTTTGTAGGTTGGAGTAAATTAATTGTAGAAATTACTGTATGTGGCTTGACAAGTTTAAATTTTAATGAAAGATTTTAGATTACATATTTGCTTTTTATGCGGACTAATGAAGTACTGTATCAAAACAGATTTTAATTAGGTTTTTAAGTAAAATTCAATTTTTAGATTAGACTAAAAATTGTTATTAATTTATTGCAAACCAGTATTTACTATGCGATTATCTAATATTTTAGTTTATATAAATGGTAAATTCTATAACAATTACTTTTTTCGTACAATTTACCCTTTTTCTTGTAATAATTTAATTTCATCTCTCAATTTTGCCGCTTGCATAAAGTCTAATTCCTTGGCTGCTTTTTCCATGGCTTTCCTTTTTTGACGAATCATTTTCTCAAGTTGTTCCTTGGTCAAATAATCGAGGTCGGGTTCGGCGGCACGCATTTCTTCTTTCTCAAAATGGTAGGTCGAAACCGAGTTTTTGGCAAGCACGCTATCCAGACTTTTATTAAGTGCTTTTGGGGTAATATTATGCTCTTGATTATAGGCCATTTGTTTCTCTCTTCGATAGGTGGTTTGGTCTATGGTTTTTTGCATACTATCGGTCACCTTATCGGCATACATAATTGCCATACCGTTGAGGTGTCTTGCCGCTCTTCCTACGGTCTGTGTCAATGATCTGTTGTTGCGAAGAAAACCTTCCTTGTCGGCGTCTAAGATTGCTACTAAAGATACCTCTGGTAAATCCAATCCCTCACGTAATAAATTAACACCGATGAGTACATCAAATATTCCTTTTCTCAGATCTTGCATGATTTCTACCCTTTCTAGCGTATCGACGTCGCTATGAATATATCGGCAACGAACATTGATTCGTGTAAGATATTTTGCCAATTCTTCCGCCATTCGTTTGGTCAGTGTTGTTACCAAGGTGCGCTCGTCTTTTTCTACTCGAAGTTGAATCTCTTCTACCAAATCATCTATTTGGTTAAGACTTGGTCGCACTTCTATAATGGGGTCCAAAAGTCCCGTTGGTCGTATAACCTGTTCTACATAGACCCCTTGACTCAATTGTAATTCGTAATCAGCGGGTGTTGCACTCACATATATAACTTGGTTTTGAAGTGCTTCAAACTCTTCAAATTTAAGAGGACGGTTATCCATCGCAGCGGGCAGCCTAAAACCATAGTCCACCAAATTCACTTTTCGAGATCGGTCACCACCATACATAGCGTGAACCTGTGGTATGGTCACATGGCTCTCATCGACCACCATCAAGTAATCATCAGGAAAGTAATCAAGCAAGCAGAAAGGTCGGGTACCGGGCTGACGACCGTCTAGATAACGCGAATAGTTTTCAATACCGGAGCAGTAACCCAGTTCACGAATCATTTCCAAATCAAAATTGGTACGTTCTTCAAGTCTTTTTGCTTCCAATGGTTTTCCGGTTTCTTTAAAGTAGTCGACTTGTGCTACCAAATCATCTTGAATTTGGTGAATAGCATTTTGAAGCACATCTTGTGAGGTAACGAACATGTTCGCAGGGTAGATGTTCAAATTTTCATAAACTTCAAGAACATTGTTATTAAAGGGATCAAAGGCTTCAATTTCCTCTATCTCATCCCCAAAGAAATGAATTCTGAAGGCATGGTCGGCATAACTGGGGAAAACATCAACTACATCGCCCTTCACCCTAAAATTACCATTTCTAAAATCTGCAGTAGTACGCGAATAAAGGCTTTGTACCAATTGGTGCATAAACTTGGTGCGTGCGATTACTTGGTCTTTTTGTATGGATATCACATTTTTCTGAAATTCCACCGGATTACCGATACCATACAGACAAGAAACGGAGGCCACTACGAGCACATCTCGTCGGCCTGAAAGCAGGGAGGAAGTGGCACTTAGTCTAAGCTTTTCAATATCTTCATTGATAGAAAGATCTTTCTCGATGTATAGCCCTGATGTAGGTATAAATGCTTCCGGTTGATAATAATCATAGTAGGAAACAAAATATTCTACTGCGTTCTCAGGAAAGAATTGTTTGAATTCAGAATAGAGTTGGGCCGCCAACGTTTTATTATGGGCCAACACCAGGGTGGGCCTTTGTACCCCAGCTACGACATTGGCAACGGTAAATGTTTTACCTGAACCGGTAACACCCAACAGGGTCTGGTAACGTTCATTAGACTCTATTCCTTCAGATAATTGCTTGATTGCTGATGGCTGATCACCAGTGGGCCTAAACTCTGATACTACTTTGAATTTCATCCCCTAAAATTACGAAAGAACTATGGTTCGTGTAAGCTTGAATTCAATATTTAAAGGATGTTATCGTAACAGGGTAAAATGACCGTTGTAAACTTTCTTGGTGTCGGCTGCCTTAAATTGATACCAATAATCGGTTTCTGGTAATTTGTTTGAACTAAAGTCACCATTCCAACCATTTATAAGATCGGTCGTTTGAAATATAAGTTTACCGTACCGATCGAGAATGCTCAAAACGCCAGATTTACCACATGAATTCTTCAATACTCTAAAGACATCATTTTTGCCATCACCATTGGGCGTTATGAAATTGGGAAAAGTAACCGGACATAAGTCAACGGATGTTTTACATAATGCCGGATTTATGGTTACCTTAAAACTACTTTCATTAGAACAACTACCTTGGCCAGAGTAGATGTAAAGTGTTTGTGAGACATAAATAGATGTACCTGCCTCTAATTTTAGTCCTGTAGCATTTGGTCCGGTATAATAGGTGCCCGTGCTCAGTTGAGGAAGTACGTATTTGACACAACTTACCGCCTGTGGCAAGGTCTCGGCCTCAGGTAAATTACATTCTGAGCTAATTGAAAGCTGAAAACTCATCTCTCCTGAGCACATGAGTTCTCCTTCCCCCGATGAATCATAAATGTATAAGGTAACGGGAAACTCATCAAAATCAGCATAATTAAGCATAGCCCCTGCTTTATATGCTTCTCCGGTACCATTGGGGCCAGTGTAATATTTTTCGTTTCCGGTTAAATTAGTTCCTGTAATTGGTGGAAGCTCATAACTGTCAATAGCTGTTTGCATCTCTAAGTTGTCTATCTCAATAGATTTTGAACCCGAGTCTGAAATAACCCAACCATAGGTGTCTATCATGTTCTGTCTAGCAATTTCCCCTGCACAGTATTGGCTATATCCAGCATCAAATTTTACATTTTGTTGCAATTGTTTTTGATTCCAACCAATAAGTAATGCATCGTAATTTTCTCTTGAAAGCCCTGCTCTATTAAACATTAAGGTCGCATTTGTTAGTTTAAGAGGTCTCCAACTACCTAAATTTTGGTCAAAGGAAATTGCGGAATCAAACATACTGTCCATACTCACTACTTTTTCTACGTTCCAATTGCCGATTTCTTGATTAAAAGATTCCGCTCCAAAAAACATAAGCCACATTTCTTCAACATTGGAAACATCCCAATTTTCAATAGGTTGATTGAATGAAGTTGCCCAACCAAACGTACCTGTCATATCTTTAACCTTACTTACATCCCATCGATCGATCGGTTGGTTAAACTGAGACGCCCCTGAAAACATATTCTCCATTTCTATAATGGTACCCATTTGCCAATTATTGAATGAACTGTTTGCAATTAGGGAAGTACAATTGGCAAACATTCCGTTGACAATTGTAACATTGGAAAAATCAGGAACATCAGTTGCGAACACATCCATATTCAAGCATCCCCAAAATGCTGAGTTCATAGTTTTCCATGTAATAGCTCCCCATTGATCAACGGAGAGGATTTTCTCCTTGTCACCATTATTGTCAAAAGCTATATGCGGAAAATCTCCCGTTATTTTTACGGTATAAACCCCTGGTTGGTCATAGGTATGTGTTATGGGTCCTTTAACATCAATATCAAAAGTTCCGTCTCCCCAATCTACCTTAAAATTATAGTTATAATTTATGTTAGCTGGTATTGTAATTTGATTATCAGCTGAAGTGCCAGGGTTATCTGTTTTCCATGTGGTGGTAAAGGCATTCTCGTCTGGACAATCCGAGGTTTTACCTGAATCCTTAATGGTCCAACCATACGTGTCTATTATTGTTTGACGCGCATCTTCTGACTTACAATATTGACTGGTTCCCGCATCAAATGTAACTCCATTTTGAAGTAACGGAAGTTTGCTCCAGCCGTTTAATGTATGGTCATAGTTTTCTGCGGTAAGTCCCGAGTTACGGAACATACCATCTAATTGGTGAACATTGCCAATGTTCCAATCTCCCAATGGACGATTGAAGGAAAGGGCATTATCGAACATATAATCCATATAAATTACTTGATCAACTTTCCATGCGCCAATAGGTTGGTTAAATGATTTTGTATAGGCAAACATATAATCCATATAGATAACGTTGCTCACATCCCATAACGAAATGTCTTGATTAAACGATTCGCTAAAGGCAAACATAAAGTACATTTGCTCAACACTGGAAACATCCCAATTAGCAAGATTCTGATTAAATTTTATAGCAGAACTGAACATGGATGCCATTATTTTCACATTACTAACATTCCAGTTGCCTATAGGCATATTGAATGATTCCGCACTATCGAACATTGAATGCATATTGGTGACATTTGAAACGTCCCAATTACTTATGTCCTGATTAAATAATGTAGCTTGTGAGAACATGTTGGACATGTTTTTTACATTAGAAACGTCCCATATTCCAATAGGTTGATTGAAGGAAGTCGCTGAAGAAAACATATAGCCCATTTCAATCGCATTGGACACATTCCATTGACTTATATCTTGATTGAAAGCCTTCGCACTATAAAAAAGACCGCTCATATTAGAAACTTGGGAAACATCCCATTTACTTATGTCTTGATTGAAGGACTGGGCAGAATTGAACATACCTGACATGTCATAGACATTTGAGATATCCCAATTACCTATGTTCCTATTAAAAGATGATGCACCAAAAAACATTGAGCTGGTATTATTAACGTTCTTTACGTCCCAGTTATTAAAAGCAGTTGTTCCAATTAATGAAGAACAACTTTGAAACATACGTTCCAAGGATTGTACTGAATTTAGGTTAGGGGTATCGGTACTTTTTACATCTAAATTACGACATCCGGAAAAGGCCGAGTCCATGGAATGCCATTCAATATCGCCCCACTGATTAATGGATAGAATTTTTTCTGCATCCTTTTGTGTAAAAATGTCATTTATCAATTCTTTAAAATAGATTCTAGGAAAATCACCTGTAATGGAAACTTGGTAGGTGCCCGGAAAGGGATAGGTATGAGTTGCATCCCCTGTTAGCCCCGTGGTAATTGAACCATCTCCCCAGTCCACAGTATAATTATAGGTCTCCCCAAGAAGAGTAGGGATAGTAATTTGATTATTACCGGAAACACCCGGGTTGTTTGTCTTCCAAGTAGAAATGAACGGTCTTTCTGGGGGTGTTTGCCCATAGCTTATTCCATTAGCTTTAAAAAATAGCAAGAGGAAAGTGCCGATGACCAAGAATAGGTTGGGAGAAAATTTCATATAGCTCTATCGTTTGAGAGCTAATTTAGAAGTAGGGATAAGTAGTATTATAAAAACTCTATAATCGGTCAATATTATCGTTTCAATGTAAAAAGCCCCTTGTTTTCTTATGTGTTAAATGAATGTTCTGGGTACTGGTAATCGAATTGTAATATTTTGGTGGCTTCTATAAATCTCGCTTTTTCAATATCGCATAGGAGAGATAAATAAATAGACCAATCCAAGTTAGAACCACTGCTATTTCGTACCAGTGCACCTGATAATCAAAATTAAACTTTTCTCCCATCTGGGCTGCTACTGATTGAACGGCATTTAGTCGTGAAAAAGGTTCTTCTATCAAATTGGACATTGATTGCAGAGGAAAAAGACTTTTAATCATCTTAGCGGTATCCCAAGAGACGAATTTCCAGCCTAAAAGCCCGAATAGCATTTGTTCTATAATCATCCAAAGAATTAAGAATCCGAGAGCAAAGGCGGACCGTTTTACTAGAATGCCCAAAAAAAGACAAAAAGAAAAGAAGCCAACTAATTTTATAAAGAAGGCCAAAAGAAACTCTAAGTCTGAAAATATAATGGAAATTTCGTTGAAATCAGAATAGGCAAGACCTAGAACCAATGAAACTATGAAAACAAATAGTGTTGATATTAAGGAAAATGAAACTACCGTTAAAAATTTGCTCAGAATGAATTCTTTTTTTGATAGTCCGTCAATCAAATTCTGCTTGATGGTCTTATTGCTATACTCGTTCGCCATCATCGAAACGATGACAATGGCCAAGAACAGTTTGAAAAGGGCAGTGACATAGGTGTTAAAATGCCAGATATAAGGAAAGTTGAAGATGCCTTGGTCGGCAAGATGAAAATTTATAGGGCCAATATCAAATTTAATCGCTGCTACCAAAGCAATCGAAGTAAGCAAAAGAAAATAAGATACAATTAGAATTTTACTTATTCTATTGTTCCATAACTTGATGAACTCTATTTGTAAAAGTCTAGTCATAAGTTTCTAGTTCACTTGATTTTTGGTTAGTGTCAAGAATTGTTCTTCAAGACTTTCCTTTCTTTTTACCAGATGGGATAATATGATATCTTCAGCAATGAGTGCTTGATTTAGTTCAGAGGCATCCATATCTTCTTTCAATATGGCGGTTATCAAATCATTCTCCACTTTTATCGAACCAAAACTGGCGTGTTTCTCTAAATAGACTCTTAGACCGAGCGTATTTTCCGATTTCAATTCGAAAAAGCCATGGCTAGCCAACATGCCGTCTACACGGCCTGAATATAATTTCTCACCTTTTCTTAGAATCACTACATGGCTACAGACTTTTTCCACCTCGTCAAGCAGGTGAGATGCCAACAAAATTGTAGTTCCGTCTGCAGCTATTTTCTTTATAATTTGTCGTATTTGATGAATACCCTGTGGGTCTAACCCGTTAGTGGGTTCGTCAAGAATCAATATTTCAGGGTCGTTGAGTAGGGCAGAGGCGATTGCTAGACGCTGTTTCATGCCCAAGGAATAGGTCTGAAATTTACTATTCTTACGGTCTAGTAAACCTACGAGCTCTAATTTTTCCTCAATCTTATCTTCTTCAACTTCTTTGATCTTACAAACCAGTTTAAGATTTTGAACAGCGGTCATATAAGGGTAAAAGTTGGGTCTCTCAATGATAGCACCTACCTTTTTCAAGGCATTATGGGTAGATGTATGGCCATCGAACCAAAAAAAATCTCCCATTGTACGGTTGACCACATTGAGAACTATGCCTAAAGTCGTTGACTTTCCGCTTCCGTTAGGACCGAGAATTCCGTAAACATTTCCTTTTTCAATGGTAAACGATAAATTTTTTACCGCGGTCAAGTAACCGAATTTCTTGGTCAGGTTATTAACTGTAAGAATCGTACTCAAGTCAATTGTTTTTGAAGGGTTACAGACTACTTGACGAGCAAGTAGCTTATTTGTTACAGTTTTAAAAACTAAAAGGCAGCATTTACAAAATGCTGCCCTTATTAATATATAAACTTAACTATGTTTATCTGTACAATGAAAAGTGACCTACGAATTCTCTCGTGTCAGATTCACCATTGAGTTTGATAATGTACCAGTAATCGCCTGATGGTAGATTGCTGTTTTGGTAAATTCCATCCCAACCATCTTCATTATCCTTGAAAGTATAAACAGTTCTTCCATATCTATCATAAATACTGATGTAGATGTCAGGGAAGATTTCCATGTTTTTAGGTTGCCAAATATCGTTGGCACCATCGCCATTCGGTGTAAAGAAATTAGGGATTTCAATATCTATGAATTCCATAAAAATACTAGCAGAGGCCTCACAACCATTTTCGTCAATAACCGTTACCAAATAAGTGTCGGTTTCTTTGATGAAGTAGGTATTGTCAGCGCCATTGCTAACATCGCCAAAGTAAATTGTATACTCTTCTTTGCCTCCCGTGACCGTTGCGGTTATTTCATTGATATTGGTCTGGGTTACCGCAATTTGTAACGGTTCATAGTCATCTATAATAAAGCTGTGTGTCGCAATACAGCCATTTTCATGGGAAATAGCAACATAATGGTTACCTGGGGGTAAATCTCTAAAGAATGGATTTAACTGCATCTCAGACGGGTCCGTCGTGTCTATACCGAACAACACCTCGTCTTCGATACTCGTATCTTCAAGAATAATGTTGATGTAGTTATTTGGAGTATTACCATTACAGCCATAAACCGGTTCGACCAAGGCATTCAAATTGACACCGCCAGCGACACTAATGAAAACATTATCTTCACAGCCGTTCGCATCTTGAACGTAAATAATGTAATCACCACCGGCCAAATTTTCAAAAAAGGTTCGATTTTCGATATAAGTAGATTCCGTTGCCAAGCGTGTACTATATGGAGCTGTACCACCGGATATGGTCAGGTCTATGGTGCCATTTTCTTCACCCACACAAATTTCAGGTGTTGAAGTGGCATTTACTTCAAGTACTTCCGGCTCAGCAATAGATGCTTCTATGACTTCGAAACAACCATTGGCATCCTGTACAATAATGGTATAATCTCCCGGAGCAAGTTCATCAAACAAGTTCTCGTCGAAGAACTGATTCAAGTTTGGTGAAATGGCGTATTGATAGGTGCCGGCACCACCTGTAACATCAATATCGATACTACCGTCTTCGGCACCATTACAACTAACGTTGTTTATATCTGCAGATACTACCAATGGTGTGGGTTCTGCAATCTGAATTCTAGTGGAAACAAATTGGCAATCGCCACTCTCTACCCTTAGATAATAGTCTCCAATAATCAAATCTGTGAATAGTCCGTTTGCTTGATTTGGTCTTACTTCGTTGATGAGGCCTGAATCGCTAAACAGGGCGTATTGGTAATTTCCTAGGCCTCCAGCCGCTTGGGCATGAATAACCGCTGTATTGTCACCATGACAAGCCACTCTGGCTGCAGATAAGTCGATTGTAGCGGTTAAATCTTCTACCTCATTTACGTTGACGGAATTGGTTAGTATAGATACACAGTTGAAACTGTCGCGCACAAAGTATTGATACTCACCCTGTGTTACATTGGTGAATAGATGTGTATTGGCACCACCAGAACCGTTCATGATATTAAAGTTAATACCGTCAACACTCCACATATAAGGTGCTGTACCACCTGATGCTGTTAATAACAATTCTGCATTGTTCTGACATGTCATCATTTGAGAGGTCGTTAATTGACCTTTGACGTCTGTAGGCTCTACAATTTCAATAATGGTAGTTTCAAACTCACAGTCCATATCATCGAAAATGGAAACGCTATAGAAACCACTGACTAGATTATTGAACGTGTTGTTTGTCTGAGATGCCGATGCCACTAACAAATTGCTTCCTGCCATATCATCGTAACTGTTCAAGATGTATCTATAATTAGCAGTTACATTTCTTGGATTGACCGAAGCTGTTACCGATGCGTCATAATCGCCCTCGCAAACCAAATCCGTATTTGATATGGAAGCGGTTATCGGGTCTGGTACCACCAAATCAAAGGCATTATTGAAGTTGGCAACACAACCCAAGGCATCCGTAATTTGAATGCTGTACTGACCGGCACCTAGACCTTGAAACAAGAAGGAATGTACATCATTGGCCGTGTAATTGGTTCCGGAAGTATTATGGGTCATAACAATGTCGTAAGGTGCCTCGCCACCAGTAGGTACTATTTGGGCACTTCCGCGATTGTTGTTACATCCAACTTCTTCTGTAATAATTGGGTCTAGAGCTAGTGGAGCTTCCGGGGTCGAAATACTAAAACTTCTTGTTTGTGTACACTCTGGGAAGGCATCTTGTGTAACCTCTACTGTATAATTTCCTGCGGGTACCAAAATGGCCGGGGTAGGACCTACGTTAACAGAACTTCCCGATTGAACAGGTGTACCTGAGCCATTGAAGATAGTATAACTAAATCCACCTGTATAAACGGCATCTACTACTGTTAAACGAATACTTCCATCACCTCCGTGGCAAATTACATCCGATAATTTTTCTACCGTAATATCAAAAGTATTGGGCTCTTCCACCGTATGGCTTCTAATGATCTCGCAACCAGTGGTTACATTTCTGATTCCAAAGGTGTATGTTCCGGCAGAAAGGTTCAAGAATTGATTCGATACCTGATACGTAACCGAAGGCAACTGTCTAAACTCGTAATTGGCCGGATTGCCACTGTAGTTAGTAAATGTGCTGGTCACATCAATACTGATATCTTCTCCACTATTGACACAATCAATGTTTCTGTCCACCGAAATAGTGGCATCGACCAAGGCATCGTAAGCATTCACTGTTACAACGTGTTCCGCAGGGCAACCTTGGTTATCATACACACGAACGATGACGTCGCCACCATTTACATCGGTATAGAAATAACTGGTGCTGTTGCTATCTTGAAGTATGTTGTTGGTGGCATCGTCGATAAATACGAATCTATTATAGGTGCCTGTGCCGCCTGAAATACTTGCTGTGTTAATGGAAATAGTCGCATTATCCACTTCATTGTCACTAGAACAGCCGAATTGAACCACATTGGGAACATCGAATGCAAGTACAGCATTTTCATCTACCGTTGAATTTATAACTGTTTCACACCCATTTGGACCTGAGCCGGTAATGGTGTAATTGTCACCCGGTAGGTTGATGAATGACTGTGTTGTCGAATCCCAATTAGCACCTGCAGGCATAGGGTTTAAAGTGTAAGTCAATGGGTTGTTGCCATTATTCACCTGAGCTAATTCTATGCGACCATCATTGGCACCTGGGCAAGATACGGCGGTCGGGTTGGCGGTAAAATCTGGTTGAATGGCCAAAGGAACTTCTATAATATAACTTCTGCTACATTGTGGTGATGCAGTGCCCATATCATAGACATTTACAGTATAGGTATCTGCGATGTCAATGGTTACATTAGAGGGATTAGGAACTAAAGATTGTCGAGCAACTTTGATACCTGCCGAACTATCTAAAATCTCGAATTCATAAATTCCTGAACCAGCAATTGCTTCAATGGCTATTTCGGCTTCATTACCGGCACCACAGCCTAGTTGCTTGTCTAAACCTACAGTAGCCTGTAGAGTAGGGTGAACGTCAATATTTTGAGTAGCTGTACAGCCGGAAGCATCTTTAATAAATACATCGTAATTTCCGGCGGGTATGGTACTATAAGTTCCGCCATTGCTTTGATAGGTGCTCCCTCCATCTAAAGAATAAAGAATTGTACCGGTTCCACTTGCGCTGATAGTTATTGTGGCATTGGTATCGCAATTATCGATATTGATATCATCGATAGTCGGTGCTGCCATGAAATTCATGCTAACCGAACCCAATGAATAACTACAACCATATTGGTCTTCAACGCTTACATTGTAATTTCCGGCAGGTGAGTTGGCAGGTATTTCTATTGGATTATCTCCTGAAGCGGTGATAGTAGTAAAAGTGCCGGGTCCTGTAACGGTATAGAAATAGTTTCCGCCACCGCCTTGAACATTATCTATTTCGATAAGTCCCGGATTTTCACAACTGATATCCTGAATGGATTGTGGCACTCCTGTAATGACTTCTAGCTCATCTAAAATTTCATTCTCACTTGCGCTGATACATTGTGGAGTACCGCCTGCATCAACTTGCTGTACCTCTATATAATATTCATTGGCAGGTAGATTCAGTATTTCAATAGTATTAGCGTAAGATATAACACCTGGGCTGTTGCGAATTACGTTTCCGTCCACATCATAAAGTGTCCACTGCATATCAGTTTCCGTACTACCATCGGTATCTACAATGGTGTATCTAATGATTCCTGTACTAGAACTATCACAAGTAGGCGTAATGGACGCAGAAATATCCATAGGATTGGTTATAATATCATTAACGTTGACACTACTTTGTCTTACACAACCTACGGCATCTCGTACGTAGAAAGCATATGTTCTACCGGGAATCAAATTGGTGAAAGTATGTGTAGAACCCGCAGGGTATGTAGTTGTCCATCCGTGAGCAGGACTCACAATATCAAAATTAGCGGGATCTTCCGAATAGGTATATTCATAAGGGGCGGTCCCGTTTTGGCCTCGTACACTTACCTGCAACTCGGTACAGTTAACGATTATGGGTAGAAGGGTAATGTCTAAATCATCTAAAGGAAAGGGAACGATAAATCTAGGTAGGTCTGTTTGACACACCGTATTGCCACTACCATCGATAGTTCTTAATGAAGGGTCTACTTCATCACCTGATAAGTACCCTCTAAATTGGTCAGAAGTCTGCCAAGTCGCACCACCATCATCACTAAATTCAACAGTGCCTATGGAGGTAGGGTAATTTAAAAAGTCAAATCCGAAGTCGTTGGGGTCGCCCGTACACGCGGTAGGGGTTCTACCTTCTACATCAGCAGTCAATTCAATTGGTTCATCTACAACAATACCCGATACGGTTTCAGAACATCCCGATTCATCGGTAATAACAATATCGTAGGTGCTAGGAGCTAGGTTGAAGTATGTTCTCGAATTGTTAACAACATCATTTTGTATTTGGTCAGGAGTACCATTGGTAACATCGACCAATCGGTAGTCGAATGGTGCTAGCCCGCCCGTAATACTAACTGCGATACTTCCCGTACCACCGAAACACTCTGCATCTGTTGGTGTGGCAGTAAATGCTAGTGTCGGGTTGGCTTGAACCGTTTCGGTTTCCATTCGCTCACAGTAGTTGGTGCCGTTGGCTTTATCTCTTACATAGATGTCATAATCTCCAACATCGGACAATGGAATAGAAGCAGAATTTGAAGGTGAAAAATCGGTATCTGTGACTGTATTTCCGGAAGGAATAAAAGCGTATTCAAAATTTCCATCTCCACCAGAAGCATTTGCGGTCAATGAACCATCGGCACAAACACTCGCATTCGTAGCCGTCACACTTAGGGCAATAGTAGGGGCGATGGTTATCACTTGAATGCCAGAAGTACAACCGTATTGATCCGTTACTTCAATATCGTAAGTTCCTTCAGATAGATTGTTGAAGGTATAGGCCAAATTATTAATTGGAGTAGGGGTTTGCCATGCTCCGGCATTTATTCTAAATGTATAATTACCGTTGCCATCGGTCACTGTTGCAGTTACGGAACCATTGCTTAGTCCATCATAACATTGGGTTGCCGTTAAGTCAAAAGCTACCGGGGTCGGCGCCGTTACCGTTACTGGTGAAGAAGATAAAACTTCACAATTATTCTGGTCACTTACTCGCACTAAATAATCACCGGCAGGAACATTTAGAAATTGAGGTGAATTACTAAAAGCTCTTACCATAGTACCATCGGTCAACTCTAGCTGATATTCATAACTAGGAGTACCTTCGGAAGCGGAGGCCTCTAAAGTGGCTCCGGTATTGAAACAAGTGAATTCTGCCGTTTGTATTAAACCTGCTGTTAACGCATTTGGTGATGTCAATGTAACGGTTGAGGCTGAGATTGCGGTGCATGAGTTATCGTCCACTTTTCGTACCATAATACCATAATTTCCGTCTCCTAAAGTGGAGGGAGTTGTAAACGGTGTAGTGGCTTCAGCTATCCAACTTGTACCTCCATCCAAAGAATACTCATATCCAAAGGCAGGATCAAAATTGTTCACTTCGAAACGGATATTTCCATTATTCGCACCGTTACAAGTAGGTGAGGTGCTACCCAAAATACTTACTTCAAACTCTTTCCCTGATTCTACTACAACGGTCAAATCTTGCGTTTTTTCACAAACTTCAGGTACTTGCGTCGCGTGTATGTCATCTAAAATAAGGTCGTTGCCATCGGCGCTGTTCAAATTGGTTTTAAAAATGACGCTAACATCGGTATTTGTACCCGGATCAAAAGTAAAACTGTAGTCGTACCAGCTATCGGCATCCGTGTTTTTAGGAATATCCCCCGTGGTACCAGAACCTAGTACAGTTCCTGAGCTATTAACTAACTCTACTAATACATCTGGGTTGTTTCCGTAAGCAGTTACCCTTCTTAAGTTATAGGCGGAGAAAGCTACCGTTATTGGTCTATTTGGAAGCACTTCTAGATTTTCCCTTTTCCATAAGATAGAGTCGTCTTCATTATCATGCACACGAACGTCTACGGCCAAGAACCTGCCATTGGTCAACCCGGTATGATCGTTCGGACTTCTCCATGCCGAGATGGGGTTGGTTACAAAATTGGTAACGGTGTATTCACCACTCACCAAAATGCCTGCTGGACCTAAGTTACAGGCCGTTTCAGAACCATTTTGTGGTTCATAGCAGTATCCGGTACCTATTTCACCAATTTGAGTAGTGGCTCCTGTACCAAAATTCTCAAAGAACAACATACTTTGTTCCGCGCCCAAGGCACTGGAATATCCGACGGTAATGGTATGGGTGCCAGCCGCTACATTGCTGAAAACATTAGAATCTTCAGGAGTGTTAGCAACGGTATTAAGTTCATATGTATAGTTGAAGTCGGTTGCATTGTCGGTATTAACGGTCACTTCTCCCGTACCATCACAATTATAGGTAATTGTGGTATTTAAATTTGGGTCCGGGGTTTCACTAGGTACGGTCAATTCCATATCAAAAGTACAGCCAAGAGCATCTCTAAGTACCAATTGATAGGTGCCTGCGGTTAGCCTGCTATTATCCGTTGCAATAAAGTTGGAACCTCCGTCAAAACTATATGTATACGGAGCTTGACCTCCGTTAGGGTTCAATATTTTCACTAGTGCACCGCTTGGGTCACAAGAGGCATCCTCCACAATGGTGGCCGAGCCCGTTAACCTGAAAGGTTGGGTGATTTCATACTCGATGCTTTCGGTACATCTATTATCTACAGTGCCGCTAGAATCACTTACTGTCACCGTATAAATTCCGGCAGTCAAGTTATTGAAAAAGTTTTCATTCTGATAGGTAACACCTCCATCCAAACTATATTGGTAAGGTGCAGTTCCACCAGTGGTATTAATGGTCAATGTTGAGGTGGCGGAATCGGCGCAAAGGATATCGGTATGTGAGGCGGAAACAGTGACCGCTCCTAAGTCGTCAACTTGAACGCTGTTTGAAAGGGCGAAACATCCATTATCATCCTTCACTACAAAAACATATTCACCATCTTCATTAGGGAAGTAGGTCGCAGGATTTCCTCTATATCCGAAATAGAAATTGGTACTTCCTACGAAGTCGGTATCCGGAATACTGGCCGTATCGGCATAATTTAAAACTCCATTTTTACTCCAAATAGCGTATTGGTGTCCGGTAGTTCCTCCAGTAACGGCAAGATTAACCACGCCGGCACTACAGGTGATATGGTTTTCAGTATTGGCAGTTAATCGTAATTCAGGAATTTCATTTACGGTTATGGTCTGGGTGTCGGTACAACCATCAGTGGTGGAGGTAACAACAATATAATCGCCAGGTACTACACCGGTAAACGTATGGGTGTTATCGGCTTTTACAAGCTCCGATGTCACAAAACTGCCTGCTCCTCCATTGCTTCCATCATCAATGTATAACTCATAACTATAGTCTGGAAGTACATTAAGCGCTTGAACACTAATGGTACCTTGCTCATCACAGTCGGCAGTTGTACTACTGAGGTTCACCTCATAATCCCTTCTTTGGATACCAATATCTTCCGTTTCAAAAACACAACTATTGGCAATTGGTGCTCCTGTTGAAGGATTCAGTTGTGTAGCCTGAACTTTATAAGTACCGTTGTTGGCAATATCGAAATTTGGACCCTGCCCCGCGCTAAAAGGAGTTTCAATTGCATCATTGGTCACATTGAATAATTGATAACCATAACCGCTGGTGGGGTTGGTTATGCGAATACTACCATTGGTGTTACAAACGATGTCGGTAGGGATGTAGGCAATATCCAATGTGTTTTGGAAAACATTGAAGTAGAACCTACTAAAACATCCGTTTTCATAAGCAATTACCACGCGGTAGCTTCCGCTTTCGGTAACCGTATAGTTGTTCTGCTGCACCAAGTTGTTCCAAGTACAGGTACCATTTTTGTTGGCACAGTCATCACCAGCGTCAGAACAGCTGGTTTCGTCTAGTTTTTGCCATGTAATGCTTTGGGCATCGGTAATTCCCAATTGTAAAAGGGCGCTATCATTAGACCCGCAAAGGAAAATTTTTGGTAACTCGTCCCCATCAATCGAACACGTGACTATTTCCCCCTGTAAATCATTATCGGGATTGGAATCACTATTTACCTGATTGAAGTAATCTACAATGGGGTTGGTCTGAACATCTCCAAAGCGGTTGACCCTAATTCTTTCAATATGGTCATCACAGCCTGAAGCTGCTGTTTTTTCTACGATATAATTACCAATGCTGGTTACCACCATTGTTCTTGGTTCAGAATCAGGATCGCCATCGTTCAATAAGGTATCGGAGCCGTCTATTTGACCATTATTGTTGTTGTCAATGGCCCAAGTGTAAGATGTGAATCCGTCACCGGCCGTTAATGTGACAAAATCACCACATAAGAGTACCGACCTAGCTACATCGCAATCTTGCAATGCATTGGCCAAACTGTTAGAGGCTACTTCTTGATCGGTAATACATGCCCCTGCAGGATTACTGCCATCTTCATCGGAGAAGGTACTGGAATTAACGATTCCTTGATAGGTAGCATAGGCATGGTTCTCCAATTGCGAGGCACAAGCAGCTACAAATTCTGAACAGTCACCGGAAACAGCGACTTCAATGGCAATTTTATATTCTGGGTCGCCTATCTCCACTAAGTTATCGGGAATGGTAAAAGTGACCGTATGGCTTACCGGGTCGTAATTTTCAGTAACTCCGGGAGCGTTGGAGTAGTCAAAACTTTCAACGGTGACTCCCGTAGGCAGTACATCTCTAATAGTGAAATTCGTCGCATCATCGTCTCCTGTGTTTTGAAACCTGATGGCGTAGTTGAACGTTTGACCTAGACTAAGTTCTTGACCGTTAATATCGGCTCCTCCTAAATCTTCAGAAGTATTGCCAAGAATAATAATTGGGGCAAACACTTGAACGTAAGAGGCATCGATTACGGTTCCATCATTAGGGTCGACCACAGGCACTCCCGTGCCATATTCTCCACCATCACCACCATCGGCATTGTTATCTTTATAATATTCATTAGCGTCACTACATCCGTCTCCATCGCTATCCAAATCTAAATGATCAGGAAAGCCATCCATATCGGTATCTAAATTGGCACAAAATCCTGAAAAGGAAGCTGTATTATAGGATAAAAAGGCGACGTCGGCATTGGAGCCAAGTTGCAATCGCAGGTAAGCTACGTCACTCAGACTAGCGGCCGGAATATTGAATTCTGATAACTCAACGGTTGCCAAGCGATAATCTCTGGTCGTATTATTGAAAAAGACACTTCCGTTGGCATGGTAAACATCTAATCTATATGAACCCACAATGCTATTAAGCGCGCCACCACTTGAGGCTTGCACGCGTACGGCATTACCTAGTGGAGCTCCGGTAGCGTCATAAAGACTTACCGTATGGCCTACGCCACTGGGGTCTGCGACTTGCGTCAATAGAATATCGGGAATTCCATCACCTACATTGGTTACAACGATGGGGTCGATTTCGTACACCCAGGTATCACCAACGTTGGCAATACCGGTTCCAAGGTCCAACCCGTTTTGTCCGTGGGTCAATAATGGATTTAAGGGATCTGTTGCGGGGTCGTTTACAACGGTCAAACCTTGTGCATTGTTCGGGTCGCCATCATTAAAACTAGCTTCTAGGGTAGCTTCGCTATAAATATTCTTTGAAGGGGATAGGGCCATCCAATTAGATTCTGTGGCCGAAATATCCGCAGTACCATCATTATTGGTGTCTATGCCGTCTAATAACCCATTTCCGTTAGAGTCATAAATGTCATCGTCTAAAACGCCTGTGGTAAAAGTGGTTCCTCCAGAGGTAAATGCCAATAATTCATGTGACAAGTTGGGCAATAAAGGGTTTCTGGAAGAAGTGGAACTTCTCCACAAATCATTGAAATTGGTGAAAATCTCGGTAACTGCATTTCCACCTTGCACGGTAGTTGATGGTGAGGTAAAGACAACATCATTGGAAATGATACACATTTGCTCGACCGTATCTAAAATTCCATCGTTATCATCATCTAAGTCGACACTATCTACTACACCGTCGTTGTCAAAGTCATTATGTACTATCAATCGGGCGGAAGGGTTGTCTTTGGTGATATTGGTATCGGTTTGGTCTTGTGAATTAATAGCTGTGTTGATGAGGTTGAGTAAAGGCAGTATAGCTATTTCATCTGCTTGCACCTCCAAATTTAAAAAGGCTGTTTCCCCACCGTTAAGGGTACCGATATTCCATGTGTTGCCACTCCAACTTCCTGAAATGGTCTGGGCACTTATTAAAGTAAGTCCAGAAGGAATATTATCTGTAATGCGAAGATTAGTCAAAGGACCTACACCTAAATTCCTTACTTTAATTGTAAAGGTCGCTCTTTCCCCTTCTTTAATTTCCGGTTTGTCCACGGTTTTGTTCAAAACCACATCGGGGTCACAATAGTAGGCAGAAATTGGCTGGGAGTCGTAGGTACAGGGCCCTTTGGTACCGCGAACAAAATAATCGCCGGCGACGGTAGGGGCAAAGCTCTCACCGTTGGCACCGGGAATCATTTCTCCATCACCGTACCACTGGTAAGCATCAAAGTTACCCGTTGCTTCAAAAATCTCAGACCCAACAAAACATCCACTACCACCGCGTATTCCAAGATCTACAACAGGTACGGTATCAAAACCGGAAAAATAACCTGCAACACCCTGAGCTCCGTTAAAACCAAAAAAACCGATAGCCATAGGCCCGGTCGATGTTACACTTATGTCTCCATCTAGATTGGGAATGTAAAATGTTTTCCAATCTGCTGATCCGGCTACAGGGCTAGAGGGTGGTTTACTGATTTCGGTTCCATCTTCATATATTTTTATATTGGCATCTGTGGTATTTACAGATGCTATAATTGTTAGACCGCCGGTTACCGTCGAACCTGCAATATTTCGAATATCCGGAATATTATCCAGATAATCGGGTAACAAACAATTAACGGGAGCCACAAAATTCAACCCTTGTGTGTATAAATTGCTCGAACCTGCCATAGATTGGTAGGCATATACATCTTTTGAGGTTTGTACGAACATGTTTGCCCCTACAGTGTTCGAAGAGTAGTAAGAACTAGGTATTTTATAATATTCACCGTTATTTATGGTTGCTACTGGTGTTGAGCTGCCGTTTACGAAAACCTGAGTGTTATCTGCCGTTGCAATAACCAGTGGAAATTCGGTAAGTCCGTTGGTGTTGCCATTACCTCTGATAAACACGTATTCTTTACCTAATTTATTAATCGGTACCGGTTGGTCGATACCGGCATCTCTATGGCTTTGCCCATCTTCACTGCCAAAGTTTATAGAACCGTTACTGATCACTATATCTTTAGTAGATACTATTGAAGCACCGATCCAACCGTCTTCATGGGCCTGTGTTGGACTATTACCGATATAGGTTTCATATACGAATGATTCGTTTGCGTCTAGAGTTATGGTATGCGAATTTGAAATAATACCAGCTCTATCGTTGCCCACTCTAAACTCACAACCTGGGTCATACCCAGACAAAACTACGGTCGTATTGTCTTCGGTAGCCATAATACCTAAGGTATTCGATTTTGAGGAATGACTGCCTTTATTGGGTACACCGCCCCATTTAAAGTTAGTACCCATAGCTTGCCTACCCTTGGCGGTCAATGAAGCAGCCTGAGAACCAGATTTACCTCTGTAGTTGACATAGAACTTTTTTCCGCTCGGAGACTCAAATCGTAATCCGCTGTTGGTCAGTACAACTCCGGTATTATTGTTATTTACCAGAGTAATGTTGTTATCGCCATTACCCAATGTCCATACTCCAGCATTGAGGTTATCGATACTGAAAGTTCTTACAATGGCATTTGAGGTGCCTTGGTACGCATTTACTGTAAACGCGCTTGTTTCAGGAGTAGATAAATAGATAGCTTGTTGCTGAATACCTTGGTTGTTTTGCCCCTGCTTCATTGGCGGCAAATAGTGTAGGTCGCTTAATTGAGAAAATGCAATTTGGCTAGAAAAAACTATGATTAGAAATAATAGGCTTTTCAAATAGGGTCTTAGTAGGGTAATCATTGGTTTGGTCTGATTTGGCAACTACAACAAATTAAAGATGTATTACCGACCTAGATAAATAAATGTTGCCAAGTGGGTTATCTTTGTTGTATTGATTTAAAAACTTATAGATTTGAAGTCTATGACTTTAAAACCATAGATGTTTGTAGGAATTTGTAGGAAAAATGAAAGAATATGTCTGAAGAGCGATTAATGTCAAAAAAGAAACCAGCTTATCCGGTAATTCCGGAGTTGGACGAGTATTTAAATCACTACAATCGAAAAATTGAGATTCCTATATTTTATGAGGATTTGCTTCGCTTTTCGGGCTCGGTCGTGGTATATGATTCCAATGATGAAGATACGCTTTGGATTCGGGTATATTATTCTGAATTTGATAGAAAAGAAATTGATAGTGCGCTGAAAAAAGTGTACTCTATTCTGCACTCTGATGGTAGTAGTTATATTCATCAATATTTGAATGTGGATGCAGTCGATTTTTGCACCTTCGGAAATTCAAAACCATTTCGCATCAAAGTCAGAAATATTCTAAACGATAATTTCACATATTTTTACGTGAAAAGAACCGATGCTTCACGCATTTACGGGCTTGAGCTAGAGCACATGTTATCGCCATATAACCTAAACTTCTTAGTCTATAAAGACACTCTAATCGAAGAGCATATTGCAGGTATACCAGGTGATGTTTTCATTAAAGATATGCTGCCTACCTGCACCGAATCAGAGAAGTCTCAATTGGCTAAAGAATTCGTGAAATTCAATGAGCGTTGTATGATTCGCTTGTTGGGCGATATGCGCTCTTATAACTATGTAATAGTACCTGTTCACGATTTTGACCATGTGGTATACCGCATACGTGCCATAGATTTTGATCAACAATGTTTTGAGGGAAAACTTAAGGTCTATCGACCTCAGTTTTTTAAAGAAAACTTTCAGATGGTTGAATTGGTTCGAAACAAATTGTTACGCGATTCGGTAGATCAATACAAGCTTGAAGAAAGATCGATCGTGGCCAAAAGAATACTAAGCTCCGGTAACCGAATCAAGAAGTTACGCAACATTGTTAAAAAAGATACCATTTCTACCCCAGAGAATATTGAAATGTTACGAGAGCTAATTTATGACCTCACTATGGATCTTAATTTCAAAAAATGTAAGACAATGGGCGAAGTACTTGATTTAGCATTAAATTTTGTACGTAGAAATTACCAAGATGTCAGCATGAAACAGATTATCGAGCAGAATATTAAAATTTTATAAAATTCTAATATCTAATTGTTTAGCTTTTTTCTTCTTTGTTGAAATAAACTAAATAGTAATACATCTGTCGTTCTTCGTCCCAACCTTTTTCCACAAATTTTTGGGCAGATTCCGGATTAATGAAATCCATCTTTATCTGAATATTGGTATCTAGATTAATGACGTTTTTGATTTTCTTTCTAACATCCGAAACGGCCTTATTTGCAATATCAAAGTTTGAAACATCTTCAATACTATATTTCGGCCCTTTTTCTACTTTATAATGCTTGAACTCAGGAATTAATTCAGGGTTTTCCATCACCTCGTTTAAAAAGCCTGTTTCTTCAAACTCATCATTTTTGGCAAAATGATTTACTGCACGGTTCATAAACAGAACCTCTTGTTGCTTATCTTCGGCTGGTAACACTACATCTTTTGCGAAATTCTGACAGAACTTGAGGTAATTCTTGGTATAGAAATTCTCATCGGCAAGGGCCTCTACATCTAAAAAGTTCTCTAGCCAATATTTCGCATCGTACCTGTTGCTATCAACCGATAAAATCTTATAACCTTCCTCTTTATTTGCATTGAAGATAAGGCACCCCTTGTCTAATTTATTGATGTTGATGCCCTGCTGAATTACAATGTCTAGATTACTGCCTTTTTCTTCAAACTGCAGAAAATCGTGTTTAAGCTCACTTTTAAAAATACCAATAGCATCAGTTTTCTGATTGTCTAACATAATGCCTGACAAAAAGACCACATAGACCTCACCACTTTTTATATGCGGGTGGTTCGATTGTTCGAACAAATGAGTAGCGATTCTTTTAGAGTTTAGATGGGTACTATCAGGGTCGGCGAATATATCGCTGGCTATTTTAAAAAGTTCGTTGAACTCTACATCAACGTCGTTCGTAAATTTAAAATAGTTCTCTTCCTTTTCCCGAAATGGTTTAAAGAAATACTCTTTTAGTAAACCCGTGGTTTCATCATTTAATGAAAATGGTTCGGCAGACAAAAATATACCCTCACTTTTGTTTTTGTTGCCAACGCGGTGAAGTGATATCGTTTCAATTTGGGTAGGATAGAGGTTAATCATAGATCAGGTAGGTAATTAATTTGTTATGTTAGAATTTCACTGGAACGGATTATAAAACTAGTTCCAGTTCTCATCAAAATCGAGGTCGTCGTAGTTTTCAAAAGTATCGTCAAAGTCGTACTTGGGCTTTGATTCAAAATTCTTTTCGGGTGGTGTTTCTGGCAATTCGCCAAAACTGAACAAAAGATTAGGATAAGATACACCCGGTTCGTTTTCAACGATATCGGCAAGTTCGACAAAAAATGTCCACATGCTCAAGAAATCATAGACATAAATTAGCTTAGGGTTATCTCTCGTCAATACATCTTCTAAAAAAGTTTCGTTCATCAAACGCACATCAGAACCATTTTCACTCATATCGAAAAGAGCAATTTCCTCATCTTGGTTCCATTCTTCATCACAGGTATAAAAAGAAGCCATTTCATTTCCTAAAAAACCAAAAGATTGGGCTATTGAATTGTGAAATTCTTCCATAGAATTATTGGCCTCGATTTCAATATCACGGAATATATCCTCTTGGGCATCTAATATGATACGTATCTTATAAATCATTGTCGTTGCTTTTTGAGCGGAGGCAAAGTTACAAAGATTTAAATCGTTTTCTAGAACTTATGGCCTCTAAGACCAAATAAAACTGAACACCAAATAATAGTGATGCCAAGACCAAATGAAGTGGCTGCGAAGCGAAAGGGAAATCAAGATAATACATGGCGATACCCGTAAAAACTTCAAGGGTTAGCAATAACAATACCCAGTTAATTTTTTTAAAATTAAGTTGATGACGGTAGATGCGCTGTGCCAGAAAAACGTTCAGTAAAACAACTATAATAGAAAAGGTACGATGCAGGTAAAACTCCCAATCTACACCGGTCAACCAAAGATTTTTAGCTGCCTCACCAACAATGTCAATGCGGTCGTCTACAAATTGTCGCACTTGGGTGCCCAAAACGATTTGAACCAAGGTGACGAACAATGTTATTGTCACCAAGGGTAAAATATTAATGTGTGATTTAGGGTAACTATTTGAATCGTTTTTGGCCGCATGAAGAATATAAAGTAGCATAGCCACAATAACAAGGGCCATTACCATATGCACCGTAATTTTTACGGGCTCAAGAACCGAATAGACCACAGTAGCCCCTAACCATGCCTGAAAACCCATTGCGAATACCACCAACCAAGATAAAAAGGTCACCTTTTTGTTCTTTTTATACAATGGTATCGAGAGCAATGCCAAGGCCAATGTAGCTAGACCGGCCAATGCTCCAAAAAGACGATTTATATATTCTATCCAAGTGTGGGCTACGTTGAATTTTGCATAGTCGTGTTTTGTGTATGCTTCCCAATTTCGATGATTGAATGTCTTAACGGTATTAAAATCTTTTGTAGCAACCAAAAGTTTTTCGTCTACTATAATAATCTGTCCTTTCTCTATTTCGGTGTCGGGTGCCCATTGCAATTCAGAGACATCGGTAGGAGGTATGTAGTGTCCAAAGCATTTGGGCCAGTCTGGGCAGCCCATTCCACTTCCGGTCATTCTAACGACCGCACCGGCAATAATGACTAGGTATACCAAAACTAAAGATATCTTGGCGACTTTTCTAAAGTGTTTTTGCATAGTTAATTCGTCTATGCAAAAATACGGCTACTTGAATTATTTTAGCAGGGGTAAAGCCATTTCTTGACCAAAGTCATGATTTATTTTTCTATGACAATAAATTCAGAGCGCCTGTTCAGTTGATGCTCGCTTTCAGAGCACCAAATTTTATTGGCGCATCTATTTAAGAGTTGTGTTTCACCATAACCTTGACCAGAGATACGAGAAGCATCTATACCTTTTGAGATGATGTATGCCACTGTTCTTTTGGCCCTTCGATCTGATAGCCATAGATTATATTCATCTCCTTCGCGGCTATCGGTATGTGAACCTACCGCCAATTTTATGTCTGGTCTTCTGCTCATGTAGTCTACGACCTTGTCTAATTCGGCATAGGCATCTTTACGTAGGTAAGAGCTGTTCAAGTCAAAATAGATGGGGGTCAATTTGAGAATTTTAACTAAATCGGAGCCAACATCGGCCACCTTGGTCGATTGTTCTAGTTCTAAACGTGTACCCGTAATCTGCTTTTTATCGCTGTTCGTCAACATGTACAAACTTCCTTCTTCATAACCGTCTTTAGTACCTGAAAGTTCATATTGCTTTTCTTGACATGGTATCCGTATGGTATAAGAACCGTCTGATGCGGTTAGTGTTTCTCCTAACTTTTGACCTTCGCTATCGAATGCTTCAATCAATGTTTCGGCCAAAGGAGCTTCAGAATCTTTATCGAAGGCATTACCCTCTATAAATGTAAAGCATTCAGTGTCACTTCGCTTAAGGCTGTAGATGTCATCATTGCCCTGCCCACCCTTTCTGTTAGATGCAAAAAAACCTGTTTCTTCGGATGGATTCAAGACCAATGAAAAATCATCTTGAGGACTGTTGATAGGGCTACCCAAATTCTGAACCTTTTTCTCATCTGTTAGATTTACTTTAAAAATATCCAAACCGCCAAGACCTGGGTGGCCGTTAGAGGCAAAATAAAGGGTGCCTGATTCGGTTATAAACGGAAATGTTTCTTTACCCTCTGTATTGATAGGGGAACCCAAATTTTGAGGTTCTCCAAAGCTACCGTCCGATAGAACATCTACCACATAAATATCTGAAGCACCTTTGCCTCCAGGCATATCAGAAGCAAAATATAGCTTTGTGCCCTCGCTGTTCAATGAGGGGTGGGCCACGGAGTAATCGGTACCATTAAAAGGAATGTCGAAGGGTTCGCCCCAAAAGTCACCTGTTCGATACGATCTGTAGATTTTTAATCTGCTGACCCCATTTTTATCTCGTTTGAAAGATTTTTTAGAGAAATTATTTCTTGTAAAATAAACGGTCTTGCCATCTTTTGAGAACGCGGTCGAAGACTCATTGGCCATGGTATTAAGGTTTTCTGAAAAAGCGGTTTGCTCTATGGGCTTACCTTCTGAAGATAGAGTGGCTTGGTAGAGGTTTAGATAGGGCAATTTATTGTATTTCTGTAATTCAAGGTCACGTGAAGTGGTAAAGACCAAGTTGTTTAGAAAATAGGAAGGCGCAAAATCAGATTCTTCAGAATTAAGGTTTCGCACGTTCTCTATGGTATACTGTTCCTTAGGTATTTGTATTTCCTTTAAATAATCTAAGTTTTTGGCATACAGATTAGCTCTCGTATCATTTCCTTTAATTTTTCGGAAAGTTTCCATCCACTTGTCAGATTCATCATATCTCTTTATAGACTTAAGGGAGAGGGCATAACGATATAGGTAATCGGGAGAGACAGATACTTCATCATTTTCCAAAAGTTTTTCATACCAGAATGTGGCCACATCATATTTGGCATTGTGATAGTTGACATTGCCTAATTTTTTATAAATCGTAATCTCGTCATAACCTTTTTTAAGTAATGACGGATACGATTCAATATCTTGCATGTGGGCATAATGGTCAAAATTATCCGACTCTAAAATTTCCTTTTTTCTTTGGGAATAACCTATAGAGCCCCAAGAAATAAAAAGAAGTAGAAGAAGTTGATATGTTGACTTAGAACTCATTTCTAAAAGAATCTAGGGGTTAGGTCGATTTTACCGTTTTTGATAAACTCATATCTTAGAAAAACCTCAAAAGAACCACCGTTGAACTGTTCACCGCCCAAAGAAGATATTTCACGATCATAGGCCAGGCCAAGCATAAAGCTTTTTCCCATTTGAAAACCGAACAAGGCGCTTATCGCCGCATCTAAACGATAAGCCGCCCCCAAGGTGACTTTTTCATTGATTAAAAAATTGGCTGATAAATCTACCTGAATTGGCGCTCCGGCAATAGCCTTTATGAGGTATGCAGGTTTAAATTTTAATGAAGGGCTGAGGTCGAAAACATATCCGGAAATCAGATAAATATTCATTCGCTCGGAAGCTATCGCGGTACCCTCATCATCTGGGTTCTGAAAATGCTCGGATTCTAAAAAGTCGGGAACTGATAAGCCCATATAGAACTTATCGGAGTGAAAATATATTCCTGCACCGATATTGGGTGAAAACCGTTTGTATAATTCGTCTTCAACAGAGGGTGTAAGACTGGCGCTGTAATTTCTCAATTTATTAAAATCGACATTTAACAAATGGCCGCCGGCCATCAAACCGAAGGAAAGTTTGTATTTTTCCGATGTGGGTACAGTATAGGAAAAAGCAATATCGAAATACGTATTTTGATTGGTATTATTACCTATTTCATCGTGAACTATTGAAAAGCCCAGGCCTATTTTGTCATTGTATGGCCCCTGAATATTAAATGTTTGTGTACTGGGCGCACCATCTAGTCCGACCCATTGTGATCTGTGAAGAACAGAAACGCCTAAAACTTCTCGTGAGCCTGCATAGGCAGGGTTCACAGTCAGTGTATTGTACATGTATTGTGTGAATTGCGCGTCTTGTTGACCAAAACCAAATGATATGGTCATAAGCAGAAATAAGGTCGAAAAAATTGTTTTGTTCATTTTTGCTTTATTTAGCGCATCACGTATAGGTATCCACTTTTGACTTTATCCATCCCGTCCGATACATATTTTATCTCATAGAAATAAACACCTGAGGGTAATTTTTGATTTTCCATAATGGTAATTCTGCCTTTCGATAGGCCATCAAAGGCATTGTTTTCGTTGTCGTAACCGGTCGTCTCCCACACTAGAATACCCCAACGATTATATATTTCGACAGTATTATCCGGGAACCGGTCTATGTTAATGATTTCGAACGAGCCATTGAGAATATCTCCTGGTTTGACTAGGTCTAGTTCAACGAACAACTCGCATGAAATATTGGATGGAGCGGTTCCACCAATAGAATCACAAGCGTCAAGCGGGTCGGTGTTATCGTTAACTTCCTGTCCGTCGTTGATGGTATCGCCATCAGTATCGGGATTGGTCAAGTCGGTTTTCCTTTCGATTTCCTGTTCATTGGTCAAGCCATCCATATCACAATCCATCATCTTCCATTCATCCGTGGGCTCTAAAGTCTGACTCACCAACAGAAAATCACAAGGGTCTAAGGGGTCGGTAATATCATTAATTTCATACCCATCAATTACTCCATCGCCATCGGTATCTGGATTCCTAGGGTCTGTACCCAATAAGTTCTCCTCTTCTTCTGTAAGTTCATCTTCATCACAGTCGCTCGTGGCTATTGGCTTGCCATCAACCGACTCACAATCATTAAAAGGATCCGTTCTATCCACATTTTCATTGCAGTCTAGAATAGTGTCACCATCAGAATCTAAGTTTGATATAAGTACGGTAACCCTTGCCACATCAGGACCGTTACAGATATTACCGGCAACACTATATGAATAAATTCCGGCACCCGCCCCATCAGGGTTTGGGCTCCAAATGCCACGAGTGTCATTGGTATTCAAGAGAGAAAAAAGTTGTGTTTCGGTTACTGTAGAATTTGGGCAAATCGTTATAGTTGCATCCATTCCAGCATTGGGTTGGATCTCTTCTGTAACCGTCACGGTGGCAAATACGTCTTCACAAGAACTACTTATAATAGTATAGGTATAGGTTCCCGCGCCTGCCATTGCCGGGGACCATGTTCCGCCCGTATCGGGAGTTCCCCCGAGTTGACTGAAAAGCTGTGCTTCGGTCACGGTCTCGCCCTCACAGATTGTGAGCGTTCCATCGGTACCTGCATCGGGCAGGTCCTGTCGGGTGACTATGACCTCGGACGTGTCGTCTACGGTACAAGGTGCCGATGCCGTTACGGTATAGGTATAGGTTCCCGCCCCTGCCATTGTCGGGGACCATGTTCCGCCCGTATCGGGAGTTCCCCCGAGTTGACTGAAAAGCTGTGCTTCGGTGACTGTTTGGCCTTCACAAATGGTCAATGTCCCATCGGTACCTGCATCGGGCAGGTCCTGTCGAGTGACTATGACCTCGGACGTGTCGTCTACCGTACATGGTGATGATGCAGTTACGGTATAGGTATAGGTTCCGGCACCTGCCATTGCCGGGGACCATGTTCCACCGGAATCCGGAGTTCCCCCGAGTTGACTGAAAAGCTGTGCTTCGGTCACGGTCTCGCCTTCACAGATAATCAATGTCCCATCGGTACCTGCATCGGGCAGGTCCTGTCGGGTGACTATGACCTCGGACGTGTCGTCAACGGTACATGGTGCCGTTGCCGTTACGGTATAGGTATAGGTTCCCGCACCTGACATTGCCGGGGACCATGTTCCGCCCGTATCGGGAGTGCCCCCGAGTTGCGCGAACAGTTGTGCTTCGTTGACTGTTTGGCCTTCACAGATGGTCAATGTCCCATCGGTACCTGCATCGGGCAGGTCCTGTCGGGTGACTATGACCTCGGACGTGTCGTCAACGGTACATGGCGATGTTGCCGTTACGGTATAGGTATAGGTTCCCGCCCCTGCCATCGCCGGTGACCATGTTCCGCCCGTATCGGGAGAGCCCCCGAGTTGCGCGAACAGTTGTGCTTCGGTCACTGTTTCCCCCTCACAGATAATCAATGTCCCATCGGTACCGGCATCGGGCAAATCCTGTCGGGTAACTATGACCTCGGATGTATCGTCGACCGTACAAGGTGCCGTTGCCGCTACGGTATAGGTATAGGTTCCGGCGCCCGCCATCGCCGGGGACCACGTTCCGCCCGGATCGGGAGTTCCCCCGAGTTGACTGAAAAGTTGTGCTTCGGTCACCGTTTCCCCCTCACAAATAATCAAGGTCCCATCGGTACCTGCATCGGGCAGGTCCTGTCGGGTAACTATGACCTCGGACGTGTCGTCTACGGTACAAGGTGCCGTTGCCGTTACGGTATAGGTATAGGTTCCCGCGCCCGCCATTGCCGGGGACCATGTTCCACCGGAATCGGGAGTGCCCCCAAGTTGACTAAAAAGTTGTGCTTCGGTTATGGTTTGGCCTTCACAGATTGTGAGCGTCCCATCGGTACCTGCATCGGGCAGGTCCTGTCGGGTAACTATGACCTCGGATGTGTCGTCGACCGTACACGGTGCCGTTGCCGCTACGGTGTAGGTATAGGTTCCCGCGCCTGCCATTGCCGGGGACCATGTTCCACCGGGATCGGGAGTGCCCCCGAGTTGACTGAAAAGTTGTGCTTCGGTCACGGTCTGGCCCTCACAGATAATCAATGTCCCATCGGTACCGGCATCGGGCAGGTCCTGTCGGGTGACTATGACCTCGGACGTGTCGTCTACCATACATGGTGATGATGCAGTTACGGTATAGGTATAGGTTCCCGCGCCCGCCATTGCCGGGGACCATGTTCCTCCGGAATCGGGAGTGCCCCCAAGTTGACTGAAAAGTTGTGCTTCGGTCACGGTCTGGCCCTCACAGATAATCAATGTCCCATCGGTACCGGCATCGGGCAGGTCCTGTCGGGTGACCGTTACCTCGGACGTGTCGTCTACCGTACACGGTGATGATACAGTTACGGTGTAGGTATAGGTTCCCGCCCCTGCCATCGCCGGGGACCATGTTCCACCGGGATCGGGAGTGCCCCCGAGTTGAGCGAACAGCTGTGCTTCGGTCACGGTCTCGCCCTCACAGATTGTGAGCGTTCCATCGGTACCTGCATCGGGCAGGTCCTGTCGGGTGACCGTTACCTCGGACGTGTCTTCGACCGTACAAGGTGCCGTTGCCGCTACGGTATAGGTATAGGTTCCCGCACCTGACATTGTCGGGGACCATGTTCCGCCCGTATCGGGAGTTCCCCCGAGTTGAGCGAACAGCTGTGCTTCGGTCACGGTCTGGCCTTCACAAATGGTCAATGTCCCATCGGTACCTGCATCGGGCAGATCCTGTTGGGTGACTATGACCTCGGACGTGTCGTCTACCGTACACGGCGTTGTTGCCGCTACGGTATAGGTATAGGTTCCCGCCCCTGCCATCGCCGGGGACCATGTTCCGCCCGGATCGGGAGTGCCCCCGAGTTGCGCGAACAGTTGTGCTTCGGTCACTGTTTCCCCCTCACAGATGGTGAGCGTTCCATCGGTACCTGCATCCGAATTCGGTTGTTCGGTTATAACTACTGTTGCATGTTGGGTATATCCCTTGGTATCTCTTATTCCATAAGTAAAACTATCGGAGCCTGTAAAACCAGCAGCCGAAGCATAGGTAATATAATCATCGGTAGGAGTATTGGGTGTACCATTATCATTTATGGTCGCCGTACCTGAACTTGCATTAGTAACCACGAAAATAGTTCCTGAATCTGGCCCATTACCTCCGAAGTTATCATTACCTAATACATAGATATCAACTGAGCCTACTTCGCATACATCGGCAGAGTCATCATTGGTAACAGGAAAAAAACTCTCTGTTGGATCATTTTCTATATTTCCATCCGTATCGACGCCATCGTCAGATAGGTCAAAGACATCATCAACACCAAACGGACTGTCTCCGAGGGCTTGCACTTGATTTATAACTCCCCCGGCCTCCACAGCAGTACTGTTCAAAGCAAAATTTGCGAGATATGTTGCTGTTTCCCCTAGTAAAAGTGTTCCCTCGGATGAACCTAATGATGAGTTTGAGAATGCGGGGTCACTTGTAAGAGATAGATTATTGGTGTTGGCATCAGTGAAGGTATCCGATAGTGCGATATTATCGATAGTTACATTTCCAGTGTTACTGATTTCAATAACGTAATCAATGGTATTGCCCACACTCACTGGGTCAGTGAAGTTTTCGACAGCTGTTTTGGTCACCTCAATCTTTGGGTCGGCAATAATAAGGTTGGTAAGAACGAATTCAACATCATCTGAAGCCGTAGCTAGACCGAGTAAGCCGCCTGTTAGCTCTACATCCATATTTATCGACTGCAGTATATTGTTGAGTTGCATGCTACCGCCTCCTGAGCCGGTATTGGTACCATTGCCACATTCTCCACCACCTCCAATTAATAAAGTTTCATCATCAATATTAAATTGATTTAATGTGGATTGAAAAATTGGTCCGTTAGAGCTTAACTCTGTCCAAGTGCCATTGGTCAAATTGAAATTGGCCGTGGCCGCATCGCCAAAGAGGGGTATAATGGTGAGCAGTTCAAAAGTGCCTACTTTATCGGCATGTAGAACGGGGTTTACGATATGTACGGGATTACCGGTAACGGCGTCAAAGAATACAAATTCTAGGGTGCCGTCGGTGGTCGAACTGGCTTCGATTTCTAATGACGGACTTCCAAACACTGCTGGGTTGCTATAGGTAGAGGCGTCGGTACAGCCCATGGTCTCGTTGCCAAGTATTGATACACCACTGGTTACCCTACATTCTACCCGTACTAGTCCATCGTCGGTAATGGATTGCCATACCGATGGCGAAACAGAGGTCCAGTGGGTAGTTTGTTGGGCCAAACCAAAATGGCCTAGCAGAAGCAGTAATGCCCCGATAAAAATTCTAAAACAATTCGCCAATAGGGAATGTATTTTTAAAAGCCTTCTATAAAACGGTTAGGTCAGATAGATACTTACAACGTTGTAATGTAAATTTAGCGGGCGTGTACAGTATAGCAAAGTATATGTTGTATAGGTCTTAAAAGTCGATGTATATGCCTAATAAGATGTAGATTGGTTAAATTTTGAGATAGCATAATATGGACTAAATGAAAGTTTATTAGGCCATGTAGGGAAACAAAAAAACCGCCTTTAGGCGGTTTCTCTGTTCTTTACTCGATGACAATAAACTCGGATCTTCGATTTTCTTGATGTCTTTCATCAGGGCATGATTCTCTCGATTTACAATCGTTAGTTAGTTGCGATTCTCCAAATCCTTTTCCTGTAATGCGCGATTCTTCAATTCCGTTCGCGACAAGATAGGTAACCGTATTCTTAGCTCGCCTTTCCGATAGGTTTTTATTGTAGGCGGTGCTAGCTTTAGAATCAGTATGTGACTGTACCTGAACTTTTACAGTTGCAAATTGCTTCATATAATCTATCACCTTCTGCATAGTATCAGAGGCATCGGGTCTGATAATATCTTTGTCCAAATCAAAATAGATAGGTCTTAAATTTAAGAAAACAATCAAATTGGTGCCCTTCGGAGCTTGTTTTATGGATTTTTTGAGTACAATCTTTATATCGTTTATATCGCCAGAATTTACCGTAGCGAACATTTTTTCTACATCGTCGTAATCTGATTTTGAGGCAATTAGTTTGTATTCTCCATCTTCGCAATTTCCATCTAATGTAAAATTACCATTTTCATCAGAAGTGGTTGTAGCAACGACTTCATTTTTGCTATTCATAATGGAAACCCTTGCATCACTTAGTGCATTAAAACCATCTTCTCCTTTAATTGTGCCACTTACAACGGTGCTGCAACTAAAATCAAGAGGAACATTTTCTTGCAGGGAGTAGATATCATCACCACCTTGACCACCTGCGCGGTTCGATGCGAAAAAACCAATACCTGAATTTTCATTAATAATAAAGGAGAAATCATCTTGTTCGCTGTTCACAGGTTTACCAATATTCAGTACTTCGGATGTTTCATCGTTCTCTACTTGAACTGCAAAAATATCGAGACCTCCTAAACCAGGATGTCCGTCGGAAGCAAAATAGAGCACATTATTCTGTGATATAAAGGGGAAGGTTTCTCTAGCCTCCGTATTAATTATATCTCCCATATTTTTAGGTGAACCATAGGTGCCATCACCATTAATGTCTACAACGAAAATATCCGATGCTCCGATGCTGCCCTCCATGTCAGACGCAAAATAAAGTTTGGTTTCATCAGCGCTCAAAGAAGGGTGGGCTGTAGAATAGGAGTCGCTATTAAATGGAAGTTCTTGAATATTTGTCCATTCCTCTCCGTCAATATCGGCACGATAAATTTTTAATCGACTGACCCCTTTTTCATCTCTAGCGAATTTACCATTCTGAGAATTATTTCTTGTGAAATAGACAACGGAGCCATCTTTGGTAAAGCTGGTTGACGATTCATGAGTTTTCTTATTCATCGTCTTTGGTAGTTTTGAAGCCGATGAAAAAGTGCCATTGTCATTTATACCAGCTCTATACAGATTAAGGAAAGAACGATTTGTCCACTCATGAATATTTCTAGAAGTTGTACCCGTATCCCTTGCCGTAGAAAAAACAAGATTTTTTCCGAATAGGGAAGGGGCGAAATCAGATTCGGGAGAGTTAATAGATATATTCTGTATATCATACCGCCCTGATAAGTTTTCGATTTTATTTAAGTAGTCTTGTTGGTTCGCAAATTTTTTAGCCCGCACATCATCTCCTTGGGCCGAGTCAAATTTTTTCATCCACGTATCTGCAGCGGTATACTCCCCGGTTGACTTTAAAGATTGAGCATATCGATACATGTATTCTGTTTCTATTTCGGCATTTTCTATCATGAAGAGTTTGCTGTACCATGATGAAGCTTCTTCATATTGTGCGTTCAAGTAATTTGCATTACCTAAGTTTTTAAAGATTTCCTCATCATTAAAACCATCGGCCACTAGGTCTTCATAGCTTTCAATAGCACTTTGATATGCGTATTTATCAAATTCGCTTTCAGCCTTTTCTACTTTTTTGGACTGAGAGTATGCTGTCAAAGAGGTAATTAAGGTTATGCCGAGAAGTATTGTTGTTTTTTTTATCATGACATTTTTTTAGAAAAACCTAGGTGTAAGCACTCGCTTATATCGAGTCAAGAATTCATATCGCAACATAATTTCGAAAGATCCATCGTTAAATCTAGTACCTCCCAATTCGGTTACTTCACGGTCATAGGCCAAACCTACCATGAACTGGTCACTCAATTGAAACCCAAAGAGGGCGCTTACCGCTGCGTCCCATCTGTAAGCGGCACCTAGGGTAAACTTATCGTTGTATAGAAAGTTTGCGGAAATATCGGCTTGTAACGGCGCACCACTAACTGCTTTTAAAAGGGCTGCTGGTTTGAATTTCCACCTCGGGTGGATATCGAAAACATAACCTGTAATCAAGTAAAAATTCATGCGTTCTTCGGCTAAAAATGAGGTGCTCGATGAAGAATCGTCGAAATGTCTAGTTTTCAAAAAATTGGGAACCGAGAGGCCAAGGTAAAAATCATCGGTATGGTAATAGACTCCTGCTCCGAAATTTGGTGAAAACTTTCGGTCTATATTGCTTAAGCCGATTGAAGATGCCTCGTTATTATAGTTCGCCAATTTATTAAAATCAACATTCAAAAGATGAGCACTGGCCTTTACTCCAAAAGATAGTTTGGCGGTTCTTGATAGGGGTATGGTGTATGAGAAAACTCCATCAAAATAGGTTTCTTGATTGGTTCCGTTACCTATTTCATCGTTAACTATAGACAATCCGATTCCTACCCGTTCGGAGACGGGTGTATGAAAATTTAAGGTCTGGGTCTTGGGGGCTCCATCCAATCCGATCCATTGAGATCGATGTAAGCCTGCGATGCTAAATACTCCCCTAGAGCCAGCATAAGCGGGATTAACGGCCATGGTGTTATACATGTACTGTGTGTACTGAGCATCTTGCTGTGCCACTACGCCCGAGAATGAAGCAACTAGAAGAAAGGTTAATAGGAATTTTTTCATGATATATTTATTGGGTATATAAGTAGGGTTCGTTTTTATCTGTTAATGTAAAGGTATCCATTTTTAACTTTGGCATCTCCGTCGATCATGTAGTCTATAGTATAGAAATACACCCCGACAGGAAGCTCTTCATTCACATTAATTGTTGCTCGGCCTGTTGAAAGCCCTCTGAATGAATTGTTGCCATTGTCATAGCCATTTGTATCGAAGACCAACACTCCCCATCGGTTATATATACGAACCGTATTGTTCGGGAAAGATTCGATATTGGTAATTTGAAAGATACCATCATTGATTTCTGGACTAACCAAATCGGTCTCAATTTCAATATCGCAGGGTAAACCGTCGGGAGGTGTGCCCCCTTTTGAGTTACACCCGTCTAACGGGTTGGTGTTATCCGATATCTCTTGGCTATCGGAAATACGATCCCCATCGGTATCGGCATTGTCAGGATCAGTACCTAAGGCCAATTCTTCACTGTAGGTCAATCCATCGGCATCACAGTCACTATCGCTTAATGGAGTACCATCGACAGAATCGCAGTCGTCCAACGGATCCGTGGCATCCAGCACTTCTTGACCATCGGTAATATTATCTCCATCACTGTCAGGGTTATTGGGATCGGTACCGATACCTACTTCCTCTCCATCATTTAATCCATCATCATCGGAATCAGCATTGTTAGGATCGGTTCCTAAATCAGCTTCTTCTTGATTTGTAAGTCCGTCGCTATCACAATCGCTTGTAGTGAGAGGGGTGCCATCTATGGAACTACAATCATCTAATGGGTCGGTATTGTCAATATTGGCCTCTTGGCCATCACTTCTTCCATCGCCATCGGTATCAGAATTATTGGGGTCTGTGCCCAAGGCAGTTTCTTCATTGTCGGTCAGGCCATCGTTGTCGCTGTCTACTGAAATGTCTATGGTACCAGTACCTGAATTTCCAGCAACATCAATGACGGTAACATCAAGTACAGAACCGTCTGAGAATGTTGGTAAGCTTCCTGATTCAGGGGTAGCCGTTTCGATATCTAAATTCCAATTTCCGGAAGCATCTGATGTTGCAACATATGTGGCGTCTGGCGTTCCATCGGCATCGATATCAATTTCGATATTCACTATGGTGTTCGGAGCACTTTGACCCGTTAGAATCGGTGTAATATCATCCGTTGAAAAACTATCTACTGTTGGTTCTTCGGTATCAACGGTAAAGTCAAAGTCTGCGGATGTTGGTGAGATATTACCTGCAGCGTCTGTTGTTATTGCCGTTAGTGTATAGTCTCCATCAGGTAAAACTGTACTCGTATGGTCAAAACTCCAATTACCCAGATTGTCCGTAGTAATAGTACCTATACTTGTTCCGTTAAGGAAAAGCTCCACCTCACTGTCCGGTTCCGCAGTTCCGGTGAATATTAATGTATTGTCAGCTGTAATGTTATCTGTATCATCTGCTGAATCATCTGATAAATCTACAATTTGGGGTGCATTTGGCGCAGCATTGTCTAAGATTACGGTCTGTTGGTCATTGGCCGGGTTTCCGGCTGTGTCCGATACATCAGCATCCACTGTGATGGGTCCGTTGGTCAAGGTCGAGATATCAGCATCGGAGGCGGTCCATGTATTACCCATTACCGTTGCCGTAGTGATAATACTATTTGTGCCATCGGATAGGGTTACGGTAACTACTTGTCCGTCCTCGGCATCGGTCGTACCGCTTATAGTTACATCTCCATCTTCATCGGCATTAATCAAGCCATCATTTTCTATAGGTGTATCTATTACGATTATTGGAGGAGTCGTGTCATGTTCGATATCCCTAGTCGCCTGTACGGCGGGGTTGCCGCTGGTATCGCTGACATCGGCGGTCACGGTCTCGTTGTCGTCCAGTGCCTGTGCATCTGCGGGCGGAACGTTCAGGCTCCACGCGCCTGTGGCCACCGTGGCGGTATAGGTGTTGCCGTTGAGCACCACGGAAACTATCTGTCCGTCCTCGGCATCGGTGGTTCCCGATATGGCAACGGGGCTGTCGTCCTCAAGTGCGTTGATGATATCGTCGCCCGCAATCGTATCGATGGTCAGGGCAGGAGGTACGTCGTCATGTTCGATATTTCTTGTCGCCTGTACGGCGGGGTTGCCGCTGGCATCGCTGACATCGGCGGTCACGGTCTCGTTGTCGTCCAGTGCCTGTGCATCGGCCGGCGGAACGTTCAGGCTCCACGCACCTGTGGCCACTGTGGCGGTATAGGTGTTGCCGTTGAGCACTACGGAAACTATCTGTCCGTCCTCGGCATCGGTGGTACCCGATATGGTGACGGGACTGTCGTCCTCAAGTGCGTTGATGATATCGTCGCCCGCTATCGTATCGATGGTCAGGGCAGGAGGTACGTCGTCATGTTCGATATCCCTAGTCGCCTGTACGGCGGGGTTGCCGCTGGCATCGCTGACATCCGCGGTGACGGTCTCGTTGTCGTCCAGTGCCTGTGCATCGGCGGGGGGAACGTCAAGGCTCCAGGTGCCGCTTGCCACCGTGGCGGTATAGGTGTTACCGTTGAGCACCACGGAAACTATCTGTCCGTCCTCGGCATCGGTGGTTCCCGATATGGCAACGGGACTATCGTCCTCAAGTGCGTTGATGATGTCGTCGCCCGCAATCGTATCTATTGCGATAAGCGGGGCAGTCGTATCTATAACTAGTTCATTAGTAGTGGTATCAGTCTTGTTTAGAGGCCCTAAATTGGAGGAAGCAGTAATATCGTAAGTTCCTTCACCAAGTGTAGCCGGTACATTGAGAACCCAAGTTCCATCACCGTTATCGGTCAGATTTCCATCCCCTTCGGTATAACTTGTACCATTTACCATAACTGTAAGTACGGCATCGGAATCATGGGTTCCGGTTAAACTTGGGGTATTGTCATTAGTAGAAAGGTTATTAATGGTCGGCACGGTTAAATCTCTATAATCAACATCACCGCCAGCGCCTACATCTGAATCAGCATCTGGAAAGTTATCTTCTTGAGTATTGTCAAAATTTCCGTTTATATCTGAAAAATCATCAACAGTTTCACTATTACTATCTAAACCGTTTATACCTACAACTCCATTTAATGATAGTCCAGCTTCCGTAGTGTCGGTTTCACCATCATTATCCGAATCCAAGTCTAAATAATCAGGATTATCAGCATTGTCGGTATTTACTGCAGTGAGTCCTCCGCTGTAAGCGGAATCAACACCACCATTTGAGGCAGCATCGTTATTGGGTGCAATATAGCCCGATGTCGATTGGGCTTCAATGTTGTCTGGAATACCATCATTATCACTATCAAGATCTAAATGATTCGGAATTCCGTCATCATCGAAATCATATGCATCAGGAATACCATCATTGTTAGAGTCGGTATAATCGGTAATAGAGCCGTCTCCCATACTACCAAAATCTTGCTTGTTATCGATATAATTTTGAGTTCCATCACCATCTTCATCTCCAAAAGGGTCGTTGCCGTTGTGCTCGGCTAAATCAAGAATACCATCGTTATCATCGTCTGGGTCTTCATGGTCTTGAATACCATCATTATCGGTATCTCTAGCATCTCTCCAATCACGATTGCCGCCTGGATTATCATCATCTGGAAAAGAACTAGCGGTTTGACCGTTATTAGTTGCCGCGTCGGGCCGATCGGTATATCCATTAGCATTCAAATCGAAATTATCATCAATACCATCTTTATCGGTGTCTGAGTTCGCGGGTATCGTATCGGCTACATTATCACCATCAGTATCATAGGCTTCAACTGTGTCGGGTACCCCGTCGTTATCACTATCTAAATCTATAAAATCAGGAACAGAATCTGCATTGGCCTGTAAACCATCGGTATTGATTGGGTTTATGCCACCAGAGAACTCATAGGCGTCATCCAATCCGTCAAGATCGGAATCCATTCCAAAAGGAGCGATATAACCAGTGGCATTCTGAGCTTCGATATTGTCAGGTATGCCATCTCCATCAGAATCTAAATCTAAATGATTGGGCAGATCATCATCATCTTGACTGGCTTCATAAATATCAGGTACTCCGTCAGAATTTATATCGGTATAATCGGTTGTAGATCCATCGGCATTGGAATCGTATTGTGGTATTCCATCACCACTATTGTCTTGTGTATCTAAATAATTGGGTAGACCGTCGCCATCGGCATCACCATTTGGGTCGTTACCATTCGATTCTACTACATCAAGTATGCCGTCGTCGTCGTCGTCGATATCAACATCATCACCGATACCGTCACCATCTGAATCTTTGCTGCACACCGAAAACCCTGGTGTGGTAATTGCAAAGTCGTTTTGGTTCAAATCAAATACTTTCAGAAAACCGTCATCTGCGTAATTAATATATTCAACAAAATTAACATCATTGTATTCGAACATGACATTGCTTTCAGGGCCATTACTTTCTTGTACAGTACCTATTGCACTTAAATCGGGTGGCGTGTCATCCACTATTAAATTGGTAGTTACTTCTGTGGCGGTAAATCTTACTCCAGATTCGCAATTTGTTGCCAAACCTTCATTATCGGGGCCATCAATATCATTGATAACAAATCGAAAATCATTTACAGGTATTAATGTCGTACCATCGGCCTCTAAAAAACTCAACCGGATTAGACTGAAGTTGTCAGGTATATTTTGGGGACCTATACCATCATTAGTATGACGATAAACAATATTATCACCACTTTGAGTAAAAAAGCCTGCTTGATTGCCTGAAAGTCTTTGAGCCCTCACAAATGTTAAAGAAGGTATAGTTGGAGAAGTAGCACTAAACAAAGCATTATCAGTATTATTACCACTTATAACCCCTGTTATCGCTATATCTTCAAAGTTTTGAGCCTGCAAACCTTGAATAAAGAAGAAGAAGCCAATCAACAAAGATAAAGTTAGATTTTGTTTAGGGTTTGAAATTTCTAAACTGTGTTTCAAAGTACTGTGTTTTCTAAGTTCAGTATAAATGGTACGGTAAAATTTAGAGGTATATCTCCTGAATTTAAAAGCATATTTTAAGACCATATTACTTTTAAAGCTATTTCTCATAGGGAAAAAATTGTTTTATAATATTACAAAAAAAGTAAGAATTGATTACCTGATATGGTGATAAATCAAAAATAGATATTGGTGTTTTTCGAATCGAACTTTTGTTGAGAAGAAAAGTAAAAGCTGATGTAAAACTAATGAAAGATGTGGTTTGTCGATTAGGTCTAGTTAATATAGGGGTTTTCAGGTGTCTCTAAATTAGACTCCTATAAAGTTTTCGATAATTTATTACCTGTTGAAAGACAACTCGCCCACTTTACCTTACCTAACAAAAAAAAACTTCAGTTACTCTTTTTTATCTGAGCTATGTAAGAATTTTATAAGTACTTTGTTATACTTAAACTTAGGGGATGAGGCCTAACTCCTTTGCTTTATCTAACATGAAATTTTTGGCAGCATTGTAATCATTGGGAATCTCACCCTCAAGAATAGCCTCTTTAATGGCGTCTTTGATGATGCCTATTTCACGTGAGGGTTTCAGGTTGAAAGTTTTCATAATTTCCTCACCACTTACAGGAGGTTGAAAATTTCTAATATGGTCACGTTCCTCTACTTCTTTTATTTTTTGACGTACCAACAAGAAGTTACTCTTATATTTTTTCTGTTTCTTAGAATTTTTGGTGGTAATATCCGCCTCACAAAGAGTCATTAAGTCGTCGACGTGGTCACCCGCTTCATATACTAAACGGCGAACTGCGGAATCTGTAACAAAATCTTCGGAAAGTACCTGTGGTCTTGAACTCATTAAGACCATTTTCTGAACATATTTCATCTTCTCGTTCAGCGGCATTCTAAGGCGCTTAAATAATTTATAGACCATTTTTGACCCTACAAATTCGTGACCGTGAAAAGTCCACCCGATTCGCTTGTGAAATTTTTTTGTAGGAGCTTTGCCAATATCATGTAGCAAGGCGGCCCAGCGTAGCCATAAGTTATCTGTTTCTGATGAAATATTATCGACCACCTCTAGCGTATGCCAAAAATTGTCTTTATGTCGTTGACCTTCAATTTCTTCGATACCCTGAAGGGCGGTAAGCTCTGGTAAAATATAGGAGAGAAGCTCGGTTTTATGTAAAAGTGCTAAACCTTTTGAAGGTTTAGCACTGACCATAATTTTGTGTAGCTCATCAACAATACGCTCTTTTGATATGATTTTAATTCGGTCTTTGTGGGCCGTTATCGCTTGCAGCGATTTTAATTCGATAGTAAAGTCTAATTGGGTGGCAAAGCGAACGGCACGCATCATTCTGAGCGGATCATCTGAATAGGTAATTCCCGGTTCGAGTGGAGTTCTAATGATTTTATTTTCTAAATCATCAATACCGTTGAAAGGGTCTAAAAGAGTTCCAAAACTTGTTTTGTTCAAAGATAGGGCAAGGGCATTAATTGTAAAATCACGTCGATTCTGATCATCTTGTAAGCTACCATTTTCTACAATGGGTTTTCTACTATCTCTATGATAACTCTCCTTTCGTGCACCAACAAACTCAAGTTCGATACCCTTATGTTTCAGCATAGCAGTACCAAAGTTTTTGAAGACCGAAACCTGGGGTTTAGTATCCAATAATGAAGCTACTTTTTGAGCCAATTCAATTCCGCTGCCCACGGCAACAACATCAATGTCTTTTGAGGTTCCACGTTTTAAGAGATGGTCTCTCACAAAGCCACCGATTACATAGCACGACACACCCAATTCTTCGGCGGCTGCAGAAATAATTTTAAAAATAGGGTTTTCTAAAGCTTCTTTATGATTCACAAAATGTGGTTTTTTCTTTAGTCAGAGGCGTAATTAAGACCCTAATTAGTCTTTTGAACTGATTTTTTTACTTACGAATAATTTTTACAGTTCCATCATTGCCCAATTTTATGATTGCCGATGGTACCGCATTTTCATGTTCGGGCTGCAAATTTACCACATAGTCAACACCTTTTAAAACCTCATTGGAAATTTCAGAAAAACTTTTAGGTGTTGGTGAGCCCGAAAGGTTTGCAGAAGTGGAAACGATAGGTCTTTTGAATTTATTGATAAGGTACTGGCAAAATTTGTCAGATGCCACTCTAATAGCTAAGGTATTATCGGCAGCAACTAAATTCTTGGCAACCCCTTTGGGAGACTCATATATAATTGTCGTAGGTTTTGTAGAAAGGTCAATCAGATCATAGGCAAGCTCAGGAACTTTATCTACATGCTTTTCGAGCATAGCATCGTTAGCTACCAAACATATTAGGGCTTTGCTATCTATTCTATTTTTTAGATGATATACTTTTTTTACCGCTTCTTCATTGGTGGCGTCACAGCCAATGCCCCAGACCGTATCGGTCGGGTAAAGTATGAGTCCGCCGTTTTGAAGCACCTTAATGCAGTTGTTCAAATCATTCTTGAAATCGACAGCCATTATTTTTGATATTTCAATTTTTCTCGCTGCACACGCTCAATATCTAAAATATCTTTCTGTTTGTAAGTGAGTGCTTCATGAGTTGCTTTAAGATCACGACAGAGTTTTCTCAAACCCATAGGTTCTAAAGATGCAGCATGATCTGTACCTTTCCATGTTCGGTCTAATGTAAAATGTCGTTCTATGACATGGGCGCCCAAAGTGTATGCTGCCACATCAACAGCAATACCCAAGTGATGGCCCGAGAAACCAATACTCTTTACTTTTTCACCATATTTCTCTTGCAGTTTTAAAATGTCTAAGAGACAAACATCATTAAATGGTACGGGGTAGCCAGAGGTACAGTTGTACACAACCAAGTCTTTGCTTCTACCCCTTTCACCAAAAAAACGCACAATGTTTTCGATTTCATCTTTTGTGGTCATACCTGTAGAAATATGAATCTCACCTTGATAAAAATCACAGAGCCAACCTAACATGTCATAATTATTATTACAAGCTGAGGGAATTTTAATGAAATCTGGGTTTAAGCCAGCTATTTCTTTTGCAGAGGTTGTTTCCCAAACCGAAGTAGAGTAGGTTATGCCTACTTCTTCACAATAGTTTTTCAATTCTTGGTGTTGGGCTACATCAAACTCTAAAAATTCTCGATGTGCACCATAGGTGCTCCCATATGAATTAATAGGGTTGGGGTGAGGGGCCTTATATTGCTCCTCAGTCAGCAATTCTTTATTGTTGCGCTTTTGAAATTTAACAGCATTCGCATTGCCGAAAATTTTGGCCATATTGATAAGTTCCTTTGCAGTCTGCATATCACCTTTATGGTTGCAACCAATTTCTGCAATAACGTAGGGTTCTTTATAAGTCATTAAATCTTAGATTGTAGTTGATAATAAATTCGGATGCCTCTCTAATGGCACCCTCTGCGGAATTATTTTTCAGTACTATATCCGCATGAAACTTAATCGGTTTTGTAGCATTGGCTGGGCACAAAGACCAACCTGCTCTTAGCATATTGCTCAAATCGTTGATATCGTCACCAATGTATGCGATTTCTTGTGGGGTTATTTTTCTTTCGGCACATAACTTTTCGATGAGGGAGTATTTGTCTTTAATACCAAGAAAAATATCTTCTATTTTTAATTTCTTCATGCGTTGAGCCACCACGGTCGAGTTTTCAGATGTCATAACGATTATATTTACCCCATGCTGTCTTAATATTTCTAGACCCATACCGTCTCGCATATCAAAAACTTTAGAAAACTCGCCCTCACTATTGAAAGTGACCCGACCATCAGTAAATACCCCATCAACATCGAGCACCAAATGATCTATTCTCTTGTTACTCTTGTTTGATTTTGATTTTGAGATCAGTAGTTGTTCGATTACCAACCAGTCAGTTTCAGAGTCTATTTCGACCAATGTATCTTCATTCATCTCTACAACACCAATATCACCACTTAATCGGTTTTTAGACGCAAGTAATGCTTTTTTGGTAGTACAATAAACTGCTCCGTTTTCTATTAATAGACCTTCGAAATCTTGTCTTCTTGGACGATTTTCAAAATCGTAATTTAAAGGTTTACCATCTTTCGACCAGATAAATCGATGAGTATTTACAACACTCAAAACGGCATCAAGTTTTTCATTTTCCAGTTTGTCTAAGGCGGCATCTATATCTTTCCTTTTTGTAAGAGGTGAAGTGGCCTGCAGAAGACAAAAAATATCAAAATCTGTGTCGATAAGTTCACAGAATTCTAATATGGCAGATTCGGTCGTAGAAGTGTCCGATGCATTTTGTTGTGAACGTTTTAAAGTCTTTACTTTTTTTGACCATGCAAAATTTTGGGCTATATAATCAATTATATCATTATCGTCGGTAAAGACGAAAACTTCATCGAGTTTTGAAAATATAGCTTCTGTGAGTACCCAGGTGAAAAGAGGTCTGCCTAGCAACTTTTTCTTGTTCTTACCCGGAATACCTTTTGAGTTTTTTCTAAGAGGAATGAATCCTACTGATTTATTTGACATTTTTTCTTTTTCTAGCTGTCTATTATCATATTTTGTATAAGGTCTCGGGTGGCTTTGACCGTAAATTTATCCAAATAATCTTTACCCATGAAAAAACGCTCATTTACGATTTCAAGATTTGAAAGAGCTGTAGAGAACAAGGTGTAACCTTGCTCGAAGTAAAACCCTTCTTTGAGACCAAGTATCTCGATAGGAAAAAGAGCAGGTAAAATAGTTACATCTTCAAAATAGTCTTTATATTTAGTAATTTCTCTAGGGTGGGTTTTCAAAACTATGTTCAGGTTTTGAGGTACTTTTGAGATAATATCTCTATAGATTTCTATTTTTTCTACTTCACTATTGATGACCTTGTCTTCTGAAATAGGTTGAGTTAAAATAAGAGCATTGTTTTCTTTTGCCAAGACGAATGTATCATCCGGTAAAAAAATATTGAACAATTCTTCTTTTGTTTTGAAATCTAACTTAGAAACCTCTTTTTTAATATTAAGCTCAACTGCTTTTTTTTGCAATGGTCTTGGTAATCTGTTCGGAAACTGAGCATGAATTGTAATGATTTGCTTGTCAAAACCTCCGCCGATTGGCGTTTTTGTGAGATAGTTTTTATAAAATTGTTCAAATGGCGTATGGCGCTGACTGTACGTTCGTGCACCATCCTCAATCATATTTATACCTTTTTGACCGAATTCATAAAGAAAATAACTTTTAGATGAATCGGTGTCACATAAGTAAATATTCGAGCTTGAGATGAACGAATGTTCTGTTTTTAGAACAGGATGTCTTGTCTCTAAATATGGAGGTAACTTAGATTTTCTACGAAAAGAATAGTTGAATTTACCAAGGTCTATGATGTGTTTCTTGCGCTCAGAAATTATATGCACATCCCTGAAAAAATTCTCTTTTAGGTTGGGTATCAGGGTCTCTATAAATGGAGTGCTTTGTACAAGAAAAAGAAGGTTTTCGCCCCTATTATTTTGATTGCTCGACCCATCTTTCAGTATGTGCAAAAGCGACAGATAAATGTGATAAATAGTGGAGCCTACATAGGTTCGCTTCATATAATTCGATGAAATAGTATTGGAGATGGAACGCAAAAAACTACATTTGCAAAAGTAGTTAAAATTAAATCAATCATTAATGAGCACGGTAAGTGTCATAGTCAGTACTTACAATAAACCAGATTGGCTTGAGAAAGTTCTTTGGGGTTTCAACTGTCAAACCTATAAAGATTTTGAACTTATCGTTGCTGATGATGGTTCAGGGGAAGAAACCAAAGCATTGATTGAAAAATATCGTAACAAGGTATCGTATGATATTAAGCATGTATGGCAAGAAGATGACGGCTTTCAAAAATGTCGCATACTGAACAAAGGTGTTCAAGCTTGCAGTACAGAATATATTATCATGACCGACGGTGACTGTATACCTCGAGAAGATTTTGTGCAGGTGCATTATATTAATAAAGAACCTGGTTATTTTATTTCTGGTGGATATTATATGCTACCCATGAACATTTCGAACATAATTACTTTGGAAGACATTGAGAAGCAGAACTGCTTTAATATTCAATGGTTAAAGGAAAAAGGAATACCAAAAACTTTTAAGAACAACAAGCTTACAGCCCGAGGTTTTATCTCAACCCTGTTTAATACATTTACCCCAACAAATGCGAGCTGGAACGGTCATAATTCTTCAGGTTGGAAAAAAGATATATATAATATAAACGGCTTTGATGAACGAATGCAGTACGGGGGAGAAGACCGTGAATTTGGTGAACGTCTATTTAACTATGGTGTTAAATCAAAGCAATTACGCTACAGTGCGGTATGTGTCCATTTAGATCATGAACGCGGTTATAGAACGCCCGAAGCGATTGCCAAAAATCAGGTGATAAGAAAAGAGGTCAAACAGAATAAAAGTGTTTGGACGTATCACGGCATAACCAAATAGTAGGCTAACTCGTTCTTTTTTTCTAGTTTTTTCAATTCTCTATATCTTTCAAGGTCACCTAAAGCATTGAGGTAACAAATAACCACTCCCTTTTTACCATCTAATATGCCCAAACGTATGATGTAGTGGTTGAAAAACTTCCATAGAGGTTTAAATACCAATGATAATAGGTTATATCGATTTTCTCGATAAAAATCTTCTTTCGCCTTCAATCTGCCGTATTTAAGCATTTTTGACTTATAATCTTCAAAACTTTTATAGCAGTAATGGGTCAGTTTTTCTTTTAGAATACTTGACTTACCAATAACATCAAGGGTTTCGTGTACTATTTTTTTGTCAGAAAAATTTGCCTTACTTTTTCTGAACAATCTATAATTTTTATCGGTCTGCCAACCACTAAAGTTTAATGGTTTGTTGGCAAACATGAACTTTCTGTAAAACCAAAAAGCTGAAATGTCGGTACCACTATTGACCGTTTCGGTAATTTCAGCCTTCAATTTTTCAGATACCACTTCATCTGCATCTAAAAATAATACCCAATCATTTGTTGCTTGTTTCAGCGTAAAAGATTTTTGAAGTGTGAAGTTCGAGAATGGATGTTGAATGACCTTCACCTTAGGGTGCGCCTTCAAAAATTCGAATGTACCATCGGTACTATAAGAATCTACAACAATAATTTCGTCGGCAAACTCTACTGATTCAATACACTTCTCAATATACCCAATTTCATTGTGGGTTATGATTAATGCTGATACTTTTTGTCTTTCTTTCGGCATCGTTAAGCTTTAGGTTTGGGTGGTCTTCTAATATGTAGATTAAAAAGTTTAGAAAAGGTTGCGTTTCCATACTTAAATAAGATACTACTCAACTATAACAATTAAAAAACAAAAAAATTATATTTAATCAAAAAAATCTTACATTTTAGACTGCAACGTCGTATTCACGTAGGGCATCGTTCAATGATGTTTTCTTGTTAGTACTCTCTTTTCTGGTTCCGATGATCAAAGCGCAAGGCACTTGAAAATCTCCTGCCGCAAACTTTTTTGTATAACTACCCGGTATAACAACTGAGCGAGCAGGAACCCTACCTTTCATTTCAACTGGGCTGTCACCTGTAACATCTATAATTTTCGTTGAGGCGGTAAGGACCACATTCGCACCGAGTACTGCTTCTTTCTCTACCTTTACACCTTCAACAACAATACATCGTGAACCGATAAACGCATTGTCTTCGATGATAACCGGAGATGCCTGTAAAGGCTCTAATACCCCTCCGATACCAACACCACCACTGAGGTGTACATTTTTGCCTATTTGCGCACAACTACCAACCGTTGCCCAAGTATCGACCATGGTACCTTCATCGACGTATGCGCCAATGTTTACGTAGCTTGGCATTAAAATAGTTCCTGATGATATATAAGCTCCATGTCTCGCCACGGCGTGCGGTACCACTCTGATTCCTTTTTCTTTGTATCCTTTTTTCAATGGAATTTTATCGTGATATTCGAAAATACCTGCTTCAAGTGTTTCCATTTTTTGAATGGGAAAATAAAGTACTACTCCTTTCTTGACCCATTCGTTTATCTGCCAACCATTCTCAGTAGGTTCTGCGCAGCGAAGTTCACCAAGGTCTAACAAGTTGATAACTTGACGAATGGCAGATTGAGTATCTTGTTCTTTTAAAAGCTCTCTGTTGTCCCAAGCATTTTCGATGGTCTTTCTTAATTCGGTCATAGTGCACGTTTATTTTAAGTTTATAGTTGTTTCGGCTATCAGATTAATGTAAAATCTGAAATATTTCTTCTAGTTAGCCCCAACTGAATATTTACTTTTGTAGGCCATAAGGCGATGCAAATATAATTGGTCATTTAGGATTTCAAGCCTCAATTTTACGCTTATAACATTTTAAAAGTTATTTTTGCCAAAAATTTTGGCGTGGGTAGGTTGTTGGCATTGGATTTTGGACAGAAAAGAACAGGAATTGCCGTTACCGATGAATTACAATTGATCGCTTCTGGTTTGACGACGGTATCAACTTCAAAATTGTTCGATTTTCTGAAGGATTACGTAGTTGCTGAGAATGTTGAAAAGTTCATCATTGGCGAGCCGAAGCAAATGAACAACACTCCCTCACAATCGGAAGCCCTAATCGTTCCCTTTATCGAAAAGCTTCAGAAGTTACATCCCGAAATACCCATAGAGCGGCAAGATGAGCGGTTTACTTCAAAATTGGCCATGCAGAGCATGATAGCAGGGGGGGTGAAGAAAAAAAAGCGCAGAGATAAAGGCTTGGTCGACGAGATTAGTGCCACTATTATTTTACAAGACTATTTAAACAAGATTAAATGATTTTACCTATTGTAGCATATGGTGACCCAGTGCTTCGTAAAGTAGCTAAAGAAATACCTGAAAATTACCCAAAGCTTAACGATTTGCTAGACAATATGTGGGAAACTATGTATAATGCCAGCGGAGTCGGTTTGGCTGCTCCCCAAATCGGTTTGCCTGTACGTTTATTTTTGGTCGATACTACACCTTTTGCCAATGATGAGGAGCTTTCGCCTGAGGAGCAAAAGCAATTGAACGGTTTTAAGAAGACTTTTATTAATGCATATATTACTGAAGAAAGGGGTGAAGAATGGGCATTTAACGAAGGATGTCTTAGTATACCCGATGTTAGGGAAGATGTGAAACGTAAAGATACATTGACCATTACTTATTTCGACGAAAATTTCAAAGAGCATACCGAGACCTATAATGGACTTTTGGCAAGGGTAATTCAGCATGAATATGATCATATTGAGGGCATACTCTTTACCGATAAACTTTCGCCTTTAAAGAAGCGAATGATTAAAGGGCGGCTGAACAATATTTCTAAAGGAAAGATAAACGTCGATTATCGAATGCGTTTTCCTAACATGAAAAAAGGACGTTAAATTTTTATCGTAATCCACCGAAAAGTATAATATTTGCGCTCCTAAAACGGAAATTTCTATATGAGTTTAGACAAAGTTTTATCTATTGGGGGCAAGCCAGGCCTTTATAAATTGGTAACACAGACACGAAACGGTTTTGTTGCCGAATCTTTATTAGACAAGAAACGCATTACAGTAAGTATGCGCAGTAACGTTAGTGTGCTTTCTGAAATTGCTATTTATACTTTAGATGAAGAACTACCACTTCGTGAAGTTTTTCTAAAGATACAGGTGAAGGAAAAAGGGGGCAAAACTTCCATTGGGCATAAAGAAGAAAAGATTAAGTTAGAAGAGTATTTCTTTGAAATACTACCGAACTACGATGAAGATAGAGTGTATGCCAGTGATATCAAGAAAGTGATTCAATGGTATAATATATTGCTCGAGAACGGAATAACCGATTTTTCTGAGAAAAAAGAAGGAGCTTCTGAAGAAGAGTAAAAAGAAAAGCCCTCGGTAGAGGGCTTTTCTTTTTTTGATCAATTGTTTTCAGTTCTTTTCAGCCCTCGTATCAGGCTGGTTTATAGCTTGATATTTGAATATATCGTTTCGCGAATAATGACCGATTACATCAAAATCAAACTTACTTTCGGTCAGCTCGTTAAGATTCAGTTCTGCGGTAAGTAGTCCAGCTTTGTCGAATAGAGGCCCCGCAATTACTTCTCCCAATGGATTAACGATAATACTTCCACCACGGCATAGTGCTTCAGACGCATCAACCACAAGTTTTTTATATTCTTCAGGGTACATATCTTTAGTAAAATATTGGTTGCAGCCCAAAACAAAGCAACGCCCTTCGAGGGCTATATGACGCAGTGTCGCCGTCCACCCATCACGTGAATCCGCTGTGGGAGCCAAATATATTTCCACACCTTTTTGATACATGGCCATTCTGGCCAAGGGCATATAGTTCTCCCAGCAAATAAGACCGCCCAACCTGCCTATTTTAGTTTGGTAGGTGACTAAAGATTCTCCATCGGCCTCTGCCCAAATAAGACGTTCAGACCCTGTAGGTTTTATTTTTCTGTGTACGCCCAGCAGCCCATCGGTAGGCGAGATATAGACCATCGAACAATAGAGACTATTGTTGGTCTTTTGTTTTTCGGTAATACCAATTACGAGATAAACAGTATTAGTTTTTGCCAGTTTTTCCAGGCGTTTTATTTCTGGGCCTTCTACATCAATACTATTGTCATAATATTTCGCATACAGTTCACGACCTTGTTGCGTACGTCTTCCGATTTTAGTGCCGAAGTCAAAACCTCTTGGGTAGCCCGGAATAAATGATTCCGGAAACATTAACAATTGGCAGCCCTCGTTGGCGTATTGGCGCACTAAAGCTTCCGTTTTATCCAAGGTTTTATCCTTGTCAAAAAATACGGGACTCTCTTGCACCAAGCCGACTTTTACCTTCATTAGTCTTAAGAATTATACCTTAGTCTTTTTTAATTTCTTTATAAGTGTATTTACTTTTCTTCCACTCGATAAGTGGTGATGGGTAGTATTTTACATCCATTCTATCCAAGAAAGGTGCTTGATTTGCCAAACGTACCTTGTAGCTTTCCCAATCACGATTCTCAGGGGTCGACCAACTTAGTTCAGAATAACCGATGGCCCGAGGAAAAGCCAGGTACTCTACTTCATCAATATTACTTACGGTTTCAGACCATAAAGGGGCCTCGATACCTAGAATGTTTTCTACCGGTATGCCTTCGTACTGCTCTGGTGTCCAAATATATGCAGAGTCTGTAGGAATAAAAGCAGCCCAATGAAGTCCGTGTTTTGATAGGGAGTCATATTGCATATCTAAATAGGCTTTTTTGGCAGGAGACATGATTATTTTCATTCCTTTTTCAACCGCCAAATCGGCATTTTCTTTACTTGACCAAAATTGTGCAATTGACTTTGAATCAACATCGGCGGTTACTATCTCATCCCACCCGATCATGGTCTTACCATATTTTTGAACGATTTTCTCGACCTTCTCTACAAAATAGATATAATCTTTCTTTTTTGTAACATGGCTTTCGTCGCCACCAATGTGAAAATAAGGGCCTGGGGTTATAGCTGAAATTTCTCTTACCACGTCGTCGATAAATGCGTAGACCGTATCTTTTCGGGTGTCGAAGGTGCTAAAACCCACATGGGTGCCTTCATACAGTTCGACTTTCTTGCCGTTACCGTTTAGAAAGGGGTAGGCTACGGAAGCTGCGTTAGTGTGGCCGGGCATATCAAATTCAGGTATTACCGTAATGAAGCGTTCTGCCGCATAATTTACGATATCGGTGTATTCTTCTTGGGTAAAAAACCCACCGGATTCGCCACCGACCTCAGTGCTTCCGCCAATTTCAGTAAGTTTAGGCCAAGATTTAATTTCAATTCGCCACCCTTGGTCATCGGTCAAATGAAGATGAAGTACATTATATTTATAGTAAGCTAAAAGGTCTATATACTTTTTTACATCTTCAACGCTAAAAAAGTGGCGTGCCACATCGAGCATACTGCCACGGTATTCAAAAACAGGGTTGTCTACAATTTTGCCGGTGGGTATAGGCCACACTTTGTAATCGGCAATGGTATCAAGACTTACTTCGGGTATAATCTGTCGTAAAGTTTGAACACCCCTAAAAGCACCTTCGGCCGTATTGGAATTCAAAATTACGGAATCGGCCGTGATATATAATTGGTAGGCTTCAGGCGCATTTAGTTCTAAACTATCTGATTGGTTAATATATATGATACCCTCTCTGCCCGGAATCTCTTCTACATTTACGGGAATATCCAAATCTGTTTTGCCTTTTATCTTTTTTGAAAGAAATTCACCCACTTCGGTAAACCCGTCGGCATTTTCAGAAGTGTAAATAGCGGTAAACTCATCTAAGGCGAAAGCATTTTCTGTGGCAACTACTTTTTTAGGCATGGGAATCATATTTTCCATGGCCAAATCTGATTTTGGTAGATTCAGAACCCGTTTCTTTTTTTCAGGTTCGCAAGATAGAAATGCTACAAATCCGCAACATATAATTAGACTCTTGATTAGGTTTGATTTCATTTTGGTTTGCAATATTTGATTTATAATGGGTTTGTTTTGGTCAACCTTACTTGAAGAGGTTTACTACTCTATGAATTCTCTCATCACCTGAAACCAGATTTCGTAGCCTTTTGCATTCATATGAAGGCCGTCTTCAATAAAAATATCTTGTTGCAACTTTCTTCCGTTCATCATAGGTGTCCACACATCTGCATAGTTCAAAAGGTCATCTTTTTTGGCTAGCCTTCTGAATTTTCTATTGAGTCTTTTGTATTTTCCTTTTAATTTCCATCTAGAAATGCTTGGTTTGGCCGATATAATAACTATTTCGGTCGACGGGTCACGTTCTTTGATAAGGCTAATTATCTGTTGTGTGGTACTTATGATTTCGTTGGGGCGTTTATTGGCCGATATATCATTATCACCTTCGTAGATAAAGACTTTTTTCGGCTTGTATTTCAAAATAAGATTATCGGAAAAATACAGGAGATCAGATGCCTGCGAACCTCCAAAACCGGAATTGATGATTTGATGGTTGGGGAAACGCTCTTGAAGGTCTTTCCACATACGAACACTTGAACTTCCTGTAAAAACAATAGTCTCCTTCGCGGGGTTCCATATAGAATCATACTTCATTTCAATTTTCTCGACTTGATTTTTATATCGTTGTGCATCTTGAGCTAGGGCAACAGAAGATATGAGCAATAATAGTGTAAAAAGAAGGTATTTCATAGGGTATATTTGAGTGTTACAAGTTAGTTTTTATTTACCTCTGTTCAAAGTATTCTTAGGGTGTCGACCGTGGGATACGTAATAAGTTCACTATGAATCGTTAATGAATGGCTCAACCATATCAATATGAACCAGCTTAAATTATTTCTTATGAGACCCTATTTCAAATCACTCGTTTGTCTTACAGTTTTTCTAGGATCTGTGTTTGCCGTGACCGCACAACAGATAAGTAAAGAAGAACTTATTTTTTTAACTCCGGAATGGAAAGGGGAGCGTTTCGAAGATGGTAGGCCGAAGGTTTCGGACGATATCTTAAAGCGAATGAAAGGTGTTACCATAGAAGAAGCTTGGGCAGTACTCAAAGGTGAAAATTTTAAGTATCAGTATGCAGAAGATTGGCAGACCATTAACCCTGATAGTGTGCTTGTAGGTAGAGCGGTTACAGCTGTATTTATGCCAGGTAGGCCCGATATACATCGTGTTATAGATGATCGAGGGCATAATCAAGACGGGCGAATAAAATCTCAAAATGCTTGGACCATTGATTTGCTTCAAAAAGGAGATGTTTATGTAGTAGATCAGTTCGGTGCACATGTAGATGGACCCACCATAGGAGATAATTTGGGAAATTCCATTTATGCGAAAACAGGTAACGGAATCGTCTATGACGGGGCCATACGTGATATAAACGGTCTTAAAGAAATCGGCGGTTTTACCTCCTTTTTTCGAACCTATCACCCTTCTCACCATCTCAACAATCCCGATGATGATTTGAACACCACTTTGATAGGCATAAACACGCCTACACGAATAGGTATGGCTACCGTAATTCCGGGTGATGTAGTTTTGGGCCGAGATGGAGGTGTTATTTTCATTCCGCCCCATTTAGCAGAAAAAGTGGTCAAAATTTCAGAAGTGGTTCGGCTTCGCGATATGTTCGGTCACCAAAGACTTAGAGAGCAAAAGTATACCCCCGGTGAAATTGATAACCGTTGGTCAGATGAAATCGAAAAAGATTTCTCTCAATGGTTGAACGCTCATATTGATGAACTTCCCGTACCCAAGGAACAGATTCAAGAGCTGTTAAAGACCAGAACTTGGTAGTTAAGTAAAAATATCGGTTATTTTTTAGGGTTTCTTCGGTTTGATTACGTAGTAATTGTGAATCATCCAATTAAACTGTCCGATTATGAAAAATTCAAGAAGAGACTTTCTATCTAAAGCCGTTGCCACCACAGCCTTGACCACTTTGCCGTTGGTCAATTATGGAAAAGAATATATAGATGCCATTGAGCGAACCCCAAAAATGTCGGCACCATCCGATCTAAAGATAACGGATATCAAATGTGGGTTCATACGAGGTGGCCATAGTCTTTTCGTAAAAATTTATAGTAACCAAGATATTGTGGGTCATGGTGAGGGGGTTGACGCGACCCCTGGTACTTATCATTTGGTCAAAAGTTTTGGAGAGCGAATAAAAGGAAAGAGCCCGTTGAACGTTCATCGACTTTTTGAAGACATACGAAGAAGCGGTTTTTTTGAAGGTGCACAATCGGGAATGTTCGTTGCGGTTTTGACCGCTGTCGAGACTGCCCTGTGGGATTTAGCGGGAAAAGCCCTGAACCTCCCAGTATATCAACTTTTAGGAGGAAAATTCAGGGACAAGATTAGGGTTTATATGGATACGGCACTGTATCAAAACAGGCTTCCCAAACCCGAAGATTTTGCAGCGAGTGCCAAAGAAGCCGTGGATATGGGCTTTACGGCGGTGAAGTTTGATTTGGATCAGGCCAATGATCCTAATAAATATGATAAATATAATTGGACGGCGGGCCCTGCGGAAATTCAGCGTATGTACGACCAAATGGCAGCTACTCGTGAGGCTGTTGGGCCAAACATCGATATATGTGCAGACATGCATGGTAAATACGATGCAATTACAGGTGAAAAGGTCGCAAAGATGCTTGAGCCTTTAAATATGATGTGGCTCGAAGAACCTATACCTGCTGAAAATACTGATGCATACAAAAAAATAACGGAGTCGACTAGCACGCCTATATGCGCTGGAGAAAATCACTACCTCGCCCATGGGTTTAGGCCACTTTTGGAAACAGGTGCAGTCGATATTATCATGCCTGACCTGCAAAAGGCCGGGGGGCTAGGTGAAGCACAACGAATCGCTAATTTGGCCAATCTCTATTATGTGCCTTTTGCTCCTCATATGGTAGCGTCTTTTCTAGGAGCAATGGCCTCATGTCATGTTTGTGCCTCGGTGCCCAATTTTATGATACTTGAGTGGCAGATTTATTTTCATAAAGATCCCATGTATAAAGAAATCGTTACCTATGACGGAGAAATGGTAGAAGATGGTTTTATAAAACTATCGGAGAAACCAGGTATTGGAGTAGAAATTAACGAAGAGGGCATGAAAAAATATGCGGACAAAAATGTACCTTTTTTCAAATAATCTTTTAATTTTTTAGGAATTAAAATCAGTCCTTTTTAGAAGTCGAAACGATATTCTCAACCACGGCCCAGTCGTAGAAGCGTTGTATCCAATCGTCAGAAGGTAACCCCTGGGTTTTCATGCCAAATCCGTGACCCCCTTGAGAATACATGTGTAATGCAGGACGGTAACCTTTGTTTAGCCATGAATTGTAGAGTGCAATACTACCCTTGGCCAAGCCTAGCGGATCGTCAGTAGCACATACAATCAACATCTTGGGAGCATCGGTTGGAGCATCTTGTACAGGGAATGCCGTCGTCCACGGATAAACGGGCACGATAAAATCGGGTTTGTCTATGGTATTTGCGTAATAGGCAACGCCCATGGTTACCGCCCCTCCGGCCGAAAAGCCCATAAAACCTATTTTAGAAACGTCAACACCATACATTTGGGCATTTTCTCGTACATAGGCCACGGCTGATAGGCCATCTGCAATTGATATAGGTAGAATAGGTTTAATGCGTTCCCCAATTCTAGCAGGGTTGTTTACACCTTCGTCACTTATTTCTTTAGTGCCATCTTCACCTGTCGGTACAAGCCTATATTTTAGAACAAAGGCGGTAATACCTTTATTGTTCAACCATTTGGCCACCATATTGCCTTCACTTTCAATACTAAGACCGTAGAGCCCACCACCCGGGGCAATAATGATAGCTGTACCGTTTGGGTTTTCAGGTTTAAACACCCGCATAGTCGGTTTTGACACATTGGTAACCACTTGAGTGTCCCATACTTCAGAATGAAATTGGCGTTCTTTTGTAGCCCAAGTTACACCTTCTGCCTTTTCATGAGGAATATTGATAATTTCTTGTGAAAGAATAGGGGTGATTATAGTCATAATCGCGATTAGTGTGATAAAATGTTTCATTGGTTATAATTTAAACTCCGATGAGTAGGTATACAAGTGCTGCCAAGAAACCTCCGATTATTGGCCCAACGATTGGTACCCATGCGTAAGACCAATCACTGCTTCCCTTACCTTTCAAAGGTAAAATAGCGTGCATTAGCCGGGGGCCGAGATCTCGTGCAGGGTTTATGGCATATCCAGTTGGTCCGCCGAGGCCAAAACCAATTCCCATGACCAATAAAGCAACCGGTAAAGCATCTAAAGACCCTAGAGATACAGGTTCATCTGAAATAGCTCCTCCAGCGATATAAAAAACTCCAAATACCAGAGCAAATGTGCCTATAATTTCGGTAACTAAATTCCATAACGGACTACGAATAGCGGGTGATGTTGAAAATGTAGCTAGAATAGCACCTTGATCATCAGTGGCATCATATTGCTTTTTATAATTGAGCCATACCAATAGGTTGCCCATCATCGCACCAAGTATTTGAGCTATAATATAGCCTGGAACCAATGACCAATCAAATTTACCTGCTGTGGCCAAACCTAGGGTAACCGCAGGGTTGAGATGCGCTCCACTAACATCGGCACTTACAAAAACACCGACAAACACGGCTATACCCCATGCAATAGAAATACCGACCCAACCGGAATCTGAGCCTTTGGTGCCTTTTAGCACAAGATTAGCTACAATTCCGTTGCCTAAGAGAATGAGCATGCAGGTGCCAATAAATTCAAAAATGTAAATGGTCATGATTTAAGTTGGTTTTGAGAGATAAAAGATAGGAAAATTAGATTAGTGTGGCTTGAAAATCATAAAATGAAAACTTGGAGGCCGAACTCAAAAAGCGGTGAGAAACCTGTGAAAATTGTTATACACGACCTGAAATTTGTAAAAATTTATTTTCACAAATTGTGATTATCTATTAAAGTACTGTAATTAAACCCCGAACTGCTGCAAATGGTGGTCAAGGTGTTTGTAGAACAAAACATTCCACTCTTGGGTTGAGAGAGGGCCGAAAGCATGCGATTCTTTATTGTCAAAATGCGCTGCACCTAATTTCTGTGTTTTTTTAATATGGTCGATCAATAATTCTTTTTCCTTTTCAAAATCGCGTTCGTCTACTACTAAAAAAACAGGTGCGGTGCGCATATTTTTTTTGTAAGGTTTTGGTCCGGTAACAATTCTTTTGGCAAACAGCTTTATCATGAACTTTTTAAAACCTTTTGGCTTTGGGTATTTATCCGTATAAACTAAATCATAAGTAACATTGCAATGGGCCAACATTTGGGCCACATTCATTTTGCCCCATAAATTTTGGGTTTTTGGGGTTAATGAATTCACTCTTGAAATGAGCTCTTCTGAAACCTGAAGATTAAATACGTTTTTCATAGTACAAAGTTGACCAAAGAGTTAGTAATCAGACATAATAAAAATAGTCGTTGTTATCGATTTGAACAAGTTGACAGCGTATTTATAACCAGTCTTCTTTTACTTTTTTAAGTATTTGTTTCTACTACCTAGTGGTATTCGAATGATGTGCTATACGGGTGCAACCAAAGGTTTCTAGGTGAAAAAACCGCTTTTATGCCATCTGAACTCTGTGTTTTAACTTATAAACTATTTTATTTAATAGGTGTGCTCGATACCACTATAATTTTTATTTATATTAACATTTTATCGTGAGAAAAAATGTACTTTAGAAAAAGTATTCTATTATTGATTACTTGCTGCCCCTCCCCAAATTCTCAATATAGTACTGTAGTCTTTTAGCAGTTCAAAACTTTATGTGGAAGAAGTATTTCAATATTTTTCTATTACTTTATATACCATTATTAGTTATTTCCCTACTAATGTTGATGGGGCATAAAGAAGAAAGAATTGCCACCATAAAAAAAAGAGAAGACTCTATTTCCAGAAATAAAACCTATCTCTTAAGTGATGTTTGTCATTATCTGATTCATAATACTAATTATTGGTCTTCTATAGTCTATCCGCCTTCATTTGATCCTAAGAATAAGCACTCGAGTTTCCTGCATCCATATATTGAAGTCATTAAAAATATTGGTTTCTACGATCAGTTTCGAATTATTGATTTGGAAGGAAAAGAATTGCTGAGGTATCAAAGTAATTTAGGTCAAAAAATGGAGTTGGCTCCTTTGCAAAACAAGGTTGACAGCGAATATGTCAAACAAGGATTGAACTTGAAAAAGGGTGAAATTTACCTATCTCGTATAAATTTGAATCGAGAAGATGGCATTATTGAGAAACCCCATAAACCTGTTCTTCGAACCGTTGGGCCTATATATGATTCTTTAAATCAAAGAACTGGTTTAATCGTCATTAATTTTCGTATGCAAGATGTACTTGGTATACTCACAAGTACAAGACCTGATGGCAATACATATGTTATTGACTCGGAACATAACATTATTGCATCAAGTATCGGCGATAAAACAATGATGTTCGAAGTGAATAAGAGCGGAGATACACTTGATAGTAATTTAAAAAAATTGAATGAGAGGGGGCTACGCTCAAGAAAAGACACCACCTTTTTTGAAGATGGTAGGGTTTGGAGCCTTCATAAAGTACTTATGACCAATGGAGAACTCAATAAAAGTGCTGCTTACTTGGCCCCAAAGAAAATAATCCAGGCAACCGAATGGGCCGTAGTTCGAGAAATGCCGCCTGAAGCGATAAGTGCTGGCTTATGGCCCCTATATCAAAACTTTATAGTGTTGCATCTGTTTTCCATACTTGCTCTGTCGGGCATCTCCTATGGTTTTAATAAATATCAATCTAAAAAAAGAGACCTATTCAACAGAATAGAAGAAAAAAATAAAGCCTTATTGATTAATCAAGAAAGCTTGAAAACAATAAATGATGTAGTCAAAAAAACGAACCAGCGGTTAAGAGTTAAAAATGAGCAGTTAGAGCAGTTTAGTTATTTAATATCCCATAATTTAAGGGCACCGGTTACAAGTATGTCATTAATAATAGATGTCATCAAAAAAGAAGAGAATGAAGAGAACATTAAAACGCTTCTGCCCAAGCTTCATATTCTTTCAGATAGTATCGGCCGTCTTACAGAAGATATTAAAGAATACGTGACGGCAGTTGACTACGAAGATACTGAATTACAAGAGATTAACGTATATGCCCTTATTCAAGGTCTACGCGGTGACTTTCCCGAATTAATGACCGGTCTCAGTAATTTTAAAATAGTTTATGAGTTGCAGGAATGGAAAACGGTTAACTCATCTAAATATCATTTGCAAAGTGTTATTCGCCATTTAATTTCCAATGCCATAAAATATAGAAATACTGAAATTGAATCGTATTTGGTTTTTAGAAGTGAAGTTGAAAATAATCGAAAAATTCTATATGTTGAAGACAATGGTCTGGGAATTAATATGGAACGCTATGGCGATGACCTTTTCAAGTTGTACAAAAAATTCCATCGAAATATTTCAGGTAAGGGTATGGGGCTTTTTATGGTCAAAACCCAATTAGAGGAGGTAGGAGCCACCATTAGTGCAAAAAGTATTGAAGGAAAAGGAACAAAATTCAAGATAAATTTTTAACTTAATACTGAAGATTATGTAATATTATTAAACATTTTTAGTTAACAATCAAGTTTTTAACCTTAAGAGAAGTAATTAGCAACTAACATCAACTGACATGAAAAAAGCTAGTATTCTACTTGTAGACGATGATGAAATTTATCTCTACTTGACAGAACGCCTGATAGATGGTATTTCAGAAAATTTAACCGTAAAATCGTTCACTGATGGTGAAAAGGCGTTCGATTATGTAAGCAACTGCGTAAGTGAACAAACCGAATTGCCAGGGGTTATTCTATTGGACGTAAATATGCCATTCTTAGATGGCTGGGGATTCTTACGGGAATTCAAAGAATTGAAAGATAAGATAAACGACAAAGTACATATTTACTTGGTAACCTCTTCTGAAAGGGAAAGGGATAAAGTGCGTGCCCAGGAATTTGACGAACTTACGGGGTATGTTGTAAAACCGGTATCGGAAGATAAGTTGGTAGAAATACTTAATGAAGTTTATGAAAACCATTGGTAGTTATAGAAAAAACTTACTTTAAACACAAAATACTTTTTTGAAGTTTTTGATGTAATTATCAGGAAATTGTATAGCAAACGACAGAACCAGTTTTGGTTCGTCGTTTGTTTATCTTCAAAATATAATGAACATTAATATCAAGGCTTAGATTTGTTTTGAATACCCAGAACAGAGATTGCTTGTTATTAGTGATTTATCTCGATATACCACGTAGCTTTATCATTTTACCGGATCAGGAACAATTGTTGTGTTTATGCAAAAATTGTTGTTAGTCTAAATAGGAAGAATTCTACATTTTTCACACCTCTGAACTGCGCCCTAAATGCT
>NZ_JADNYK010000060.1 GCF_017810075.1 Pseudozobellia sp. WGM2
TTTGTCGGTATAAATGGATTTGATTTCGAACCCCTTCTCTCCTTTTGCAAAATAGAACCCCTTCGCGTTGAAAAGGGCAATATAGTCCTTCGGGGATTTCTCAAACGGGGCGTGCATCCGTTCGGCGTTTTTCACATAGGAACCCAAAGCGACACTTTCAAATTGCTTTTTGTAAACTGGATTCATTTTTTGATAAAGTTTCGGAAAAATCATAGGCAAAAAAATAGCCGTTGCAGTCAACTTGGAGCTATTTTCAGAACTCTGTTCCGATAACATTTCGAGCATCAAATGATTCTGACGGACAAATCCTGTAGATACATGTTTTTCCATATTATCGGG
>NZ_JADNYK010000061.1 GCF_017810075.1 Pseudozobellia sp. WGM2
CAGTGCCTTGATGATCTGGCTCTCGGTAAACTTGCTTTTTTTCATGTGACAGTTAAAATTTAAAGTTAGAAAATCTGAATTTTAAACTGTCCTATTTTTAGGGAAGGCTACACGGGAATTGGAGCGTAGCGACAATGAAGCGATTTGGGTTAACCTTTAGGTGACCGAGCGTAGCGACCGATGAATACCGTTAAAAACAATAAGAAGATTATGAATAATTGTGCATCATCGGTCTCGGCTCGTATGTTTGTTTCTTAAGTTGAAGATAAGATATTTAGAATAATAAAAGAGTTGATATAGAAGAGTGATTTCGAGGTTCGGCTGGATA
>NZ_JADNYK010000062.1 GCF_017810075.1 Pseudozobellia sp. WGM2
GGAAAGACTTCATGAACTGGAAACAAAAAAGGAAAAAGAAACCTTGGAAAGCAAATTCAAGCTAATCGGTAACGTATTGAAAAATGGCATTTTCGATGTAGGCATGGAACAGGGAAGCGTTCGACTTTTGTTCCAAGCTTTGGGTGTAAAGCATCATGACAACAAATTGTCCTTTACGAATTCGAACAGGCATACCGTTCCCGTAAAACTGGGCAAACTGCCTTTTCCCGATAATATGGAAAAACATGTATCTACAGGATTTGTCCGTCAGAATCATTTGATGCTCGAAATGTTATCGGAACAGAGTTCTGAAAATAGCTCCAAG
>NZ_JADNYK010000063.1 GCF_017810075.1 Pseudozobellia sp. WGM2
CGGAGACGGAAGCAATGTAACGATCGACACCAACGGAATGTCGATTTCGAACGTTGTGGCCGGTTCACGTATCGCCACGGTTACCGAGGCCGATGGTTCCACCACTGATATTAACGAAACCGTTACCGATATCACCGGAACCTCCAATAGCGGAAACGAGATCGGTCTGTACAGAAAGGAAGACGGCAGTACCGTTTCCATTCAAGAGAGTATTGTAAGAATAGAGGATACGGGCGATGGAAACGTTACCTTGGTCAATGAAGAGGGCAAC
>NZ_JADNYK010000064.1 GCF_017810075.1 Pseudozobellia sp. WGM2
GTTTCGTCATAGGGCCTTCCGGACTTTGCAATGGCAAAGGACTGTTTAAGCAGTTTGTTGGCCACCGCTATCAATGCCAATTTCTTGCTCTTCCCCTTGCTCATAGACCTCCCTGCATGCCCTGTTGTGCCTGCAAGCGTTAAAGGAACATAGAAACAAAAGATTGCGGAGCTTTCTATTGCCGACCTTGCTTATCCGGGCTCGACCTCTTACACTGCTCCCCGACTCACGTATCGTTGGGGTTATACCGACATAACTACAAAGC
>NZ_JADNYK010000065.1 GCF_017810075.1 Pseudozobellia sp. WGM2
TGTCCCGGCTTGTCGGGGCCGATGGGATCGTAAAGTATTCATTTCGACTTGCCCTCGCCAATAATCCTGCGTGCGATTCCAATGAGGTATGGGTAAATAGCAGATCCGAAAGGTCGACCCTGACATCGAACCCTTTATGGTAAGCACTAACAAGGCGCAGCATCTTCAGGCTATGTCCCCCCAGTTCGAAGAAGTCGTCCTTTATTCCTATTTTTTCCCTTCCGAGTACCTCCTGCCATATGGCGGCCAGTTGTTTTTCGGTC
>NZ_JADNYK010000066.1 GCF_017810075.1 Pseudozobellia sp. WGM2
AAGACCTTTCCAAGCAGCTACATTTTCTGGACTTAAAATAGAGAACCCTGTCAATATATGGACAGGAAAAACTAGGGTGATTATTAAAAGCTATTTCAATCCTAAATTTTCCTATTTCAAATCTTCTGAAAGAGACAGTAGCGTTCTTGCTCATGAGCAACTTCATTTCGACATTACTGAAATCTACGCGAGAAAGTTAAGAAAGGAAATAGTTGAAAAATGCTCCAATCAATACGATTTATTT
>NZ_JADNYK010000067.1 GCF_017810075.1 Pseudozobellia sp. WGM2
GAATATTTCCGTATTTCCTTGATTTTTTAAACACCATATTAGACCAGATAAATTCCCCGATCGGCCTTAAATAATCTCATATGGTTTCATATGATTTTACGAGTTAAATAACTGATTATAAGATAGTTAAATTCAAATTCTATAGCTTATATTTATCCGTGAAACGGATAGCGAGGTGCATTCTAAGTAACCTAGAATTGTCTACTTCTGACGAAGTGTTTTGCCCTGAAAAGCATCGA
>NZ_JADNYK010000068.1 GCF_017810075.1 Pseudozobellia sp. WGM2
GGGCCCCGTCGCCATGGCCACCTAAATTTTGAATATTTTTTATCGGTACGCACTTGGCGTTTCCGATATGACATAATAATGGGACAGTCTGAAGAAAAACGAACGTATAATATTTTAAGTAAAAAAACACTTTTGAACGGCACTTGCAAAGGATTTGCCGTGCCCCCGAAGGGGCACGTCGTTGCGCAAGCCGTACGGGCAATTAGTACCACTCGGCTACCGACATTACTGC
>NZ_JADNYK010000069.1 GCF_017810075.1 Pseudozobellia sp. WGM2
GCTTTGTAGTTATGTCGGTATAACCCCAACGATACGTGAGTCGGGGAGCAGTGTAAGAGGTCGAGCCCGGATAAGCAAGGTCGGCAATAGAAAGCTCCGAAATCTTTTGTTTCTATGTTCCTTTAACGCTTGCAGGCACAACAGGGCATGCAGGGAGGTCTATGAGCGGATCGTGAACAAGGGGAAGAGCAAGAAATTGGCATTGATAGCGGTGGCCA
>NZ_JADNYK010000006.1 GCF_017810075.1 Pseudozobellia sp. WGM2
AAGCATTTAGGGCGCAGTTCAGAGGTGTGAAAAATGTAGAATTCTTCCTATTTAGACTAACAACAATTTTTGCATAAACACAACAATTGTTCCTGATCCCATATTTGTTGTACCTATGTTGTACCCAAGAAATAAAAAATCCCCTGATTTCAATGAAAACAGGGGATTAGCAAGTTGGCCTACTAGGACTCGAACCTAGAACGACTGGACCAAAACCAGCTGTGTTGCCAATTACACCATAGGCCAATACCAATCTCTAAATGGAAACCAGTTCCGTATTAGAGCGTGCAAATTTAAAACAAAGTTTGGTTTGCACAAATATTTTAGGCCACAATAATCACAAACATGGTGAATATAATTTTGAAAGCCTATTCAAACTTATTGATTTTCAAATTGAAAATAAAAAATTAGCTCCATCATTTTTAACGACTATTCTGCATTGACACCACCTAACCATCAAGCGACCCAGCTGTTAAACGTTTATAAAAAATGGAACAACATGTCTATTTAAATTAGTAAATTCGCCGCACTGGTTAAACCGCTAAGTACATGTTTGCAAAGAACTTCCAAAAATGGGACACCCTTATCGGGTGGGCCGTATTCTTCATAGCCCTAATCACCTATGCAATTACCGTCGAACCCACTAATAGTTTTTGGGATGCCGGCGAGTATATAGCAACTTCTGCCAAACTACAGGTAGGCCACCCTCCGGGAGCTCCGCTACTTCAAATGATCGGTGCCTTTTTCGCCATGTTCGCTTTTGAGCCAGACCAAGTGGCCCGTATGGTCAACTATGTATCTGGAGTGTCAAGCGCATTTACCATTCTTTTTATGTTCTGGACGATTACCAACTTGGCCCAGAAATTGGTATACAAGAAAGACGAGATCATGACCAATAGCAAAGCTATAGCCGTATTGGGCAGTGGCTTGGTAGGTTCGTTGGCCTTTACCTATTCTGACAGTTTTTGGTTCAATGCGGTTGAAACCGAGGTTTATGCAACGGCAAGTTTGATTATGGCCCTTCAGCTTTGGCTGGGTCTAAAATGGACGGACAACCTTCACCAACCGCGCGGAAATCGCTGGCTTATACTTATTTCGTTTGTAATCGGCCTCACCTTCGGGGTTCAGTTTATGGGCTTCTTGGCCATACCATCCATTGGCCTGCTTTATTACTTTAAAAACTATAAGACGACCACGGTCAAAAACTTTCTATTGGCCAATATTGCCGTAATAGCGGTCTTAATGCTAGTATATAAGTTTTCACTCACCTATGTACTCGAGCTTTTTGGATGGAGCGAAGTTTTCTTTATCAATAGTATCGGCCTCCCCTTCAACTCGGGATCCATTATCATGGGGCTTCTATTCATAGCGGCTTTTTACTTTGGTCTGAACTATACCCGAAAAAACAACTACCTAACGGCCAATACTATAGTATTGTGCCTGATGTTTCTTTTCTTTGGTTTCTCCACTTGGCTCATATTGCCCATACGTGCCAACGCCCGTGTGGTGATTAACGAGAACAATCCCGAAGATGCTAGGGCGCTTTTAGCTTATTACAACAGAGAACAATATCCCGGGGTAGACAGCCCTGTGTACGGCACTTATTTTTCCAACACTTTCGGTAATGCGGGCGAAGACAAAGATGAGGCGCCGAAATATGAAAAAGACGAAGAACTGGGTAAATATGTCATCGTAAACCACTACAAGGGAGCGGTGCCCGGTGATGACCCGAAGCATGTTGGCTTACTACCAAGAATGTGGAGCGGGCAACACGCCGAAAATTATATGCGGTATTTTGGCCCATTGGATTTCAAGATGAAGCAGTCTAACGAAGAATTGCGAAGGGCTGTAAAACAAGTAAAAGAAGGCTATGCTAATGGCGACATTGATGCAGAACAATATATTAGTTTTTTAAGAAGGTTTAGTGACTATATCGAGGTAGAACCCCCATCGGTATGGCAGAATATCAAATACATGGCGCAGTTTCAGTTTGGTTACATGTATTGGCGTTATTTTATGTGGAATTTCACAGGAAAGAACAACGATGTACAGGGCCGTTATAATGGCAATGGTGAGTGGTTGAGCGGTATTGGCTTCATCGACAGCCTGCGTCTGGGCAGTCAAGACAACCTACCCGACGAAGTGAAAGATAACAAAGCGCGAAATACTTATTTTTTCTTCCCACTTATTTTAGGAATTATCGGTATTCTATTTCAGATTTCAAAGAACCCAAAGCAATTTTGGGTGCTTTTAGTCTTCTTCTTATTTACAGGCCTGGCGATTCAATTCTACACCAACCCCTACATATTTCAACCTAGGGAAAGAGATTATTCATTGGTGGGCTCGTTCTATATATTCGCTATATGGATCGGGTTAGGCGTTTACGGACTCTTTGAAGAGTTCAAAAAATTTCTGACTCCGAAAATATTGGCTCCTCTGGTAACCGTAGTCTGCTTCTTGACAGTACCGACCATAATGGCATTTCAAAATTGGGATGATCACGATCGATCCAACCGATTTACGGCAAATTCATCTGCAAAAGCCTATCTCGATTCTTGCCAAGAAGATGCTGGCGCCATTCTGTTCACTATCGGCGATAACGACACCTTTCCCTTATGGTACGCCCAAGAGATCGAAGGTTATAGAACAGACGTACGTATTATTTGCACCAGCCTTTTCGAAACGGATTGGTATATTGACCAAATGAAGCGAAAGGCCTACGAATCCGAAGCTATACCCTCTCAGATAGAACATGACAAATACCGCTGGGGATCACGCGATGTACTCTACTATCAAACGGTAGATCCGCTTTTCAACAAAAAAATATCGGAGAGCAGATGGTCGATTCAAGATTTCATCAAATGGGTAGATAGTGATGAGCCACAGACCAAACTCAAATACATTCTTGAAAGACAGGAGAATATTGATATGGAAGCTTATTCGGAAAGCAGCCAGAATATAGTTTATTACCCCACCAACAAAATCCGTATTCCTGTAAATAAAAAGAATGCTCTGGAAAGTGGACTGGTGAAAGCCAAAGATTCGGCAAAAATCGTTGATTATATCGATATCGACCTACCAAAAAGTGCCATTACCAAGAAAAGCATGATGATGCTCGATATTTTGGCGAATAACGATTGGAAACGTCCGATTTATTTTTCTGGAGGAAGTTTCGATGATGCAGAATTTATTTGGATGAAAGAATACCTACAGTTAGACGGAATGGCCTATAAATTGGTACCTATCAGAACCGAGCGTAAAAGTTCTTATGAAATGGGAAGAATAGATTCCGATTTGATGTACGATGTTGTTACCAATTGGTACTGGGGCAATTCAGGAAGCCCTGATATCTACCATGACCCCCAGACTAGAATTCAAGGTTTATCGTATCGAAGCAATTTAGCCCGATTGGTCGAGACACTGCTTGAAGAAGATAAAATCGAAAAGGCCAAAGATATCATAGACCTTACCATGAAAAACATTCCTGTTGAGTATTTTGAGTACTACACTTTTGTAGAACCATTCGTTGACGGGTATTATAAGGTGGGTGAGACCAACAAGGCAAGAGAGCTCTTTGAAAAACTCAAATATATTTATCAAGACCGACTTGAGTATTATGCCGGCATACCATTGGAAGAGCAATATGATAATATTGATGAGATTATTGCGGATATGGAAGGTTACCGAAGAAATATCGACATCCTTATTGGCAATAACGATCGTGAAAGGGCAGAAAAAGAAACATTGATATTCAATGAGTACATTGAAAAATTCGAACACTTCTACCGTGACAACCTATTGGACGAAGAACCTCCGATACCAGGGCAAGACCCAGATCTATCTGACACCGTGCCGATTTCAGATTCGACTGTTATAGACGCTACCACCACTAAAGATGACGTTTTAGATAGCGTACCCGTGCAATAAAAAATTTAAATCATAAAATATGGCCTGTTCCGAAAGCACTTTCGAAATAGGCCATATTTTTATTTTACATGCTTATATACCGAGGCGTCATAAGCGAACGCTATCAGCTCTAAAAGTTAAAAATTAATATAGTAATCAACCGAGCTTTAGAAGTAATTTCAGCTCGAAATAGTCACTAAACGTATTCGTTAAGAATGCCGATTAAGGTATTGGCGTCTTGTTCACCACTTTGGCGCCAGACCATTTCACCTTTTTTGTAAATCATGAGAGTTGGTAATCCTTTAACCCTTAAAGCCTGAGACAGCTCTTTATTCTTGTCCACATCAATTTTGATTACCTTCCCCTTATCTCCAAGAGCTGCAGCAACATCTTTGAGAACAGGGTGCATAGCAGTAGATTGCTCGTTCCATTCGGCATAGAAATCCAATAAAACAGGAATTTTCAAATCTATTAGCTCACCAAACTTTGACATACGTAATTCATTGGGTTAAAGGCCAAATGTAGTAAAAAATGTTAAACCTCTATACCGCCCCACAATTTATTGGGAACACCACTGCGTTAAAATCATGTTAAGGGCTTTCGCTTCAAGGTGATAACACTGATTTCGGGCCAAATACCAACCCTGCCCGGGTAGCCCAAAAAACCAAAACCGCGATTGACATTGATGTACTGCCCCAACTCTTTATAAATACCCGCCCAGTACCTATAACGCCACTTCACAGGACTCCATTTTACCCAACCGGGTATCTCGATACCGAATTGCATACCATGGGTATGTCCGCTTAACGTCAAATGGTAATGGTAATCGTCTTTCAAAACCACATCTTCCCAATGAGAAGGGTCATGGCTCATTAAAATCTTAAACTCATCTTTTGATACTTGAGAGGCCGCACGTTTCAAATCTCCAGCCTTTTTGAAGCCGCCCCTACCCCAGTTTTCTACTCCGACCAAAGCAATTTTATCACTTCCTTTTTGCAGGTATCGATTTTCGTTCAATAACAAATCAAAGCCCATTTGTCGTTGTAAATTTTTGAGATCTTCTAAGTTCTGGTGTTTAAGTTCTTCAGTATCCCACTCAATATAGTCTCCATAGTCATGGTTGCCCAAGACTGAAAATTTACCGTCTTTCGCTTCAAGGGTCGAAAAGAGTTCTGCCCAAGGCAACATCTCTTCCGTTTTGTTGTTGACCATATCGCCCGTAAAGAGAATTACATCGCTTTTTTGTTGGTTGACCAAATCTATGGCATACTCAATCTTCTTTCTATCGTCGAAGCTTCCACTGTGTACATCAGAAATTTGTGTGATTTGATAACCATCAAAGGCCTCGGGCAAATCATCGAACTCAAGATCATACTTTAAGACCTTAAAGTTGTATTTACCTTTATACATTCCATATAATAGGGCCCCGAAGGGTATGGCTGCAATACCCAAACCCAATAAACTCATGAACCTGCGCCGCTCGGGCAAGGTAAATGTTTTATCGTTTCCTGAAACCTTTTGGTACAGCCCTGAAAACAACCGGAAAACATCTTCAGAAAATAAAAATAGAATCGTTATAATCTGAAAGGCCAAAACGGTCAATAGCAGGCCGAAAGCATAACTTTTTGGCCTACTCAGAACCCTACCCTGCGCCTCTCCCAAGGTAAACTGATAGATGAAATTACCCAAAACCAAAATAGCAATTGTGATAAATAGATAATACACCCAAGGGTATCTGGTAACCGTTTTTAAAGCTTGAAGTGTATATAGCCCCAAGGCTATATAAATGATAATGAAGACAATCCAACGTAGCATAGCCACAAAGATATTTGTTAATAGTAATGCGCTTGCCCCTTTTACATTTTATTTAACCACTTTCACAATTTGTCGAATGCTGTCTAAATCGGAAATAGCGATTTCATCATCCTTTAAAAATGAAGAAGAATTCATCGAGACCTTAGGCGGGCTAGGCAATGTCTTCGAAAATTTAGCACCTGATAAATGAGCGGCCGAAAATCCCGCTTTTTTGAACACTTTTATATTATTGTTTCGAATTCCGCCACCAGGCATGATGGTAACGCTAGTACTTTTTTCGCTTAACACCTTTAAAAGCTCTATGCCTTCTAAAGCTGAATTTTGCTGACCCGAGCTTAAGATGGTATCGACTCCGATAGCTTCCAGTTCGGGTAAAACCTCCACGGGGTTTACTACCCAATCAAATGCACGATGAAAGGTAAAATGTAAGTTTCCCGCAGACTTAATCAGTTGCTGGGTTCTTTTCAAATCTACCCTAAAATCAGAAAATAATACGCCAGAAACAATTCCATCGAAACCCAAATCGACGCATAGCTCAATATTCTGCAGCATCATTTTAATTTCTTCCTCGGAATAGGTAAAATCACCACTTCTTGGTCGAATTAAGACATGAATCGGTATTGAAACTTTCTGTCTTACTGCCTTCAAAAGACCGTAAGACGGCGTTATACCCCCAACGGCAAGTTCTGAGCAGAGCTCAATACGATTCGCCCCTGCTTCTTGTGCATTTATGGCGGATTGCAGTGAATTGGCGCACACTTCTACAAGCATATTATTATCTTTAGCGCACTAAATTAAACAACCACAAATGAAAAGGAGAAAATTCTTAAGAAATTCGAGTCTTACTGCTGCCGGTGCGATTTCGGCCCCCATTCTTGCCTCTTACCATGACCAAATAGAGCCTGAAATCAAAACTAACACACCCGTCAAACCAATTACAGTATGCACCTGGAATTTCAAAAATGCCACTGCCAAATCATGGGAAGTACTAAAAGATGGAGGCTCAGCTCTTGATGCCGTAGAACAGGGCGTACGTGTAGAAGAAGCCGATGTAAAAAACGAAACCGTGGGTAAAGGCGGAAGACCTGACAGAGATGGCAATGTAACCTTGGATGCTTGCATAATGGATAAGGATGGAAATTGCGGTTCGGTAGTTTATCTACAGAACATTGCCCACCCCGTTTCGGTGGCAAGAAAAGTAATGGAGGAGACCCCACATATCATCCTGGCCGGCAAGGGTGCTGAACAATTCGCCTATGAACAGGGCTTTAAGAAAGAAGATTTATTTACCGAGAGCACGAGAAGGCAATACGAAGAATGGAAAAAAACCTCAAAATATGAGACTACTATCAATATAGAGAATCATGACACGATAGGTATGCTTGCCATCGATAAAAATGGGGATATCGCAGGTGCCTGTACTACTAGCGGTATGGCCTATAAAGTTGGAGGCCGTGTTGGAGACAGCCCGATTATCGGAGCCGGACTCTTTATCGATAATGAAGTCGGTGGAGCAACTGCCACAGGAGTAGGCGAAGAAGTTATTCGTACCGTAGGCAGTTTCTTGATAGTGGAATTAATGCGACAAGGTAAAAGTCCGCAAGAAGCCTGCGAAGAAGGGGTAAAACGTATCATGAAAAAGAATGAGGGCAGAAAAGACTTTCAAATCGGGTTTTTAGCCATTAACAAGCTGGGCGAAACAGGCGGCTATTGTGTGCACCCCGGTTTTACTTATAGTCAATTCACTGAAAAAGGACAGAAAAATGTACCGGTGGACAGTTTTTATCAAAAACAATAATCTATATAATGAGCGGGCAGTGCCCGCTCTTTTGGTTTTTCTTTATAAGAAGTACAGTATTTTTTTGAAGGTTTTCCTATTTTGTATTTCTAACTTCGTATTTCAAACACAGAACAAATGTCCGATCAAAAAAGACTTTTCCTTTTAGATGCTTACGCCCTTATTTTCCGAGGCTATTATGCACTCATTAAAAACCCTCGAATTAATTCAAAGGGAATGGACACCTCTGCCATCATGGGTTTCATGAATTCATTGTTCGATGTGATCAAACGTGAAAAACCCGACCATTTGGCCGTATGTTTTGACAAAGGCGGAAGTGCCGAACGTACCGAGTTATTTCCTGAGTATAAAGCCAATAGAGACGAAACGCCCGACGCCATACAGGTAGCCGTGCCATATATACAAGATATTTTAAAGGCCATGCACATCCCATCCGTAGTTTTAGAAGGCTGGGAAGCCGATGACATTATCGGCACCTTGTCAAAGCAGGCCGAAAAAGAAGGGTACAAAGTGTATATGGTTACTCCCGATAAAGATTTTGGCCAACTCGTTTCTGAGAACATTTTTATGTACCGCCCCGCAAGAATGGGTAACGGTATCGAAATATGGGGTATTCCTGAGATACAAAAACGATTCGGTGTCGAACGCCCTGAACAGGTAATCGATTATTTGGGCATGATGGGTGACGCTAGTGACAACATACCCGGTCTACCGGGTGTTGGAGACAAGACAGCCAAGAAATTTATAGAGCAATTCGGCTCGATGGAAGGCCTACTTGAGAATACCGACCAGTTGAAAGGCAAAATGAAAGAGAAAGTAGAAGCCAATAAAGAACTTGGCCTTTTATCTAAAAAATTGGCCACAATCTGTATCGATTGTGATGTGACCTTCAACGCTGAAGATTATGAACTTTCTAGGCCCAATAGTGAAAAAGTTCAAGAAATTTTTGAAGAACTGGAGTTCAGACGACTTAATGATCAATTTATAAAGATCTTTTCAGGGGAAATTGATGATAATCAGACCCAGGTCAGCAGTACTGAAACTGCAAAAAAACAGGCACAACCTGCAGGCAGCGGTCAATTTTCTTTATTCGGAGGAGGGGATGCGTCACCAGCAACCATCAAAGACAGTTCAAGCAGAAAGACGATTAAAGATGTGCCCCATGTATACCAAAGTGTTGCACAGGGCATGGCCATGAAATTGTTTTTGCAAAATTTGATGAAGCAAAAATCGGTCTGTTTCGATACGGAAACGACTTCTTTGAATCCGTTGGAGGCCCAACTGGTCGGTATCGCATTTTCGTGGGAAGCTACCAAGGGCTATTATATTCCTTTTCCAGAGGATAAAAATGAGGCTCAAGAACTGATCGAACAACTTCGACCATTCTTTGAATCGGAAGCGATTGAAAAAATCGGTCAAAACCTGAAGTATGATATTAAGGTATTGAACAAATATAATGTTCAGGTAAACGGAAAGCTCTTTGATACAATGCTCGCCCATTATCTTATCAACCCTGATATGCGCCATAATATGGATGTGCTTTCGGAAACATACCTGAACTACACCCCTATTTCTATTACCGAGCTCATCGGAAAGAAAGGGAAAAACCAATTGAACATGCGTGACGTTCCCTTGGAAAAGCAAACGGAGTACGCAGTGGAAGATGCAGATATTACATTTCAGTTGTCTCAACAGTTTCGACCCGAATTATCGGAAGCAAAAACAGAAGACCTGTTCAACGATATAGAAGTGCCGTTGTTACGGGTTTTATCCGACATGGAATTGGAAGGTATTAATCTCGATAAAGCCTTCTTGAATTCGCTTTCCGAAGATTTGACCAACGATATAAAAACTTTGGAAGAGAAAATTTACTCCAAAGCGGGTGAAGAATTCAATATAGGATCTCCCAAGCAATTAGGTGAAATACTCTTTAATAAAATGAAGTTGGTCGATAAGCCTAAGAAAACCAAAACGGGTCAATATTCGACTTCTGAAGATGTATTATCCTACCTAGCAAAAGACCATGAAATAATTCAACATGTATTGGATTACCGCGGGCTTACCAAATTAAAAAGCACCTATGTCGATGCACTACCTGAACAGGTGCAACCGGCGACCGGCAGGGTGCACACTGATTATATGCAAACCGTTGCGGCAACGGGTCGCTTGAGCAGCAACAACCCCAATCTTCAAAATATTCCCATACGAACAGAGCGAGGCAGACAGGTACGTAAAGCCTTTATTCCCAAAAATGAAAACTACACCTTACTCGCTGCGGATTATTCACAGATTGAATTGAGAATTATTGCGGCCTTAAGTGAGGAGACCACCATGATCGAGGCTTTTAAAAACGGAGAAGACATTCATGCTTCTACAGCTTCGAAAGTCTTTAATGTACCAATTGATGAAGTAACCCGTGAACAACGAAGCAATGCTAAAACAGTCAACTTCGGTATTATTTATGGGGTTTCGGCATTCGGTCTAAGCAACCAGACCGATCTTTCTCGTTCAGAGGCCAAAGAACTTATCGATACCTACTACAAGACGTATCCAAAGCTACGTAACTACATGAGCGAACTGGTAGATTTCGCACGTGATAATGGTTATGTTCAGACCGTATTGGGCCGCCGCCGATATCTAAAAGATATCAATGGCAGTAATGCTGTTGTTCGCGGAGCTGCAGAGCGCAACGCTATCAATGCTCCTATTCAAGGTAGCGCTGCTGACATTATTAAAATCGCTATGATCAATATTCATAAAAAGTTTACAGAGGGCGAATACAAGAGTAAAATGTTATTGCAGGTTCATGATGAATTGGTTTTTGATATCTATAAACCTGAATTGGAAATATTGAAACCCTTGATCAAATCTGAAATGGAAAATGCCTTCAAACTCGCTGTTCCCCTGGATGTCGAACTAGGATTAGGCGAAAATTGGCTAGTAGCACATTAACACACAAATACCGAGTATTCACAACATTTATTCGCAACCAAGCGATTCTTAGGTTAAATTTGGGCATACTATTTGTTAAAATAGAATTATTGTCTCGCAAATGAAGGCTTATTATATAATTTTCGCGTTGGTTTTCACGGTATGTTCTACACATGCCCAGTCATCGGGCACAACTTTTTCAAGCGATATTTCCAAAATAAAAGTTGAACAGAAAATAAAAGTCTTCCCCAACCCAGCAACTAGCGTGGTCAATATTTTAGGACTAAAAAACAGTTCGAAAGCAGAAATATCAATCTTCGACATTTATGGCAATGTGGTATTGTCGCGTAAATGGGAGATTCGAAGAAATGCAGTAAACATCCCTATTTCATCCCTGACAACAGGAGCCTATATTATCACTATTCATTCAGACGAGCAGCACGTACGCACCAAATTCTACAAAAAGTAGAAGAATTACTTCTTTCTTTCTATTAACAATCTATCTTTGCCGCCCATTTGATTATCAAAATCATAGGAATAAATTTGTGCAATCATTACTCGTTTATCAATGTCTATTAAAAAGAAAAATATTCTTTAATAACCATTTGTAATTCAAGAGAATTAGTGTACATTTGCAGCCCGTTTATCGGGAGTGAAGTGTTTAATTAAAAAGTAACCGTAGTGGATACATTAAGTTATAAGACCGTTTCGGCCAATAAATCAACTGTAGAAAAACAGTGGTTATTGGTTGATGCCGAAGGGGAGACTTTGGGCCGTATGGCTTCAAAAGTGGCCAAAATGCTAAGGGGAAAACATAAGCCAAGCTTTACACCGCACGTTGATTGTGGTGACAACGTTATTATCATCAATGCCGAAAAGGTAGAGATGAGCGGTAACAAATGGCAAGATAAAGTTTATTTGAGATACACAGGTTATCCTGGTGGACAGCGTTCCACTTCTGCAACGGAGCTTTTAGCCAAAAACCCAGCTCAAATTGTTGAGAAAGCGGTTAAGGGAATGCTTCCTAAAAACAGATTGGGCGCCGAACTTTTCAGAAACCTTAAGGTTTATGTAGGTGCTGAGCACAATCAAGAAGCACAAAAGCCAACGGTAATCAACTTAAAAGAATTCAAGTAATGGATACTATTCACAAAATCGGAAGAAGAAAAACGGCTGTTGCCCGTGTTTACGTTTCCTCAGGAAAAGGAAACATTACCGTGAACCAAAGGGATTTGAACGATTACTTCCCTACAGCTACACTTCAATACAAAGTAAAGCAACCTTTTGCCCTAACTAGCACTGAAGACACTTACGACGTAAAAGTAAACGTATACGGTGGCGGCATTACAGGTCAGGCCGAAGCTATTCGTTTGGCCCTATCAAGAGCGATGTGCGAGGTAGACGAAGAAAACCGTTTGACTCTTAAGCCGGAAGGTCTTCTTACTCGTGATCCCAGAATGGTCGAACGTAAGAAATTCGGACAGAAGAAAGCCCGTAAGAAATTCCAGTTCTCTAAACGTTAACAAGAACAATATCTGGCATCTTCCTCTTTTGGGAGATGCCAATTTTTATATTTTTAACCTAAGTTCATTGAAAGTTCGCCACTCGGCGAATAAATTAAAAACTATACTCTTTAAAGAAGATAGTTCATCGGGAGACCCAAAAGACACTCAGTTGGACGGGCACCGTTAGTTTAGCATCTAAATGCAAGAGGCTCTTCAATTATTTTAAATAATTGGGGTACCACTCTTACATTGCCTATTCAACAGAACGTAAACTAAATTAAAATGGCGAAAGTCGAAGTAAAACAATTATTGGAAGCTGGTGTGCATTTCGGACACCTTACACGAAAGTGGAACCCTAACATGGCGCCCTACATCTACATGGAGCGTAACGGTATTCACGTAATCAACCTTTACAAAACAGTTGCAAAATTAGAGGAGTCTAAAGAGGCCCTTAAAAAAATTGCTGCATCTGGGCGAAAAATTCTTTTCGTTGCCACAAAAAAACAAGCAAAAGACATTGTTGCCGATAAGGTTTCTAATGTAAACATGCCTTACATCACTGAAAGATGGCCTGGTGGTATGTTGACCAATTTCGTTACTATCAGAAAGGCGGTTAAGAAAATGGCCTCGATCGATCGTATGAAAAAAGACGGTACTTTCAATACCTTATCTAAAAAAGAGCGTCTTCAAGTTGACCGTTTGCGTGCAAAATTAGAGAAAAACTTAGGTTCTATTTCAGATATGACACGTTTACCTGGTGCTTTATTTATTGTTGACACCATGCGTGAGCACATTGCCGTGAAAGAAGCTCAGAAATTGAACATTCCTATTTTCGCAATGGTAGATACCAACTCTGACCCAAGAGATGTTGATTATTTGATACCATCTAACGATGATGCCTCTAAATCTATCGACATTATCATGTCTGAGGTTACCGGTGCTATTGCCGATGGTTTGGCAGAGAGAAAATCTGAAAAACAATCAGATAAAGAAGGTTCAGATGCACCTAAGAAAGAGTCGAAAGAAAAGGCAGCCAAACCAGCTCCAACTCCTGAAACAGTAGAAACTAAAGCTCCTCCGGTTGTCGCTAAAACTCCAAAACCTGAAGTTGATGTTGAGGCCACTAAAGAAGCTGTAGAAGCCGATAAAAAATCAGAGGCTAATGCCGATGACTTGACCAAAATCGAAGGTGTTGGCCCTAAAGCCGCAGAAGCTTTGGTGAAAGCAGGTTTGGCTTCTTATGCTGACATAGCTAAAGGAGACCCGGAAAACATTAAAGAGATTTTGACCGAGGCCAGTTCAAGAATGGCTCATTTAGACCCTACTTCTTGGCCTAAGCAAGCACAGATGGCAGCTGATGGCAAATGGGACGAGCTTAAGGAATGGCAAGATAGCGTTAAAGGCGGTGTAGAATAAACTATACTTTCTTAGAAAATTAAATATAACATAACATTTGCTTGAAGACGTAATGTGAAAGCGTTCATATCTTCAAGCAAATTGCAAAACAGCATATAAAATGGCAAAAATTACAGCCGCAGAAGTTAATAAACTTAGAAAAACTACAGGCGCAGGTATGATGGACTGCAAAAAAGCCTTGGTAGAAGCCGAAGGTGATTTCGATAAAGCAATCGAAATTCTTCGTAAAAAAGGACAAAAAGTTGCCGCTAAGAGAGCCGACAGAGATTCTTCTGAAGGTGCAGCTATCGCCAAGGTGAATTCTGACAGCAATGAAGGTGTCATTATCTCATTGAATTGCGAAACCGACTTCGTAGCCAAAAACGATACTTTTGTAACATTGGCCAATGAATTGGCAGACCTTGCATTAGGCTTTGAAAACAAAGATGCTTTTCTAGCTGCAGATTTTAAAGGAATGACCGTTCAAGAAAAATTGACCGAACAAACCGGTGTTATCGGTGAAAAGATTGAAATCGGTGGTTTTGAAAAACTAAGCGCTCCTTTCGTAGGAAGTTATATTCACGCCGGCAACAAAATTGCAGTTCTTACAGGTCTTTCAGCAAATGTTGATGGTGCCGAAACTGCAGCAAAAGATGTTGCTATGCAAGCGGCAGCAATGAACCCTGTGGCATTGAACGAAGAAGGTGTTGATCAAACGGTTATCGACAAAGAAATCGAGATTGCGAAAGATCAATTACGTCAAGAAGGCAAGCCAGAAGAAATGTTGGATAACATTGCTAAAGGTAAATTAAAGCGTTTCTTCAAAGACAACACCTTAATCAATCAAGCTTTCATTAAAGACAGCAAGTTAAGTGTTTCTCAATACTTGAAATCTGTAGATTCTAATCTAGAGGTTATCGGATTTAAAAGAGTTGCTTTAGGCTAATTCTTTTAAAATAGAAATAACAAAAAACCCGCAACATGAGTTGCGGGTTTTTTTATTCTCAATGAGCATCAGTACTTGCGATCTTAAGATATTAAGAGCGAATTCACTGATTAACCTTTAAGCCAATTCTCTCTCAATTGAGCTTCTTTAGCACTTACGCCTTCTACAGGAACAATCGTATCGACCTGCAATGTCGGGGTGCCAGCCTCCCCTTCTAAAAACATTTTTTCACCGTCTCTAACAATTTTCATGGTGACTTGTTTATCAGGAGACCAACTGAAACTCTGACCTATAATATTTCTAATGGCTTCTAAATCAATCTCAGTACCATTTATAGCTTTTAGCACATCTCCACCTTCTATACCAAGTCCTTCGAAGAAACTACTAAGCTGAATGCCCTTTCTTATATATATCTCGTTACTTTCATTTACATCTATAAAAGGATTTTCCCCATCTAGAAAATATCCTGTTCGCTTTTCCACAGCTTTCCTTTGAAGACCAACCTTCGAAAGGTATTCTTCATAGTCAACAGGAGTATTACCAATTACATGTGTATCGAAAAAATTTCTGATTTCGGGGTATGTCATTGCCACAATTTCATCTATCAAATCAGCATCTTCAAAAGGTGTATCTTTCCCGTACTTTTTTGAAAGCTCTTTCATAAGCCATAACACGCCTTTTTCACCATTACTTAATTTTCTAAGTTCAATATCCAAAGCCATATTAATCAAAGCCCCCTTCTCATACACATTAGCGTAATTCTTCTCATAGGGTTCTTTCAATATATTTTTACTCATGGTAGTAAAAGACATATTGTCGTCATAAGCCTTGGCATTATTAATTTTATCGACGATTCGGGTGTAGAATTCCTCTTCGTCGATTAAGCCTTGTTGAATCTGAAAAAGATTGGCAAAATATTCCGTAGTTCCTTCATACATCCACAAATGCTGAGACATTTTTGGGTCATTGAAATCAAAATATTGAACCTCCTTTGAGTGTACGCTCAAAGGTGTTACAATGTGAAAAAACTCATGGGAGACCACATCAACCATGGCCTGCTCTAAGCGCTCTTTAGGCAACGCCTCCGGCAATACGACTACTGTTGAAGTGTGATGTTCCAATGCTCCAAAACCTGATGCATCATTCGGCTCATAAGTCGATAAATATAGAAGAATATTGTACTCTTTTGTAGCGTCAATTGGCCCTAAAAAGGCCTTTTGTGCCCCCATCATCTTCTCCATTCGTTCTTTAAGGCTCGTTGCAGTATAGACTCCGTTCGGTGAATATACATTTATGGCAACCTTAATATCTTTAATTTGAAATGTTTCCGTATTGGGTTCGGCATATTGAATCGGGTTATCGATGACCTCAAAATATCGGTTTGCCAGAAACACATCGGCAGTATCATTCTTGACCTCTAAAACCTTATTTTGCAAAGATGTTGTTGCTTTTAAATCGGTCGGATGCGAAACGGTAATTTCATAGGGCACCTCCTTTAAACCTTTAAAATACCCGACAAAACCATGCAGGTTCAACATGAAGTTTTCCCCAGCTAAAATATTCGTCCCTGATGGTGAAAACACCTTGTCATCAACTTCGCTTTCGGTATCGTAGGTATCATTGACCAAATAGGTGACTTTATCCAGTTGTTTGCCATTTGCAATTTTCCAGGTATTATCATCTTCCTTCGAAAAATCAAGCTCTTTGCCATCGTAATCAAAAGCCTTAAAGCCTTCGATATATTTACCATAGTTATCTTCACTATAAGTACCAGGCACCGTCTTAGGAATATAAAAGAGCACTTCATCAGTTGTAAAAGAACCCGGATCAATAGCAACCTTGACTTTATCATCAATCACATTGTTTAAATCTAAAGAAGCAAGTATTGGAGTTTTATCGGCAGTAAGCAATGCCCTAGTCGAACCGCAACCGTAAAGCACGGCAATTGTCAAAATGCAGACATATAATCTCTTCATAAATATATATTTATAATTTAGATGGATGTTCTTATACAAAATGTTGCAAGAATATAAAATTTAACAGAATTGCCCATCATTATTAGGAAATAATTAAGGTTGATACTATCTGCAACATCGCTATCACACCCTAACATTTTTTGATTATTTTTGCCTCAACGAAATTGTAACCGATGCAATATAAAAGGATTCTTCTCAAGCTTAGCGGCGAGGCCCTAATGGGTAAAAAACAATATGGTATTGACCCTGATCGCCTAGCGGAATATGCCGAGGAAATCAAAAAAGTTTCTGAAAAAGGTGTTGAAATCGCCATAGTTATTGGTGGCGGAAACATTTTTAGAGGTTTAACCGGAGCAGCTATGGGAATGGATAGAGTTCAGGGAGACCATATGGGCATGTTGGCCACGGTTATTAACGGTTTGGCCTTACAAAGTGCTCTAGAGACCCACGGAGTTCAAACACGGTTACAATCTGCCATTCACATTAACGAAGTTGCCGAACCTTTTATTCGAAGAAGGGCAATGCGACATCTTGAAAAAGGGAGGGTCGTTATCTTTGGAGGCGGTACCGGAAACCCATATTTCACAACAGATTCCGCAGCTGTTTTAAGGGCTATAGAAATTGAGGCCGATGTGATCTTAAAAGGAACTCGTGTTGACGGAATTTATACTTCCGACCCTGAAAAAGATAAAAATGCCACCAAATTCGATACTATTTCGTTTGCCGATGTATTATTGAAAGGATTAAAGGTTATGGACACTACCGCCTTTACCTTGAGCCAAGAAAATGAATTGCCTATTGTTGTTTTTGATATGAACAAAAAAGGTAATTTAATGAAGCTCGTAGAAGGAGAGAACATAGGCACCGTTGTAAACCTCTAGTAGGGCACTATTTTTGTGATATACGCTTAAACAATATTTGAATTATGAACGAAGAGGTACAGTTTATACTCGATTCCGCCAAGGAAAGCATGGATGCTGCAATGAAGCATTTAGAGAAAGAATTCGTTAAAATACGTGCAGGCAAGGCTAGTCCGGCTATGTTATCCTCCGTTATGGTAGAATATTATGGCTCGCAGACCCCACTTTCACAGGTTGCGAATATTAATACGCCCGATGGCAGAACGATTTCGGTACAACCTTGGGAAAAAAACATGTTGCATGAAATTGAAAAAGCGATCATGAATTCCAACTTGGGCTTTAACCCAATGAATAATGGTGATTTCGTGATTATAAATGTTCCTCCCCTTACTGAGGAACGGCGAATTCAGTTAACCAAACAGGCCAAAGCGGAAGCTGAAGACTGCAAGGTTAGTATTCGAAGTGCGCGGCAAGATAGCAATAGGGAAATTAGGGAAATGGATGCCTCGGAAGATTTGCAAAAAAATGCCGAAGTAGACGTTCAAGAGCTCACTGACAAGTACATCAAAAAAACAGATGCTTTCTTAGCATTAAAGGAAAAAGAAATTATGACGGTATAGCATCGTACCTATTAGATAAAATTAAGAGCGGCCCGAATGGTCGCTTTTTTATTTTAGATGAGTTCGGATTGAGCTAAGATACCCAGCCCTACATTTCAGTTAATCAACTTTAGGAACACACCTTATCATTCTTTACCTTTGCCGTCGGTAAAAATCTACCATGACAGCTAAATTCACAAAAGGTTTCTGGGAAAAAACGGCTCGTATCATTCTCCGAAATAGAATATTGATACTTTGCCTTATAGCCGCTTTCACTGTTTTTCTCGGCATGCAGTGGGAGAACATGCGGTTTAGTAGTTCTCAGGCCAACCTACTGCCAGACGACCACCCGGTAAACGTAGAGTACCGTTCTTTTTTGAAGACCTTCGGCGAAGAAGGCAATGCCGTGGTATTCGCAATTCGTGATTCTGCGCTTTTTACCCCTGAAAAAATAAATCGTTGGAATAAGTTCAGCAAACAACTTGTTGCTTTCCCAGAGGTAGACTTCGTTCTTTCTTTAGATAATCTACAAGAGTTAAAAAAAGATAGTACGAATCAAGAGTTCACCTTACAACCACTGATTAATGGAGAACTCTCAACTAAAAAAGAGGTCGATAGTATTAAAAACCATCTTTTTAACGACCTGCCCTTCTACGACAAGCTATTGTTCAATAAAGAAAGTTCTACTATTCGAACCATAGTCAATCTCGATAAAGACATCGTAAACACCTCGGTTAGAAAAGACTTTGTTTTAAAAGACCTGAATAATCTTGTAGAAAACTTTGAGGAAGAAACCGGATTAAATGTGCATGTTTCGGGTATGCCCTACATCCGTACGATGAACTCTCAAAATATAATCGACGAAATCGGCAAGTTCATATTGGCGGCACTTGGGGTTACCTCACTCATTTTTTTCTTGTTCTTTAGAAGTTTCCGTGCCACTCTAATTTCAATGTGTATCGTGATTATTGGGGTTATGTGGGCGTTCGGCATTTTGGGCCTTTTGCAATATGAGATTACGGTTTTAACCGCTTTGATTCCTCCCCTTATTATTGTAATCGGAATTCCGAACTGTATTTTTCTCATCAATAAATATCAACAGGAGGTCAAAAAACATGGCAATCAGGCGCTATCGCTTCAGCGGGTAATTTCGAAAATCGGAAATGCAACCCTGATGACCAATATGACAACGGCTTCCGGTTTTGCAACCTTTATCATCACTGATAGTAAACTACTGAAAGAGTTCGGCATTGTAGCCTCTATAAATATCATTGGCATATTTATTTTATCGCTTCTGATCATACCCATTATTTACAGCTTTCTATCGTTACCAAAAACAAGGCATCTTAAACACTTGAACCAACGCTGGATCGATGGTTTTGTGAATTGGATGGAACGTATAGTACGTGAGCGAAGAATTACCGTTTACATTGTTTCATTAGTACTTTTGGTCACGAGCATTATCGGTATTTACCAAATCGAAATTTCAGGAAGCCCCATTGAGGATATGCCTAAAAATGCAGAATTCTTTGAAGATATCCGCTTCTTTGAAAAAGAGTTTGACGGCATTATGCCCGTTGAAATTGTGGTCGATACCAAAAGACCTAAGGGAGTTTTAAAACCTGCCAACCTAAAAAGAATCGATCAATTAAGCGAAGTTATCGCAGAAATACCCGAGCTTTCAAAGCCACTATCCGTAGTTAATCTAGTCAAATACTCAAAACAGGCTTTTTATAACGGTATTCCCAAATACTATCAACTGCCGACCACCCAAGAGAATAACTTTATAATGAAGGTTGCGCAGAAGTCGTCTGGAAATGAAAACCTACTCAAAAATTTTGTGGACAGCACAGGTCAGAAAGCGAGGATTACCACCTTTATGCAAGACGTGAAAACGGATCGCATGGAGCAAATTGAGGAAAGACTCCTAGAAAATGTCGCTAAGTTCTTTCCTGCTGACCAATTTGATGTATACATGACCGGCAGTGCACTTATCTTCTTGAAGGGCACAAAGTATTTGGTCAAAAACCTCATTCTATCCTTAGCTTTTGCCATATTTCTTATTGCCTTGTTCATGGCCTATCTGTTTCGCTCGTTCAGAATGATTATAATCTCGCTCATACCCAATCTACTACCGTTGGTAATCACAGCTGGGGTCATGGGCTATGTGGGTGTACCCATAAAACCTTCGACTATTCTAGTATTCAGTATCGCTTTTGGTATTTCTGTCGATGATACGATTCACTTTTTGGCCAAATACCGGCAAGAACTTATTGCTAACAGATGGCAAATCAAAAAATCGGTATATGCGGCTTTAAGGGAGACCGGCGTAAGCATGTTTTATACGTCTATCGTATTATTCTTTGGGTTCTCTGTATTCGTTATCTCTAATTTCGGCGGTACGGTAGCCTTGGGTGCTTTGGTTTCGGCAACTTTAATGTTCGCCATGTTGGCCAACCTTATTTTATTGCCTTCGCTTTTGCTCTCTCTTGAAAGAAACATTGCCAGCAAAAAAATACTAAAGAAACCACAAATCGACATTTTACCGAAAAAAGACGAAGACAATTAAGCTAAAAACTTCACTGATTTAACTCGTCTCTAGTCCGTTTGTTTTTGAGCAAAAAGTTATCTTTGCCCTTCAATTTTCAAGTGATTTAACATGAAATCTTATAGCGTAAAAGAACTACTCAAAGGAAATCTTCTATTACAGGAAGTAACCATAAACGGATGGGTCAAAACATTTAGAAGCAATCGTTTTATTGCTTTAAACGATGGTTCTACCTTAGGTAATATTCAGTGTGTAGTAGACTTTGAAAATTTTGAGGAAAATCTTCTTAAACGAATTAATACCGGAGCAGCTCTCAAAGTGGTGGGCACTTTGGTCGAAAGTCAAGGAAGAGGTCAAAACGTTGAGATTCAAGTTAAAGAAATTTTAGTGCATGGTGAGGCAGACCCAGAGGTCTACCCTATACAACCCAAAAAACACTCCTTAGAATTTTTACGTGAGAAAGCACATTTACGAGTTCGAACCAATACGTTCGCCGCAGTAATGCGTGTACGTTCGGCCTTATCATTTGCCATTCACCAATATTTTCGGGAAAACGGATTCTATTATTTTCACGCCCCAATTATTACGGGGTCCGATGCCGAAGGTGCTGGAGAAATGTTTAGGGTCACCACCTTAGATGACAAGAGTCCTAAATTGACCGATGACGGCGGTGTCGACTATAAAGAAGATTTCTTCGGAAAAGAAACTAACCTTACCGTATCGGGTCAACTTGAGGCAGAAGCTTATGCCATGGCATTGGGCAAAGTTTACACCTTTGGACCCACTTTTCGTGCCGAAAATTCGAATACTTCAAGGCACTTGGCCGAATTTTGGATGATAGAACCCGAGATGGCGTTTTTTGATCTTGATGCCAATATGGATCTGGCAGAAGATTTTATCAAAGGTGTTATCAGCTATGTTCTTGAACACTGTGAAGAAGACCTACAGTTCTTAGAAAAGCGATTACTTGATGAAGAAAAGACGAAACCGCAAGCTGAACGTAGTGAAATGGCACTCATAGAAAAACTAAAATTTGTTGCAGAAAACAGTTTTAAAAGAGTTAGCTATACCGAGGCAATAGACATTCTTAGAAATAGTAAACCCAATAAAAAGAAAAAGTTTCAGTACCCAATCGATGAATGGGGAGCCGATCTACAGAGCGAGCATGAGCGTTTCTTGGTCGAAAAACATTTTAAATGCCCCGTAATTCTCTTTGATTACCCTGCAAAAATAAAGGCGTTTTACATGCGCTTGAACGAAGATGGAAAAACGGTTCGTGCCATGGACATACTTTTTCCTGGAATAGGAGAAATAGTCGGAGGTTCGCAAAGAGAAGAGCGTTTAGATGTTCTTAAAGAAAAGATGGCTGCATTGAATATTCCTGAAGAAGAACTTTGGTGGTATTTAGACCTTAGAAAATTTGGCTCTGCGGTACATAGTGGTTTTGGACTTGGTTTTGAAAGACTGGTGCTTTTTGCTACTGGAATGGGCAATATAAGAGATGTGATTCCGTTTCCAAGAACACCTCAAAACGCTGAGTTTTAACAAGAATTCGTTAACTTTATAAAGCTAGTTCTCTAAAAAACGTCAATGCTTAAACAACACTTACAGTTTAAATTATCGCAGAAGCTATCGCCTCAGCAGATACAGTTGATGAAGTTGATTCAACTGCCCACACAGGCATTTGAACAACGACTGAAACAAGAATTGGAAGAAAATCCGGCATTGGAAGGTGGTAAGGAAGAACAAGATAATTTTGAAGATGAATTTGCCGACCCCTACGAAACCCAAGAGGGCGAAAATGAAACAATAAACACTGAAGACATCAACATCGACGATTATCTCAGTGATGACGAAATACCCGATTATCGTACAAAAGCCAATAATTATAGTGCCGATGACGATGAAAAAAGTGTGCCTTACGCTGCCGGAACTTCATTCAATCAACATCTACTAAATCAGCTCAACACAGTTTATTTGAGTGATGAAGAATGGAATATTGCTGAATTTCTTGTAGGCAGTGTCGATGAAAGCGGTTATATTAGAAGACCTCTGAGCGATATTCTAGACGACCTTGCTTTTACCCAAAATATTTATACCGACGAAGATACGATTGAAAAGGTATTAAAAATAGTGCAGAAACTTGATCCCTCGGGCGTAGCTGCACGTTCTCTTGAAGAATGCTTAATTATCCAACTAAAACGAAAAGAAGCTTCTCCTTCCGTAGAACTCGCAATTACTATTCTAGAAAAGTCTTTCGAACAGTTCACGAAAAAGCACTACAAGAAACTCTTACAAAAGCATAATATTACCGAAGAACAGCTTAAGGATGCTATTTCCGAAATCGAAAAATTGAATCCTAAACCTGGCGGCTCATATTCTGGCAATAACAGAATGGTAGAGCATGTAGTACCCGATTTTTCGATTCGTATCGTCGAAGGCGAGCTCGAACTTTCCTTAAACGGTAGAAATGCACCTGAACTTCATGTTTCCAAAGAGTACAGCAATATGCTGAAGGGTTATAAAGATGCCAAAACCAAATCAAAATCTCAAAAAAATACCATTCTCTTCATTAAGCAAAAGCTTGATGCGGCTAAGTGGTTTATCGATGCGATTCGTCAAAGGCAACAGACTTTGTTTATCACCATGAACTCCATTATGAATTATCAAAAGGAGTATTTCTTGACAGGTGACGAAAGAAACTTACGGCCAATGATACTCAAAGATATTGCCGATGAAATAGATATGGATGTATCTACGGTATCTAGAGTAGCGAACAGCAAGTATGTCGACACTCCTTATGGCACTAAATTGATTAAGGAATACTTTTCGGAGTCGATGAAGAACGATCAGGGTGAAGATGTATCGACGAAGGAAATCAAGAAAATTCTTGAAACGGTAATTGGAGAGGAGTCAAAGAAAAAACCACTAACAGACGATAAATTAGCTTCTATTTTAAAGGAAAAGGGGTACCCTATAGCGCGCCGTACGGTAGCTAAATATCGGGAACAGTTAGATATACCTGTTGCCAGATTGCGCAAGAAAATTTAATGAGGGTTTTTCTAAAACTTATATCCTACATTTTTCATCCGCTATTCGTTCCTATAGCTGGTTCGATTGCCTACTTTCAGATTACCCCAAAGTATAGTCCAGAAGAAATTCGCAACGCAATTCTGCTTCCGATATTCATTCTAACCGTTATAATACCTATCATCACTTATCTTATCCTCAAGAATTTAGGGTTGATAAGCACAATTTTTGCTCCCTCCATCAAAGAGCGAAAGTACCCCATGTATATTAATCTCTTATTATTACTTTTGGTAGTATATAAAGTAATACCCAACAATTTTATTGCCGAACTACATTTCTATTTCTTAGGTCTCATTGTCGCATCGATGACAACTCTTTTACTATTATTGTTTAAACTTAAAGTAAGCCTGCATTTATTGGGGATGGGAAGCCTTTTTATGTTTTTAGTCTGCCTAAGTATTCATTTTGAAATAAACATAACCATTGCAGTAAGCATACTTACCCTATTTACCGGCTTAGTAACTACGTCAAGACTTTATCTGGAGGCCCATTCGAAACCTGAGTTATTAATAGGTTTTCTCATCGGTTTGGTATCTCAACTAATGCTAGTAAGATTTTGGTTATAAAATATAGAAAATCAGACCCAAACGAAGCGGTTTGATATCTATTGTAGAGCCGTCTAAATTTACATTATCAACGAAAAGGCTACTAAGGGCATAATAGGCATGAAGATTAAACGTATTATATCCAAAATTAAAAGTCAGACCATACTGTAACCTTTTTATATCGGTATTATAAAAAGATTGCTTTCTACCTTCAACAGGAACATATTTAGACCGACCACCCGCTACATACCCCAATTTAAAGCCCGTATAAATTCTCCAAAATTTATAGGAAACAGCATTAGAGTTTCGCCAACGAAACTCAAACGGCATTTCTAGCATATGTGTTTCTATCTTATTTCTTTTATAATCGTTATCGTCATTCAAAATTGAATACCCATATCCATCTTCAATCTCTGTAGCCCTTAGATTAGAATAATAAGAATACACACCATAGCCCAAACCTAAACCCACTGCTACAGTTCTTGATTCATTAAGTGGTATGTCTTTTATAAAACCACCTTGTAAGCCGTAAGATAGATTTCGTTGATTGACAACATCAGGCTTTTGTAAGAGAAAATTATAGGTAAGCCCAAAGTAAAATTGGTCCTCTAAGTAATGGGCATCTATTGCAGTCGAATCAGTGACAAGCTGCGCTACACCAAATCTAAATGACAATAAAAAAAGAATTATAAGGCTTCTCTTCATCACAGCAAAAATAACCAAATAAAAAACGCCCCGAACACAAGGTTCAGAGCGTTTTACTATTTATAACAAAATGCTATTACAATCTATTGCAGGTTGTTAAAAGCATCACCATCGTACGTGGTGTAATTTACTTTCAAGGCATTAACCTTTCTAAGCTCTTGCTTGATATCTGAAATAAGACCCATATTAGCATCTTTGTCTACCTTTAAAGCAGTCGTTAATACATTTTGCAATTCTTGAGCCTTCTTAGCTCTTTCTTGTAAAATATAATCACCAACTGAAGATGGATCGGCAAACTTATCGTTCAACTGAATTTTCGGTTCATTACCAAATTGAGAAGAGTACTGAGAAGTAGGCGCCCCAACATAGATATAGATTACCCTATCTTTCTTTTCAAGCTTCTTAATTTCACTCGCATTTGGTAGTGTATTCTCAACCTTGAGCGAGCTATCTTTCATTACCGTAACCGTCATAAAGAAGAATAACAGCATGAATACAATGTCCGGAAGCGAAGCTGTATTTACAGCTGGCAACCCTGCATCTTTTTTCTTTGCAAACTTTGACATAAAATCTAGTTTTATTTGATTACGTTAATTTGTTGAACTTGTCTCAGCTTCCGAAAGCTTTTGAGGAAATAGGTCTTGAATACGTTTGACTTTTTCTTTCAAATCATCCTTTCTACTTGCGTCAGTTTCAGGATTGAGATATTCCGATTCCATATCGGTAAAATCCCTATTGAACAAACGTTGCGCTTCACGATTACGTAAATCGTTATAAGCACCTACCAATTCATTCTGAACCGTGATATAGGTACTGTACTTGGTTTCCCTATCATTTTTCAGAGATATAATAGCCTTTGTAGGATTATCTGAAGACTCGGCATTTTTTTGACCTTTACAATAGGTACAAGTACCATCGCCTCCATTGTCCAAGAAACCAATCGCTCTTTCTCTAAGGTCTTTAATCTCTATCAAACCATCTTCGACCAATAGTTGACCATTTTTGTTGATACTTACCTCAAAAATATTCTTTTGCTTAATAACAACATCATTTTCAGGCGGCTCAATCGGTGGTAACATACGATCTAAACCTGCATCAGTTTCGATGGTTGTTGTAACCAAGAAAAATATTAGTAGCAAGAATGCTATATCTGCCATTGATCCGGCGTTGACCTCTGCTGGCCCTCCTCTTCTAGACATAATTCAGTTCTTTATTTATTTAGTCATTTTTCTCACACCACCCCATAACATAGCTCCAACAGCTATAAGAGTAAGTATGAAGAACACATTGATTCCTGCTCCGATTTGTTTTACAGTGCTTTCATCAGTAGTTATACCTCTATCGGCCATTTCTTCAATGCTAACATCGGTACCATCAGCCATTACAAAACCAATACCTACGACCAAAAGGAAGCCCACAATCACGAACAAACTCTTTTTGAGATTCGCCGGATTGGAAAAAAGGTTTTTCAATGCAAAAACAAGACTGAAAACAATAGCTATACCCAATAGAATATAGGTTATCAAAAACATGGTATTAAGTGCACCACTACTGGCAGCCTGTGCAACCGGCATTTCTGATTCAGGTAACATGAACCAAAGAACGGCACCTATCAAACCAATAACTACAAGTGCAATTTTTATAATTTTATGCATAATTCTTAGGGTTTAAAAAGGTGTGCGACTTATTTTTTGTGGTCAACCAACATATCTATCAATACGATAGAAGAATCTTCCATGTCGTTAACTATGCTGTCAATTTTAGCAATGATGTAGTTATAGAAGATTTGGAGGATAATCGCAGTAATAAGACCAAATACCGTGGTCAATAATGCCACCTGAATATCACCTGCAATAAGAGATGCACTCAAATTACCCACTGCACTAATTTTCTGGAAGGCCTGAATCATACCGATTACAGTACCCATGAAACCAAGCATCGGTGCTATTGCGATAAATAGAGACAACCAAGATACATTCTTCTCCAACTGACCCATTTGAACGCCACCGTAAGCCACAACAGCTTTCTCGGCAGAATCAATACTTTCGCCAGACCTATCCAATCCTTGATAATAGATAGAAGCAACTGGGCCTTTTGTATTTCTACAAACCTCTTTTGCAGCTTCAACACCACCAGAAGCCAAAGCATCTTCCACTTGTTGTCTTAATTTAGTTGTATTGGTAGTAGCCATATTTAAATAGATGATTCTCTCGATAGCTACAGCCAAACCTAGAATCAAACACAATAGTACAATACCCATAAAGCTGGCACCACCTTGTATAAACATTTCTTTCAATACCTGGGTGAAACCTTTTTCTGCCTCAGCGGGTGCGTCTTGCAACATAGTCGCGGCAGTCGCCATAGCATTAACTGTATTTGTGCTCAATACAAACAACCCGCCCATGGCTAGGATAGAGGATAATTTTTTCATTTTTTCAAACTTAGATTAGTTATTTAATAGGGTTAAAGATAAAAAAAAATCGTAACAAAAAAAGTAAAACTTCAATGCCCGCAAGTTACTCTCGGCTAGGTACCCACGATGTTTGACCGTCTATTTTGTCGACAAAAACATCATTTGAAACCAAAATCAAAAGACAACTTTTGACATATAGAAACTAAACTTACAAATATTTCCAATCTAATATTAATTATACCGGAAAATCTTTTTTGTACTCGCAGAGAGGAAGGGATTCGAACCCTCGATACACTTTTGGTGTATACACACTTTCCAGGCGTGCGCCTTCGACCACTCGGCCACCTCTCTAAATCTTAATCGCCCCGCATCTTCATTTCATCAAGACGAGAACAGGCTCACCTTTTTAAGGGTGGGCCAAATAACAAAAAAAATATTAGTTGATGAAATTAAACCACCATTTTTATTGCATTTCGCCCCGTAAAGAAGTTTCAAAAACTGTTTTAAACAATTTTGGTGAAATATTACATCCTAAGAGATACATCAGCTTGGTAATGGCGGCCTCGGTAGTTATATCTTTACCATTGATAATATTAAGTCTTTCCAAATGCTTACTGGTCTCATACCTCCCCATTACAACACTACCACCAGAACACTGGGTTACGTTTATAATATGAATACCTTTATCTAAAGCTTCTTGCAATAAATTCATCAACCAAGACTCGGTCGGTGCGTTGCCGGAACCGTACGTCTCCAATATAAACCCTTTCAATTCAGATGTATTTAGAACACTGCGCAGTAAAGACTCATTTATACCTGGAAACAACTTTAAAATGGCCACGTTACCGTCCATATTTTTGTGCACCTTAAACTTCTTTTTTGATGGGGTACGCCAAACATTTTCTTCAAACACCCTTAAATGCACTCCTGACTCAACCAATGGTGGGTAATTTAAAGAAGCAAAGGCTTGAAAATGCTCCGCATTTATTTTGGTCGTTCGGTTTGCGCGATACAATTTGTACTCAAAATAAAGACCGACCTCTTGAATTACCGGAATTGCATTTTCTTGTAAAGCGGCAATCTGAACCGAGGTAATCAGGTTTTCTTTTGCATCGGTACGCAAATCGCCAATAGGCAATTGCGACCCCGTAAAAATTACGGGCTTACCCAGATTCTCAAGCATAAAACTAAGTGCGGAAGCCGTATAACTCATCGTGTCGCTACCATGCAGCACTACAAAACCATCATAGGAATTGTAATTACTTTCGATCAATTCGGCAATACTGACCCAGTGCCCGGTATTCATGTTGGAAGAATCAATAGGAATTTTAAAAGAAATACTATCTATGGCACAATCTAATTGTTTCAGCTCAGGGATTCTTTTTAACAATTCACTAAAATCAAAGGCTTTTAAGGCTCCGGATTTGTAATCTTTTACCATACCGATGGTACCGCCCGTATAAATAAGCAAAATGTTCGTTTTATTTTTCATTTCTAAAGCCTACAATTAAATTCCGAAAATCTGTTTAGAATTCTCGGTGGTTATTCTTGCAATCACTTTCTCATCCATACGATAAACTTCAGACAAACGTTGCAAAATATTAACCAGATAAGCACTTTCGTTTCGCTTGCCTCGATACGGGGTCGGAGCCAAATAAGGCGAATCGGTTTCAAGCACAATATTTTCAATCGGCACCTGATTTAAAAACCTATCTATTTTACCATTCTTAAAAGTTACCACCCCACCAATACCTAGCTTCATATTATAGGACATAGCCTTTTTAGCTTGCTCCAATGTTCCAGTGAAACAATGAAAAATACCGAAAAGTCCTTCTCCCTTTTCCCTTTCCAAAACCTCAAAAACCTCATCGAATGCATCTCTACAATGAATAACAATGGGCAGATTATATTTTTTCGCCAATTGAATTTGAAAACGAAAAGCCTCTTGCTGTTCCTTTAAAAAGCTCTTATCCCAATACAGATCGATCCCTATCTCACCAACAGCATAAAATTTTCGCTTTGCAAGCATCTCTTCAACATGTTGCAACTCATTTAGATAATTTTCTTTGACATGGGTGGGATGCAGACCCATCATTAGAAAAATACGTTCAGGATTATTGGTCTCGAGCTCGAGCATAGCCTTGGTATACGTGGAATCGATTGCTGGTATAAAAAACCTTTCGATTCCCTCAGCCACGGCGCGCTCAATTACCAACTGCCTATCTTCATCAAACGCTTCACTATATAAATGGGTATGGGTATCAGTTAAAATCATGCGGCAAAAATAACCTTAACTTCTAGGATATCGAAACTAAAGACCAACAATCAAAAACTATAGATTTACAAACTGGTTTACCTATCTTTACTTTTCCTTACAATCTCCACAAATAACCACTCACCACCTCAACGACTAACACAAATCAGACAAAAACCCATGTCATCCCTTAAAACATTTTTATACAAAAAGAAGTATCATCGAATTCCCCTAACTGCCACAGAAACCGATCACTTTGAAGTTGGCGCAAAAATTAATGGGATTAGTGGCAGGTTTATTTTAGATACCGGAGCTTCGAACACCTGTATAGGCTTCGATAAGGCAGAACAGTTCAAACTCATCTCGGAAGAATCTGAAATCAAAGCAGCTGGAGCTGGCGGCACGAACCTGGAAACACTTATTTCTTTAAAAAACAAAATTGAAATAGGAGACTGGAAAAAGAAAAAAATCAAAATCGTTCTGTTTGATTTAGTGCACGTAAATGAGGCGCTTGTCGCGCACAACGTCTCACCTGTTGATGGTATTATCGGCGCAGATATTCTTAAAAAATCTAAAGCCATTATAGATTATGATAAATCGTGCATTTACCTAAAAAAATAAAGACTTCATTAAAAGAGTTACACAGAAATTGGAGCATAAAAAACCCTGAAATTCAAAAATTTCAGGGTTTTTTCTTCTTTACGAAAAGAACTAAAGCTCCAAAGCTCTTTCAACATTACCGTTCATCAATAGCTCTTCAGGACTTTCCAAGGCTTCTTTAATGGCAACCAAGAACCCAACTGATTCTTTACCATCGATAATTCTATGGTCATATGAAAGTGCTACATACATAATCGGTGCAATTGCAATTGCCCCATCACGTACAATAGGTCTTTCGACAATATTATGCATACCTAAAATCGCACTTTGTGGCGGATTTATGATCGGTGTCGACAACATGGAACCAAACACACCACCATTGGTGATGGTGAATGTACCTCCAGTCATTTCATCAACGGTAATTTCACCTTCTCTAGCACGAATGGCCAAACGTTTTACTTCAGATTCAACACCTCTGAAACTAAGATTCTCTGCATTTCGAATAACAGGTACCATAAGCCCCTTCGGACCGGATACCGCAATACTGATATCACAGAAATCGTAAGAAATCATTTCTTTACCATCGATCATTGAATTCACCGAAGGATATTCTTTAAGCGCCTTCACCACAGCTAAAGTGAAAAACGACATAAAACCGAGACCTACCCCGTGTTTCGACTTAAAGTCTTCCTTATATTTTTTTCGTAATTCGAAAATCGGCGTCATATCGACCTCATTGAAAGTGGTCAACATTGCCGTTTCGTTTTTCACGGAAACCAGACGCTCAGCGACCTTTCTTCTTAACATCGATAATTTTGAACGACTTTCCCCACGACCTGCATTACCGGGCGTACCCATAGAAGGCACTGCTTTCACCGCATCCTCTTTAGTAATTCGGCCATCTTTGCCCGTTCCTTTTACAGAAGAAGTCTCAATACCCTTTTCACTTAAGATTTTCTTAGCTGCAGGAGAAGCTACACCTGAAGCATAAGTTTCTTTAGCCTGATTCGGCTGAGGGGCCTTTGCATTATTATCATCCGAAGCTTTGGCCTCCTCTTTTTTCAAATCTTTTTCAGCATTTCCATCTCCGCCTTCATCACCACTTCCCATGGTTGATTCGGCACCGTCACTAGCGCCATCTGGCTTAGCTCCTTCAGTGTCTATCAAACAAACCACTTCACCAACTGCAACTGCATCACCCACCTCTGCTTTCAAGGTAATCACTCCGCTTTCTTCAGCTGGGAGCTCTAGGGTAGCTTTATCTGAATCTACCTCGGCTATGGCTTGGTCTTTTTCTACATAATCTCCATCTTCGACCAACCACTCCGCTATTTCCACTTCGGTAATTGACTCTCCCGGGGACGGAACCTTCATTTCTAATATCATGCTTTACTTATTTGCTGTTTTATTTTACTTTTTAAAATATTCTAGCCCTTTTCCCCTGCCTTTTGTGGCTTCGGTATGGGTTTAGACATGTTATCCTTTTCTTTATCGAATACATAATCAATAACCTGCTGATGCCTCATTTTTGAACGTACGGCACTACCTGCAGCAGGGGAAGCGTAAAATCTTCTCGAGGCTACGCGAAATTTTTGAGATTCTGAAAAATGCATCATCATATGGCTCCAGGCCCCCATGTTTCTTGGCTCTTCTTGAGCCCAAACAATATCATCTGCATTCTCATATTTATTTATCAGCCCACTCATTTGTTCTGCCGGCACAGGAAACAACTGTTCCACACGCACAAGTGCCACATCATCTCGAGAGTGTTCTTCTTTAGCAGCCAAGAGATCATAGTAAAACTTACCGGTGCAAAAAACCAGGCTTTTCACCTTTTTCACATCGGCCGTCTCATCATCGATAACCTCTTTAAAAACTCCATCGACCAACTCAGACACCGAAGAAACCGCTTTCGGGTGTCTCAATAAACTCTTCGGAGTGAAGATAATCAACGGCTTTCTAAAGTTAACTTTCATCTGCCTGCGAAGAATATGAAACATTTGAGCAGGAGTCGTTACATCGGCGATATACATATTGTCACGGGCGCACAACTGCAAGTATCTTTCCATTCTAGCGGAAGAATGCTCGGCCCCCTGACCTTCATAACCATGAGGAAGCAGCATTACCAAACCATTCTGCAACTTCCATTTGTCTTCAGCAGCAGAGATGTACTGATCGATCATGATTTGAGCACCGTTGCTAAAATCACCGAATTGAGCTTCCCAGATTGTGAGCGTATTAGGGCTTGCCATGGCATAACCATAATCAAAACCTACCACCCCGTACTCCGAAAGAAGTGAGTTATATATTTGAAAACGACCTTGGTCGTCTGAAATTCGATTAAGGAGCAGCACTTCTTCTTCACTCTCTTCGACCTTCATTACCGCATGCCTATGGGAAAACGTACCCCGCTCAACATCTTGACCCGACATACGAACTCCGTACCCTTCAGATAGCAAAGTACCATAAGCCAATAATTCTCCCATGGCCCAATCAAGCTTGTCGGTTTCAAAAAACATTTTCTTCCTGTCCCTTACCAGCTTTTCAACTTTTCTCAAAAACTTTTTGTCCGAGGGCAATTCTGTAATAACCTTTGCTATTTCGGTAAGTTTCTTTTTATCATAGGTCGTATCGACCTTATCCATCATTTCCCACTCTCGCACATTCGAAAAACCTTTCCACTCATCAGCCATAAATGGCGTAATTTCGGTTTTGTCTTCTTTACGTGAGTCGACCAACTCTTCTTCCAGAGAAGCCTTATACTCCTCTTCAAGCTTTTTTACATAACCTTCTTCTATCACCCCTTCTTGCAGCAACTTTTCTGCATAGATATCCCTAGGGTTAGAATGCTTCGCTATAGCCTTATACAACTTAGGTTGCGTAAATCTTGGCTCATCACCTTCATTATGACCATATTTTCTATATCCCAATAAATCAAGGAAAACATCACGGTTAAATCTCATGCGATATTCCAAGGCAAACAATGATGCATGTACTACAGCCTCAGCGTCATCTGCGTTAACATGCAAGACGGGGCTCAAAGTCACTTTTCCTACATCTGTACAATAGGTTGACGTTCTCGCATCAAGATAGTTTGTAGTAAAACCGATTTGATTATTAACAACAATATGAATCGTACCATTTGTTTTATAGCCATCAAGCGCGGCCATCTGAACCACTTCATAAACCAGACCTTGGCCAGCTATCGCCGCATCACCATGAACCACAATAGGCAATACCTTTGAAAAATCTTCTGGAAAATGCGTATCTTGTTTGGCTCTGGCTATACCTTCAACTACTGCACCAACCGTCTCTAAATGCGAAGGATTTGGTGCAATATTCATTTTTATTCTTTTACCATTATCGGTTTTTCTCTCAGAGGTCCAACCTAAATGGTATTTAACATCACCATCAAAAATCTCTTGCTCGTAGTCTTTACCATCGAATTCGCTGAAAATATCTTTAGCGGCCTTACCAAAAATATTTGTGAGCACATTTAACCTGCCCCTATGCGCCATTCCCATAACGAACTGCTCAACGCCAAGTTCGGCGGCGCGTTCGACAACAGCATCTAAAGCAGGAATCAAAGATTCATTACCTTCTAAAGAAAACCGCTTTTGCCCAACATATTTGGTATGCAAAAAGCCCTCAAAAGATACGGCCTGATTTAATTTTCTTAGAATGCGTTTTTTATGTTCTACATCGAATTTCGGGTGATTGTCATTTACGTTCAACCACTTTTGAATCCATTCGATACGTTCCGGCTTACGTATGTACATATACTCCACCCCAATGGCATCGCAATAGATACGTTGTAGGTGCTCAATGATATCTTTCAAAGAACTTGCACCAATTCCGATGATTTCACCTGCATTGAAAACAGTCTCTAAATCACCCTGCTCCAAGCCAAAATTTTCGATTTCAAGTGTTGGAACATATTTTCTACGCTCACGAACCGGGTTAGTCTTAGTAAACAAATGGCCCCGGCTTCTATAGCCGTCAATAAGACGTATGACCTGAAACTCCTTTTGCAACGATTGAGGTATCTCTACCCCTTGGCCGGTTTGAGAAGCAGAACCGTTCGCCAATTCATCGACATCAATTTCATCGAGGGCGAGTTCCGACCCAAAGTCATACCCTTGGAAAAAGGCTCGCCAACTCGGCTCTATGCTATCTGGGGATTTAAGGTATTTGTCGTATAGGTCCGCAAAAAAAGTAGTATGAGCGGCATTTAGAAAGGAATACTTATCCATAAAAGGTTATCTGTCGTACAAATAAAATTAAAACTCGTCCTCAATTTTCCGATTCAAGCTATTTTGACAAAATTAGAAATCGACCATTCGCCCTTATTTCTTTTACGAAATTGACTGAAAGTCTTGATTCATGGGAAATTGTCAAAATCTCGGCCATCAAGAAAACCAAAGATAAGTTCATACAAAAATACAATATTTCAGAAATCTGAGAGATATCTGAGCCTGCAATAATCAAAAATTAAAGATAACACTCAAAAAAGCGATTCAATGTTTAAAACGTAAAAATTTTGACCGAGAAGAATAATCGACCAAAACTATCTTCACGTTCATATCTTGACCGTTACCCGCTGTATTTTTTCTTAAACCAAACCTTCTGCATTTCTCGAATGAGCACTAAGAAAGATACCTGCTCGGCCACCTCGACCACATCTGTGACCTGTATTTTCTTAAACTCCCTTTCGGGTACATCTATCACATAGAGCAAATTTAAATACTCAGAAAAGCGCTCCATTATTAAAAAGTAGATTTTCTCACGAAGAGAACCGATCAAGGTATTCGGCATTACCGAATCCGGAATATCAATATGTATATTGGCCAGTCCAAAATCTTTGCGGATTTGAAAGACCAATTTATCGTATAGAAAATTTTCTTGGGCGTTCTGAAGTAGTGATGCACTATCTGGAAAATTCATTACCATACCTTATTTACGGCTCAAAGACTTATTTTAGTCGACTACCCTAATTTATTATTTAAGACAGATTGCGTTATAATCTATCTATTAGGATTGCGAACGAATCTTTTGCTCCCAATCCCAAGCTGATTTCATGGCCTCATCAAGACTGTACTGCGCTTTCCACCCAAGCACTTCGTTCGCTTTTGTAGTATCTGCGTATGCCTCGGTAATATCACCTGCCCTCCGATCCACAATCTTATAGTTCAACTTTTCACCGGAAACGTTCTCGAAACTATGTATCACTTCCAACACAGAACTTCCTTTGCCCGTACCTAAATTGAATACTTCATAGTTCTCTGAATTCTTTCTTTCTAGCAGGCGCTGCAAAGCCTGAACATGAGCTTTAGCCAAGTCTACAACATAAATATAATCTCGCACACAAGTACCGTCAGATGTAGGGTAATCATCACCAAAAACCGATAGTTCTTGACGAAGACCGACCCCTGTCTGGGTTATAAAAGGTACTAAATTTTGAGGAACACCAATAGGGAGCTCGCCAATTTCAGCACTGGGGTGTGCCCCCATGGGGTTAAAATACCTCAGCGCTATGGCATTTAATCCATCAGTAACCTTACAGGTTTCCCTAATTATCTCTTCCCCTATTTGTTTCGTATTACCGTATGGAGATTCAGCAGGTTTTACCGGGGCATCTTCTGTAATGGGCATTTTATCAGCCTGACCATAAACGGTACATGAAGAGCTAAAAATAAAATTGGAATTGTCTTTATTTGAGAGCTCCTTTAAAAGATAGACCAATGTAGCGATATTGTTTTCGTAATAAAGCAAAGGCTTTTCTACACTCTCACCTACAGCTTTCGAGGCCGCAAAATGAATTACGCCTTGAATATCATCATGTCGCTTAAAAAAATCGGAAACACTCTCTTTTTCTTTAAGGTCAATTTTCTCAAAAATCGGTGTCTTACCGCTAATTGCCGTAATGCCTTTTAAGACCTCTTCCGACGAATTCGAACAATCATCGATTATCACTACTTCAAAGCCCTCATTTTGTAATTCGACCACAGTATGTGAACCAATAAAACCCAATCCACCGGTAACAAGTATTTTCATATTCTTAAACGTGTATATTCAATTTAAAATGCAACTCTTAATTATTAATTGCAGTCAGTATTATTCGGCAACGAATTCTATAACGGCACGAGTTATATAATCAATCTGCTCGTCATCAAGCTCGGTATGCATAGGCAGTGAAATCACCTCTTTCACCAATTGATTGGTTACCGTAAAATCATCTTCATTATACCTTTCGTCGGCATAGGCCTTTTGACTGTGCAATGGAATCGGATAATATATTCCGAACGGAATCTGCCTTTCTGCCAAGTGCTTTGCAAGCGCATCTCTTTTTCCATTAGTTATACGTAATGTATATTGATGAAACACATGATCATCATAAGAATCACCAGAGCCATTATTGGATATTACCTTTGGCACTTTAATGCTTTCAACCGCCTTAAAGGCAGCAGAATACTTGCGAGCATCTTCCCTTCTTCTGGCACAATATTGGTCTAACTTGGGCAGCTTAGCTCTCAAAACAGCGGCCTGAATCGAATCGAGTCTTGAATTTACCCCGACAACATCATGGTGATATCTTTCATACATACCATGATTAACAATTCCACGTAAAATATGTGCAAGCCCATCATCATTTGTGAAAATTGCACCCCCATCACCATAGGCTCCTAAATTTTTAGACGGAAAAAAAGAGGTAGCACCTACGTGGCCGATTGTACCTGCCTTTTGGGTTTTTCCGTTTTTAAAAGTATAATCGGCACCAATAGCCTGAGCATTATCTTCTATTACGAAAAGGTTATGTTTCTCGGCCAAAGACATAATTGCATCCATATTGGCGCACTGACCAAAAAGATGAACCGGCACAATGGCCTTGGTCTTGGGCGTAATTGATTTCTCAATGGCGGCCACGTCTATATTGAAAGTATCAGGACATACATCTACCAAAACCGGAGTTAGTTGCAAAAGGGCTATTACCTCAACTGTCGCAGCAAATGTAAAATCAGCCGTAATCACCTCATCACCAGGCTTTAAACCCAAGCCCATCATTGCTATCTGTAGGGCATCGGTGCCATTGGCACAAGGTATCACGTGCTTTACTCCCAGATAGTTTTCAAGTTCTTCACGAAACGATTGTACTTCCGGTCCGTTTATAAAGGCAGAAGTCTCAAGAATTTGAGAAATAGCGGTATTCACTTGATCTTTTACCCCTTCATATTGGCCACTCAAGTCGACCATTTGAATTTTTTTCATGTATATCTATAATAAATACTCAAGCAAAAATACGAAACGGAGACTTAACATATTCTCTAAAGAACCGTAATTTAGCCCAAAACAAACGCACGTGTATTTCATCTATAATTTGATTGTCAAGATTTCGTGGTTCATTCTAAGAATCGTGGCGGTGTTCAATTCAAAAATCAAATTGTTCGTAGAAGGAAGAAAAGAATCTTTCAACATCATAGAAAGGAAAATCAGTAAAATCGAGAAAACGATTTGGGTGCATGCTGCCTCATTGGGCGAGTTCGAACAAGGCCTCCCGATTATTGAAAAACTAAAAGAAAAGTATGCGGATTGCAAAATCGTAGTCACCTTCTTTTCCCCATCAGGGTACGAGGTCAAAAAAAACACCCCAATTGCTGATGTCGTCTGCTACCTTCCTATAGATACTCGTAGAAATGCTCGAGAATTTATACAAAAGATAAATCCGAAAATTGCAATCTTCATTAAATATGAAATATGGCCCAACTACCTGAAAGCCTTAGCCGACCAAAATATACCGGCACTACTGGTATCTGCCATATTCAATAAGGATCAAATCTATTTTAAATGGTATGGTTCATTTATGCGAAACGCCTTAAAAAGATTTTCACATTATTTTGTTCAAGATTCAAAATCGGAGTCATTGCTAGAGTCGATCAAAATTCAAAATGTTTCCATAAGTGGCGATACACGATTAGACCGGGTATCAAAAATACTTGACCAAGACAACTCTTTAGATTTTATGGAAAGCTTTAAAAGCAACAAGCTTTGTTTTATTGCAGGTAGCACTTGGCCCGAAGATGAAGAGATACTGATCGATTATATCAACAATACACCGAAAAACCTGAAATATGTATTGGCACCACACACCATCAAGAAAGATAAGATTTTAGGTTTGGCCGGGTCATTAACAAAAAAGACGGTTCTTTATTCAAATAGAGCGGAACGAGACCTTAATGATTTTGATGTTCTAATCATTGACCATATTGGCCTTTTGACCAAAATTTATAGCTACGCCGATATCGCTTACGTAGGTGGCGGTTTCGCAACAGGGTTGCACAATACACTCGAACCAGCTGTGTTCGGCATACCTGTAATAATAGGGCCCAATTACAAAGGCTTTAACGAAGCAGAAGACCTCGTTGCACAAAAAGGCATTTTACCTATTCACGATAAATGGTCTTTTAGTGAACTTATGAAAAAATTGATCAAAAATGAAGATTCACGACATCGAACGGGAAGCATAAATTCAATCTATATATCGAAGAATAGAGGAGCGACCGATAGAATTACGAATTATATTGAAAACAACTTTCAATAAATTTTCGGGACCCAGATTATCAAATTGATAATTTCGTATGGCTTATTTTTGCTAGATTTACCTCCACCAACAAAACTTAAATATGAATTCCAAGCTTTTCAAAATTTCCCTTACCGCAGCATTGTCCGGGTTTCTATTCGGGTTTGATACCGTAGTTATCAGCGGCGCCAACCTACCTATTAAAGAACTTTGGAACACCTCCCCTTGGTTTCACGGTACTTTTATAATGTCTATGGCCCTTTGGGGAACGGTTATTGGCTCTTTATTCGGAGGTATACCTTGCGATAAGTTCGGTAGAAAAAAAACCCTTTTCTGGATCGGTATTTTATATGCAGCTTCAGCTTTTGGTTCGGCTATTGCACCCGACCCCTATCTATTTTCGTTCTTTCGCTTTATTGGAGGATTAGGAGTAGGCGCTTCTTCGGTTGCGGCCCCTATCTATATTTCTGAGATATCCTCCCCAAATAACCGAGGTAAACTTGGGGCGCTTTATCAATTCAATCTGGTTCTAGGTATTTTGATCGCTTTTATTTCCAACTTTTTATTGAAAGGGTTTGACGGAGCTAATGATTGGAGATGGATGCTTGGGGTAGAAGCAATTCCTGCATTGGCCTATACGCTAATGGTCATTAAAATTCCGAACAGCCCGAGATGGTTAGCCCTCAAAAAAAACGATTTTGATGGTGCCCTGAACACTTTACGGTTACTCCTTACCGAAGAAGAGGCAAAGTCAAAACTTGAAGAAATTAAAACCCAGAACCCTAAGACCGAAAAATCGGAAGGCCTATTTTCCGGGCGTTATAAAACTCCTTTGATTTTAGCTTTCTTGATTGCTTTTTTCAATCAACTTTCTGGTATCAACTTTGTACTCTATTATGCTCCCGAAATCTTGGAAAGAGCAGGTTTAGCCGCCCAAGAATCGCTCTTCAGCTCCATATCCATCGGAATAGTAAACTTGATATTCACCTTTGTCGGCGTTTGGCTGATAGACAGACTTGGAAGGAAGCAGTTGATGAAAATTGGTTCTATGGGATACATTATAAGCTTGAGCATGGTCGGATGGTGCTTCTACAGTGGTGCCGATTCCGCCTTATTATTAACTTTTATATTAATATTCATCGCCTCACATGCGGTAGGTCAAGGAGCCGTAATATGGGTTTTTATTTCGGAGATATTCCCAAATAAAGTTAGGGCATTCGGCCAATCATGGGGCACGGGCACACACTGGGTATTCGCGGCCTTAATAACACTGATCACCCCAATATTTTTAGATGCGGATAATGGTATTTTCAAAGATAACCCTTGGCCGATTTTCATATTCTTTGCCGGCATGATGATGCTACAACTACTTTTCGTACTGTTTATGATGCCCGAAACCAAAGGGGTATCTCTTGAAGAATTGAGCAAGAGCCTAAGTAAAAAATAGGCACATTAGGCATTTTCTAAGAGCGAACCAGCAAATAACTACCTAAAATTCAGTTTTGTACATATATTTTTCTTAATTTTAAGTAAACGTTAAGAAAATGGAACAAGAACTTCCCATCGGTGTTAAAATGCTCAATTTATTTCTTCGAATAATGGTTTGGTGTTTGGTACTAATTTTAGCGGCCGTACCCGTAGCCCTAATTCTAGATGTAATCGGCTTTTTTGATTAACTTAATTCTACATTAATTTTTTTTTATAAAAAAGCCCTTTTAAAAGGGCTTTCTTTTTTGATATCAAATAATCACTGAAATTTTAATCTGCTTTAAAAATTTTAACTCACTTTTTAAATCCAGCTTTGTAACATTTACGTTAAATGCTTCGTACAAGTCTTAACTAATTATCCTTTATTAGGAAATTTCATACCCGAATGATTCAAGTAATTAGAGAAAAGCAAGAATGGAAGAGATGTATTAAATCTTTTCCTCATCATGACTTTTACCATACTTTTAGTTACCATGAGCTCTCTAAGAAAGAGGGTGAAGAACCCATTTTATTATCATATGAAGACGCTAACGGTTTATTGGCACTACCCTTAATGCTAAGAACCATTAAAGGAACCTCATATAACGATGCCACTTCTGTATATGGCTATGCCGGCCCCTTGGTCTATAAATTTAAATCAGGGTACGATAATTCAAAATTCAAAATAGAATTTCAGAAGTTTCTCAAGGAACAGAACATTATCTCTATATTCTCAAGATTACATCCCTTTATAGAATATCAAGAAAATGCTTTAAAAGGGTTGGGAGATATCACCAACCCGGGGTCTATTGTCAATATAGATTTAACCCAATCACTTGACCAACAAAGACAGGCTTATGGCAGTAGACTAAAGACCTACCTTAATAAAGCCAGAAAGACCTGCAGTGTTTACAAGGGTACCACTGCCGACGATATTCAAGAGTTTATATCTATTTATCATGAAAATATGAACCGCGTACATGCCAATGAGAGTTACTTCTTTGACGAGCGCTATTTTTATCGATTGCTCTTGAGTTCTGAATACGAAACCGAGCTGCTGCTATGTAAATTGAATGAAACGAACGAGGTCATTGCCGGTGCGATTTTCATCCTTACAGATGACATCGTACAATATCATTTATCAGGAGTGAAAACAGAATTTCTAGACCTTGGGGGCATTAAACTCGTTATAGATGAGATGCGGCTAAGAGCGAATGAAGGGGACTTTAAATTTTTTAATCTTGGAGGGGGAAGAGCCAATCAACAAGATTCTCTCTTTGCTTTTAAATCCGGCTTTTCGAAAAACGTAGTTCCTTTTAAACTTTGGAAATATATCGTTGACCAAGAGATTTACGACAAATTAATAGAGCAAGAACTAAAAAGATTACGGAGTTCTATGACCGACGAAGAACTTGAATTCTTTCCTGCATATAGAAACATACATAAAAAAAGTTCATAATCAAATGGTTGAAGAAAATCCATTTTTATCAGGTGAATTTACAAGTATTTGGAAAAAACACTTTTATCAAGATAAAAAAATCATAACGCCGAATTTCATATCACCCATATCGTTCATAAACCATCCCGTACTTCCCTTAAAACAAAATGTGGGGAGCACACTAACCAAGGGAATGAGCTATCAAATCAACGATGATGAGACCGATAATATTAATGATACTTTTTTAATTTATGATGTTCCGACTTATTTTAATACACAATCGGCGATTACCGATAAATTAGGGCATCTTACAAGCAAACAATATCCTGGCTATTTAGTTGAATTGCACACTTTTGCCAATTTTCAAGATTATATGCAAAAGACGTTTAGTAAAAGTAGTCGGTATAAACTCAACAAATATAAAAAACGACTTGAAGAGTGCTTTGATATAACATACAGAATGTATGGGAGCGAGACATCCAAATCAGAGTATGAAACTCTTTTCGCTAGCTTCAAAACTTTATTACAAAAGAGATTTGATGACAAGGAAGTTTATAATAACAACTTGGATACAGCAGAATGGAATTTCTACAAAGAAGTCGCATACCCTTTACTTTTAGTGAGAAAGGCCGCACTATTCGTGGTTTACGATGAAGAAAAGCCCATTGGCATAACATTGAATTATTTTTCCGATGATATCATTTTTGATGCCATAACAGTGTTCGATATCGACTACACCAAATTTCATCTAGGCTCAGTGACCATAATGAAGTTGATAGAATGGGGCATTGAGCATCAATACAAGATTCTTGATTTCTCTAAAGGTCATTTTGAATACAAGACCCGGTGGGCAACAAACAAATATGATTTTGAATATCATATTTATTACAATAAAAAATCTATACTGTCTAGTGCAACTGCCAAAACAATAAAATTTTATTTTGATTTTAAACAGAGCCTGCGAGAAAAAAATCTGAATGAGAAGTTGCACAAATTCAATTACGGCCTTAAAAATCAAAAGAAAGAAAGACACTCTCAGCTTAGCTATTCATTCACGGAAGTGCATAATCAAATTGCGATTGAGAAACTCCAACCTATTTTTCTAAAGAGCGCAGAATATGAACATTTACAGAAAATCGCTTTTGAATTTTTGTACTTAAATAACGAGCGCATGAAAAATCTTAAAATCTATCGTTCCCATCAAAGTGAAATAGATTATTTGTTTGTCGGTGATCAAAAACTAAAAGGCGTTAAGTTACATTGACCATAAATCACATTAAAAACTCCAGCATTGCTCTTTAACTCAATAGAATTTCTGATTTTTCTACCGCTGGTATTCATTTTGTATTGGACAGTTTTTAAGAGAAATCTAAAAGTCCAGAACATTTTGATTATCGTAGCCAGCTATATATTTTATGGTTGGTGGGATTGGCGTTTCCTTATACTAATCATCTTAAGTACTTTGGTCGATTTTTACGTTGGGCAGAAAATCTATAAAAACTTAGGGCAAAAAAAGGCTAGGTATTGGCTTTGGGCAAGCATGGCCTTTAATTTAAGCCTATTAGGTTTTTTTAAATACTTCAACTTTTTTGTTGATTCTTTTATTGACATGTGGTCGTTATTTGGCTACAATATGAAAAGTACTTGGACACTTAGGGTAATTCTACCTGTAGGTATTTCCTTTTACACCTTTCAAACCATGTCCTACTCCTTTGACGTTTACTATAAAAAACTAAAACCCACTAAAGACCTAGTCGCTTTTACCGCATTCGTTGCATTCTTTCCTCAGTTGGTCGCTGGACCCATCGAAAGAGCATCAAATTTACTTCATCAAATTTCGACCAAAAGGGTATTCAGTTATGAACAAGCTTCGAGCGGTATCAAACTTATACTCTGGGGTTTTTTTAAGAAACTGGTCATAGCCGATGCGCTGGCACCTATTGTTGACGATATTTTCCAGAATTATAATGATTATTCTGCCTCAACCCTAATATTAGGGGTCTGTCTATTTAGTTTTCAGGTCTATGGTGATTTTAGCGGTTATACTGATATTGCCTTAGGAACCGCGAAACTTATGGGCGTAGAGCTTATGTCAAATTTTAAGTTCCCGAATTTCTCCCGTAATGTAGCCGAATATTGGCAGCGCTGGCACATTTCGTTATCAACTTGGTTTAGGCATTATCTATATATTCCGTTAGGTGGTAACCGAGTTGGAAAACTATTATCAATTAGAAACATTATAATCATTTTTGTGGTTAGCGGTTTTTGGCATGGTGCCAATTGGACATTTATATTTTGGGGCGGTCTTCATGCCCTATTTTACATACCCATATTTCTAATGGGCAGAAACCGAATTTATTCCGATAATATTATCGCAGAAAACAGTTGGTTCCCATCTTTGAAGGAAATTGGTCAAGTAGCGCTAACATTTATTCTGGTTACATTCTCTAGAATTTTCTTTAGGTCTCCTACACTGAACGATTCATTTGCCTATATTGATAGAATTGTTTCAGATTTCAGTTATTCGCCCTACGTTCACCCCATGGGTTATAGAATGATAGATTTTTATCTACTTATAGGTTTATTCACCTTTTACGAGTACATCATACGAAAAGATGAAAGAAATCCATTCAAATTCAAATCAAGATATATTAGGTTTTGTATCTATTCCATCCTTATTCTATTGATGCTATTATTCTATGATGATGGAGTCAACAGATCGTTCATATATTTTCAATTCTAGTTATGAAGAAATTTATATTGAAAAGTTTACTTTATGTTTTCCTCATACTTTTGGCTTTAGAAGGTTTGGTAAGGGTATTGCATTTGTACACAGAAGATCCGCCGAGATATATTGATGAGTATGGTGTAGAAAAACGTGTGCCCGGTAGTACAGGTTATTCTGTAACAGGAAATAGAAATCAAAATTTATCAAAATTTAGAATTAATAAAGATGGCTTTAATTCTAAAAATGAATTCAATCCAACAGAAAAGGGCTACGAAGTGGCTCTAATCGGCGATTCTTTTATCGAAGGCTTTCATCAAGATTATCATATATCTACAGGTGAGAAAATCGAAGAAAGAACGAATCATATAAGAGTATATGAATACGGTTACGCCGGTTACGATCTTGCCAATCAAATGCATTTGATAAATGCTTACAAAGACCAATTCTCGCTTATAGACAAGATAATTATTTACCTCAATTACGAAAGCGATCTTTCAAGAGGGGAATATAGGCCTAATCACGATAGAATCAGAATGTTGAACTCTACCATTTTCAAGATAAGAGATAACATTAAGCTTCTGGCATACGGTTCAAAAATTGGCGTACTTGAATCCTTTAAAAGATTAGCACAGGGCAAAGCATTTAATGAACCTAAAAAAGGTTATCAGGAAAACGATGTTAAACTATCGCAAGAAGAAATAAACAACCAAGACAGAAATCGGCTCGATAACTTTAAAAACCTTATCTCGTTATATGGCTTTGATAAAAACAAGACAGCTATTCTCTTAGACTCAAGAAAAACAAGTGAAAACTTTCTGAAGTATTGTAAAAACGAAAGTATTGAGGTAATAGATTTTGCCCCTGCCTTTAAGGCCTCCACAAAATCCACTACCTTGATCTATGACCACCATTGGAACGAACATGGCAGGAATCTAATAGCCGACACCGTGGCAAACTACCTAAAAAATAACCGTGCAGATTGAATCAAAATATCGGTTTTTCTTTGATCTTTTCATGAAAGGTGAGGTTTCACCGTTTTTTGAGAATCAAGTTCACAACCAGATTACCGACAAGCCTTTGTTCAATGGCGAAGAGCAAGTCACTAACCTTGGGAACATTAATTTCTCTATAGTTTGGGATGTTCCGGAGTATTTATCGCTAACCCTGAAAAAAGTCGTTAATAAAATAAGTGTCAAGAAAATTAGACAATACAAAGGTTTTTTATTAGACCTTTCAGCTTGTGCCAATGTTGACCAATATCTTTCGACGCAACTTAGTTCTAGAAATCGAAAAAAACTACGTTCAAAAAAGAGAAAGTTAGAGGTAGAACATGAAATTCGCTATTCCTTTTACTACGGAAATATTGAAAAGGAGTTATACGATTTACTTTTCTCAGAATTTCGACTCTTACTCGAAAGAAGGTTTGATGAAAAAAAAGTCTATAACAACAACTTAAACAGCTGGAACTATTACTACGAATTGGTATACCCCTTAATCTTAGAAAAAAAGGCATCGATGTTCGCAATTTATGATGGAGACCGACCAATTACCATCTCGCTACATTTTCATTTGACCGATACCGTATTCAGCTATATTCAGACATACGATATACAGTATTCTCAGTATAATATGGGTGATATAAGTATGTTTAAAAGGTTGGAATATTTTATGTCTGAAGGATGTAAAGTAGTCGATTTATCAATGGGCGAAACGGACTATAAGATGAAATGGTGCAACAATCACTACTCTATTTACTTTTATATATTTTACAACCATAGGTCACTTAAGTCGAGTTTAAAAGCCATAACCGAAGCTAAAAAATTGCAATTAAAACAGTTCTTGAGAGATAAAGACATTTTGGGCAAAATGATTCGTTTAGATAAACTAAAATATCGATTCCGTGAATTGACCAACAAAACGACCCCGTCTGAGCCATGAACCATTTTAAATACGTAAACAAAAAAGCCCTTTAAGAGTTCTTAAAGGGCCAAATGATTTATTTATAAAATTTAAAGTTTAGGCTCCCAACCTGCTGCGTACTCACGTTTCCACCAGTCTTTCATTACTTTTTCGTTATTCAAGACTTTACCGGTGACATTGTCTACCTTAATAGTTTCACCTGCATCTTGAGCCATATTGCCCAAATGGCAAAGCATGGTAGAGATACTCGCATCCTTAATATCAGAATTCAAAGATTTGTCCTCGCGAATGGCTGCGAAAAAGTTGCTTACATGGTTCACATCTAAAACACCTTCTCCACGTGTATTGGTTCCTGTACTTTGATTACCATCTTCTTTAACTTCTTTTATTTGATTACCATCCAAATCATACAGCTGATAACCTCCACGGCTAAGGGTAATAATTCCTTTGCTACCGTAAATACTTATACCCCTACCGGGCTGGTTGGGCAATATTTTTCCTCTACTGTGCCCTGTCCAAGTAATAAACTTATCATCTCCAAACTTATAAGTCACTTGCTGATTATCGACAAATTCCCAATCGTCATCAAATGTATATTTACCCCCATAAGACGTAACACTATCAGGTAAGTCTACCCCGAGCGCCCATCTACAGATATCAATTTCGTGAGTACCGTTATTATGCACCTCACCTGTACCCCAGTTTCTGAACCAATGCCAGTTGTATGGGTGTATATTATCTCTAAAATCTTCACGAACTGCAGGGCCTTGCCACATTTCCCAGTCCAAGGTAGAAGGAACCGCTACTTTCTTTCCAGTACCTATCGAGCCACGGTTATTCGAATAATAGGCTTCTCCCTTATAAACATCACCGATAATTCCTTCTCCAATTTCTTTTACCGCAAGAGCAGAGCTTTTTGCAGAACGTTGTTGATTACCCATTTGAACTTTCTTGCCGTACTTTTTCTGTGCTTCAACCAGCAATGTATTCTCATAGGGGTTATGACTACAAGGCTTTTCTACATACACATGCTTACCGGCCTGCAAAGCCATTATCGCCATAGGTGCGTGCCAATGTTCGGGAGTAGCGATAAAAACCGCGTCTACTTTTTTATCTTCAAGAACCTTTCTAAAATCTTTTTCGACTTTGGGTATATAACCGATATTTTCTTGACACCATGTATTATGCTCTTCAATTATTTGATCATCTACATCACAACTATATATAATTTTGGCATTGGCATCGTTATGAATAGCCTTTATATGGGCCTTGGCCCTACTTCTCACGCCGATAATAGCACAATTAATTTTATCGTTTGCCCCTAAAACACGGGCATAACTATTTACCGACATGGCATTAATGCTGCCCGAAAAGGCAACACCTGCGGCACCTACCGAAGCCTTTTTAATAAAGTTTCTTCTGTTTGAACTCATTTTCTTTAGTTTAGTTTAAGTTTGATAAATTTTTCGGCTTGCAGCTCACTCTCCAAAACACCCTAAAAACAAGAACGGATTTAGATTTGCTTACTGCATAAGCTTACTTTTCTTCACTGAAGTCTCTAATTTTAATGTTTCTAAAAGAAACGAGATCACCGTGATCTTGCAATAATATATGACCCTTATCGCCTTCTCCAAAATTAGGCCATTTAGTGTACTTGCTCTCGGAAACCAACTTTTTGTAGTTATCACTTTTTCGTTCATACTCCAGAACTTTTACCCCGTTCAGCCAATGCTCTACATGATTATCTTTCGAAATAATATGGGCCGTGTTCCATTCGCCAATGGGGTTGATAGGCTTGTTCTCATCAGCTTTAATCAAATCGTATAGTGAAGCTACGGTACGGCTACCTTCATGGTTTCCGAGTTTGGCATCTGGATGCCTCTCATCATCTAGGATTTGGTACTCTAAACCTATCGAAGAGCCAGGGCCTTTATTAATATCGGTATTGACAAAATATTTAATGCCACTATTCGCACCTTCGGTAAGCTTGAAATCGACGGTAAGTTCAAAATTGCCATACAAATCTTTGGTAACGATATCTCCGCCGGCCGCCGATTCTTCACCACCGGAAGAAAGCACGCTCAATATACCATCTTCGATTTTCCAACCTTTATCTGGAAATTCATCCAATTTTGCTCCACGCCAGCCATCGGTGGTTTCGCCATCCCATAACAATTTCCAACCATTTTCTTTTTCTGCTTTGGTCAACGTATTTTTGGTAACGATAGGCTTAACAGGTGTAGATTTGTTGTATTTCGAAAGACTATCTGTCAAGATTTTGATATTACGCCACATAATTTCAGTGCCTTCTTTATTTTCCTTCGGAATACTATGCACTTGAAGGCCAATAAAACCACTAGATGTTTTATCATCGATAAGGTGGGCTGCTGGTACCCCATTGATCCATGTTTGCAATGTATCGCCAATCGCCTCTATTCGATAGTGATTCCAATCGTTCTGCTTAAATGCCTTTTGCGCATCAGGGTTTTCAGGCAATGGATTCAACCAACCTCGTCTGGCTTCATCGTAAATACCCGCACTCCATGCTCGGTCAGACGGATCAATTTCTATTTGATACCCATGCACTCTACCATCTTTGTAATGTGGCAAACTATTACTTCTAATTTGAATACCCGAATTCATGGTAGAATCTACTTTGTATTCAAGTTCTAATATAAAATCATCATACATTTTATCTGAGGTCATAAATGAGTTTGGCGTACCATGAACCGTACTACCTACTATCATACCATCACGCACCTCATAATTCGCTTCACCTCCTTTTTGCGACCAACCTTTCAAAGTTGTACCGTCAAAAATCTCAACCCACGGGGTATCGTCTTTTTCTGTTTCACCACAAGCACCTATTAAAATCAGGGCCAGCAAGGCTAGACCATTCATAAGTTTAGGCCTCATAAATTCAATAATCTTCATATTTCTTATTGGTTTTTTTGGATTTTGCCTCAAGATATGAATTTTTACAAAGCTTTTAAGCAGCTCATCATTTTTTCGAAAATTGTGACATTTAAAATATAAAAACGAAAAGGCCAGTACTTCATAGGTACTGGCCTTTTCTATAAAACTAAATTAACTCTATTGTGGATAACCTGGGTTCTGTGGGTAACCGCCCAAAGTTCTATCAATTTGATCCTGTGGGATAGGTCTAACCGTATGATAATCTTCAATATTTGGTGCACCTTGAGGGTTAAAATCTTTAACACGCTCTACCAGTTTACCTGTTCGGGCCAAATCCCACCAGCGATAACCTTCACCAGCTAATTCACGTGCCCTTTCATCCAACAAGAAATCGATATCAACATCTCCCGCATTAACTTGAAGTGCAGCTTCTTGACCTGGCCACGCAGCCCTTGTTCTAATCACGTTGATATCTTCGGCAGCACCTGCTGCATCATTCTGCTGAAGTCTTGCTTCTGCACGCAATAAATAAGCGTCTCCTAAACGCATAAGGATAAAGTCTCTCTGACCCTGCTCTTTTTGGCGGTCTGGCCTAGTATCATCTATCCATTTGTTCATAGGAGGAAATAATCTCTCTGTATATTCTTCATCAGTAATCACGATATAGGGCACCCCATCTTGTCGCGATTGTGGCCATAAATCATTACGCATGGGCCCTGGTATAAAAATAGCTGTATCACCAACGGACAAAGCAGCTCTAGCCGGCTCTCCTGTGTCCGGATTGGCCTCTATTGCAGGTTCGTCCTTGTTAGCAAAAAACACATGCTTAAACGATTTGTCGTAACGTGAATCAACATCTCTATCCCATAAAGACAACATAAATTCTGTAGGTCTATGTCTTTTCCAAGGTCTACCGTTAGCGATATCTCTAGTCATACCTCTGCGCACATCGTACTCCATCAAGAAATACAGGTGCCATTTATGTCCATTTTCATCAATACCACTATCAACTTGTGCTTTAGAATTAGGTATAGCGTAAATCACTTCACTATTCTCTTGGTTTGCAATATCCCATAACGCTGCGTAATCATCTAGAAGGGCAAAACCATAATCGTTAATAACGGTGGAAAACAGAGTCTCGGCCCTCGAGGCATCAGTTCCTTCAGAAAAACCAGTATAACTTCTGGTCAATAACACTTTGGCCAGCAGAAATTCTGCAGCGGGTTTTGTAGCTCGACCATAATTACCTTTATAGGGCTCCTCGCCCAAGTTGGCAATTGCGAACTCCAAATCTGGTATAATCGCTTGGGCATAGATTTCAGACTGTGGCGTTTTATTTGCCTCAATTTCAATATCAGTTGTTTCTTCCAAGCTTATGTGTGCATCACCATAAGTGGTAACAATATTAAAATAATACAATGCCCTTAAAAAACGAACCTCGGCCAAGAGCGTTGTCTTTTCACCCTCGTCCATTTCAACTTCCGCAGAACGGTTAATTACTCCATTTGCCTGATTAATGCCCCGATACCAAATGTTCCATGCATCCCTGATATAAGATGATGCAGGGTTTAAACTCGTATCGTAAAAATTAAAGTATTTATGCCCACCATCTGCTCCATTGGTCCAAATATCCGTACCAAAGGTGGTCATTGCCGCACCCATCTCTTGTCCGTAGAACTGTTTTAAAAGTCCGTAGTTAGCGGTAACCGCATCTTGCAAACCATCTTCCGTGGTATAATAAGAAGCTGCAGATACATCTGTAACCAACTCCTCTTCTAGATAGTCATCACACGCATTGATTGCAAAGCCAAGGGCCAGTAACCAAACTGTATATATTGTTCTTTTCATAATATCCATATTATTTTTTTTATAGGTCTCCATGATTAAAATGTAGCACTTAATGTTAAGGAATACATCTTATTACTAGGAACTATCCCTGATCCCAAAGAGCTAGCTCCATTTTGCTCCTCTGGAAGGTTTATCCTAAAAGGACCGGCGTTATCATCTGTCTCTCCCACCTCAGGATCAAATGTCTCATAATCGGTAATAAACCAAAGGTTCTGACCTGAAAGCGTAAACTTCAAGCTTTCCATACCTAACTTATCCGTAATGGAGTTAGGCAAAGCATACGAAAGTGAGATATTTCTAAGTTTAATAAAACTACCATCAAAATAGGTAAGGGTAGATCCATTTCTAGGGCTCTCTTGATTCTCGTTCGGTCTTGGATTGGCATTGGTAGGGTTGTCAATCGTCCAATAATCAACATCTAAGTTGTTATATCGAGCAAATAGCGAATTGTTACCAGCATGAAAACCAGACTCAATAGTCTGCCCCTGACGGAAATAGAAGAATAATCCTAATTCTACACCTTTATATGAAAATCTATTGGTTAAACCTCCATAATAATCTGGAGTGTCCGTACCTAAAATTTGCCTATCTCCTGGATCAATATCACCGCTATTATTGGTATCTTGAAGTTTGATCTCACCAGGCACTTTTTGCTCCATAGCATTCGCCAGGTCTACCTCATTTGCCTGGTAGATTCCTATTTTCTTATAATCATAAAAAACTTGAATCGGCTCACCAATAAACCAAGAGTTACCCACATCATCTATTGGGTTTCCATCCTCATCTTTTAGAGCTAACTCTGTAATTTGTTCACGATAACCAGCTATATTAAAATCCAATTTCCAAGAGAACGCTTCTGGGTTATCAAAAATCTTGGTACTAACTGCAAATTCTAGACCTTGTGTACGGGTCGACCCTATGTTCTGCAGTATACTTGGATACCCTGAGGTTGCAGGTAAACTTCTATCCAAAAGAATATCTTCCGTATTGGTACGGAACCAATCTACAGTACCACTTACGCGGCCATTGAAAAGTCCAAAATCCAATCCAATATCCACAGTTTTAGAAACCTCCCATCCCAAATTGGCGTTAGGTATTTCCGATAAGCCAAAACCAAGCACACCCTCTTCGCCATAAGCATAAGGAATTACTCCAAGCCTACCGGCTGTCTGGTATGGGTTAACTGAAGTATTACCGACCTCACCATAAGAAGCCCTCAGCATCAATTGCGAAACAGAACTGTCTTCTAAAAAGGCTTCTTCTGAAAGTCTCCAACCAACGGAACCACCTGGGAAGTAATTCCATTTATTTCCCTCAGCCAGTCTAGAAGAACCATCCGCCCTAAGTGAAGCTTGAAAGAGGTACTTACCACCAATATCATAATTTAGACGTCCCATAAAGGAGGCCAATGTCCACTCAGTCAATCTCGAGGCTACATTTCTATTGGCTGCAGATCCTAAATTATAGAATTGCTGTGACTCATAAGGAATTCCAGTGGTTTCCGCCTCGGCGATTTCCGTACGTGAACTCTGAACACTCTGCAACAAAGTAACTTTCAAATTTTGATCGGTAAAAAGCTCCTTATCGTAAGTCAGAATGTTTTCAATCGTATAGGCATAGTTATCTGAGTGGGTAATAGTAGCATCACCTGGTCCTCCACGGTTATCATTGGTCAAACTACCTCTAAACTGACCTCTTCGACCCAAGCGAATATCCGGGCCAAAAAGAGTCTTCCATTGCAGACCATCGGTTATGTTGATATCCAAAGCTATTGGCGCAAAGATGCGCGTCCATTTCCGTTCATCAATATAGGCACCGTCGACCAATTCATTTAACGGATTGGTACGAATACCATCATTGGTTGGCAAAAACCTCAACTCTCCCTCTGCATCATAGGGCACACCTAACGGGTTGTTGGCCAAGGCTTCACCCATTGTAGCATTGGAGCCCCAGTTTTGAATGGAATGTGAAATTAAAAACGAGGCACTTATCTTAAAGATATCATTGATTTTATGATCCAAATTCAACCTGCCGGAAAAACGTTCGTAATCTTGATTACTAATAATACCTTGTTCTTTAAAATAACCAACGGAAGAATTAAAATTAGTATTCTCTGATCCACCGCTCACCCCAACTTGATGATTCGTCTGGTAACCAGAGCCCAAAACCAAATCAAGATAATCTGTTGACCTACCTTGTTCCAATGATTCCAACTCTATAGGATCAAAGAACACCTCACTATCAGCAGGTATAGTACCGTTCCAATTAGGATCTGCATCGGTAGCACCCGTTCTTCTTGCCTCCCTTTTCATAGCCGCATATTCTTCACCGTTCATCATATCTACAAGACGTGATGCAGAAGTAATACCGTACTGGCTACTATACTTGACCTGCGTTTTCCCTACTCTACCGCGGTTGGTGGTCACTAAAATAACACCGTTCGCACCACGGGACCCATATACAGCCGTAGCAGCCGCATCTTTAAGAATCTGCATAGAGGCAATATCTTGCGGGTTAATATCAGACATCGATTCAGAACCATCGATTAAAGGAATACCATCGACAACATATAAAGGATCGTTCGAAGCGGTTACGGATCTTCTACCTCTAATACGAACGGTAGAGGTTTGACCGGGTCTACCACCCCCAGCTTGAATATCTACCCCTGAAATCTGCCCCTTAACGGCATCAATGGAACTTGAGGTCTGTACGATACCTATTTGCTCTGCATCAACAGAGGCAATTGCCGCGGTTACTTCACCTTTTTTCTGGGTACCGTAACCTACAACTACCACCTCATCTAAAAGAGCAGAATCTTCTTCTAAAGTAATCGATAGGTTTGATTGATTGTTAATAGCTACTTCTTTCGTTTTATAACCGATATAGCTCACCCCTAAAGCGGCCGAACCTTCGGCAGCAATAGAAAAATTACCGTCGAAATCGGTTGTGGTACCACGAGTAGTACCCTTTACAATAACGCTTGCACCTGCTAACGGAACTCCGTTAGTATCAGTTACCGTACCCGTGACCGTCGCTTGGTCAGGTACCTCATTTGTAAGAGCATTAAGGTCAGCAACTGCGTAATCGTTTGCATGACCGGAAATAATGGGAACAACAAGTAAAACAGTGAATAAAGCCCTGAAAATCAGATTAGAGAGCGCATCACAACTTGTACCCACTATACGTGTAGTGATTTTCATGTTGTAGTTAGTTAAAATGTTAGTTACTTAAAATTTAGATTGGGAAGAGTTTAATCGCCAATAATTGACGAAATCGATTTAGTTTAGATCATCTCATAGACTCATTTTTTTAGTTCTTAGAATTTGTTTTTTATTCTGGTTGCCTCAGAAATAACTTAAAGCAAGTAGTGAAAAAATCACACTCGCTACTAACGAAAATAGGTTTACGTTTTCATTTACACAAATAAAAGTTAAAAAATATAAGCCCTAAATTATCAACTCTCCACCCTAACTTTTCAAATATTGCCACATCAACAATTATTTACCTAAAAGCCATGTTCTATTTGGATTTTACTAAAACTCAAAAATTAGACTTGATTTTTTTTTCAATAGAAAAATTGCAAACAGCCGACCAGTAGGGGTCTATGAGAGGACGATGAAAATAATGTTAAAGAAAATATAAATCTTACCAGATGTACTTGCGGATTAACACATCGTGCAACCGATTACATTTTTAATTTTCAATTGTAACAAAAAACAATTGTTTTGTGGAGGTCAAAAAAAAATTAAAAAGTGGCTGGTAAATAAGAATTGTCTTGTTAATTCTTTTATTTCTTTTGAACCAAACCTTTGGTGAACTCATTCAAAGTTTCAACCTTTTGCTCAAAATCACCTTTGATTGTCTTACGATATTCGTTCAAATTTTTGACCAGGTCATCTATATTCTCAGGAATGACATCTTCAAAAAATTGACGAAGCCGTTTCGCGGTAGTAGGTGATTTTCCATTGGTTGAAATTGCGATTTTAACATTCCCTTTCGTCACTATACCCCCCATGTAAAAATCACATAAGGGCGGGTTGTCGGCCACATTAACCATAATACTTCTAGTTCTACAATCATTATAAACAAGTTCATTCACCTCTGGCCTATCAGTTGTAGCAATTACAATATGCTTTTTATCCAAATAAGAGCTATCATAAGAAGCCCTATGCATTACAATATCATATTCATTCGCTAAAGCAATAGTGTCTTCCCTATACATCGGTGCTACCATATCCACTTTGGCATTAGGGCTCGATTTCAATAAAAAAGTCAACTTCTCTAATGCGACATTGCCGCCCCCGACAATCAATACCTTAAGTTCTGAAACTTTTAAAAAAACGGGGTATAGTTCGTTACGCTCCATAGCATTCTAATTTTTCTAGAATGTAAGTTACGATACATAACTGAAAACCCTTTAAAAATCCTAGTAAAGACTTTCTATTGTCTCTATTTGTAACAATAATATTTGCATTTTGAGCTCAATTGCACTTTATTTGATGAAACAACACTACAACTCACTCAACTATTATGAAAAAAATTCAGATCTTTCTTTACCTTCAGCTATTTCTCCTCTCCACGAGCATTAGTGCACAAGAGCTTATTACTGGCAAAAATATCGCCGTGACCAATACTGAATCAGGAAAAGTTAGAGGTTATATTCATAATGGTACTTTTATATATAAGGGCATACCTTATGCAAAAGCTAATCGGTTTGAGGCCGCCACCAAACCAGATTCTTGGGAAGGCATTAGAAGTTCGACTACTTACGGCCCGGTAGCACCCTTAATGACCCCCACAACCTCAGTAAATGATGAGCCCGAGTTTGTCTTCGACCATGATTGGGGCTACCCAAATGAAGATTGCTTACGAATCAACATATGGACACCCGAAATCGACGATAATAAAAAACGGCCCGTTCTGTTTTGGATTCATGGTGGAGGTTTCACCGCAGGATCAAGTCAAGAATTACCATCGTATGATGGTGAAAACTTGAGTAAGCGAGGTGATGTTGTTGTCGTTTCTATTAACCATCGACTAAACGTACTGGGATTCTTAGACCTTTCTGCCTACGGAGATAAATTTAAACACTCGGCCAATAACAGCATTTTAGATATGGTGGCCGCCTTGAATTGGGTGAGAGTGAATATCGAAAATTTCGGCGGAGACCCCAATAACGTAACTATTTTTGGCCAGTCTGGTGGTGGTGCTAAAGTCAATACTTTAATGGCAATGCCAAAAGCCAAAGGGTTATTTCACAAGGCCGTGAACCAAAGCGGCTCGTTCAGAACCAACATCTTAGATAAGGAAGAAACACAGGCTATCGGGGCAGAAGTTCTATCTATACTAGACCTTAACACTGACCAAGTAGACAGTCTGCAAACCATACCTTTTGAACAACTTAGCAAGGCTGGTACACAAGCCTTAAAAAATGTGGCTGAAAAAATGAAGGCGGAAGGTAAACCTGCTATTGGCTTCGGACTTAATTGGGGCCCTAGCAAAGATGGTATCGACCTTCCCTATTCGCTATTTTCTCCAGAAGCTTTTGAACTATCTAAAGATATTCCTCTTTTATTGGGCACCACCAAGAATGAATTTGCACCATTTGCCAATATGAGGTTTGTTGATGCATCGGATGAAGAAATTATGGCACACATAAAAAAAGAATGGAAAGATAAATCGGATGATTATATCAAAGCTGTAAAAAAAGCATATCCTGATGATACAGAAGCAAAAGATTTATTGGATGTAGATACCATGTTTAGACCTGGGGCCGTAGTTCAGGCCAATGGAAAATCAGCATTGAAAAATGGTGCCCCCGTTTATATGTATTTGTTTACTTGGCAATCGCCTGTATTTAACGGCAAATACAAATCACTTCATTGCATGGAACTACCTTTCGTATTCGATAATATTGAAAGGGCCAAGAATATGACCGGTGGAGGAGATGCCGCTCATCGACTTGCTGAAAAAATGAGCCTAGCGTGGATCAACTTTGCAAAAACCGGTGACCCTAACCACTCAGGCCTACCAAAATGGCCTAAATATAACAGCCAAAACACGGCAACTATGCACTTTGATACAATCTCTGAGGTCAAACCTCAATTAGATAAGGAATTGTTCAAATTATTTGAGCAAAAGTGATGATTTATGACCAAGTTCAGGATAAAGGTTCTGAAAATTATTTAAAAAGTACGATTTGAACTTCTCAAAAGAACTACTACATAAAATGTACGGGAGAAGAAAGCATTAAAAAATATAACATATCGGGCTTTGCTTCAGACCTTAGAAACCTATAAGCTCTCTTCATCTGCGTTTTAACGGTATTCACTGAAATGCCATTGTTTTCTGCTATTTCGGCATAACTCTGCCCGTAAATCACGTATGAAATAAATATATTTCTGCGATTTTCAGGCAGTTTTGTCAATAACTCTTGTAACTTCTTTCTATTTCCGGTCTTTTCGAAAGGCTTTAATTCATAAGTATCTGTATGGCCCAATTCTTTTATAAGAGACTCTTCCTTTTTGTTTTCTCTCAAATATTGAATACTTAAATTCTTTATGGCCTTTACGGCGTAAGCCTTAAACGATGTAGAAATTCTAATAGAGTTCCGTCTTTCCCAAAATGAAATAAAAAAGTCTTGAACCACATCTTTGGCAACTTCGTGGTCTTTAACAATAGTCAAAGATACCAAGCACAAATAAGTGTGATTGTCTTTAAAAAATAACTCTAATTCGTCTACATCTAAGGGTCGTGACTGCATTTTCTATGGAACTTGAAGTACTCGAACTTAATAAAAAATTCAAAGATATTCGTCTTTCTTTATTCAATAGTATTCATTTTCGCGCATCTAGAGAAGGTTTAAAAAGTTTTTTGTTAAAAAGATAAATATCTGTCACCCTAATTTAGAATTTCAACAACATTATAAAAACAAACCATAGCAAATGGCAAACAGCGAAAAATTCAAGCTGGCTTTAAAGCACATCAAGAAAACAGGTAAACTCGATACTCAAAACTTGAAAAACCTGTCTAATGATGAGAGACAGATAATATACACGCTATACAACAAAGGTTTGTTGGACGAGTCATCAAGATTGATTGAGAGTCTAGATTCTGATAAGGATTGGAATGCTATAAAAAAAGAATTGCCGGCTAGTGAAAAGCAGGTTATGCCTATTTGGAAATCTGTTTTGAAGTATGCAGCAATTTTTGTCGGATTAGCGACTACTTTCTTTTTGATTCAACAGGAAGAGAATATAGCTGAACCTGCCCCTCTATTTGAAAAAGCTATTACCCTTAAAATAGGTGAGAAGAGTTTAAAGGTCATAAATGAAAACGATAGCCAAAATATCATTTCTTCTAATGGTGAAGTTATCGGAACACAAAAGGGCAACACATTAAGTTATAATACCAACTCTAAAATAGATGAGCTAACCTATAATGAACTTGAAGTGCCTCTCGGTAAAATTTTTAATGTTGAACTATCAGATGGTACATTGGTTCATTTAAATTCAGGAACTAAAATTAAATACCCCATTAAGTTTCTTCAAGGTGACAATAGAGAAGTGTTCATTCAGGGCGAAGCATATTTCAAGGTAGCAAAAGACACCCGGCACCCCTTTATCGTCAATGCAGATGCAGTTGCAGTTGAAGTTTTGGGAACGGAATTCAATATAACTTCCTATCCTGAAGATCATGTAATCAAAACTGTTTTAGTCGAAGGTTCTGTAGATATGACAAACAGCTATGCACCGAACGAAAACACTATTCTCAAACCTGGCAACAAAGGCAGTTGGCACAAAGTAAACCGCAAAACCAAAATTGAAGAAGTTGATGTTGAAATGTACACAGGCTGGATTACCGGAGAGTTAATATTCAGAAATTTATCCTTCGAAGAAATATCGACAAAGCTAGAGCGTAGATACAATATTATAATAGAAAACAACAATGCTCAACTCGCCTCTAAAATCTTGACCGCTAGGTTTAATGTCAATGTGGAAAACATTGAAGATATTTTAAAATCTCTAAAACAAATTACACCCTTTAATTATCAAATTATTGATAGAAAAATTTTAATCGATTAATAACCCATAAAAATCTGTTGCCTATGAGATAAAGCATTCACTAGGTCGTCTTACACACTAACCGGCCAATATTTATGAGAAAACTAAATAACCTAAACAAACTAACAATGAGAAAAAACCTTCTGAACCATTCGCTAACTCGGTTCTCCTTCAAATTCTCAATAAAATTGATACTTTCAATTCTATTGACCCTAACCCCATTATATGAGGCAAGTGCAAACTCTTACAGTCAAAATACCGATTTAAGTCTCGATTTTGATGATGTAACCATACGAGAAGTCTTTAATGAAATAGAGGCTACCACAGAATTTAGGTTCATGTACGAAAGTGGTCAAATTGACCTTCAAAGAAAAATTACTATTCATGTTGAGAAAATAAAAATTGACCAGGTGCTAAACCATTTATTCGGTGGCACCAACATCAAATATCGTACGGTCAATCGGCAGGTTATCTTGACAAAAAACAAAGAGGTACCTGAACCAAGCGAATCAGGTGCAATTATTAATAAGACACCTATCAAAAACAAAGTACAGCAAGAAGTCACGGGTATAGTTCTAGATATGGATGGCCAACCCCTACCTGGAGCCAATATTCTTGAGAAAGGAACTACGAATGGTACACAGACCGACTTTGATGGAAACTTTACGATTTCTGTTGGCGATGATGCCATATTAGTGTTTTCATACATTGGTTTTTCAACCAAAGAAGTACCGGTCGATGGGCAGACCAATCTTTCCGTTAGTATGTCGGAGAATGCTGCCAGTCTCGAAGAAGTGGTATTGGTTGGTTATGGAACTCAAAGCAGGGCCAAAGTTACAGGAGCGATCAGTTCCGTTGACGGAGAAGGACTGACCCAGCGACCCGTTACCAGTGCCGCCACAGCATTACAAGGTCAGTCGCCAGGTCTTACCATTCAAAACAATGGTGGTGCACCAGGTGTCGAAGATGTAGGTATCAGAATAAGGGGTATCGGAACTCTGAACAATTCAAACCCATTGGTATTGATAGATGGTATCGAACAATCGCTTAGTTCTGTAGAACCCCAAAACATCGAATCCATATCTATTTTAAAAGATGCGGCCTCGGCTGCAATTTACGGGTCTAGGGCCGCAAATGGTGTAATTCTAGTAACTACAAAAAGAGGAGCTTCTAAGGGTACTACCTTAACCTACGATGCCTTTGTAGGTGTTCAAAACCCAAGTTTTTTTCCTGAGAAAGCCGACACCGAGTCGTGGTTAAGGCTAGAGAATGAAGCCCAAGTAAATGCAGGTGGTACGCCTACATATTCTGAAGAGTATATTCAAAATGCAGTTGCGGGTACGAACCCGTACGAATTTCCATGGGCCAATTGGGAAGATGGCATATTCAACGAAAGTGCCCTAATGCAACAGCATGCCTTTTCAATTTCAAGTGGTGGCGAGAGAGGTAAAATATTCGCCTCGTTGAATTATAATGATTCCGATGGTATTCTTCAAAATTTCAATAACAAAAGAACCACCATGCTCATCAACGCTGATATGTATGCCAGCGATAAATTAACTTTTAAAATGGGGCTTATGTACAGAAATGGTAATTTCTCTGGCCCGGGCCATGCCATAAATTCATCAGGTGTTGCAGGTCAACAAATTGTACAAGGTCTTCTTCATATCAATCGTAACGTCGTAATGGCATACCCAGATGGCACTTATGATTTGGTATCAGGGTATTGGAACCCACATGCGATGGCCAATGAAGGAGAAACAAGCATGATTTCCGATGATGTTGTTGCCCAAGGCGGTTTCGAGTATCAGGTGACCGAAGATCTCTCATTACAAGGTAATGTCACCTATAAATTAGATAACGAATCGACCTCTCGGTTTATGAACAGTTTAGCTGGTATGACCAACTATGTAACTGGCGACCCGGTTGCGGTATCGGGTTGGTTTGCCACAAACGAACTAACAGAAACCAAAAATACTACTAGAGAACTTAGTCAAAGGTTATACCTTAACTACTCCAAAAGATTTGATGTTCACGATGTCGAAGCATTGGTGGGTTACGAAGAAATTCATAACAAGTTCAAGAATGTTAGTGCAAGCCGACAAAACTTTTTCAATAATGACCTAAGAGACTTGAATGCAGGTGCCGTAGACAATCAAAATATCAGCGGCTACAATCAAGAGTGGAGGTTACGCTCATTTTTTGGCCGATTAAATTATTCTTTCGATGATAAATATTTGATTCAGGGTAACCTTAGGTATGATGGATCTTCAAGATTTGGCGATGGCAACAGATGGGGGCTCTTCCCGTCGATTTCCGCTGGATGGAATTTAACCAATGAAGAATTTATGCAAAATCTTGTAGAAGATTCTTTTGTGAGCGGCATTAAACTGAGAGCTTCTTGGGGTCAACTCGGTAACCAAAATATCGGTCTAAACCGATTCAGTAGCACCTACAACTTAGATCAAGGTTATCAATTTGGTGGTAACGTGGTTTCTGGTTCGGCCATTCGAAATGCGGGTAATCCGAATATTACCTGGGAAACCTCCACCATGACCAACCTAGGTCTTGATGCAACATTTTTGAATAATAGACTCTCATTGGTAGCCGAATACTTCTGGAAGTATACCGATGATATTCTACTTGATTTACCTATATCATCTACGATCGGTGTTAACCCTCCAGTACAAAATGCCGCCGCCGTTTCGAACAACGGCTATGAAATAGGAATTAACTACCAAGGAGCTTATAAACCAGAAGACGGGTTCAACTATTCGATAGGTCTGAATTTTACCGATGTAATCAACAAAATTGAAGACTTGAATGGTGCCGGTCCGTTTTTTCCTGACAATTTTTCAATCTGGACAGAGGGTCATTCTATCAACACTTTACGAGGTCTTACCTCTCCCGGCCTATATAGAAGCAATGAAGATTTGGCCGAATACCCAGCTACCATACACCCAAGTGTAGGTATCGGAGACATTATTTATGAGGATGTAAACGGCGACGGTCAAATCACCCAATCTATCGCCCCTGGTGGAGATCAAGTTATAATCGGCAACGAAGATCCGCGTTACGAATTCGGGTTCAGATTTGATGCTTCCTATAAAGGTTTCGATTTCTCCATGTTTTGGCAAGGTGTCTTGCAGAAGCAGCATTTACTTGATGGTGCCATACCTGAAGGCCCTGCGTTTCAGAATTTCATTCACAAAGAAATGGCTGAACGCTCTTACCACCCTGAAAGAAACCCTAATGGTGATTGGCCATTGGTCACTTCAGGCAACTCATGGAACATCGTAAAATCAGATTTTTGGCTAATTGACAGCAAATATGCCCGACTCAAGAACTTTCAATTGGGCTATACTTTTAAACAGGATATTTTCTCAAAACTCAGACTCTATGTTTCAGGAGAAAATATGCTTACGATCACTTCCCAAAAATTGTTCGATCCTGAAACTCCTAGAGGAAGAAGTCAATTCTTTCCTCATACGAAAACAATGAGTGTTGGTCTAAACGTGGTGTTTTAAGAAATAAAAAAGCTATTATGAAAAACTTAGATATAATTAAAGGATTAGTATTAATGGCCTCAGCACTATTCTTTGGCTGTGCTGACGGCCTAGACGAAGGGCTTGATATAGAACCTACGGGTGCTGTTTCAGAAACTGTTTATTGGAGTTCTGAAAGAGATGCTGTTTTGGCGGTCAATGCAATTTACAATGAACTGGATAATACCCAATCGGTAATAGAATTTGACGGTATAACCGATATAGGCTTTCGTTCGGCATCGAACGTGCCCACGTTTAATGATGTTCGACTGGGTGAAATAGACCCTTCAAATGCAACGATAACTGGAATTTGGGAAAGGTACTATCGAGGTATTCGCAAATCAAACGATGTGCTTGCAAATATTGACCGTGTAGAAGATGGCGACCCAAGCACTATGGCTCGGTTAACGGCCGAAGCTAGGTTTTTAAGAGCCTATTACTATATGCAACTTTCAAGTCTGTGGTGTAATGCGCCACTCATTTTAGAACCTTTAGATGTGAACGATCAACGCCCGACCAATTCTAAAGAAGAATTAGTGAATTTTGTTATAGATGAATTAGACGCTATCATTAATAGTGAAGCTTTGCCCTTAAGCTACAATAATGATAACTTGGGTAGGGTTACGCAAGGGGCTGCACTCGCAACCAAAGCTAGAATAGCTATTCGCAATAATAGATTTGAAGAAGCAAGGGATGCCTCGTTGGCGGTTATGGACCTAGGCATCTATAGTTTGTACCCTGACTATGAAGAACTTTTTCAATCGGCCGGGCAAAACTCTTCAGAAATAATTTTTGATAGACAATATGCAGTTGGGGGAAGCACCTATAACAATTTTGGGTATTCTGCAGCTTCGATCGGAGGCAACTCTACGGTAGAACCGATGATGGGTCTTTTTGAGAAGTACGAATATATCGGACCTGAAAATCCTGATGACCCTTATGAGAATAAAGATCCCCGCTGGGCATACAATGTGTACTATACCGGTCAACCTATAGGTGCCAACACCTATAACTCATGGCCAACAAGTGCTACTCCAGATCGGGTAAGCGGTAGTGAATGGGCTACTTTATACGGCTACAACCTTAAGAAGTGGGTTGACTACGAAACCTTTGTAGAAAACCCGAGTTTGGGAGACGTGAACATGATTTTAATCAGATATGCCGATGTTCTCTTAATGTATGCCGAATCTAAAATAGAGCTCAATGAAATAGATGCATCGGTATATGATGCCATCAACCAAATTAGACAGCGACCTACCGTAGAAATGCCCGCGATTACCGAAGGTAAATCACAAGCTGAACTCAGAGAAATAGTCCGCGATGAACGTGTTAAAGAACTTGCTTTTGAAGGCCTACGTTTGTTCGACCTCAATAGATGGCAACTTGGTGAAGAAAAAGTCGGTCTTCTTCAAGGTATGTTCTATATTAATGAAAGTTCAGGAGAATGGGAAATTCTTGACTATGGTCAAGTGGCAAAATTTAATCCAGATCGTGATTATTGCTGGCCCGTTCCTCAAAAAGAAATGGATATAAACGACGTAATCACACAAAACCCAGGTTACACAAACTAATAAAGTCATGAAAGACGAGAAAACCCTTTCTAAAGAAACCCGAAGAAGATTTCTTAAAAAAGCAGGCGCAGCCGCTGTTTTCAGCGCGGGTTCGTTTCAAATGCCCCTCGGCCTAGCAAACAGCTTTGACCTCAGCAAAAAAAATCAGCTCAAAGTTGGGCTGGTCGGTTGCGGTGGTCGAGGTACAGGTGCTGCGGTACAAGCATTAAATGCTGACCCAGATGTTGTATTGCATGCCATGGCAGATGCCTTTGAAGATAGATTGACAAGTTCTTTGGCCTTATTAAAAAAAGCACATGGTGAGCGCATAAAGGTTGATAAGACAAGGCAATTTGTAGGTTTCGATGCGTGTCAAAAATTGATAGATTCAGGTGTTGACGTGGTACTTCTTGCTAGCCCCCCAGGCTTTCGACCCGACCATTTGACCGCAGCTATAGATGCGGGCAAACATGTCTTCTATGAAAAACCTGTGGCAGTTGATGCCCCTGGTGTTCGCAAAGTATTAGAAGCTGCAAAAAAGGCCAAAACAAAAAATCTTTCTATAGTCTCTGGTTTCTGTTTTCGGTATGACCTTCAAAAACAGGCCCTCTATGGTAAGGTATTGGATGGTGCCATTGGCGAGATCAAATCAATATCGTCTACCCGTAACGGGGGCGAACTTTGGTTTAAAGAAAGACAACCTGAGTGGACAGACATGGAATACCAACTTCGAAATTGGTATTACCAAAATTGGTTTTCGGGTGACTTTATCGTAGAGCAATATGTTCATAGTTTAGATATGATTACTTGGGCACTAGGTGAAAAGCTACCCTCGTCGGCTACGGCCACCGGTGGTAGACAATGGCGTTCCGACCAAAAATACGGAAACATTTATGACCACTTTGCCATAGAATACGACTATGCAGATGGGGTTAAGGGCTACTGCTTTACCAGACAGCAGCGCGGAGGGTCGACCAAAAACGGAGTAGAGATTCAAGGCGTCTTGGGCAATGCCTACTACGAAGGCAGTCGACATGAGATTACCGGTAAAAACCCGTGGAAATATGAGGGAGAGGCAAACAACATGTACCAATCGGAGCACGACGCCCTTTTCAAATCGATTCGTGAAGGCTCAGGTATAAATGATGGCGAATTAAGCGCGAATAGCACCCTTATGGGTATTATGGGCAGAATGGCCGCCTATACAGGGCAAACCATAAGTTGGGACGATGCTATGAACTCCACCGAAACACTTGGCCCCAAAGCTTATGACTGGGATCTGAAGTTTAATGGACCCGAAATAGCCGTACCCGGAAAAACCAAATTTATCTAACCAAATACAAATTTACAATGAAGTAGTTAGTTCATTTAGGGGAGTGCTCAATGATGTGGTTAATCTTTGAGATCCTATACCAAACCATAGGTTGGCTTACCACCCTCTCTCCTAAATGTTTTTACCATTGTAATAATCTTAAGCCAAATGAAAATGAAATATAGAATCAATTTCACCATCGCTATTGTTCTGACCTTTATAAGCGCGACTAAAATTACAGCGCAAACTGAGGATTTTGGTTTTGAATTCGGCACCGTGACAGAAATGGAAAATCTGTATGCTTCCAATTCTGATAAGCCCGAAACCATAAAATGGCATAACGTCAATACTGAAGAGAACACATGGTCTGTACAAGACGATGGCATCTTGGTATGTAAAGGCCTGCCCATTGGTGTCGTACGTTCTGAAAAGCAATATGAAAATTTTATTCTACATGTGGAATGGCGGCATATGGAAGCCGGAGGAAATTCGGGCATATTCGCATGGAGCAATGCCAACCCTGAGGAGGGAAAAAACTTGCCCGACGGTCTTGAAATTCAAATGCTCGAATTAGACTGGGTCAATCTAAACCTTAGAGATGGAAAAAAACCTCCTATTGCCTATGTACATGGAGAACTTTTCGGAGTCGGCGGGGTAACGACCGTACCTGACAACCCTAGAGGCGAAAGAAGTAAATCTATCGAGAATCGTGCAAAAGGTAAAGGTATTTGGAACACCTATGATGTGGTATGTGTTGATGGCGTCACCAAACTTGCGGTTAATGGAAAGTTCGTTAACGGTATTGCCAAATCTTCACAGAAAAAAGGATACCTGTGTTTAGAATCCGAAGGAGCTGAAATACAATTTCGAAATTTAAGGGTTACCGAACTTCCACCAAGTGTAATATCTCCCGATCAAATAGCGCCTGAATTAAAATAGAAAACAAAACACCCAGTTCTTTTGAGCACTAAACAAATAGGTTTCAGCAGCAGAAATCAAGCCTCTATACACCCTACACTTAAACACTAACAAAAATACTAATGCAATATCATAGACAACTTATCGGTTTATTGATGCTATGTTTTTTACTTAGCGGTTCAAGCCGATACACTAGCCTTGTCGATTCTGAATTTCTGCCCTATTCAGAACTAATTCCCAATTCAGAAATTGAGATACAAATGGTTCCCATAAAAGGAGGTTCCTTCCTCATGGGCAGTCCAGACACAGAAAAAGGTCGCAACAGCGACGAAGGTCCACAACGTAATGTTGAGGTCAATTCTTTTTGGATGGGCACCTATGAAATTACTTGGGAGCAATACAGTCAATTTCTTGAAGAAGAGGTTCAAAACATATCGGGTAAAACCATAACCCTAAAAGACGGTTCAAAGATGAAAGTAGATGGCGTCGCTACCGCAACCCCTATGTACATCGATATGAGCTTCGGCATGGGTAAAGAAGGTTTCCCGGCCATCAATATGACACAATATGCTGCCGCCATGTATGCTAAATGGCTATTTGCCAAGACAGGAAATTTCTATAGACTACCAACAGAAGCAGAATGGGAATATGCTTGCCGCTCAGGTTCTGAAACCGCATATTATTTCGGTAATGAAAAAAGTAAACTGAGCGAATATGCTTGGTATGCTACCAATAGCGGAGAAAAGTACCATAAAGTCGGTAGCAAATTACCGAATGCCTATGGCCTATACGATATGCATGGTAATGTGGCCGAATGGACCATGGATGAATACAAATCCGATTATTTTACCAGTCTAAAGGGCAGTTCCGCAAAAAATCCGTTATTCAAACCTACCAAACTCTATCCCCGTTCGGTACGCGGAGGCTCTTGGGCTGATTCTGCCGAAGACCTACGGTCTGCTAATCGGCAAGGTTCTTCTAAAAAATGGAAGCAACGTGACCCGCAAATGCCTAAAAGTATATGGTGGTTGACCGACGCCCCTTTTGTCGGCTTCCGTTTGGTGCGACCTAAAGAAACACCATCAAAAAAGGAAATTGAAAAATACTGGCTTTCGGTAATGGACGATTTTTAAAAAATAACCAACTAACATCTAACACACCTATTATGAAAAAATCACTTATTCTTCTATTTAGCTTGCTCATTTATACTACTGCACATTCGCAAAAAGATAAAAGTATTTTTAATGGTAAAGATTTATCGGGTTGGACGAAGCATGGTACCGAATATTGGTACGTTGAAGATGGTGAACTAATCTGCGAAAGTGGCCCTGAAGAAAAATACGGTTACCTATCTACCAATAAACCGTATAAAAATTTTATTTTAAATCTCGATTTTAAACTAGAGGCAAACGGAAATAGCGGAGTCTTTATACGTTCACATGTTGGTGGTGACGATGGTACTACCATACGCGGTTGGCAGGTGGAAGTAGCACCGCCGGAACTACATACCGGAGGTATTTACGAATCTACCGTTGGTGGTAGGGGTTGGTTGATCAAACCTGACCCGAAAGATGAAAAACACCTTAATCCCACCGACTGGAACCATATACGAATCGAAGCCAAAGACGACAAGATAACCAGTTGGTTAAACGGTGAAAAAATGGTGGAACTAAAAGATCAAAAAATCGGTGAAGGTAGAGGCTCGGTCGCTCTTCAAATTCATAGTGGTGGCGGTATAAAAGTACGCTGGAAGAATATTCGAATTGAAGAACTAGATTAGCTCTTAAGAACCGGAAAATTAATTGCAATCAAAAATACACCAACCTATGAAAACATTTATAACATACATCACCTTATGCTTAGGTCTGTTCACCAATACTATAGTTTGCTCTGCACAAGCGAATAATCTTCCTCGAATCGCTATAGCCGGTATCGCTACCGAATCAAGTACTTTTTCGCCCGCCTTAACCTCACGAGATGAATTCAGAATACGTACCGGTGAAGCTGTTTTAGACACCTATCCGTTCATGGTGCCAGATTCTATGGTGAGAGAGCGTGCTACCTGGTTGCCATCGCTGGTTGCTGCCACTTCACCAGGTGGCGCAGTAACTAGGGAAGCCTATGAATCACTTGTAGCTGAAACGCTGGATTCATTAAAAAAGAATGGACCTTATGACGGTCTCTACTTCGATATACATGGCGCCATGAGTGTCGTTGGTTTAGATGACCCAGAGGGTGACCTTCTAGCAAGAATTCGCGAAGTTATAGGTACAGAAACTTTAGTGTCGACCTCTATGGATCTACACGGCAATGTTTCATGGCGACTTGCGAAAAACACCGATTTGATTACTTGTTTTCGAATGGCTCCTCATGAAGATCGCTACGAAACCAAAAAGAGAGCTATTGTAAATCTTTTGGATAGATTGGAAAACGGTAAAGGAAAACCACTTTACAAAGCTTGGGTACCGGTTCCTATTTTACTGCCTGGGGAAAAAACGAGTACCAGGGTAGAACCTGCCAAAAGCCTTTATGCCAAAATACCTGCGATAGAACAACAACAAGGAGTTATCGATGCTGCCATCTGGATAGGTTATGCATGGGCCGATGAACCCAGAAACCATGCTGTCGTAATGGTCACAGGTGATGATAGAGCACAGGTGAGTGCATCAGCGGAAAAATTGGCAACCGATTTTTGGAATGTAAGGTCACAATTTGATTTCGTTGCCCCCGTAGATTCACTTACTGGCAGTTTGAACAAGGCTTTGGCCAGCAAGAAACATCCTTTCTTTATTAGTGACTCGGGCGACAACCCTACCGCCGGTGGTGCTGGTGACGTTACATGGACCTTGACAAAAATACTGGAGCGTCCAGAATTCAAATCCAAAAATGGTCCATCACTTATATATGCTTCCATACCGGGGCCAGACTTGTTCAAAAAGGCCACGGCCGCAAATGTCGGTGATCAAATAGAAGGTCATGTCGGCGCAAAATTAGATGCTCGCTTCGCCCCTCCACTAAAACTTAACGGTACCATCGAAAGTGTTGGTGAAAATGCCGTGGTTATTAGAGTCGGTAGCGTACGAGTAATAGTTTCTAGCGATAGAAATCGAAAAACAAATTTTTCAGACCTAAATCTTAAGCCTCTAAAAACAGACATTATCGTAGTTAAAATGGGCTATTTAGTACCAGACCTTTACAATATGCGTAAAGATTGGATCATGGCCCTAACACCGGGTGGTGTCGACCAAGATTTAATGAGTTTAGATTATTTTAGAATAAATAGACCTATGTTTCCTTTTGATAATCACCAAACCCAACCCAACCTAGAGGCGAGACTTATACCTGCTTCCGATGAATTTGTTCCTGCACCTTATGGGCAATAAACCAATATAGTATCGATTACCTTGCATGAATAACTCTCAACTCATACTATGAAGAATTCCCTTCGAATAAAATTATCCACTTTAATGCTATTGGAGTATTTTATTTGGGGGGCGTGGTATGTAACCATGGGCACCTATTTATTAAGTTCTTTGGAGGTTGGAGCTACCCAGGTCGGTGCGGCTTACGCCAACTTATCGATTGCCGCCATTCTGTCCCCTTTTTTTATCGGGCTTATTGCCGATCGGTTTTTCTCAGCAAAAAACGTTTTGGCCTTGCTTCATTTATTGGGGGGCATCTCACTCTATTTAATAAGCTTTACAGCTGATTTTCAATCATTTTGGTGGCTGATACTATTATATACGCTTTTATATATGCCGACAATATCACTGGTGAATTCCATATCATTTTCACAGCTGAAAGATCCTGATAAAGAATTTCCGCTCATTAGGGTATTCGGAACTTTAGGCTGGATCGCCGCAGGGCTATTGGTCGGTTTTATGGAGTTGGAAACCTCTCATTTAACTTTTCAAATAGCAGCGACATGCTCTATTTTATTGGCAGTGCTCTGCCTATTCTTGCCCAATACGAAGTCTACCGGCGAACAGAAGAGCCTATCTTCAATTTTAGGCTTAGACGCGCTCGTATTATTTAAAGACCGCTCGTTTGTAATATTCTTTATAAGTTCGATTGTTATATGCATTCCGCTCGCCTTTTACTATAGTTTCGCCAATCCCTTTCTTAACGATATAGGTTTTGAGAACGCCGCTGGAAAAATGACCTTGGGGCAACTCTCTGAATTCTTGTTTTTACTTTTAATGCCATTTGCGTTTCGAAAGTTTGGACTCAAAAAAGTTATGATTGCCGGAATGATGGCTTGGGCGATTCGATATTTGCTCTTTGCTTTCTCCGATGACCTTAACGACCAATGGATGCTCTACACAGCCATTATTTTGCACGGTATATGTTATGATTTCTTTTTTGTATCCGGTCAAATATATATTGATAAGAAAGCTGATAAATCTTTCCGGAATGCGGCACAAGGTTTGATCACCTTTGCTACTTACGGTTTAGGTATGTTGATCGGGTCTTATACTTCTGGCTGGGTCACGCAATGGTTTGCTGCCGATATAGATTCATCAACAAGCTACCAATGGCAATCAGTGTGGTTGGTACCGGCGGCCATAGCATTAATCACAGGGGTTTTGTTTATGATCCTGTTCAAAGTAAAAAATGAAAAAATCAATTAATAGAACTTAGGAAGCATATTTGACCATCACTGCTTCCCCAAAAAGAAAAACTTTATGACAGATTCTAAAAAACCTATTCGGGTCTTGGTAGTCGGCTGTGGCAATATGGGAGCATCCCATGCCATAGCTTATCACAACTTGAAAGAATTCTCTATTTGTGGCTTGGTTTCGACCGGTAAAAGCAAAGAAATATTGAATGAAAAACTAAACAATGAATACCCGTTGTTCAACAATTACGAAGAAGCATTGGCGGTAACCGAACCCGATGCAGTTTGTATATCTACCTACCCTGACACGCATGAAGAGTTTGCCATTATGGCCTTAGATAAAGGTTGTAATGTCTTTATGGAAAAACCGCTTGCAGATACGGTTCAAGGCGCAGAACGCATTGCCAAAAAAGCAATTGAAACCGGTAAAAAGGTGGTTGTCGGTTATATATTAAGACACCACCCTTCATGGCAAAAATTTGTAGAGCTTAGCCAAAAGCTAGGTAAGCCGCTCGTAATGCGCATGAACTTAAATCAGCAAAGTAAGGGGGAAATGTGGAATGTTCACCGAAACTTGATGAAGAGCTTGAGCCCCATTGTTGACTGTGGTGTACATTACATCGATGTCATGTGCCAAATGACAAAATCAAAACCTGTTCAAGTAAATGCTATTGGTGCAAGAATGACAGAAGACATTCCCGAGTGGAACTATAATTACGGGCAATTGCAAATACGTTTTGAAGACGGATCAGTAGGCTGGTATGAAGCCGGATGGGGGCCCATGGTAAGTGAAACCGCATTCTTCATTAAAGATGTCTTTGGCCCTCAAGGTTCGGTATCCATAGTGGCCAAAAATGCATCTTCATCGGGAAAATCAGATTCGGTCGAGGCGCATACCAATACCGAAGCCATCTTATATCACCATGCTGCACTAGATGATAAAAATCATTTTATTAAAGAAGATTCGACAATAAATCTAGAAGATGAACCCGACCATCAGGAGCTCTGCACAAGAGAACAGCAGTATTTTCATAAGGCAATTTCTGAAAATATCGACTTAACGAACCATCTAGAAGATGCAGTAAATAGCTTGCGTATTGCGTTTGCTTGCGATCAATCGATTCGAACGCAAAAATCAGTGAATTTGTAGGCAACCTCTGGAAGGTCTATTTCTTCTGCTAAAGAGTAAAAATATACAGTATAGACTTGCAACAAAAAAAGCCGACTCCTAAAAGTCGGCTTTTCCTTTGTACAGGCGGAGAGACTCGAACTCTCACACCTTGCGGCACTAGATCCTAAGTTTTTTCTAATTTGTACCTATAAATATTAAAACGCCTTATTATCAATTACTTATGAAATTGTATAAATCAAATAATACCATAAAAAGTCATATAAAACCATCATTTGTTGTACCTATGTTGTACCCAGATTTTGTATCTTTATTTAAAATTAAGGCCATGGCAACGATTCAAGCGACACTAAGAAGAAAGAAAAATAACGCAGGGCTTTATCCAATTTCTATCCGCATTACCAAAAATAGGAAATCTACCTATATGTATACAGGACAATACGTTGATGAAAAATATTGGGACTCTGTAAAGAACAAAGTCAAAAAAAATCATCCTAACGCTACACGACTGAACAATCTGATTTCGGCCAAGTTGGCGGAAATCAATAAATCACTTTTGGATATCGAGAGCGATACCAAACCGATCGCTCGAATAGAAGAAATCAAGAATACCATTAAAAACAAGCATAAGAATCATTCGTTTTACACATTTGCCGAAGCTTATTTTGAGGAACTGGAAAAAAACAAGAAGTATTCGCGCATCAATTGTGAACGCCCCTTATTGAATAGGATTAAAGGGTATCCAAGGGCAAAAACGCTGACCTTCGAAGCTATTACCCCTCTTTTCTTGCGAGGCTTTATCTCCTTCCTAAGAAGCACCAAAGATTCCGTTGGGGAAAGAAGTATCGTAAATACGCTGATTTTCATACGCACACTGTACAACAGGGCCTCGCAGCAAAACATTGTATCCAGAGACAGTTATCCTTTTGGGAATACCGATGGAAAGATTAAAATAAGAATTCCAAAATCTATTAAAATCGGTCTTACTTCAGAGGAAATCAAAATCATCGAAGATCTAGACCTTTCCGATAACCCCAAACAACACCACACACGAAATGTATTTCTTTTTAGTTTCTATCTCGCCGGAATGCGAGTTTCCGATGTAGTTCAAATGACTTGGGCAAACGTGCAAGGAGAACGGATATATTATACCATGAATAAGAATCAAAAAAACCTTTCGCTCAAAATACATGGTAAACTTCGGAAAATATTGGATGAGTACCTCCCGACGAAAACCGCGCACACCGATTATATATTTCCTGAATTAAAAGAAGCCGCCAATAATCCGAAAGATATTTTAAGGGTTAGCAAAACAGCAAACAAAAGACTTAATAGATATTTGGCGCAAATTGCCGAAAGAGCGGGAATTACAAAGAAAATCACGATGCACGTTTCCCGTCATTCCTTTGGGAATATATCTGGTGATCGAATTCCATTACAAGTTTTGCAAAAACTCTATAATCATTCCGATATTAAAACAACCATTGACTACCAGCAAAACTTTGTAAATAAGGATTTGGACGATGCTCTTGATAGTGTTATTGGTTTTTGATCAGTATGAATTTTATGACTAATTACATGGATAAAAGCTTTTGAATAATCCGTATTTTTCCTTTTTACTATATAATAAAAAAGCAACCAGGACTATCAAATCTCAAAATCGACAATGGTAGTAACTATTTCATCCCCCCAAATCTTTCCATAACTAACCTGCGCGTGGATTCTGCGGAGTTTCTTTAGCGTTCCGGTAGATAAGCGTTAAGAAGAAACTCCGTAGGGCGCAAACCTACCTTGGCTGGGCACACCATACCTTTTCTCTCCCTATCCACAAAAAAAGCGCCAGTAGGGCGAAAATTCTTCATCAAAACATCTGTTCAAATTCTATAAAGAAGGGCCCATGCCTTTCCTCTTGAATTTTGTAAAATCCGTAAACTCATCCTTGAACCCGTTGAACATTTCTTCTTCTTTGAAACTATTGCCTCCCAACATATTTCCAAGGGCATAAACACCCTTTCGAAGCAGAAGCACCTGTTTTCTATCCACTTGCTTTCGGGAAACAGTACCTAGAGCTTCCTTAAATCCTTTTTCCATATGATGTTCAATGATTGTCAGGGGCAGATTGGGTCTTACCCCATCCAATACGAACAGATAGGCCGCCTTCGTATATTGCCCTCGCTCCATTAAATGCGAAGACCAGAGATTTTTCAAATTGCCCCTCCCATCGGTTGTAATGCTTTCCAAGATTTCTGCTTGGTTATTCAAAACCAGATTCAGGTTCTTTACCGATTCCAGATAGGTCTGTGTTTTTGGAGTAAGTGGAACTTGTACCGGGTACTTGGAATATATAGAAGAGATGCACAACTTTTCTTCCTTTCGCTCAAAATAGAAGCCTTTGGCATTGAAAAATGCCATATAATCCCTTGGAGATTTCTCGAAGGATATCTGCATGCGTTCGGCGAATTTATGATAAGACTTCAGGCTAAAAAGTTCGAATCGCTGCCTATATTTTTGGGTCATGGCCGCATAGAGGTTCGGGAACATCAATGGCAGGAATATCGCCGTCGGACGTAGGTCGATTTCTTTTTCGGTCTTGTCGTTCAGGAGACCGTCCAAGACCGTTTCGTTTTCCCTGATGAAGCTAGGGGAAGCATAAAATTCGATTTGTTCCGGATACGGCACCTTACCTATATCCAGTTTTGATCGATGCTGATAGGAATTTGCATAGATAAGGTTGTCCTTATCATATCTTGTACCAAGACTGTGTATAAACTCAAAAAGAACCCGCTTTTGTTTTGGTGCTTCGAATAGTTGCTTGCCAATGGCCTGCTTTATTAGTTCGGCCTTAGAATTCAGTTCCTTTTCTTCCTTGACCAATTCCGTGATGTATTGCTTTTCCTTTACAATAGTGAATTGCTCTTGTATCATCCTGCTTAAACTCCGGTTGTCAGTGCGCGGATATTTTTTAAAAAATAGAAAACGTTCCGATTTGGTCATTTCCATGACTATGGCCTTTATCGGCATCCTTTCGATATGTTCGGAAAAAAGAAACTTTTTCCCCGAATTCCGGTAGGTGCTTTCATAGGCTTCCTTGATGGACTTTTGAATTTCCAGTTTTAGTTGCTTGCTTTCCGCATCTATCTGGGTGTATTCATTATTGAATTTTTCGGGGTTCTTTCGGATTGCGATATGGGGTGCTATTTCTTTGGATTTGAGAACATATCCCGATTTTTCATAGATGGTAAAATCCACGGGGGTTTCTTGCTCGTCATATTCTATTTTGCAATCTAGATTTTGATAGGAGTCTAGGATGTCGGGAAGATGATCGGGATTTATGTTCTTGAAAAGTCCGTAGGTGGTATCCAGTTGTTTTTCCAATCGCTTTTTGACCATCGGCAACAGTTTAGAGCTTTTATTTTGTTCAAAGACTTTTTGCAGTTTTGGTCCGCTCAATTGGGGATGCACTGTATAGCCGTTGATAAATCTCGATTTGTAGCCATCTTTTACGGCAACTCCAAAAGACACTCCTATCCTGCCATTTCGCTCGACCGTCCTTAGCTCGATGTGGTGGTCTTTGAGGTGTCCGGCCAGTTCCTTAAAGCTCCGCACCTTGTACTTTTGCAAAGCGATATTCACGATGTCCTGTATATAGAACCTGACCCCATTAATGTCACGGTTCCGGAATTCTGGCATTTCATATATCGGAAGTTCCTTCGTCTGTTTTGTATCGGGCGACGGGGAAAGTCCGAATTCTTTTTCCAAATATTTCTGGGTCGCTATGCTCCTTCTGATATCGTTGGAGAGGTTTATCTGTAAACAATCTTCCTTGATGGTGGACGAGACGATATGTACGTGCTCATGTTTGGTGTCATGATGTCTTATAACAACATAGGGCTGTTCGCCATAGCCCATATGGTTCATATAGTTTTTGGAAAGTTCGAAAAAGTCAGTATCGTTCAAGTACTCGCCACGTGGAAGGTTAAGCGAGATATGCGCATACCTTTTTTCCGAGTCATGGCGATTGCCAAGATGGTAAAGCACGCGTCCGAAAAACTTCATATCGGTATTGGTATCGGAATACGTATTCTGAAAGCCTAGAATCGTGCTTTGCGATTTGCCCATTACATAATTCAATACGCCCTGAACATTTTCTCGATAAAGAATCCTTGCTATCATTTTTGGGTTTTATCGTTCATCGTTTCAATGAGTTCGAGCATCAGTTCGTTGGCCTTTTCCAATTCCCTTTCAAGGTTGGAATTTGGACTTCTCATGTTCTTGTAGTTAGCCACTTTTACAAGTTGGTTGATGTTGGTGCCTATCTTATTGATTTGATAACTGAGGTTGGAGATACCATCAGGAATCTGTTTTTCCTTCGTAGTTTTTTTGTTCAAAATGAGCTTTCTCAAGAACGGGCCGACCGTTCCCCTTTTCCCGAAATCAAGGTTGTATGATTGCAGGATGGACTTTACTTTTTCCAGTTCCGTTCCGTTGAACCTGAGCGTTATGGCATGCTCCCTTTTCCTGTCTCCGAGACGTTTTCTTCCACCTTTATTGCCAGCCATTTTTTAAACCGATTTTATCGTTTTTCACTTCGTCAGAAGTAGGCGTTTTTGCGATGCGCAAAACATCACTTGCTATCCACCTTCGTGGATAAATATATGTAATAGATTTTAAATATAACTAACTTATAATCAGTATTTTAACTCTATAAATCATATCAAACCATATTAGATTATATGGAACCAATCCACAGTTTTATCTGGTCTAATATGGTGTTCAAAAAATTAGTGAAATATGAAAATATTCAAGTTTGTTGTGGGTAGGGAGAAGAAAGGGCAAGCGGTTTTTTCCACCGCTTGTTCTTTTGCGCGGCTCCGAGGGGGTATGGCAAAACTGGAACGAAAAGACGGCCGTGCGGATAAGCGAAGCGTGTCCGCACGAAAGGATTGGAGAGGAAGAGTTGCCAGACTTCCGCAGGGGCTTTGAAACAAAAATTAAATCAATTGTATCATCCAAACAATCTCATTTATGAACAGAAATACTCAACTTATATTTGAACAAAAAGTTTATTTCGTCCCTTTAACTAAAAATGACTACGTAGAACTTAATTTTTTCTAAAATAAATGTTTTTTATCTACGTTTGATAAGTTCAATCTAACCAACGACATGCCCTTCAAATCTCAGTACCCCCGTCAAAGTACTTTTTATTGTATTTTTTCCTTGGTAACATTGCTATTGATGGGCCTTACTTCCAGAGCGCAAGATTCATATCAGGTTTCCGTAAATACTTTGAATAATTCCGATTGCAGTACCAATGATGGCAGAATAGCAATAGGTGTATTGACAGATAATGCTATCTGTCAAGAAGTAGTAACGAAAAAGCGGATAGCATTTTCAGATAGCGAGATTTTAGATTTTGTAATCGCGGATTTCCACAATGACAATTTAGATGATGTAGTTTATAGCAATGGAAATTCCCTGATATTACTCAAAAATGAGGGTGCAGAGATTTTCGTTGAAAACATTTTAGATGACTCGATTACCAATATCAATACTCTTGCCTTTGGCGACATTGATTCTGACGGTAATAAAGACCTAATTGCACGCAGCAGCACTAAATTATTTTGGTTCAAAAATAATGGAGTTTCATTTGAAAAAATCGAAATACTGCCTTCCAACGCATATACCTACTTTTCTATATCAGATTATGACGGCGATGGCATAACCGATATTCTTGCGGCATCCAACTCTAGTGTAAGGTTGCTTGTAAACGATGGGAATGAAAATTTCACAAATACTGCTTTGGCTTCAATCTCTGACAATATTGAGTCCATCGACTGGAATGGAGATGGATTTTTAGACTTTCTCGAATATGGCGATGAAACCGTGGAGATACATCAAAATGATGGCAATGGCAACTTTACGAAGAGTGAGTTATATGATACTTTCGTTTACGATGTCAAGGACATTGCGGTTACAGACCATGAAGGTGATGGCGATATGGATTTCTTTACTTTGAACGAGGCGAGCAATTATAGTTCCAATGGCATAAGTTTGATTTTGAACAATGGCAATGGAACATTTAGCAGAACATTTGTTTATGAAGAAAGATGGAATTTTCTTGATAAATTGATCCCGGGCGACATTAACAATGATGGATCTATGGACGTTATTGCAGGTGCTACGCCCACGAATACCAAGTATATCAATGATGGAAATGGCACTTTCACACGTTCTTTACTATTAGATCATGATGAAACTACACAAGAGTTCAAGTTGTTGGATATCGACAATGCTCTGAAAAACGTTCCACTTTATAGATCGGAGAACGAACTCTTTTGGTTCAAAAGCGAATGCCTAGTGGAAAACCAAAATTCAAAATTTGAGTATTCGATTAATGGTGGTGCCACTTTTCAAGATGACGGATTATTTTCGGGCTTACCAACAGGCTCCTATAACATTAGGGTACGTAATTTAGTGAATTCGGAAGTACAGGATTATTCCGGAAACCCTGTTCTGATAGAAGCCTCGAAAATTGTTATTAATGAGGTTGACACAACTGACTCAAGATACTGTGATAATGGAACCGGGTCAATCAACATAAGTGCGGAGTTTCCATTAAGAAAAGACAATGTCTTTGGTGAAAAGGTCAAAATCGGGAACTTTGCTTCATATTACGTAGATCTTGATTTTGACGGCAATATAGATGTGTTAGGCATTGACAATGGTGCGAATGTGAATAGCCAGATATTTTGGTATAAGAATCACGGTACTGGCGGATTTACCAAACAAAGAATTTACAGTCGAGGAACACAGGATGAAATTAACCACCTGTATACCGTTGATATTGACAATGACAATGACCTTGACATCATAATCGATGTTGAGGGCGGTGATGATGAGAACATATTGATCAATGATGGCAATCAAACATTTACTCGGTACAATTTAGAAATCATAGGTTTTTATGACAGATTAACACCAATCTCCGCTGATATGGATGGTGATGGAGATATTGATTTGCTGGCACGTTCAACGGGTTATCAACAAATGGCATGGCATGAAAACACTGGTGATCGAGGCTCGGGTGGTTCGTATGCGTTCACTAGACATCAAATTTTCGACATCATTGGAGAAATTACTCAAATACATCCTGAGGATATGGATGGCGATGGGGATATTGATTTAATAGTTTCTACTAAATACAATGGTAGTTGGGATGTTGTCGGGGGCCTTTTCTTCTTTGAAAATGACGGCAATCAAAACTTTACCGAAAACATCATTTTCACTGGGGCTAATGTAGAAGAGATAACAATTGATGATTTTGATTTTGATTCTGATCTTGACATCGTCTATACCAGTTCGGGTAAAAACGAGATTAATGTGGCCCTTAATGACGGAAACGAGAATTTCACTGATCAGCTTGTAAGCGGGCAAGCTGGTTACGGGCTTTTTGTGCGTGATATCGACTTGGATGGAAACAAGGATATTATTACGGTTCAGAGAGGGAGTGCTTTCCAAGAACCAAACAAAATAAAATGGTTTAAGAATAATGGTATTGGTAGCTATGAACAAAATACAATTTATGAAGGAGCAACATATCTAGAAACCTTTTTAATTGCGAATGATATTGATAAGGATGGTGATATAGATATCCTTAAAAACGGTGACTACTATTTGAACGAGACCACTTTCGAATTGAATAGCTCTCCTTTGACTTATTCTATTGACGATGGAATAACTTTTAATGCTGGGGCTTCATTTCAAAATTTGAATCCCGGCGAATATAATATTCAAGTCAAATACAAAGACTGCATAGAAGTTTATCCTGATAATCCTATTTCGATCTCAGGCAGATATCCAATAAGTATCGAAGATGTGCAATCAACGGCACCAACGAGTCCGAATGTAAATGATGGTACGATTACGATTACTTCGAGTGCCGAAGACGTGGAGTATTGCGGCGAATTTGATGACGAAGAACTTCTAAATATTGACCAACTGATACCATCCTTGAAATCCTCGATTATTGATTATGATAATGACGGTCTTTTAGATGTTATTGCTTCTCAGAATCAAGAGGTGGTCTGGTTTAAAAAATATGATAATGGCCTTTTTTACAAAAGAAATGTAACAGGTGAAAGAGTTTATGATTATGCCATTGCTGACTTTAATAATGACAATAGGCTTGATGTAGTGGCGAGGCCTTATAATGATTCTGGAATTTCATGGTATGAAAATGTTGGGGAGTCCAACCATCGAAAAACTCTACTTCGAGATGGAATCGGCTTATCTAGATTATATGTCGCCGATTTGAATAAAGATGGCAATATGGATGTAGTTGCCGTTTATCAAAACAACTTTCAGTTATTGATAAATGATGGCAATGGAAATTTTGATTTACGAACAAGCCGTATTGGCAACCGAGATACCATAACCAATATTGCTTTTGATGACATAAATTCGGATGGAGATTTAGATATTATTGCATCATCCGGAAGTTGGATCGCAACCTATTTAAATGATGGAAGCCTAAATTTCGTTGAAGAAACCAAAATTTTGAACTATACTAATAATCAGAAGTTATTTATCGAGGATATTGACGGGGATGGTTTTTTAGATATTTTTTCTCAAAATGAAAACAACACGGACTGGTATCAGAATGACGGCCAAGGCGGATTTGTCCGAATTAATGGCAATACAGCACAATTTGCATACAGAAATGCTCAAATGATTGATATTGATACCGATGGTTCAGTTGATATTCTTTTAGATTATTCGGAAAACGGAATCGATGAACGACGCTGGATAAAAAATCAAGGGCAGGGTTCTTTTGAAGAGCCTGTTACTATTCATCAACATGACGAAGGTTTAGACAATTCCATTTTGTATGATTTCGATGGAGATTCTGATATTGATATTCTTTCGATAAATGCCAATACTCTTAAGTTCTATAAAAATAAATGCAACGAAGACGTTACAACGCTTTTATCCTATTCAATCGATGGGGGTGCTACTTTCCAAGACAGTAATATCTTTTCAAATTTATCACATAACATTGAATACAACGTGGTCGTGAAAGGGGACAACAATGATTGTCAATTGGTTGAATATGGCGAAAATCCGATTCTTTTTTTGAATTCAGATGATAAAGATGGTGATGGTATTAAAGATGATGTGGATAATTGCCCAGACTTAGCTAATCCTAATCAAGAAGATGAAGACGGAAATGGCGTTGGAGATATTTGTGAACCGATTCAGGTTAGTTCTACCTTGACTTCCATCTCTTGCAGCGGAATGACGGACGCTATCATTGAATTAACCGCCGAAGGTGGTTTGGCTCCATATACTTATCAGCTCCTAGATTCCAACAATGCCATAATACGGTCACAACAGGAAACAATGTTCAATAATTTACCCGCGGGTATATTCATTACGAAAGTCGTAGATACTAATTCACAAGAGGCATTTGGAGACACGATAACGATTGTTGAACCAGAGTTCCTAGCGTTGGAGATAATTAAGACTGATGTGTCATGTAAGGGTTCGAATGATGGTCAAGTACAACTTACGGCAACTGGCGGAACTGCTCCATATGAATTTAGTATCGATGGCTCTACCTATGTCACGAACAACTCCTTCTCTTCTCTAATTCCATCTACGATAGAAGTTTTTGTCCGTGATGCAAATGGATGCACCCAGCTAAGCAGTATTACCATAGCCGAACCCGACACACCGGATTTTGATAATGATGGCCTTGGAGATTCTTGTGATCCGGATATTGATGGAGATGGAATCGACAATGATGATGATATTTGCTCAGAAACTCCGGCGGAAAGTTCCGTTGGAACGGATGGATGTATCCCCGAACCTGATGTAGATAGCAATGTTCTGGTTTACCCGAATCCAATTGATATAGGTAATATTACTATTCAAATCCCGGAGTCCTATACAGGTAATGCACAATTATTTCTTTTTTCTAACATAGGTTCACTAGCGAGTAGTCAATCTCTTGAAGTAGCAAATGGCATAATAGAATTCAACATGGACGGATGGGCGTCTGGCGTTTACTCAATAAAAGTTGAAACACCCGAGAATTCATACAATCAACGTATTATCAAGAAATAAAATAATTCGGTATCAACAGACTAATCGGTTGCAATGCCCGCTTGTACAATGAATTCTTCGTTTAGAACAGTATAGTCTAAACTTAGGGCTATTTCATTCTCGCCTTTCGGCAAGGGAATCTTATGGGTGTGGTAGTTCAAATATTCTTCTATTATTACTTGATCTGGTGTAGTAATGCCAAACGACCTATTCATGGCAATAGATGCAGAAGAAATAAGCAAACCGCAAACTAAATTCACAAATACCCTGATTTATATTCCACCTCTTTCAAACCATTTAATCAATTTGATTGTTTATGGATCAATATCCGGGTACGGACTATCGACTTTAATCCGTTTTTCCAAAACACGTTGGAAGTCAATTTTATCTTGACTTTTCCACAAAGACTTTTTTTCTAGCTAATCAACGGAATAGAGAAACCGCAAGAAATTGTTATATCTCGTGGAATAGCTTCTAAATTCCAAGTAAGGTGATTTAACCAATCTATGGATATATAAACCTTCAAACTCATCAGCGGTTTTCGTATTGAAGTACCTAGTATTGTTCCTAATGTCAAATCATGACACAACAAGCTAGCGCATACTTGAATGGAATAAACGTAGTAGGATTCTTATATTTTTATTATATTTGTTCACATTTTAATTATGTTCACGAATAATGAACAATATAAAAACGTGAACAATTACAAATAAGCGTAATGAAGGAGGAGGAAATAATACATAAAGCCTTTGACAGGTTAGATAAGAATGTAATCGTTTTTTTGAATTGGGAAACTAAGGAACAAAGAAATGATATGAATATCGATGGACTTTTAAATTTCTTGGTTAACGACCACAAACTTAAGTTTAATGTTGAAATCAAGAAAGATGTCAAGAATCATCAACTATATAACCTGATTGAAAATAAAAATCATTTCAAAGATTTTCTTTTGGTTGCTGAGAAACTGTACCCAAAAACTAAAAAAGAACTAAGAGAAAATGACATAAATTATCTCGAGGCCAATGGCAATGCTTATATAAACCAGAACAATGTATATCTATTCATTGATACGAACAAACCTCTAAAAACCCGAAAAGAAAAAGGGAATAGGGCCTTCACTAAAACTGGATTGAAAGTAGTGTTTCATTTTTTGATAGACCCACAACTAATAAACCGGACACAAAGGGAAATTGCAGACTTGACCAATGTCGGACTTGGTAATATTCCTCAAGTGATTAATGGCCTATGGGAAACTGATTACCTATTGAAACTGAATACCAAAGAATATGTAATCAATGGTTACGAAGAATTATTGGATAAGTGGATAGCTGAATTTGACCAAACATTAAGACCTACATTATTTAAACAAAGGTTTCGATTTCAAAATAGAGATTTAAACTGGAGAGAAATTGATTTAAATACAAATAAGACTTTGTGGGGAGGGGAACCAGCAGGCGACTTATTGACCAACTATTTGCGTCCGGAAGAATTCACTTTGTACACCACCGAAACAAATAAGGATTTAATGATTAACTATAGATTAGTACCGGATGAAGATGGAGAAATATTCGTGTATGAAATGTTTTGGAATACCAAATTTAATAACAAAACCGTCCCAAAGGAATTAGTCTACGCAGATTTAATGATAACAAACAACCAAAGATGTAGGGAAACTGCAAAAATGATTTTTGATGAACGTATCAAACCAAACATATAAAGAGCTATCCATTCCATATTTCAAAGAAGTCTTTGATTGTATCGACGGAGTAATGAAAAAATTAAATGTCCCCTATTACTTAATAGGTGCCAGTGCAATTGCATTAGAACTGTTAAAAGACGGTATCAAACCGAGTAGAGGAACAAAGGATATTGACTTCGCCATAATGATTTCATCCATCCAAGAATTTGAGGCCGTTGTAAGTGAATTGGCAGAACATGGGTTTAACAAAGTTGAAGCTCCTTGGACTTTATACAATCCCAAATTCAATATTGTAATCGACCTATTGCCTTTTGGGGAAATCGAGGAAAAGTTCACGGTTAACTTTAACGAGCGTCATACTGATCTACACGTACTCGGGTTTAGTGAAGTCCTTGAAGCATCAACTAGCGTCCAAATAGAGGAAAAATCCATCAACATACCTTCTCTACCTGGCATGGTAATTTTGAAGCTAATTGCTTGGAGCGATAGGCCGGAAGAAAGAGACAATGACTTATACGATATCCTAAGAATAATCGAGCACTACTTTGATTACAACTATGACGAAATAGTGGAACATCATAATGATACCTTTCCAGAGAATGACGAACTCGACCAACTCAAAGTTTCTGCAAGGGTATTGGGAAGAAATGCGAGCAAGTTTTTAACTATTTCCGAACCAATTAACGAACGAATACTAGCAACTATAAATAAGAATATCATTGATGCTAAAGAATCATCCATTGCCAAGCAATGGGTCAAAAATAAGGATTGGGATTTGGAGTATGCCGTGGAACTTTTGGAGGAGTTTAAGGAGGGTTTAACAGAAGTGAATTTATAATGGCTAAGTACACAACTATCCCCGATGCCGACTTATCAAGTGCAGGTGATGATTTCCATATTCTTTGGGCAATTAAAAAATCACTTGATCTATTAAACTTCGATGAAAATGGTCTGAAAGCTTTAGGTATAGAGGGGGTTGAACAATCGCTATCCAACAAAATTGACCCTCATGGCGAGAAATTACTAGGTATTGATTTGATTGAATATTATGGGGGAGAACATTTCTTAGAAGCGAAAAGGGTAGTAATCTCCCAACTAAAATACAGTACTCGAAGAGCTCTAGAAAACTGGACATTCTATCAACTTTATAAGGGAAAAAAAGGCAAGTCAAACAAAGGTTCAATAGTTCACAGACTTGCCAGTATATACAAAGTTCTGTTGACTGAGTTCGGCAGAGATTTAGTATTACAAAAGGTCAAAATAAAGTTTGTAAGTAATAGGAATATGAACCCCGACCATTTAAAATCACTAATCGATGTTCAGGGTAAACTATCTTCGTCCATCAAAAAGAAAACAAGCTTTAATAAAATACTGAACAATCTCCCCAAACATCGGAATAGCTTAAAGAAGTTATTTGAAGCATCGGAGCTGAAGTTAACCGAATTCTCTGATTTTGTCAGTTTACTTGATTTTGAAGATTGTGGAGCTAACTCTAGAGATTTACTAGAAAAGGAGCTAGTAGTAGCAATCAGCAATACAAGTGTCTCTTCCAAGCATCAATTTAATGGCTTCTCAAGATTGATTTGGAAAAAAATGATGCCTGAGTCCAAATCAAATACAAGAATTACATTAATAAATGTTATTGCGAACCTTGGATTCAATAACGGTAGTTTAGAAAATCTTTTTCCGGTTCCTCAGAGATTTGAGAAATTAAAAAAATCAATCAAACGAGAGCAATTAGATGATATAATAAGCACAATCGAGAGTTCAAAAGACATCCCTATTTGCCTTCATGGAGGAGCAGGAATAGGCAAATCAACAATTGTTCAGCAAATAAAAGGACATATTCCAGATTATTGTGAATGTGTTATCTATGATTGCTATGGCAATGGATCATATTTAGATTCTTCTGACCGTAGACATTTGCATAGAAATGCATTAGTACAAGTCACAAATGAAATTGCAGAAAAGACAGGCGTAGATTTTTTAATCTCGAAAAATGAATCTGATGAAACTTATGTCAAAGAGTTCAAAAGAAGACTAAATGATGCCTTAAACATTTTAAAACAAAGAAATAAAAATGCTTATTTAGTTATTATCATTGATGCTGCTGACAATAATGTTACGGCGGCAAAGAAGAGGGAAGAGAGTTCTTTTGTCCATGATATGCTAGAAGAAACATTACCCATAGAATGTAAACTTATTGTCACATGTAGAACTCACAGAAAAAACACACTTAAACTACCTCATAAATATTGTGACATACAAATATCTCCCTTTACCAATGACGAGACCGAAATTCACATAAAATACTTTTTACCTGATAGTTCGGATGAAGAAGTCTCCGATTTTCATGAGCTAACTAAAGGTATTCCAAGAGTCCAATCTTATTCTATAGGCTTAAAACAGCAAGGAATTAGTGAAATCATCAATTATCTACGGCCAAATGGCAAAGTAGTTGAAGATATTATTGAGGAAAGAATAAATGAGGCTATCAAAAAAATTGGATCTAACGGTCGAGAATTAATAGATAATTTCTTTGTTAACCTAATTACCCTTCCAAGGCCGGTACCTGTAGAATATATATCTAGACTCCTTGATGAACCCGTAGAGCTCTTTAATGATTTAGCATCTGATATATGGCATGGTCTAGTATTGGACAACGATAAATTTAGTTTTAGAGATGAGGACTTTGAAAATTACGTCCGGGGAGTTTACATTGTAGGCGATTCTAATCTAAATAAAATTGCTAACCTGTTTATTGAAAAGTCAGATGAGGATGAATATGCTTCTATTAATCTTGGAAATATTTTATTTGAAGCAGGGCTTAAAGAGGATTTGAAGAATATAGTTCTTGAAGAAAAATTTCGCTCACTACCAATCGACCCTGTTCGAAATAAAGAAACCTATATAGGTAGAACAAAGTTAGCATTAAAGGTTTCGGATAGTGACACAGATAACATTACTTTTTTTAAGCTACTTTTTATTGCTGCTGAAGAATCAAAAAATGATAAGGCACTAACGAACCTTTTAATAAATAATCCAGATCTGGTAATCCAGTTTGGCGATGATTCTTCATTATTGAAATTAAGTAATAATTCGGAAGGCAAGGCTTGGGGTGGCTCTTTCCATCTTAAGTTAGCTGGTATCTATTCTAGAATTCCAAGCAAAAAAGAAATCAGCAAAAATCATTTACAGACCGCCCATAAATGGTTGAATTGGAAGTACACTTCTTTAACTGAAGATGAACGACACGAGTATCCAGTAAGTCTTCAAGACATTGCTTTTGAAACGGAGTCAATACTAAGAACCTATGGAACAAAAAAAGCATTTGATTCATTATGTAGATGGATACCAAAGTCAATCCACGTAGCGAGCGGCGATTTATTTTTGGAAAACACCCTATTCAATTCTAAGGAAAAGGAAATAAAAGAATGGACAAATAACTTGGAGCTACCTTTTTTGGCTAAAATCTTTTTAATCAATAAACTCTTCAAGTTTAATAGGTCAATCGGTCATTTCGATTTTGAACTTATTGTTGAGTTTTTGAAAAAAGTTCTGAACAAAAAGATAGATTTTGAAAATTCATTTTATGCCGCAATAGTTGACTTTTGTGAAATATTAATCTCTGCAACAGATGTTTCTCAAGAAGAAATATCAAAGATTTTGGATTCCATTACCTACAAAATTCCAAACCGCGTTCCTCATTTCTCAACTACCTATGACCACTACAAAGATTCGCAATTGGAGTTTGAAATCAGTCTCAAACTAGAGACTTTGAAATCCTCATTGAGCAAAAAGGCTACTCTTCTTGATGACTTATATCCTATAAAATTTAAGGACATTGATAAAATTAAAGATTATGAAAAAAGAAGAAGTCTTGAAAATGACAAAAATGATTTCACAAGTTTCTTCAAACATGCTATCCCTATTTTCCAGCTTAAGGCAGACAAGTTAACCGGTCGATTAAATACAAAAGAGTGTGTTTCAAAATTCTCTCAAATTTGTAGTAACATAAGAGATGATTGGAAGTTTAGACATTATTCTCATTGGGCTAACGACAGGCTTAATTATTTAGCCGGTTCTCTATTGGAGTTTGTTGTCTTATTAGATAAAAATGAAGGGTACATAGAACAAATCATTAGCTCATTTTTGAATGATAAATCAAATCAGATACGATTAAGACTTAACGTGCTTGAAAAAATATTGCATCAGTCTATTCTTCACAAACTATCCCTTAAGATTTTAGATGAACTAGACCAAATCATTTCCAATAAGACAATGTCGGCAACAGAAGCGACAGACTTGTTTATTGAGTGTTCCATTATAGCATCTAAAATTGATGCTACCGTGGGCAAATACTATTTTGACAAAGCTATTGAGGCAGTTTCAGATGTTGACTATGAAGCATTTTATCAGATTAGATGTCTATATGGATTAACCGAAAATGGGATACTAAGTCGCAATTCAAAACTTGCGTATGATTTTGCTCGTTATATTGAATATGCAGATGAAAAATTGGGCTACTATGACAAGAAACACTTTCCATTTAGCGAAGGTATAAAGGGTATTTTCAACCTCGACCCTAGCTCTGCCTTCTCAACAGTTAGCCGATGGCATCATAGAAATGTTATTGAATTAAACCGTTACATTATACCTATAATCAATACATCATTAAAGAACAGAATCATAAGCCATAATATAGCTGGAGCTCTCCTACCCCTAAACACTCATTATTATCATGATGAGATAATTGAAATCTATAAAAAGGTCATCTCCCAATATAAGCTGAATACTGATGATAAAAACCTAACGAACTTCACAAAGACAATATTTAGAAACTTAAAGCTAGATAAGAACTTGGCTTTGATTGAAGCATTGTATAATGAAGTAAAGGATAGTAAAAGGCTGTTTCCAAATCTAGTTCAAGAAATTGAAGAATATAAGGAATTCAGAAACGACCTTAAGAATGAGAAAAAATCCGAATATGGAAATAATTATAAGAAAGAAGAACATGAGCATCCTATAGATTTAGCTAAAATTGACATCTTGTCCACACAAGACCTTGAGAAAGCAATTATGGAGATAGACCAAGCCGGGAATGATTATGGCACCAGATTGATAGTTGAGAATTTTTTGGCCGAAGTTAAAGAAAATTGTACCCCAAAAAATTATGTAAAACATCTTGATGCTTTGATAAACATATCTTCAGAATTATTAAACTTATATGCTTTTGAGAATGCTTTAAAAGGGTGTCTTAACGAATGGAGTATTCATCCTTCAGTGAGAAAATGGAAAAAGGAAAGATTTAAATATGTCCTATCAAAATGGTTTAGCGAGTTCAATAAGGATGATTATTTATTATTATCCCATATTAACTCCTTTGCAAAATTATTTTCTCTCGAAGATTCCGATCTTGCAGTGACAATGAGAAACCTACTTCCAGAAAAAATAGAAAACCTTTCAGATGAGTCTATTTACGGTTCGTTTTCATTAATGAACAAAACACTCGATAAAACTGAAAATGAAAAAACAATAACATGGGTTCTTAATCGCTGGACAGCTAAAATAGATAGAAAGATAGCCGATGGTGAATGGAACGAAGACCTGTCGCCCCCAGCTAGCTCTGACCTAGCCGTTTCTGGAATATTACGATTTGTTTTAGGAAATCCAGACAAGAGATTGAGATGGAGGGCCGTTCATGCGATAAGAAGGCTCATTAATGTCGGGGAAGTTGGAATTCTCGACAATTTGTTGAATGCACAGAATAAAACTACCTGCTATCCATTTCAAAACAAGGAATATACCTATTACTGGATGTCAGCCAAACTTTACTTGTGGATTGCAATTGAAAGAGTCAGCAACGAAAATCCAAAAGTCTTAATCCATTTAAAAGATTGTTTTTATAAGGAGTTGATGAATGATAAATTACCACATACCTTAATACAGTTCTTTATCAAAAAAACTTGTCTGCAACTATATGAGCTTGACGACTCCATTTATTCTTCTATGGAACTCACGAATATTAGTAATACTTTGACTAGCAAGCTTCCTAAGATAAGCGAAGAAAAATCTGGAAAGCATAAAAGAAAGGCAAAATCGTCTTCTGAAAAGGAATGGAAATTTGACTTTGATATAATGGATACCCTGCCCTATTCTTTTAATAGACTAGGAGAATTTTTTAATGTTTCAGAATATGAAGTAGCTGATATTTGCGACAACATAATAACAGACATTTGGGGTTATAAAGGAAATGTAAATAATGACGATTATGTCAGAAATCAGACCGATCAGCGTGATTTCCCACTTTTGAGTAAACGTCATAGTAACCATCCAACAATCGAAGATTTACAAACCTATCATGAGTATCACGCGATGTTCTGTGCCGCAACTGAACTGCTGAGTAAATACTCTCTTATTAAAAGTGATTGGAACTGGGAAAATTGGGAATCTTGGTTGCCATCTAAAGCCAATACATGGGATAATTATTGGTTATCTGATTCGCGAGACCCATTGCCTTTGGAAAAAAAATATTGGCATATCGAGTATAGTAAGTTTGATAAAGGATGGAGAGACAATATTGATGAAAAAAAATATGATTTTGAGGTAGGGTTCAATCATTACTTTGGAAAAGATCAGATAACTGCTTTTTCGGGAGGCACAAGACATTATGGAGAAAACTATGAAGCTGTATCAATACGGTCAGCCCTAGTTTCCAATAAAGGTTCTGATGCCCTTTTGAGAGCTTTTCAATCAGCAACAAATAGTCACGATTATTGGATACCTTTCGAAGAAGATGAAGATAGGTTCGAAATAAATGAATGTGGGTTTGAATATTTTGGATGGTTAAGCAACCCAAGGTCAGAAGTGGATGGTTTAGACAAACACGACCCTTTGGCTGCGGACATTGCAAAAGACTATATTACGTTCGGAAAAATAGTACGAGATTCTTTTGATATCACTTTACAAAAATCCTATAAGAAAACTTTTTTGAAAAACAAGCTTATAGCTGAATATCAACATTGGAGTGAAATAACAGAATATAAACATCACGGTCAAGTTGAAAGCGACGGAGTGCTCTTTAGGGTAGACATTAATTTTCTTCTAGATTTCCTCAATAAAGTTGATAGATGCATGATTATTAAGTGCGAAATAGATAGACAATTAAAAGAACGAATCTATGGGCGGGATAGATGGGAATTGAAATTAAAGAACAACGTGAAAATTTATTTAATAAAACCAAATGGCATCGTCAAAACACTCGGAGGAAGAGATTTTAAAATTAGGAAAAAAGCTAATTCAGGAACTGAAGCTTGAGTATTCGGTAAATACGTTAGCAAGATGGTTAGTTCATTACCTCGCCGAACTGATAGATAATATTGAAAATTGTAAGTCTCCGAAAAGAAAGAAGCAATTACAGAAAGAATGTTGCGAACTAATCCTCAAACTTTGGAGTAATAAAGAATTTCTCCCTATAACTAAACCCCTACAGAGTTTACAGCCAATACTAGAAATCCTTGAAGTTTTCAAAGAACGAGACTATTTAATTTCCCCTAGATGGCTTGAATATCGGCCATTACCAAGAGATAATGCTTGGGCAAACTTTATTGATGTAGTCAAAAATAATACTGAAAATATTTTCAATAAATCAATAGAACTACATTTGAATAGCGATTTGATGTTCAAGGATGAACAATGGTTAAATGAACATAAAGAATTTTTAACCAAAACGGAAAGAGAACTCCTTACCCAATTGGATACGATGATAGCGATGAAAGGAAGCAGTTCAATAGACTTTGACAAGGTCAAAACAAGTTCTATTGAGGAAAGGTTCAATCACATCTTCGATGACTTAGAAGAGCTCATTGAGGGACAGAAAAAGGAATTGTTAAGATTGAAAGAATCTGTTAGACAGACATTATCTAAAAATTAGTTATCGTCATCTATTATTTCTATAAAATCCTCAATTACTACTCTTTTTCGTTCATCTAAAAGAAATGGGGAATCATCTGCCACTTTGACTCTTCTATAATCAAATTTAGGCTCAATATTCATTTTTAGAATGCCTTCTTCCTTGAAGTTCTTTGAAACTAATTTCCAGGGAATTTCAATTGTTCTTTCTTCAGCTATTGGCTTAACAAAAATTGGTTTAGATCGAAAGCTGTCATCTCCTACCAAAATTTTCTTTCGCGGTTCTATTTCCACTAGATGGTTCTCTGTGTCAATATAAGTATCGTGATTTATAGTTCGATATGATGGAATAATAAAATTTCCTTTTCTTTCTTTGTTTTCATCTGACAATTCAACAATTTCCTCTGGATAGTGTATGGTAAGCTTCCAGTGTTCTAAAGGTTCTGTACCGTCATTTACTAACAGTATCTTGCTTTCAATAAAACTCCTATTTAATTCGGTACGATTAGCTGTTGAGAATCCACCGAAATCCAGAACACCATAATTCTTCCACATTTTCTCCTGCCACTTCAGTTGATTTTTTAAAATTGGAGATAGAAACCTTTCGGCATTCCTTTCCATTTCATCATACTTGCTTGCAGAAATATGTGATTTTTTTATAAATTTTGGGTACCGTGTTATTTCCGATTCACCGTTTTCAAAGGAAACAATTATGGATTGGCGTTTCTTAAAGGTTTGACTATTTAAGTAATAATCGTAGGTGGATTTATTTTCAAAGATTAAATCGACAATATCCTCCCAAGAATAGATATGTACTTCAAACAAACTAATCTGTAAATGTTCAATATTTTTTTTCCTAATAATGGCCTCTACCCTACTATCTTTGAGAGCCGTAGTAGCAAAATACATTTTCTTCAATTTTGGCTCGAAGCGTTTTGCCTTTTCAATTTCTGTTACAATTTCCTTTTTTGTCAGCTGATTATCGTTGTATTCGCTTTTACCTTTACATTGAATTCCGTAGTAGCCATTCTCGCCGACAGGCATACCAACAATATCAATTCCTAATTGATTTTGACCAGAGCGTCCATTTTTCTTTATTTCGGGACAATTCCATATTTCTCCCCATAGTTTTTTGCAAAGGCTTTCAAAATCTTGCCAATTTTCTGGCTTCGGTAACGATTGGGATGCTTTCATATTATTTCAGGGCTATATAGCTAGTCTTTTAAAACATCACGGAATTTTTCCACCATCAGCTTTCTTGGAAAACGGTATTTTTCAAAACGATTGCTAATTGGAGAAAGATTATGATGAAAGTACATGTTAGCTTCCTCATGGGCTTTCTTTAAATCTGGAGTATTGATTTTCTTTTGAAAATTCATACCTCGGTGATGTTCTTCAATTATTTTTCTGAGATTACCGTCTTTTGTTTTTAAATGAGGTAACCAATAGATCAAAGTATCCATATCAATAAAGGTTAAATCCCTAATGAGATTACGATTGTATTTGTCGGCAAGTTTTTCTTTTACCAGTTCCAAGTACCATTGATTTAAAATGTAATTCATACCTGGAATTTCAAAAATTCTATCGCTAACTAAAAGTATTGGATAAATAGTCAGATTCTTTTTTTGATTGACATAATCATCATAGGGGAATTTATTTTCTACAATTTGCTCAATGGATTTGATCAATTGACCGATTCCTACAGCCCGAGTATCATCCTTCAAAAACTTTTTTTTCAAAAGCTTCTTTATTTCAGCTATGTCGGAAGAACTTTTGATGCCGGCTGCAACAAGGATGTCCTTGTTTTCGAAAAGATAAATCTTATTACCATGTCGCACGTAGTAGTCTGGTTCATTATCTCTTGTATCAGCAATTTGTCTCTTGACCATATACTTCCAATGGAAAACTTCGTCGAGGACTTTCTTCATCAAAAACTCTTCCGAAAACTCGGTGTTATAAAAGCCAAAAAACGAACCATCCTTCGGCCCTAATTTATGATACTTATTGTAAGCGTCCTTCATTATAAAACGGACACTCTTAAAAAACTTATCTACTGCAAAGAAATAATCGATGATAGAAAATGTGTTTTCATCTATTTCATAGATGGGATAATTTTTAAGGTTTGTAAAATCCGCTGATTCCTCGATTTCTGCCGATGCTAAGCTTTTCAGGAACTTTAAGTTATCTGGATCTTCCAAACTGAATTTATAACTATTATTAAGTTTCAATCTCAACAACATGGCAAAGAGAAGCTTGACCTGTTTTCTCAATTCTTCGATGTCACTTACCTTAAAAGTGATACATAATGCATTCTGCAAGTAATCATATTCGGTTTTTGATGCCAAAAACGCTAACAAATACTCGAACTTAGTCAAAGTAGCATACACCAATTTTCCAAATTCCAAATCGGTATGAGAATAAATGCCAATATCCGCAGAAGAAAATGACATGGTAATAAGCATTTCGGCCATTCTGTCAATGTTATCTTGTGCATCGCCAAAGTTTTGCTTCTCATTTACCTCTTTGTTAATAATTAAGAATGCTTTTAGAATGTTGAGCTCATCATCTGTTACATGATTATTAGTATTACCATCCAATAAATCGGTACGATTGGCTAATATAATTTCAGCTAGTCTTAAACTAGCCTCTCTAGAGATGACTTCTGGTTTTTCAGGAATTTCATTTTCCTTACCATATTTTGTAACCCTCTGAATGATATCCCAACTTACATCGGGGTCAGTAATAAAATTATCGAAATTAGGCTGCGGATCTGTTGTCGTAAAACCAATTACTCCTAGCAATGTTGAAGAAGAAACTTTGCTTAAATAATAAGTAGCATCTTTCGGTTCTTCATCAGGAAAAATATTCTCAAATTCAAGTCTTTGAACAGTTCTAATCATATGAGAATTATGAATTCTATTACCGAATAACCTATTATATAGTCTTTGCAAGCAACGCATATCATCTGATGTTAATTTAAATTAAGTATAAGAAAAAACAAAATGTTGTACCTATGTTGTACCCAAATAAAAAAAGCCGACTCCTAAAAGTCGGCTTTTCCTTTGTACAGGCGGAGAGACTCGAACTCTCACACCTTGCGGCACTAGATCCTAAGTCTAGCGTGTCTACCAATTCCACCACGCCTGCATTTCCCAAAATCAAATTGGGATGCAAATATAAAGCAAATTTTGAAATCTCTAAATTTTAAAACTACTAAAACGATCTTTTTTGTATTTTTAAAAACTACCCTAATTTCGTACCATGCAAAATGTACAGAAATACCTTGCTCAAAACAAGGATCGATTTTTAGAAGAACTTATCGAATTACTTAAAATACCGTCAATTAGTGCCGACTCTGCCTTCTCGCAAGATGTTATAGATACTTCGGAAGCAGTAAAGGCTGCTCTAGAAAAAGCAGGTTGTGATCTGGTCGAAATTTGTGAGACCGATGGCTACCCCATCGTTTATGGGGAAAAAATCATTAATCCTGATTTACCGACCGTTCTGGTTTACGGGCATTATGATGTTCAACCGCCCGATCCGGTAGATTTATGGAACTCTCCCCCATTCGAACCTGTAATCAAAGAAACCCCCATACACCCTGAGGGTGCCATTTTTGCCAGAGGGGCCTGTGATGACAAAGGGCAGATGTACATGCACGTGAAGGCCTTGGAGTTTATGGTGAAGACCGACCAACTGCCGTGCAACGTTAAATTCATGATCGAAGGCGAAGAAGAGGTCGGCAGCAATAATCTGGGAGTTTTCGTTGCGGCCAACAAAGAAAAATTGGCCAACGACGTAATCTTAATCTCAGATACGGGAATGATCGCCAACGATGTACCTTCGATTACTACCGGACTAAGGGGGCTAAGCTATGTAGAGGTTGAAGTAACCGGACCCAATAGAGACCTGCACTCGGGACTTTACGGCGGGGCCGTGGCCAACCCCATTAACATTTTGGCCAAGATGATCGCTTCCCTACACGATGAGAACAACCATATCACCATTCCGGGGTTTTACGATAAGGTAGATGAACTTTCTGAGCAAGAGCGTGCCGAAATGGCCAAAGCTCCGTTCAGTCTAGAAAAATATAAAAAATCATTACAAATAAATGCCGTACATGGTGAAGAGGGGTATTCGACCAACGAAAGAAACTCGATTCGCCCAACTTTAGATGTAAATGGTATTTGGGGCGGTTACATCGGTGAAGGAGCCAAAACGGTAATTGCCAGCAAGGCCTACGCAAAAATATCTATGCGACTGGTTCCCCATCAAGATTGGCAAGAAATTACAGAACTCTTCAAGACCCATTTTGAAAAAATAGCCCCAAAGAGTGTAACTGTAAAAGTTAAGCCTCACCATGGTGGACAGGGATACGTTACCCCAATTGATAACACGGCGTATCAAGCAGCGGCCAAAGCCTATGAAACCACTTTCGGAAAAACTCCGGTACCGCAGCGAAGTGGTGGCAGCATCCCCATTGTTTCGCTGTTTGAAAAAGAGTTAAAAAGTAAAACCATTCTTATGGGGTTTGGGTTGGATAGTGACGCCATACACTCCCCTAATGAACATTTTGGGGTCTGGAACTATCTCAAAGGCATCGAAACCATACCGTATTTCTATAAATACTTTACGGAGATGAGTTAAGTTTTCAAGATGGTTGATGGTTGAAAAACAAATTTTGATTAAATAACTCGTAGAGCTGCAGAAATGACCATAAAATTTATCGACTTAGTACAAACTAATAGAGGCAAATCAAGAATCGAATTTCTTCAAATTGAGGTTTTTGACATTCTTGCTAATCGATTTAATTTTCGCGTTATTAACTTTAATGGAAAAGAGTTATTTCTTGAAAGGATTAATGACCACTATCAAATAGTGCCTTTTCAAAAACTAAAGGATAAGTTTTTAGATTATCTCCGTAATAATATTGAAATAGAAAAGTTACCAAGAAATATTAGCCACAAAAACTTGATAAATAACTACTACAAAAAGAATCCAATAACTAAAAGTTACGCAAGAAATTATTTCAAATACAAATTACCGTTAAATGAAAAGGACTATGTTTTAAAAAATTCATTCCTCCATCCTATTTCCTAAGTCCTGTGAAAAACTAACTCTTCTTCACATACTTAGTGATAATCACGATTTGCTGGCCGTCTACTTTACCCTCAATGTACTCGGCATTCTCACGATCTAAAGAAATCCGACGTACGGCCGTCCCCTGTTTGGCCACCATACTTGAGCCCTTAACTTTCAAATCTTTGATAAGAACAACATTATCTCCGTTTTCAAGAATTACTCCGTTAGCATCTCGGTGAATAATTTTTTCGCTATCTGAAAGTCCCTCACCGGTGGCTTTGGCCCAATTCAGCACCTCATCCTCCAAATACATCATATCCAACAAATCTTTTGGCCAGCCTTCATTTTTAAGTCGTGAAAGCATGCGCCACGCTACCACCTTTACCGCTTCATGTTCGCTCCACATACTATCGTTCAGACATCGCCAATGATTGGCATTCATCGTATCGGCATTTTCAATTTGGTTCTTGCAGGTCGCACAGACCAATATGCTGCCATCAAGTCCTCCAGTCGAGACTGGCGGTACTTCATATATTTCTAACGACAAATCACTCGCACATAATTCACAAACCGAACCGCTTCTTTCTTTCAATTCATCTAAGAGACCCATCAACGTGTTTTTTTTAAGTTGCGGCAAACTTAGGTTATTTTAACGCTATTCGACATCATTTAGAAATGATAAGATCATTCTTTAATTAGTTTAATATCAGTAAAATTTTGTAAATTACTATGAAACCTAATTGATATGAGCGGGCATATTATTGACATGGTAAATCGCATTAAGCAGAACAAGATTCCGAAAAGGAAGAAGTTTCAAGGCGACAATCGGAGCTTGCTCTCTTTAGAAAGCTCAACGGGTATAACACATTATAATTTTCCTTCGGTAAGTACTCAGAAATTAGAAGAAATAAAGAGCAATATAAGACAAGAGGCGGTTATTCGAAGAAGAAATTCATATCTCTTACTTGGCTTCTGTATTTTAATTACCATCGTCTTAGGACTGATTTTCTTAGATTCTTATAAATATCACTTTTAGTTATTGGTCAAATTTTTTAACTCTACGTTTGTAGAATATAAAATTTTACTCTATATTTGTAGAACATAAATATAGAGTGCCATGCAATTGTCTAAAGCGGAAGAAGAGTTAATGAATATATTGTGGAAGCAAAAAAAGGCTTTTATGAAAGACCTTTTAGAGGCTTACCCCGAGCCTAAACCTGCCACGACAACTATTGCCACCCTGCTCAAGCGAATGCAAGATAAAGGTTTCGTAGCCTACAATTTAGAAGGGCGCTCTAGAAAATATCACCCCTTAGTCAAGAAAAAGGACTACTTCTCGAAACATGTAAACGGACTTATTCGCAACTTTTTTAATGATAGTCCGGGGCAATTTGCTTCCTTCTTCACGGAAACCACCGATTTAAGCAAAGAAGAATTGGAAGATTTACGTAAACTGATAGACAACGAAATCAAAAAGCGCTGATTATGTTACTCTACCTTTTAAAATCGGCAGCGTGTTTGGCCGCATTTATGGCCCTCTACAAATTGCTTTTGGAGCGGGAACCCATGCACCAAATAAAAAGGTTCTATTTATTGGCCGCAATAGTGCTATCGTTTGCCATACCGCAAATCATTTTCGTAGAATATGTAGAAATGCCGGCAAACTCCGTTGGCAGCGATTACTTAGTACAGGCAACTGAACTTGGCCCGACCATCGAATATGCCGAAGAAGAGCCGTGGGATTGGTGGCAATTAGTACTGCCCATTTATTTATTGGGATTTGTCTTTTTTACGATTCGTTTTGTCGTCCATCTTAGTTCACTCGTAAAAAATATTAGGAACAACCCTAAAGTAAAAACAAGGTCTTGGGTCAATGTTTTGCTGGAAGACTTTACCCCACCCTATACCTTTCTCCATTACATCTTTTTGAACAAAAAGAGATTTGAGAACAAGGCAATACCCGAAGAGGTATTACGTCATGAAGCGGCCCACGTAAATCAAAAACATAGTTTAGATGTACTGTTCATAGAGCTTCTACAAATTATCTTTTGGTTCAATCCGTTAATTTTCATTCTAAAAAAATGGATCAAACTGAATCACGAATTTTTAGCGGACCAAGCTGTTCTAAAGCAAGGAACGCCCACAAATGAATATCAACATACCCTTTTAAAGTTTGCCTCATCAGCAACCAACAATCATCAGTTAAACAGAGTTTATTCATCAATCGGTGCAGAGGGAATCCAAAGCATCAAAAAACGATTCATCATCATGAAAAAAAAATCATCAAAAAAATCACTTGTCTTACGAAGTTCCCTAGTGCTCCCGCTTACCACATTTCTTCTATTTGCGCTTAGTACCGTTAAAGAGGTTTATATACCCCTTGAAACTTCGGAAGATAGCACAGAATACTATGCAAGAAGCTTGAGTATAGAAATTCTAGGAAATGATAACTACTCAGTAGAAGGAATAAACGTAGATAAGAACAATTTCTTAGAAATTGTCAATGAGTTCAACACGGATATTAATACTGAAATACGAAACAAAATTTTAAATATTCACCTGTCCTCGTCAAAGGATATTCCAAAAAGCGAGGTATGGTTTATATATAATTCTTTATTTAAATATGGTTTTTATCGCATTGTCGGCCCGAATCAAGAGATAATCAGAGAAAAAGGAAATACACCTATTTCTATTGAAAATAATTATCTCTCGGGAAAGGAAGTTGAAAACTATAATGTAATGGCAACCAAGTACAACGCTATACCTCTTCGTGAACGTAAAATACCATTAAACGACTTGCGCACGCTTGAAGTCATTTACAAAAAAATGTCTGCAAGCCAAAAGGAGGAAGCGCAACCGTTCCCTGAATGTTACAAAGGAAACAATCAACAGCAACAAACTATAGACCTCATTGAAATCGCTGTTAACAAGGAGGGAAAGTTGCTTGTAATCGATAAACTTATACAACTAGAAAATCTAAAAAAACATCTGGAGGAACTGAACACGGCCGATACCTTTAAAGAAAGAGAAAAAAGCCTAAGAGTAATTATTACTGCGGATTCAAATGCCCCTAAGGAGGTATTAGAACAAATCGACTCCATTATTTCCGATTTTGGGGCTACAACGGTGAATATCATGCAACATCGAGCCTTTGACCAGGAATCAAGTATAACTAAAAACGAGCTGAAGGAATACAATTCTTTGGCAAAGAAGTACAATAGGATGTTGGAAAAAAAGGGGAGCATACGCATTCTAAAAAGGGATGTGGACCGAATGGAATATCTCTTCAGCAACATGTCCGAAGAACAGCGGGCAAATGCTGAGCCTTTTCCAAATTTTCCTGAACCGCCGGCACCACCTACACCCCCTTCGCCTCCAGAAGAAGCTATTGAGATTCAGCAAGAAGTAGAACTAGCAACGGAAATCAATGAAAATGTGGTGGAAGAGATTCTTATAAAAGAGAATGCTTCAGACACCCAATATGCCAACTATCACATAGAAAAAATAATCGAAACCCAAGACCCTTACGATAATGTACACCAGAATGCATATAACCTAAATACAAATCATCAAAAAAATGACTTAAATACCACTTGGAGTTTTGACATGCAGGATGAAAACGTAAATATTTATCTCAACGGTACAAAAATTAGTTATCACGAATTTGTTCGAATGCAAGAGGAAGGTGAGATTAAAAGTATAACCGTAACCAAAAATCCAAAAGGCGAAAACAGCATTAACATTATAGAATTGAACAATTCTGATTCGAAGTCTATCAAACCGGCTGCACCTACCGCACCGCCAAAACCACTTACCCCTATTGAACATGTTCAACAAATGGCAAAAAAAGGAGCCACATTCATATTCAAAGGAAAAGAAATCAGCTCTGAAAAGGCTATAAGCCTTTTGAAGAAAAACAAAAGTATAAACATAGATTCCCGCAATAAAAAAGGAGAAAAACCAGTACTAAGACTTAGCGAAGAACCTATTCGCATCGACTAAGGGTCCAGTTCTTGTAAATATGTTAAAGCCTTCATCTTGAAGGCTTTTTTTGTAACAAATTGCAACTGTAACATACTAATCGTCACCAAAAGTCAGTTACCCTATTGAGGCCCAATCTGTATTGAGCTAGGCTTCACAACAATTCATCAATCAAAATCATCACATCATGTTACAACGATTCTTCATTCTCTGTTCAGGAGCAGATACCGATATTCTTAAAACCTGTTCCAAAGGCGAACAAAACAAATATGCAGGTATCGGCGCCACTGTTTTCTTTACGGCCGTAATGGCCTTTATTGCCTGTAGTTATGCCCTCTATACGGTTTTTGACAATATATACTCCGCCATCTTCTTCGGGATTATTTGGGGGCTCTTAATTTTCAATTTAGACCGTTTTATAGTTTCCACTATCAAGAAAAGAAAAAGCTTCGGCAGTGAGCTGCTTCAGGCCACTCCACGAATTATTTTGGCGGTTATTATTGCCATTGTAATTTCAAAACCTTTGGAAATGAAAATTTTCGAGAAGGAAATTAACCAAGTTTTACTTAAAGAGAAAAATGAAATGACTTTGGCCAACAAACAGCAGCTGGCGCAACAATATACACCCACTGTTGAAAAACTCAATCAAGATATTGCCCAATTAAAAGCGGAAATAACCGCCAAAGAAGCCTCGACCGATGCACTATACGATGTTTACATTTCAGAAGCGGAGGGTACTGCTGGTACCGGTTTGCTCGGCAAAGGCCCTGTCTATAGCGAAAAACGTAATAAACATGACGCTTCATTGGCTGAATTGAACGATTTAAAAGAATCTAATGCCCAAAAGATTGTGTCCATTGAGAATCAAATAACACAACTGAATGATGCGTATGCCGAAACCGTACAGAACACACAACCCATCATTGATGGTTTTGATGGACTAATGGCTCGTAATAATGCCTTGGAAAAACTACCTTGGTTACCTTCCTTTTTTATATTTCTGCTATTCATGGCCATAGAAACATCGCCCATAATAGCAAAGCTGCTAGCACCAAAGGGAGAGTATGATCTAAAGCTCGAAGATGAAGAAACCACCCTTCGAACTTGGGTAACCCAAAAGGTTTTACAACGTGAAAAGATTCTAGCTACCGATACAGAACTTAATGAAAAAATCTATGGTGAAATTGCTGAGGAAGAAGCGGTATATACTTATAAGAAAGAAAAAGCCGAAGTACTTTTAAAACGACAAGCAGATGCTTTTCAAGAGACCCAGCTTAAAAGTCTATAAACCGAACTAAGCGGTTTCTAAAAATGTAGATACCGTCTTTAATATGGTCTTGAAATTCTCATCGTAACTAGAATCTCCGACCTCTAATTTTGCTTTGTGCTCTTCGGCAAATTCGAACGTTTTTTTCATGCCCAAAACACTGAACTTGTATTTAAGCTTATGTACGATTTCTGCCGCTGCGCGAGGTTCATCTATTTTTATGTGGTAGAGATATCTGCCCAGATCCCAAGTGAACTCGGTACGCATAATAGCAACGAACTTCTTTCTAAATTCGAAATCTTGAGTACCTACCAAATCTACCACATAGTCTAAATTTGGTATTTCTCGCAAATATTGTTCTTGTACATCCATAGCTAAAAGAGCCTATACTCAGATAAAATGTTGCAATACATCTTACAAACGATTCAAAGGTAAGAATTTTACTACTTAAAATTGAGTTTTGTTGTCAAATTAGTCATTATGGTAGGTGTTCTTAGGGGTTATTGTGGTTTGTTAACTGACCTATAAATAACGGACATATCGCCCCTCTAGTATTCACCGACTATAACCCATATGTTTTTCGAATAGTAAGATACTAAGAAATTGATCTTTAAATTGAGATATTTTTGGGTTTGTTAAAGTAGGAACACATCCCATCAGAAGGCCTAAATCAATAGGCGATGATGCCTAATCCATAAATAAACTTCACAGATTTCAATTGCCCCAGATACGACCCCAAAGTGCTTTTAATAGTCGTTTTGCATCTTCAGTTTTCCTTGGAGTTTTGATAACATTGACACCTTCTGTTGTTTTTTCTAATTTGTAGCTAAATGCAAATTGGGTCTCGTTGGGATCAAGACTGACCAGGCCGAAACGAAGATCATTAAAAAAAAGACCGTCCTCTGTTTTTGATATCGTATACCACCCTTCTGCAATCGCTATAAGACGATTGATTTTACTGTTTGTGGCTAGGCTATCTAAATAGTCATGGTTTTTAGGATACCTCTTAAAAGATATTCGCTCCGTATCAAAAAATGAATAGTTACCGATGAGATAGGCATCGCCCACATCAATATTGGCCATCCATAAAATGCTATTAAAAGGTGACGGCCGAGTATCTATTTTATAATATGTTATATTTTGCTCGTCAAGAGCTTTTAGAAACTGATTATAGCCAAGACCTTTCAAAATCAAGGTCAATATCAAATAGAACGCGCTAATGAACAATCCTAACCTATTGTACTTTTTTCGTTTTTGCGATGTTCTTTTTTGAAACATCGCCAGAATCACAAAGACCAGAAATGGCAGCGTATAAAGCGGATCTATGACGAAGATGTTCTGAAAGGCCAACCGAACATCAAAAGGCCAGAAAAGTTGGGTTCCCCAAGTTGTAAAAGCATCGAGAATCGGGTGCGTGAACAGCCCCCAGAACATAAGCCAAGCCCATTCTCTCCAACTTGCCTCTCTTTTTCGCTCCAATTTTGAGATGACCCAGCCGAAAACGGGGGCGAAAACTATTGAAAAAAAAACGGAATGACTGAAACCTCTATGCACCTCTGTAGCTGTAACCGTATCGAAAAAGTAATTGGCAAGAACATCTAAGTCAGGTATTGTACCGGCAATAGCCCCATAAAGCATAGCCTTATTGCCCACTTTTTTGCCCAACACCGCTTCACCTACGGCGGCACCAAGAACGATTTGGGTCAGCGAATCCATATATCATGAAGTTTAGTTAGTCGACTATTTCCATTTTCTTCAACAAGAACGAGGCATTCATATTTTGACAGACCCCTTCTTTAAATTTGTAATCAAAATGAAGTTCATTATCTATTATTTCCGCATCAAAATAATGGTTCTCAACTTGCGGTAATTCATCAGCAACCTCGCAAAGACTAAGATCATGTGTAGCAATGATTCCTGTGGACTTTGAACTGACCAAACGCTCTACAAATTTACGACTGCCTTTCGCCTTATCTGTGCTGTTGGTACCTTTCAAGATTTCATCAAGTACAATAAAATAGCGGTCGGTCTGAATTTCATCGACTATAAACTTTAACCTTTTCAATTCAGAGAAAAAATAAGACTCGTCGTCTGTCAACGAATCGGTAGTTCGCATGCTGGTAATTAATTTGATCGGATTGTAATTCACTTCTTTCGCACAGACCGGAAGACCCAGATTGGCCATTACAATTTCAAGGGAAACAGTACGTAGAAAGGTACTTTTGCCTGCCATGTTCGCTCCTGTGACAATGAAAAACTGTTCATTATCTATCTTGAAATCATTTAAAACGCTCTGTTCCGGATTCAATAAAGGGTGCCCGGTACTTATGGAGTTTAAGACCGAACCTTCGGTCTGGATTTTGGGGAATGTATAAGAGGGGTGGTTAAAGGCAAAATTGCCCATACTATTATAAGCATCGAAAAAAGCGATAGCCTGAAACCATTTTTCGGTATATGATCCATATTTTTGTATCCACTCTTCTATCTGGTAGCAGTGGCTAATGGTACGTAAGAATAACCCATTACCGAAAATAAAGTAAACCATGTTGCCCACTTTATCTAAGTTGTACAATAGTTTTGAAAAACGCTCGGTAACTTCAGAAACCTTGAACTTCTCAGAAGTGATATTCAATTTTTGAGATTTTAATATCTCAGAATCGAAATTCTCTTTTTCTATAAGCACCAATAACTTATTGTACTGCTGAAATACACTTTGCACCTTGGATGCACTTTCCGCTAAAAAAATAATTTTTTTAATATAAATACCGGTAATTCCCATCCCTATGGCCCACCATATTATCAATACGGTTTCCGGAATAAAATCCATAAAATAAAGTATGAACCAACCTATACTGAGAACCGAAAAAATATACGGAAGAACCTTCATTACTTTTGGCACGAACTGTTTATGGTTTTCAAGCCAATTTATAATACTTTCTGTATGGGTCGTGGTCTTTGCCAAGGTAGCTATGGCCGAAAATTTTTGACGCCATTCGTGCAGTTGTGAAAGCTCTTTAACGGCCTCTTGTTTCTTCTCTATTGCTACAACATCGTTTGATTTGAGCAGTCTTGCAAAAATCTCACTCCCCTGTTTAAGGGCTGTACGATTGACATATTGATAGAATGAACCTCTGCCGAACAGATCAATATCTTGGCTAAAATAGTGTGTTGGGTCTTTAAACTCATTTCCTTCCGGTAGGTCATGAAAGTTACGCGCCAAGACCTTCATCTCGGTTTTATTAATATTGATGAGCGATTTTAGTAAATCGCTTTGGTATTGCAAGTTACTATGCCTTGTCACCAAAAAAAGAAATAATGCTACGGTTACCAGTAAAACGATCAATATCAATTTCGCCTGCGGAGCCACAAAGTAAACAACAACTATTGCTATACAAAAAATGGCCAATCGCAACATACTGGAAGCATACAGGCGCTTTTTCACACTAGCCAATTGATGTTCATATTTTTCTATTTCGGCCGTGTAAAAAGAAGACAGTTCGTTCATGTAGTCTCTGCGTTTTTTATTGCCGATAAAGATAAGCCTTCTCTATCAGTCTAGGGAAAGCCAAACCGCTTAACCGAAGAATAAGTCAAATTGTTTTGAACTAAATGATGGTATCATCAGATAGATACCGCCCAGTCTCGCAACGTCATACTACTAATATTAGAACGTACTAAACAATTTAGTTATCGCCAGACTTTACTTATCGAGATGATCATATTCCGATTTAAGTTTCTTTGTAAATTTAGAAACTACGAGCTCGTAAGAATGATCGATAAGTTCAGAAATCAATTTTGGGGGCACTTCGTTCAGTATTATAGTATTCCAGTGTACTTTGCTCAAGTGGTAGCCCGATAAAATTGCTCCGTCATATTCTTCACGAAGTGCGATTGCCCGTTCTGGATCGCATTTCAGATTTACTTGAGGTGGCAGTCTTTCCAAACCGGTCAGGGCAAACATTTTGCCCATCACTTTAAAGACCAAAGTATCGGGACCAAACGGCAATTCTTCGGTCACTCCCTTTTTGGTTAAACAATAATCACGAAATAGCTCAATGTTCATGACTTTAAAGATTTTGACTTGACCCTATCTAAAAGAGGTTGTACGCTCGACCAATGATATCGGGTTTTTATGATTTGACGGTCGCCAATGTCATTTCCGGGTATGGTCTCTACCACTTCTCCGCCTAAAGATTTGTAAAAATGGTGAGCAGCTGTATTCTGTTCAAGCACCCAAAGGTACATGCCCGAATCGGTATGATTAACTTTAATTTCTTTGGCAATCATAGCGATCAACTGGCTACCGACCCCCATTCCCTTGAGTTCAGAAGATACGTGTAGATTATCGACCAATGTTCCATACTTTTCACTATCATCAAAGTAAGCGCAGATAAAACCGACCAAAGAACTTTGATGAATCGCCAACAACACTTGTTGATTGGCTTTTGGGTTGTTCAAGCGTTCTGACCAAACTTTTATTCGGTCTTCACGGGCAAGATTATCTAAATACTCATCACTAAAGGCTCCACGGTAGTTCTGTTGCCAACTTCTGGCGTGCAACTCGGCTATTGCTTTACTATCTTTTATTGTGGCCTTTCTGAACTCCAACATGGTTTAATCTTGAACTCCCATAGAATCGTAAACGATAACCTTCGTCCATAAATCTGCTGATTCTTCAATAAACAGTTTATGGGGCGGTTCATCTTGATAGTTTTGTTGTGCTTCGGCCGATTCAAAAGTGACAATTAAAGAGTAAGTGAACGAACCATCGACAACATCACGGCTCGCCCTAGGTGGTTTACCTATAAAGTTGGTCTTGGCATAGGCTGAGTTATCTAGAAACTTTTGCAATGAAGTCTCAAAAGCCTTTCGGTCTTCTTGGCTGTCAGGGTTCTTTAACCAGAAAAAAACGGTATGGGTAAAATTAGGGTCAAATTCTCTCATTTCATCTGTTGTTTGGCCATAGGTGACTATAGCAAGGGTTAAAAATAAAATAGTAGTTGTAATTTTTTTCATAGCTCAATAATACTTTATTTCTCTAGTAGTTCTTTTTGTTTTTCCGAAACTTCAATACTGGAGTAATCTAACTTCCATCCAATGGTTTCCACAATTTTTTCAATTAACAAAACGGCTTGAATGGCTTCTTTTCGAGCGGTTTCCATTAATCCGCTTTCAGGGATTTTTTCTCGTATATGTTGCTTGGCCTCTTTGTTCAATAGCGTCAGATCATCAGGGGAGAAGAAATTGAACATTCCGCTTTGAATGTCATAAAACTGAATATCGGGCTCGATAGAAAGTATTTCAGGTTCCGGAAAGTTCGTCATGATAATTCTCTTGTTCGCATTATCGGCCCGAATTTCGATTTTCTTTAGGTCATAACCGATTTGAGCTTTGGCATTAATGACCATCAACGCCTTTTTCTTGCTGGTCACCAAGCTCATAAAATGTTCTTTGATGTTTTCGTAGCGATAGATTTCGGCAAAATCACCCTCTACCGATACCAACTTACAAACCGTTCGAATCTTTTCGAGCAATACCTCAGATTGGTGTTCCGTTGCCTCTTTGCTCTTCTTCTTGTTAAAAAAAGAGAACACCCAATACATAAGAATGGCCCCGAGTATGAGCCCTAAAAAAGAATCGAAGATAGTATCCATTTTTTATTTTCCTATTTCACCCAAATGGGTAAACTTAAAGCCTTTGTTATATTTTAATCCGTACCCGAAAACACGATCCATGGCCGAATGCGAAAATAAGATAATACCGACCAATTGCCATTCGGGTTGTGAAAGATAACTTGCTAAAACATAAATTGCAATGGCCACCCCCTTATGATGAAAAAGATTGTACACCAGAGCACCTACTTTATCATTAAATAAATAGCCCAGCATACCGATATCAGGTATTAATAAAAGCACTAAAAACCACCACCATTGATACGGCAGCATACCGAACAAATATATGCCAAGCGCGAACATGGCCAACTCCTCTAATTTAAGGATACCTTTCATGACTCTTCTATTTCGTAAAGTACCGGCCGACTGGGGCACGCATCATTCTCAAAAGCGGCCATTTGAAGGTTCAAGAAATATAGACCGTCTTTTATACCGTCGGGCACATAAATAAACTCTGTAATCGTAGCCTGTTTACGCAACTGACCGTCAAAAGCCCAAAAGGTTTTGTGGGCCTGTAAAAGTCCATCATCTTTTTCTTTGTCTACCGAAGGTAGGTCAATCAATAAATGGTTTACTCCTTTCTCCAATACTAATTCTACGGCCTCTTGTAGAAGAAACGGCGGATTGGTATGTGAATACTGCTTCGACAACTTAATACGTTCATTCGGCACCGTTCGAATAATCAGAGCTTCTACAGATTCACTCTCAATGGCCAAATCAAGTATATGCCTAGAAATCACCCAATCGTCACCTTGAAGTTCAGGAACCACCGTAACCAATTCGGCCAAATAGAAATAGGTGTTCAAGTTTTGATTGACCGAATGAAACTCGGCGGTAATATGCCCAACACACTCGGTGTGGGTACCGTGGGCATGCGGATTGAACCAAATATCATTAAAATTGGTAGAGCTACCTTCGGAAACCTTTCCTATAAATTCATCCTCTCTGTGCGGCTCTATTTTTGGATGGTCTATATACCATGCATTTACATTTTGCGCGTCGCCCCGAATAGATATGGAAATATCGAGCGGTCGTGCCAAATCAATCGTGTATTTTTTCTTATCGAGTTCTATGGATGCCTTCATCATTTACAAATCTTCTATTTGAAACTATATTCACGATAAATTAAGCATAAATAAATCTGCAGCGATTCCATCGGCTAAAAATTTTCCTTTTTTGGTCGTTAACAGGATGTCGCCATCCAAATAAAGCAAATGCTCTTCAATATGCTTTTTCGATTGGTTGAGTGCATACTCCTTATATTTTTCTCCGTATTCGGAAGCTATCCTACCCATCGATACGCCCCAAACCGTGCGTAGACCGGTCATTACGTATTCATTGTACCGATCAGTAGTTGATAGAATTTCAGTTTCAATAGGTAATTCACCTTTTTCAATAGCTCTTAAGTATTTCGGATTGTTATTGACGTTCCAACCTCTTCGAACTCCATCGAAAGAATGTGCCGAGGGGCCAATACCTAGGTACTTTTTCTGCTGCCAATAGGCCGTATTGTTCTTTGACAAATAATCGGGTTTGCCGAAATTCGATATTTCATAGTTTTCAAATCCGGCAGCTTGTAAAGTCTCTACCAGAATATGAAATTGGGCTTGCGCTACCTCATCATCTACATTTTTGACCACCCCTTTTTTGATAAATGTGGCCAAGGCGGTATGGGGTTCGACCGTAAGAGCATAACTCGAGATATGTGGAATGTCAAAAGAAAGTGCTTTATCTATATTTTGTTTCCAGCGCTCATTGCCCATATCTGGCATGCCGTAAATCAGGTCGATAGAAATATTATCAAAAAAACGCTTTGCAGTCGCTAACGATTTCACGGCTTCTTCCGCAGAATGGGCCCGGTTCATCAACTTTAAATCTTCCTCAAAAAAAGACTGTATACCGATACTCAGTCGATTAATTGGACTTTCAGCTAGCGCGATTATTTTTGCTTCGGATAAATCATCGGGGTTGGCCTCTAAAGTTATTTCCGGATTTTCGCATACCTCATAGTGACTATATACCGAATCGATAATGGACTGTATTTCTGCCGTTTTTAAAACGCTCGGCGTGCCACCACCAAAATAAATGGTCTCGACCACAACATTCGAAAATTCATCTTTTCTAAGAAGCAATTCTTTCCTCAATGCCTCGACCATTGCCTCCTTCTTTCCCATAGACGTAGAGAAATGAAAATCACAATAGTGACAAGCTTGTTTGCAAAAAGGAATATGAATATAAATGCCGCTCATTTTTTTTTATTTGCTGATGGTTATTAGTTTTAAGTTTATAGTTAGTAGCCCATGATATTATAATAAAGGCAACCCATTATACATCACAACCCATATAAAAAGGGCACCTAATGAGATACCAAGCATGAAACCTGTAAAACCAACAATTTTCTGACAATCTTATATTCAACCAACTTGGGCTTAAAGGTGAGCAAAAGAATAAAATACATTGTAATAAGAATTACACAAATTATAGCACCTAAAGAAAATGACAAAATGATATTTATTGATTTATAATCAATATCGATAAAATAGTAATTACAAACCCGAACAAGGCAATTTGAACACCATGCACAAAATAAATTAACTTCAATATCCTATCTATATTGAAACCTTCATTTTCGTCCAGACACTACAGATTAAAAAACATCTCACGACACTTCACATTTAAATTATACTTTTATCGATTCACTTAATCTAATACGCACTACGAGCTTCTATTCAACACAACTCATAACTTAAAACTTAAAACTCGTAACTAAGTCACCCCCTTTTCACCCTTTTTGCATTCTGTTTTACAAAAGCTTCCCAACCTGTATAATTTTTACCGACATCGACTCTGCCCTCATTATAAAAATGACAAACGGCAGCTGCCAGACCATCGGTACTATCCAAATTTTTGGGTAAGGTCTTTAGCCCCAATGTACTCTGTAACATTCTTGCTACCTGCTCTTTGCTCGCATTACCATTGCCCGTTATCGCCATTTTAATTTTCTTGGGAAGATATTCCGTGATAGGTATTTGCCTCGACAAACCGGCAGCCATGGCAACCCCCTGAGCCCTGCCCAACTTGAGCATCGATTGCACGTTTTTACCAAAAAATGGTGCTTCGATGGCAATTTCATCAGGGTGGTAGGTATCTATCAGTTCAATAGTACGTTCGAAAATCAATTTTAATTTGGTATAGGGGTCATCGTATTTCTTTAGCAAGAGCTCGTTCATTTGAATGAATTCCATTTTTTTGCCCACCACTTTTATGAGTCCGAAACCCATGATGGTCGTACCGGGATCAATACCTAATATGATTTTTTCTTTCGTCAAATTTTAATGGTTAATAAGGTAAAAAATGAGTTTGCAAGACATTACAGACCTTGATTATTGCGGACTTAAAACTATGGGAATACGAAACTTGGCCTTTACCGGAATACCTCTTTTGAGGGCCGGTTTTATTGACGGTAGGCTGTCGAGACCTTGTTGAATATGACCTTTAAATTCAGGTATGAGTTCATTAATATTATCAGGACCATGAACGGCCACAAGACTTACTGAACCACTCGCTTCCATCAAAAAATCGACATAAACGGTATCGTTAACTTCCCCCTCTAGAACCAGTTCAGTTTCTTGCAAGGTATTCGATAAATAATCAAGAAAGGTTTCAGTGAAGCAGGCTCTTTGTTCCGTTTTGGCAACAGTTTCGTCACAAGCTTCGAAGAGTGGGTATTTGTCTACATCTTCCCAGTTGATACTAAGAATTTCTTCATTGACCAATTCACGGGTCTTCTTTTCGCGTGAGGCGGTCCAGTTGCACCCTGTCAAAAAACAAAGAAGTAATAATGTTATAAGGTATCGCATTGCCCAGAATTCTAAGACGCCTTTTATTAAATGCCCCTTTTACCTAGTTCTACTTCAAAAATAGCATAATAAAATTCTAATCTCTCATTTAGGAAAGTTCTGTTACTTAAATTAAGGCTTTAGGTATTTCAATTCGCCAAAAAATGAATCTCCTGCTTTAATTGAGAAATACGTTTGGCCACCATCTGACCCATATAATCATCTCTTTTAGCAAAACGCCCGACGAACTTCTCGTAAAACTGCAATTTGGTCTTCGGATCTTCGTAGAGTTTATCGGCAACCGTACAAACATTGTAGTAAATAAAGGCATCATCTGGATCTTCTTGATGGGCTAATTTATAATATTCGAAAGCTGACTTGATGTTATCTTTGTTTCTGGCAATACCCGCTAAAGCCACATATTCCTCAGCCAAAAATGGTTTTTGAACCGCGATTGATTCTTGAATGTAATACTGGGCACTATCAATTTGACGGTCTTTCAAGAACACTTGGCCTAAATTGAAATAGGCCTCCGAGTTTTCATCGTTCAGGTGTATTACCGTTTTGTATGCACTTTTTGCCTTTTCAAACTCCCAATTCTTAAAATAACAATATGCTAATTTTTCGTAGATAAACTCTTTCTCTTCACCAAGTTCGACCAATCGTTCAAAAAGAGGCAATGCTTTCTGGTATTCGTCATTATTGTAATAAGCCAAGGCCTGTAAATTGATGAGCGAAACATCATCAGGGTATACCGTAAGCCCTTGGTTTAAATAGGTAAGGGCAGTTTCCTTTTCTCGCTTGGTGACAAAGTATTTACCCAGTTGAAACAAACTTCTCAAATGTGTGCTATCTTTCTCGATTGCCCTTTTATATGAATTTAAACTACTTGCGGGTTGCTCTAGCTCGCTGAAAATTTTACCTAAATAAAAATGGTATTCAGGGTTTTCATCATTCTCAGCTATCAATTTTGAGAACAATTTACGCCCTTCTTCGTAGGCGTTGGTTTTCAAGTATAATTTACCTAACTCAAAACCTGCAACCTGTGCTTCAGGGTTCTTGACAACTATATCTTCGTATTGGGCAATGGCCTTGTCGAACCTACCCAAAGCACTGTAGGACCGTGCAATTTGAAGGCTTGCATTTTGCTCGTTCGACTGTACGTAATTATTAATGGCCTGCGTATAATTACCTAGAGCATATAGACTGTCGGCAATGGTAAAATTAGCACGCTTTTGATTAGAAGAAAGTGATTGCCCCTCTACTTCAAATGCAAGGGTTACTGTGATAGACATTATAAAAACCCGCAAGTCCGTCATCTTTACGATTTTCATTTTTCAAATAAATGTACTATTGCCTGGTTAAATCTATCGCCTTGCTCAAGAACTCATCTTCTCCTGATTTAACTCCTTCAATTGTCTTAGAGAGATAGATATCGGGAAGAACACCAATGGCATGATGCTGTGAACCATCATGTTTCACTACTTTCATACCCGTCCAACTAATTCGATATCCGCCAGGAAGTTCAAAAGAATTTACATTGCCATTCGTTCCGGCTGTTGGTTGACCAATAATAGTGGCTAAATCGTAACCTTCGATATAACCCATAAAGCTCTCGGCATAACTAATGGCCCTACCATCTGTAATAAAGATAATTTGCTTATCACCCAAATAAGGTTCTTTAGCTTTCATTTTCCAGTTCAACTCTTCATATTCTGTCAAGTTCTTTTGGTCAGGAAAACTTATTTTCGGTACCTGCATCCAAGACTCGGTGGTATCATTGGACTTCAATAAATGGCTAATAAAATCATGGTTACCATTGGGATAACCCCGCATATCACATATAATCGATTTGTAGTTTTTTATCTGTGGTAATAACTCATTGATTTTATCCATCGGAAGGAGGTCTAAATTCAAATAGAACACACTATCGTTAATCACTTGGTAGGACTCTTTTTTTGGAAGAGCGGAACGTCTCTCTCTATAAAAATCTTTATCTCTGTTGAGTTCAATTTCCTTTCCATTAACTCTCAGGGTAATTTTACTACCCTTAGGGCCAAATAGACTTATATCTTTAGATCTATATTCTAACCAGCCCTTCGTACCTGCTGATATTCTTGAATCGACTTCTTTGAAATAGTCTTGGGAATTCTGTTTATTAATATGGGTAACTTCATCTCCTATCTCAAGCTCTGAAGATTCTTCGAACAGATGTGTGATGATTAGTTTGTCTTCTACCCACTCCCAAGTAATGGGAGGAGTAAAAAATTCGACTAAATCGTGCCTAACACCAACGTGTCCATCTTTCAGCAGCGCAGTAAATTTTTCTAGGGTAATCAAATGGTCTTCGTCGGTTTCATCTGTAAAGGACCTTTTTAGCGCCTCTTCTAAAGCGGCTTCCCAATCGACATCGACCACATCAAAATAGGGAAAGAAATGTTGTAATACATTGAAGGTGTTAATTACATTCCCTAATCGAACGGAAAGTTGAGTTGGGTCGACAGCACTATCTTCAACTTCCTTTTTTAATGACTTTAATTTTATATTATTTCCCAGCGGAAAAGTATGGTCCTTATTGGCATAAAGTACAAGAGGAATTTGGCAGAACAGGTTCTTTCCGATTTCTTCTTCTATCAACTCTCCAAATCGTGGTTGATAATCAAAAACCGGTGTTCCCTTTTCTTCTTTTACATCCCCCAAAAATTCAATTACGGCTGCTTTTTCCCCTTCATATTTAACTGTTGTACCTGTTTCAAAAGCATAACCATTACCCGCTCTTGTCCATTGAACACCGTCCGTTTTACTACCTAATTTTTCACTTTCAAAATCACTGTTCTTTATGGGAATGTTTACCCAATCGTCTCCCTCTTTATATTCAAGCCTGACATTATCAAAATATAGCATCCCTTTCCCCTGAAGAAAACACCCTAGAAAAAGTGATTGCGCCAAGGAGTCAACTTGCCCTGTAATCTCATACTGGCGCCATTCAGTGCCTTTTATCGGCCTAGCCCCCATATTATCGAAGAAACCCATTGAACCATCTGAATTATCGACCCTGAACCACAAGTTTCCTGTTCCGGTAGAACCCTCTTCCATTTTGACCCAAGCAGAATATCTAAATTCCTTTTTCTTGTACTTATCCGCTCCTATTACAGTCATCACATTGCCAAACCGATCAGCATTTTCAGTTTCAAACATGCGGTTGACGCGTACACTTATATAGGGCCTTCCCTTGGTCATCATACCCGTACTTACACCTTTGTGTTGCCAATATGCCAATTCATAATTCTCGGGATTTTGAGGTTTTATAATAGACACATCGAATTTTGAAGGCTGTTTGCCGATTTCAAAATTTGCGGAAGGTGCTATAGGACCGAACAACTCTTTTAACGTTGTCAGCATTTGGTCTTTAGAATCGCACTTTTCGATTTGTGATGCCCCATAAATGGAAAACCTATTCCAATCAAAATCTGAAGCTTCATCACTCGGATGAAAATACTTGATGTAACCGTACGTTTTCGCAAACGTTTTGAGGTTATTGATTTGTTGCTCACTCTGTGAAGAAACGGTCAAGCTACATAAAACCATCACCGCTATTAAAAGAATATTTCTCATGGCTTGTATTAAATTTCTTATAAATTAAATTTTATAGCCATTGAATTAAAAAATTTAACTTCAATTTCACGTATTTTCTAATGGGCTTGAGATGAGATTTTACTGTAATTTAAATGTTATAGGTACCGAATACGCTACCGCCACACTTTCCCCACTGTTCTTAGCCGGTTGCATTTGCGGTAATTTCTTAATGATTCTTAAGGCTTCTTGCTCTAAAGAAGGATCCGGGCCTCGATAGCGAATGCCTTGAATGCTTCCATCTTCGGCAATGGTGAACATTATGGCTACCCTACCCTGTATACCTGTTTCTTGAGCATCTTGGGGGTACCTGAAATTTTTACCAATGTATTTTTGTATACTTTTTGTAAAACAATCCTTTGGATAAGCGGCATCTTCACAACCAGGATAAATAGGAGCTTCATCAACTGTGGCAAAAGGCACTATATTCAAATTATCCATTACGTCATCCATAGACATGCGCTGCGGGTTATTAGTTGACATTTCCACATTTGCCCCTAAGGCGTTGGTTTGAGACAATTTAAACTCAATTGGTATCGAAAAGGGCACCTTTGTGACTTTACCTTCATGCCTACCTGGTTCCATTTGTGGCAAACGAGCAATGATTCTTTCGGTCTCCTCTTCCAAAAGTGGGTGTGGACCTCGTTTTCTTATATTAGTAATACTTCCGTCTTCATTTATCGTGAACATCACAGATACTCGTCCCTGAATGCCCTGCTTTTGTGCTTCTTCCGGATACCTGAAATTTTTGCTTATATGCCTTTGTATTTTTTCTTGAAAACAAGCCCTAGGGTCCGCCGCATTTTCACAACCGGGAAATATAGGCACTTCATCTACCGAGGCAAAGGGAACATCTTCACCATAGCCAACAGCTACCATACTGTTTGAGCTATGGTCAAAAATATTAAAGTCACCATCTAAAACTTTAGACTCCAATTGCATTTGTGCCCTTATAGGCACTCCGTTGGGGCCAGAGATAAACGAACTCTCGTTCGGTGGGTTGGTAAATCTAATCGTGGTATGATTATCTTTCAAGACCAACTTCCAATCCCCTCCCTGCTTGGAGTTCTCCATTAGTCGAATGTAAAAATCTTGTTCTTCTTCCGCCGTAAGACTTTCCACATCGTTTACCGATATGGTATTCGTAGAAATCTCTTCCTGTAAATCTCGTTCACAAGAGGTATAGAACAAAATACCCAACAACATTGGCACCAAAGCCAAATATTTTAATTTCCAGATTTTTTTCGATTTTGATTTTTGTAACATGACTATTCGTTTTTTGATTAATGATGATTTAAAAAATTGATTGATGAAAGAGATGTCTTGGGTCTGAAAGACCTGCGACAACAGCAGCTCGTAATGCTCCTTTTTATTTGTCTTCGCAACTTCTGCATCGGCAATAAACTCGTGCAGTTCTGATACCCTGTTTTGATACACATAGACCAGCGGATTGAACCAGCCCACGATACGCATCAATTCAAAAAATAGAAGGTCGTAGGTATGTCTCTGACGAATATGAACCAGTTCGTGCTTGATAATATTTTCGTGTTCCGTCTCCAACACCTTGTCACCCAGAAAAATGGACTTGAAAAAAGAGAACGCCATATGGCTATTAGCAATGACAATGCGAGTAAAATCTTTAAAATAATAAATATTGGCACCCTTTCTCAGTCGATACAGACGCCACATCTTATGTGCGAACAAAAACATGGCTACCATTACCCCACAGATAAACAAACCTTCGCCCCAAGAGATATCGAAAGGTGAACTTTCAGTGGCAGCCACAACAACAGCATCACTAGCACCCCATAGGTATTCGGGGTACACGTAATACCTATCGGGCACGGTAGTTTTTAGGGCTTCAATTTTTACCCAGGGTAAAACCATCGATAGAACATAGGTGCCAATTAGGTAAAATCTATTCCATTGAAAGAAAGTCTCCCGCTTTAAAAAGAAATCATAGATGATCAAGAACACCAATTGAAAGGCAATGCATTCTAAAATGTACTGTACCATGGCCATAAATTTTATTTGTCCGATTTTTGATTTTGTTCCTCAGTTTCGTCCGGTTTTTTAATATCCTTAAGTATCGATTCTAGCTCTTTCAGACTCATGTCGTTCTTTTTCATAAAGAAAGAGACCATACTTTTAAAAGAACCCTGAAAATATCCATCTACCAATTTGTTGATACTCTGATTGCTGTAGTCCGATTTTTTCACCAGAGGAAAGTACAGATATCCCTTTCCTTCCTTTTCATGGTCAACAAAGCCTTTGCTTTCCAATATCCTTACAATGGTCGACACCGTATTATAGGCCGGCTTAGGTTCTGGAAGCTCTTCAATAATCGCCGCTACATTACATTTCTCGAGTTTCCACAACATCTGCATCACCTCTTCTTCTGCCTTTGTTAACTGTTTCATTTTATCATATTTTAAATATCCGCACAAACAAATATAACTAAATTTTTAGTTTAAACTAAATTTTTAGTTGTTAAATTTAAACCACTGTTCATTAGTCAGTTAAAACAACTTGAGATTTAAAATCAATGTTTAAGCACTGAAATAGCATCTACAAATGAAGAATTATGTAATAATTGAAAACTGTAACTTTTTCAGTTTATCTTAGTCAAACAAGAAAATTGAAATGATGGATATCGCTTTGCTTATCGTGGGCTTTGTTTTTATGATTATAGGTATTCTCGGTAGTTTTTTGCCCGTTCTACCCGGTCCGCCCTTAAGCTGGGTAGGTCTATTTTTATTGCATCTGACAATGGCGGTACCTAAAGATTGGTGGTTTCTTGGCATAACAGCAGCAATTGCACTGATAGTATTTGCGCTGGACTATGTTATACCCGCAATGGGCACCAAAAAATTTGGTGGCACTAAAGCTGGTATGATAGGCACCACTGTTGGTTTGGTGGTGGCCTTGATTTTCCCTTTTTTGGGTCCGTTCGGCATCATTATCTGGCCTTTTGTGGGAGCATTGGTAGGTGAACTCTTGAATAAGGCCGACAAAAAAACGGCGACTAAGGCCGCCTTTGGTTCGTTTTTAGGTTTTCTTACCGGCACCTTTATAAAGTTTCTAGTTGCCATTGTTTATCTCGGCCTATTCATATCTATTGCCTGGGGGCATCGTCATGCTCTTTTTTCTTTTTTCAACTGAATACCCTTAATTATGAAAAGAACAATCCTTAAAATTCTAATCGGCTTTCTATACATTATCTCCGTTGATGCTCAGGGTCTCGACACCCTCAAACTGGATGGCTTTTTCAATGCATTAGAAGTCAACGATAGGTACATGGGTAGTTTTGCCATGTCACACGAGGGAGAAATAATCTACTCAAAAGCAATCGGCTATGAGAATAGCGCTACTCAAAAGAAATCAAGTGAAGAGACTAAATATAGAATTGGTTCCATAACCAAGATGTTCACTTCTGCCCTCATTTTTATGGCCGTAGAAGAAAACAAACTTAATCTTGACCAGACCCTTGACACCTACTTTCCTAAAATAAAAAACGCTGAAAAAATAACAGTTTCCCATCTACTGAACCATCGCAGTGGAATTTTAAACTTCACCAGTGTAGATGACTACCTTGAGTGGAATACAAAGAAAAAAACTCAGGAAGAATTACTGAATATCATCATCGAATCACCAAGCGTTTTCGAGCCGGACAGCAAGGCGGAGTACAGTAACTCTAATTATGTTTTGCTCACTTTTATTTTAGAAGACGTTTTCGGCAAACCCTATGCTGAACTTGTAAAAACCAGAATTGCCCAGCCCCTTGAACTAACCCACACCAAGGTAGGCTCAAAAATAGATAGTACCAACCACGAGGCACATTCCTATTCTTATTCCCACACCAACTCTTGGAAAAAGCAACCTGAAACCGACATGTCGATTCCATCAGGTGCGGGAGCCATTATTTCAACCCCAACCGACTTGACCAAATTTGTTGAGGGCCTGTTCGCAGAAAAGCTTATATCAGTCAAAAGTCTAGACCAAATGAAGACCATTAAAGACAATTATGGTATGGGCATTTTTCAAATGCCATTCTACGGCAAAAAAGGGTTCGGACATAATGGAGGAATTGACGGGTTTTCATCTGCCTTGGGTTTTATTCCAGAAGATAACTTGGCGTTTGCACTTACCACTAATGGAAGCCGCTATTCTAACAACGATATACTAATTGCGGCCTTGAGCGCTTTCTATGGAAAACCCTTTGAAATTCCCACTTTTTCAAGCATTGAAGTAACTTCCGAAGAACTAGATACTTATTTAGGCATTTATGCGAGCGAGCAAATTCCGCTTAAAATCACCATCACCAAAAAAGACAATGTTCTCATCGGGCAGGCTACTGGGCAACCCTCTTTTACTTTGGAAGCCACAGAAAAAGATGTATTCGAATTCGCACAGGCAGGAGTACGTTTAGAATTTAATGCCGAAGAAAACACTATGCTTCTTAAACAAGGGGGAGGTGAATATAAATACACCAAAGAATACTAGCTCAGCTATCTGAACTACCTAATCTGCCCAAACTACCTTATCTTCTATAGGTCTACGTGTAGCATCTTCCAATTCGCCATCATAATGACCCATATAGAAAAAACCAAGACATTTCTCACCATCTTCCATCTCAAAAAACTCATCCATAAATTTGATGAGTGGCGGAGAACTCCAATATGAACCTATACCCATCTCTGCACAGCACAACCACATGTTCTGCACGGCCATTGCGGTTGCGGCGACTTCTTCCCATTCCGGTAGACTTTCATTTGGATCACGTTGCATACAAATAGCGATAATCGCCCCGGCCATCTTAGGGTTTTCTATAAGTTTCTTAGCCTTCATCTGCTTTGGGCTGGCCACATTCTCCATATACTTTAAAGAAAGAAATAGACCAAGCTTCTCTTTCGATTCACCCATCATTACCTTAAACCGCCAAGGTTCGGTCTTCTTATGGTTCGGTGCCCAATTGGCCGCTTGAAGAATTTTTTCAATATCGGCCTTGGCTATAGGTTTGTCGTTATATTGTGCAGGAAAGACAGAACGTCTTTTTTTAATTATATCAAATACCACAGTTGCTAATTTTACCCAAAAATACCGTTTTTCATTTGTTCCTATTGGGGCATTATGAAAAAGATAACAAAGCGGCACCCCCTACTCCAACCAACTTTTGTAATACTTGCCATCATCGATGTCTAAGGCCGTTTGGGTAAGCTTAAGCGGTTTGAAGGTATCGATCATCACCGCAAGTTCTTCAGTACCGGTTTTACCAATACTCGCTTCGTAGGTACCTGGGTGCGGACCATGGGGTATACCTGCCGGATGCAGGGAAATATAACCTTTATCGATACCTTTTCGACTCATAAAGTCACCGTCTACATAGTACAACACTTCATCGGAATCTATATTGGAATGATTGTAGGGAGCTGGAATCGCTTTCGGGTGATAATCGTACAACCTTGGGCAAAAAGAACACACCACAAATGCGTTGGTTTCAAAGGTCTGGTGTACCGGTGGCGGCTGGTGCACTCGCCCAGTAATAGGCTCAAAATCGTGAATAGAAAACCCGTAGGGAAAGTTATACCCATCCCAACCGACCACATCAAAAGGGTGTGTAGCATAAACCATATGATGCAATTGCCCTTGCTTCTTTACTTTGATTAAAAATTCCCCTTTCTCATCGTGGGCTTTCAGGTTTTGGGGCAATTTGAAATCACGCTCACAAAGTGGAGAGTGTTCTAAATGCTGACCGAACCAATTTCGATATCGTTTCGGAGTATATATGGGGTGATAGCTTTCGGTAACGAGCAACCTATTATCTTCGGTATCGAAATGAATCTGGTAAATCATCCCTCGGGGAATTACCAAATAATCTCCATATTCAAAGGGAATCTCGCCCAATAGAGTTTTTAGAACACCACTACCCTTATGAATGAAAAGTAATTCATCGGCGTCGGCATTCTTATAGAAATATTCGATCATCGATTTTTTCGGAGCGGCCAAGCCCACATGAACATCTGCATTAAAAAGTATGGTTTTTCTACTCTCTAAATAGTCGTCTTCGGGCTTAACGTCCAAACCTTTCAGAAGCCTTGATGTAATATTATATTCTACCGCAGCCCTCGGCGCAACATCCAATGTTTTACCAATCTCTTTGACTTGCGTAGGCCTGTGCAAATGATACAATAACGAAGACATACCATCAAAACCAATAGTTCCGAACAATTGCTCGTAATGAAGTGAGCCATCTTCTTTTCTGAACTGGGTATGTCGCTTATGCGGAATCTTTCCCAACTTGTGATATAAAGGCATATGTGCAGTTTTAAGTCGTTTCTTTAAAATTACAATAATTTTTATATCCTCCTTCTCACTTAAGTTCAAGTAGCAAACCTATTTATTGAATCAATAAAATTGTGATTACAGAACGTCGATTACATGTTATGATGCTAGCTTGTATCAACTAAAAAAAATGTATGAGTAACGAAAAAGAATCAAAACCGAAGTACAATTCCGAAATAACCGAAGAAGATAAAAATGTTTTGGGTGATAGAGGTGTTCGAAAAGACAATGGTGATGACCGTATGTTGCAAAATAGAAAACAACGTCTTGATTTTTCAGGAAAAGATTTAGACGTGCCAGGCAGGGCCAGTAACAACATTAAAAACTTAAAAGATGAAGAGAACAAACTGTACAGCCAAGGCAGCGAAAGCAAGAGAGGCCTGGAAGAGCCTGAAAGAGCAAATGCACCTAGAAACGAAAACGATTAAAAATCAGGTGCCGAACCATCAAGGTCCGATGAAAATAGGATAAAAAAATTGCTATGAAAAAAATGGATTCTCAAGACAGTTCTCCCGTTCATAATCCACATTCGGTTGATGAAGCGAGAAATCAGACAACGATGACCCCTAAAAATAGATTTCCTTGGGCTACCATAATTATCGTACTCATTCTTATTCTAATCGTGGGTACCATAATCTTATTGGCACAAGCATAAAAACAAATTATCATATGGAAGATAAAAAAGACAATTACATAGAGAAAAACGATAAGCAGAGCTTAAAAGAGCAAGCCATTGATGAATCAGCTACTTACGGTGAAAAAATAAATCATCAAGTGAAAGATAAAAAAGAGCATCACCAGCCCCGCGATACGGCATAAGATATTTTTTTAAGTCTTAAACAAAAAAAGCCTTCCAATTTTGGAAAGCCTTTCATTGGCCTTAACCTAAATTCAGGTCTTGGGTCACAACACAACGAGACAAATATAGTAAAGGTTTTTAATTAATGCGGCTTAGAATACTGAAACTATGCCCTCGTCTTGTAGGGTCTGACTATAAGGCGGGCGGCCTTATCGTAATTAATGTAGTTATAGGCCCAGTTAAAGAATACAACTACTCTATTTCTAAAACCTACCAACGCCATTAGGTGAACGAACATCCAAACGAACCAAGCAAAAAAGCCAGAGAACTTGAGCTTTTTTAAATCGACTACCGCTCGATTTCTACCCACCGTAGCCATAGTGCCTTTATCATTATACGAGAAAGGCTTCATAGGTTCACCCTTAATCAGATGAACGAGATTATCAGCCAAGTGCTCACCTTGCTGTATCGCCGGTTGTGCAACCTGAGGGTGCCCAGCCTTGTACTCTTCGGTTTCCATATATGCAATGTCTCCTATGGCAAAAATAGTGTCGTATCCTTCAATTCTATTGAACCTGTCGACCTTGAATCTATTTAATTTTTCAACCAAAGATTCAGCCTTGAGTCCTTCAATTTTTGCACCGGTCACACCTGCCGCCCAAACCAGATTCTTACTGCGCATGGTCGAATCATCGCTAAGTGTCACGGTATCCCCGTCATAATTACTGACCAATGTATTCAAATGTATTTGAACACCTAATTCTTCTAAAAAAGCAGTAGCCTTTTCTGAAGCATGTTCGCTCATGGGAGGCAGTAATCTATCAGCGCCTTCGAATAGATGAATTTCCATCTCGTCAATATTCAAATGCCTATAATCTTTAGGAAAAACATTTTGTTTCAATTCCGCTAGCGCACCTGACAGTTCTACGCCTGTCGGACCTCCCCCCACGACACAAAAGTTGAGAAGTGATTTTCGTTCATCATAATCTTCGGAATCATCTGCTTTCTCAAAATTCTGCAACATGTAACTTCGAATATTCAATGCCTGTGGTACATTTTTCATGGGCATGGCATTCTTGGCCACCTCTTCATTACCAAAAAAATTGGTTTCAGTACCGGTTGCAATTACCAAATAATCATAAGTAAGATTACCTATATTGGTAGTTATGTTGCGGTTTTCCGCATCAATATGTTCCACCGAAGCCAAACGAAAATGGAAGTTGTGCAAGCGCTTAAGCACTTTTCTAATAGGGTAAGCAATAGAATCAGGTTCTAACCCACTTGTCGATACTTGATATAATAAGGGCTGAAAAGTATGGTAATTATGTTTATCGATGAGCACTAGTTGAACATCAAGGTCTTTTAATTTTTTTGCCAAAGAAATTCCGGCAAAACCACCGCCTATAATGACTAATCTTTTTTTGTCGGTTCGGGGTAGATTCATATGTTTTTTACCTCAAATTTACGCATATTAGCCACCATAATATGGACTGATTTCGTGAAATAATAACTCGAAAAAATCAGATTCCACTCTAAAATCAAGTATTGACGAACTATTCTGGTTTTAACTCTATAATTTTACCCAACAAGGTTACTTTCATATATTTAAGGTCTCGATTTCAACAATCCAACCATGAAATGCACATTAACCGCGATTACCGCACTTGTTTATCTTACCTCATTTAGCATAACATCTCAAACACCTGTTTCAAATGAACCGACCGGTACAGAAAATATAGCCTACCAGTGGGGTAAGATAGCTTTAGATGCGACGGCCTCAGACACTGAACGTTTTAAACCACGACCTACCATTACCTCAAGATATCTCGGCTTAATATTCACTTCAATTTTTGATGCTTGGTCGCGATTCGACAACACTGCAGAACCGGTATATTTATCAGGTACCGACAGAGTGCCGTTAAAAAACAGAAGCTTAAAAAATAAAGAAATCGCCATAAGCTACGCGGCGTATGGGGCACTCAAAGAATATTACTATTCTGACTCTTTACTATTCAAAAAAAATATGCTAGACCTTGGGCTTGACCCAGAAAACGAATCGCTTGACCCTAGTACTCCAGAGGGTATTGGTAACCTAGCGGCGAAAGCGGTAATCGAGGCCAGAAAAAATGATGGCAGTAACCAATATGGCAAGGTTAGTGGTTCTAATGGCACACCTTACTTTGATTACACGAATTACGCACCTATTAATACGGCTGATGAAAATACTGATATCAATCGATGGCAACCCAAATATTTTTCCGATGGCAAGGGCGGTCAATATGCACCTAGCTGTCTTACACCTTATTGGCAGCTCGTAAAACCTATTACCCTAGAATCAGCGGACCAATTTCGTCCGGGTCCACCGCCAATGGTCGGTTCGAAACAGTTGGAAGAAGAGGTGAAAGAAGTCATAGAACTACAAGCAAATCTAACCGACGAAGACAAAGCTTTGGTAGAGTTTATGCGTGATGGGCCACAATCTGTTCAGCAAGCAGGTCATTGGCTAAAATTTGCTCAAGATGTTTCTAGACGTGATAACCATACGCTTGATCAAGATGTGAAAATGTACTTTTTGACCGAAATCACGGCCATGGATGCCTTCATTGCCTCATGGGATTCTAAGATGTTCTATGACTACGCTCGACCCTATGCTTTGGTTCACGACTATTACAAAGACAAAACTATAAAAGCTTGGGGCGGACCTGGGAAAGGTGTCGTTGAAATGAAAGGCCAGGAATGGCGCCCGTATTCACCCGATGTTTTTCTTTGCCCACCTTTCCCTAGTTACACTTCAGGCCACAGTACCATAAGTGGTGCGTGTGCAGAAGTACTGAGACTCTTCACCGGTGATGATTATTTCGGTGGAGAGGTTGAACTTACCCCTGGGGCTATGACCGAATTGGATGAGAAGCACTTTGGAAAACCGGTAACCCTGAAATTCCCCACCTTCACCGAAACCGCAAATATGGCCGGTATATCGCGGGTTATGGGTGGCTACCATATTCAAGCAGATAATATTGCAGGGTTGAAATTAGGTAGGGATGTAGCCTCGGCAGCTTGGAATTTTTATAAAATACACCTCGGCGAATAACCTGAAAACATCCCGAAAGGATAATTACAACCCTCAAGATGACAAGAATAGAGATTAAAGATAGAAGCCAAGTACGCTTGTTAATTACCACATTCTATGGTAAGATTAGGGAGCACGAAATTCTAGGTCCTATTTTTGAAAGTGTCATAGATGATTGGGAAGAGCATTTTGAAATACTTACCAATTTTTGGGAAACACAACTATTTTTAAAACGAAAATACCACGGTAATCCTATTAAAGCACATCTGGAAGTCGACCAAAAGATGGACAACAATATTACTTCAGAACATTTCGGACTATGGCTAAATTTGTGGTTCGAGACAATAGATGAATTGTTTGAAGGTGATACCGCCTTTATTGCGAAAAACAGGGCGCAAAAAATGAGTACAATGCTCTATCTCGAAATGTTTAAATCTAGACCAGAACAAAAGGATTAAAGTGAATAATCTTTTTTATGCCATTCGCATTGCATGACCTATGGTCTTTTTAATTTTGCCTAAATTCGGCTTCAAATTTCAATTGCATGAAAGTTCGTGAAAAGTTTATTCTGATAGCCCTCATTTCTATTGGTATTATTTTGGCAATTTCATTCGTTTGGCTGCCAATTTTATGGCTCTTTATAATTGTTGGCCCCTTGGTTTTGATGGGTCTGTTCGATATCGTTCAAAAGAAACATACCATTCGAAGAAACTATCCGGTAATAGGTCGTTTTCGCTATGTTCTAGAATCTATACGGCCCGAGATTATGCAATATTTTGTAGAAACCGACACCGAAGGCAGACCCTTGAACAGAATTCTCAGATCATTAATATATCGAAGGGCAAAAGGTGCTAATGACACTGAGCCTTTTGGCACTCAAATGGACCTCTACCGACCAGGCTATGAATGGATGGAACACTCCATGTATGCCAAGAACAATCCAAAAGATATTGGGGAATTTCCTCGAATTAATATTGGGGGTAAAGACTGCAAACAACCCTACTCTTCAAGCCTTTTGAACATTTCCGCCATGAGTTTTGGTTCCTTGAGCAAAAATGCGGTATTGGCCATGAATAAAGGGGCTAAAATGGGAAATTTTGCCCATAATACAGGCGAAGGTGGTATCAGTGATTATCATCTTGAAGGTGGTGGTGACCTCATCTGGCAAATTGGAACGGGTTATTTTGGTTGTCGAAATGACGATGGCACTTTTAATGAAAATACTTTTAAACAAAATGCCCTACGGCCTTCAGTCAAAATGATTGAAATCAAGCTGTCACAAGGTGCCAAACCTGGGCATGGTGGAATCTTGCCCGCCGTAAAGAACACCGAAGAAATTGCAAAAATAAGGCATATTAGACCCGGTGTTGCGGTTCACTCTCCCCCTTCCCATTCCGCTTTTGCCAACCCTATCCAGTTCATGCATTTTATCAAAAAACTACGGGACCTATCTGACGGAAAACCCATTGGCTTTAAATTGTGTATCGGCCGTAAACAAGAGTTTATGGATTTCTGTGAAGCGATGATCCATACCGGCATTACCCCTGATTTTATTACGGTCGATGGAGGTGAAGGTGGCACGGGGGCCGCACCCGTAGAGTTTTCAAACACCATGGGAATGCCTTCTCGTGAGGGATTGGTTTTCGTACATGACACTTTGGTCGGCTTTGGTTTGAGAAAGGAAATCAAAGTTATCATCGCCGGAAAGATAATTTCGGGTTTCCACATGGCGAGAGCCATTGCCCTAGGGGCAGATGGTTGTAACAGTGCTCGAGCTATGATGCTGGCCGTTGGTTGTATTCAGGCCTTACAATGCAACACCAATTCATGCCCGGTTGGTGTAGCTACACAGAATAAATCGTTAATGAAGGGCTTGGTCATAAGTGACAAAGCACCAAGAGTAAAGAATTATCACGAAGCGACTATCAAAAGCTTTCTAGAACTGGTCGCAGCAGCAGGTCTAAACACTCCCACCGAATTAGGGCGTGAGCATATTAGCAAAAGAGTGGGCATGTATAATGTAAAAACCTATGATGAGATTTACCCATATATGACCGAAGGCTGTTTGTTGCAAGCTTCGAATATACCGGAGAACTACCAACGTTATTTTAAACTAACACGTATTATGAGTTAGGTTTGATAGTACACCATAGCAATCTCTTGCGGGGTTAAACTTTTGGCATTCCTTTTGAAAAGATGTAAATTTCTTTGCTCTTACCAAACCAAACCGTTTAATCTAAAATTTATAATGAAAAAGAACCCTTCAAGAAGGTCATTTCTTAAAAAAGCCACCTTAGGCTCCGCAGTCCTTACCTCTGCTCCAATGATACTTGCAGCTGCGGGTGATGAGAAGTTAATACTAAATCGTGAATACGCCCAAACTGCTTATGTCGCTAACGACCAAATTAATTTAGCCGTAATAGGTGTCGGCATTCAAGGCATCTTCGATACCAGAGATGCTCTTACCGTCGATGGTTGCAAAGTAGTTGCTGCCTGTGACCTATACACAGGTCGTCTCGAAAGGGCCAAAGAACTCTGGGGTGATGACATCTTTACTACACGAGATTACCGAGAACTTCTGAATAGAAGAGATATCGATGCCGTTATCGTGGCCACACCAGACCATTGGCATAGAAAAATTACGGTAGATGCATTAAAGGCAGGTAAACATGTTTATTGTGAAAAACCCATGGTTCAAAAGTGGGAAGAAGGCCAAGACATTATAAACGCTCAAAAATCCTCAGGTAAAATTTGTCAAGTTGGTAGTCAAGGCATGGCATCCTTGGGCAATGAAAGAGCAAAGCAACTTTATGAAGAGGGCGCTATTGGAGATATTGTTATGCTCGATTTTTTCAACGACCGATATTCGGCCGAAGGGGCTTGGCAGTACCCGATACCACCAGATGCCAGTAAAGACACTGTTGATTTTGACACCTTTCTAGGCAAAGCTCCTCAAGTTCCTTTTGAGCCAAAACGTTTCTTTCGATGGAGAAATTATAGAGATTACGGCACGGGAGTAGCCGGCGATTTGTTCGTTCACGCTTTTTCTACGCTTAACCATGTTATAAACTCGCATGGCCCCAACCGCGCATTGGCTACGGGAGGATTGCGATATTGGAAAGATGGCCGTGACGTACCCGATGTAAGCATAACCCTATATGATTACCCCAAGACCGAAAACCATGCGGCATTTAATGCAGCTTTCAGAATAAATTTTATAGCTGGCAGTGGCGGTGGTGGCGGATTTAAGTTAATCGGTACCGAAGGCGAAATGGAAGTCGGTCAAAATTCCGTAACCTTAAAACGCTCTAAGCTAGGTATGGTTCCTGGCGGGTATTCTTTGGTATCTTTTACTGAAGAAATGCAAGAAAAAATCAAGAAGGGTTACGCCGATCAAAATCTGGAAACCAGGTCTGCAGCTTTGAGCACTGGAACCACCACTTGGGAGGCTCCCAGAGATTACAAAGGAGCGCGCCATGACCATTTCTATAATTTCTTTCAAGCGATTCGAAATAACGGTAAGGTAGTTCAAGACCCGACCTTTGGGTTAAGGGCTGCGGGTGCAGCACTTTTAGCCAATGAAAGTTACTATAAAAAACAACCAGTTAACTGGGACCCCACGACAATGAAAATGATATAAAACTCTCCCGAACTATAATTCACTCTAGAAACCTTAAACACTATACAGATGAAAACAATTTTTCAAAATTTCAATTGCGGATCGAGAAAGCTATTCCGTGGGCTTACGGTCGTGGCCACCCTTCTCATGTTCGGCAGTATGGGCTACGCGCAAATTCAATTTCCCGTCGATGTGGGCGTAAAACCCGAAAGTATCACGAAAGGGTTCAATGAAAATTACTATGTGACCCTCATGAACGGAAAAGAGGAGGGCGATGGACAAGTTGCGGAAATCTCTGAGCGAGGGGTGCGCGTATTTGCCACAGGTTCAGATGAACCCAAGGGCATTGTTTTTCTAAACGAACATCTCTATTTTTCAGATGTTACACGTGTTTGGAAGGTTGACAAAGATGGTAAGGCAACCGTCTTTGCCAAAAAAGAAGATTTTCCTGAAGAGGTACGATACTTAAATGATGTTTCGATAGATGCCGAAGGCAAAGGCATTTATGTTGCGGATATGGGAGATACGAGTTACATGCGAGATGAGAATAATGACCTCTGGCCGCTCGATAGCGAAGAAGCAAAAAAAGTACCGCAAACGGGCCGCATTTATCACATTGACCTCAACGGAAAAATATCGATTGCCCAAGATACCTCTCCGCTTCTTTTAAACCCTAACGGAGTTGGGGTCGACAATAACGGAGAAATAATGATTGGGGCGTTCTTTCTTGGTAATTTTCTAGTTAAAAAAGAGGGCGTTCTCACCCCGTTAAAAGGAAATTTTAGGGGTGCCGATGCCGTTGAACAAGATAGCAAAGGTGATTACTACATTAGCAGTTGGGCTTTGGCCAAAGTTTGGAAAATTGATGGTAAAACTGAAGAAGCCACTGTTCTAAAAGAAGGTTTAGAATCAGCTGCCGATTTTTACCTAGAAGAAGAAAAAGGCCGTTTGCTCTTGCCTGATATGATGGCCGGAAAAATTTATGCCGTAGACATCAATCCGTAAAACTCAGTATAAAAGAATAAAGGGGCAACTAACATTAGTTGCCCCTTTATTCTTTATCTATTTCAATCAGTTATTTTAAACGTCACCACAGGAATTTTCGAGTGGTTAGCAATATCTTCACCAATACTTCCCATAAAAAAATGTGCCAATCCTTTTCGACCATGAGTTGGTATACCGATGGCATCGGCACCATTTTTCTCACTATAGTTTAGAACTCCCTTCTCCACACTGTAATCGTTATGAATTACTACCTCATCAGAACTATTTGCCTTGTGTAAAAATTTATTAATCCGTTCATATGCATCTGAAGCACTTAAGAAATCGTCTCCCGGCGTGTTGATGTAAACTAGATTTAGTTCCGCCGAAAGCAACTCAGAAAAAGCCTTTGCCCGTATAAATGCAGATACACTCTCAAGCTTAAAATCACAAGCGAAAACAAATCGTTCAATTCTAAAGTCTGTCATTTCGCCTTTTACTACTATTACGGGTACCTCGGCATTTCTGACCACCTTTTCGGCATTCGAACCCACGAAAATTTCAGTTAACCCGTCTGCGCCATGAGAGCCCATTACGATCAATTCGGCCCCGTGATCTTTAGCCACTTCGTTTACTTCACTAAATACCTTGTAATGTTTAATTATAGGCGTTACCTCCACACCCTTCAAATAAGGCTTCTCTAAAAAATCTTTGAAGCGTTTCTCGGCCATCTTGATTAAAAAAACCGTTTGCTCAGGGTGTACCCCTTCATTAGAGGTAATCATAGCCTGGTTCAATTCTAGCATATGTAAAACCAGAATTTCTGAACCGTATCTCTTAGCCAAAGACACTGCCACTTGCAACGCATATTCCGATTGTTGCGAAAAATCTACTGGAACTACGATTTTCTTCATGATATTGTTCTTTAGATAGCTAATCACTTAGCTTGTTTATTCAAAACTAGCAAACATACCCCCTCGAAATTATGACAAACATCAGGTATTTTAACGCAATTGCGACATTTATAAAATTTTAACTTTTTGACCTTTTTCGCTCATTCTCTTCCACCCTAAAGGCAATTATCTTACTGATTAGCTCTAATGGAAGAGGTTCTTTAATTGAAAACTGCACAGACCCTTTACCTTGTTTGTAGCGAGAAAGGTCTTTCGCAAAAGCAGAATGACCACTTGGCGTAGCATAGAAACCTATATGATTCTTGTAAGCCGCAAAGTAAACCAAGGGTTTACCGCAGAATTTATAAGCGGGCATACCATAGCTCATAGATTCATTTGCCCCGGGAGCATAATCTTTAACAAGAACCCTAAGTTGCTGCAAAAGGGTTTGAACGTTATCAGGAAACGAAGCTATATACCCTTCTACTGAAGTTACATTTTTAGAATTCATCGAATCTTATAATTTACGAATGGGATTTGGTGTTTTTTGATTCAGCAACTTATCATTCAAAACTCATAGTATTAATGGCTCTCAGTTCATTACCATCACCATCCAGCACAAATGGCTCAAAATCACTATCGTTCACCCAACCGGCTTTCGGTCGCTCACCGTCCATGAAGTTCTTGTAAAAATCCTTTCCGTTCACGAAAGGTGCCTGTTCATAAATATGACCATAGCCAATCATACGCAAATCGCCCTGCTCTAGAAGTTTGGCTTCCATCTCTGCCTTAAGTTTTTGCTTTACAATCTGGTATGAAGGCTCATTGGCCAAATTACTCATACAGAAGGGGTCTTTCTCGATATCGTACAATTCTTCTTTCTCTCTCTTTCCGAAATTTAATCTCCAAAACTTGGTATCACCCTTCCTTCTTAAATTCAATATTTCGGTTTTCGTGGGGCTACCATCGGTATTCAGATAACCGGTTTCCGGGTTACCTTTCGGCCATCTATCAATTTCATAATTTTTCACATACAGCATGTTGTTCATATGTATACCACGAATGGGATAACCCACATCACCTGGTCTACCCGTATCATGTCTTTCTTTGCCAACGAGTACAAAGTTTCTTTCCTGCTCTATTTGCCCCGACTTTTCTGAAATTATTAAATTCATCAAACTCTTACCCGTGGCAGGATGCATTCCTGAAGAACGCCAATCAACCCCGGTCGCCTCTAAAAACGTCGGTGCCAAATCGATAAAACTGACATAGTCATCAACGGTTCTATTTTGGGTCTTCATTCTATCCTTCCATAACATGGCCATGGGCACATGATTTGCATTTTCATATTGGTCGCCTTTCACTCTCGGAAAAGGCATTCCGTGATCAGAGGTAACCACGATCAAGGTATTGTCTAACTGATTCTTTTCTTCTAAAGTTTGAAGAATTTTTTGAATATGTTTATCAAAATCTTCAATTTCATAAGCGTAATCCAGCAAATCGTTTCTGGTGACTTCATTATCGGGCCAATAAGGCGGAAAATTTTTGATATCATCCTCAGATTTACCTCCTAATTTTTTACCTGAACCATATTCATAGCCCCGATGTGGCTCTAAGCTGCCAACCCAAAAACTCCATGGTCGGTTTTCGGGCACCTGTTCCAAAAAACCTTTAAAGTTGGCACTATAATCATTATCTGAAATACTACTGGTCGCCGGTTTCAGTTTCTTATCGTTAAAGGCAGGCCCTAATACCTTGCGATTTGCTCCATCTGCAGTTTTGGTAACTGCCGGGGCATAGCCTTTACCGGTATGGCCCGTAACATAACCGTGCTCTAACAAAACTTCTTGATAGGTCTTGTATTTCGACGGAAAGTAAATCACATGGTTTGCCGCCGCATCGAGTTGCCAAGAGTTTCTTCCTGTAATCATCGACGCTCTTGAAGGCGCACATTTTGCATTAGGTGTGTAGGCCCTTTTCAAAAGCATACCGTCTCGCGCAATAGCGTCGAAACCAGGTGCTTTTACATAGGTACTGCCATAAACGCCCATATCGAGCCCTGCATCATCAAAAATGATCACTAAAATGTTAGGGCGACTGGCCTCCTGTGAAAAGGAAATTTGACAAAGGTGTAGACAAATAACAAAAACCGATAAAAGTCTCATTTTAAATGGATTTATAACATAGATTCGGAAGATATGGACGGAAGAAAATTAAAGAATAATTTTGAAGCTAAGTGCAATTAATGTGAATAAAATGTTAGGTATACAATGTAATTATGAAGATTCTATACATAAAATCATATTTTTGCGGCAACTTAACAAATTCAACAGAACATGATTTTACTTTTGATGGCAGCTGGAAGCGGTAGCCGATACGGAAAACTAAAACAATTCGACGATTTAGGTCCTGATGGTGAATTTCTAATGGAATTCGGCATTTCAGATGCACTTAAGAATGGATTCAACCATATTGTTTTGATTACGAAAAAAGACAATGTTTCGTTTTTAGATGACCATTTAAGAAACCGCCTGCCCGCCAATGTAAAATTAGATGTTCTGGCACAAGAAATTACCGACTTGCCCCAAGGCTGTTCTTTCGAAGGGGAGCGTACGAAACCCTGGGGTACCGCCCATGCCGTGTGGACAGCCAGAAATGTTGTTGACGGGCCTTTCGCAGTCTTGAATGCTGATGATTTTTATGGGCAGCCCGCCTATGAAAATGCAGCTAATTTCATGCGAGCCCATGCCGAAGATAATACCTATGCCCTAGTCGGTTATACCTTGAAGAATACTTTATCTGAACATGGTTCGGTTTCTCGTGGAGTATGCCAAGTAGATGGTGATAACCTCGTATCTGTAGATGAACGATTAAAGCTTGTAGCTAAAGATGGTAAAGTTGTAGACGAAGATTCGGGCAACGAATATACTGGAGAAGAACATGTAAGCATGAACTTTTGGGTCTGTAAACCTTCTATTTTTGAAAAAATAGAAAATGACTTTAGAACATTTTTAGACAGTAAAGACTTGGGTGCCAAAGCCGAACTTTATATTCCTAAAATAATTCAAGACATGCTTCAGGCCGGTGAAATCGAGGTGAAAGTAGTACCCTCGGGCGGTGATTGGTTTGGTGTAACTTATGCCAGTGACCGTGAAACTGCCGTTGCATACCTTAAAGAAAAAACCACTGCCGGAAAATACATATCGCCACTTTGGCCTAACGAATGAATAAATATACCGACCAAACACTCAATACCTTATTAAGCAATTTCTCTATAGAGGAAAAAAATTACAATTTTAAGCCACTTACCGATGGTTTTATCAACGATACTTTTTTAGTACTCGCCGATAATGTACCGCTGTATGTTCTGCAGCGTATCAACCACAATGTGTTTGATAATGTTGCCGGCCTAATGAACAACGTTCGCGATGCATTTGAGCACCTTATTGACACCGACTATCAAGACATTACTCTGGTCAAAACCCATAACGGACTTAGTTATTTAAGTACTAAGAACGGTGAAAAGGCTTATTGGAGGGTGATGACCTATATTAACGGCAGTACGGCCTATAATACGACCGAAAATGCAAAAATAGCATTTGAAGCCGGTAAGATTATCTCCAAATTTAACATTCTTCTACAAAAAGCAAATGTCGATGACTATGTCGATACTATACCTCGATTTCATGATTTAAGTCTACGAAAAAACCAATTCGAAGAAGCTTTAGAGAAATCAACACCTGAAAAAAGAAATACGGCAGAGAGCGCTATACTTTTTGCCCACAAAGTTTTGGCGCAATTGAGTCATATTGAACTTTCTGAATTACCGATTCGGGTTTGCCATAACGACACTAAGCTCAATAATATTCTTTTCTCAAAAGAAACTGAAAAAGCGCTTTGTCTTATCGATCTTGACACGTTAATGCGAGGCTATTTTCTGTACGATTTCGGTGATGCCATTCGTACCATAGTCAATACGGCTCCGGAAGACGAGAAGAACCACGACAAAATTACTTTCAACAAAGGTCTTTTAGATGCTTTTATCGATGGCCTTTCCGCCAATGAACCCTTTCTCTCAAAAAAAGAAGTAGAAACGTTAGCTTGGGGCGCGGTTTTAATGCCTTTCTTACATGGCATTCGGGCACTTACTGATTACCTTAACGGGAATATTTATTATAAAGTGGCTTACGAGAACCAAAATCTGGATAGAAGTTCGAGTCTTTTTGCCTTCACGCAAAAAGCACTTGACAACTTTACATACATGAAAAACACCATATCAGAAAAGCTAATACCAGTGGATATAGGATGAAATTTATTTGAAATAAGCTAGCTGTGACGATATCCAAATTTTCTTTAACTCAACAGCGTTTTTCTATCTTAAAGCTTCCTTAACACCTACCTAAGGTCTCAATAGCATGTTTAATTTTAGGTCTTAACCCAAAATATATGAACATGAAAAAACCTATCAAATTTTTGAGTATTATGCTTTTTATAACTGCATTGGTAGTATCGTGCAGTAAAGACAATGATCCTACAGACGATAATTTGTTCGTGGGCACTTACAATGGTTCGGTCAGTTATTCAAACCCTGAAAGTGAAACCGAAACTACTACTGACGATGGACGAGTCACAGTGGTAAAAGTGGGCAACAACTATAGGTTTGATTTCTCAAGCAGTATACCGAGCATTACTGGGATAGAAATGGAAAAAAATCAAAATGTATTGGTAAACAGTTCCGGAACCATAAAAATAGATGAAGGAGAACTTATAATAGCCTATGTGCAAGATGATGAAACATGGGGTGCAAATTGCACTCGTTAATCGATGAAACTTATTTTTATAAAAGCCGCTTAAAAGCGGCTTTTTTGGTATATCAATTTTACTAGTATTTAAACGGATAACGCTACAGCTTTCTCTTATTAGTGCGTAATTTTTAATTGTGAACGTTAAATGAAAAAAAATGGAAAGGACTACTAAGAGAAATTGGATAGATAAACTGGAACTTCTAATTAATGAGTTAATTGCTGCTAAAAAGGTTTATGGAACACTGGTGCAATCAGATAGGCATCCCCATAAAAGACCTTATTTTAAGCATCGACACTTTCAATATGGCACTTTTGCCAATATACTTAATGACGAATTTTTCGCAATCACTGAACGCAGACCAACAGATAATCGTACCGGCGAGGCTGATTTAATATTTCCACCTCTGGAGCATTCGTTGCTAACGCAGTCAAAGCCAAAAGAAGATATAGATGCGCAAATACTGCAAGTCGAAAGAATTATGATTTTAAGATATCAAGAGATTTTAACCCATGGTGATTTGTCCAATACCACAAACGCCATTTTACAATCTCAGGCTGAGGAACTCAATAATGAATGGCAAAAACTCAAATCAAATCTCCGCATCGATTTTCACGATAATCATAATTCAATCGAAGTTTGAATTATGAGGTTGGACAAACCAACTTCATTTTAATTTAAGTCACCCTTAACTTTTCATCAACTGATAGGGCATAATTATTGACTAATTTCGCCATAAATAGAATAGTTTATGCAATCAAATCAAACGGGTAAAATACCTTATTCCATCTTAGAATTAGCAACAATTGGCAAGGGCTTTACCACCACCGACGTTTACAACAACAGTTTGAAGTTAGCTCAAAAGGCAGAGGAGTTCGGTTATAATAGGTTTTGGTTGGCCGAGCATCATAATATGGTCAGTATAGCCAGTGTGGCGACCTCGGTACTCATGAGTCACATTGCTGGCGGCACCAATAGTATACGCGTTGGCTCAGGTGGTATTATGCTGCCGAACCACTCTTCAATGTTAATTGCCGAGCAATTCGCTACATTGGCTTCATTATATCCTGAACGTATTGATATGGGCCTCGGCAGGGCGCCCGGAACAGACCAAGTTACGGCGCAAGCCATTAGGCCTGATAGAATGCAGGCGGTATACAGATTTCCAGAGGAATTGCGCAATATTCAAAAGTACTTTTCGTCAGCCAATAAGCAAGCTAAAGTACGGGTTCCGATAGCAGAAGGAATAGATATGCCAATGTATATTCTAGGTTCAAGTACCGATAGTGCCCATTTGGCGGCCAAAGAAGGTTTGCCCTATGTTTTTGCAAGTCATTTTGCTCCGACCCATCTATTCGAAGCCCTATCCATCTACTATAATAATTTTCAACCCTCACAATTTTTAAAAGAGCCCTATACCATGGCCTGCATTAACGTTCTCGCTGCTGACACCGATGAAGAAGCCGAGCGCATGTCTACATCTACCATTCGTATGGTTGTCGGCGTTTTAACGGGTCAAATCGATTATTTACAAGCGCCAACGGAGATGACTCCAGAATTGAAACAGATTTCTCGTGACCCTGCTTTGCAGCGCATGATGAAGTATTCATTTATCGGAAGTAAGGCAACCGTTCAAAAGAAAACAGCGGACTTTCTAAAAGATACCGGAGTAGATGAGATAATGGTCGCATCACATATTTATGATCCGGAGGCAAGAATACATTCTTATCGCTTATTTTCTGAAATAATGATGGAACTGAACGGAAAACACAAAGTAACAGTATAGAAGATTTTCTGCACAAAATGAGGTTTATGTTAGGGTTTCTAAGCAGAATGAAGCTTTAGAAAGGATACCCAATAGCAAAATTGAAAATTAGGTTGTCGTCACCTCCCCCAAAAAAGGGAGTACGGCTTCGTTCACCTTCGGGAAGGTAGGGCACTCTTATCGGTGATGCCAAATCGAGCCGAATTACAAAGCTTTGAATATCTACACGCAAACCGAAGCCCACGCCAACGCCCAGTTCTTTTGCCCAGTCTTTACCAAATTTACCTTCTGTCTGCAAGCGTTCGTTGAAGGCTATGCCTTCTTCTGATTCCCCTTCGGGAATATCGGCTTCAGTAGTCAACCAGACGTTACCTGCATCGGCAAAAATAGCCCCTTTCAAATATGAAAATATAGGAAAACGATACTCAAGATTCGCTTCTAAACTTAAGTTACCCGATTGATCAAAAAAGGTCGTCGAATCATCACTTTCCGAAGTAAAGGTGCCAGGGCCAAGAGAACGAATCTTAAATGCCCTTACACTGTACGGCCCGCCAGAAAAAAACTGTTTTACGAAAGGTAAGGTACTCGAATTGCCATAGGGTATACCCCAACCAGCATACATTCGAGCTATCAATGTTTGCTCTTTTGCCCATCTGAAATAATAACGAAAGTCGACATCGGCTTTGGCATATTGCGCGTACTCCAACCCGAAAACCGTTTCATTGCCACCACTCAACAGGCCCAACATATTACCCGCTATATCTAGACTTGTAGAAACAAAAATTGGATGCGTCTTATCTTCATCAACCAACTCATTATAGGTAAAACCATAAGTGAGGCCCGCTATAAATTGTTGTTCGAAACTTCGCCGCAAAAAGGGGTTCTTATCTAGAATAGCCTCGAACTCTTCAGTAGTATTGGTCAAATTCACATAGTTGACGCTAATGGGGTTGAGCTCGTGATAGACATATTTATTGGCATTCCAAGTATAGCCAAATGATGTGTTGAAAGAGGTTAAACTATAGAGTTTGCTTCGGTTCAAGAAATCGGCCCCTAGGCTTATTTTGGTCTTCGGTACGGCATATTTAAAGCGGCTTGGCGAAAACGGAACTAGGCGAGGAATTGTTAAATCAGTCTTTAAACCACCGCCGATACTGCTCAAGTTTTGATTATCGCTACTTGAAAGTTGGGTCGCGTATTGAAAATTTCCGATGATACTCAAGGTTTCTCCACCCCGAAAAAGATTTCGATTGCTATAGGCAACTGTAATTCCCGGGCCCGCAAATCCGTTAGATTTAGTGACCGCCTGTAGTTCAGTTCTAATCGACCTTTTTGTCAATGGTGACAGGTATAGGTCTGCATTTAACGAACCCATGCCGTCATTGGTTGCGGTAGTATCGGTTTCTGCAAATTGTATGTTTACGAATTTGTAACTTCCGATAGCCGATAATCTATTACTGGTCAATCGCGCGGTTTGCGCATTGTACGCCTGTCCTTCCTCAAAAAGAATATAAGGTTCTAATTGTTCGGGCTTGAAGTACTCCTCGTTCTGAATAAAAGCGATGTCATTTACAACATTCGATTCTGCTAACTCTGTGGTATCGCCTACAGTATATTTCGGGTAGACCGTTATAGAATCAATGGCATAAGGTATTACATAACGTTGCGGCACCTGAGATTTCAAACGTAAAAAAAGGTCAAACTTGCGATTGTCGTATCGATTGGTATCGGCTTCAAAAATTAAAAAATCAGGATTAAAATTATAATACCCCTTTTGTTTCAGCTCATTATCGATACGCTGCCGTTCAAACTTCATCAAGCTCAGGTCGAACCGTTCTCCTTTTTTAAACGGACTTTCGGTCAATGTTTCTTCTATGGCGTCATATATCGGCAATGAATCCTTTTGCAGTTCAAAACGCTCCATCGTATAGGGTTTTGGTAATTCTGCGGAATACTTGATTTTGGCAAATTTTTGAGTACTATCAACTTCTGACTCCACTTTGCTATAGAAAAACCCCCGATTGTCCAATCGATTTAAAATAAGCTCTTCGACCCTTTCTGGGTTCGTCTGCGAAAGATAGACCGGTTCTTCACCGAATTTTTTATTCAGCCATTCATTCAAGAAACCAGGTTTTTCTTGCTGGGCCTTGTAATGGTAGTACAAACCCAAGCGCATGCCTAGTAATTGTGAATTGGGTTGAGGCTGTAATAAGGTATTCAGTTCTGTTTTCACACTCTTCAAACCATTAACCTCGGCATCATCTACCAATTTGGTCTGCAATTCTGCACCGGTATAGAGTGCTTCCCCTTCAGGAATAAATTTTTCGACACTACATGAACTCAGAACAATCAAAAGAGATAATGCTGAGACAGAAATCATGCTGGGCAATGATTCTAAAATTTTAAAATCGACCCGTTCTGCTTTACTCCCCAATATGTGATACAACAAGTTCTTAAATTTCGTCATTCACTAGCATTTTTAGTCTCGTCTTTCTCATCATTGTCTTTTAGCGGATTGAATAGCTGACTAAATTCATTAAACTCTCTATTAAAAATCAATGCGAGCCCGGTAATTATCAATTGACCGTCAATTACATTTTCATATTCATTTTTTCTAAAGCCCTTTAATCGATACCGTCCATCTTCGGTCAATAGATATTCTAGGCTTACATTGCCTATGATAGGCGTTTGACCTTGACCGCTCTGAGCACTGCCTTCAACATCTACCGCACTACCCGCCGTAACTACCAATCGATCATCAAACAACTTCTTTTTGGCATTGATATTAAGCTGTGTTCGGTCTTGCGGACTATCGCCTTGATAGTCGGTGAAGCTGTCCAAATCAAAATCGAGTTCAAAACCACTTTGCCCGAAAATCTTATCAGAAAAGGTATTCAACTGCCCCGACAGCACCTTGTTGACATTATTTCGAGCCAAAGCAGCCGCACCACCCGAGCTACCATCACTACCCGTATCGGGAAAAAATCGATTTAGTGCCAACAGCGAAAACACCTGTTTGTTCAGAGCAGCCTCTTGTTCGTTGAGTTGCTGCACCCTACCATAAACGGCACCCCCAAGAGAGCCTTGCTCATCTTCAGGCATGTCTAGGTCAAAAGAAAGCTCAGGCTGTAAAAGTTCACCTTCTACATTCAAATAGACCATAAAGGGCAAAACCTGTTGGTATTTGCCGGTCACGCTCACATCTTGCCCAGAAGTAACCGCTGCCATTAAAGGAGCTGCAGAAGTTTCTACCTCATAAATTGCAGTTACATCAAGTGCAGCATCGGTGGGGTCGCCCCGCCAAGTAATGGTTCCTCCCGGTTTTATCGAAAACCTACGTTTCACCAGATTGTAAAGGCTGGTTTCATAATGACCTGAGTTCAGTTCGTAACGCCCGGTCAAATTAATTCGACCGTTTGGCGACATATTCAAATTGAGTTCAGCATCACCGCTTACTTGAAGATTGTCTCCGGTTCGCTCATCGACTATCACATTAAAAACTGCATCATCGTCAATTTCTAAGATGGCACTTAGGTCAAAGCCGGTAAATACGGCCGGAGTATCTTCTTGATCATTGCGGGTGAGAATAGCATCAGGGTTTTCACGATTCACAAAAATCACGACCCCATCTCGCTCTTGAACATCGAGCTGTTCTTCTGGTACCACATAGGTGACCTCTGTTACCTTACGCACTTTAAGCCTTCCCTCGATTTCAGGCAACTCTAAGTCACCCTTAACGGATAGATCAGCATCTATACTCGCAATACCGTAATACAACTCATTATCGTCTTTCGTAGAATCTAGAACACGGAATTCCTCTGCCTCAAAGGTCAAATCAAAACTCGGATTGGTCAACTGCTCGGTTAGAATATCTCCATCCACAGTAAAAACTCCTCCATTAGAATCCTCTATCTTAAACGAGTCGAGGTATAAACCGGCATTATCGATTTTTATGGTTTCATTATTTATTTTGAAGACGGAGTTTAAAGTAGCCACGTTAAAATCGGTATCGTTAAATTGAAACAATCCGTTATATTGAGGTTCAACGGTTGTACCACTAACCTCAACGTTACCGGAAATAAAGCCATGTGAATCTTTCAACGCCCCTTCTGAAAGACCTTCTACCACCGTAAGTTCAAGTTTGTTCAAATCAAGATTTAAGTTGAGTTTGGCCCCTGTTTCCGCTGCTGCGAAATCTCCCGTCAGGTCTAAATCTACACCACCATCTTTTAACGACAGATCGAAATCGTAAGTACTTCTACCCTTTGATACGGCATCTAAAGATAGATTACCCAATGGATTCTGCATCAGTTCAAGCTTATTGATATCAAAATCGGCAACAATACCCGGAGCTTCAAAAGGGTTTTCTATTACCAAACGCCCCTTTACCATACCCGATGCCAAAGCTTCATCAGGGTTCAATAGGCTAACAATGGTCTGTAACTTGAAATTATCAAAGGTTAGGCCCACATGTTCTTTTTCTATACCCTCTACCGAATTGCTTAAAGTCAATTCTTGTGCATTTCGACTCAAGGTGATGTTACGAAGACCTAAATACTTATCTGCAATAACAATACGGTTATCTTGAGGTATAGACCATTCCTTTTTATTGAAAGTAAGGTCTTGAGGGTTAATATGAAGGTTGATGGAATCTTTCTCCAAAACCAATTCAGAACTTATGTGAGCCAATCGTTCTTGCTCATCATAAGAATCAAAATCGAGCAGCAGCTCTTTATTTTTCAAATTACCTTTAAAAAAAGTTCGTTTTACATTAATGGGGTCTGTCAATAATTCGGCAAAACCTGCGGAAAAATTCAAATCGGTCGCATCACCTTTTACCGTCACATCAAGACTATCGATTGAACTGCCGTTGTAAACCAATGTAGGCATATATACGCCGGCTTCCAGGTTTTTGGAACGTGCGTCAAAATTGGCCCGAACATGAACGGAATCAAGTCGCTCTACTCCTTTTAAAAACACATTTGTTAATATTGGCACGGGCGACAACGCCATTTCAACCTCCAACTCTACGGGTTCATTAAGGGTATTGGGTGCTACCGTATCGGAAAAGTAACCTTTAAACTGCCGCTGTAAGGCGGTCGTAATTTTATTGGGCGTGGCGTTCGATTTTAAAATACCGTTCAAGAAATTACTTGAAATGGAAAACTCGGTCTGGGTCTTACCCAACCGGGTCGACAGTTTGACATCGCCCATTTGATACTGCTCGTTCTCATGTACGGCTATACCTTCTGACAGTAATGCATCTACGGTAAAGTCTTCTGCATTCCCCTTAAACTGTGCATTTATATTGACTCCTGCTTTGATATCTTCGCGAGTTACACCCAACGCATATAAATCGGCACCTACCACATTTAGGTCAAGATTTACATTCGAATCAACCGAGTCTAGTTCTACGGTCGTATGCGCCTTAAAATTGAGATTGTCGTCTTTAAAATTCAGGTTCAAATCTCCATTACCGTCGACAATTTCACCTTCGAGAAAAAGGTTTGAAAAATCATACCCTTTCAGATTGAGCTGCGTGAAATCGGAAGTTAACGAAGCGTTCAACGTATTTAAATTTTCACCACTACCAGAGGCCTCAATTTGAAACGACAGTGCACCCAATTGTTCATTCTGTAGCAGCTTATTTACTTGAAGACTGTCCACTTTTAAGATACCGTCGAAAGCGATTTGATTACGGTTCGCATAACTGCCTTCTAAATGCACTCTCCCTTCAGGAATTTTCAATTTTACGTTCGCAGAAATATCATCGGGCATTCCACTTGCTTCTGCCAGTACTAGAACCGTTTCCGGCAGCGAAACACCCATGTCTTTTTCTGAAATAAGTTTCAACATATCGGAACGTACCGTTCGAATTTCCGCATTGTTGAAATCAAAATATAGCGAATCAGGTTGTGTAATTTGTAATACTTCCCCTTTTGCTGTGAGCGAGGTATTTTGCCCCCAGTGCACCCCCAAATCTTGAATCTCAATATCGGCCAAGGTGCCATTGGCTCTTAAATTTCCAGTGATTGGTTGCTGGGTGGCCATTTTCACATATTCGTTATTGGCCAAATCAGGTTGAAAGAAATATGCATCTTGTAGCCCCACCTTTAAATTCGGTATGGAGACATTGAGTTGAGAATTCTCGGGGTTTTCGAGCAAGTCGTCTAAAGAAGAAAAATCCAGTTCAAGATTACCCGTCATCGAACTGTACCCGGTTGCAACGTTCAATGCGGATATTGAAGCCGAGGTTTCATTCAAATCGGCATCAAAAGCCATCTTTTTAATCTCAAAACCACTTTTCTCTTTGAAGGAAAGCTCATTAAGTATAAAATTCACAAGCTTCGGCCGGTAGGTGATATTATCGGTTTGAAGTGTAAATTCAGAAAAAGCTACATTTTCAGGGTTAAATCCGCTTTCGGTTACGGTAGAATCACCCGTTCGAAAAGCAAAATCATTGTTTTCTATATCGATTTCAGCGACATCTACTATAAACTGTGGCCATTCAAAAGTCGAATCGGTTTTAGCCAACGTGTCAGATCTAACTTCTTCTTGCCCTCCCATTTGCACAGAGGCCTTCGAGTTTTTCAAGGCCAGTAAATCGACCTCAATTTCATTTTTAGCTAAATCCGCTTTGGGCAACTCCAACAAAAACTCCCGAAGAATTACCTCAGCAATCGTCTCATCTGGTTCTGAATTGTAATTTGCCGAAAGGTTTGAGATCTTAAAATTTTCTACTGACAAATATGGCAATTGAGTTGTAGTCGTATCTTGAACTTCAGGAAAAGGCTTGGTTTGCAGGTAGCTGACTTCTGTATCGTACAATTCAAGATCTTCGATTTCAAAACGCATCTTTTCAAGGTCGATTTGATCCGCTCCTAAGAATAATTTTCCTAAAATCAAGTTGCTTTCTATACCCATGAAGCCATCATCATAGGCCAAATCAAAGTTCTCAAAGTTGACATTGCCAATATCAATAGTCATCGGTTCGCTTGATTGATTGGATGTTGTGGTAGAATCAGTGGCAGCGAATGCGTCGATTAAAAAGGTAAAGTTGAAATCTTCAGAACCTTCATTTCTTGAGATCCTCGCTTTAAGACCATCCCAATCCAAAGATTTTAAATGAATTTCATTGTTGAAGATAATAGGCGTTATAGGTAGATTGGCTTCCAGAGCCTTCGAATACACCAAGGTATCACCCTTCTTGTCTTCAAGGTATAGGCCCTCAAGAAATATATTACCTGAAAAGGTCAGGAAAAGACGATCAATTTCGACCTCAGTACCTGTTTTGTCGGAAACATAGGCCGTAACCTTCGAAACAATAATATTTTGCCCCCAGGGGCTTCGAACAAAAAGAACCAACACTAAAAACAAAACTAAGAGCACCAGTAGAAAGCGACCTAGTCTGCGAAGCATACGATATGTTCTTTTCTTAGACAATTAAATACCGATTTTGGTTGAAGTTGTAAAAATAGGGGTTTGAACAAGGCTCTTTCACAATCTTATGTGAATTTGCCTCTGTGGTTGAAGATGGCAATAAAAGAAGTAATTACTGCCCCAAGTGATGCGAACAAATTTATTTTTGAGCTTATGCGTATAATTAGAAAGGATTAATCCTCTAAAATCTCATCTTTGTTTTTTGTAACTTATATTTTCATTAAAGATTCTTCAAAACAAGTTGCTCTACATGAGATGTCTCATACCAATTTTATGTTTAATTCTCTTCGCACCTCTCGGGCTATCAGGCCAAAACTTGTTACCCCCCATATACAACTACCGCGTATTTGAGTACAATGCAGCGGGACAAAATTGGGGACTGTCTGTCAATGATCAAGGTGAGCTCTTTGGGGCCAATGATAAAGGTCTTCTCCATTTTAATGGTGAAGAATGGGTATTGAATAAATTACCTAATGCTACTATAATACGATCAGTTGCTTGTGTCGACGATAAGATTTACACCGGATCTTATGAAGAATTTGGTTACTGGAAAAAGAACCGAATTGGAGAATTTGAGTATACCTCCCTAACCCAACTTATAACCGACCACACCTTTACTAACGAAGAATTCTGGCAAATTATACCCTACGGAGACAAGATAGCTTTTCGGTCATTTTCAACTCTCTACCTATACGAAGAGGATAGCATAAATATTATCAATCCGGAGTTTGTAGTAACCAACATTGCAGCTGTCGACAACAAAATCTTAGTAGCATCGAAGAGTGATGGACTTTATGAACTAGTAGAAAATAAATTACAACCTATCAATACGGGAAGTGCTCTTGAAAATTTTACAATCATTAGCATGGCGGCATTTCAAGATGGTTTTATGATAGGCACCCAGTTGAACGGATCTTTTCTATACCGCAATGGCGCGCTGGAGCCTTTTGACGAGGAAATAAATCAGCTTCTAAAACAACATCAGCTGAATAAAATCCTTACCATTTCATCTGACGAAATTGCATTCGGAACCATTAAAAACGGAATCTATCTCTATAATACCAAAGAGAAATCTATCAAAAATCTCAATAGGGCGACCGGTTTACAAAACAATACGGTGCTTTCTATGGCAAAGTTTGATAATCAAATATGGGCAGGTCTGGAAAATGGGTTAGACCGTATCGACATAGAATCGCCTATCTCTTATTTCACAGACTATTCAGGGTCATTAGGTACCACACACGACTTGGTGCATACCGATTCGATTACCTATTTGGGTAGTAATACCGGTATTTACTACTTAAATAACGACTTTCTAAACTTCATTAACGGTTCGCAAGGTCATGTGTGGGATCTTGAAATTATTGATGATGACATCATGGCCGGACACAATACGGCCACTTTTAGTTTAGACGAATCTCGCCTCAAAAAAATCTCGCAAATTGCTGGTGGATATCAATTTGTTAGGGTTCCTGAAAGTTCGGCCACTTTTCTACAGGGCACCTATACCGGGGTTGCTAAATATAAAAGGGATAATGATAACAATTGGTCAATCAGTGAAATCAACGGAATTGATTTTCCAGTGAAACAACTGTGCTTCGAAGACGCCCGTACACTTTGGGCCGCGCACCCCTATAAAGGTTTATTTCGTTTTAAACTAGATGAAAATCTAACTTCTGTAGTTGAAAAAAAAGAATTTGGCTCAGAGGTTATTCCGAATATTTATCAAGTAAAGCTGTATGAAATCAAAAACCAGATAATAATTCAAAGTAATGGTATCTGGTACAAGTACGACCCTATAATCGCAGAGCTGTCGACTTTTGATGAATTCAAACCCTACAATCAAAAATCGATTATGTATGCCGATGGGGAGCATTTTTGGTTTATTGACCATGGCCCTAGCAAAGAAATTACTTATACCGACCTTCAGGGCCAAACCATATCAATCAACGAAGGTCAGCTTGGTGAACGTCTCGTTCCGGATATGGAAAGGATCATAAGAAAGAATGATTCTATCTACCTCTTGACCTTAAGTGATGGCTTTGCGCAAATCAATCTTGCCAAGTTACAGCGTAAACTGGCGAATACCCAAATACCATCACCAAAATTATCTTTTTTTAAAGATGTGAAACAAGCTCATACCGTAAGAGATTCCGCTTTTGAAATTTCTTACCCCAACTCTAGCGTTATTGATATGCAGTTTTCGGTTCCAAGCTTAATCAAACCTCGATACTACTATATATTAGCGGGACCCATGAATAAGGAGAGCTATAGTGACCACGGCACCCTAAGCTTTCAGAACCTGGCCCATGGCGAATACACACTTAGCGTTTCATCGGTGAGTATGGACAATAAAAAATCACCTCCGACAAAATTGGTATTCGAGATAGCCCCCCCTTGGTATCTATCAACCTTAAGCCTAGTGGCCTATTTGCTCGCCCTTGTCGGCATAATTTTTCTTGTGCGCATGTATAACAAGCAAAAACTAAAGAAAAAGCATGAAACTTTAAAGATAAAACTGGAAAGGGAGCAAGACGAGCGTATGGCCAAGCTAGAAAAAGAAAAGCTGGAAAAAGAGATAAGAGGTAAACAAAATGAATTGGCACGCACCACAATGAGTGTAGCCAAAAAGAACGAACTTATTTTAGAGTTAAAAGATTTGATGTTGGTTAATAAAGATGCTTTCCCGAACAAGAGACGCTATCGTTCCCTCACAAAAAAATTGGACAGTTCAATTAATGAAGACGAAGATTGGAAACAATTCGAAATGAACTTTAAAGAACTTCACAATGATTATTTTGAAAATTTATTGAAACAATACCCCAAATTAACTCCGAAAGATTTAAAGTTATGTGCTTATTTAAAGATGAACCTATCTACCAAAGAGATAGCACCCTTAATGGCCATAACAGTTAGAGGAGTCGAAATACATCGCTACCGTCTTCGTAAAAAACTGGAAATTGACAGCTCTCAGAACCTTTCAAGCTTTTTAATAAAGTTCAAATAAGGACGTTATTTCAAAAATAATCTCACAAGTCTCATTTTCATACAATTAGAGACTACATCAAAACTACATCAATCTGTTAAAATTAATATTAAGTTAACGTATCAAACTACTGCAAACTCCTTGAAAAAAGGCGCTACGGCACCATAGCACTAGTGATGTAGTTTTTATGTATGCTCATTAAAATTTCTCACGTCATCCTTTTGATATCTTGCATTCAACTTAACAACTTGATAAAATTTCAACTCAATTATTAAACTATCATGAAAATAAGAAGCTATTTTTTGCCTGTTTTCCTGTTTATGTGTCAGCTGACACTATTTGCACAGGACGGTATTACGGTTTCCGGTACTATTAACGATGCAGAGGGAACGCCCTTACCGGGAGCCAGTATTGTAGTATCAGGAACCACAACAGGAACACAAACCGATTTCGATGGAAATTACATCTTGAACGATGTACCCTCAAACGGTACGTTATCCATCAGCTATATCGGTTTTACGTCAAAAGAACTTCCTGTTAACGGTCAGACGACTATTAATGTATCATTATCCGAAGACACCGAAACTCTAGAAGAAGTTGTCGTAGTCGGCTATGGAACGCAAAAGAAAGCGGACCTTACAGGATCGATTGCAACCGTAAAATCTGAAGATATTTCAAGAACCCCATCAGGTGCGGCCATGCAATCATTGCAAGGTAAGGTAGCGGGTTTACAGGTAGTGAGTAGCGGGGAGCCAGGTACGGGCCCGACTATTCGGGTGCGCGGTATTGGTTCATATGTTGATGGGGCATCTAACCCCTTATATGTGGTAGATGGTACTTTTTATGATGATATCGATTTTCTGAACAACGAAGACATTGAAACCATATCTGTTTTAAAAGATGCTTCAGCATCAGCTATTTATGGGGTTAGAGCGGCTAACGGTGTTGTACTCATAGAAACTAAATCGGGTAAAGCGAATCAAAAACCACAAGTAACCTACAATGGTTATCAAGGGGTGCAGATTGCACATAATGTCGTAAAACTATCAAATTCAGAACAGTTTGCCACTCTCGCAAGAGAATCTGGTTCAGCGGCCGAAGCGCAATCTATCGAAAATGCCATACAGCGATATGGTCGCAGTAGAATAAACCCCAATGTACCCAATGTAAATACAGATTGGTACGATTTGATTTTACGCCATGCCATGCAGCAAAACCACAGTTTAGGTGTTGCCGGTGGAACGGAATCTACGACCTACTCAGTAGGATTAAGCTACTTCGAACAAGAAGGACTTCTGAGAATGAAGAACGACTACGAACGCTTCAACATTCGAACGAAATTGAACTTTGATATAAGCGACCGATTGAACGTAGGTGTCTCTTCATTGTTCAGTAACGCGACCCGTTATCGCCCAGAAAATGGGGCTTTTGCCTCAGCTTATTTTGCGGTACCTACGATGCCCATCTTAGATCCTTCAAAAACAGATGCTTTTCCAAGAGCTTACGCTAACGCACAAGATTTGGGTTACCGAGGCACACAGAACCCTTTTCCGTTGATGGAAAACACCGAAAACAGAAACAAGACCCGTAATACTTTGATGACTTTCGACATCAATTATCAATTAGTACCTGATAAATTGACTTTGAAATCTGCATACTATCACAATTACGAAACGCTAGAGGTTCGGGAAATCAGACTTCCCTTCTTTTTTGGCAACGGAAATGCTTTTAGAGAGAACGCAGAACTTATCAAAAGAAACGAAACCTTCTCTGAACAAACTTGGGACAATACCCTAACCTATGACGATAGTTATGGCGACCACAATCTTACCGTTCTCGCAGGTACTTCTTTTAGAGATCGGTCGTTTGAATTGTTAGAGGCCAAAGGACTCAACTTCCCTAATGGTCCGGGTATCGGTGATGAATCTTACTATTTAGATTTAGCCAAGACAATTGACATAGAAAACGTAGGCGATGATGGTTCAAGACAATATTTCTTCTCTTATTTCAGTCGAATAGCCTACAATTTCAAAAACAAGTATCTCTTGTATGGTACGTTTCGTGCAGATGGCACGAGCAAGTATCAAGAGAAATGGGGCTACTTTCCCACGATTGGTGCGGGCTGGGTCTTATCTGAAGAGGCCTTTATGGAAAACAGCGGCTTCTTAGATTTTTTAAAGTTAAGAGCTAGTTGGGGCGAACTTGGTAATGCCAATGTTGCGGCCAGTACGGGTGGCATAACCTCAGAAGAGGTCAATGTAGCTTTCGGTGATGTTCGTTACCCGGGTTTGGTAACGAGTAGTGATTTTGAAGCGCTAAAATGGGAGGTAACCGCAGAGACCAATGCCGGTATTACGGCCAGAATGTTCCAAAATAAATTATCGTTAGAAGCTGATTACTTTACCAGGGAAACAAGGGATGCTGTAATTCCGGTATCAAGGCTCTTGGTTCCAGGCGAAACTAGACAGAACGTCGGTAAAATCAGAAATTCAGGTCTTGAATTCGTTCTCAACTGGAACCACCAAGTTTCTGAAGATTTCAGTTATACATTAGGAGCCAACTTCTCTACCCTTAAAAATGAAGTGTTGGATCTTGCGGGGCAAGAAAATTTAACCTCGGGTGGCGACCTTGCACAGCGTACCGTTGTTGGTGGTACCATTAACCCGTTTTTTGGCCTCGAGGTGGCCGGTGTTTATCAAACTCCAGAGGAAATAGCGGGTGATCCCGCTGCACAATCGGCTATTGCTGATGGACTTGTTGTCGAACCTGGTGATTTCAGATTTATAGACCATAATGGTGATTCGGTAATAGACGCTCAAGATCGAGTAGATTTAGGTTCATACCTACCCACATATAATTTTGGTTTCAACTTAGGGTTGAATTACAAGGCCTTTGATTTCAATTTGAATGTAATTGGCCAAGGAGGTAATGTGATAGCAAATCAAAAACGCTTTGCCATACGCCAAACGCCAGATCCGAATATCGATAGAGATTTCGCCATCAATCGTTGGAATGGTGCGGGAACTTCGAACACCTACCCTTCAGCTCGTGGTATCAGAAACCCATGGAGCAATCAATTCTTGAACAGTTTCTTCGTTGAAAAAGGCGATTTCTTACGATTGCAAAACGTAACCTTGGGCTATACCTTACCAGCTTTAACGGGTAAGTTCAGCCCTGATGTTAGATTTTACCTGACCGCCGAAAGGCCACTGACTTTCTTTAGCTACAACGGGTTTACCCCAGAGGTGCCCAATGGAAGAGACAATCAGACCTACCCCATTGCGGGCGTATATACTTTCGGTGTAAACATTAAAATTTAAAAAATTAGCTATGAAACATATTAATATAAAAGTGAACAAATTCGCCTTGCTCGTTGCCCTTATAGGTATTGGTTTGGTAGGATGTTCAGATGAACTAGATCAGCCAGAATTGAATAACAATTTTGCCGGTGGAACAGATTTCTCCAAAACCGATGATATGATTTTTTCGTTAACAGGTGCTTATCAGGCGATAGGTGACAGAGGTTGGGAACAACCGTTGGTGGTTTCTACCCGTGGTGACGACGTTAATGCCGCAGGAGATCAACAAGGCCTAAAAAACCAAGACCGCTACGTTTACGATAATTCATTTTTCGGATCTCGCACATTATGGGAAACCTATTATCGCGATATTATTCGTGCACATACGGCCATGGAACAGATCAATAGATATATGGAGTTTGCCGATGAGGAAGGTATAGCCCAAGGCAACCAATACATCGCTGAAATTAAGGTGCTTCGTTCGATTTTATTGTTTCAACTATCGCAAGTATATGGCGCTGTATTTATTCCTGAATCCTCTGACCTTGATGCCTTCTCCGATGTAACTTCGGTTCCTACAAAAAATGAAGTAATGCAGCATATTTCTAATCAGATGGATGAAGCTATTCCGCTTTTACCCAACTTAAGGCCCAACGAACGTACGGATCTACCAGGTGCCGTAACCCGTTATACCGCTTTGATGGTCAAGGCCGTTGCAAATCAAGAATTAAAAAACTATCAGGAAGTAGCCGATGCTACCGGTCAAATCATCAGTTCGGGTAAATTTAGTTTATACCCCGATTTTTATGAACTGTTCAAGACACCCGGAAAGTTAAGTGATGAAAGCTTGTTCGAGCTTCAATATTCCGATTTTGGAACTGGTGAAGGAGATAGGGTAAGTCACCTATATGCACCTTACGGACCAAATTCTTGGGACCCGAATGTAGACGGTTCTTCAAACGGCTGGGGCTTTTTCGAGCCTAGTTTAAAATTTGTAGAATTCATGCTCGACCGTGGTGAGACCGAACGTTTGGAAACTTCTGTATTTTTCTCTCAGACCGGCATCGATAGTCTTTTGGCATCTACCGATTATACCGCCGAAGAACTGCCCTCTTTTGTGTCACCAATAACCAGGGATGACGATGAGAATACTTCAGAGGTTCGTTCGATATTTTCAAGCGGCAAACATTATCTACCGACCAATCAATTGGTTCCTGGTCGAACTGACTATGGCAGCAACAAGAATTATATCGTCTTCAGATATTCAGAAACACTGCTAATGTATGCCGAAGCGCTACTTCAAGGAGCTTCAAATTCAGCCCTATCCGCAGATGAAGCCGTAAACTTGGTACGGCAAAGAGCCGGTTTAGCACCCCTTAGCGGGGTAACCTTAAATCAGGTCATTGATGAAAAATATGCTGAGCTGGCCATGGAATGGGGCAAGCGTTTCTTTGACATGGTTCGACTCGAACGTTACGACGAATTAAGTTATGATGGTAGAACTTTCACTGCTGACAAGGCCTTTGTCACCTATCATCAAGACCAAATAGACGAATTTCCTATTCTGGGTGAGATAGCAAACTAAAAAACAAACAAGATGAAAAACATATTCAAAATAGGGTTGGCCGCATTCTTTGGGGTTATACTGTACAGTTGTGATGAGGGTATAGACGCTCTTACTGAAATCGACCCAGGTACCGATGCATTGGCACCGACAATTACCATTAATTCACCTACGGAAGGTCTAGCCGTTAAGGTGAATGAAGAACTGGCCACTATTACGATAGATTTCGAGGCACAAGATGATATTGAACTTGGTTCAGTGAATGTATCTCTTAACGGGACTGAAATAAGAAGCTATACCAGTTTTAAAGATTACAGAAGATTAGTGGTCGATGATTTGACGTACAATCAATTGGGAGATGGCGACCATATCTTAACTGTTGTCGCCAATGACCTCGATGGTAAATCAACGACAGAAACCGTCAACTTCACCAAAGAACCGGCTTATATTTCTAAGTATCCCGGAGAAATTCTTTACATGCCATTTGAAGGAGGTTACGTCGATCTTTTGAGTTTTGAAGAAGCGAGTAAAAACGGAAGCCCTTCTATAAGTGAAGAAACTTTGGCGGGCAATGGCGCCTATGCCGGTGCTGAAGATGCTTATCTGACCTTGGACCCGGAACGATTTAAAAATTCAGAAATCAGTGCCATATTCTGGTTAAAATTGAATGCAGTACCCGATAGAGCCGGACTCTTGGCCATGAGCCCCCCACTAAATGAAACTGGAGGCAATGTATTGACAAGTGGTTTTCGATTTTTTAGAGAAGGTGCAGCTGACAAACAAAGATTCAAACTAAATGTAGGTACCGGTGCCGGAAATTCTTGGTTCGATGGTGGTGAAGCTGCGGACGTTGAGTCCAATACAAATGAGTGGATCAATCTGGCATTTACGATTTCAGGTACAGAAGCCGTTGTTTATATCGATGGGCAAGTAGTTTCACAAGGTACTCTTGACGGATTAGATTGGACCGATGTCAATGTGTTATCTATTATGTCCGGCGCCCCTAATTTCTCTGGCTGGAACCATCTTTCAGACCAAAGCCTAATGGACGAACTACGAATATTTGACCGCGCCATCACTCAAGAAGAAGTGCAACAAATCATACAAGATGATTCTGGCATTATAGTCTCCGATTATCCACCTACTTTCGATGGAGAGATGTTCTATATGCCCTTTGAAGGCGACTACACGAACCTTTTTACATCTACCGAGGCAGAAGTAGTTGGCGCTCCCAGTTTTGCCGGAGAAAGCGCTGCAGGCGATGATGCCTATGCAGGTGCTGCAGACTCTTACTTAACGTACCCCGCCAACGGGTTGACCACTGATGAGTTCAGTGCGACATTTTGGTACAAGGTCAACCCTGAACCTGGTAATGCCGGAATTCTGGTGATGAGTCCTGAAGATTCTGAAAATGCCGAGTTCCCAGAAATTCAAAATTTACGAACCAGTGGTTTCCGTTTCTTTAGAGAGGGTGATGCCACCCGACAGATATTTAAATTGAACGTAGGTACCGGTGAAGGTGAAACATGGGTTGACGGCGGTGACGCTGCAGCTTTCGACCCCACCGACGCTGGTTGGGTACATATGGCATTTACCATATCTAGTGATACGGCCATCATTTATTTTGATGGTGAACCGGTCGCGCAAAATGCCTTAGGCGCAAGCATCGATTGGTCTGGTTGTGATTTGTTATCGATAGCATCAGGGGCACCAAGATTTACGCAATGGAATCACTTAGCAGACTCTAGTTTTATCGATGAACTTCGATTCTATAATAAGGCGTTGTCTCAAGAAGAAATTATGGAAGTCCGTAATACGGACCTCTAAGATAGTTGATAGTTAGTTTTTTTAAGTTAATTCAATTTGAATAACATTCATATGAGGTTGTTTATTATGAAGGTGGCCATCGCATCGTTGTTAGTTGGTTGTGGTGGTCATTCTTCTAAAGAGAAGAAAGAAAAAGAGAATTCGGTAAAAACCGTAGAACTTTCCGATGACCAATTGTTAGACTCAGTACAAAAGCAGACTTTCGATTACTTTTGGGAAGGTGCAGAACCCCAATCAGGTTTGGCAAGAGAGCGTATCCACATGGATGATATCTATCCCACACATGACAAAGATATCATTACCATTGGGGGATCGGGCTTTGGTCTCATGGCTATTCTAGTTGGTGTCGAAAGAGGATTTATAACAAGGGAACAGGCTCTTGAACGTTACGAGAAGAGTGTCGATTTCTTGGAAAAAGCCGACCGTTTTCATGGGGTTTGGCCGCACTGGTTGCTCCCTAGCGGTAAAATGACACCCTTTAGTAAAAAGGATAACGGAGGAGATTTAGTGGAAACGGCCTTTTTAGTTCAAGGTCTTTTGACCGTCAAAGAATATTTTCAAGATGGTAATGAAAGAGAAAAACAGCTCGCCAATAAAATTCAAAAACTTTGGGAAGAAGTTGAGTGGGATTGGTACACCAAAGGTGGTGAGAACGTTCTGTACTGGCATTGGTCTCCTGAGTATGAATGGGATATGAATTTCCCGATTGGGGGGTACAATGAAGCATTGATCATGTACATTCTTGCTGCTGCATCTCCCACACATCCTATAAAAAAGGAAGTTTATGAACAGGGCTGGGCAAGAGAAGGTGAAATCGCCAATGATACGACCTACTACGGACTTGAAACCGAACTCGACCACTACGAGCATGACAAATCACCTGTCGGCCCTATGTTTTGGGCTCACTATTCGTACTTAGGGCTTAACCCTAAAGGGCTTCATGATCAATATGGAGACTACTGGAAGCTAAACGTTAACCATACCCTTATCCAGTATAGACACGCCCTTGAAAATCCCGGTAATTTTAAAGGTCATGGTGAAAATCTATGGGGCCTTACTTCTAGCTATTCGATGAAAGGGTATGCAGGGCACCGACCCGATAAAGATATCGGGGTAATTTCCCCGACCGCTGCATTATCGTCTATGCCTTACGCCCCCGATAAGAGTATAGACGTTTTGCGGCATCTCTATACCGAACAAGATTCTTTGATCGGCAAGTATGGCCCTTATGATGCATTCAGTCTTGAAAACGAATGGTACGTACCTCGATACTTGGCCATTGATCAAGGGCCCATTCCCGTAATGATAGAGAATTATAGAAGTGGTCTTTTTTGGAAGCTTTTCATGAAAAATGAAGAAGTTCAGAACGGGTTGAAAATATTGGGGTTTACAGTCAAAGAAAAAGCCGATGATTAGGTTTCTAACAATTTTTACTTTTATCGCCCTTCTTTTCTCATGTTCCGGGGATGATGTTTCTGCCCCTACAGGGCTATCAGAACTTCCGGAAACCCCTACTGAGAACACATCCGAAGAAGAAGAGGAAAATGAGGAAGAAGATGATGAGGAAGACGAAGCTTCTCAAATTTCGGACGAAGAGCTTTTAGACCTGACCCAAGAAGAAACCTTCAACTATTTTTGGGATTTTGCACAAGCTGAATCGGGTTGTGCCCGAGAAAGGTATCATCCGAAAGAACCTTCGAACGACGCCAATACGGTTACCACAGGTGGCACCGGTTTCGGACTCATGGGTATTTTGGTCGGCATAGAGAGAGGTTTTATTTCCCGTGAGCAAGGTGTCGAAAGAATCGACCAAATGCTGGGCTTTTTAGAATCTGCAGATCGCTTTCACGGGGCATGGCCGCATTGGCTCGACGGTACAAGTGGTACTACAAGACCATTCAGTGAAAAAGACAATGGGGGCGATTTGGTCGAAACCGCTTTTCTTGCTCAAGGCTTAATTTGTATAAAAGAATATTTCAAGAACGGTTCTGAAACTGAAAAATCTTTGGCCGAACAGGCCGATGTGCTCTGGAAGGGTATTGAATGGGATTGGTACACACAAGAAGAGAATACATTATACTGGCACTGGAGTCCTGATTTTGATTTTGAAATTGGCTTAGAGCTAAAAGGTTACAATGAGGTATTGATTTCTTATGTCATAGCGGCAGCTTCTCCCGAGCATTCCATCACCAAAGAAGTATATGCAAACGGCTGGGCTTCCAATGGTACTATTGCCAGTGCTGGTTTTGCTTATGACATTCCCCTACTGGTTGATCATGCAGGCAATGCACCCAAGGGCGGACCTTTATTTTGGGCCCATTATTCTTATTTAGGGTTAAACCCGAATGGGCTTGTAGATGACTATGTAAACTACTGGAATGTGAACGTGAACCATTCGAAAATCAATTACAGTTATTGTGTTGAAAATCCAAAGAATTTTACCGACTACGGTGAAAGTTGTTGGGGCCTTACCGCAAGTTATTCGCGAAACAATGATGGTAGTCTGGGTTACAATGCACATAGCCCCGCAAATGACATTGGGGTTATATCCCCTACTGCTGCCCTAAGTTCAATGCCCTACACTCCCGAAGAATCTATGCGGGCACTCCGGTATTTTTATGAGCATAGAGACCAACTTTTAGGGCCCGCAGGGTTCTACGATGCTTTTAGTCCTGAAAATGATTTCTGGATCGCCGAAGCCTATCTGGCCATAGATCAGGGGCCAATTCTGGTAATGATCGAAAATCACCGATCAGGTCTTCTTTGGAATCTCTTCATGCAGAATGAAGAGGTAAAAAATGGACTAGACCTCTTGGGGTTTAGTTATCAACAGTAATACTCTTTAGGTAAATAAAGCCTGTAATCTACCTATATCAGATTGCCAATTTATACCGAACAATAAAAAGATGATTCCAATGATGAATAGAATTGTTTTATACACTGTGCTACTACTACTAACCGGTAAAATCGCGGCACAAGACCGTATACCTAAAGTAGAAGCACTGTTAGAGAAAATGACTTTGGAGGAAAAAATAGGTCAACTTAATCTTTTGACTCCCGGAGGAGGCATCGCAACGGGCTCAGTGGTCAGTGAAAATGTTGAAAAGAAAATAAAGGCAGGCCAAGTTGGTGGACTTTTCGGTGTTGCCGGACCCGAAAAAGTACGTCAGGCACAAGAAATTGCCATCAAAAATTCACGGCTCAAGATACCGCTACTTATTGGTTCAGATATTATTCATGGATATAAAACCACTTTTCCAATTCCATTGGGCACATCTTCAAGTTGGGATATGGACCTTATTCAAAAAATGGCAGAAGTAGCGGCGAAAGAGGCCACGGCCGATGGTATAAACTGGAACTTCTCACCGATGGTCGATATTGCTCGCGACCCTCGCTGGGGCCGCATTTCGGAAGGTGCCGGGGAAGACCCTTATCTAGGTAGTGCTATTGCTTCGGCCATGGTTAGAGGATATCAGGGAAGCGACTTAATGGATGCCAGAACCATGATGGCCTGTGTTAAACATCTGGCTCTTTATGGTGCGGTTGAAGCTGGTCGAGATTATAATTCCGTAGACATGAGCAAGGTGAAAATGTACAATCAATATTTGCCCGTGTACAAAGCGGCCATTGATGCCGGTGTAGGTAGTGCCATGACATCCTTTAATGATATTGATGGGGTACCCGCCTCCGGTAATAAATGGTTGATTACAGACCTTTTGAGAAAACAATGGGGCTTTGAAGGTTTCGTAGTCTCGGACTATACCTCTATAAACGAAATGACCGCCCACGGCTTGGGCAACCTTCAAGACGTTTCCGCCTTGGCTCTAAAAGCAGGTTTGGATATGGATATGGTCGGGGAAGGTTTTTTGACCACCCTTAAAAAATCGGTAGAGGAGGGCAAAGTGACCGAAGAAGAAATCACCACGGCCTGTAGACGGGTATTGACCGCAAAACATCAACTCGGCCTTTTTAATGATCCCTACCGATATTCCGATAAATCAAGACCTGCAAAAGATATCTTAACTGCTGAAAATCGTAAATTGGCCAGGGAAGCCGCAAAGCGCTCATTTGTATTATTAAAGAATTACAACAATACATTACCACTTCAAAAGACCAGTACGATTGCACTTATTGGCCCCTTGGCGAATAATAAAAATAACATGCTTGGCACTTGGGCACCCACTGGTGACCCACAGTTGTCGGTTCCGGTACTAGAAGGTTTTAAGAATGTCGCGCCCAAAGCGCATGTTACTTATGCCAAGGGAGCGAATATCACCGATAATCCTGATTTGGCTGAACGAGCTAACGTATTCGGTACTCGTGTTGAAATAGACACCGACCCTGAAGCTTTACTCAACCAAGCTTTGAACGTAGCTAGCAAGGCTGATGTAATCGTTGCAGTAATCGGTGAAGCAAGCGAGTTTAGCGGAGAGGCTGCTAGTCGCACGAATCTGTCACTCCCTGCAAGTCAAAAAAAGCTTTTAAAAGTATTGGAAAAGACCGGCAAACCCATGGCAATTGTTCTTATGAGCGGCAGACCTTTGACGATAGAGGAAGAACTCGATCTTCCGGCTAGTATAGTACAGGTATGGCATCCGGGCATAGAAGCTGGTAATGCCATTGCAGATGTTATTTTCGGGGATTACAATCCGTCTGGAAAACTTACCGCTACCTGGCCCAGAAATGTGGGGCAAATACCTATTTATCACAGTTCAAAAATCACCGGGCGACCTGCTCCCAAGGACAATAACCATCAGAAATTCAAGTCGAATTATCTTGATGTTCACAATGACCCCTTGCTGGTCTTCGGCTATGGACTAAGTTATACCGATTTCGCCTACTCTAACCTGAGGTTGAACAAGACTGAGGTGAGTGACAGAGAATCAATCACCGTTTCCGTTGATGTTACCAATACAGGCGATTTCGATGGAGAAGAAACCGTACAATTATACCTAAAGGATGTAGTGCGAAGCATTACACCCCCGAAACGGCAACTCAAAGGTTTCAAAAAAGTATTTTTAAACAAGGGGGAAACGAAAACCGTATCGCTTACCCTAACCCCTGAACATCTTAAATTCTACAATAGCGAATTAAAATTTATCGCCGAGCCGGGAGATTTCGAGGTATTTGTAGGAACGGATTCCAATGCAGAGCATAAGGCGGAATTCACCCTCAATTAGGCTGTTTATAACTCTATCGGAATATTTCAACTTATCACTATGGGCACGTTTTCTTTATTTAAATCATACGGACCTTTACACTGCTTGTTTATAGCACTTCTCACATTAGGAAGCTGTAACGACCGGAAAACGGAAAATACTAAACCTACCGAGACACCGAATATCATATTTGTCATGGCCGATGACCATGCCATTCAAGCTATAAGCGCCTATGGCCACCCTATCAGCCAATTGGCACCAACCCCTAATATTGACAGGCTAGCTAAAAAGGGAGCACTTTTCACCCATAGTTATGTTACCAATTCTATTTGTGGGCCAAGCAGAGCCGTCATTCTTACCGGAAAGCACAGTCACATTAACGGATTTAGGCAGAACGGAGACCATTTTGATGGTAATCAACCGACCCTACCAAAGATGTTACAAGAGGTCGGTTATGAAACAGCGGTTGTTGGCAAATGGCATCTTCATGGCCATCCTCAAGGTTTCGACCATTGGAAAATTATTGTAGACCAGGGCAACTACTACAATCCTGATTTTATAGAAAACGGAGATACTACCAGAATAGCAGGGTACGCCACCGATATTATTACGAACGATGCATTAGATTGGTTGCAACACAAACGAAACGATTCTCAACCTTTTTTCTTAATGGTTCATCACAAAGCCCCTCATCGCAATTGGATGCCGGCCTTGAGACATGCCAATAGATATGATTCCATAAAATTTCCGTTGCCAGAAACCTATTTCCCAGAGTTCGAAAACCAACAAGCCGCAGAAGAACAATTACAGACCATTTATGACGATATGTACGAAGGCCACGATCTTAAAATGACCAAATCGTTGGGTTCTACCGAACTGGCCCATAACCCGTGGACTACAGATTTCGAAAGAATGTCAAAAGAACAACGTAACGAATGGGATGCCGCCTATTTACCAAAAAATAACGCTTTCCACAAGTCAGATATACAGGGCAAGGCATTGGCCGAATGGAAGGGTCAAAGGTATCTACAAGATTATATGGCAACCATTGCCGCAGTAGACGAGGGTGTGGGCGAGATACTTGATTATCTAGAGGAAAGTGGACTAGAGCAAAGCACTATGGTAGTTTACACCTCTGATCAGGGTTTTTATATGGGCGAAAAGGGCTGGTTCGACAAACGTTTTATGTACGAGGAATCTTTTAGAACCCCTCTTTTAATGAAATTGCCAGGTACAATTAAGCCCGGCACAAAAATAAATGCCTTAGTTCAGAATTTAGATTTTGCCCAAACCTTTCTTGATTTGGCCGGAGCCGAAGAAACGACTTCTGAAATGCAAGGCCAATCTTTAAAAGGTCTTCTAAATGGCAGCATTCAAGATGATGATTTTCGTGACCTTATTTATTATCACTATTACGATTATCCTGCCTTTCATATGGTCAAAAAGCATTATGGCATTAGAACAAAAAGCTACAAGCTAATACACTTTTATGATGATATCGATACATGGGAATTTTATGATCTTGATAACGATTCTTTGGAGCTCGACAATAAGATTAATGACCAAACTTATACCTCGGTAATCAAGACCATGCACCAAAAACTGGATAGCATTCAGAAAGTTTACAAGGTGAGCGATAAAGAATTTAAACGGGCACCTCAAGAAAAGGTCGACCGTGCTTACAAACAATTTAAAAGATTAAGGGGCCAAGCTGTCAACTAAGCCCCAATCAATCCTATTTTTCATTCGTAATGACCCCAACCTCACCAAAAGAAGCGGTATGGTCTTCGCCATCGACCATAATAGCCTTTAATTTGATATAACGACCCGTAGTCGGCTTGAAGTTTATAGTCTGTAATATTCGGTTGTTGACCACGTTACCAAATTCACCCTTAGAAACAGTTTTCCAACTTCTATTATTGCTGCTTACGGCAAACTCATAATCGGTAATAATACCAAAGGGGTATCTATCTTGAATAGGTAAATAAGTGAACCCCTTTAACTCATAACTCTCACCAAGGTCTATAATTATTTCTTGAGGTGTATTTACACCTTTATCGGTAGCCCAGGAAGTTGAAGGGTTCTCGTCAATAAGTTTTTCAGTTTCGTCGATATTTCCAGAAGAAACGCTAACGACCTTCCAGTCTTTCTTGGCAATATCAAGGTAGGTCATTTGGCTTTCAGATTGTTCTCCCGTTTCACTATCGTAACCAATCGCTTTGAGTGTTGTGGGCTTTTCTACCATAAATGGTTTTTCATATTTCTTACTGTTATTGGTAGGCTCGCTCCCATCTAAAGTATAATATACATCGACCTCATCATCCGGCACGGAAAGACTTACCATACCACTTCGTTCTCTGTCAACCTCAGGTGCAATCAATAAATTGGGCGCACGGTATAATTCTACATTACAGATGACAAGAGGTCCTTTAGACTCTAAAAAGTTTACTTTGATTTTTGTAGCTTCGACAGTGTCGAACCGGAGTATTCGCTTGTTACCGACAGTGGTCTGTTCATCGATAGTTTGCCACTCTCCGTTTACCTCAGCTTCCACCGAAAATTTGATGATCCTTTGACCTAAAGGAATATACTCTTGTAATAAAATACGGTTAACTTCCGTAGGTTTGTCAAATTCAAAAGTTAACGAAGCCGTTTCTACCCCATCGCTCGTTGCCCAATAGGTCTCATCATCGCCATCGTTCACATTCGATGCGTCGAAAGCACTATCATCACCTCTTACTTCAGTGGCCGTTACTTGAAGGCCTTGTGCCAGTTCGTTTGAAAAATCTTTATCAATTTGCTTTTTGAGTGCCATCAATTGCTTCACATCGGTTTCGTGAACCAAACCTCTGTCATCAACAGGCAGGTTCAATAAGAAGTTACCGTTTCTTCCTATGGATTCATAAAACGTCTGAACCAGGCGAGGTAAACTTTTCACTTGATGATCTTCTCTCGGGTGATAATACCAACCCGGGCGAATAGAGGTATTTACTTCGGCCGGAAGCCAATGTGTACCGTCTTGATGACCCGAACGAAGTTCTTTGTATCTCGGCCAACCCGGATAAATTTCATCACGTCTCATAATGCTCCAATTGGTTTCGTTCGCAAAACCTTCTTCAGTACCCACCCATCGAATGTCTGGTCCGCCATCACTGAATATAACCGCATTGGGCTGAAGTTCACGAACGATTTCGGTAACCTTGTCCCATTGATAGTACGTTTTGTTGTCTATTTTACGCTCTTCATTGGCTCCGCCATAATAACCTGTTCCACCATTGGCCCCATCGAACCAAACTTCGAATACTTCGCCATAATTGGTCAAGAGTTCTCGTAATTGTTCATGATAACTGGCGACATATTCGGGTTTTCCATAGTCTGCATCGTTACGGTCCCAAGGCGATAGGTAGACCCCGAATTTGAGTCCGAATTCTTCACAGGCTTCCGATAATTCTTTTATTAAATCACCCTTTCCATCTTTCCATGGAGAGTTCTTGACCGAATGCTCGGTAGTTTTGGTAGGCCAAAGACAAAACCCATCATGGTGTTTAGCGGTAATAATAATACCTTTCATACCGGCATCTTTAGCAACTTTGGCCCACTGTCTCACATCTAATTCCGATGGATTGAACATTTTGGGAGATTCTCCGCCCAAACCCCATTCCATATCGGTAAAAGTGTTCATATTAAAATGTACAAAAGCATAATATTCCATATCATGCCAAGCCAAATGGCGTTCAGAGGGTAATGGCCCAACGGGTTTTGGAGGCTCTACCGTTTTACACGAAGCCAGTGAAAAAATAATTGCGATTACAAGTAATTTGGTCATTTTCATTGTAGATAATTTAGCGAACGGTAAGCCACGTATAGCTTCCAGCAGGTATTTGTATAGGTAAATCAACAGTATAGTCTCGATTGAGATTATAGGTTTCGGTCAATTCGTCGTTTTCAGATATTTTAGCAGTAGTTTCCAATCCCGTATAGTACAAAGGAATATTTACAACCTCATCGATGTCTTCTGAAGTCGGATTGAACAGAAGGATCATCCCTTTTTCTTTCAATTTTGGGTCTACATGCATAAAACCATCCCAAGTTCGCCCATTGGCTCTTCTTAGGTGAATCAGATCTGCATTCAAAATTTGTCGATATTTTTTGTACCACTCAATTTGATTTTGAACCAAGGTTTTGGTCTCTTTACTATCGAATAATCGAGGACCTCGATAGCATGCCTGAACCCCTGCACCATAATTTTGCACCATATGCGCTTCATAAGCATTCAAATGCTCTTTTAAGGGTTCAAGTGTAGCAGCTTCTCCGCCACCATGGTATTCGGTTAGCGGAACAAATGTCCATGCCATGCTAGGGGCTTTCTCCCAAGTGCCGTCATAAATATTTTGCCTTCCCAACAGAATTTGCTGGTCTCGAGGTAGTGACCAGTTGACTTCTCGGTACCCTATACCACACTTATTAGACCCTTGTAAAAAATAGAAATCGGGCGCATTTAAGTAAATATCCTTTTCTCGAAGCGTATTATAAAAATCTACTGACATTTTCCATTGTACCCATTGTGAATCTTCATAACCTTTATGGTACCTGTGTGATGTAGAAGCACAGTAGTCACCGGGGTAAGGGCCATCATGTTCCAACAGATCAAAACCTGTTTCATCTAAAAAGTAAGCTATTTTTTGAATATACTCATACCCCCATTGCGATGCCAAACATGGTGCATTCAAGAATTTGGCACCTCCGGGTTTTCCGGTTTCCTTATCTATTACATCGACCGAGTCTGCAATTTTTCTACTACTAAATAGAGAATATCCGCCCAGTTGAATGCCTTTTTTATGAGCGTAATCGGCCAGTTTTTTAAACTTTGAAATATTTACCGCTGTTGTATCTTCCATATTCAGACCGCTTCCAAAACTAAGAATGACCATTTCATAATCGGTGGCAGCACATTGATCAATTGCCGTTTTCACAACCTTTTCATCAGTTGACGTCAAGTGCATAAATATGGGGTTCTCAGTTACCCAAGGTGCAAGTTTTCTATACATTTTTCGAACGCTCAAAGTATTTCGTTCACGCTCTGTACCGTCTAAAAGCAATTCGTAGATCTTAAAACTTTCAAAGGTATCACCATGCTTTAAAAGAGCATTCGGCCCAACCTCTAATTTGCTTTCCAAGAGACAGGGTGTCTCTAACAACCAGTTTACTTGTGAAGTATACTCTGGATCCGGAGACCAAAAGGTAGTAACATTTGACTCTCCGGTTGTAAACCCTCCAAAAGCATAATCGCTTTCGACATGAATATTAGGTCTTTTCCATTCCGATGGCGGTTCAACTGCATTTTCAACTTCAGGAAATGCCAAAATCTCGTTCTTAAATCCGGTGACGGTTACCACATTATCAGACTGGTTTTCTACTGTCACCCATTTCGATAGTACGGGCATTTCATCAAAAATCGCATAATGAACAGAAACTGTAATTCGCTCTAACTCTTTCGCTTTATGATGGAATCTTAAAATCAATTCTTTGCCCGAAGGAGCGATACGTTCGCTTGTGTTGTATCTTTTACTTCCTTTATAGTTAATATTCGGTTCAAGTTGCTTTATCCTATATTCACTGAACTGAAAAGCTAAGGAGTCTGATGAAAGATTTGGGAGCCAGTCTTCAAGAAAATAACCGTGCTCTTTAAGACCTACCAGACCACCCACAGCATAAGTACTATCATTTATAGCAATTTCAGCCTCTGGCTTAATACTGCGAAGCATTTGCTCACCAGTAACTAGATTTTCAAAAACCACTGTAGCGGCGTTAGCGCCTAAATAAATCTTTCGGTGAATTAAACCATTTGATAAACTAATGGCTTCATTGCTCTCAGATATCTGTGCCGAATAACTACTTGAATCGATTAGCCAATCTATTTTTGAAGTTGACTGAGCTACTAGCGAAGCGGTACTACAAACTAGAATTAAGAATAGAAATTGATTCAAGTGTCTGTTCATTTTAATTGAAATGGTTAGAACTTAATTACTTTCAATAACGGAACCATCTTCACGATAAAGATCAACCTCACCCTCTAACATAACAGCGAGCACCGTCATGTTTTTGTCAAGTACATGCTCTGGCAATTTAATATACTTAATACCGGGGTAATGACTCCAATAAACCTTGCCCACTTCTTGATGGTTCAGTTTTGTGCCTTCACCAACTACATAAATACGGTTGATGTTATTTTTTAAACCTCTCAGTACGACTTCTCCGTTTGAATCTCCCTTTACAAATAGATAAAGAACTTTTTTATCTTTTGACAAAGTTGACGGGCCATAAAAATGCTCTTTCGGCATACCTGATATAGTACCGTAAATCGCTTCTTTGTGTTTATTTGTCCAGCGCCCTAGACCTTCAAGAATTTCAATCTGTTCTTCAGGAATAGAACCATCACCCTTGGGGCCTATATCTAACAAAAGATTTCCGCCGTTGCTTATAACATCGGTGAAAATGCCAATTATCTGGTCCGTAGTCTTGTAATCATGGTCATTCTTTTGATAGCCCCAAGAGTTGTTCATGGTCATACACAACTCCCAAAATTTATTTTCAGGTCTAGTAATTGGCATGCCTTGTTCCGGTGTCGCATAGTCACCTTCATTCTTAAGTCTAGAATTGAGAATGACATTTGGATTTTTCTCTTGCAACATGGCCCTTACTTTTGGAGCTTCCCATTCTTCTGAACTATGTTCCCAATCTCCATCGAACCAATATAAATCAGGATTATATTTTTCTGATAATTCTTTAAGTTGACCTTGGTATAACTTCAAGAATTTTTGCCATCGTTGTGGTTCTTCTTGTGCCTTATATCTTAGTGAATCGCGGGTGAAGTGCGTGTACCCATCATGCGACCAATCTGGTAGAGAATAATATATGCCAAGTTTTAAACCTTCTTTCTTTACAGCATCAGCAAATGGGGTAAGCACATCTTTTTTCGCAGACGCACTTTCGATAGCGTTGAAATTACCAAATTTGGTATCCCACAAGGCAAAACCCTCATGATGCTTAGAGGTAATGACCGTATATTTGGCCCCGGCATTTTTAATCAATCGAACCCATTCTTGGGGATTATAATTTTTTGCTGAAAAACCCTTGGTCTGCTTAAGGTAATCTTTATGTGAAATATAGCCGTTATAGAAAGACCAAGATTCATCGATCCCGTTCACAGAATACAACCCCCAATGGATAAAGACACCTAATTTAGCATCTTTAAACCATTGCATTTTCTCTTCATTTATAGGTGCTTCGCCGGTTTGCGCTTGAACCGATAGAACTATAAAAGATAAAAAACCATATATAAACTTTCGCATGTATCCTAAACTTTAATCTATGTGTTGTTTAATGTATTTGGCCCAAACTTTATACCCTTTTGGTTTAAGGTGGATGCCATCATCTGAAAACAAATCTTTCTTCAATTCACCGTGGTTATCTATAAAAAAACGGCTGATTTCATGATAAGTTACCTGAGGCTCCCCTTTGAGATTTTTTAAGCCGTCGTGCACCTTCCAATATTTATTTCTCTGTGATGATTCTTGTAACGTTCCGGTAACCAAGGGACCAAACAAGTGTATTTTAGCACTCGGAAATTTATATTTTGCCAATTCTACGGTATTTCGAATACCTTCTATGATTTCATCTGCACTATCGAAAGGAAAATTATTGACCCCAATGGTCAATACCACATTTTTTGGGTTGGCGTTTTCATAATTATTGTTATCTAGCCTCCAAAGAATATTTTGAGTTCGGTCACCTGAAATTCCCGCATTAATCCAGTGAAATTCTGTAAAATATTTCTCCGTTGCTTTTTCTCCCGGTCTGTGGGTTACCAGTTTTCTACTGCCACCAAAACCTTGTGTTATAGAGTTACCTATCAATAACAAATCTACATTTGATGAATTGGAACAAATTTCGTTAATATCGTTCGCTTGCGCCCACCAATCTTTACCCTCTACCCAACCGGCTGCGGAACGATACTCTGCCGATGGGGCGGGTACAATAGCTGAATTTATCTTCGTTTGGGTAGCCCTCAGAATAAAGTCTACAATGGGAGATGGATTTATTAGACTATGCGGATGATGGCCGACCTCCGACTTATAAACGGTTTCGATTGAGGCTCTGCTCTCTTTTAAAGCTTTGACAAAAGGAGCGGTATTTTCCGCTACAGGAACAACCTTATCAACCTCACCACAAATATGTAAAATTGGAAAGCCTCCCTTGGCTATTTGCCCAACTTTATTCAAAGGATTAATATGTTCATTTTTAGAACTTTCATCATCAAGAAAATCATGGGCCAACTTATACTTTTCCCAATCTTGGGCACTGCCCTCGCCAGCCCCAAACCCACCGGGCCAACTTTTACCACTTAAAACAGGTGCATCGGCATAAACACAGGCTACTTTATCGGGGTTTTCAGCTGCCCAATTATAAGCGATGAGTCCGCCCCTGCTCATGGCTTCCAATACCACTTTTTTCGCAAAACCTGCACTGGCCATTATATCATAAAAATTGTTCCATCTGCTGACCGCTTCAGAATTTCCGTATAGATCCGCAACGTCACAGTAAGCTATGTGAAAACCACGTTCCAGCAAAGCAATATCAGTTTGTGGTTCATGCCCCCAAAATCTAGCGCGCAACACCCAAGGTTTACTTGATATGGCCTTTTTAGGAAGGGCTATTTTCACGTTGTTTCCGTTCAGACTATATTCCTTTAGAGGAAAACCGTGAAAATTGCTGACCGATACCGCCTTCATCTCTTGAGATAAATTGACTTCGATTTCGGTCGGCACCGTTTTTCGAACCAAATGTTCGTGCAGTCTATTGGCTATCACTGTAGCTCCCAAATCAGAAGGGTGAATTTTATCCGGTAGCAAATCTTCACGATCAATGAACAGATGATATAAATCTATGATTTCAGATTCCGTTTCATAAGCAACCTTTTTTAAGGCAGGAATAATCGATTCTTTGATAATGGGGTTATAAATGCTTGTAGAGTCTTTTGTGAAAGCAGGTACCGGTAATAATAAAATGATACGGGCATTCTCATTTTTGACTTTAAAACTTTGAATCAACGCTTTAGCGTCTTCTTCTAGAAAATTATAATAGGGTCTATTTTGCGACTTACTATCGTTGGTACCCAACTTTATAAAAACCACATCTGGTTCAAAGTCTAAAGCTTTTTTATATTCATCGGTTTCCCAATAAGGGTAATCCCCTTTTTTCAATAATGTAGTACCACTTACTCCGAAGTTTTGAACCGAATAGTCGCTACCCAATAAATTCTGGAGTTGCGCAGGATATGCATTTTTTAATCTATTGTGAAGTCTGGCCCCATAGGTAATACTGTTTCCGACACAGGCAACCTTAATCGGCTCAACAGTATTATTTTGACCTTGTACCGTCTGATAAAACGATAGCAAAATCACAAAACTAACGACACGTTTTAGCACGCTCTGAGATTTATTGGTTTACTTGAATTTAAAGGTAAAAGCTTCCGTTTTCAATAGGGTTGATTTTAATTCATCAGGTATTTCAATTACAAACCCCTTATCCTTTTTCTTCCATCTAAGTCGCTTGTTGTAACCGAGCAATTGAGCTTTACCACCTTTTGGCACCAAGCCTTCAAAATAAATTTCAGATGGAATCTCGGTTTGCTCCTCCTCCACCAAATAAACCAAGAACAGTTCACCGGAAGGTTTAGAAGTAACACAAATGTTCTCAAACTTATATGGCGCTTTTGCTTCGGTACCGTAGATGGCTTCGTCATTAGCATCCATCCACGTTCCAATTTCTTCAAGTAATTTGTAAGCGCCAGCATCCCATTCCCCTTCAGGGCTAGGGGCAATATTCAAGAGTAAATTTCCTCCCTTAGCTACAATATCTACCAAGGTATGTACGGCCTCTCTGCCCGACATGTAATTCGCATTGGGTGAGTATGACCAGCCACCACCCGCAATGATACAAGACTCCCACGGGTAAGGAAGCGGTTTTTCAGGAATGCGGTTTTCCGGTGTCAAGTAATTTTGATTTTTACCGTGAACGGCTCGATCCACCACAATGAGTCCCGGTTGTTCTTTACGGGCTTTTTCCACTAACTCGTCCATTTTAATGTCTTGGTTGACAATTCGATTTTTGAGATAACCACTTTCGTTGTCTTTCAGTTGAGCATCGTACCAACTGGTTATTTCTGACTTCGGAGTTTCTGCTACCCAACCTCCATCAAGCCAAAGAATATCAACCTTGCCATAATCAGTGAGCAACTCTAGAATTTGGTTATGGGTAAAATCAGTAAACTCTTGCCACTTTTCAGGATTCTCTTCCGGACTATAATTTACATTTCGATCTCTTGGTGGATAGTAGGGATCCCAATAAGAATCTACATTCCAATCGGGCTTTGAAAAATAAGCCCCGGCCCAAAGCCCTTCGTTTCTGAAAGCTTCAAAAACCTCTTTTGTAATATTGGATTTCGGATTGGTACTGAACGGAGTTTTAGAATCCGTTATTTTATAATCTGTGTATTTACTATCAAACATAGAGAAGCCATCGTGATGCTTGGTGGTGAAAACGACATATTTCATTCCGGCATTTTTGGCTGCCTTGGCCCATTTCTCAGGATTGAATTTGACCGGATTAAAAGTGGTCTGCAATTCTTCATATTCCTTTTTATAAGCGAAGTAATTTTCAGGATTCGAGCCTTTTTTACGTTCGCACCAACCATATTCCTCTGGGCAGATAGACCATGATTCTACCACGCCCCATTGGCTATACGGCCCCCAATGCATGAGCAATCCAAACTTTACATCTTGCCATTGGTCTAATTTTTCAAGTACCAAAGGGTCGGTTTCAGGCACATAACGTTCATCTTCATAGATGGCCTGTGCATTCAACAATTGAAGAAAAAATAAGCAAATAAGATTGGTAAAGGTTGGTTTCATATAGATTTTGGTTTGTTACGATGCAGAATAGGCTTTCGCCACTTGTTTCGAGCTGCCCAATCCTTCAATACCCAATTCTACCACATCACCTGGCTTAAGGTATTTAGGAGGGTTAAAGCCTAGCCCTACACCAGCTGGCGTACCGGTAGAAATAATATCACCCGGCAATAAGGTCATAAATTCACTGATATAACTGACCACTTCTTGAACATTAAAAATAAAATCGGAAGTAGAGCTATCCTGAATTTTTTCGCCGTTGAGCTCGAGCCAAAGATTCAAGTTGTTAGGGTCTTCGATCTCATCTTTGGTGGCTATAAAAGGCCCGATAGGTGCGAACGTATCAGAACCTTTACCTTTACACCACTGCCCTTCTTTTTCTAATTGATAGGCGCGTTCACTATAATCGTTGTGCAACACGTAACCTGCAACATGGTTCAATGCATTTTCTTTGGTCACATAAGACGCTTTTTCACCGATTACGATAGCCAGCTCTACCTCCCAATCAGTTTTCTCACTTCCCCTTGGAATAATTATATCGTCATTAGGGCCGACAATGGCCGAAGTAGCTTTAAAAAACAACACAGGTTCTTTAGGTATGGTCATACCGCCTTCGGCAGCATGTTTAGCATAATTCAAGCCTACACAGACAATTTTTGAAGGTCTAACCAATGGTGGACCCAATCGTACGTCATCAGGAATATTTTTACAATATGATTGGTTTTCTTTTAACCATTCCGCTAATCTCTCAACACCTTCTGTACCGAAAAAATTCTCATCAAAATCTTCTCCGAATGAAGAAATATCAATGCGCGAGCCATCGGTTAATTGAACACCTGGTTTTTCTTTACCTGAAATTCCGTATCGAATCAGTTTCATAGTATCGTAATATTTTAGATTGAAGTTGAATTAAATTTCATTAAGGTCATGCATTAAGGGCCATCCCATTGATTTCTTGCCAAACCGAACCTGTCGGAAACAGGTAGTTTTCAATAGATTCAGTCTTCATCGAAATACTGAAACCCGGTAACTTGGGTGGCATATAAGCCCCATTTTTTATGACTACTGGGTCATGAAAATGCTCATGTAGATGGTCTACATATTCAATAATCCGGTTTTCCATAGACCCACTGACCGCAATATAATCAATCATTGAAAGATGCTGAACATATTCACATAAACCTACCCCACCTGCATGGGGGCAAACCGGAATATCAAATTTTGCCGCCATGAGCAAGATGGCCAAAATTTCGTTGACGCCGCCAACCCTGCAGCTATCAATTTGGCAAATACCGATGGCCTCGGCCTGCAAAAGCTGTTTGAACATAACCCTATTCTGACAATGCTCACCGGTCGCAACATGAATGGGAGCTATTGCCTTTGCAATTTTAGCATGGCCCAATATATCATCAGGGCTAGTGGGTTCTTCTATCCAGTAAGGGTTATATTTGGCTAATTCCTTCATATTGGAAATGGCCTCATCAACATCCCACTTTTGATTGGCATCCATCATCAACCTTAAATCGGGTCCAATCTCTTCACGAATGATATTGGCTCGACGCATATCATCTTTTAAATCGGAGCCTACTTTAATTTTTATATGGTCAAAACCTAATTCTCTCGCTTCTTGACAGAGTCTGCGCATTTTATCATCAGAATAGCCCAACCAACCGGCAGAAGTAGTATAAGCGCGATATCCCTTTTCTTCAAGTATAGCTATTCGCTCTTTTTTTGTCGACTCTTGTTTCATCAGAATTTCAAGAGCTTCATCTGGTGTAACCGCATCAGTGATATACGTAAAGTCAACACATGAAACAAACTCTTCTGGAGACATATCTGTAATTAACTTCCATAAGGGTTTACTTTCTACTTTTGCATATAAATCCCAAACGGCATTTACAAGTGCACCTGTAGCTAAGTGAATCACCCCCTTCTCAGGACCAAGCCATCTCAACTGGCTATCACCGGTAATCATTTTATAAAAATCGCCCATGTTCGAAGTAAAACTTTCAAGTGTCTTACCAACGACCAATGGAGCTAACGACTTGATTGCCGCCACACAAAGCTCATTGCCCCTACCGATGGTAAAAGTGAGTCCGTGACCTTCTATATTTTTTGGGTGATCCGTCTTTAAAATCACGTATGCCGCAGAATAGTCTGGATCCGGATTCATGGCGTCAGACCCATCAAGAGATTTACTGGTAGGAAAGCGTACATCTCTCACCTCAATGTCAGAAATAGTTATGGTTGGTGTCATTAAAAAGAATATTTAGAGCAAAACTAATTTAAGAGGTTAAACATTTCTACCTCAAAAATGATAATCAATAATACTTTTTTTGCCCTAAATAATAATTTTTCACCTTTTAAGTATGCAATCTGATATAATCACTAGGTGACATACCTACAATAGTTTTAAATTGTCTATTAAAATTAGATATATTATTAAACCCTGATTCGTAACAAACGGAAGACACCGTATTTCTGTGTTCCATTAGTAATTTACAGGCGTAACCCACACGAATTTCGTTTAGATACCTCGTAAATGTTTTTCGGTGTACTCTTTTAAAGAAACGACTAAAAGCCGATGCATTCATATTCGCTACATCAGCCACATCTTTCGAATGAATAGGAGTATTGAAATGTTTAAATATATAGGCATAAATTCTATCTAAATTTTCATTTTCCGATTTTCTAAAAGAATTTACAAAGCCCGAACTGGAAAGCGAGCGACACCTAGAATGTTTCGCCAACTTGCGAAGTATATATATAAATTTCATAGTTCTCTCGAAACCCTTTAGATTCAACAAATCTTCTAACTCATCAATAACTATAGGTGGCAAGTCAATAAATTTCACCCCTTGTTGAGCGCGATCGATCAATCTCGATATCGCTTGCATTTCAGGAGCTTCTAGAAAACCCTCTCCCAAGAAATTTTGCTTAAAATGAACAGCAATAGCTTCTGCAACCAATTCAGAACCTTTTTCAAAATACCTATCATCATTCAACCACATGTGAGGTAGATTCTTACCAATAAGCACAACCTCACCTTCCTCAAATTTCTCTATGCTATCACCTATAAAACGTGTACCGCTACTTTTTCGAATAGCAACAAGTTCAAGTTCGGGATGATGGTGCCAAATTTTTAAAAAATTAGGAAAACGATTCATACTCACAGTAAATGAGCTATGTTTTGCACTCGCACGATCTAATAGATGCAGTTTCATATTAGCATTTTGTAAACAAAGAATTAACACTTAGATATACAAAAATCTTAAAATTTCTTCAAATTACCCCAAATAAGCAAAATTAGTATCACTAGTTGTATAATTTTTAGTAGAATTTAACACATGACATCTATATTTTTGGCACTTGGGTTTATCAAATTGTTAAATTATTTTATCAACTAATATCTGCGAAAACGTTTTCGTGCATACTTAAAATTAATTAGGCAAGATATTTCCCGCATCACAAACAACAGAATTAACCCTAACTAACACATCATCAATTATGAAAAAACGCAAGAACTATGGGAATCCGCAACGGAACCTCCCAAAACTCGATTGCAGAACAGCATTTTTATTGCTGTTTATGGTAATCATTCAAAATGCTGTTTTCGCATCTTACAGTGTGCTCGACCACACTGAATTGCCCGAAGTTCAACAATCAATTACGGGTACGGTTACCGATGAAAGTGGAGTTCCGCTGCCAGGTGCTACTGTACTCGAGGTAGGCACCAGCAATGGAGTTTCTACAGATTTCGATGGAAATTATTCCATAACCTTAACGGGAGATTCACAACAACTGGAATTCTCCTATATCGGTTATGCCACCAAAACCATATCGGTAAACGGTCAATCTGTAATCAACACAGTTTTAGCAGAAGATGCCAGTGAATTAGATGAGGTAGTAGTTACTGCATTGGGTATTAAAAAAGATGCCAAGGCTTTAGGCTATTCAGTGGCCAGTGTCGATAGCGAGCGAATTTTAGCTAGTGGAACACCAGTCAATGCACTTCAGTCACTTTACGGCGCGGCCTCAGGTGTCGCGATTGCCTCTACGGCAGCAGGGCCGTCAGGTGGTATAAAGATTAATATTCGTAATGCCGTTTCTTTCGATGAAAACTCAACCACCAGACCTTTAATGGTAGTTGATGGTATTCCGATATATGATGAAAACTCGAATATTAGTGGCAATGCCCGTACAGGAAGAGACAATGGTACTGGTATCAATGACATCAATCCAGACGATATCGCATCTTTTGAAATTCTTAAAGGCGCTAAAGCCTCGGTACTTTATGGTAGTGAAGGAGCTAATGGCGTAATACTTATCACTACCAAAAGCGGCTCTAAAGCTAGGGGATTGGGCATTTCAGCTTCCTTAACGACGTCGATGGAGAAAAGCGCATTTACAGCTAATTTACAAGATCAATACGGCACGGGTCGAAGCCCTAGTAATTCCGCAAACGATGCACAGGGCTATTATATCAACGAAGCCGGTGAAAGAGCGCTGGATATTGCCGGACCCGCTTTCGGCCCTAAGTATGATCCAAATGTGAACCTTAGATGGTGGGATGGTTCTACTCGACCATGGCAAGCCACAAGACAAGATGTCTATGACCAACTTTTCAAAACCGGTTATCAACGCACTGCCAATGTCGCATTGAGTGCTGGCAGTGATAAAGGTTCAGTTCGATTTTCTTATACCAATCTAAAATATAACCCAATTATTCGTGGGTCGGAATACGATAAGAATACTTTTAGTTTCAATGCTTCCTATGATTTGAACGATAATATTTCGGTTAAATATGTAGGTAATTACTATGTGACCGGCAACTTGAACTCATCTTACGCAGGTTCATTTGATGCTCAAGGCGCTACCTCAAATTTAGGCGCTTACTCAAGAGATATAGACGTAGACTTAATACGCAGTTCTCTGGTAACCGACAATGGGTACAACTATTTTCAGAATGAAGATAGAAGACAGAATTTTATTTCCAATGGTAGGTCGTCTATAGTTAGCACGCTTTGGGATTGGACCCAGAATGAATCTATTTTTGATCGTATTCACAACATACAGTCGCTTACCTTAGATTTCACGTTCAATGATACATTTAGCGCAACCGTTTTGGGAGGTATTGACAATACAACCGAACGCACTCAATACAAAGGTAAATTACAAGACCCAACTCTAATTGGGCCAAACAGCGGCTCAGTATTTACGGATGTGAATCGTATTATCAGAAAGAGCTACGGGCAAGCAACCTTAAACTTCGATACAGATGTCAACGATTTTGGAGTCTCAGGTTTTGTAGGAGGTGTAATTAGAAATAATTATTTAGAATCTAAAGGTGCAGAAAAAATCGGTGGTTTGGTAATACCAAATTTCTTTTCTTTTTCTAATTTACCTTCTGGTATTCAACCACAATATTCATTTGATAATGGTGAAGACATACTATATAGTGTTTTAGGTTCATTGCAAATAGATTGGAAAGACCAAATATATGTTGAAGCCCAGGCACGTCAAGATTGGTCTTCAATTTTGCCTCCTGGAAACAATAGTTATTTCTACCCGGGTGCTAGTGCAACGTGGATTGCCTCGAACAGTATTGACATGCCAGCAGCTATCAAATTCTTGAAATTGAGAACTTCATGGGCCGATGTTGGTCGCCCAGGTCCCCTTTACTTTAGTAATGTGAATTTAGATGTATCACAGTCAGGAAGCGGTTTCATCTTATCACCCCCAGGAGATTTACCTCCAATTGATGATGATTTTATTCCGAACCTTAAGCCCGAAAGAAAAAGGGAATATGAGGTAGGTCTTGAAGGGTATTTCTTCGAAAACCAGAGAGTAGGTATCGACTTCTCGGTATATCACTCGAACACTTATGACCAAATTATGAAGATTACGGCTCCTCCAGGATTAGGTGTCAACAATATTCGAATTAATGCCGGAGACGTAGCCAATACAGGTTGGGAAGTAGCTCTCAAAACCAAACCTGTTTTCAGTGAAGATTTCCAATGGAATTTTGATATGACCTTTGCGGCAGGTAAAACTAAAGTTGAGCGTCTTGACGATGAGCTAACCTCTTTATCCTTATGGAGCACTAATGGCCTTAACGCAGTAGCAGAAGTGGGTGGCGAATATGGCATTATTGTTCAACAACAAGGAAATCAACATTATATCAACCCTTCTGACGATAGCGACCCGAACAATGGTGAACTAATTGTCGATTCTAACGGGCAGCGTTATTCTTACTCAAGCCAGAGTAACAGAAAAGTCGGGAAACTCTTACCAGATCTTACCGGTGGTGTTTTCAGTAGATTCAATTATAAGAATCTAAGTTTGGTCGTAAACATGGATTATTCATTTGGAGCCACAGTTATCAATGAAGCGGAAACGTACATGATGGCTGCTGGTGTTCTTGACGAGACTTTAGCCTATCGTGATGCCGCAAGCGGGGGAGTAGCCTATTATTTAAATGATGAAGGAGCAAAAATCGCAGGAACTAATCCTGGCACCGGGGCCACTTACAATGATGGTGTAGTTCTGAGTGGTGTAAATGCCAACGGAGAAGCTAATACTCAAGTTTCATCGGCACAAGATTATTATTACTCATCGTATTTCTCTAATGGGTTCTTTCCTGAAGATAGACTATTTAAAAGTGATTATGTAGCGTTAAGAAATGTTTCATTGGACTATAGAATTCCTGATTTTTCCAAAAAAATTGGTCTTAGCGATATTGTTGTTTCTTTATTTGCCAACAACCTTGCGTATATTTATAAGGCTGCTCCGAACACCATTCCTGAGTCATCTAATGGTACCGGATGGTCTAGTGGTTCTTACGGAACTACAGCTCTACCAGCTCAAAGATCTATAGGTCTATCAGTAAAGGCAAAACTTTAATTAAAAAAATAGCATAATGAAAAATTCAATATTTGTATCTATACTAGCGGTCTTTCTTCTGTTGGGCTCAGCAGGGTGTGAAGACAACCTAGAGGAACTATATCAAGATCCTGATGGCTTTTCTAAAGGCCAGGCAGACGAAGCGGGGGTAAGTATTATCGCCGGTTATTTTACTTCACAATTAACTAGAGGGTTTTTTCTTCGCGGTGAATATGGCGCACATTACCACCAGTTAAGAAGTGGGTCACGTGTAATGGGTACAGGTGTACAACTCTATTATACCACTAACACTCAGGGTGTACCCTATACCTTACAAAATGTAGAAAATGATTGGGGCTCCAATGGTTTTAATCGAACTGTATTCAACAAACTAAACAGTGATTGGATCAAACAAGTACTTTGGGCTCAAAAAGAATATAATAAGATAGCTGAGCAAGACCGCACGAATTTAGATGTCTTATTCATGCGCTTATTGCATGTTCTTAAGGGTTATGCCTACCAAAGGTCAATTGACGGTTATGATGAGGTACCCTATTTCGAAACCGGCTCTGCTGGAGCATTAGATGGTGAAAAAGCCCAATATCTAGGTCAAGAAGAAATTTACCCTATAATCATAGAAGAGTTAGGAGAAATAGAGACCTACCTCACTACTGTTGAACTGAACGCAAGTGAACAAGCGGTCTTTGGTGCACAAGACGTAATTTTTGATGGCAGTATTTTACAATGGCGTAAATACATCAACTCATTAAGGTTGCGCTGGGCAATGACGGTAAGTGAAAGATTACCCGAACTTACCAATGCTACTCTGGCCGAACTAAGCACTAAACCTTTATTCACAGAGGTGACCGATGTAGCAGGTTTAGCTGACATCGCTATAGTTGAACCCAACCGCTTGCAAGTTGAGCTGGGCATTACCCGAGCTTTTAGAGAACGTGGTGATGAAAGCCGTGCGCCCAAGCGCTACTTAGAAGATGTTATGCACTGTGTACCAACGGAAAAGAGTGTAGTGGTAAACGGGGAAACTTTATTTTATTTTGATGGGGATAACTCAAAAGAAGGATTAGCCAACGGCACGGTTGATCCACGTGTTGCGTATCTGTTCTCAAAAGATATAATGGGAAGATATATAGGTTCAGAGACCGGATGGGATAATGGCACCGACCCTAACAGTTATTTGAATAAAACATTAAGGGCATACTATATCAACCATCCAATAATGACCGACCTTAGTGTTACCGAAATTTCATTTGGAAGTGAAGATGGCGACGAGCAGAAGATAATTCTAAATGATGAGGCAGCAGCTGATCTATCTATTCGCGAAGCTTTTTTATTAAATGCTTTTAGAGATTACATAGGTAATTATAGAGATACCAATTACACTATTGGCACTGACGACAACTTGGTATCGGAATTCAACACAAGACCTCAGTACAATTTCGATTTGAGATACCCCACTCTTCATGCAGTTGAAACAGAACTTTCTTTGGCAGAAGCAGCCGTGCGCGGATTTGGATCCGGTTCAGCCGCAGATCATTATGCAAGAGCGATTGAGCTATCATGTAATTATTGGTACCAAATCAATGCCGACAATAGATACTCGAAACAAACGACACCGTCGTTTCCTAGCACTATGGACCAATCAAGAATCGAGCGTGATAGACCAGAAGAAGAGTATAGTGCTGCTGCCTATGCTGCTTTTGAAGCAAAACGGTTCGCCGGCTTGACCGATCAAGATAAGGTAATGGCTATCTTCAATCAGCTACAATTGCATTACAATATGTTCAATTTCGAAGTGCCTTGGACCACAGCTAGGCGTTTGGTTAAATATCTTGGCAACGACAACCCAGGTTCACCTTATGAGATATTTAAGTGGAAAGAGCGCTTTTTATACGACCCAAGTATTCAAGCTACCGATCCTGAAGCATGGGCTAGAATTAGTCAACACGATAATCCAGATATCCCGGTTTGGTTTACAGGTCGTGATGCCAAGTGGAAAAACGTTTTGGAATAGATTAACAACAATATTATAAAATATAAAGATGAAAAAAATATTATTTTTTATGCTAACCTTGATCTTTACCACTTCTTGCAGCAAAGACGATCAAGCTGCTATTGTAGGAACTGCGAGTGCAGATGATGGCAATGTATTATCTGGCATTACTGTAAAATTATATACTGAAGGCACCAATTTACTAATGGATACCAGCACCGATGGTGAAGGCAACTTTTCGTTCGACGGGCTAGATGTTGGCAATTACTATGTAGGAGCCACTACGGTAGTTCGCGATACTGTTTGGGACACTGGCAACACACCACAGATAATTTATGTCGGTGGCGAGATAGAGAAAGAAGTGTCTTTAACACTGACCAAAAAGCAATAACCACCAGACCAGAGCCAAGATTGACCAATTAATTTAAATTCTTGGCTCTATTTTACACTACCTGATGCTAATGATGTTACAGTTATTGGTAACTATTCAACCTTCATCAGTGTAGTAATCATTAAAAATTGTTTATGTTAGTTTCATGATTAGTTGAGTTAAGAAAGGTCGGTCAAAATTGATCGACCTTTCTATTTTAATTCATTACCAATTTTACTAAAGCCAAATACATGTCATCTCTTCTCCCCACTCATAAATTATCATCCGGTAATTTAATCATCAAAGCAACATTTTTATTATGCACTATTTTTCTTGCTGTTTCATGCCAACCCCAACAGCAAGAAATTTTGCTTTTCAGCAAAACCGCTGGTTTTAGACATCAATCTATAGAGGCAGGCATTTCTGCCCTAGAAAAATTAGGTGCAGAAAATGGATATAAAGTAACCTCTACGGAAAATGCCAACTACATCGTGGAAGATTCGCTTCAGAACTATGCCACTGTTATTTTTCTAAACACCACAAGAGATATACTGAACGATGTACAACAAGCCGATTTTGAAAGATACATTCAAGCAGGCGGAGGTTTTGTTGGTGTACACGCGGCAACCGATACTGAATATGATTGGCCTTGGTACAATAAGTTAGTAGGGGCCATTTTTGACGGTCACCCAAAAATACAAGAAGCCAAACTTCAAGTAACCGATGGCGACCACCCATCTACAAAAACATTTACCGACTCTATCTGGAGCAAAAGTGATGAGTGGTACAACTTCACGAAAATCAATCCTGATATAAATGTTGTTCTTAAAGTTGACGAAAATAGTTATGAAGGTGGCACCAATGGCGACAACCATCCTATTGCATGGTATCACGAATACGATGGTGGCCGTTCTTTTTATACCGAGTTGGGCCATACCGAAGAAACCTATGAAAACCCTAAATTTTTAGCACATCTACTAGGTGGCATAAAATATACAATTGGTGATGGCCAAATTGATTATAAGAAAGCCAAAACACAAAGAGTACCGCCAGAAGACCGTTTTGCAAAAAAAGTATTAGATTTTAACCTAAACGAACCCATGGAACTTGATGAGCTACCTGGCCAGGGTATTCTGTTCATTGAGCGAAGGGGTGCCGTCAAACTCTATGATTTCGAAACGGAAAAAACGGAGACCCTTGCGCAACTCGACCTTTTTTACGGTAACGAAGATGGGCTTTTAGGCATTGCCGTAGACCCAAACTTTACCAAGAACAATTGGATCTATCTCTTTTACACCGCACCCAGCGAGGTTTCAACACAACGAGTATCTCGTTTTACATTGAGTAACAAAGAGCTCAATTTAGATTCTGAAAAGATTTTGTTGGAAATACCAACAAATCGCCAATGCTGCCACAGTGGCGGGGCCCTTGAATTCGGACCAAACGGAAATTTATTCATTACCGTTGGCGATAATACCAACCCATTTGAATCTTCGGGCTTTGCCCCGATCGATGAGCGTGAGGGTCGCACAGATTGGGACGCTCAAAAATCAGCGGCCAACACCAATGACCTTCGTGGAAAAATACTTCGAATAAAACCGGAAGATGATGGCACCTACTCAATTCCCGAGGGAAACCTTTTTCCCGAAGGCACAGAAAAGACCCGTCCAGAAATTTATGTGATGGGCAACCGAAATCCGTTTAGACATTCCATAGACAGTAAAACCGGATATTTATATTGGGGAGACATTGGCCCAGATGCCGGTAAAGCCGACCCCAATCGTGGGCCCAGTGGTATGGGTGAATACGATCAAGCACGAAAAGCTGGTTTTTGGGGCTGGCCTTATACGAGAGGGTATAATGAACCTTATAACGATTATAATTTTACGACTAACACTTCAGGTGACAAATTCGACCCGAATAACCTGATCAATGACTCACCGAATAACACGGGATTACAGAAGCTACCACCAGCGCAACCTTCGATGATTCCGATGACGTATTACCGCTCAGAAGAATTTCCTTGGATGGGTGCCGGAGGCATCAACCCCATGGCCGGCCCGGTATATCACGCTTCTGACTACCCAAATGCTGAAAATGGGTTTCCCGAATATTTTGAAAACAAATTGTTTTTGTATGAGTGGATGCGAGATTGGATTTACGTCATCACTTTAGATGAGAACCAAGATTACGTAAAAGCCGATGCCTTTATGCCAAACACCGAGTTTTCACACCCTATGGATATGATTTTCGGTTCTGATGGAAAAATGTACGTTTTAGAATACGGCCAAAAGTGGAACTCTCAAAATTTAGATGCGCGCCTAAGTAGTATTTCCTATTTACCCGGAAATAGAAAACCGATAGCCCGATTAGCGAACGATAAAGCTGTCGGTGCCGCGCCACTTAAGGTTCAATTTTCGGGAGAACAATCATTAGATTATGACAACGATGATTTAACCTATGAATGGTATTTTGATAGTAATAAAGTTCAATCTGCCAAAATGAATCCTGAATTTACCTTCGAAAAAGAAGGTATCTACAATGTTAGAATGAATGTAACGGATAGTGAGGGCAATACCGCATCTGCGAACACCAAGATTATGGTCGGCAACGATCCGCCAGAGCTAAACTTACAAATAGAAAACAATGATTCTATTTATTGGGATGGAAAGAAAATAAATTATAAAATTTCAGTAAGCGACAAACAAGACGGTGCTACATCGGATAATTCAATAAGCGCTGCTGACGTAAAGGTTACTTTCGACTATATACCAGAAGGTAAAGACATAGTAAAAGCTACCATAGGGCATCAACGCAGCACTGACCCTGAAGGAAAAAAGGCTATAGATGGCACAGATTGTAAGGCTTGCCACGCCATTAACGAAAAAGTAAATGGCCCTAGCTATACCGAAATTGCCAAAAAATATGGCTCAGAAGATACGGGTTATTTGGTTTCTAAAATTATCAAAGGAGGTGGCGGTGTTTGGGGTGAAGGGGCGATGTCCGCCCATCCACAATTGAGTGTTGAAGAGGTTACCCAAATGGTTGATTATATCCTCTCGCTGAAACCGTCTGATGAGAAAAAACAAAACTATCTGCCGTTAGAAGGCACACTCACCTTTGATAAGCACTTATCGGCTGAAAGCGAAGGCACTTATATCTTAATGGCTTCTTATCGAGATAACGGCAACCCCCAGCAACCGGAGTCAGAATTGACTGCGAACGAACAATTTGTATTTAACAGTCAAAAAATACAAGCAGAAGATGCCAACGAAATAAGTGAAGGCATTAACAGCTGGCGCACAAACTATTCAAGGGTTGTTGGCGGCATGATTCATGATTCATATTTGCGATTCGACAATATAGACCTCGAAAATCTTAAGCATTTGAAGTATGCTACGTTCTTTAATTCCGACTACGATTTTCAAGGAACCTTAGAAATTCGGCAAGACGCATTGGATGGACCAATTATTGGCAAACAACGTATTAAGTATTTTGGACCGGAAAAAACAGCCTATTTTGAGATTGAGGTAAAACCGACAAAGGCAAATGCGACCATCTATTTGCTATACAAAAACCCTGATAAGAAACTGAACAACATCGGTCATGCCGATTATATCTCTTTTGACTATAAAAGGTAATATGACCTATAATGTTTTAAAAAAGATAATACGGAATAGAAAATTATATTTATGGTGTTTGGTGTTCGGCGTATTTAACCTTTGCTCATCACAAACAAAGGTCATTCTTGATACTGATTTTGACTCTGACGTTGATGACGTTCAGGCTTTGGGCATGTTGCACTCTTATCAGGCCGCTGGAAAAATTGATTTAATAGGGGTTGTTGTTACCAGTGACGATTCATACTCCTATAAAGCCGTTTCTGCGATCAATACATACTACGGTTCACCAAATACCCCTATCGGTTATCTTAAAAAACAAAAAGATACCAGCAATTTCTCAAAATATACGAAGCAAGTAAGTATTGAATTTTCACATCGTATAAGCTCATCCGAAGAAATACAAGAATCGTCAAAACTCTATCGGAAACTTTTATCGGAAAGCAATGACAGTTCTGTAGTTATAGTTACGATAGGCCATTTAACCAGCCTACAAAACCTCTTGCAATCGAAAGGTGATGACATATCTCCGCTTGACGGAGAACAATTGATCTATCAAAAAGTCAAAAAATGGCTATGTATGGGAGGTACTTATCCCCAAGGAAAAGAAGCCAATTTTTATCGACCTGATCCGGAATCTACAATCTATTGTATCGCTAACTGGAAGAAGGAAGTTGTTTTCTGCGGTTGGGAAGTCGGTAACCAAATACTTACCGGTGGCAATTATCTCAAAGATAATATCGACGTGCACAACCCGATATATAGAAGTTATGAGCTTTTCAATAATTTTGCTGGAAGACCCGCTTGGGATCAAGTTGCCGTTATGCTATTAGATAAAAAAATATCATCATCTATTTTCGACGTAAATACAAATGGCTACGTTTCAATAAAAAAAGATGGTAGTAACCAATGGCATTCAGGCAAGAAGAAAACCAACAAAAATCATGCTTACGTATCAATAAAAAGGAATATTAGCCCTAAGGTGATTGCCAAAACGATTGATGACCTCATTGTTGTTATACAGGTTCGTTAAAATTTGATTGGGCAATTACATTCTGTTCAATATTAACTCTACCTCAAGCCTATTATTCTCCTGAACACATCATCTATCACCTTTTAATGGCTCCCGAGGTATCACCTTCCATTAAACTGGTCACATTTTCTAAAGATACCATATTGACATCACCGGGAACGGTATGTTTTAAGGCACAGGCTGCTGAAGCAAAATTCAGGGCTTGAAGGTCGTTATCGTAGTGTAGCAAACCGTAAATGAGACCAGAAGCGAAAGCGTCACCGGTACCGACACGATCAATGACGGGGGTAATATTCAGGATTTCCGTTTTAATATACTCCTCTCCATTCCACATTTTACCCTGTATTTGCTGATGTGAAGCACTGATAGATTTTCTGGTTTTACCCACTACTTTCTTAATCTTCGGAAATTTGTCCATTAGTTTTTTGGAAGCCTCCCTAAACTTATCCTCCGGGGCCGCTACCCCGAACATTTCGTGTATTCCTCGGCTACTCGTAATTACCACATCACAGTTTTGAACCAATTCCGGCATCACCTCTTGCATGGTCTTACCATATTTCCACATATTATCACGAGAATTAATATCACCTGAAACCTTAACGCCCATTTTGTTGGCAGTTTTGATAGCCTCTAAGCAGCATTTTGCCGCTCCCTCAGAAATAGCAGGGGTAATGCCTGTCCAATGAAACCAGTCTGCACCTTTAAGAGCCTTCTGCCAATCTATCATAGAAGGTTCTATTAGTGAAAAAGCGGAGCCCTCCCTTTCATAGATTACCTCACTTGATCGATGCGCCGCTCCTTTTTCCAAAAAGTACTTCCCCAGCATGTTGCCGCCATAAATCACATGTTCGGTACTTAACCAGTGCTTACGTAAGAACTGGGTAGCCGCCTTACCCAAAGCATTGTTCGGAAAACGCGTCACATGGGACGCTTTCATGCCCAAATAAGCACACGAAATGGCTACGTTCGCTTCACCGCCACCATAGACGAGTTCTAAAGATGTTGCTTGGGCAAATTTAGAATAGCCCGGTGGGGATAATCGCATCATTACCTCCCCAAACGTGATTAGCTTTTTAGGCATCCTAGCTTTCAGTTTTAATTCCTTTACAAAAGTGAGGGCAAATTCTCAAGATCGAATAAGCACTATTTTTTATCATCGGTACTGGTAGGCTTATGTGTCTTAAGCCATTCTTGACCTTCTTTTGTCAAGAAAAAATCCATCCACATATAATTCATTCTCTTATTATCATGCACTGTAACACCATGGCTGGAGCCAATAGGAATATGTAACAACGAGTATTGCTTTAATTCTGTTGAGGCATCATCTGCATGCACGATAATATCATTTTCTGAAAGCCCTAAGAAAAGTTGGTCTAGCATCGGGTGCTCATGAGCACCAACTTTATCCGGCCCCATGGCCTCGACCGTACCCAATGAAACCCTAGGAACAATATCAGCCGGAAGCACCGTTCTACTAGTTGTGTTAGGACTCTTTATTTTTTCGGTATATGGTTCGCAATCTACGAATCTTGTGTAGAAGAGGTCATATTTGTTCTTCTCCGGAAAATTCTTCAAATCTTCTAGGTCTTGTTTCGACAACTTCTTGGTAAACTGTAAAAAATGTAGTTGTTCGTTCTCTGGCACTTGTATTTTAATACTATTACTTCCGTTCATGGGTATGGCAATAGATTCAGGTGCAACATCTTGAATTATTGTATCTGTTTTTATAGTTGCGTTGCCGGTCATAAACAAAAACATCGTCACATTTTCATCTGTTAGACTGATTGTTTTTGTCATCGGCCCCTGATAGGCAATATGCTCAATTTTCGTTTCGGCTATTTCACCCTTCAGCAACTCTTCTGTAAAAACGGACTCTCCATCTGGCATTACCATATTCATATCTTGAACGACTATTTCAGGTGAACTGTTGCAGGATGAAAAAAGAACCGCAAATACAAAACATAGACTAATGAAGTAATTTCTAAAAATTTGAAAACTGTTCATGGTTTAAACTTTTTGATATCGTTAATACAACAATTTCAACTCAATATTCTGTTGCACTTCAATTTTTCCTGAGTTTGAAATTTCATTACCGGAATGGGTATTGTTTTTGGCACCCCATAACAACGCCACTAATTTCACTTGGTTGTTTTGAAAAGTATTATCCTCTAAATTCACATTTATAATACCTGGTGTTTTAATCAATGTAGAACTTTTATCGCTACTTCCACAAGCCGTGAATGTTGAGTTTTTCACTGTTAAGTAACCACCAATAGTAGACTCGTCATACCCGCCGCGGTAGAAATGAATTACATTTTGGTCTACATTTTTAAACTCGCAAGAATCGAAAGTTACCATCTCAGCATTATAGTTGCCTTTTTCTTCAGCTGCGAGAACAAATCCGTTTTTACAATTTTGAATTAAAGAGTTTTTGAAATCAAGGGAATCGGCGAAGGAACCCGTAGTCGCTTTCAATACATATTCAAAATCTTCAATGACACAGTTTTCGATGTATAAATTATATGCAGATGACATATTTTTCTCCAGTGGGGCAAAAGCCAATTGATTCTCTTGCCCCGTAAGAGTAACATTATTCATATGCAACACTCCTTTTGGATTCATTTGGAAGGCAGCTGTATTTTCTTTTCCCTCATATACTAGTTGCACCTTATCATTTGACTTACTGCGAATGGTGATGTTTTTGTCAATTTTAAGGGAAGTTTTCAAAGTATAAACCTCATCAGAAAGTTCAACAACATCTCCATCTTTAGCCTGAGCAATAGTATTTTGCAGTTCACCCTCTGCCGATGTAGCACTCAATATATTCGGTTCGGAAGCCTCTTTATCGGGAGAAAACCATTCTGGGCCATACTTAGTTCTATCAATTTCATAGTTATTGGCCCTGGACAAATCAGCTATCGCCCCCACTCTATTTTTATCACCTCTTGATGAACCAAAAAGATCTTTTTCTATTCTTTTAAAATCATAACCATCGAATACTTCGGCGAGTATATCGTCTTGCCCCTCTTCAGGAACGAACAACCATTCGTTTACCTGCTTCACTTTGACCTTTTCATTCTGTAAAGATTCAAATTGATTAAATGCACTGCCATAATTATCAAGAATATTATTTTCGAAAAGAACACCATTAATATCATCATGATTTACTACTGGCGACTTATCTGCTTTGGTATTGTAAATAAAGTTATTGGCTATGGTGGTGCGAATTGGAGGGGCCGAACGAATTTCACTTGCGGGAAGCACATCGGCACTCGCCTTGTTTTGCCCAACCCCAATTTGCCAAGGTGATAAACAGTCGACCCAAGTATTATACGCAACTACCGCATCTGTAACTTGCTTGTATCGATTTAATGATGATTTCGGGATACCGTTCATAACAGCCAGCGGACTTCTGAACTCTTCGCCCCTGATTTTATAGAAATAGTTATTGGTGATCCAATGCCCGGTATTGACCAACCTAATACCGCCATAGAAGTTAGAATCATCGCCACCGATGAAAATATTACCATCTACAGTGGCATAATCGGCATGTCTAAGTACCAGTGAGCCTTCACATTTATAAAATATGTTATTGGTAAACGAGTTAAAATTCGTCTTATCTGAAATAATCTCTACCTCCCCATTACAGGCCTCAAAAAAATTATTGGAAACGTTCACGTAACCTGGCGTCATTGAGGTTTCACTACCGCCTGTTCTTAACGTCTCCGCTCTTGGACCGCCCTTTCTTGGTCTTGGGCCAAAATAATTATTTACAATTTGATGATGATTGTTCGTGTTTTCATTACCGGTGTGATAGACCATTAATGTAACCCCATCATTTGATTTACCTGCAATATAACTATGGTCGAGCTGATTGTGTTTTCCATAAAACTCGACCCACCTATCATTTTCCCATCTATTTGGTCGAGTAAAGCCATCAATAACACAACTCGTCACCCTAGAGTTATTCGCTATACTGTCTTTGCCAATTTTAAATCGGATAATACCTTTTTCCGGCGAATATCCATTTCGAAAATAAAGTCCGTTGACAACTAGATATTCACCCCCTAAGTGAAGATTTGACTGCCCTTCAAAAAAGACTTTTCCCGGTGTTTCGGCCCGTAAGGTTATAGGCTTGTTCTCTGTACCCAAACCGTACAACTTCATTTGAACATCCTTATAAATTCCATCAGCTATAACGATTTCGCTACCAGGCCCTACTTCACTTAATGCCTGCCTTAGCTCATCGCTATTTTTGACTAAAACCCCTGTAGATGCCGATTTTTCACCACATGAAAACAATAGCAGAAAAATTGCTAGAGCCATAAATTTATTTTGAATTCTCATTTCTTAAGAGTTTTAATCGAGTTCTACTTTATTTTTTGAATGGTATTCAAAGTACTTTCAACAAGCACTTTTAAACCATTAAAGTCTTGTGCATTCAGAATTTCTTTGGAGATGAGTTTAGACCCCATTCCAACACAGGTAACGCCTGCATCGAACCAACCTTTTAAATTTTCTTCATCAGTGCTTACCCCACCGGTCGGCATAATGCTTGTCCATGGTTGTGGACCTTTTATTGCTTTTACAAATCCGGGACCGTAGGTAGAACCAGGAAAAAGTTTCACCACTTCACAACCGAGCTCTTCGGCAGCATTAATTTCAGTGAGAGATCCACAGCCAGGTGACCATAATACTTTTCTACGATTGCAGACCTTAGCGATATCTTCCCTTAAAGATGGGGTTACAATGAAGTTTGCGCCCATCTGCATGAACATTGAAGCTGCACCTGCATCGGTTATCGAACCTACACCCATAATCATACCCGGAAGTTCTTTTACTGCGTATTTGTTCAGTTCCAAAAATACCTCATAAGCAAAATCACCTCTGGCCGTAAATTCCATTAATCGTGCACCGCCATCAAAACAGGCTTTAAGCACCTTCTTTCCCAATGCTATATCAGGATGGTAAAAGAGAGGCACCATGCCTGTATCTTTCATCGAATTTACTACTTCAATTCTTGAATATTGTGCCATAATCAGCTACGCTCTATTTAAAATCTTATTAAAATCATATTTCTCAGGATGGTCTAGATATGCTTTTGCACGGTCATAGTCCGATTCGGTCAAGTAATTCAAATTTTGAAAGCAGAGTCTAGCAAATTCCGAATTGATATCTACTAATCTAGGTTCAATTTTACCTTCTTCATTTTGAAGATCGGTCAAGAAAAGTGGGGTTACCTCTCCACGTGAATTCGCGGTTACTATACATCCACTTAACCCCTCATCAAATAATTTCTTGACCCCGATACCGAGCAGGGTACATAAGGTCAGATCAAAACCGATGGGCCGGCAACAACGCAATTCATAACCCAATTCGACCGGTCTACTTTTAATCGTTATACCCAATTCTTTTAAACGTGCCTGAACCAGTACATTAAAAATATGTGACTTGCTCACATTACCCAATTCTGGGTGACCATGATCATCATAGGTAAAATTGATACCACAATTATCAAGTTCCGATTTCGGCATAATATGAAACACCCCTTCACTGACCAAGGCAACACCGTATTTGACATTCTCAATTTTTCGTTTTACCATCGACGAGATAATCAAACGAACTACCTTGTCGAAAGTAATATTGGTCTTGTCAAACATCTCAGGTATAACCATCATTGGAAAATGACAACTAGTGGCGATACCGAATGCCAAATGGCCCGCCGATCTACCCATAGTAGACATAACGAACCAGTTATTACTGGTTCGGGCATCTTCATACGTAGTATTGCCTATGCGCACCCCTTCATCTTTTGCCGAATGAAAACCGAACGTGGGGTTTCTATCTGGTAACGGAAGGTCATTATCGATAGTTTTGGGAACATGAATATTTGCTATGGCAATATTCTCTTTAGCTAGATAGGCCGTAATTCTATTGGCTGAAGAAGCAGTATCATCGCCACCGATACTTACCATTAACTTGACATTATTATCTAAGAACAAACGAGTATTCAACTTTTCGTTCTTAGGCTTAAAGCGGCTCATAATCAAAGTAGAGCCCCCGCGACTAAAAATACGATCCGCATGAGCGAAATCGAACTCTTTAATTTGTGGTTCTTCTGAAAAAATACCCTTAAAACCTTCATGTAGACCCAGTACACGATAACCGTCTTTTAAAAAAATTTTGGCTACGGTACTTATAACCGCGTTGATACCGGGGGCTGGGCCCCCACCACAGAAAATTAATATAGATTTTTTCGAACTCATGGCGTTTTATCTCGCTACCCTTCCAGAGGCATCTCCACTCATTAACTTTTCAACCTCAGCTACTGTAGCCAAGTTGGCGTCACCTTTAATGGTATGCTTAAGGCACGAGGCGGCCACTGCGAAGTTTAAAGCATTCTGATCGTCTTCAGGATACTTCAACAACCCATAAATCAATCCGCCCATAAACGAGTCGCCTCCCCCTACACGGTCAACGATATCTGTTATCTGATATTGGGGAGATTCGTACATGTTCTCACCATCGTATAGCACACCGGCCCAGGTATTATGAGAGGCACTAATAGAACCTCTCAACGTTGTGATCACTTTTTTGGCCTTCGGGAATTTCTTCATCATCTGTTTACACACCGAAAGAAAAGCCTCCGCTTTTACATCGTGACCATGTTTATGAACATCTAGACCTTCGGGATGAATGCCAAAATGCTTTTCAGCATCTTCTTCATTACCCAAAACAATATCGCAATATGCTGTAAGCTCGGTCATAATCGCTTCTCGGTCACCACCATAATTCCAAAGTTTGGCTCGATAGTTCAAGTCCGTAGAAATTGTGATTCCTCTCTCGCTGGCAGCTTTTACGGCTTCAAGACAAGCATCTGCCGCACCTTGTGAAATGGCAGGCGTAATACCCGTCCAGTGAAACCACTCAACTCCCTCAAAAACATTGTCCCAATCGACCATTCCCTTTTCAATTTCCGCCATTGCGGAATGGGCTCTGTCATAGACTACTTTACTTCCTCTCGAAACGGCCCCGGTCTCCAAGAAATATATTCCTAGACGGTCGCCTCCATAGATAATCTTATCGACACCTACGCCTCTTTTTCGCATTTCCATCATGGCACATTCGCCAATATCATTCTTTGGCAAACGCGTCACAAAATCTACGGGAACACCATAATTGGCAAGCGATACGGCTACATTCGACTCTCCTCCTCCATATATAACATCAAAAGAATTGGACTGAGAAAATCTTAAAAATCCCTGAGGAGCCAACCTCAACATTATCTCACCGAAGGTTACTACTTTTTTCATTTCAAATGGTATTGCTCTATTATTGTTCGTTAGTTGGTACTATTTAGATACCTAAAGCTTGACCTCCGCCAATCTGAATAGTTTCAGCTGTAATAAACTTTGCATCGCTACTCGCTAAAAAAGATACCACACCGGCTACATCTTCGGGTTGACCTAATCTGCCTAGCATGATGCTATTTGCCCAAGAAGCGAAAACTTCTGGTTTCGTCGCTTTGATCTGAGCGTGAAAAGGGGTGTCAATCGTACCGGGAGATACCGCATTTACCCTAATACCGTACTCCGCCAAATCTTTTGCCAAAGCTTTGGTAATGGTATGAACACCGGCTTTAGATGTTCCATAGATTCCTGCTCCAGGCCCACCGGCTGTCCAAGCTGCGTTTGAAGTATAATTGATGATAGAGGCATCTTCTCCCTTTTTAAGGAAAGGAATTGCCGCTCTTGACGCAAAAAATGTCGAGTCGAGGTTTAATGCCATTACGGATCGATAAAATTCGGTAGTCATTTCCTCGAATCTTGATCTTCCTCCTAGACCACCTGCATTGTTAACAAGGGTATCTATTTTACCATATTTCTCGCCGATTGCCTTTATATTCTTGGTAACGGCTTCTTCATTGGTAACATCAAAACCATAATATTCGGCAGTTATACCTGCATCAGTAAGTTCTTTTACTCTCTCCGCACCTGCTTTATCATCTATGCCATTAAGAATAACGGTGTACCCATCTTTTCCTAATCTTTTCGCTACGGCAAACCCAATACCACCGGTCGCTCCTGTTATCACTGCTACTTTTGCTTTCATCTTACTATTATTAATGTTTATTATCTTATTTATACTGATTCAATTTCTACTGGTCGTATTCTTTTAATTAAAGCGTAAATCGACAACACCGCCAATGGAGACAATACTGCAATCACAATAAATGCCGGAGTGTACGATACGGATGCTATCATTGGAATCAATGAATTCATAATGATAACAGAGACGGCAGCGACCGTACCGGCCAAGCCCGCCAATGTGCCTACCGATGGCCCACGAAAGAGGTCACTTGAAATCGTCTGAATATTGCCGATGGCAAATTGGAAGCCAAACAGCACGATGGCGACGATATAGATAAAAGTCATTGGGTTATTTTCGGTCACCAAGAAAATTATTCCCAGTAAGCCTGAGAAAATCAATGCCCCGCCAATGGTTATCGTAATCTTTCTTGCAGCATCTACTGTTTTTGTCTCCATTAATTTACCGCTGTACCAACCACCGATGATACTACCTGCCATACCGCCCAAGTACGATATCCAAATTGTAGATCCGATTTCTTCTATACTAAAACCGAATTTAGAGTTTAGGTAAAGTGGCATCCACCCCACAAAAAGCCACCATATCGGTTCTATAAAAAAGCGGGACATGAGTACGCCCCACGATTCTTTGTAACTCAAAATTTTTGCTACGGAAAGCCCTTTCTCTTTATCTTCGATTGTTGGATCCAAGACTATTTTATCTGCAAGGATCAATTTCTGCTCTTCTTCCGTTATCCATGGATGCCTTTCTGGTTTTGCTTTATTAATGAACAACCACGGAATTACCCAAAGCAAACCGATAGCACCAATAATTATAAAGGTGGAGCGCCACCCGAAGTGACTGTATAAATAGGCAATCAAAACAGGTGCGATAACACTACCCAATGATGCGCCCGCATTAAAAATACCTTGGGCGATAGCCCTTTGCTTGACCGGAAACCATTCCCCATTACTTTTTACCGCTCCTGGCCAGTTACCCGCTTCTCCCAGACCCAACATAGCCCTAAAAAGCGTTAACGAAACAAGACCTCTAGCAAAAGCATGTAGTACCGACGCCACCGACCATACCACTATCGAAACGACAAAACCCATACGCGTACCTATCATATCGTACAGCTTACCCGATAGAAACTTACCGGCCGCATAGGTAATCATGAAGACGTTTAGCATGATGGCGTAGTCTCCCTCATCCATACCCAAATCTTTGCCCATTTCGGGCCACATAACACCGAATGCGGTACGATCTATATAATTAATGACCGTTGCCAAACATATTAGGGCAATAACGTACCATCTAAGTCCTTTAACCTTCATTTTGAACCTTTTATATTAATTCTTTGTGCTATAATCAAGACAATAGTCGCCTTGCCCCGTATATGGAGTGTTCTACGGGCAAAGCCCGTTAAATCAATTACTCAAATGCTTTTTCGTATGGAACGGCAACACCTATGAGACAAGCATCGCCACGGTCAGATAAGATTTAAGTATTATTTCCCTTCAGTTAAATATTCGTAAAAGACAGACCGTGCACTTCTATCCTTTATTCACAACATTTCTATTCTCACCATAAATGTAATCGTACAACTTAGTGAAATGAGACTTCATTTTTTCTTTGGCCATTTGTGGGTTTTGGTCCCTTATAGCATTGTAAATATCTTCGTGTTTTCTTATTTGAGCCAGGGCCACATCGCCTTGACATACCTTATCCTCTTCATAAGCCACAATAATTTCTGGGGTAATCAGCAACATCAGCGCATTCATAGTACTGTTCTTACATGCCGAGGCAATCGCCAAGTGAAACAATAAATCTTCCTCTACACAGGCTTCACCACTAACCATTTTAATCTTATAGGCATCCAAGGTTTCTTTGATTCTTTGTAAATCTTCCTCGGTACGACGTAAAGCCGCCATTTTTACAATTTTAAGCTCAAGTAAAATTCTGGTCTCTACCAACGATTTAAAGTCTTGCTCTGCCAGACCCAAAATATCTTCGATCATACCGTTCATGGCAATTTGGCCAATCTCAGCGATAAAGGTGCCACTTTGGGGCTTACTATATAGAATACCGTAAAACTCCAATTTCTGTAGAGCTGAGCGAACATTACTTCTACTTACTTCGAATTTTTCGGCTAGAACCCGTTCTGCTGGAAGTTTGTCTCCCGGTTCTAGATTCTTATAATTGATCAAATCACGAATTTTGGAAATAATATCGTTTTGAATTTCCCTGTTCTCATTCTTTGTCAATAATTCTAATTTCATAAATGCCAAATTAAATTCAGAAATTGGTTAACCAGTTTGGTTTGTTAAAATTATAAAAAAACACCTAGCTAAAAAAGTATTATTCAATTAATACATCGCAAATTTTCAGCCTATTTTTTAAGGATTTAGAAAATCTACCGATCTTTTGAAAATCGGTAGACCTCTTCCAAAAAAACTAACTCAAACAACTTCTCTTTGCATCACGTATTTTACTATTATTTCTACTCAAATAATTATCAAAAACCATAAACTCTCTATAGAACCTAATAACCAGGATTCTGTGTTAAATTCGGGTTTATGATTATCTCAGATTGAGGAATCGGAAATAGGTAATCTTTCGCCGGGTCAAAAGACTTCGGACCTGGACCGACTCCAGATTCTGTAGACACCTCTGATTCTAAACCATTAGGGCCGAACACTTCATCACCTAATTTTCTTCTGGCAATATCATACCATCTCTTCATCTCATAAGCAAATTCTAACCTACGCTCATCTAAAATTCTAGTTCTAAACTGATCTTGAGACAAGCCAACAAAATCTTCAGGAAATTCACTTGGCGTATTTCCATTGGAAATTCCACCAGCTCTAGCCCTAGCCATTACTCGATTGGCCCAAGCTTCGGCATCAGCCATATTGCCCAATTCGTTTGCCGCTTCAGCCCCTATCATTAAAACCTCGGCATAGCGCATCATCATATAATTAGAATGTGATGATCTACCATTACCATCTTGTTGAGGTAATTTACTTGCCATTCGGGTATATTTGGCAACATGAGGTCGGTTTACAGCAGTACCATCTCCATCGGTGAATATGGTATAGGGTACAACCACACCATTGTGTACGGCAGTAGAATCAAAAGTAACCGCTCTTCTATAATCTTTATGATCCCAAGTGGTATACACTTTAAGAGCAGGCACCTCTACAGACCAGCCACCGCCCATATCATACTGTTCATCAGATCGAATACCCGTGAATGCCGCTTGATAGTCTCTACCTTGATCTCCATCTGATGTACCGGTATAATCCAGAACAAAAATCGGCTCTAAAGATTCATCGATTTTAATAGCATCATACAAATCTTGAAAATCTGGCTCTAAGCCTAAATTATAGGTGCCCTCATTATCAATAATCTCTTTAGCTTCATCATAAGAATTCTGCCACTCCTCTAAAGTTAGGTATACCAAGGCCAAATAGGCGCTAGCAGCCGACTTCGCAGGTATGGCCCTGGAAGGTTGGGTATTGGGCAGATTTTCTTTTGCAAATTCTAAATCTGCTATGATATTTTCATAAACGGTAGCCGCAGGGGTTCTAGGTGCAACAACCGCTTCAGACAATACAGTGGTATCGTCTAAGTAAGGAATGTCGCCAAATTGTCTTACCAAATGAAAATAAGCGAATGCCCTGGCAAAACGCGCTCTAGCAATAACCTCATTCTTTTCCGTTTCGTCGCCTTCGGTCAATAATTTACCTGCGGCTACGGCCTCATTGGCAGCACCGATAATTTGATAAACCTTTGGCCAATAAACATTACTACCGCCTGCAATTAAGCCATTATCGGCTTGAACGGTGAAATTGTCATGATCAATTCGCTCTTGAGCCCCGGTTCTACCTATGGCCATCATGTCGCTACGGAACATAAGAGCCTGTGTCATTTCCCTAGACATAAAGTTTCTATGTACCATATGTGCATATGCACCGCTCGTAAAGCCTTCTACCTGTTCTAAGCTTAAAGAGTTGAAATAGCTAGAGGGACTTAATTCCGTAATCGGGTCTTCTTCTAAATCTGAGCATCCTATGATTGAGACCCCCATCAACAATAGGGTTAAAATTTTGTATGTCTTCATGATGTTTTCTTTTTAATTGCAATTAAAATTTTAAGCTGAGTGCGAAGTTGACAGATTTGATTGTTGGATAATTTCCGAAATCATGCCCCTGCACAACATTGGCGGATCCCGTATCTCCACCACCACTTCCGAAATAGCTTACTTCGGGATCAAGACCGGTATACTTTGTAAACGTTAGCAAATTCTGTGCACTGATAGATAGTCTAAGGTTATCTACTCCGATCTTCTCAATTATATCGGAAGGAAAAGTATAGCCTAAAGCTATGTTCTTAAGCCTTACATAACTACCGTCTTCAATGAATCGAGAAGATATTTCTCTATCCCTGATTTTATTGGAAGGTATATTTGAATCTGTATTAGTGGGAGACCAAGCATCGAAAACATCTGTAATCGAGTTTGAATCACCATTAAATAACTGCACGTTGGTAAGGTTTATAATTTCACCACCCTGAGAGCCTTGAAAAAAGATATTTAAATCTAAGTTTTTATATCTGAAATTATTTGTGAAACCAAAAGTGAAGTCAGGGTTAGGGTCTCCAATAATTTTTTGATCACCCGTATCAATTTCACCACTACCGTCTACATCGGTAAACAACGGGTCGCCAGCTTCAGCAAAACCACCTTTAAGCGCCGTACCCGCAGGCAAATCACCTCCTTGGTAAACTCCTTGATATTCAAGCCCCCAGAAAAGACCGATAGCCTCACCTTCTCTTAAAATATAAGTGTCTTTACCTGCAAAATAACCTGGAGCAGCACTATCGATTATATCACCGTTATTAAGTTTAACAACTTCATTTTTGTTAGTAGCAAGATTGAAATCGGTCGTCCAACTGAAATTTTCTTTACTTACGTTTCTGGTACTTAAAGTAATTTCAAAACCTTTATTATTAATCTCCCCTACGTTAGAGAAAACCTCTAAATCTACTGCCCCACTATAGGCGGGAGATGTTGCGGTTTCGAGCAATAAATCTTTAGTATCAATATTGTAATAATCTAGTGAAAGTGCAATTCTATTATTGATCAGACCTAAATCAAGACCTAGATTAGTCTGATATGACGATTCCCATTTTAAATCTGGATTAGCTTCTTGAGAAACTGAAACAGTTGGGTCTGACTCTATAGCCGTTGCCGGAGTAACAGCCAGTTCGGCCAATGATTGATAAGGAGATATCGCTTGATTACCCGTAACCCCATAACTAGCTCTTAATTTTAAGTTGGAAATGGTCTCACTGTCCTTCAAAAAGTTTTCGTTCGATATCTTCCAACCAATAGCACCAGAAGGGAAAATTGCATATTTCTCATTTTCGGCGAAGTTCGATGCACCATCTCTTCTTACGGTAGCGGTCAATAAATATTTATCGCCGTAATCATAATTCAACCTACCAAATTGAGATTGAATTTCAGATTCAGAAATTGATGAGGTAACCCTACGGGTTTGAACTTGACCAGCGGCTAAATTATAAAAAAGGAAGTCGTCGGAAAGCAGTTCCTGAGTTAGTGCTGAAAATCGTATCGTATTTGTCTTTTGATAAGAGTAACCTCCTAATAAAGTTAAATTACCCTTACCTAACTCTGCGTTGTAAGTTAAATAATTTTCACTCAAAAGGTTGGTACTTCTTCTGTTCGCCAAACTTGCAAAACCAGTGGAAAGCTGAAAAGTTTGTGGCTTGAAAGCACCTACAGTCTCGTTAACCGTACTATAACCAAAGGTAGTTTTAAAGCTTAGGTTGTCTAATATATCGTAATTCGCATAAAGGTTGGTTCTGTAATTATCCGTCTTAGTTTCATTGACCAATTCGTTGGCCACCGCAAATGGATTTTCTACACCATCTCCAACAGAATTTTGTGTAAAATTACCATCGTCGTCATATATACCCCTATCCGGAGTGAATCTAAAGGCAAGTGAAATAACATCATCACCACCACCATTGGCAGTTTCGCCCGTAGACTGTGTAAGCACACCATTTTTGGTACCTCTACTACCAAAAAGGTTCATACCCAATTTTAGCTTATCGGTAACTTGTGCATCTATGTTAGACAAGAAAGTTAATTTTTCAAAATCGGAGTTGGTTACAATACCATCTTGTTTAAAGTAGTTTGCCGAGGCATAAAAATTTATGTTCTCACTACCCCCTGAGAAAGAAAATTGGTGATTGGCCGTACTACCTGAGTTGTATATTACATCTTGCCAATCGGTGTTTTCCGGCCCCTGAACATAGGCAGGGTTGATAATTTGTTGATATCTGGCAAATTCATCTGCATTCAACAAATCTAGCCTGTTCGCCGTATTTTGAATAGAATATGCGGTATTGACCTCTACTGAAATTTTACCGGTTCTACCTTTTTTGGTAGTCACTAATACAACCCCACCAGAACCTCTAGAACCGTAAATTGCGGTTGCCGAAGCATCCTTCAAGACTTCTATAGATTCAATATCATTTGGTTGCGGCATCGTTGCGCCGACAAAACCATCAACTACAATGAGCGGACCACTATTTGCCCCAATAGATGTGTTACCCCTTACCTTAATTGCAATAGGAGCACCGGGTTCACCACCATTGTTAGACTGAACAACGACCCCCGCCGCACGGCCCTGAAGGGCTTGCTCGGCGCTTGCCAATGGAAATGCAGTCAATTCTTCAGATTTTACCGAAGAAACAGAGCCTGTAATATCGCTTTTTTTCTGAGATCCGTAACCCACTACAACTACCTCGTCTAGCTGGCTTGCATCTTCTGCGAGTATCACATCGAGAGTTTGCTGATTATCAATAGTAATACTCTTGCTCGAATAGCCCAACGAAGAAAATTCTAAAACATCCCCTGCATTTACATTGATGGAAAAATTGCCATCAAAATCTGTTGAAGTACCCGTAGTAGTATTCTGAATAACGACATTGACACCCGGTATCGGTACATTAGTCTCGTCGTTTACCGTACCGGTCAATGTATAACCGTCTTGTGCAAATAATGATATGCTGAGCAACAGCATCATCGTTAGTGTTAATCTAGTTTTTAAATTCATTTGTGTTAAATTAAGTTTGTTGAATCGAAATCACCTAAGCTCGTTTCAAGCCCGATGAATAAATGTGATTTGAGAATCACATCAAAATCTTCAATTTACTAACCACACTTTTTCAGTTGAGTTGAATGAAAAACCCTATTTTTGCAGGAAATGTGTTTATAGTAATATGTACATGTTTAGAGTATTACTTCCCTTCAGAATGAAGTAATCATTTTAAAAAGGATGGGCGTGCACCCGTCCTTTTTTTATTTTTCGCATTTAGCATTCCATCTTAATATTGTTTAGTTAGTACCATTCTTGAGTCCGCCTTATTGGTTTTCCATACTGGTTAACCAATTTGGTTTACCAAATATATACTAATTAAATCTTAATAGAAAATTAAATTCAAATAAATTTTAAGGTATTTTTAGCAAATTGAAAATTTTAACATTCTCAAACCTCGTAAATTCACAATCAGCTTGCTTAAATCTAAGAAAACAACAGTTCGATACCGAAATTCACCATAATGAGAGCTGTTTCGAAAACGACACAAATATGTGTAGAAAGTAATAAAGCCTCTTTCCTGCAACAGTTTAAATTTCTCGAAAGGTTTAATCGGCATCCGTCTTACTTAATCAGAACCTATGCTACTTCAAAAGCCTACATATTATATACACCGCCATTAATATCGAGTGTAGCTCCGGTAATAAAGCCATTATACTCAGATGCCAAGTATAAAACAGCCCTTGCCACATCATCTGCATTGCCCGCCCGTTGAATTGGAATACCAGAAACAGTCGCAGTAGCAGACTCTTTTGTAGTGTGCGTGTCGTGAAATGAAGTACCTAAAATTAGACCTGGTGCGACAGCATTCACTCGTATTCCTTCCGAACCCAATTCAGAGGAAAGTGCTCTAGTAAATGTTAATATAGCCCCCTTACTGGTAGAATAGGCAAGCGAACCTGAATGACCACCTTTTCGCCCAGCGAGCGATGCTAAATTCACAATACTGCTGTTCTCATTTTTTGATAGATGAGTAGAGGCGGCTCTGGTAACATACATCATAGAGGTTAAGTTAATATCCATAACTCTGTGCCAGAATTCCGGTTCTATTTCATTAAGTTTTTTGCGGGCAATAAGTGATCCCGCATTATTGATCAAAATATCTAAACCTCCAAACGCATCCACAGCTTGTTGAACTATTGCATTCGCATCTGCTTCTTTAGTTAAATCAGCACTTATAGCAATGGCTTTTTGCCCTTTGGCGGCAGCGTACTCCGTTAATTGGTTTGCAGTATCTTTACTTGAAAAATAGTGTATGGCTACATTAGCCCCGCTATCAATAAAGTGCTTAGTGATAGCTTCGCCAATTCCTTGGGCACCTGCAGTGACAATCACGTTCTTTCCTGATATTTTGTTGTTCATCAAATACCCTTAACAGTTATTTCTACAGATGAATACCTAAATTAATATTCGCTTAATAATATTCTCAGTTTACCTATATTCAAGCTACAGAACAAAAATTGTCCGTCCGGTAATTTACCAGTATTTTAATTACTTATCTCCAAAATAAGATACCTCTCCCCCACTTAAAAAGTCTTCTCTCACAGGACTAAAAGTGTCTATTAATATACCTTCTTCCAAACAGACTGCACTGTGCAATAAATTAGGTTCAATGTATACTCCATCTCCTGCTTCCACGATTTGCTTTACACCATCAATTTCAAATTCAAATTTACCCGCAACACAATAGGTTGCTTGCGTATGAAAATGCTGGTGTGGCGTGCCCAATGCACCTTTTTCGAATTTCACTTTCACCATCATAATCTGGTTATCATAACCCAAGAATTTTCTGGATACTCCCCCCCCAAGGGCCTCCCATTCCATCTCTTTAGTAATGATGTATTTTTCACTAAATCTATTCATGTTGATCTATTTTATTAAGATTAATTAATTGTAATAATAAGAACCTACCCATGTATGATTCTTGTTATTGATTTTCAACTTATGGCTTTCTTCTTTTGAACCATTATTGTTTGCTACGATAAATAATTTTGATTTATCGTTTACAAGAGTTATTCGAATGGCAGTATAAGCATCAGTATCAACGAGCACCTCTACTTTTTTTATGCTACTATTAGAATTTATGGCCAATTCTGAAATGGGACTGTAGCTGCCGTGTGCTTCTATTACTGAAGCGAAAAGGGTATTTTTTGTATTTTCTCTTCTTAACAATAAACCCGCATCGCGTCTCAAATTGAACTCAGGGTCGTTAGCTCCAATTCTTGTAAAAATTAAATTATCATTAGCATGGGTTACTGAAGTTAGGGTATGAAATTCACCCTCATTTAACCACGATAATTTACTGTTATCGTCAGAAGCTTTCGCAGCCCCTTCTACAAATAAATGTTGATAGCCATGGTTATTTCCTAATACATCTAATGATTTAGGTGTTTGATACTCAAAATTTGCTTGTATTACCTGACCTTTGAAATAGTAGGGGAAGTCATATTTGTTCACCTTGTTAGAAGTTACCCTCATCAAATCCAACATGTACGGTTGTTCTAAATCTTCATCTGTTATTAGGGCCATAGTGCGATGCATTTGGGTGCCTGGGTATGCATTCTTTTCTTTCGCACTTGCAATTTTTATGTTCGCTTTTGAATCATCAAAGAAATACAGTTCGGAATGATATTTACTACCAATTTCAAATTTTCCATCAAAATGAGAAGCCTCGTTTTGCGTAATTGTATTGTGGGCTATGGTCTGTTTCGCCCATGTTTTATTTTCTTTTAAGTAATTGCCCCCTCCTTTTTGTTCAATATTCACGAATCTAGCAAGACCATAATCTTGAATAACTTCTTCTCCTTTTGCATAAAGAGAATATGAGAGCTTGTCATAATGCCCATGGCTTGATCCTTGAGATGCATATTTAAATACAAGTTCAATATCCTTACTTCTCAAGATAGCAACCCCCCCTTGTTTGCCCTCGGGGCCATCTGATAAATTGATCGATTTTTTTTCAAATGGTTTTGCCTTTCCATTTTTTACCCCCAGCGCAACCGCTAAACCAGAATCATCGAGCAATACGCTTTCTTGTTCTTGTGCCACGGACAATAAACTTGCATCTTGATTTCCGTAACGATAGGCAATATCTACGGCCGTAACCAATTCTCTTGCGTAATATGACATGCCTTTTTGCCCATCATTTAGAGGAAAAAATTCACCATCGGCATCTGTAAGGTTTAGAAGTGCAGTAACCGATTTTAATAGAACACTATCCTTGAACTTAAATATTTCCAGTTCTGGTTTTACATTTTCAAGCCCCGTGGCAAAGATGAGAAATGGGTACATGGCATACCGCTGATAATATGGCCCTTCATTATAATATCCATCAGGAGAAAAGGGTTCCTCTATATTCGCCAAAAAACCGGCTTTTCCATCTTGATTTAAAAACCCGCCATCATCGTCTTTTGCCTTGGCATCTAGTTTCAAATCTTTTATACCATATAAAGCTCGATCAATTAATTCTTGATCGTTCATTACCAAACCGATCATGCCCACCGCTGCATTGCCCCAAGTACTATGGTTATGGACTCTTTGGTAAAATTGCGGACTATCTACAGAAATGTGGTCTGCGAAAGGTTTAAAAAGATTGTTTTCGAGCGTGTTGCGCTCTTCTTTAGACAGATAGTTATAAATGCAATCGTAAGCCTGACTCATATAAACCAACCAATTGGAATCGTTCAGGCATTGCCAGAACAACTTACCTCTGGCATAAGACCGTGTTTTAGGGTGCAATGGCAAATCTTTGTACATGGCCTCATACTGAAAAAGCATCTCTTTGATATACTTGGCGTACTTCTCATCTTGAAGCACTTGATAGAGTACTCCTGCTTTTTGAGCAATCAAAAAGTTTTTTTTATGCTTTTCATGCGTATAACCTCCGGAGTAATCTTTCGGTATTGGCGTATTTATGCCTTGAGCAATCTCTGCATCTACTTCTTTTTTCTCACGCTCCAATGTAGCATCAAAGAGGGGTATGTTGCCTAATTCCGCCCTTATGTTTCGAACTCCTTCCTTGGTTAAAATCAAGCTAGGGTGTTCTTGAGAGAGACCATTTACAGATGCAAACAGAGTAACAATCAAAAAAGCGAAGAAAGAAGTTCTAGAAAATTGTCTCATAGTATAGATTAAGTTGTCATGGTCTATAAATCAACCATATTTTCGCGCTAGATACTTTAAAATGGTATCTACCATTTCCTGTGGCGTTGAAGATATATCTACGGCAAGGGCTCTTTTAGGTATTTCCAAAACTTGAAAATCAGACTCCAAGGATGATTCGGTCAGTGGTTGAGTCAGGCCTTTCTCTAAACGCTGATTCACCTCTTCATACGTGCCACGCATAAATACCCAATCAATTTCGTGACCGATATTCTTCGCCAGCAATAGCCGCTGTTCCTTTTTTAAAATGGAACAAGAAACAACACAGCCCTTTTTATAGAATTCTTTATCGATTAGGTCTGTAATTGCGGTCAACCAATTATTAGAAATGGAAGCGCTATCTTTTTTAGCTTCGAGCAGTTCTTCTTTGAATAATATATCTGCGTCGAAAAATGGGACCTCTAATCTATTGGCCACCTTTTCACCTATAACACTCTTTCCGGTACCACAAACTCCAACTAAAACTACAATATGATTGTTCTTTTTCATCAAAAATAAAAATTGGTTAACCAATTTGGATAACCAAATATAATTATAATTAATCAATAACAAAAAGTTAACTTCAAAAAACTTTTATTCTATGAGCAAAGACCCTAAGTTATTCTCCCGCAGAGGTTTTATACAAAAATCAGGCTTGGTGACGGCTGGTATTCCTTTAATGCCCATGGCAAATTCATTGCCACTGGCATCGCCAAATAAAAGTAATTTGAAAGTTCATTTATTCTCAAAACATTTACAATTTCTAAATTACTTCGACATGTCGGAGGCAGCTGCCGATATGGGCTTCGACGGTTTAGATCTTACTGTGAGACCTCATGGACACGTACAACCCGATCAGGTTATCGAAAAACTGCCGAAAGCAGTTGAAGCCATGTTAAATATGGGATTGCAGCCTGACTTACTGACTACAAATATTTTAGACGCTCAAAGAGATACTGATGTAACTCTGTTGCAAACAGCTAGCCAGCTCGGGTTTAAACACTATCGTATGGGCTGGTTCAAATATGAGGAGGAAAAACCCATACCACTACAAATCAAAGAATTAACCGATCGGTTCTCTAAACTAGAAAAATTTAATGCTCGGTTAGGGCTTAAAGGTTCGTATCAAAACCATGCAGGAAAATATGTTGGTGCCCCGATTTGGGACACCTACCAAATTATTAAAGATTTTACCTCGAGGCACATAGGTTCACAATATGATATTAGACATGCTGTAGTCGAAGGAGGTAGCAGTTGGGAACTCGGTCTAAAACTCATCAAGAATCATATCAATACCATAGCTATTAAAGACTTCAAATGGGGCCAAGTCAACGGTGTTTGGAAACCGATAAATACACCACTCGGAGAAGGAATGGTAGATTTCAAGCGGTACTTTACACTTCTAAAAAAATATGGTATTCAAGTGCCTGTCTCCTTACATCTCGAATATGACCTAGGAGGAGCCGAACACGGTATGTCAAAAATTTCCATTGATAGAAAGGAAATCTTTAAACAAATGAAAAAAGATCTGACTTATTTAAAAATGACTTGGGAACAAGCTGGATGATTTACTAAATACGCTCTATTCTATTTTTGATACCGATAAATCCATCTAAAAAATTAAAAACAATTTTGAGTAATTTGGCACAGCTAACCAATTATGCCACTTCAGTTTAATAATCTCCATCACTCTTGAAAAAGATAGCACTTGTAGTTTCATTCGTCCTATTTATTTTTTGTCAACCTCGAGATGAAGGTAACCTTATGAACACGGCTATTGAAAGCGATAGCATATCGTATTACTACCAACGCGCAAAAAACAAAGAACTTTCCCTTGAAGATAGAAGTGACGCTATACAACATGCGTATTCGAAACTAAACCCTAGAGTTTACGATTCAATCTTCGGTGAAGTGCTCTATTACAAAAACTATATACACTTAAATTTGGGGCAATACGATAGTCTTTTAAACAATAGTAATATACTTCTACTGCACAAGACAGAGATCAATAGCTCTACGGTTTTGGCCAAACATTACTATTTACTTGCCTATTACTATCAGCAAATCACCCGTGATTACGGCAAAGCCATAGAAAACTACACTGCTTCAAAAAACTATGCCCTGAAATTGAACGACAGTAGCTTAGCAGGCAAAAACTTGATGAATATTGGAGTCATACAAAAAAATCAAAACGATTTTTTTGGCAGTAAAGAAACATTGGTAGAGGCCTTGACATTTCTCAAAGAACCCCCATTAACCACCCACTGCTACAATACTTTGGCCACTAATCATAGAAAACTCTTAAACTATGAAGAAGCTATCGACTGTTATGGCAAGGCTATCTCAGAGGCAAGCGGCACCGAAGAGAAGTTGCTCTATGAAAATAATCTTGCCGCCACCTATATCGATAATGCACAGTACGATGAGGCCTTATCACTTTTAAATACCATTTCAAAAAGCTCCGAAAGGTTGAAAAATAAAAAACTTCATGCCCGTATGTTAGACAATCTAGCTTACGCACGGTGGCTTTCAGGGGCACAGGTAAATCAACAAGAGTTTCTTACACCGGTTCGAATTCGTAAAGAGGAGAATGACCGTCGAGGGCTCTTAGCTAGTTATACTCACCTAGGAGAGTTCTTTAGCAAAACACGACCGAAAATGGCCAAGACCTATTTCGATTCGGTCATTCAATTATCACGAAAGTTGAAAATTCCCCGAGCAGAGACAGATGCCTTGCAATTTCTGATGCCGCTCGAACCTACAAATATCAATTTGCGAAATCGCTATGTTTATTTGCAAGACAGCCTGTACGAACAAGAGCTAAAAGTTAAGACCCAGTTTGCAAAATACATTTACGACGACCAACTCAAACAAGAATCGATTCAACGTTTACAACGTATTAATTTAGAACATGAACTAGAAGCTACAAAACAGCGAAGCCAGAGCATTCTTTTGATTTCCGGTTTGGTCGTCGTCATTCTTGCCGCACTTTTCATCAGCCTCTTTATGGCTCAACGCAGTAAAAGACTAAAGCAGAAGAACCGCACTGCCAAAATTGAAGCTGCCTACGAGACTGAAGCTGCCCTTTCAAGAAAGCTTCATGATGATTTTGGAGGAAAACTGAACCACGCCATGGTGTTACTGCAGAACGGAAGCGATAGGAAAGATGTACTTGATATGGTAGGAGTCCTGTACGACCAAAGTAGAAGGTTCTCTAGGGAAATTAATGATGTAGATACCGGACCAAGCTATAAAGACAACTTATTCGGCGTGCTTGAAGCCTATTCGAAAAACATCCAACTTTTTGTTACCGGAAGCAAAGAAATAGATTGGACCCGCATATCGCCACTTTCAAAAAAAACGCTGTATAAAGTACTGCAAGAATTAATGATCAATATGCAAAAGCATAGTGAGGCCACCATGGTCTTTATCGACTTTAACCAAACAAATCAAAGTTTAAAAGTCGCGTATTCCGATAACGGTGTTGGCACTGCAAAAACACCCATTAAAAATAAAAATGGACTTCTGAATACAGAAAAGCGTATTCATGCCGTAAAAGGAACCCTTACTTTTGATTCAAACAAAGGTGAAGGTTTCACCGCCAACATTAAGATTCCGAATTAAAATAGTGCGGTTATGTTCAAAAAAATTTTGGTTTCCGAAGATTTTCAAGACACGAACAAGGGTATCGTCAATGCGCTTGAAAGTAGATTGCAAGTTGACTGTATTATACAAGAAGAATTGTATTGCGACAATACTTTTAACCGTTTTAAGACCGCAATCGCCGAAGGCACACCCTATGAATTACTGATTACCGACCTATCATTTAAAGAGGGGCCCATTACCCGAAAACTTACCTCTGGGCAAGAATTGATCAAAGAGGTTAGACAAATTGATCCCTCCATTAATATAATTGTCAACTCAATGGTAGATGACCCTGTTGAAATAAATACCTTGTTCACAGAACAAAAAATAAATGGTTACGTATGCAAAGGCCGCAACGGGTTGAATGAATTGATAACCGCTATACATGAGGTTGACCAAAACAGAACTTATGTATCTCCGCAAATTAATCTAAAAAAAGCCAATACTGTTTTTGAACTAGATGAGTACGATCTGATAATTTTAAAAGATCTCGCCGACGGCTTTACCAAAAAAGAAATATCGGAAAAGCTTAAGAAAAAAAATGTCTCTCCTAATAGTGAAAGTACCATTGATAAGAAAGTAAGTCGCTTATTCGATCAGTTTGAAGCAAGAAACACCCATCACCTTATTGCCAAGCTGATAAAACAAGGTAAAATATGACCGGCAGTATCTTAATAGGCATTAAATCAAAAACTTCGCCACCTTACGGAAATCTGTAAAGTATATAAAATTATTGAGTCTAGGTTTGTGATGTGTTAACAAATCGACCATATATCAACTCTACATTGAGAAATTAGACCGGCCTGCTAACCAATGATTGGGGGATCATTCAATTATGCAGGTTCGGTCTTTTTAATCAAATAGGGTATAGCAGGTCACTCACTAAAACTCAGCTCTATGAAAAACCTCACCTATTTGCTATTACTACCTGCGCAAGTAAGCGACTCAAAAGCTGAATTGACTAATGTAGCCTCCGCAATCAATTGGTGATATGTTGCGGTAATAATTGAGGGATTAGTCATATTAGCTATAATTGCTATTCTCTTTAAAGCCCATAGAAATTATCAATCGGATAAAAACAAATATGAGTACTTAAAAAACAACGACATACCTAATAAAGAGTCCGATGCTTTTGCACGAAGTACCCAAGAGGCTAAAAAATTACACAAAGTACTTTGCCACAAGTGTCACCCTGACCGGTTTGAAGATGAACATCAAAAAAAGATAGCGCATAGACTCTTTCAAGAAATGTCAATTTCAAGAAACAATCTGGCTAAACTTATGAAGTTAAAAGCCAAAGCAGAAGAAGAACTTGGGGTGAAAGTATAGTAAAATGGTTTTTCAGTTAAATCTAATCTATCATCTCTCGTTCCTTTTGCGCCAATAATTGGCCAACATTGACCCTGAAATATTCATCCAAGGGCTGAAAACAGCCGCCGCCAGACCAAGTGTCGCAAGTTTACCCATAGACCCTGCCAAACCTGAAGCCATGCCTCCATTTTGCAATCCGACTTCAAAGGCTATGGTCTGACTCTGTTTTTTATTAAGTCCAGTTGCCCTGCTCAGCCAATAGCCGAAGAAATAACCTGCGCTGTTGTGCAATACCGCCGCTACAAAAAGTAAAGCACCTATTTCGAGTAAATGGTCACGCCCAGCTGCCGTGGTTACCAATGTAAAATAAACGATACCGAACATCGAGATATAAGGCATTATTACATCTAATTTTGCGTACTTTTTAGAGAGGAAATTATATAGGCACCCAACGAGGACCGCACCACATAAAAAATTGATAATCTCAAAAATAGTCGCCACTGTACTTATATCTGACGAGATGAGCGTGTTCATAAAAAGCAAGGCCATCAACAACCAAATTGCAGAAAATAATGCTACATAGTAAATTTTCTTTCTTAAACCTGGACCATAATTTTTTAGCACATCGTGAATCATGGCCGCCAATAAGGGTACCAATACAATCTTGACGATTGACATCATCATATTAAAAAAATCAATTTCTATAAATGTACCAGCAAACAGTTTCATTAAGAAAGTGGTCATTATGGGTGCTGTTAGCGTAGAAATAGCCGTTACCGTAACCGATAGCACTAAATCGCCTTTGGCGATATAGGTCATCACGTTAGAGGCGAGACCGCTACTACAAGACCCTATAAGTACAATGCCGGCTGCGATTTCAGCATCAAACCCAAAAGTTTTGGCTATACCAAAGCCAATTAATGGCATTATGGTAAATTGGCCCAATAGGGCAATAAGAACACCCTTTCCTGATTTTTTAATACCAGTAAAATCTTTGATGCTCATTTGAGTGCCCATACCGAACATCACCAATTGTATAATAATAAGAATAAGCCATTTATTGCGAAGATCTACGCCACCCATATTCAAAAAGAACTCTGGTGACACCATACCTGCAATTACTGCGGCAATTATCCAAAAGGTGTATTGATAGCCTTCAAGTGATTTTAGATATCCCACACCAATTGCCAAACTTGCAGCACCCAAAATCAATGTCACTTTCCATAGTACCGGTATTTCTTGAAATCCGCCAATGGCAGATAAAACAAACAGTAAAAGTGCGGTCCAAAGAAAGTATTTTCGCATGAAACTAGCTTATTTGAAGTAAGTTTCGGCAAGTTTTTTCATGGCAATGCCAGGACTTGCCAAAATAGGAATCGATTTCTCTTCTGAACTTAAAGTATCAACCACACGGGCCATAGATGCCTGTGCCAAAACAATCACATCGACCTCTTTTATCAGAGATTTGAGACCTTCTCTGACCATCTCATCATGCTTTTCGGAGTTGCCATTCATTAAGAAATCAAAAGCACCTTCGCACAGTTTAGAAACAATTTTCACCTTTTTACCAACTGCTTCAGCTCTTCTCTTGACCAAATCACTGGTCGGCCCTAAAGTAGTGGGCAAAGTAGCTATGACCCCAATTTTATCGCCTATTCTAACAGCTTCGTCGGCCATGGCCAAATCGACTCGAATGACCGGTACGCTACATAATGTAGCAGCTGTTTCAATGGCCGAACCGATTGAAGAGCACGTAGCCAATATCACATCGGCACCAGCGGCCTCGGCCCCTTGAATATGGCTCACCACCCTTGAAGCCGTTGTTGGTGTTAACCTACCTTTTTTGATAACATCTTTAATAACACTATCATCGGCGATATTGAAGGTTTCTACATTCGTTAAATATTCATTGGTCAATTGCTGAAAAACGGGCACCAATGTGGCCGAGGTATGCACGAAACCTAACGTTTTTGTCTTCATAATTTCTCTCCTTTTAAAACCTTTAAAAAATAATCGGGGGTACCCACCTGCCCTCCTTTAAAATTCAATTCCAATCCGTTTACTTGACTGTAATCCGAAATTGCTTTGCACAATGGTGCTCCTGGTGCCAAAGGCGCAATCATCTCGAGCGCTATGATGTCAAGCTCCGAAGCCGCATGACTTGAAGTATCACCACCTGCAAACAAAATCCGTTTGATATTGACCTCTGCTATGACTTTCTTGGCAATTTGACCCAAAATATTACCATATACTTTACTACATTGTTTTTGAACATCATCTGCAGCCAGACCTTGTTCTCTAAAGTACGATTCAGTAACTGCGATACGTGGATCCTGGGGCCCGATACTGGTATGTACAATGGTGCACTTACCTAAATTAAAATTATCTATGATTTGATGTGCTGCTTCTTCTATAATATTAGAGCGACAATCTTCATCAACAGCATTGGCATCTAATGCAATTTGAACGAACCCCATATCTGTAGCATATTCAATTTGTTCTGCGGTAACAGGGGAACAACTACCTGACAATACCAATATCGGACCTACATCTGCCAATACATCAAATGAAACATTTCCTTCTAAAATCTTACTCTTTTTCCAAGCTAGACCCAAGGCCATCTCCACCCCCGATGAGCCTACGGAAAATAATGTCTTGGTTTGTGCCAGTTGATGAAAAACCGTACCGATGGTGTCGAGGTGTACGTTATTCAATCCATCAAAAAATAAAATATCCGCTTTGTTCTCTGCAACCGACTCCAAAATGGTTTCCGTGCCCTTTTCTATAATATTGACATTTACAAGTGCGATTGATTGATTGGTCTGTTTAGCCAAATGCAGAGTTAAATCAGACTCATGGGCAGGTGTTACCGGATGATTGCTCATCGAAGGATGTCGATCAACACGATAAATCTGACCGTTACCAAAAGTTCCCATTTTTGCGAACAAGTTACCGAAAATGCAATACCTGCCCAAGTGGGGCGCAGCAGGCAATATCATTGCCGTTTGCTGTTCGAAGACCTCCCTACCTATCGCTATAGCCTTACCCATATTACCCACATGGGGTGCCGAATCAAAGGTGGAGCATACCTTATAATGAAAATGTTGCGGATTCATCTTTTTTATAGCCTCGAAAACAGGAAGCAGTTCTTCGTTCATTTCATCAGGTGACATCGAGCGGCTTTTACCGGCTACCCCAATGGCTCGAACATCAGAAAATCGTTCTAAATCTTTCTCTTCGGGCTTTCGCAGAAAAAGCACGGTTCGTACTCCGGCTAAGGTCAGGTACTCCAAAGCATCGGTAGAACCGGTAAAATCATCACCGTAAAATGTTAAAAGTAATTGCTCTGGTTGCTGCATTATTTAGCGAACTTTTTTACCGATGCGGCAAATTCGGGTGAGTTTTGAGCCGTTTCTTCAATTGATTGGCCATTTACAGCACCTTCCCATGCTCTTTTTATTGCGGTAACACCCGCCGTAGGCCCCATAGGGTGGGCCAGTATGCCTCCACCCGCCATATAAAGCAAATCTGTAGTTTGGGTTCTTTTATAGGTTTCAAAAGCCTGTCCGCCCCATTGACCTGAAGATACTACGGGTAGAATATTGTTTCCTCCCAAAAAGGCCTTTAAACAACTTTTAATCGAGGTAACCACCGAGTCATCAGATTCCCAAAACTTGTTTTGAATACCGTTCACATGTAGTTGGTCTACCCCGGCCAACCTCTGAATTTTTTGATACGCCGGAAATTCGATACCCAACAAAGGGTGTCTGTTCATCATGCCCCATCCGTTACGATGCCCGTGAATAACAAGCTGCCCCATATCACATATTTTTTTTGTAGCTGCAAGACCCACACTATTGATGCTTATCATGGCACAGCTTCCCTTTTCATTAAGAATCAAGTCGTATTTATGTTGCATTTCATCAACCTCGTCGCTAATATTGAAGGCATACATCACTTTTTTACCAGTTCGCTGTTCTCCATCGCGTACCTCTTTCATAATCGCCTTCACTCGATCATCAAAAAATGAATTAGCGGCAGAGCCCATTAACTCGTCGTCTTTAATAAAATCAATACCCGCCTCGATCAAGCTTTTTACCAAAGAAGCGGTTTCTTCTACCGACATGCCTATACTTGGCTTGATAATCGTTCCTATCAAAGGTCTGCTCGATACGCTACACGATTCCTTTGAACCCTTGATACCGAATCTTGGGCCGCGATAATGCCTGCTAAAAGATTCAGGCACCTGAATATCTATCAATTTTAATCCGGTGAACTGGCTTATCTCATATAAATTGCCTTGTAAAGTGCTTACCAAAACAGGTAGGTTATACCCGAAATTTTCAATGGACCAACTTACCTTTACTTTGGCTCGTTGATATTTCTTATTCGGAACGTTATTGCCCGGAATTGAAGGCTCAGCAACCTCTTCTAACAATTGAATATCTTCTACACGTGCGGCAAAGCGTTTTTTCAGGGCTTCTGTCTCTCCGGGAACGGAAACAAAAGTTCCTGATGATTGTTCCCCGGCCAATACCGCCGCAGCATCTTCAACTTTATAGGGCGTCTCAATGTAATACTCGGCTAAAATTCTTTCCATACCAATCGCATCAACACATTTTAATCAATACCCCATCCAAACGGTCATTTCATTTTTCGAACGATTGCCCCAGCTATAGTAGGGCACCAATGTAACATCAATCGTTTCTTTTGAGCTGGAAATTGGTTGGTACAAGGTCTTGCTCCAGTCCTCTGTTTTAACAAACGCCTTGGCGTCGATGCCCACAACTTCTCTATTATCAATTTTAATCGTCTTCGTCTTAAACTCTGAATCGACATTCAAAAGAATTTTATTAATGTCTACGGATGTTGACATATCTTCTGATTCCAAACAATAAACTAGTGGTCCTCGCTTAACGGCCAATTGATTTTTTGTCTCTTCTACTAACGGATTGGCTTCCATCAATCGAACCGGCATAGGAATATCCAGTTCTATAACATCACCTTTTTTCCATTTTCTATTAATTTCCGAGTAGCTTCCAGCTACAATCGATTCTTCAGTATTTGCATTATTTACAGCTATGGTCGAACCCTCGCTCCAGCCAGGTATTCTCAAAAAGAAAGCAAACTCTTTTTTCGGCGCTTTTACTATTTTCAAGGTCACCTTACCATCCCATGGATAATTTGACTCTTGCTGCACTTCAACAACATCACCGCTCAAAGTAGAGGTTTTTATGTTATTGCTTCCATATAAATTAACGTAAAGACCATTTTCCGAAAGGTTATAAGCGTAATTATTGACTTGGGCCAAGGTTCGGGTCACATTGGGTGCACAACAATTCGATTTTGAAATATAACCCTCGCGAAAATCTCCCCAACGTTGCTCAAAGGGAAGTTGATTCGAAACATTTAAAGGATTATTATAACAGAACTCTTTACCTTCAAGACTGATACCCGACAGTACACTATTGTAGAGTGCTAACTCTACGATATCGGCATATTTGGCATCTGCAGTAAGTTGCAACATACGCCAGTTCCATAAAACATTACCAATATTGGCGCAGGTTTCAGTGTGGGCCGTAGCGTTCGGCAATTGAAAAGGTCGGCCATATGCTTGATGTACTTTCTGAACAATAGAAGGTTTATACACCGTTCCATCTGGTGAAACCCCATCGTAGAGAGAGCCACATGCGCCAGTAATATACATTTTACGATACGCGACATCTTCCCAGATCGACTGTAAATTTTCAAGTAGTTTTTTTTCTCCTGTCTCGGCATACAAATCGGCAATACCCGCATATAGGTAATTGGCGCGAACCGCATGGCCCATAGCCGTGGTCTGTTCCCTAAACGGAATTCTATCTTGGTTATCGTCGGTTCCGTCGTTTGTGGTACCCCTGATATCTATCAAGTTGTTTGCCAACTCTAAATATCGGGCATCTTTTGTGGTGCGATACATTTCAACAATTCCCATATAATGTGACGGGCAAATAGCATTACGTGCCAATTCTGGAGAAGCCTTTTTATAAAAATCGTACAGAAAGTCAGCCACCCCTTTAGCTACATTCAAAAAACTTTCCTTACCCGTAGCTCTATAATGCACACACGCAGCAGTCATCAGGTGACCCATATTGTATTTCTCGAAACCTAATTGTTTCTGCAATTGTTCTGGCCCCAAAGTACCCCAACGTTCTTCGATCAGTACAGGAGTGTTCAGATAACCATCTTTTCGTTGGGCTTTTTCAAAGAGGGCAATAGCCATATCCATCTCCTTATCCAACTCAGGGTTTTTGGTTATCGCATACGCGGATGCCATACCTTCAATTATTTTATAGAAATCACCATCATGAAAAGAGGGCCCCCTATGTTTGCCCTCCATCAAACCTGCCGCAATCTCAAAATTGGCGTAGGCATGGTTGACCGAATCATTTTGATAGAGGTCCAACATGTAGGGCAATGTATTTTGGGTCTCAATATCAAACTGCTCTTTCCAAAAACCACTGGTCCATTTTACATCTTCAAGATTCACACTTTTTAGCTTTGTAAAGGGGCTGTTCGTGTTGGCGACCAAACCATTATCTTGCCCAAAGGCCAAGGTTCCGAAAAACATTAAAAGTAAGATGAAAGTGATGTTTTTTGTCATTATCTTTTTTTGTTCATTACAGTTATTAACTACTTTAAACCATTGAGCTATCGCAATGGCATTTCTATTTTATTCGATTTGCATCCCGCGCTATAATTTCTAAAACATTGACGTCTATCCACATAAAGAAATGGATAAGTTTTGTTTTCAAAAGATACGTCCGGATTTTGCCCAATTGCATCTCCGGACGATCTTAACTAAACTAACTCCAACTCACTATCTTTATGACTTAGATCAATATCCATCATTTTGAACCAATTCTGGATTGGAATCAAGTTCTGCCTGAGGAAACGGCAGTTTGTAAAAATGGTCTTTGAACACCATAATATTTCCGTTCGTGGTGGGCATACCATCCAATTCAGACTGTGCAATCTTCCAACGTTTCAAATCAAAATATCTCAACCCTTCCAATGCTAATTCTACCCTTCTTTCATTTCGAATAAACTCACGCAAAGAGCCTTGGTCGGCAAACGCCCCTCGGTCAACCGCCGGCATATTCACTCCCGTTCTACCCCTTACTTCATCTATGGCCTCATAAACCGACGCATCTGGCCCATTGGCCTCATTTTTAGCTTCCGCGTACATCAGTAAAATATCTGCATAGCGTAAATGCACAAAATCATTATCGGACTCAAATGCATCTTCAGAGGTTAATGGCATAACATCTAGGTCTACGTATTTCTCCATCACGAAACCCGTTGACGAAGAGAAAATAGGAACATCGTTGGGCCAAGATTCGTTAGGCAACTTGATGGTCATATCTAACCGAGGGTCTCTGTTTTGATAGTTTTCAGAAGGTAAGGAAGTCGAACTTGGGTCATCGCCGTTAGACATCTGATATACATCTGCCAAATCTGCAAACGGCTGCAAATAATACTGTTGCCCCAATTCAAGATAAATACCTGCTGGAACCGGGTCTACCCTATGCACATTGTTCATGCTGTATTTTGTAGAAAATAAAATTTCGGTATTGACGCTCGGGTTCGCTTGACCACCTTTCAGAAAGATATCTTTGTAGCTGTCGGCCAATTGAAATTTACCTCCATCGATCACCTCTTTTAGAACATTGGCGGCCTCATCCCATTTCTCTTGTGTCAGCAACACTCTGCCCAATAGGCCCTGCGCACTACCCTTAACGGCATGGCCCGAATACGGTACATCTGGCAAGTTGGCGATGGCAAAATTCAGGTCATCTTCTATCAATTGATAAATATCTGCAGAAGAACTTTTAGGCACCACCATTTCATCAAGGTTATCAGGAAAACCTACATAGAGCGGAGCATCGCCCCATAACTGAACCACATCAAAATATGCCAAAGCCCTTACAAACCTAACTTCAGCCTTATAGACCTCGAGATCACTCTCGGTAAGCAGAGGGTCTTCAAGGGCATTATCTGCATTGGCCAGAAAGTAATTACAAGCCGTTACAGCCTTATAAGGCTGTAAAAACATGTTGTTCAAAGCACCACCTGAAACTGCGCTAAGGGCACCAATAGTCATTTCATAAAGAAATCGTTGCTCAAAATTCGGAAGTGCATTTGCGGCATTGTCTGAAAGACATTCGAAATAAACTCTTTCATAACCTAGATAGTTCTCGGTTAGTGTCGCATAAACCCCAGCTAGCCCGGTCACAACGTGGTCTTCAGTTTGCCAAAAAGTCTCACTTGATAAACTGTCCAATGGATTTTTCTCTAGAAAATCGTCATCACAAGACCAGATTACGCAAGCTACTACCGCTCCTATGAAAAAATTGTATATTTTTTTATATGTTTTCATAATCATCATATCAACTAAAATTTAACATTAAGACCAAGATTGAGTATTCTCGCCTGAGGCCAACTCAAAAACACAGTTGAAAAACTGGAAAGGTGTCGCTCAGGATCTTGATTTTTGAAATCAGTCCATGTAATGAGATTATCGGCAGAAACATATAATTTCAAATTCTGCACATGAAACTTCTGGGTAACTTCAGTGGGCAAATTATAGGAAAGCATCACGTTTTTTAATCTCAAATATGAAGTATCGTGCAGATTATAGGTAGAGGCACTATAAGCAGCAACACCCGTGTACCCATCTATATGCAACGCTGGCATTTCGTTGGTGGGGTTATCGGGGGTCCATGCGTTACGCCAATCTTTTGTTGGCGGAATACCCGACCCAAATGGTGAATTGGGGGTCCAGAACTGCAAGAGGGCCTTTCTACCTTGAACTCCTTGAAAGAAAAGATTAAGGCCAAAATTCTTGTACTCAAAATTAAAACCAAAAGAGTAGGTGAAATCAGGATATCTGCCACCAATCGGTACGCGATCATCTGCATCGATATCGCCATCACCGTCAATATCTTTCATTTTTAAATCTCCGGCCCTTGGGTTTTGGTTCGCTTCATGAGTCGGGTAATTGCCACTGGCAATATCGTTTTCTTGAAAAATACCATCCCATACATATAAATTGAATTCATCATAGGGGTAACCCACATCTCTTATCGTACTGCCCGTGCTCGGCGTATAAATTGACACCACCTCATTTTTATACTTGGTCAACAAAAAGTTCGCATTGTAGAACAAATCACCAACATTGTTTCTATGGGTTAGTTCAAATTCAAAGCCCTTATTGCGCATCTCTCCATTGTTGACCGTTGGGTTGTTTAGCCCGGTGCTTCTAGGTATTTGCACTGATGCGAGAATATCAAAAGTATTTTTATTGAAATAGTCGAAAGATACGCCTAGTAATGAATTCTTTATATTGATATCGACACCTATATCCGTAACTTCGGTAGTCTCCCACTGCAGGCTTTGATCTCTGAAGGTGGTGAGGTTCGCGCCTTGCAGAACCTCATTTTCTTCGTCAAACGGGTATACCGAATTGATAGAAAGGTTATTCTGATATAGGTAAGATCCTATATTTTGGTTACCCAACCTACCATAGGAAGCTCTTATCTTAAACTGGTCTAACCATGTTAGGTTACTTTTGATGAAATTCTCTTCGGAAATTACCCAGCCTGCCGATGCAGATGGAAATAGGCCCCATCGATAATCAGGCGAAACTTTAGAAGTACCATCATACCTTAAATTAGCCTCGAAGAGATATTTTTCTTTAAAATTATAGGCCAACCTACCGAAATAAGACCGTATGGCCCACTCTTCAGGGCGCTCTAATGCTGCCAACCGAAAATGGGTATTGAACAATTTCTCTCCATCGGAAGAATAGGCCTGAATATCTGTAAGATTCGGGGCAACGGTATTGGGTCTGTTGGCCCTTAATATTCTTCGGTTAAAACTGACTTGTTCATAACCTGCCATTGCAGACAGGTTGTGGTCTTCGCCCAGTTTAGTGTCATAGGCCAAGGTCGAAAAAATAGTTGGTGTAGATTCGGTCATGTGCTCATCGGTCAAACCGGGCACCTCTGCGCTTATAGCATCAAAGTTCTGGTTGTTCGGAAGCACTTCAACCCCATCATCAGGAAAGATATCTACATTATGCCAGAAATAGGTTTTATACGATTTTTGGTGCATCTTGAAATACCGATATTGATAATTAACCGCAAATTTGGTATTCCAGGTCAGACCTTTAAAAGGCTTGATTTCAAAATTCAGGTGCGCATTCAGATTATTTGTATTGAAGTACTGACTACCGATTAAATCGAATACCTCTTGGGGCGACTGACGATATTGTATGGCCTGTTCACCAACGTAGGCTTCACCTGCCACACGACCATCAGGAAGGTAAGGTGGGCTAAGAGGAGAAGTGGCATAGATATACATTGGCACAAATAGGTTCATCATCGGTGGTCGAGTATCTTCGGTACTGGTCAAGTTAAATGAGGTACTCATGGTCAACCAGTCGCTTACATCGATGGAGTAATTAAAAAGTCCATTATAACGGTCGAAGTCGTAGCCGGGAGCCATGGCATCTTGGGTCAATGCAGAAACCGAAAAATTATAGACACTGCGTTCTCCGCCACCCGAAATCGACAAGTTATGATTATGAACGGTGGCATCTTTGAACCAATAATCTACCGAGTTAAAATTCCATGGATACGTACCATTCTGATATTTTTCTATTTCCGACTGTGGATAATAGGTTTCCCCCGGAAAAGAGCGGTTATATGCCGTATTGAACATTTGCATATACTCGGCAGAATTATCAACAAAATCGGGTAATGCAGTAGGCGATTGAATGGAGATGTTCCCCCTATAACTAACAACCGGCTTACCTTTCTCCCCCTTTTTGGTGGTAACTAGAATAACCCCGTTCGCAGCTCTGGCCCCGTAAATTGCTGATGAGGCAGCATCCTTTAAAACAGTTATATTTTCTATCATATCAGGAGCAAGGTTGGTCAATGATCCTGCAGCCCCGTCAATTAATATCAATGGATCGTTACTACCTCCATAAGATCCCACGCCCCTGACTTGTATGATGGGATTATTTTGACCTGGTTCGGCACTAGGTTGAATAATTTCGACCCCTGAAATGCGGCCCTGTAAGAGGTTTGCAGAATTCGTTGCCGGTCTTTGAATGAGAACATCGCCGGCCACGTCGTCTACCGCACCTGTTAGATTTACTTTTTTCTGTGCACCATAGCCCACGATAACCACCTCATCTAAACTTGAAGCATCTTCTTGAAGGGTAATTGAAATGTTGGTCTGGTCACCTACGGCTATCTCTTGGGTGGCAAAACCGATATAAGAAATGGATAGAACCGCATTTTGGTCAGTTACCGCTATGGTGAAATTGCCATCAAAATCGGTTTGAGTACCATTCGAAGTGCCCTTCTCGATAACATTAGCCCCTGGCAAAGGCTGCCCATTTTGATCGATAACGATACCAGAAACCTCTTCTTGCACCTGTTCAATAATATTTGCCTTCTCTACTGATTGCTCTATTAAAACCGTATTATTATCGGTCACCTTTACATTAAAATGACCACTCGACAAACTCCTTTTTAAAAGTTTATTGGCGAGTATGCTACCTTTCTTTACTTCTACCTTCGGATAATTATCAAAGATTCCCTCTTGATAAATAAACTTGTAGTCAGTCTGATTCATAATGAGGTCAAAAACTTCGTCAACGCTCAATATCTTATCGACATCTATTTGAACTTTTGAATTTTGCGACAAAATAGAATTTGGAGCAAAACTCAATACCGTGGTCAGCGATAGAAATATAAAAGTTCTCATAATATTGATTAACAGCCCCCTCCTGAAAAGGAAAAGGACATTTTGCAAATTAATTTTCATAAATTTGGTGGTTATTAGTTAGTTGAACATTTTAATTAATTAGTAATCGATTATTGGGGATTTGAGTCATATACTTTCCAGGTGTTCGCTCTGTCCCCTTTATAATTTTACTATCTTCTTTAAGATTTCATTTTAAAATAATTTTCTTCTCATTTATCTCATAATTTTCGATTATACTTAAGGTTTTAATAGCGGACAATATTTCTTGAAGGTTTTGTTGTTTGCCAAGCACTCCCTTAAAAGTTACATTTTCCAATTCTTTATTTTCAAAAACTACCTCTACATTATACCAGCGAGATATAACCTTCATAATATCCTTTAGAGGCTTATCTCTAAAACTGAAAATTCCGTTTTTCCAAGAAATTTCGTTAAACACATTTACCTTGTACACATCAAGTGTATGGTTTTGTGTATTCAGTCTTAATTGTTGCTCAGGTATCAACCTTTGATTGAAATCATCATTTTTTATCGCTACGGACCCCTCTACGAGAGTCGTAAATATATTGACCTCATCCCTATACGCCTTGATGTTAAATTCTGTGCCCAAAACCTCTATCTCTTGGCTTTTATTTATCACTCTGAATTTAGCCCCTTTGTTTTTAGAGCTTGGCGACACATTAAAATAAGCCTCGCCATATACCAGCTCTACTTCTCTTGCCTCCCCCAACCTAAAACTAACCGGGTATCTCAATTTTGATTCAGAGTTTAACCAAACCTGCGTACCATCAGACAATTTTATATAGAATTGACCTCCTCGAGGTATGGTCAAATCGTTGTATTTAATATCGGCGTGATTCGGCTCGACATTGTCATATACAATCTGTTCTCCATCACTTTTTGCATTATGCATATCGTAATAACTGGCCTTGCCTAATTCTACAACCGATCCATCATCTAAAGTTAGAATAGCCTTATCGGTGCCAGGTTCGATGGTTTCGTTCACGATTACCTCAATAAGAATTTTTTCTACATCCTTCTCGAGAGAATTCGTCTTATAAAAGAGTGTTGATAAGAGAACTCCAATAGTTACCGCGGCGGCAGCATAGTAAAAGACCTTTCGTTTTTTTTCGATTTTGACTGCCTTTTTCTCATGTGCCATCTCTTCCGCCAATTTGTTCTTTACTTTATTTGTATCGAACCTCTTCATGTCATAATCGATTGCATAATTTGTCTTAACGTAAACCTTAAAAACCCTTTCATGACTTGGGTTTTTCATCCAATGCTCCAACTCCTCAAGTTCAGAAATTGATGCCTGATTGTTTATGAATTTTACAATAAGGTTCTCCGCTTTTTGGGTAATCATTTAATCCACCTCTTTAAAATAATACGTTTCATTTTTTCATTACCCTACTTATTTATGATTTTTTTTTAAATTTTATTAATATTTATGCTTCAATATTATTAATTTACCACATGAGCGAGAATTACGACGACAACCAACAACTAATTACAGCCCTTAAAGAAGGTCGGGCTGCAGCATTCAACCATCTGGTAGATATGTATCACCATAAGCTTTGTATTTATGCTTTTAGTCTCATTCATGACCAAGATGCTGCCGAGGATATTGTGCAAAATGTTTTTGTGCGTACTTGGCAAAAGCGAAATAAACTAAAATCCAATTTTTCAATCAAGAGCTTTTTATATAGGTCGGTCTACAATGAGTTCATCGACCAGTACCGCAAGCAAAAACCTTTTTTTCCGTTAGAGAAGAAATATATAGATGCCATATCTGAGATAGTTGAAGAAGAAAAACCTTCGCTAGAGCGCATTTTGAAACTGGTAAGGCAAGAGATTCAGAAGCTACCCCCAAAATGCAAAGAAGTGTTTTTGTTAAGTAAAGAAGAAGGTCTTAGTAATATTGAGATAGCTGAATACAAAAATGTTTCTATAAAAGCCGTAGAAGGCCACTTGCGCAAAGCCTTTAACTTACTTCGTAAAAGCTTTGACGGTAAATTAGATGGTTATTTTTTCTTGATGTTCGGTTTTGATAAGAAGTAATATTATTTCTTCAAACAGCATTTTTAAGGTTAGAAATTAAAATCATTCAACAGAACAATGTCCTTTGTTCTCTCAGTAGGCGTTACCGTTATATTCTCGACCTTCCCTTGTCTATAAGACACTTCAACAACCGTATTCTTTGGAGCATGAAGCTTGAAATCGACATCCCATTTTTTTGGCCAAGCTGGAAATAGGTAAATCTTATCATTTACGTTTTGAAGAAGCATTTCTTGCAATGCGATCATACCAGATCCTCCCCAATTATGGTCAGGCACCCAATCATGGCCCGGCCCCCAAAAGGTTGGGAATCGCCTATCGGCATCCTGTAGCTTTTTTATAATTTCTCGAGCAGCTTCTTTAATCAAACCCAATCGTGCACAAAAAATAGGGTCTTGATGCCAGCTTGTATAATCCTTTTGACCTTCAACATCAGCACCATAAAACCATGTGTTTCTAGCAATGTCTAAATCTTCACGACCAACCCCGTGCACCCCCCAAGGGTATACAGAATACAACTGTGGCAGCTCAACATTGTTTATACGCTCCCATGACTTGGCTGGGGCAATAGTCTTTTTACCTTCTTGCATTCGAAAATGAATACCCTCGGGCAGTCGCTCATACAATTCTACGACATACTTACGGCTCGATTCTCCAAGTAAAGTTTCGGGTAGGTTTAATAGGGCCTTGATTACACTTTTCATACCTAAAACCACCGTTATTGGATTCGTGGCCATTTTGTAGGTTTCACCTGCCGTAGAAGGATAAAAAATTAATTTACCCTCTTGATTTAAACTTTGCGTCGTTCGCTGCTCGCTCAGGTATTGATAATGCTCATCATAAAAACGCAGACAACTTTCGATTAAGGGCACGTATTTTTTAATATCCACATTCTTGAAAGAATAGGCGTCCAATATCATTTGACAGAACTCGAAAGAAGTATCCCACTGATATTCTATCCAAGAATTATATTCCATGCCAGGATCAAAATATTCAGGTCTCTTCCAACCGTATTCGAACCCTACCGGTAATCCGAAACTTTCCATCTGCTCGGTAAAACTTGCCCCGTCATGCCCCCAATAATAATCGGTTCTAAGTTCAGCATTATTTAAAGCATTGGCATAAAAATCGAATTGTGGCACCATCATCTCGATATCACCACTTTTTAGCATCGGCCAATATACAAGACGTTGGTTTTGGGCCGTCGCACTACCCCCGCCCCAACTTCTGTAATCGGGAGTATAGGTCATGGTCGAATCGACAAATTCGGGATCCGTAGTAAACAATCCGCCATTGAATTTCGTGGGAAAGCTGCCAAAGGCGTTACAACCCAACTGATACCTAAAGACTTGATAATTGCGAGCTATTTGCCACTCCTTGGCTTTAGGATCGGGGTCGTCTTTATTGATAACTATATGACTTCTGTTCCAGTAATCCTTCCACCAATCAATACTCTTTGCCCTATTCGGCTTTTTAGATTTTGTCAGATGTTGCTCTACTTTCTTTAAACTGTTCACCCATTGTTGTTCTGAACTTGTTTGCTCGGTATGCATGACCACCTTTATATGGTGATTACGTGCAGGCCGAACAGATTTGAGATACCAGCCTTTAAAATCGGTAGAAGCATAGCGCCCAGTTACAGTTTTAAAAGGTTTCATATTTTTACCCGACATGCGACCGCCGAAGGTGAGGTTTTCTAAAGGATTCCACAGTTTTTTCTTTACCGAATCAAGTCTTTGCTGCTTTACCACTAAATCAAAAGCAGTTTCCCCAGAATTGCGATGGTAAAATAGAACGCCCCCATCTGCAAAATCGACTTTATCTTTTTTTACTATTGTGGCGAACGGTGCGCCTAAATAGGTTCTGCACATATTTCTTTCAAGACCCGTAAGTTCTCGATCTTCATTACGCCACCCTTCATAGCTCGCGATAGCTTCTACTTTTTGATTTGATTGAATGTTAATATTCGATACAGGATTAAAAACATCCGCCCATACATCGATAGAAACTTCTAGGTCTTCTTTAGAAGCTTTTATCTGAACATACCCCTCTTTTAATTTTAACTCTTGCTTAAAATCATCAGGGTTATCGAGAGGATTTGGTGATAGTTCAATTCGTAATCTCCCAAGTTTAGGAAAGGAATTTAGTTCGTCAAATGTTCCACTACGGCTTAAGTAAATAAGCAAATCACCGTCTTCGACCCAAACATTCATACCAACATCGCCCCCACCACATGGCATGGATTCCAATGCATTTTTACTCGGCGTATTCCAGATAACATTATATTGTTCTAACGGTATAGATTTCTTTTGCCCCTGTATGGTGAGAACATAAAATACTAGCAGAATTAACGGCAGTTTGTGTATACGCATAGCTTGGATGCTGAGTAAAAAAGCACCCTATAAATTTAGAGTTTTAACCCATAAGAAAATTACAGGACTACTTGTAATACGAATGACAAATGAGAAACCCTTCCTTTGGCCTAAAGGTTTATGTCAATGACATATGACAATTTTAATAATTATCATTTTAAAATCACTGTATGATACTACTTTTATTGAATTTCAAAATTTGAGAAACTATATATCATTTGAAGTCATCGATGTTATTCGGTAAATTTTCTCATAATTTCATATTTCGCATTTAAAATCGAAAGCTGGTTCATCCCCGCTTTACTCACTTTACGCCATATGGCCCATATGATTTATCATAGAATTACTTCTCTAGCAAAATGGATTTGATTTCGACCTGTTTGACGGGTGCGATTGAAATCGGCAATCTTATTAACCTGTTGTAGCTATTAAAGTATAATGAGTAGACCGTTATTTTTATAAGCCCTACTCTCTACATACCAATTTCCTTTAATTCAAGTTCAATCTTAGTTGAACTCTATCACCTGTACTTGTGCATCGTTTTTTCCAAAAACAAGAGTTCTCTTATTTTCTTTCGCAGCATTCAATATGCGTGCATTTTTCACTTCTCCTTTTACGAACAGACCACTTTCACTTGTAGGCACTGTTGCAAACCCACCTTTACCATCACCCATTAACAGAACACCATAACTTGCATCATTTCTTGGCGTTTCAACTTCCGATTGATATAAATTACCGGATAAGAGAGCATCCTGATGCCCATCATCATTAAAATCATGTATTAAGATACTATTGACCGATGAAAATTGCGCCATTCCCTCTATTGGGCGGGTTTTAAATTTAAAATTCCCCAGATTCTCAACGTAGGTCGTGGCAAATGTGGTTGCACCATAATGCAAAGCGTCTTCTAAATTTTCCTTTCCATAAACGGTTTGAATATCGGCACTGGCAAATTCATGATAACTGGCAAACTTTTGTTTTACCATAGGCATTTGATTAGACGAGCATTCTCTGCCACGAAGCGGATACGGAACCCCATCTTCATAAAAACCAAGAACAATATCGAGACTGCCATTCTTATCAAAATCATTGGCGAACACCTCAAAAGGCTCTTCGGGTGAAGCTTTGTATTTATAGTTTAACCCTAAATTACCGACAATAAAATCTTGGTCTCCATCTTGGTCAAAATCTGCAGCAGCCACACTATACCACCAACCCGAACTGCCCGTAAGACCTGATAAATCGCCCAAATCCACCAATCCTTTTTTAGTATTTTTCAAGACTTTTATTTCCATCCATTCACCCACAACAATCAAATCTAAATTACCATCATTATCAAAATCCACGGATTTTGCGTCTGAGACCATTCCAAACTCCTTCAAAAACGGGGCTACATTTTCGGTATCATCTACGAACGATATAAGCCCTTCCACACTATTATTCTTCAAAATATAGCTGTTTGCCGAAAATGGATATTTGCCAGGCACTAACTTTCCTCCAATAAATAAATCTAAATCACCATCACCGTCTATATCAATAGTCTCCACACATGAACCACTAACACGAATATCGGGTATGGCGTTTGCGCTTTTTGAAAAACTGCCATCTCCGTTGTTTACATAAAATCGATCTTGATAGTACACATGCTTTTCTTCTTCTTCATTACCACCCGATACTACATACAGGTCTAAATCGCCATCACTATCGGCATCAAAAAAGTTGGAAGCAATATCTTCATGTCTTCGGTCTTTCTCCCATAAAGAACTTAAAATAGGCCTAAAACTACCATCTTGCTGCTGAATAAAAAGAGAAGCTGCTTGGTTTTTGGCACCTCCCACGTAAAAATCGTCAAGCCCATCATTGTTAACATCTCCATGACTTAAGGCAGGGCCGTTCTGTGAGAACTTATGTGGCAATAGACTTTCCCTTTCAAAATCATCAAATTGATTTTCAGTGTGCTTAAAGTTTAGGTCCAATGCATCTGTTACATCTAAAAACATTGTTTTCTCTGGTGTTGTCACTAACGGTATTTTATCAAGAGCTTCGTTATACGAAAGGGTTATTTGCTTATTGGCCGCTATGTCTTCGATAATTTGAGTTTTGCCATTTGGCCAAACAACCGTCAATTTTTTTACTTCTTCTGCTGTATTAAGGCCAAAGTGTAAAATATTATCCACCGAAGATTGAAATCCGCGAGACACATAGAGCTGTTTCGTTTGCCTTATTTCATCAGTTTCAATAGTTACCTTAGCACCAAGACCGCTGGTGTTACCTGATGCGCCTTTAAGCTTTATTTTTAAGTAATTGTTTTCAGCAGCTACTTCTCTAGAATTATTTCTATACATGGAGGCCATATCATTGATATTATTGGTCACAATATCTAAATCGCCATCATTATCCAAATCTGAATAAACAGCTCCGGTAGCACATGTGAGCGTTGTTAAGCCCCAATCAAGATTCATTGATGAAAAGGTAAAATCTTTATTATTTAAAAAGAGCTGGTTTACTTCCGCCTTTTTTGGCATCCGGTTCAATAAATCATCATAATATATTTTAATTAGTGAGTCTTTATTTTGAACTAATTCCAGATTTTTATGTAACGCTGCCAATTTCTTTTCTTTATAGATAAGGAAGTCGTTATTTCCGAAAGACCTCACGATTCCGTTTGAAACAAACAGATCTTGCCATCCATCATTGTTCATATCAAATAAGAGCGGTGCCCAACTCCAATTGGTATTGGACACGCCAGCGAATTTTCCAATTTCTGAAAATATAGGTGTATCGTTATTAATAATTTTTCCTGTATTCAGCTGTAAGGTATTGAACATGTACTGATGGTGTAATCCCATATCAACCAACTCTTGAAAACGTTTCGGGTTCATTCCGCTCATACTCGTTTTCAAGTCATAGTTATTATCGGATACCATGTCTAATGAGATAAAATCGAGCCATCCATCATTATTGATATCACCTAGGTCGTTACCCATCGAAAAGTTTGAAATATGATTGGTTGCTTCCTTCACAACTTCTTTAAAAGAGCCATTTTGCAGATTAATATACATATGGTCTCTTTCTGAGTAGTCATGACCTACTATTATATCTGGCCAATTATCATTGTTTATATCACCAATAGCGATGCCAAGGCCAAAACCTATTGAGTTATTGATAATTCCGCTTTCTTTAGAAACATCTATAAATTTTCCGTTGTTGTTTTGAAACAAGCGTTCGCTGCTGTATTGAGATTTTTTGTTTATCAACCGTTTCAAATTGGCTTGAACTTCTGATGGCCCGATACCATGATTGATTAAGAACATATCTAAATCACCATCTTTATCGTAATCGAAAAAGGCACTTTGGGTCGAATAATGCGGTAGGTCTAATCCATATTCTGAAGCTTCTTCTTTAAAAATAGGTATACCTTGCTCATTATTGCCCTGATTAATATATAGCTCGTTTTTTCGTTGTTCCGGATTTGGGTAATCACCAGATTTACAAACGTAAATATCCAGCAAGCCATCAGCATTTATATCTACCATTGTAACACCCGTAGGAAACCCATTGCCACCCTTTACTTTGGATACTACAGTTGTCTCCTCAAACACCAAGTCCCCTTTATTTATAAAAAGTTTATTGGAATACATATTGGAAATAAAGTAAATATCGGGGAGGTCATCATTATTGAGGTCCCCTACGGCAACCCCACCCCCATTGTAGAGATACTCGTAAATAAAACCGTTTACAGTAGGGGTTTCATTGATTAAATTGATAAAATTTAATTTTGTCGCCTGAGGACTTAATAGTGTGAAAAGTGTATCCTTTTTTTGGTCTTGCTCATTTGAAGACGAGTTCGAATGCTTCTTATCACCACAACGAATAAAAATAAAAACTAATATTAAACCATATAAATATTTGCTCATTGTATGTGAGTGTTGATTTGATAAAACATCCACCAAATTAAAATCTGTTGTATCAGCAGGTTCTCCCTTAAAACAATAATATGAATTAATTTAAAGAAAATGGACCAATGGGAACAGAGTTCATATCACGGCTTGTCTTTAGACCCTCAACGGCCATCTTATAACCCCTACTTTATAAATTTAAAAAAGGAGTATGAGTGATTCAACTCATACTCCCATAATGAATAGTTTCACTATTGCATTTAACTAACTCAAAAATTAATAACCTGGATTTTGTTGGAGGGTTCCACCACTAATGTCTATTTCTGATTGAGGGATTGGAAATATTTCATTGACTCCATCAGTGAAACCAGCGCCTTTAGACGTTTGGTATTTTTCGGCATATGCCCTCAGCACTTCCCCTGCCCGTTTCTGCCGCACCAATTCAAAAAACCTTTCGTACTCCTGTCCGAATTCTACTCTCTGTTCGTGCCAAATAATTTCTCTAAGTGCCTCTTTATTCGTTTCAGTGATTTCTGGTAATATATCAGGGTCACCAGCTCTGGCTCGAGCTCTAACTTCTTCAAGAGCCTCTAACGCCATCGTCGTATTGCCATTTTCATTCGCTGCTTCTGCGTACCATAACAAAACTTTACCCAGTCTCATGTAAATATCATCTCTACCAGGGTTATGGGCACCATTGACATATTCGTCTCGTAAGACATAATATTTTTTAGTTAAGTACCCGGTAGTACTATTTCCTACATCTGCAGTTTCACCATCGGGCATAATATCGCCGCTCTCATATACAGTATGGCCTAGCCTAGGGTCGCCAGATTCAAACGTTTCTACAAAATCTTGAGTGGGCAGATCAAAACCCCATCCATTTCTTGCCCTGCTTCCATGAACCGTATAGAGTAAATTTTGTGCGGTAACAGATCCACCGTCATTAAAAAATTGAACTTGAAAGATATGTTCAGAACTATTTTCCCCTGCTCTTGTAAACATGCCATAGTAATCAGGGTCTAATTCATATTCTCCTGAATTGATTACTGTGGCAAAATTGGTTTCTGCTTCGGCAAAATTGTCCATATACAAATATGCCTTTGCCAAATAAGCCAATGCCGCACCTTTGGTTGCCCTACCCCTGTCGGCATCATCATATTCGCTAGCTTCTGGTAAAACCGCAATCGCAGCTTCTAAATCAGCGATTATTTGTTCATAAACTTGTTGTCTCGGGGTACGAGTCAAATCATACGCCTCGAGATCTGCATCTAACACCAGAGGTACATCACCGAATGTTTTGACCAAGTTCATATAGTACCATGCTCTTAAAAATCTAGCCTCTGCCAAATATCTACCTTTAAGGCTTTCATCCATCTCAATTTCAGAAACTTTGTCTAAAATCAAATTCGCCCTATGTATGCCCACATACTGACTATTCCACGCAGCAGATAGTGCACTGTTATTCGTGGGTATATTAAACAATGCAATTTGTTGTGCATATAATTGATCAGAACCAGATTCGCCGCCCTTTTCAGCGTCATCAGAAGCAACGTTGGCCATTACCCAGTGCGCATATCCCGCGCCATAATTACCACAGCACCACATATTTCCATTTAATGGCTCATAGGCCGCAGTCACCGCTTTTTTCGCATCTTCAGCAGTAACATAGGCACTGAATTCAGAGAGTTGCGCCTGAGGCTCTTTCTCTAACACATCAGAACAACTAAGGAATAGTGATCCGAGTATTAAAGTCGTAATAAATATCTTGATTTTCATATCCGTTTATTTTTATACTACTTTATCAAAAATTTAGAAACCTACTTTTAATCCCAACGTAAATACTCTTGGCACAGGGTAATTAGCTTCGTCAAACCCCACATATAAAGGGTTGCTTCCATTTGTACCTATCTCAGGATCAAACCCTGGATATTTGGTAAAAGTAAAGGCATTTTGCACAGAGCCATAAATGCTCATGTTGATGGCATCGTTGAATACATAAGTAGGAATTTTATAGGTAAGCTGAATATTTCTGACCCTTAGATAGCTGCCACTTTCTAAGTAATAATCCGATGACCTCATATTATTGTTGGGGTCGTTCGTGTTCGGTGCAGGAATAGTGTTACTGGTACCTGGCCCTGTCCAGCGTCCATCATAGACCCTCTGGGTATAGTTGAAAAAGTTAGACCCCTCAGTTCTGAACCTTAGGCCCATAAAAATATCATTACCATAAACCCCCTGAAATTGAACCCTAGCATCGAAATTCTTATATGAAAATGCCGTATTCAGACCATAGGTTAATTTCGGCCAAGGATTGCCAATAATAGTCTGGTCGTTAGAATCTACAACCCCGTCTTCATTGACATCTACAAATCTTATATCACCGGGTGATGTACCTGACGTTTGAAATGCATGGTCATCGACTTCTTGCTGAGTTTGAAATATACCATCCGTTTGCCACCCCCATTGAGAAGCTATCGGATCGCCTACCCTAGTAACATTGGCATTACCTACGAAAGAGATTTCTTGAAAGATAGAAGTGCCATCATTTATTAAGTCAAGCACCTCATTTCTATTTCGAGACGCATTCCCGACAATACTATATGTAAAGCCTCTTGGCGTAGTATTCTCATAACCGAGCATAACTTCGATTCCTGTATTCAGAACGGAGCCACCGTTTACGAATGGAAAATTCTGAATGCCTGAATATGCCACAAGTGGGATTCTTAAAATTAAGTCTGAGGTTTCTTTTCTATACCAGTCTATAGAAGCACTCACTTTATTATTGAAACCTTTAAAATCCAATCCTAAGTTGGTTTCCCTAGTTGTTTCCCATTTTAAATCAGGATTACCTTGACCCGTAGGTGCCTGACCTATCAGAACTTCTTGCGATTCTCCAAAGGTATAATTGGTGTTTGGCGTTATAAGACTGGCAAAACCATAATTATTTAAGGCATTTTGGTTTCCTAGTGAGCCCCATCCTGCCCTAAGCATTAAATTATCTGCCCAATCACTACTCTCCAGAAAGCGCTCTTCGGATAGTTTCCATCCTAGGGAAAAAGATGGAAAATAGCCCCATTTGTTATTTGCCCCAAACCTAGAAGATCCATCGGCCCTAAAATTCCCCGTAGCGAAGTACCTTCCATCATAATCATAGTTGACCCTACCTAGATATGAGAACAATCCATTAGAACCCCCATCACCAAATATTTGTCCGGGTATAGTGGCTAGATCCAAAAATCTTAAATTTTCGTCATCGGCGGAATTCTCCGGTATACCACCCCCAGATGCCTGCACAAACTTTCTGGTGGATTCTTGAACTGTAACACCAGCTAAAACATCAAGGTTATGATTGCCAAAATCCTTATTGTATGTTAATGTATTGGCCCAACTATATTCGTTGGTTCGGGTATTACCCTCTTGTAAGGTTGCGTTCTGGTTCTCTTGACCTACAGCAAGAAAATATGTTGGAACAAATACGGTATTTTCAACGAATGTCAAGTTAAAGTTATACTGTGACCTAAAAACTATGTCTTTCAAAAAGGTTAACTCTGCGAAAACATTTCCATTGGCCACATATCTTCTAGAATCATCTATGGTTTGAGATACATACGCCAAGGGGTTAACGGAATTTAATGAGGTAGTAGAGACACCGAAACTTCCGTCTGCATTTCTCGGCGCTATTTCTGGATTGGCCGTCAATGTTCTTGCAAGAACGCCAGCAAAATAAAATTCTTCAAGGTTTTCTTTGTTAGAAAAATTAACCGCTAAGTTTTGACCAAGAGTAATGGCAGGAGAAATTTCATGTGATGAATTCACTCTTAAACTGACTCTTTCGAAATCAGATCTCGGCAAAATACCGTCTTGCGTAGTATAATTACCAGAAAAAAAGAAATTACTTTTTTCACTGCCTCCACTAGCTGAAACTGTTAAGGTGGTCATAGGCGCCACAGAAAACATCTCTCTCTGCCAATCTGTGCCCTCACCCAGAGCAGATGGATCGGGATAAAGCGGTGCGTCACCCGCATTGACCAGACCTTCATTATATAAGGTAGCAAATTCCGCCGCATTTGTAACGGGAAGGTGTTTTTGAATAGTTTGCAACCCTTGACTTAAATTAATATTCAATCTAGACTTTCCCGACTTTCCTTTTTTAGTAGTAATCAACACAACGCCATTTGCCCCTTGCGCCCCGTAAATTGCAGATGCACTGGCGCTTTTCAGCACTTGAATACTCTCTATTTGGTCAGGAATCAAATCAACGGGATCAACATTTGGGTTGCCATCTACTACATATAATGGATCTGAATTATTTACCGTTCCCGCTCCTCTCACCCTTATCAACATACCGCCACCTGGTGAACCCGAATTTTGAGATACCTGCACACCAGCTACTAAACCTTGTAGTGCCTGCCCCACCTGTATTATGGGTTGGTCTTCATATTGCTCGGTATCTATAACACCAATGGCCCCAGTGATATCACTTCTTTTTTGAGTACCATACCCTACAACCACAACCTCTTCGAGAGAAGAAACATCTTCTATCATAACCACATCAATAATTTGCCTACCATTTACTTCGACAAGCTTGGTAACCATACCTACGAAAGAAAAAACCAATGTTGAGTTTTCGGGTACAGTTAGGGTGTAGTTACCATCAAAATCGGTCACAGTACCTATATTTGATGCTTCGACTACGACTGACACCCCTAATAATGGCACTCCATCGCCATCGGTAACCTTGCCCGAAATAACAACGTCCTTATCCTGGGCATCACTATTTTCGTTAAATAAAGGGGACGAAAAAGAGTTGAGCTTCCCAACTTTAGTGTAATCATCTAGTTCAAACACATCGAAATAAGTTAGAGAAACGTGCTGTTCTTTACCATAAACCCCTGATGTAAAAATAAAAAGGAAAATCAGTAGATATTCTCCAAAATATTTTAATTGTGATAATTCTGACCTGTAGTTCATATTCCCATGATTTTCAAAGGTTGTTTGGTGATTTTAACTATTATTTATTCTAGGGGAAAAATTTATTATGTCAAGGTGGTTATACTAATTTTATTTTCTGTATAAAGTGCGTGATTATAGATTTCCTCTTCTGAACTACTGATAATATCAAGTCAATATTACCTATATCACATTAAACAGCTCATTACAGCAAGCCCTAAATCGACATATTTCGCAAATAAAGATATGCTAATATTCGAATTAAACAAAAATATACGAAATAAATAAAAAATTTATATTTCTATAATAGACATAAAACATAATAAAAGAAAATATTCGAATAGTAGTTTCTTGTATGTAACACCCTTTGCCGACCTAAATGCATTCACAAAACATTTCGTCGAAATGCAAATAAAAAGAGCTACTTCTACAATTATTCTTACCTTAAATTATGACCTGAAGTTCTTATTATTTCGAAACCATTTGATATTTCGTCTTATAGAACCATTCAGTGAAGAGTATTTTTTTAAAAGTTTTTCAGTTATTTATGTTTTACAAAAAATTCAAAGTTTCACTTCATTTGAAGGAAGTTTACTTAAAAACTGATTTCACTTAATCACGTGTAACTAATGGAATTTCAGCAAATAAAACAAAGCCAAATTGAAGTAGATTATATTTTGTTTGTATTATAGTTTTGTTTCTGATGGTATAAGAGTATTTCGAATATTTATAGCCGACAAATTGACATCTCACTTTATGAGAAAAAATAGACAGACAGCTTTTTCGTTGCCGAGAGGTGCGTCGGGCAAAATTGGAACGGAAAGTCACAACGGGCTGGCTGGCTCAGTATATCGGTACAGCGAGGATTGTAGTGGATGTTTTATGTAATTTCCGCAGTGGCCCGTACGTACTTTATAAAATTTCTCTAATAATTGATAACTATTTGGAATAAAAACTCAAATTTATATTGACCATCATAGATATCATAAACCTGTTTTAATATTGTTCAAAATCGATTGAAGTTCGATATCTTCAGAGTAGGCCCTCATAGTTTTTCAACTCGTGAATTCCACTTTTGCTCTTATATCAAACGCCTTAAACTCCCCATACTTTTTATTAACGGTGATATGGGCATAAGCTATAACCATTTAACCAGTGCTCGACTTAAGTATTTTTAATAAAAGAGAATATTTAATTTGCTGTAAATCAGTGAACGTTTTAAGTACTCACGAGATGTACAAGAAAAATAAATTTAGCCTTAAATTTTATTTAAAAGCAATTTAAGGGCGGGGTTATTGAGAATTGAATACGCCCCGAATTTCTCGTCTTCAATATGATACTAGACGATACATTTTGATATCAAAATGAAAAGCCCGTAAATCGATGATTTACGGGCTTTATGTGAAATTTTAAAAATTTCTAGCGGTCTGGACGGGACTCGAACCCGCGACCCCCTGCGTGACAGACACGTCATTTATGGTTTTATTTGATTCTAAAAATAATTAAATAACTGTTTTTCAGCAAATTAAAAATATTATCAAACCATATAGAACCAAATAATACCTATATTTGTTTATAAATAGTTTATAAATTTATAAATACATGCTAACCACAAAAGTCCTTCTCAATAAAGTACGCCAAAAGCAGGATGGCACATTCCCGTTGGTAATTCGCATTACCTATAGCAGAAAATCAATATATCTGCCACTCGGTTACAACCTGGCCGAAAAAGATTTCGATGCCAAGAATCAAAGGATAAGGCCATCAAGTAAAATTGCTTCCAATATTACTCGCCTGAACAATGGCATACAAGAAAAATTGAAGAAGATTTACGATACGGTTACTCGCTTGGAAGAAGAGGGTAAAATAGAAAGCCTGCCTATGTCATCCGTCAAAAAAGAAATAGAGGGGAAATCGGTAGGCAACATGGATTTTTTCAATTTTACAGATTCCTTGATAAAGGATTTGAAGAAAGCCGGAAAGTATGGCAATGCAGAAATTTACAGGACTTTGCGCAATAAGATTGAAAAATTTCATGGAAAGAACTCCCTTCCTTTCCGTCAAATCAACTATGCTTTTCTAAAGAAATTGGAGACCCAACACTACGCTTCTGGAAATACAGCAGGAGGTTTGAGCGTATACCTTAGAACACTCAGATCAGTTTACAAAAAGGCTATAAAGCATGGGTTAGCCAAGGAAAACCACAATCCCTTTAACGATTATTCCATAAAGAACGGAACTCCAAAACGACAGTTTTTAAACAGGGAGCAATTGGAAACCTTAAAGGATGCTCCGGTCGAGGAATCTCATTTGGCCAAAGCTCGTGACCTTTACATGGCTTCTTTTTACCTGAGGGGGATGAACTGGATGGATATGGCTTTGTTGAAGGGGGATAATATACAAGGTGATTTGGAGCGGATAATGTACATAAGATCTAAAACAAGGAACAAAATGTTCTCTATCAAAATAACCCCTGCCTTAAAGCAAATTCTACTTGCTTATAACGATGGGAAAATAAAAGAAGATGATTTTGTATTTCCTATTCTAACTAGAGATATTTCCCAAGATCAAATTCACGAAACCATAAAAAACAAAAGAAAAAGACAGAACATTTACTTAAAGCGTTTAGCAGACAGATTGGAACTTCCAAAATTTACCATATACAGTGCCAGACACACGTATGCCAATATTCTCAAAAGAAGCGGCGCTCCGAGCAACGTGATTCAAGACAGTCTTGGGCATACTACCGAGGCCATGACCCAAGCCTATCTAAGTTCATTTGAAACCAATGTCATTGATGATTACGATGCAAAAATCATGTCTTAAGTTTCATCTTGAATTAAGCGAGTTTCTCTCAATTTATATATAATTTCACTTTTTCTTCTTCTCCCTAACCACAAAAAGTGCCCGATAGGGCACTAGATTCTAAGTCGGAACTCAGATTTATAATCTGATAGAAGGTCTGTACCAGACCCAATAAAAAGAACAAGACTGGAAATCTGGAACAAATATTCTGAATTTGTATAATCGACCTGTAAAACGGCTATTTTAAGGGATAGCCGTTCATGTTTTCTGAATACGTGACAATATTAGTGCGACACAATAGATTAGACCCTTGTTCAAACCGATATTATCGTTCCATCACAATGAACTCCGACCTACGGTTGAGGTCGTGTTCCTTCTCGGAACATTTTACGCCGTTGGAGCAGTGGTTCATGGGTTTTGTTTCCCCATAGCCCTTTCCACTTACACGATCTAGGATTATGTTGCCTTTTTCCACAATATAAGCCATGGTGGATTTTGCCCTTCTATCGGAGAGTTTCATATTGTAGGAATCACTTCCCCTACTGTCCGTGTGCGAACCAACTTCTATTTTCACAGTGGGAAATTCTTGAAGATAGTCGATAATCTTCTGGAGCTCCAGGGCGGCATCGGGCCTAATGTCAGCTTTATCAAAGTCAAAATAAATGGGTTTAAGATTTAATGTCTTTGCCAAATCAGTGCCTAAAGCTGCCGGGACTTTCTCAAGTTCAAGATAAAGGGCAATAGGTTGGTCGCTTGGAAGCGTTACTTCCTGTACCTGTTCAATAAAATCCTTTTTGGTTCCGACTATCTTAAACTTACCGCCGCTACAAGGTATCGAAACGACAAAATTACCCCGGGCATCGGAAACGGTTTCGGCAATCGAATTGCCGTTTTCATCTAAAATTACCACTTTGGCATCGGCTAAAGTCTCCCGGGTTTCCTTATCCTTTATAACTCCTTCAGCCGGGCACTTAAAATTCAATTCTTCGAACGTTACCGAATAAATGTCATCGCTTCCGTGGCCGCCTTCCCGGTTCGAGGCAAAATGGCCCCTAAGTCCACTTTCATCCAACACCAAACTGAAATCATCGGTGTTACTGTTCAAGGGTGATGCCAAATTGATAACCTGGTCCGAAGGGACATTGTCTTGCATGGGAACCGCAAAAATGTCCAATCCCCCAAGTCCGGGATGTCCATCACTGGCGAAGAAAAGATTTCCGTTTCTGCTTATAAATGGATATGTATCCCTGCCCTCGGTATTTACGGGAGCGCCAATATTCCTAGGTTCGCCGATGGAACCATCGGCCTCGATTTGGGCCATATAGATATCGGACATCCCAATCGTTCCCTGCATATCCGACGCAAAGTAGAGCATGGTGCCATCGGGCGAGAGAGCGGGATGCGCTGCTGAATGTTCATCGCCATTAAAGGGAAGTTCTTCCGCGTCGTACCAATTCCCTTCCGCGTCCACCTTGGCGCGAAGAATCTTTAATCGGATGACCCCTTTATCATCCTTACCCTTTTTTCCATGTACAAAGTTGTTACGGGTAAAATAGACGGTCTTTCCGTCGTCCGTGAACACAGGGGTACATTCATGATATTTGGTATTGAGTTTTTTGGAAAACATATCGATTTGTCCTGTACTGTCCCCGGATAAGCTGACCTTGTAGAGGTCGAGATACGGATAAAAATTCCAGTTGTGGAGACGTTTCCTGACTGTTCCCGTGTCCCTTGAAGATGCGAAAATCAGTTCCTCTTTGAAATAGGACGGACCGAAATCAGGGTAGGAAGAATTGAAATCCTCGTTTTTGATTTCCGCCTTTCCGGAACGGAGTTTTATAATTTCGAGATAATCAGGATGTTCTTCAAAGAGTACGGCTCTTTTGTCGCTTGCTTCCAGTGCGTCAAATTTTTCCATCATTCCATCGGCTTCGGCATACCGCCCCAAAGTCTTTAGGGTATGTGAATATCTGAAATAATACTCCGGTTCGACATCCTCTCCTATTTCCAAGAGTTTGTTGTACCATATTCCGGCATTTTCAAGATCGGACATGTAATAATAGCTATTTCCCAGATTCTTATACAACTGGGGGCTTTGATATCCACTCTGGGCCAGTTGCTCGTATTGCTCTGCGGCTGACGCAAAGGCGTAACCCTCATAGAGTCTGTTGGCCCGTTCTAACTTCTTTTCCTGCCCGTGTAGCAGGGAAGTACTAAAAACTAAGGATAATACGATGTATTTCAGGTGTTTCATTTTCAGAATATTAAAAGAATCTTGGATAAATGACTTTTTCTTTTCTATTGAAAAGTTCCACCCTAAGAAGTACCTCAAAGGATCCGTTGTTGAAAGAGGTATTGCCCAGTTCGGTGGTTTCCCTATCGTAGGCAAGCCCTAATAGGATAGGGTCGGATATTTGGAATGCCGCCATGGCGCTCCACGCGGCGCTCCATCGGTAGGCGGCGCCCAAGGTAAGCTTCTGCCGGTACCTGAAGTTCGCCGAAACGTCTACCTGTAAAGGGGCCCCCGATACCATCTTTGTCAAAAGGGCGGGCTTGAGCTCCCACTGGGGCGCTAGGTCGAAGACATATCCCGTTATCAAATAATAGTTGATACGTTCCCTGGCCAAAAAAGACGAGGAATCGTCGGAATCAGAGGATTCGTCAAAATGTTTGGTCTCCAAAAAGTTGGGCACGGAAGCCCCGAGATAGAATTTACCAGTATGGTAATAGATACCCGCTCCAAAGTTTGGGGAGAATTTGTTGTCTATGTTTTCGGCAGAGGTCAATTGGGGGACAAATTGCCGTAGTTGTGCGAAATCGACGTCCAAAAGATTGGCCGCCGCGTTCAGGCCAAAAGAGAGCTTTCGATCCCCGGACATTCGCAGGGTGTAAGAAAACAGGACATCGAAATAGGTCTCTTTGGTGGGACCAATGTCATCGTTCACGATACTGAGGCCCAGTCCGACATTTTTTCCTGCGGGGGAATGCACGGCGAAGGTCTGTGTACGGGGGGCGCCTTCGAGCCCTACCCATTGGGACCGGTGCAGCCCCGTGAGGCTCATTACCCCGCGAGATCCCGCATAGGCCGGGTTCACGCTCATGGTATTGTACATGTACTGTGTGTATTGGGCATCCTGTTGTGCCATGGCCGGTAGGCCTGCCAAGATCAATAGCCCTATCAAGATATACTTTTGCATTGCGCTTCCTTTTTTTGAGAAAAATAACATCGTGCCCATTCTATCGGTTTATATATAGGTAGCCGGCCGTTTGTTTTTGGCTTCCTCCTTCGTTATAGTGTACCACATAGAAATAAGTCCCTACCGGAAGAAGATCGTCCCCTTGTATGGTTACCCTTCCGTTGGAACGGCCCGTGAAAAAGTTATTCCGTGGATTATATCTTTCCGTCTTCCAGACCAGTACGCCCCATCGGTTGTAGATGTTTACGGTATTGTCCGGGAAGTTCTCGATATTTCGGATGACCAGGATGTCGTTCACGCCGTCGCCGTCGGGAGTAATCAATTGGTAGGTTTCCACATCCTCCGCACCCTCAAAACCTGTGTTGGATTCCAGATAATCAGGTATCCCATTCCCATCACTATCGTTCGGTCTTGTGGGGTCGGTGCCGATTTCCACACCATTGGCCAGGCCGTCGCCATCACAATCCCCCGAAAGGAATCCGTCTGATTGAGCGAGGCTTACATTTTCTTCGATGGAATCACAGAAGTCGTTTAGGTCAGTACCATCGGCCAGTTCGGTTCCGTTCGGTACGCCGTCACCATCGCAATCGGCCTCCAAAAATGCTCCGCTCTGTTGTATTGATATCCTGTCGATGTCAAAATCACAAGGGTCGTTCGGATCGGTGCCATCGGCCAGTTCATCGCCATTGGTTACCCCGTCGCCATCGCAATCAGCGTTGTTGAAGGCATCGGTCGGCGTGGTCGAAATGTTGGCAACCACGAAGCTGCAGGCATCGGTGGGGTCGGTACCATCGGCCAGTTCATCGCCATTGGTCATGCCATCACCATCACAATCCGCTTGTAGGTACGTATCGCTTTGGGGTAGCGTGGCGCTCTGCGCATTAAAGCTACAGGGATCGTTCGGATCTGTACCATCCCGTATTTCATCATAATTGATAACTCCGTCACCATCGCAATCGCTCAGTAGGTACTCCCTGCCCAATGGAAGTGTAGCATTGTTAGTATTTCCGCTACAGGGGTCATCGGGATCCGTACCATCCGCCAGTTCGGCACCATTGGACACTCCATCACCGTCACAATCGCTTGTCGGTAACGCCGTACCCGCAATGCTGTCGCAGTCGTCGAGTGGGTCGGTACCGTCGGTAACCTCCTGCCCATCGGGGATGCCGTCGCCATCGGAGTCGGGGTCGTTGGGATCGGTGCCAAAGGCGGCCTCCTCGTCGTTGGTAAGCCCATCGTTGTCGCAGTCATTGGTTCCCTGGGGCTGCCAATCGGGATTTGCCCTGGGTTCACAAGGGTTGTTCGGTTCAGGATCGTCTACGTCGCAGATGTTGTCACCGTCTGTATCCAGGCATATCGGAATAGTTATGTTCAGGGTGGCGGTAGCGCAGACCGTACCGTTGCATACTTGATATTGGATGGTTACGGTAGAGTTGTCTTCCGCGGCCAGGGCCGTATAGGTGATCTCGCCCGTGTTTTGGTCGATGTTGATGGTTCCTGCAGCCGTACCTCCCGTTACCGTAATCGTGCTTCCGGGAAGGAAATCATCGTTGTTCAGTACGTTGTACGTCTTGGGCACACCCACGTCTGCGGTGGTGTTATCGTCCACGGCGGTCGCGACCAGCGAGTTCGGGTCGGAACCGTTGGGGTTGCCGTCCCCATCACAATCGCTTGTGGGCAGTGGCGTACCGCCGACGCTGTCGCAGTCGTCGAGGGGATCGGTGCCATCGATAACCTCCTGTCCGTCGGGAATACCGTCGCCATCGGAGTCGGGGTCGTTAGGATCGGTGCCCAGGGCTGTCTCCTCGTCGTTGGTGAGCCCGTCGTTATCGCAGTCGTTCGTTCCCTGCGGCTGCCAATCGGGATCGGTACCGGGTTCACAGGGGTTGTCCGGTTCGGGGTCGTCTACGTCACAGATGTTGTCGCCGTCCGTATCGGCACACGCCGGTATGGCAATGTTCAATGTCGCGCTGGCGCAGACCGTACCGTTGCAGACTTCGTACTCGATGGTCACGGTAGCGTTATCTTCTTCCGCCAAAGCTGTATAGGTAATCTCGCCCGTAGTTTGGTCGATGCTTATAGTTCCGGTTGCCGTGCCGCCTGTTACGTTAATGGCACTTCCGGGAAGGAAATCGTCGTTGTACAATATATTATAGGTCTTGGGTACGCCCACGTCCGCGGTGGTATTATCGTCCACTGCGATTGGGACGAACTGGTTAGGATCCTGGCCGTTCGGATTGCCGTCCCCGTCACAATCCCCTGTCGGTAGCGGCGTGCCCCCGATATTGTCGCAGTCGTCGAGCGGGTCGGTGCCGTCGATGACCTCTTGACCGTCATTGACACCGTCACCATCGGAGTCCGGGTCGTTGGGGTCGGTACCAAGGGAGGCTTCTTCGTCATTGGTCAATCCGTCATTGTCACAGTCGCTGGTACCGAGGGGTGTACCGCCAACGGAATCACAGTCATCGTTCGGGTCGGTACCGTCAATTGCTTCCTGTCCATCGGGGATACCGTCGCCATCGGAGTCGGGATCGTTGGGGTCGGTCGTGTTCCCGTTGGGGTTTCCGGGTGTGGACGGGTCGTCGACTCCGGTTAGCTCCTCGTCATTGGTCAATCCGTCACCGTCACAATCGCTGGCGCCGAGGGGCGTACCGCCAACGGAATCACAGTCATCGTTTGGGTCGGTACCGTCAATGGCTTCTTGGGCATCGCTTATGCCATCATTGTCGTCATCGGGATCATCCACATCGGGGGTGCCATCCCCGTCGTTATCGCTTAAAATGGTAACGTCTTCGTTTAAATCGTCGGGAATGGTGTTTACCTCGTTGGCGATTTGGTCAAAATTGGCGCTTATGGAATTCGTCACGGTCACGTCCCCATCGACATCATTGGCAGTAGCAACAATGGCCAAGGTATGCAGCTGTCCACTATTCATGAAACCGATGGTCCAATCGGGTGCCGACCATGAGCCCGAACTGGGTGTGGCACTGACGATGGAAAATTCCGAAGGCACCGCATCTGTAATCGTTAAATTGGTGATTTGGTCGATTCCCAGATATTCGGCGGTAATGGTAAACGTAACGTTCTCGCCCTCAACTATGGGATCGACATCATCAATTTTTTTTAAGACAAGTTCGGGATCGCAGCTATAAGCAGGCAATATCGCGGAATCATAGGTGCAACTTCCTTTGGTTACCCTTACAAAATAGGCACCGGGGGTGGCCGGAGTGAACGAACTGTTCGTTGCTCCCGAAATGGGTTGGCCATCCTGAAACCACTGGTATGCGTCGAAACCGCCCGTTTTTTCTACGATATCGGAGGGCAAGCACCCCGCCCCAAGTACATCCAATTCCACTACGGGAACGGTATCGAATCCGGAAAAGTAGCCCCCGATACCTGCATTGGCGTTTGCTCCTAAAAAACCTACCGCAATGGGTCCCGTTGAATTGACGGTCACGTTTCCTTGGAGGTTGTTTATGAAAATTGTTTTCCATTCCGTTGTTCCGGCCACCGGTGTTGAAGGAGGAAGGTTAACGTTGCCCGTATCATCCGTTACCGTAATATTACCGTCTGGTGTATTTGTTGAAGCGATTATGGTGACCCCCCCGTTGAAATTTAATCCGTCGACATCACGGATGGTGGGGATGTTGTCCAAATTGTCCGGTAATAAACAATTGACGGGAGCGATAAAATTTAGGCCTAGGGTCTGAAGGGCTGAAGATCCTGTCAGGCATTGGTAGGCATATGCCTCTTTTGAGGTAGTCACAAACATGTTGCCCCCTGCCGTGTTGGAGGAGTAATTATTACCGGGAACCTCAAAATATTCTCCAGTGTCGATAGTGGCAATGGGTGTGGTAGAACCGTTTACAAAGATTTCCGTATTGTTCTGGGTAGCGATAATTATAGGAAATTCAGTCTGGTTGTTAGCTTGGCCATTTCCACGGATAAAAACATACTCCCTGCCCAGCACGTTTTCCGGTACGGGTTGGTCGATACCGGCATCCCTTGCCTCTGACCCGGAATTTATGCCAACATTCAAACCCCCATTGCTGATAACGATTTTTTTATTGGATTGTATGGTAGCACCTAGCCATCCGTCTATGTTGGCAGGGGTTTCATTTTTTGCGGCTTCAAGAACGAAAGTTTGACCGGCATTCAATGTTATTTGCAACGCATCATCGGTTATACCTCCCCGATTTCCCTGTAACCTAAACTCACAATTAGGATTATAATCAAAAATGTCCACAACGGTATTGTCCTCGGTCGCCATTATGCCTAAGGTCGAGGTGAGAAATGGACTATTTGCCCGATTTGGAATACCGCCCCATTTAAACAGGGTTCCTGCCGCCTGTCTACCTTTTGCGGTCAGCGAGGTTGCCTGGGCAATGGATCTTCCCCTGTAATTCACATAGAATTTTTCACCACCAGGCGATTGAAAACGCAACCCGCTGTTACTTAATACGATACCTGTATTGGTATTCGTCACTAAGGTTATATTATTGTCACCATTTGCGACGTCATATTTACCGGGTGCAGCATTGGAAATGGCTAAGGTGGCAATAGGGGTGGTCCCTGTACCCTGAAAAACCTGAACATTGAAAGCGGCGGTTTCAGGTGTTGAAAGATAAAAAGCTTGTTGTTGGATGGCTTGGTTATTTGCCACCTGCTTTAATGGGGGCAAGTAATGCACATCGCTCAATTGTGAATAGCCATGAGTACAAAAGATTATAAACAGGAATAACTGCAAGACTTTTAATGAAACTTTTCCCATTAACCAATGAGAATGGAAATTAGAATTCGGCAAAAGTATAGCGGGAATATTCATTCTTTAAGACTTTTAAAACAAAAGAGGCGTCAAAATTGAGAACTTTTGTGTAGGAAAAAACATAATTGTCGATAAAAATATGTTGACAGCTATTGAGGAGGAACTATTTGTTGTGTATACGGGTAAAATGTAGGTGAAATTATCCAAACTATAGGTAAAGAGATATTATCGACGGCAATGAATTTGGAGATTACAAAAAAATTCCTTTGCTCCTATATTTCGACCAATCCGTAAACTCGTCCTTGAAACCGTTATATACCTCTTCGGTTTTCTTGCCGCTACCGCCCAATAACGAACTAACGGCATAAACGCCTTTACGCAATGCACGGTTGTGCTGTATACTGGACTGCCTTTGGGATACTTGAACAATGCTCTGACGAAGCCCATTGTCCATATGGTGCTGCACCATTTCCCGGTGCAGGTTCGGGTACGCTTTTTCCGCCGTTAGCATAAAGGCGACCCTGTCGTACATTCCCCTTTCCATCAAATGTCCTGTCCATAAGTTTTCGAGCTTGTTCCCGTCTTTTTCAACAAGCTTGTTGATGACGGGGTACTGTTCCTTTAATGTTGCAGATAAATCGGAAATTGAACTCAAATACTGGCCCGTTCTTTTCGGCAATGGGCAACTTGTTCTTTTGTCGGTATAAATGGATTTGATTTCGAACCCCTTCTCTCCTTTTGCAAAATAGAACCCCTTCGCGTTGAAAAGGGCAATATAGTCCTTCGGGGATTTTTCAAAGGGGGCGTGCATCCGTTCGGCGTATTTTACATAGGAACCCAAGGCTACACTCTCATATTGCTTTTTGTATACAGGATTCATCTTTTCGTAGAGCTTTGGAAAAATCATAGGAAGAAAAATGGTCGATGCCGTTAGCTTGGAGCTATTTTCAGAACTCTGTTCCGATAACATTTCGAGCATCAAATGATTCTGACGGACAAATCCTGTAGATACATGTTTTTCCATATTATCGGG
>NZ_JADNYK010000007.1 GCF_017810075.1 Pseudozobellia sp. WGM2
TCGATGCTTTTCAGGGCAAAACACTTCGTCAGAAGTAGACAATTCTAGGTTACTTAGAATGCACCTCGCTATCCGTTTCACGGATAAATATAAGCTATAAAATTTGAATTTAAATATCTTATAATCAATTATTTAACTCTTAAAATCATATGAAACCATATGAGATTATTTAAGGCCGATCGGGGAATTTATCTGGTCTAATATGGTGTTTAAAAAATCAAGGAAATACGGAAATATTCAATTTTTTTGTGGGTAGGGGGAAGAAAGGGCAAGCGGCTTTTCCGCCGCTTGTTCTTTTGCGCGGCTCCGAGGGGGTTCGAAAATTTGGAACGCAAAGACCCCGAGTGCGAACTAGTGTAGCGGTTCGCTCGGGAAGTCTTGAAGTGGAAGATTTTTGAACTTCCGCAGGAGCTTGGGAAATGCCTTTCCGAAAAGCCAATAATTAAAAACAAGGTTTATGTTGCTATTTCATTTGTAGATAAACCTCAATATTTAGGGTTTATCCTTTAATGAAATATCATTGGAGAGGATATAGACTTAGATGTTCATAATTTGGTTATAACGCGAAGAAATCAGTTTGTATCAAAAGGTTCTCTGGCATGCGCTTCAAGATAATCGTTGATGGAATCTCGGTCATAAACAATGTGTTTTCGTTCAGGTTGTGCAAACCTGATTTTGCCTTCGTCCCGTAATTTTTGTAAGGTAGTAGATGATTTTATTCTCAGTAGCTGCATCGCTTCTTTTTTGCCAATCCATTTATCAGGAGTATCCATTTCCATTTGAGATTGGACATACTTGAACATCCTATCCAATAGGGTATAAAAAGCTTTTTCTTCGATACAGATAACGTTCATAGATGCCCAATATAGCAAATGATTTTCGGTTTTTCCAAATTTGAAAACACATGTTAATAGATGAAAAGAGATTGCACGGTAGTCTCACTAAATAATTAGAATTACCAATAAAAAAGGGTGGTATCTTCTTGAGAGGTATCACAAATTGTGACACCTTAAATCAAGCAATTCATTTTATTGCACATACACGCTTTTAGCTTTGCTGTTTTATTGGACTGGAACCAACAAGATTGGATTTATTTTTGAAATTTTTTAGTAAAAATTCGAGTTTATACCTAAAATTTGGTACTTTACTCGAAAATTTACTAAAGCTGGATGTATCTGAATACATAAAAGTCTGTCTATCAAGAGAAGAATACTCCTTTACATGGGATGAGCTAAGAGGTGCCATTGATAAACCCGCCTCTGCCATCAAAAAAGAAGTAACTTATTTAACCTCTAAAAAGGAGCTTATTGCCTTACGGCAAAATTTCTATTTGATAATACCCCCAAGGTATGCAACCCAAGGTAAACTTCCCATAGAACTTTACATACACAAATTGTTCAAATATCTCAAAAGGGAATACTATTTGGGTGGATTCTCCGCAGCAAAATTTCATGGGGCATCACATCAACAAATTCAAAAAGAATATGTCTTCACCACAAAGCCAGCTTTATTATCCATCTCAAAAGAAGGTATGGATGTCCGATTTTTTACGCTTTCCAATTGGCCCGAATCGAACATTATCCGTAAAAAATCCGATGCGGGATACTTCAATGTCTCAGACCCGATTTTGACCATAGTTGATCTAATCCATCATCAAACAAAATTTGGCGGTCTAAATAGAATGTTGGCCAATTTTGAAGAGCTTCTAGAAGAAGTGAAAATTCCACATCTACTAGAACTTCTAACATGGTATTCGAATAAAAGTGTTTTACAGCGTTTGGGTTTTCTGATTGAATATTTGCAACCTGAAAGCGAATTGCTTAATCCTATAATGGCTCATTTGGAAAAAAACCGATTTTATCCTGTTTTACTGAACACTTTCGACAAAAGCAAACCCGGGGCAGTTGACAATGGATGGAAAGTAGCTATAAACCTTGAATTGGAAAGCGATCTATGATACCTGTACTGAATAATCCTATCGATTATTATTAGAACAATTGGATTATTAATAAGTGAGAAATATTAGCGACCAAAGCTACCGTCCGAGAAGAATTTTAAACTTAAGATTTTATCCAATTTTACACTTTTTAGTTAAAATTACTTTAACACCGTTCTATCAAAAACACATTATTTGTATTTACCGTAATGAAACAATCATTTTGAAGATATTTTTTATGGAAATTATATTTTTTAGAAGCATGAAAATACAAAATTCACAATAAAAAGACATATTTCATAACTATTTGAACTACAAGTACTTATAAAAAAATATTAACAAATATTTAACATAATGTATTTTATAATTTTGATTTGTAAATCCTTCTTTTAACTACATTTAGCATAACTAATTACATCAGATGTAGTACGTTTCTCTCCTTTGGACATTAGGTCAGCTTTTGGTAAAAGCATGGTGGCCATTCTTTAGACTTTAAATCTGTTCAAATGAAACAAAGATTACTATTGTTGCTCACACTATTCAGTGTCATAGCTTCGGCACAACAAAAATTAAAATTTATCTACGATACAGCCGGCAATCAAATTTTGAGAGATCGGGTGTGCGCTACCTGCCTTAAGGCTATGATGCCAAAGGAATCCGATTCCCTATCATTAGAAGCATTTGATACTGAAATTGAGGTAATGGAAAATATTTCTGAATTGGAAATTATCGCTTATCCTAACCCAGTAACCCAAACTCTGTTCGTAGACTGGTTTCCACACAAAACTTTGTTACCAACACGGATTCAGGTTTTTTCTGTAGAGGGACGTTTAGTAATGGACATCCCAGTAAAGGGTTCCTCTGGCGAAAAAGCTATTGACTTCGGACAGAATCCGCCAGGGCTCTACATGGTCAATGTCTTGTTTGCAAATGGAGAAAAAAGATTCTTTAAGGTCATCCGACAGCAATAAAAAAGGAAATACTTATTAGTAAATATCGGGTTTTTGCTTGTAGCCATTTCCAACTAAGGTTAAATGCAAAATTAATAAAGTAAAAGGGCTTGCTAAACCCAATCCAACAATTCTAAAACACATTACCATTATGATAAAAATTCTACTAGGGGCAATCTGTCTAATATTTCTTAACATGTCTAATGCGCAGACCAATTATCAAGAGGTTGTCTTAGAAAGTACACCAATAAATGTAACAGATCGTGATAGTCAAGAGGGGACTATTCCTAATATTCTTTTACAACCACAGGCCATGCAAAAAATGTCCATAGGTGGAAATGAAATTTCGGAAACGACTGGTGAACTTTCTGTTTCGATGTCAGGAGGTGCCTACTACTCTTTACCCATAGTTGTACCACCAGGAATTAATGGAGTAGTACCAACAATTGCGATATCTTACAATAGCCAGGCTGGTAACGGATTAGCAGGGTATGGATGGAACATATCCGGTCTTTCGGTAATTACTCGTATTGCATCTACTAAGTACCACGATAACAACATTGACCCGGTGGACTTTGACAACTTGGACCGATTCGCTTTGGACGGAGAACGGTTAGTCCTCAAATTGGGTACTTATGGGGCTTCAGGGTCAGTATATGAGACAGAAACATTCTCCAATATCAAGATAGTAGCTAATGGAACTTCAAATTATGGTGCTTCCTACGGACCAGCCTCTTTTACTGTTACCTATCCTGATGGATCCGTTGCTCAATACGGAAATTTGACAAATACTTATTCTCGCTTGGAATATGCTATCTCTTCTTGGCAGAACCCACAAGGCGTGAAAGTTGATTATACATATACCCTTGTCGACAACAACCTTAGCATAAGTACCATCAAATATGGACATAGATCTACTGGAACAGCTCCCAACAGCATTGAGTTTGTTTACAAAACAAGAAAAAGACCTGAACAATCCTATATGGGAGGCCAAGAATTTCGCCGAAAGAACATACTTTCTGAAATACGGGTTAAAACAGGCGCAACTGGGTACCGGAACTATATTTTATCCCATGGTTTCAACACATTGGGCTATGAACGAGTCAATAGTGTTACTGAAAAGAACGGTGACAATTCGTTGAGCTATTCTCCAGTAAACTTTACCTATAATGATACCCAACAAACCTTAACAGGGTCCGGTATTACAACAACGCTAACAGTAAATAATATTGAACAAAGAAATGCTGAAGTGGTATCCCTTGATTATACAGGGAATGGTAAGATGGATTTTATTGTTTATCCATTGAACCGATCAGAACGAAACAAAATATGGGTTTTTGAAGATATACAATCAGGTGCTACGAATATAGGAAGCCAAGTAACGACATCTATATTTGAGAACTTATTCCCAATTTCCTATTTAAATGCTTCAAATAAACTAGACAAAGCACAAGGCTTTGCATTAGTCACACACACTGGAACTAATGAAACTAGGTTCAAGATAAATGGACAAAGTTACTATGGTGCCGCGGCACAGTATTATGAAAAAATATGGAACGCCCCTAGTTATTCTACTACTAGCTATTGTAGCAGTACCCCAACAACAAATCGAGTTCCCATGAGCTACATTTCAGGGGATTTTAATGGTGATGGCCTTTCTGATGTTATCGCAATCAGTAAGTCATATACAAGGAGGAGTTGCGTTCAGCAATCCCCCCCTTGTGATGGACCGCAACCTATTATGGCTTCATCTTCCACGTCCATTTTAATTAATTCCACTTCTGCAAATGCTGTCGCTCCTATAGACGGTTGTTGCGAGTGCACCAGTGCAACGGTTTCTACATCTACTGTTTATTATGTCAATTTGGACAGAAGGATTTCCTCCGGGTTTACTACGACGGCAGGCGCACTTTCTACAACCCTTAAGTCTACCGATAGATTGTTGACTGCTGATGTTAATGGTGATGGTAAAACTGATATCCTTCATATCACCGAGGGCAAAATGTATGCCTATACACTAAGTGCATCCAATTCTTTTACATCGCTATGGACTACCACTGATTCCAGAATCAAAATGGCATATCAGCCTATGCTAGGAGACTACAACGGCGACGGCAAGATCGACATAATGTACCCAACTGCAGCCAATAGTGGTCTATTCACCCTTTTCAGATCTACTGGAACCAGTTTCGTAAAATCAGAAAGTAATTACCCTTTCACCTTTAAATTGTCCCAGGTATCTTCTAGTCCAAGTTCAACTTATAATTTGATACCCACTGATATCAATGGAGATGGTCGTACGGATATACTGGAATATCATACAGTGGCCAATAATAATGGTCTAAATGGCTCCCAGAGCGTGGGCATGTATTTCAATACATTATCTACTGCCTCCGATGTTTCCCCGGCCTTTAGTTATATAACCAGTAAAACTATAAATAGTAATCTGAACCATTTTCCAGTTCCTGTTTACTTGTCCTCGATGAACAAGGCCAACAATAATTTGGATTTTGCAACCATTAGTAACAACCGAGTCTTTTATTTCACCTTTGGTAAGGACAATAGAGAAGACATGTTGCTTCGCAGTATTTCAAATAACGGAATTGTTCAAAATATTACGTATCGAGATATGATGACAACCGAGGTTGGTCTTGATAATATCCCCGTATATTATTCGCTAAGTAATCAGGTTTATCCTTATGTTGACATCGATGTTGGTCGTGGTATTAAACTAGCAGTGGCCATTGATAGGGTGGTAAGTGGAACCACTTCCATAAGAAAAGTGTTTTCATATGAAGGCGCAGTATCACATGAGGATGGCCTTGGTTTTATTGGATTTACAGGTTTGGCACGTAGTGAATGGAACACTGGAAACTCGGACCGGATTTGGACCATTACAAAGCACGATATGGCAAACAGGGGAGCTCTGACTAGTTCCTACATGACTCCATACACTGTCAATTTTTACAGTATACCCTCAGACTATATCGTTAAAACCGCATATGTAAACGCCTCTAGCATTGCACCTAACAAAATGTTCAAACTTTCCAATACTTCCAATGTAATGCAGAACCGATTGGAAGGTACAGCGATATCAACAAGTTACATATATGACACCTATAACAATCCAACGAAGATTACGGTGGATTATTCTGGGCAGGGTAAAAGTGTAAATGATATGACCTATGGTAATAGTACTGGGGCTACATATTATATTGGCAGGCCATTGACCAATAAAATTATAACTACTATAAATGGAAATACTTTTTCATTCGAGGAACAATTCACCTATACAGGGAATTTAATTACCACAAAGAAGACAAAAGGCAATGGGACGCAGTTTGATACCGAAACTTATGTTTATGATGCTTTTGGAAACGTTCTTAAACAAACAAGTACTCCATATGGAACTACTGCCAGGGAGATTAACTTTACATACGATACTTCAGGCCGCTATATGCTCACCAGCAAAAATGTAGAAGGGTTAAGCACTGTTTTAGAATACAATACACTTACTGGAACATTAAAAAAGGAAACGAATCCCTACGGTATTGCTACTCAGTTTTTTTATGACAGTTGGAATAGGTTGACCAAAATTACTGATTATTTGGGAAAAAACTCAAATACAACATATGTAGAGTCTGGATACTCCTACACCGTGACAGCTTCAGGGGATGACGGTGGAAGCACTATTAGTGTTTATGACCCCTTAAAAAGGTTGATCACCGAAAAATACAAAGATGTTCTTGGTCAATGGGTTTCAAAAAGTTATCAGTATGACAAGTTCGACAGACCTTGGAAGGAAAGTGAATCCTACATTGGTTCGGCGGCCAGTCAATGGAATATTATGGAATACGATTTATATGGTCGTCCGAACAAAGGAACTTCATATACCGGAAAAGTAACCAATATAACCTATTCAGGTCAATCGGTGACAGTTAACGACGGTACCAAAACTGTGGTTACCACTAAGAATGCTATGGGTAATATTACCCAAGTGACCGATCCTGGTGGCACCATAACTTACACATATTATGGTAACGGGGCTATGAAAACAAGCACCTATGGGGGCATAACCCTGAATGTGGAACAAGACGGTTGGGGCAGAAAAACCAAGCTTATAGATCCTTCAGCGGGTACATATACGTATTCTTATAACGGTTTTGGGGAACTAGTAAAAGAGACAACGCCAAAGGGGACTACAGACTATACCTTCTCCTCACTTGGAAAGCTTACACAGAAAAAGGTGACCGGTGACAATACCAATATGACTACTTCCTTTACATATGATGGCACCACAAAATTACCTACGAACATAAGTCTAACAAATTCCGATGGTAACAACAGTAATACCGTCATCACCTACGATAGTTACAAAAGGGTAACAGCAACGGTAGAGACCAACACATTTGCTAAATTTAGCAAATGGTTTACCTATGATGCTTTTGGTAGGGTCGCAACTGATGATAGTGAGGCCCGCTTACTTAGTAATAACAAATATAGTAGGGTAAAGGTCAAGAACACTTACGCCAATGGACAGTTAAAAAATATCAATGACAATACCAGTAATGAAGAGTTGTTCAACATTACCGGGTTGAATGCCCGTGGGCAGTTGGTCACGGCTACTATGGGTGTGGGACAAAAGCTTACCAACACGTATGATATTTACGGATACCTGACACAGGCTCTTGCACAAAAGAATGTGACAACAACCCCTCTGGAGGTTATGAAACTTACATTTGGTTTTAATGCACAGAAAGGGGTACTCAACAGTCGTACAAATAGTCTTTTTAGTTGGTCTGAGAGCTTTACCTATGACAGCATGGACCGCCTGCTAACGTTCAACGACAATAATGGCACCAAAAACCAAAATTACGATAGCAAGGGAAGGATAAACACCATCTCCTCATTGGGTACCTTTGCCTATAGTTCCACTAGTTTTCAACAGACCCAATTAACGTTGAACGCAACTGGAGAGGGTTATTATAACAACTATACCTCCCAAAATATCACCTACAATGCTTTTAAAAGCCCGGTTGAAATCAAAGAGAACGGAAAGGAATACTATAGCTTTCAATACAATGATGGTATGGATAGGGCCCATATGTTCTATGGTGATACCCAGACAGACAAGCTTTTGCGCCGCTACCGTAGGCACTACAGCGGAGATGGCAGTATGGAAATTACTTGGGACAAGAATACAGGGAAGACCACTTTTGTAACCTATATGGGTGGGGACGCCTATACCGCCCCAACCATTTATCGTTCTGAGCAGGCCGCTTCTACCAATGCGGAATACCAATACCTGCACAGAGACTATTTGGGCAGTATCCTTGCGATAACCGACAAGAACGGGAATCTAAAAGAGAAAAGGCATTTTGATGCATGGGGAAATATTGTAAAATGGACGAATGGCAGCGGTACGGCAATTACCGGAGGTATGGCAGGAGGTGGTATGTTGGACCGTGGTTACACCGGCCACGAACATCTCTTTGGTGCCAATCTGGTTCATATGAACGGACGTCTATACGACTCTATGCTGCACAGATTCTTAATGCCAGACAATTACATTCAGGACCCATTTAATACACTTAGCTATAATAGATATGGCTACGTATGGAACAACCCGCTAATGCATGTTGACCCTAGTGGTGAAATGGGGGAATTTACCGAGGAGCCCAATCAAGGGTGGTTCAGCAAGTTCCTTAGTCTTCCATATGTTAGTTGGACCACTGGGGTAATTGGAATCTATGAAAGCTTTTTTGGCCCCATTAATTGGGATAATGTTGGCGATGCCATTGCTAGACCCTTCAGGGAGGCAGGGCGCTGGTACGAAAAGAACATTGGCAAGCCAGCCAATAGATGGTTCAACAAACACATAAAAGGGCCAATAGACGATTTCTTTGATTGGGTTCATGGTAGAAGCGGAAGAGGCTCTGCACCACCTTTGGTAGCCCACGCAATGGAAGTACCCTCCCCATCAACGAATGTACAGAGTAATTTGCCTACCTTTAGCGTGTCTGGTAACGAAGGTGGATTAGGTATATCGACTGGTGATGTGCTACGTACCGGTGCCGACTTTGTACCCTTTGTGGGTAGTGGCCTCGATATTTATGAAGGCATACGTGACGGTGATGGGTGGCAGGTTGCCATGGGTGCGGGCTTTTTAGTGTTGGACGTTTTCACCCTTGGATCCGCTTCTGTTGTAAAAGGGGCTGTCAAGACCGGGGTTAAGGTTGGGACCAAATCCTTGGCAAAAGGAGCTGTTAAGGAAGGTACTCAGGGTGGATTGAATCTTTTCAAGTGGGGAGCTCCTCAAACTGGTAAAAATGTTGGATGGAGGACAGGAGATTATATGCTTCATTTACCAAACAAAGGAACCCCGAAATTAAACTGGAAAGCCAATTACGGTGCGTTACGAAGAGAAATGGGTTTAGGTAAGCCTATCTTCGATTCTTATAGATTACCGAATGGAAATCTGATACCTACAAAAGGGTTCTTAAATGCTGAAAGATCAATTCTTCAAGGTAGAGGATGGATTTATAGCCCAAGTAATGGGGCATGGATGCCACCGGGATTTTAAACAAAACTTATACATGGAATTTCATAAACTTATATCAGAAAAGCTTAGCCCATTATTTGAAGAATATGGGTTTAAATTAACTGGCAAATCAAATTATACTGTTAATTATAAAGCGGGTAATTTGGTTATTGAAATTGTTCATAACCCACGCGAAAATTCAAATACTCTTTGGTTTGGTAGAGATGGTTTTCAAGAAGTTGAGATTGATAATCAAGTGATGAAGGAATTTTTCAAATCCGATTTGAAACTTAGTAATCTACCTCAAGAGACTTTTGTAAATAATGTATTCTTATTCTTTGTAGGTGATGGTATTGGATTACTAAGTGGGAATGAATCGGATGTGATTAGCCTTGAAAAGTTCAACAAGAAAAGAAGTGATGAATTCACTGAGAATTTAATAAATAAAAAGTTTTTGGATGCAGCTAATAAAGCCTGGAAAGAAGGCAATTACTTTGATGTGGTCAGGCATTTGCAAAAAGTAAATGAAGAGAGCCTGACAACTTCTTTAAAGCAGAAATATAAAATTGCTCAAAAGCGGCTTAGTAATTAAATCAAAGTCATCTTCGAGTTCAAAAACTATGATAGAAGGAGAAGAATATGTAGAATTGGTAAAAAGGTTTTATTCCTTTCTTGAAACTGATTTTAACTTTACTAAAGTAAATGAAACTATAAATGGCAATGCCTTTTATGATGTGGAGTTTAGGAATAAGGAACGAATAATATCTATTTCGTACGAAAATATTGAAGACCATTTGGAAGTTATTGTCTTTATCCTGGAGAATGGCAAAATGCCAGACTATGACGACAAAACGAAAACTTTACATTTAAAACAGATTAACAGGTTTGCAATTGAAAAAGCTAGTAAGGATAAAATCAATTTTAACATTTTATACTTTGCCAAGTACAATGCAAAGAATGAAATAGAAAGGAGGCTATTAAAGAAGCCAGGGAACTTCGATTATACCTGAAATACTTTAGTTAGTTATTCAAAAAACTCAAAGCTCAGAAAAATTTTCTGAGCTTTGTTTACATGGTATGTTGCCGGAAATTATAAGCTTGAAATTCGGCTAGAGTACACCTCAACAGAAAGGTGACTGCTGGTTGATTACCATTTGTGTTTGATTCTTGGTTATGAATACATTTGTTCTTAGTTGGGGTGTCGTATAATCCACGAGCTATGCAGACAGGGCAAAGACAACTTCAAATGTATATGAAAGAATTAAAGTCGATGCCTCGTTATAAAGGTATTCAGTGGAAAACCGTTTTAGATGTTTATGGATTATGAATAGTAAAGAATTTAAAAAAACATTTAACACAACAGCCAAATCCTATGGATTTGAGTATGTTTTTGATGGCTCGAAGCTATTGTAGTGCTCGATTTGCAGAAGTCCAAATTTGGCGATTATTATGAATTGAACATTAAGATTTACATTCAAGGCATATTTGGAATAGACTACAAAAGAAATAAAAAATTAGTCAAAAGGATACTGGGGATATATTTAGAAAACAACCAAATGAATATAAATCAATTTTTGATTTTGAAAATGAAATGGAAGAAACTAAAAGAAAAGATTTTCTAGATAACCTTTTTAAGGAATTTATAGTTCCATTTACGACTAAAGCTCTATCAAGATCCGGAATTATTCAATTGGCAAAGGTAGGTGAAGTTACCTTGTTAGCAGCTGTTGAAGAAGAATTAGCGTAATCAAAAGACCGCCACGGGTTTTTTTTGTTTTGAAATTATGACAGTTTACGCATTTACGCAGTGGCCTCGATATTTATGAAGGCATACGTGACGGTGATGGGTGGCAGGTAGCCATGGGAATTGGTTTCATAGTTCTGGATGTATTGCTTCTGTTTTCAAAGGGGCTGTAAAGACCGGGGTTAAGGTTGGTGCAAAATCTTTGGCAAAAGGAGCCGCAAAAGAGGGAAGTAAATATTTATATCATTATACAAGTAAAAAAGCAGCACAAAGTATATCTCAGCAAGGTTTGAAAGTCGGACGAGATGGCTTTTCATACCTTACAAACAAAGGAAATCTATCGCCTTTGCAAGCTTAAATAGAATTGGCACTTCATGCAAATAGAGCTTTACCAAACTCAATTTTACGTGTTGATGAAACAGGATTAAGTCCTTCACTTATAAGAAGAGTATCTGGTAACTTACCTGGCTATGGTGCTGGTGATGGAACCGGATTATAAAACCTATAGAATTTCAGTTTTGAACCAAATTGTTGAACAATAGAATCAATATGTAAAGTTTCTATTGATACCAAAAGCTATTTTTATTTTTCTCGATTTAACTACAGATTTTGCCAATAAAGGTTTTTTTATATCTGCCTGTTGTTGACAAGAAAACTCAAACTAATGAAAACTAACTATCAACTCAGACTACTAATGGTCATGTTGCTGGCCCCCTATTTTATTTGGTGTCAAGACAGCAACACCCTTTTCAAACTGCATTCGGCAAACCGTACCGGAATTGAATTCAATAATTTATTGACGGAAAGCGATACCCTCAATATTCTTAACCAGGCGAATATTTATAATGGAGGAGGTATCGGTGTGGGCGATTTTAATAATGACGGACTTATTGATGCCTATTTTGCCGGCAACATGGTTTCAAACAAGCTCTACCTCAACCAAGGAAATTTTAATTTCAAGGATGTTACTAAAGAGGCACTCGTTGATGGGCAAGGCCATTGGAGTACGGGAATTTCAGTAGTCGATATCAATGCCGATGGCTGGCTAGACATTTATGTCGCGGCTTCATTTAGAAATGACCCCGAACGCAGAACCAACCTCTTGTATATCAATAAAGGAACCAACAAAAAGGGAATTCCCATTTTTGAAGAGTCGGCCAAATCTTACGGGTTGGACGATGATGGATATAGTACACAAGGCTATTTTTTTGACTACGATCAAGATGGTGATTTAGACATGTATCTGGTCACCAATGAAATTTATGATTCTCGCACCCCCATTCGCTATCGGGCGAAATTGACCGACGGTTCTGCAAAAAATACAGATCGCCTTTACCGAAACAACGGAGACCATACGTTTACCAATGTCTCGAAAAATGCAGGAATCACCATAGAAGGATGGGGGCATGCCGCTAACATCAGTGATTTTAACGGCGACGGATGGCCCGATATTTATGTCGCAAACGATTTTGTATCGAACGACCTACTCTATATCAATAATCAAGATAATACTTTTACCAATCAGTTAGACAACTATTTCAAGCACACGGCATGGAATGCTATGGGTACCGACGTAGTCGATTTCAACAATGACGGCTTTCCCGATGTTATTTCATTGGAGATGCTTCCTGAGAACAATCTTCGTAAAAAACGAATGCTGAGCGGTAATGAGTATTACAATTACATCAACAACCAACAGTACAGCTACAACTACCAATATGTACGCAATGTGCTTCAGTTGAGCAGCGGGCCTACCCCTAACGGCCACCCTGTATTTACTGATCAGGCATTTATGTCAGGTATTTACCAAACCGATTGGAGCTGGTGCCCGCTTGCTGCGGATTTTGATAATGACGGTTATAAAGACCTCATCATAACCAATGGATTGCCTAAAGACGTCACTGATCTTGATTACATAGCCTATGAAAGCGGGCAAACAGCAGGGGCACAGAGTTACACTCTTGAAATGACCGACCGCTTACCCGTAGTTAAATTGGCCAATTACTCCTTTAAAAATATCGATGGTTCCAGATTTGAAAATACTTCTAAAAAATGGGGGCTAAATCAAAAGTCATTTTCAAATGGTGGGGTCTATGCCGACCTTGATAATGATGGTGACCTTGATGTTTTAGTAAATAATATAAATGACACCGCATTTGTCTATGAAAATACCTTGAATGTTTCAGACGGGCATGTATCGGTATCCATTAAAGGCCCGGCCAACAATCCTGATGGTTATGGGGCATCCATAAAGGTATACTCCAACGGTAAAATGCAATATTTTGAGCATTACCCAATCAGGGGCTATCTGTCCACCCATGACTCTAGAATTCATCTAGGTATCGGCAACGCGGCCCAGGTTGATTCTTTGCGGGTACAGTGGCCCGATGGAAAATCCCAAGTTTTAAGCAACATCGTTAAGAATCAGATTACGGTTGATTATTCGAATGCGACATCCACTAAAGAAAGTAAGCCTTCTTTTGACAACTCCATTTTCTCCGACGCTTCTTCCGAACATCAATTGGTTTACACCCCAAAAGAAACAGACTTTTCAGACTTCAATATTCAGCCAACCATTCCGCATAAATTAAGTCAATATGGGCCGGGCATTGCCGTGGGCGATATTGACGGTAACGGTCATGATGACCTATATATTGGCGGTTCTTCCGATAACCCGGGAGTGTTCTTTATACAAAATAGTGACGGTACATTTATAAAAGATGCCAATCGTTTCTCGCAAAAAGAAGACATTCTTTATGAAGATATGGGCGTACTTTTTTTCGATGCCGACAACGACAACGACTTTGACCTTTACCTAGTTAGTGGCAGCTACGAAATACCTGCAAGGCACGAAATCAGCAATGACCGCTTTTTTCTTAATGATGGTAAAGGTTACTTTACACGGGCCAATAACCTTCCTAAAGATTTCACCAATGGATCTTGTGTAAAAGCCGCTGATTTTGATGGGGATGGTGACCTTGACCTTTTTATAGGCGGTAGAGTAGTTTCAGCAGCCTATCCACAGGCACCGGAAAGCTTTTTATTCCGTAATGATAACGGTCAGTTTGTTGATGTAACCGAGACTTATAGCCCTAAATTGAAACGCATCGGAATGGTTACGGATGCAATGTGGAGCGATTTTGACATGGATGGAAAACCGGACCTTATCTTGGCCGGTGAGTGGATGCCCATTACCTTTTTCAAAAATACAGGAGACTCGCTGGTCCAAATAAAAACGGGCATCGAAGACCGCAAAGGCTGGTGGAACAGCTTAGTAGCCGGCGATTTTGACAATGACGGTGACATGGATTATGTAGCCGGAAACTTAGGGCTCAACACAAATTATGAAGCTACCCCAGAAGAACCGATGACCATCATTGCTAAAGACATGGATAAAAATGGATCTTTTGATGGAACCGTTTTTTGTTATATGATGGGCGACGATGGAATACGCAAACCTTATCCGATACCATCACGTGACGATTTGGTGGGTCAGGTAGTCAGCATGAGAAAAAAATTTCCTACCTATACCTCATACGGTATGGCCGAAATGGATCAACTTTGGACGGAAGTCCAAAAAGAAGGAGCCATCATTTTAGAGGCCAACGAAATGAGAACCTCCTTTATTGAAAACAAGGGCAATGGTCAATTCGCCATGTCTCCCTTACCCAATGAAGCACAAGCGGCACCAATTTATGGTATGATGGCCGAAGATATTAACGAAGATGGTTATTTGGATATACTTATGGTCGGCAACGATTACGGAATGGATCCCTACAGCGGTCGCCACGATGCCTTTAACGGCCTATGCTTATTGGGTTCCAAAAATTCAGGGTTTCAACCCATGCAGTTGCAAAACTCCGGATTTTATGTAAAGGGTGATGCCAAAGGGTTGGCCAAGGTACATATAGCTGACCAAAAAGACCTTTATGTTGCAACCCAAAACCAAGATGAGCTTATTGTATTGCAAAAAGATTCAAATAAAACCAAGAATTGGGTACATATTCAACCCGACGATTTTTCTGCCGATATTTGGTTTAAAGATGGCCGTCGCAGAAGGGTTGAATTTCAATATGGATCTAGCTACCTTTCGCAATCTTCAAGAACACTACCTTTAGAAGAAGGTGTTACCAAAATTACCATTACCAATTTTAAAGGAGAAAAAAGAGAGGCCCTGTAGTCAGAATTCCTACTAACCCAAATTTAACGAACTAGTTACACCGCTTAGGCGGTTTTAAAGACAAAACCCCACAAATGAAAAGATTAAGTTTATTGGCTATTTTAATGATGCTGACCGTTTCTTCGAAACCTCCGGTCAATTACAAGAAACTTTCTGCCAGTGAAGAAGCCGATTATTTGCATCGGGCCGTTAAACAGGTTACCGATGTAATGGTGTACGATATATATTCGCCACCCGTGACCAGCAGAACGTATGCCTATGTTTCGGTAGCTGCCTACGAAACCCTTATTCAGGATAATAAAAAATATGTATCAATGGCCGGCCAGCTTCATGGTCTTGAAGCCTTCCCTTCTTTGGATAAGGATAAAAAATACGACCTTACGCTAGCCGCGGTTCACGCGGTTCTCACCACAGGTAAGGCCTTTGTCATCTCCGAAGAACGCATAGATACTTTTGAAAAGGAATTGTTAGCGGAAATCAAAGAAAATGGTATTCCGCAGAAAATATTCGATAATTCTATTGCCTACGGAGACATGGTAGCAAAACACGTTCTTCAATGGTCCGCAAAAGACAAATATTCCCAGATCAGGTCAATGCCCGATTATAGCGTAAAAAGTGGCGAAGGCTACTGGAAACCCACGCCTCCCGCTTACATGAAGGCCATTGAACCCAACTGGAATAAACTTAGAACCTTTATGATCGACTCTGCAGAGCAATTTAAGCCTGTAGCTCCCCCAGCTTTTTCACGTGACAGTACCAGTTTGTTTTACAAAGATGTCATTGATGTTTATGAGCAAGTGAAAAACAATACGCCCGAAGAAAATGAGATTGCCAATTTTTGGGACTGTAACCCTTTTAAAATGAACGTACGAGGGCATGTTATGTTCGCCACCAAAAAGATTTCGCCTAACGGACATTGGATGAACATTACCTCTTTGGTCTGCAAAAAAGCCAAGGCCTCTGCCGTAGAATCAGCGGAAGCCTATGCTTCATTGGCGGTCACCCTAGCCGATTGCTTCATCAGTTGTTGGGATGAAAAATACCGCAGTTCGGTCATCAGGCCAGAAACTTATATCAATCAATACATCGACCCGAACTGGTTACCGGTACTCCAGACCCCTCCATTTCCTGAATATACTAGTGGTCACAGTGTAGTGTCTTCTGGAGCGGCTATTATTTTGACCAAACTTTTCGGAGAGAATTTTGAATTTGCAGATTCTACAGAAGAAGAGTTCGGCCTGCCTACGCGCCATTTTAAATCGTTCAGAGATGCTGCTAACGAGGCGGCCATCAGTCGTTTTTATGGAGGAATACATTATATGCCTGCTATCGCCAACGGTCAAGATGAAGGTTTTGCCATTGGGGAGTATTACGCTGTCAACTTAAACACTCGACACTAGTTTTTAAAAATGGATTCAATCCTTTAAATAAACCGTTTGGGTAAAAGCGCCGTTGGCAGCTACATCCCAAACCTCAATACGAACCCACTTTCTGTTTTTGAGTTCTGCCTCAAAGCTGAATTTATCAGTTCCGAAGGCATTGGTATGGTTCATATCAATACGCTCCCTAAAAACCGAATTGCCATCACCAGAGATAATCTCAATAAAATTTAGAGGGAAAGTCCAATCCAGCTCCAAATCTATCTTAGCTTCCCCATTTTTTAATTGCAATGACTCTCCCGATTCTTTTCCATCTACCTTGAAGGCAGGTATGCGAATCTCTCCCGTTGTAGAAAAGAAACTGCCCTGGCTAAGTTGGTCCAGTACATTGCCCCATCCTTCCGAGAAACTAGGCAAATTTGGCATCTTAAGATAGTTGACATTCATATGGGCATACATTTCGTTCTCAAATGATATAGTGAACAAATCGGCTTCCGCCAACACCTTTTTTTGGTGTCCCCAATTGTTCATATCATCCAATAGGTCAAGCACTCGTAAACCAAGTTTGGGTGTCGACAAATCTGCGGGCATGGCTTTCCAAGCACCTCCCAAAAAGCGATCCGATTTAAAAAAAGTTTCGTTTTTGTATGCATCAGGGTAACCCGTTGAGCCCTTTATTCTTGGATGGGCCGTCCAGACCAATCCGTTTTCCAATTCCAATAATTTCAACATTTCGTCACTATTGCCAATTCGGTAGACCTTTCCGAAATCTGGCACTTCACTTACGAAAGGCTGGTCTTCGCTTCTGGCCATAATCCAATAGACCGGTTTGGGGAAAAAAGCCATGTAATGTCCTCCTAAAAACTCATTAGGTTCTTCACCCGGCAACAGCAAAAACTCATCATCCGACCATCTTTCTCCCATATCGAACAAAGCCTTTAGTTCCTGCAATCTCAAACTATCGGGCCCCTGTGGATGTGCCGTGTAATGAAATTCGCCCAAGTGAACGATATCAACCCCCATATCTTTAAAGACATCAACAAATTCGGGTTTCTCAGGAACTTCTTTGCCCGCCCTGACTACGTTTATAATAAACTCATTGTGAAAATGGCTTGAAAGGGTCTTATGATTTTCCAATGGACGATAGGTATCGCCATTCGTGAATTTCTTGATTTCTTCCAAGACCGTTTCGGGAGATTCAGAACCTAGGTACGCAAAGAAATTAAGTCGTTGTTCTGACTTCGGGGGCGCATTGAACCAAGGTACAAACCTATTGTCTCCATCAGGTTCGTGCCTGATCCCGACACCAAACTTACCCACCATATCTCTATAATTTTTACCATGCCAGACCGATTTGAGATTGAAGGCTTCATCTAAGGGATAGAAATACTGATGTGGTGGAGGAAAAATGGCTAGCGCTCCTTTTTCGCCATGTGCAAGAGCAGTTCTAAATTTGACCGCCTTATTGGTTGCAGAGTCGATTTGAACCTCTGCTGTTTCAAATCTTGAATTTGCATTATCGAGATACGAAACGTTGGTTGCACTTTCAAATGTTAAACCCGCATCGTACAAAACAGCCTTGGCATTCTCATCGGTAGAAATTACGGCAGCTATATTAAAAAGTGGAATACCGTTGTATATAGTCAACTCGAGCTTTCCGCTGAAAGACGGTGAGGTAATCTCAGAAATAGAAACAACAGTTCTATTAGCGTTTTTTGATACCTCAACACTCTTCTTGTTTAATTTAAGTACATGAGATTCATAGGGGCGGGTATGTACCTTATCGAAAAAAATAGTCCAACCATTTTCTGGTTTAAGCGTTCGGCTTCCCTCATTTAATAAAAATACAGGATCTGCCGATTCCGCGATACTAGTCCTCTTTCCGCTGTCTAAAATAGAAAGTTCACTGAATAAAGGCTTGTCATTATCGAAATTCAGATTCAGTTCTGCAATCGAGCCATTTTTCAACGGCCATGATAACAACAAGCCTTCTTTTGTTCTGGTAACATCGGTATTATTCGCCACTTGATTTTTCGGCAATTGAATTTGTATTTGGGCATGCATTGAAAATGCCATCCAACAAATACTCAAGCATATAAACTTTTTAACCAACATTACCATTCCAGCCAATTTTACTTATTCAACCAATTAAGGCTATTCTTCAATAAAGTTTGATACGCCTGTAAATCGTGGGCTCTTTCATCATGCCCCAACGTATTGCCTACAATTTTTGCCTTTGGATGTTTTACTACCCAAACCACAGGAAATTCTTCACCTGACTCTAAACCTTTACCAATGGCCAAGACCTCGACATCTGTTCCGGCAGGGTCTTTTTCCCAACGATAAAGTTCATCTACAATTCTAAAAGTAGCCGGAACGTCTTTCATAATAGGATGCTCCGGTTTGGTGACAATCACTTCAAACTCTTGCAGTTCTTCATGTGAGCGTGATCCGCCACCTACCAACTCTTTATTGTATTTGGGCCAATCTTCCCAATTGTACCATGTACTCGGGTGGTAGATTAGCATATCGAGTTTACCACTTTCTACATTTGAAAAAATGGATTCTTGAACCTCGCTACTCAAAGGTTTGTTGTTGGTCAGCATAAGCACATCAACAACTGGAACCAAAGAAGCTATTTCCGCCATATCTTCGGAATAGACTACAGTATTTCTGCCATTGTCACTCATGATTTTTCCATCAGTTTTTCCGAAGAACTTTAAAAAATCATGGGATCCGCCTCCTCCGGTAATAGCAATTTTACTGGCCTTCTTATTATTGGCTATGTAATGCCCCTTTGCAGCATCAGTAGCATATTCTTTTGGCAGTTCTTGCGTCTTACAACCGACGGCCATCGTCAATGTAGCAAGACCTAATAGTATGTTTCTCATTTTCTGTTATATTTCTGTTTATATATCGTTCTCACCTGGTTATGCCCCAGTGACCTGAACCTCTTTTTCACCATTGGGCATTACCATAATGACCCCTTGCATAAACCTCCAATGCCCAGGAAATGTACACACAAAAGGATATCGGCCCGGCTTGTTCGGTAAGTTGATGATAATGGAATCACTTTCATTCGGGGCAAGCATAGTGGTCGCACCCAAGACATAGCGAGAATTAGGAACGTAACCCATTTTTTCTGCTTCCGGGGTAGCCACAAACTCGTCTACCAAGGGTCCAAAAGCATCAAGGCTTTCAGGTCTTACAACCACTAAGTTATGTGGCATTTGATCTATATTCTTCAATTTGATTTCTATGGTTTGACCCGCTTTGGCAAAAAGTTCGGTTTGGTCAAAAGCCATTTCTTGGGGAACCGTTTTAAGATCAAAGACCACATCGGCCTTGGTCTCGCCCACTTTGCCGATACCCATATCGATGTATTGATCACCTCCGGTATTTTTACAGTGCAGCGCTATTACATTTTTGCCTTTCTTGAACAATTCGCTTTTGGCCTCATCAAGTTTAATGAACTTATAGTCTTGACCACTGGAACCGGATTCAGCCATCAATTTCTCGCCGTTGATAAAAACTTCATAGTCATCGTCGTGGGTAATCTTCAAGACTGGCTCTTCAATTGCTTCATTCAATTGAAACTCTTTTCTTAACCAGATGTCATTGGTATCCCAAAGAGATTTAGCTTTTTCGATGGCCTTGCCCCCGAAAAAAGCATCTCCCTTTTTCCAGTTCGATGTATTAAACTGCTCCGATGCCCAATCATCCCCGGGGTTTGTAGTCGTATATGACCATTGCGATGCACGCTCTTCGGCAGAAGGAACTATCATTTCTACGACAGCGGGATCAACCGTTTCATAATTCAATTCCCTAAAATATACCTTAGTTGCTGCATTCAGCCACTTGTCAGAACTATTGGATGCATCACCGGCCAATTTTTCCATGGCATTATAAAGTCCTGTTGATTCAGGAAGTTCAGATGCCCTAACTATTGCCGCCAATCGTACCTGAGGATTCGAGTCGGTCAATAATTTAGACCCTGCAAGTAATTCACTACCCGTCGTATCATTTGGCAACAAGGCCATTGCTGCTCTTTTCACCGCAAAGCTTCCATTTTCAAGCGCTTTTTTTAAAAGATCTTGCGTTTTGGCATCTTCCGCATCAAAGGCGCCCAAACCATCTAAAGTCCATAAGGCATGTAAAACGGGAGCATTGGTTTCATCATTCTCGCCCAAAACTTCCTCGGCCATAGCGGTTAATTCCCCAACTAGTTCTTTTCTGTCTCCTTCCACAATCAAGCGTTGCGCCGTGATTCGCCAAAAAAGATTGTCGCTTTTTAAAGCACTCAAAAGAGCTTCGTTGTCATCAGCGTCTAAGGATTTGATGGAATCATCAGTCTTATCGTCGTATTTGACAATGTAGATACGCCCATGCCCATAATCTCTTAGTTTATTGATGTGAGCATTACCCTCACCTTTGTCGGCATTCCATATTTGATTGTCCATTCCCCTTTTATCGGGATTATGCTGAATAACTGGATTGTACCAATCTGCAACCCAAAGATTGCCATCTGGCCCGGTTTCGGCAAAAACAGGAGCACACCATGCATCTGTACTGGCAAATATATTACCGCCATCAACTTCTTTATAACCGGCCCCATCCTTTACAATTTTGGCTACATGTACCAAATGCCCGGTAGGCTCAGCAACGTACATCTGGTTTCTATATTCTTTCGGATAATTGCCCGCTGTATAAAAGTTAGCGCCAGAAGCTGCGGTAAAACCACCTCGAACGTCAACCTGTTGTAGAGGAATGTCGGTAACCGGAGAAATTTCATAATGGCCTTGAATGAAATCGGCATTCAGGGCCCAAGAAGGTAACTTTTCTAAATATTCATAGTATTTTAGGGGAATACCTACATAACAAGCGTGGTTATTATTGGCCGTAGAACCGAATATTTCGAAGTTCTCGTTGTATCCCATTCCCCAAGTATTGTTATCGAACTGACCTACCGGTTCTAAGAAAGAACCGTCTTGGCCAAAGCGATAAACCCCTCTTTCGAACTTGACATTCTTATCACCGAAGGTATTTTCAAATCCGGAATATCCAACAGCACCCCATAAGGCATTATCAAGACCATACCTCAAACTTGAAGGCCCTGCATGGGTATCGAATGTACCGAAACCACCAAAAAGAACGGTGCGCTTGTCCATTTTGTCATCACCATCGGTATCTTCCAAAAAGACCATTTCGGGCGCCTGGGACACTATAGCGCCCCCCTTCACCAAAACGATTCCGGTGGTCAAACTTTGTACAGTAGCAAAGTCGGTAAACTTATCTGCCTTGCCGTCACCATCGGTATCCTCACATATGGTAATGCGGTCACCACCCACATCATTCGCCAAGTCGTGGGGATAATCTTTTGACTGCACTACCCATAGCCTTCCTTTCTCATCCCAAGTAAAGGCTATTGGGTTGATAATGTTCGGTTCGGCAGCAAAAAGATGTGCGCTAAAGCCTTCCGGTAACTGAATGTGCTTTTGTGAATCTTCAGGACTCAGTGGATCTTGTACCTTAGGATTTTCCCCCGTGTAGGTAAGAGGCGGTGGCGGTTCTTTCGTCTCGGTACAGGAATTGAGCCCCATACCCAAAATGGCCAAAAAAATGCCAGATCTAAATTTTATCATTCTTCTATATTCTTGATTAGTAAGTAGGCCTTTCAGGTAGGCCCTCGGTCTATTTTTTTCGGTAACTGGCGTAAGGTTCTTGTTGGCTCACATCAAGCGTACCTGCTTCCCAACCTTCTGGTGGCGACAATACGGCCAGAAACTCAAGATCACCCTTACCCGCATTAAAGGTGCTATGCACCACATCTTTATCTATATATATTGAATCACCCACTTCTAGATATTGCATTTCACCTTCAATCCATTGTTCGGCCCTTCCCTTAAGTATGTACAGTATTTCGTGCATATTAGGGTGCCGGTGAAAATCGTGGCCCATGCCCTCGGGCACTACCACTTTGACCATATAAGACTGTGCCCCTGCCATGGTCTCAGGGTGGTAATGCCAATAATGTAGCCTGCCAACGGTTTCTTCGAACATTAAATCTTCTTTCTTAACAAATTTCCATTGATCGGACATGTTCCAGTTTCTAAAGGGTTAACGATTTGAACTCTTTGGTCAAATTGGTCAAGGAAGCCTCAACACCCATTCTTTCCAAAGAGGAAGCACCCACAAAACCGTGCAAACCGTCAACGTGATCTAAGGTATAGCGCACATCTTCAGGAGTATTAATAGGTCCGCCGTGAGCCAAGAAGAAAGTATCTTTATTCGCTTTTTTTACAGCATGCACTATAGCTTGGGTGCGTTCCAGAGCAGCATCCATAGATACCGATGCCCCTGTTACCCCGATAGAACCACCTACTGTCGTACCCACGTGAGCTATAATGGCATCTGCCCCTGCATCGGCCATCTGAACCGCTTCTTCTGGCTTTGCCACGTAAACTATAGAAAATAGGTCCATACGAGTAGCTAAATCTACCATTGCCACCTCCTTCTGAAAGCTCATACCTGTTTCTTCCAGTACATTTCTAAAATGACCATCGATGATAGAATGGGTAGGAAAGTTGTTAACCCCTGAGAAACCCATGTCTTTTACTTGCCCCAAAAAGTGCCACATTCTTCTTCGAGGGTCGCTACCATGTACCCCACAGATTACGGGAACTTCTTCAACAACTGGCAAGACTTCAAACTCGCCGATTTCCATAGCGACCGCATTGGCGTCACCATAGGCCATCATACCGGCAGTTGAACCATGACCGCTCATTCTAAACCGTCCTGAGTTGTATATTATAATAAGGTCGGCCCCTCCTTTTTCTATAAACTTAGCACTAATTCCCGTGCCAGCCCCGGCCGCAATAATTGCTTTGTTTTGATCAACAACCTTTTTTAGGCGATCTCTTACTTCTTGTTTGGTATAGGGGTTTCCTTTTCCTGTCCACTTATTAGGCATACTTTGATATTTAATTTTGGTTATACTTATATTTTGTTTGAACTACTTTCGATTTTATTGATTCATTAGCAGCAATAACTCTTCGGTTATTACCTCGGCAAACTCAGGTGTGTTTACGTTTACATCTACCTCTACTACTTTTATTTTCGGATCTAAATGCTCACGGATAGACCTAAAAAGTTGTTTATCGGCCTGGGCATCATAAAATACCTCGCCCTTAGCTCCTATTTTAGATAATCCGTTCAAGGGAAGAACAACGGTTACGGCTTTTTTTGAACTGTTCAACCTTTCAGCCATTTGCCTCCCCAGTATACCGTTCTCTTCTTTATTCGTTCTCATGAGGGTTACGTCGGGTGCCCATGAGAACAAATGCCTGTGTTGGTATTTTTCAGGAACCGTACTTTTCGCGGCAAAATTCACCATATCAATACACCCGGGAACCACTACTTGTGGAAGGCCTATTTTTGAAGCAGCTTTTAATCTATGGGGACCAGCGCTACAGATACCCCCGCACAGCTCATCGGCCAATTCAGTGATCGTAAGGTCAAGTACGGCATCAAAAACACCTTCTTCCATTAAAGACTCCATCGTTTTGCCTCCACTGCCTACGGCATGAAAAGCCAGAACATCGTATCCTTTCGACTTTAAGATTTCAGAAGCCCTATTTGCACATACCGTGGTGTTACCAAATACACTAAGGGCTATATTACCTCTGGTATCGCTATCTTTCAAAGGCGCGATATTGGCCATTCCTAAAATGGCACCTGCAGCTTGATTGATCAACACCCTGCTTATACGATTAAGGCCCGCTACATCGACAATAGATGGCATAAGAACAATATCTTTATCCTCGATCTTTTCAGATAAATCTTTGGTGGCCAAAGTGCTCAAACACAGTTTTGGCACACCGAACGGTAGGGTTTTCATAGCTTCTATAGCCACAAAAGTACCGCCACCACCGCCCATTCCAACAACTGCATTTATCTCATTCTTTTGAAAAAGATTGATAAGAATTTGTCCCGCACCTTTACCCATAACAATGAGAGCCTCTCCTCTATCGTTCGCCTCCCTCAATGCTGCGATGTCTAGCTCTGCAGCTAATGCAACTTGATCAGCCTCAAAATTTACGGGAAATCGGTCGGTACTGCCTAAAACACCCGTATTAATGGAAACTACCTCAGCACCTCCTTTTGTCAAACAACTATGTAGGTAGGCAAAATCTTCTGCTTTGGTATCAAAACAGCCCACCATCGCCACCTTAGTCTTTTCACTCATATTCTTATTAATCATTTTTTGCCCTTAAGTTGCAAAAACCTAAATGTGTTTTTATCTATGCTTATTTCTTCGTGCCCTTCGTCACCGTCGCTAAATTCTAATTTGACCATTGCCGTACGTCTCGGCTGTACCTTTGAATCATCAAAATGAGTGTGAAAGACATAATACAAAGAACCGTCTTCATGCTCTAGAACATCGCCGTGGCCGGTTCCGTTGATTCCTAAAATCACTTTCGTAATAAAAGGTCCGTTTTTAGATTTGGTCCAAGGACCTAAAGGATGATCGCTAGTGGCATAGCCAACGGCATAATCAGGGTTACGAAAATCATTCGCGGAATAAATCATGTAATAAATTCCGTTTCTCTTCAAAATAGTTGGTCCTTCGGTTACAGGCCATTCACTATCCCACGTATTTTCCCAAGGCAATTCGCCAGAAATACATTCTTTTAAGGTCTCAGGTTTAATGGCCTCTAACGAGTCTTCAAGTTCAGCCACAAAAATTCGGTTACCCTCTGTCAACCTTACATGGTAAAGGTATTTTTTACCGTCATCATCAAAGTAGATAAAGGGATCGATTTGCCTTACAGCGGCCTGCAAGTCTTTCTTTTCTTTATTCTTAAAAGGACCGGAAGGATGGCTCGAAGTAGCCAATGCGATGTGCTCATCGGCAGTATAGGCCATATAATATTTAGAGTCGTACTCAAATATTTGTGGAGCCCAAAAGCCCTTTGTACCAAATGCATCTCCCTTTCTCATGGCCAACCCTTTTGATGGGCCAGATGGACCCTGCCAGTCAACTAAATCTTTGGAAGTGTAGACCAAGAAACCTTTATCCTTTCCCATTTTTGGATCTCCGGTGGTTCCATATAAATAATACGTACCATCTTCCTGAAAAATAGTCGGATCGGCCATCAAAGGATTTGCCAAGGAATCTTGACCATAACCGCTGAAAAGAAAGCCGATAAAAATGGGTAGAAAAGAAATGCTACATCTCATTGGTCGGTAATTTATTTAGTGGAAAAACGGTATTCAGTCATCGTATGATACTCTTCTCCCGGGTTTAATCTAATGGTTGGAAAATTCTTTTGGTTAGGCGAATCTGGGTAATGTTGGGTTTCAAGACAGAAAGCCGATCGATTTTCATCGCGTGCGCCCGACTTTAACTTATTCTCTGCATTCATGAAATTACCACTATAAAATTGTACGCCGGGTTCGGTCGTAAAGACTTCCATAACCACACCTGATTTGTCGCCTACTACCGTGGCGGCCTGCTTTAAAGAATTGTTCGTTTGATTGCTAAGAACGAAATTATGATCGTAGCCACCTCCATATTTAATCTGAGTATCTTCCGCTTCAATTCGCTCTCCTATTCTATGAGGCTCTGTAAAATCAAAAGGAGTATTCTCTACCGCTTTCAACTCACCCGTAGGAATCAAAGTTTCATCGACCGGGGTAAACTTATCGGCATACAAAATCATTTCATGGTCTAAAATGTTGCCACTGCCCTCTCCATTCAAATTGAAGTAAGCGTGATTGGTAAGGTTAACAATGGTCGGCTTGTCGGTCACGGCATCGTACTCAATTCTTAGGATGTTCGGCTTTATCAAGTGGTAAGTTACCTTCGCATCTAGAGCCCCAGGAAAACCTTCTTCCATATCTTCCGACAAATAATTCAGTACCAACGTGGTATCGTTGCTAGACTGTACTTTCCAAACTTTATCTTGAAAACCGTTCGGGCCTCCGTGCAAGGCATTTTTACCATTATTGGTCTCCACCGAATAATTCTTACCATCTATGCTGAATTTACCTCCTGCAATTCGATTGCCCACTCTTCCTATCAAAGCTCCGAAATAAGATTCCGGTCCATCGATATATTCTTTAACACTGCCACGTCCGATGACCACATCGACCCAATTACCCTTGGTATCCGGGGTAAATAGACCCACTATTCTTCCTCCATAATTGGTGATGGCTACTTCAATATCATCATTTTTAAGCCAATATAGTTTTACTTGATCACCATCGACAATCGTGTCAAAAGCCCCGGCATTAAGATTTCCGGCTCTGGCCTCCATAACCTCAGTGGCCTCTTCTTGTTCCGGTTGATCCTGCTTCTTTTCTTGTTTGCATGAAAAAACTACCGTTAGGAAAATGCCTAAAGCAACTAATTTCAGTTTCATAATTATCCTTTTTTAATTTGGAGCAGGGTAAACTTGGTATTTGCTAGCCAGTTCTTCCCATTCTTTCGCTAATTCTTTTAATTCTTCATGATGGGTAGCGGCCAAATTGACCTGTTCCGTTTTATCGTTCGATAGATTATAGAGTTCCCAAGGTTGTCCAGCATCTAACCTTACCAATTTTAAATCTCCTTTACGAAGTGCTTGAGAACCGAAATGTTCCCAAAAAAAAGTTTCTTGTGTGGGTCGATCGGTATTGCCTTTTAATAAAGGAATCAAACTGTTACCAGGAGTTGGGGTTATTGACCTTCCATCGAATTTTGTTGGATAAGTAGCACCAGATACATCTACACAGGTTGCCATAATATCACTAACATGGGCAGGCACTGTTCTCACCTCGCCATCATTCTTTAATTCTTTTGGCCACGACGCTATAAACGGAGTATTGATACCGCCTTCGAAGACTTTGGCCTTCCAAAACCGAAAGGGAGTATTTACGGAATGTGCCCACTGCGGACCGATACCTGAAAGAACGGTTTGTGGCCCGGGAAGCACTTCTTTGTCAACAGGAAATTGAACCATTTCGCCGTTTCGTGTACTGCCTGCCCTGTCGAAACCAGGGCCATATTTAGAGGGTCTTTCTGAACTCGCCCCGTTATCAGAGAGAAAGAGTACCAACGTATTTTCCAGTTCACCGGTTTCTTCGAGCTTTTTTATCAATTCGCCAATGGTTCTATCCATAATATCGACCATGGCAGCATGTACGGCCATAGCGCGTACATCCCATTCTTTATCAGAATTGTTTTCCCAATTTAATTTGGGAAACATAAATTCTGGCAATTGGGTATCTTCAGATATCAACCCCTTTTCAATCAAATTCTTATAACGTTCTTCCCTAATAGCTTGCCATCCCTTATCGTATTTATCAACATACTTTTGAATTATACTGTCAGGGGCTTGAAGCGGCCAGTGGGGAGCGCAATGGGCCACGTACAAGAAAAATGGATTTTCTTTTCTAGAAAACTCGCTTACATAGGCAACAGCCGAATCTCCTATAGCTTGCGTATGATAATAATCTTCGGGCACTTTTTCTACTGACTGGTTGCCATTGACCAAACTAAATGGATCAAAATAATCGACCACACCCCAGATATTGCCATAGAATTTATCGAATCCCCTTGCGGTTGGGTATGATTTTAAATCGGAAAATGGGCCGTAGTTTTCTTGATGAGCCAACCATTTGAGTTGTTTGTCGCCTCCTAGGTCCTTCGTCTCAGAAACATGCCATTTACCTACCATACCCGTTTGGTACCCTTCTTTTTTGAGTACCTCGGCAATGGTAACTGTATTTGCGTTCAATGTACCTTGATAACCCGGCAGACCTGCATCCATTGTCATTCTACCCAGACCCGCTTGGTGCGGATATAAGCCCGTGAGTAGAGAAGCTCTTGTGGGGCAACACCGGGAAGTATTATAAAATGAAGTAGACCTTACACCTGTTGCCGCCAGACAGTCTAAGTTCGGCGTATTTATTTCGCCACCGTAGCAACCTAAATCTGAAAAACCGAGATCATCGGCCATGATGATTACAATATTTGGCCTATCATCTTTACTAGGTCGAACTTTAAATGTTTGCGACTGAGCATCATCACCAAACGAAAAGAAGGCAATAACCAAAAGGCTTGATAAAACTATCGATATGTAGGTTGTAATTTTCAACACTAGCTTTTCGCCTTTGGGGGTTTAATTTTTAATTCTCTAAGGGTTTTGGAATCGATTCCGTGGTTGGGCCATCTACTATTAAAGTACCGTCTTCTTCAATATTCATCTTATCTATAAAAACAACTCTATTTTCACCCATTGCCTTCGTTCGACCATGGTACATGGTATACATTTTTTTTCCGCCATTAAGTGACAAAACCATATTATGGCCGGTACCGGTAACATCGCCACCCTTATCTATATTCTTTTGTAAAACAGGATTGTTATCTGCCTTTTGATACTTACCTAATGGTGAATTAGATGTGGCATAACCCACCGCATAATTCGGCCCTGCGTAATGATTTGCCGAATACATCATATAATAGGTTCCGTTATGTTTAAAGGTAAAAGATCCTTCCGTCCATCTTCTATTTACTTCCCCCGAAGTAACCGAACGGCTTTCCCATTCGGCATTACGATCATTCATTTCAAGTGGTGGCCTAAGTAGTAATTGGGGTTCACCGATAACACTTTTAAAATCAGCTGCCAATTCTACCCCATAGACCCAACTTTCTTCAATTTCATCGTAGAGCCCTTCTTCTTTGGCCCATTGAGAAATCTCGCTCTCTACAGGATGTTTATAGCAAACCCTCGAATAATAAAGGTAAAATTTACCATCGTCATCTTTAAAGACATTCGCATCGATAATAGGATACCCGGGATCAAATAAAGGTTGGTCGGTCAAATCTTTAAAAGGACCTTTAGGACTATCGGAAACGGCCACCCCAATCTTGAAATTTTCAAGTTCATCGTTGGGATTATCCTTGTCATCCGCGCTGAAAAATAAGAAGTACTTGGCTCCGAATTTATATACTTCGGGTGCCCAAAAGTTCTTTTGAGTCCAAGAAGCTTCAATATTTCCTTCATAAATACGGCCCTCGAACTTCCAGTTCACCAAATCATTCGATGAATAGGTAGCAAAGCCATTTTCTACTTGGCCCGTTCCATACATATAAAAAGTGCCATCGCCATTGTCCAAGACAAACGGATCCCCAAATTCTACTTTAAGGGGATTCGTAAATGTTGAAATGGCCGCTTCTTCATTTGAAACCTTGTTTTTCACTTTATCTTTACATGAAAGAAAGGTCAAAATCACGGCCATAATTGCTAGCCCGAATTTATAGTACTTTAAATTATAGTTCAACTACTTCTCTCTTTATAATTCTACATATATTTTAGACCAAATTGCTTGAAATTAAAGAATAGTAGGATATATTGAATACCGGACTCCAACTACAAAGTCCGGTAAAACCTCAATATAAGTAACTACTAACTCAACATTAGCCATATTTAAGAAACTTCCTTCTTCTAGCATCGTTCAACCTAACAACAGTCTGGAAGCTTTATTTTAAAATGTCAGTTTTTCAACTGGGGTATAGATCATATCTTCAACACCCTCGACCTTTACCCCTATTCTAGCAAATATGTAATCTTGATCGGGTTTTTTGGCATCCTCTGGGATATCAACAGACATAGATAAATTGCTTAAATCACTTAAATCAGCATCTACCTGAGCAACACTACCCTCTCCACCGCTATTGGTATCTACAAACTGGGTTCTATTGATTACCAAGGTAACACGTTCTACATTTCTGCCATTTGCTCCAGTTATTATTTGATCAACCTCACAGTTAGCACTTACCGTACCGGAAGCATGGGAAAACTGGGCACCGCGAATCATGTAATACGGAGTTACGTTAAGATCCATAGATTTACCTCCATCTACACCAAAATACAAGGTATCTGAAGATGCTCTGAAAGGTCCTTCACCCGGACGGAAAATTAACTTATAATCGCCGGAAAACAGTCTACTGCTAAAACTTCCGTCTTGTGCTATAGCCACATCGATAGGCGCCGGGCTACCATAGCCCGATTGCCATAACTCGAATCTTACCTGATTTCTAGCGACTGGTATCGCTTGACCCTCGTATACAATATTTCCGGTAAAAGTAGCATCTGGCTCATTGAAGTTATCCAATTCACATGAGGTGGCAACCACCAGTACAAGTAATGCCAGTATATAAAATTTAACTTTCATATTCTTTAGTTTTCTAGTTTTATTGATTAGGATTTCTAACCAGTTTCGGGTTATTATTTATCAGGTTCTGACCGATTTCAGAATAATAGTTTCCTAAACGGAATCTATCGGATCCGGTAATTCGTGAAAGTCTATTGATCCTGTACAACCATTTACCATCATTGGGATCACCTGGATTGTAATACTTATAGGGCCAGATATTATAGGGTTGCGTTTCTCTTTTGGTGGCAACACCGATGTTCTCTGTAACCTCTTCAGGCGAAATCGGGTTACCATCCAAAATAACATGAGCCAGTCTCCATCTTTTTAAATCAAAGAAGTGAAGGCCTTCAAAAGCTAATTCGACATAACGCTCATGCACTATCTTATCGAAGGTGATATCAGCTGCGGTCAAAGGAACAGTAAGACCTGCTCTTTCACGCACATCATTGAGATACTCGGCAGCCAGTTCAGGCCGACTTAGTTCAAAAGCAGCTTCGGCGGCGTTCAACAACACCTCTGCAAAACGATATCTTATAAACCAAACATCACTTTGAGTACCCCTTCTACCTGATCCCGTTGCTGGGTCTTGGTACTTTCTGATATAAAAACCGGTCTGGGCCGTAAACTCAAGACCATCAATGGGTCCGTCAAAACCTACGACCTGTACTTGGCCTTCCATTCCAGGAAGTTCTTTTTGCTGACCTCTTGAATCACCGCTGACAACAGATCCATCTGCCAATACTACACCGGCCCAAATATCAACATCTGTTGATTTGAAAGTACTACCGGGCAAAATAACCGTGCCCGCCAGGCGAGCATCCCTACCTTGAAAAATATCACCAATGTTATCAAAATATACCGGAGCCCCGCCAACTTCATTTTCAAGTGGAGCATAGGTGCCATCCAACAGTTCAAACGATTGAACAAACTGTAAACTTGGGTTGATACGCCCACCTTCTTCTTCTTCGGCTCCGAATCTTGGCTGGTTAACGATGGTATAACCATGTGTTTTACCACCACCTACAAGATAATCTTCTACAAAAATAGCTTCCGGGTTGTTCGCCTTGTCATAAAATATACTGGAGAAGTTATCAGAAAGGTCAGGCTTCTTGGTATAAAGACCATAGCCACCTGCTTCACCATTAATAATTGCTTCGGAAGCTTCCAAAGCTTTGGTATAGTATTCATTGGCTCTTGATGCCGGTATGCCTACTTCGTCACCGGGTAATGAAACCTGTGGTGTAGTCGCGCCATATTTGGCTATTGAAGCGGCATAGAGCGCAGCTCTGGCTTGCATGGCCAGAACTGCACCTTTGGTAGCCCTTGATTTGGTATTGGCATCGTTTGGCAATATATCTTTCAATGCTTCAGCCTCGCTTATGACAAAATCATATATAGCTGCCTCTGTTTCCCGAGGATGTTGTAAATAAGAAGCATCACCACTAAAATCATAGGTTTCAGATTCTAGAATGAGTGGAACACCTCCCATACGCTTGACCAATTCAAAATAATAGGAAGCCCTCAAAAACCTAGCTTCGGCCAAAAAACGAGTCTTATCTTCTTCGGTCAATTCGGTAGCTTCTGAACATCTCTCCAAAAAAAGATTAATTTCCCTTATATACGCATAGTCCCAAGTGCCCCAAGCACCGTAACCCCAACCATCGTTCTGAAATTCTGGGTATCGACCCGCTTCAGACCAATAGGCCACATTGAATCGGGCCATTGTAGACCAATCTTCTACCGTACCAAAGTCATAGTACCTATTATAAAGGTCGGCCAATACAGAAAGTGTAGTTTTTGGATCGGAAAATATCTGTTCTTGTGTCAAAATCGAGGTTGAAGGCCGATCCAAAAACTCTTCATCGTTTTTAGAGCAACTCCAAATTGCTAAACTGGCAATTAACAGTAAATAAATATGCTTTTTCATTTTACGATTATTTTTTAGATAGAAAGGTTCACCCCTACATTTACAAATTTGTTTTGCGGATATTGCAATCCGTTCTCTTCATTGACCTCGGGGTCAATGCCGAACTCCGATAAATTATCTATTGAGAACAGGTTATAGCCATTGATGTAAAAGCGAGCTTTTTGCAAACCAACTTTATCAAGCCACGGCTGAGGTAATGAATACCCTAATTCAAGGGTTCGTGCCCGGAGATACTTAACATTGTGCATCCAAAACGAAGATACCCTGTAATTACTGTGGTATCCGGCATTATACCGTAACGCTGGATAAGTACCAGCCACCCATGTGCTATTGGGGTCGGCCGGATCTTGCCTTGACCAACTATCTAAAAATAGTGTATTAAGGGCACCTTGGTTTTGGAATGCCCAACGTGTTTCATAATGCTGTATCCATGAATAACCCGAACCTCCTGAAAAGTCAGCGGTAAAATCGACCCCCTTGTAACCTAATCGAATATTCAATCCGAAATTTACATTTGGTTGTTTGCCAAAACTATAACCTATAGGCTTTTCATCATAACCATCGATTTTCTTGTCTCCATTGATATCTTCATAGATTAAATCGCCTGGCAGTAGAGTTCTGTTACCTTGCCCATCGATATCCACTGGATGATTATTGATTTCTTCTTGCGTCTCAAATTGACCGATGGCATTGGCCCCCCAACGAATATCATTGTAACGGCCTTCGCCAGAGACTCTATATTCTTGCCATGAATTTTCAAACCTCGGCTTGTACGATTCAATAAACTTACCTCTAGAGAAAGCACCGTTAGCAGAGACACTGAGATTGAAATCACCAAAGTTGTCGTTATAGCTCAAAGAACCTTCAAAGCCGGACTGAGCGTCACTGTTTACATTCTCATCGGGCAGTGAATAACCAAGTTCACTCGGTATCAAAATATCATATTTGAAACCACGCAAGCCAGTTCTCAACCGGTAGAACCAATCATACGACCCAGTCACCTTACCATCGAAAAGGGCAAAATCGAAACCGATATCGGTTATCTTACTTTTAAACCAAGTAAGATTATCGACTATTTGACCTTTATCCCTGGCACTTACAACTGGTTCCCCATTTAGAATTGCGGTACCCACATTGTAGTTATAACCCGGTAAATAGTCGTAAGCACCAATACCAATATCGTCATCACCCAAAATACCATAAGATGCTCTAAGCTTAAATTCGGTTACCCATGGGTCGTCGCCTGCAATATATTCGTACCAATCTTCTTCGGTCAACCTCCAACCTATAGACCCGGACGGAAAGAAACCAGTTCTTTTTGAGGGTGCAAACTTCCAAGACTTATCTTGACGACCAGAAATTTCCAAGAAATACTTCTGTTTATAATTATAATTGAACTTACCGATATAGCCGATTCGTGCAATTTCACCATCGTAGTCATTAAACTCCACTAAATTCGCAAAGTATATTAAGGGAAGTATATTATTCTCAGGTACCGAGCGCATCCATTGATTCTGATCCCGCTCCTCTTGTCGTTCTACTATGAACAGCCCTTCTACATTATGGTCTTTTTCTTGTCCAAAAGCTTTTTTATATTGTGCTTGACCTTGATACACATTTTTAATGATTTTTCGATTTCTACGCTCACGCCAGGGGTTGGTACTACCGCCGGTAACATTATAAGCATCGTTTTCAGCATCATAAGTATAAGCCTCATAGGTATACTCATGGCCGTTCAACACCTGATCTTGTATAGAGTATGAATAGGTGCCCTTAACCGATAGCCCTTCCAACACCCCTCCAAACTGGTATTCTGCGTTAAAATTTGATTGTAGAACCCTCCATATATCAGTCGAATAGCCACCGATTTTTTTATTGTGTAGAGCCCAATTGGTTTCATTATGCCCGATGTCATTAAGATATTCCGGGTTGTCATTAGCATAAGGCCTTTCAAAAGGTCTGTTACGCAAAATGGCAAAGCGAGGCAACCAATAATCATCGGCACCGGGAATACCCGGGTTATCGGTTGTTTCAATTCTTCCGTTAATCTGTACACCAACCTTTAAACGGTCTGTAATATTGGCATCTAGATTGCTTTGAATGTTGGTACGTTCGAAATTAAATTCAGGACCTAGTACGGCCTCTTGCTTTAGATGTGTTCCCGAAATATAATAATTGATTTTATCAGAACCTCCGGTGGTACTCAGATTAACACTATATAACGGAGCATTTTTCTTTATAATAAAATCTTTCCAATTGAAAGAACGGTAACCTGGCTCGGTTCCCACCCTGTACTTTTCGAGTTCTTCAGGGGTTATCTGGGTCTCTCCAAATTCATTTAAATCAGCCTCTGACTTTTTGCTCATATAGAGGTACGAGTCATTAACCGTTTCTGGAAAGCGAGACCAATTCTGCGCCCCGTAATAAGCATTTACGTTCACCACATTTTTTGAGTTCTTTTTACCACGTTTGGTAGTAACGACTACTACACCATTTGCCGCCCTCACCCCATAAATGGCCGCGGCAGCATCTTTCAGCACGGAAATACTCTCGATATCACCTGGCGAAATATTGTTAAACTGTCTCTCGTCTTGTTGAATGCCATCAATAATAAACAAGGGGTTGCCCATGTTTCTGATCTGAACCGTAGCAGAGGCTCCTGGTCTACCATCGGGCATCTTAAAGGTTACACCAGAGATTTTACCAGCTAGACCCGAACTTACAGAGGAACCGGCATGCACATTCTCCAAATCTTCACTGGTTACTGTAGAAATTGCTGCTGTAATCGACTTCTTGTCCTGAGTCGAATAACCTGTAACAACAACTTCATCAAGAGCAGCTACATCGTCGTTCATTTGAACATCTATGGTTGTTCGACCATCAACGGGCACTTCCATTTTTTGAAACCCGATGTAACTGAACGTTAAAGTGGCGTCTGCTGGAGCACTTATTTCGTAGTTTCCGTCGAAATCTGTGGTCACACCCGTAGTGGTGTTTTTAATGATAATAGATACACCAGGTAACGGCCCGCCATCGGAAGCAGATGTTACGTTACCTGTAACCGAAGATGCATCTTGACCGTAATTTGAATGTACCATCGCACATATCAAAAACACAGATAGAATAATCTTCATTAGTATACTAGTTTGTGGTTTTTTCATTGTTTTTCATTTTTGAAAGATTGCTTAGAAGTTAGTTGCGTCTGTTGAGTGAAGTGACATATTCTTATATTGAGCAATGTTTCAGTGATTTATTTTCATTGATTCTTGGTTTAATTAATTTTTTAATTAAAATTCGGTTCGATGATTATCAAATTGTCAACTATCAAATAAACTCAATTAAGACGGGTACCTACATTTATAGCGTTTCATTCTATCGTACAAATCGGTCAATTCTTAAGAGAAGGTTAAGAAATCGTGAGCAATGCAACATTTTGTTGCACATTGGAACAAATGGTGCTGAAGCAACAGTAAGACACTATAAATCAACCTTTAATAATAACATCTACGACCTGTTTCAACTAGCTATGAATTAAAATATCTCTAGGATTTCTATGGGCAATGCAGCGGAAAATACCTGAACACTATAATTAAAATAGCCTATAACCAAACACAAGTTTCTAACGCATATAAAGAAGCACTGGGTTTTGTTCTGATCAAGAGGGGGATGACAATTAGATGTTGTAGACAGGAAGTTGCAGGCAACTTTATGGGGAGAGAAAAAGAGAGTAGTGATGTAAATAAAAAAATCGTGTAATTACCGACTACCAGCTACTTATTAGAGACTGTTCCCGACGGTTTTATAAGCCGTTTTGAAGTAGAAAATGGAAAGCCTAGAATGGGCATATCGTCTGACGACCAATTGATTTTTTGTGCTCTAGGTGAACGTTTGTCACTACAGCCACCAATAGGAGTATCATTGGCATGATACAATATCCAGTCTTCGGTACCATCCGGGCTTTTGAAAAAGGAGTTGTGCCCGGTTCCGAACACAGATTTCTCTTTCGACTGTTGAAAAATAGGGTCTTCCGATTTTGACCATGACGATTTTTTCATGGGGTCATCATTCTTATTCATCGTCAAAAGGCCAAGGGCATAATAGGGAGTCCAACATCCGCTTGCGGAATAAACAATATGCACCTTACCTCCATGAGCTAACATTTGGGGTCCTTCATTAACGTATACCGGAGCGTCCGGTTTCCAAACTCCTGGATAATGCCAATTTCTTTCCCACTCATGTTCGGGAGTACTTATCAATACCCGATCAGAACTTATTGTATAGGGGTTAGACATTGTAGCGATATAAATATTCTGGGTCTCTTCACCTCCATCAGTTTTGGGATCTTCCCAACCAGACCAAATAAAGTAGAGCTGGTCTTGATGTTTAAAAATACTTCCGTCAATGGCCCAATTATCATTTTGGTCAGTTTTAAGTTTAGATTTCACTTTGAACTCACCTTTGAACGGATCGGCAGAACTATTATCTATAACGAACATTCGGTGATTTCGATTATCTCCGTCATCCCCTGCCACATAGATGTACCAGTGTCCATCAATATTATGAATTTCAGGGGCCCAGATGTTTCGAGAATGATCACCGGTTTCTGGAGCCCGCCAAATTACCTTCGACTCCGCATTTCTTAAATCAGTGATATCAGCAGTTCGCATCAAGGTAATAGCATTATCACCTGACTTTATGTAATAAAAATTTCCTTCGTGATAAATGGTCCAAGGGTCTGCACCACTATCCAATAGCGGATTCGTGAAATAGCCAGGTGATTTTTCATCCTCTTGAATAAGCCCTGTATCCGATGGTTCGGCAGCTTCCTTTTCAGATTCCTTACAAGAGAAAAAAACCAAAAGAAATACGAAGGGCACTAACTGTCTCATAAAAAAGCTAATTGTTACAATAATCTGGTCTAGTAACCCAAGAATTAATTTAAAGTATTGATGATTTCTTGGTTAATTTTCTTGACTTCCTTGATATTCATTTTGTCTATCTTTCTATCATAGGTCATAAAACCGTTAACTTCACCTTCTACGTCAGTCGTTTGTGTATAGACCGCCCCAGAAAAACCTGATTTGACCAAGTTTTTGAGCTCTTTCGCATACTTGATATATTCATCGGTAGTTTCTTTGGAGTTTTTGAATTTTATATACCCCCAGTTATTATCCGGTTTCCATAAATGCCCTTTTAAGGGTAAGCCGATTCCTCCATACTCACCTAAGACATTTACCCTTTGCGCATCGTATAAATACATGGCCGGGCCAGGGTAATTATGTAAATCGACAATATCACCCGTACGATAAAAATTGCCCCCACTGGCTGAATTCACAAGTCTACTTTGGTCATAAGCTTTTGTCCATTCTGTAATCTCTTCCGTTTTGAACTGACCCCATGCCTCATTGAAGGGAACCCAGGTCACAATGCTAGGATGGGAATAGAGATAATCCATAATACCCTTCCATTCTTTACGATAGATTTCTTCTGACTCAGCAGATCTTTTGAATTCTGTACCTGTGAAATAGTTGTGGTTTTGCCATTGCGGACTTTTATCACCGCTAGGCATATCTTGCCAAACTAAAATGCCGAGTCTATCACAATGGGTATACCATCTTGCAGGCTCAACCTTTACATGCTTTCTGATCATATTGAACCCAAGTTCTTTGGTCTTTACAATATCGTATTTGAGAGCCTCATCTGTAGGAGCTGTATACAAACCATCGGGCCACCAACCTTGATCCAAGGGGCCAAATTGAAAATAATCTTTATTGTTCAGCTGCATGCGTACTATACCATAGTCATCTTTCTTCATGGATATCTTACGCATTCCGAAATAACTCTTTACTTCGTCAACTTGCTCATTTTTGCTATGCAACTTAACTTGTAGGTCATAAAGAAATGGAGATTCTGGCGACCATAATTTTGCATTTGGAATACTTAAAACAGTTTCTTGCCCCACATTTGCCTTTGCGGATGCAATCGTAGTTGCACCGTCCATAGCCAAAACCTCAACAATATCACCGTAAGAGGTTCCCTCAGTTTCAACTTTTATGCTTATCGTGTTATTATCAATATCGGGAACCGTCTTCAAGCTTACTATGTTTTTAGTATTCACAGGCTCTATCCACACGGTTTGCCAAATTCCTGTGACGGGAGTGTACCAGATACCCTCTGGCTTTTTCACCTGTTTGCCGCGAGGTTGAGGACCTTCATCAGTCGGATCCCAAACTTTAACGGTCAAAACCTGCTCTGAACTTTGTATGAAAGGCGTTATGTCAAAAGAAAAAGGAGTATAACCGCCCGTATGCGAACCTACTTTTACGTCATTGATCCAGATATCAGCTTTCCAATCGACCGCTCCAAAATGTAAGAGAATGTCTTTTTCATTCCAATCAGCGGGAATTTCAAATTTAGTCTGATACCACAGTTCATTTTGCGAACCAACTTCTTTCATTACGCCAGATAGACTAGATTCAGCAGCAAAAGGAACTAAAATTTTTCCATCAAAACTATCAGGCAATTGTGTCCCTTTTTTCAAAATGCTATAATCCCACAACCCGTTCAAATTTTTCCATTCCGAACGTTCCATTATCGGCCTAGGATATTCTGGCAGCACGTTGGTCACATCAATATTCTCGGCCCATTTGGTCTTAATTTTATCGCCGGCTGGGCTATATTGTGCCATAAAGGCAACTGACCTTAACAAGAATACAAATAATATAACACGGTCTAGTTTAATCGAAAGCTGATTACAAAATTTCATCGTTAGGTGGTTTTATTAGACAACTCTCAAAACAAATAAATTTAAAGCTTAACCTATTCTGTTTTTGTTTCTTTTTACCGTCCGATCCGTTCAAATCGAATATTCCTAATTTATTATAGCCGTTTTGACCTAATTCGTATCGTGTCTGAAACGATTTGTTGAAGATTAATCACTAACTTTTAACGATATTCCCTCATTTTTGATGAATATGAAATTCCTCTTATTGTTCTTTCTTTTACAGGTAACCAATCTCTGTGGTCAAGATTTTTATTTCAAACATTACAAGGTTGAAGACGGTCTATCGCACAATACCGTTCAAAGCTCTATGCAGGACGAAAAAGGGTTCTTATGGTTTGGCACTAAGAATGGATTAAATCGTTATGATGGTTATAATTTTCGCCTATTTCAAAACAACCCCGATGATCCAAAAAGCTTGGGGAGCAACTATGTAGAAAGTCTCTATGAAATTAAAGGTAAAATCTGGGCGGGCACTGATAATGGTCTTTTCGCTTTTAATGAGCAGCTAGAAAATTTTGATATTGTAGAGGGCACCGAGAACACCCAAATTCTCGATATGACGAGTGATAGCTCGGGGTTACTTTGGTTTATAGCTGACGGCAGCGTCGTAAAGTATGACTATCTAAATCATATAAATAAAGTCTTTTCTGCCAGTGATTTTTTTTATGCGACAGATGTTCTAAACACCACAAACGGCATATGGGCCTGTTCTACGAACACGTTGTACCGTTACAGGGATGAGGATGAATCTTTCGATGAATTCAAGTTAGGAGTTAGTGCAAGTCCTGAAAGCCCGTTCGGAATTAATGAACTTTATCTATTGGATGACCGAACCCTTTTATTAGGCACTCAAAACCATGGTGTATTGGCATTTGATATAATCACCAACCGACTGAAAGAAATTGAATTTTTGACCGCCGGCAACCAATATGTTCGTGATTTTGCCCTCAACGGAGACAACGAGCTTTGGGTCGCTACCGAATCTGGCCTTCATATTTACAATTTGATTACCAAAAGATATGATAACCTTACCAAAAATCATGATAATCCGTACGCACTATCTGACAATGCCGTGTATACTTTGACCGTAGATCGAGAAGGAGGTGTATGGGCAGGAACTTACTTTGGCGGAATCAACTATCGAGCGAAACAAGATTCTCCATTCAAGAAATTCTTCCCTATGTCTTCGCAAAATTCGTTGAACGGAAATGCACTTAGAGAGATTTGTGAAGATAAGTACGGTAATCTGTGGATCGGTACCGAAGATGGAGGTCTTAACAAGTACAATCCAACCACCGGGGTTTTCACCAATTACACTTCTAGAGAAAAAGATAGCGCAGGTAATTTGGCACATTATAATATTCATGGCCTTTTACCCATAGAAGAACAGCTTTGGATAGGCATGTTCGATAGTGGACTAGATGTATTGGATATCAAAACAGGCCGTCTAAAAAAACATTATGGCAGAGAAAAAGAAGATGGTCTGCGTAGCAATTTCATTTTTTCGATCGACCCAGATGAATCAGGAAATATTTTCTTTTTGACCACCTACGGGGTACAAACATTCAATACTAAAACGGAAAAATTCGAATTATATGAAGGCCTACCACACGACCTTTCTTATAGGTGTTTTCTTGCGGACAACGAGGGGGTGCTGTGGGCAGGTACATCTTTCGATGGTTTATATTCTTACAATCCGATTACCCAAGACAAAAATGCCTATCAATACGATACATCAGATCCGAAAAGTATTTCGAACAATCATATTAATTCCGTTTTTCAAGATTCAAAGAATAATATTTGGGTATGTACTGAAAATGGATTGAACCTTTATAATACAGAGAAAAAAGGTTTCACGAAATATGGCATTAAAGATGGTTTTCCAACCAATGTATTCTACTCGATTCTCGAAGACAATAACGGCCAATTATGGATCAGTACTTCAAATGGCCTTATAGAGTACAACCCGATCAGTGGTATAAAAAAGGTATACACAAAGGCTGATGGCCTACAAAGCGAACAATTCAATTATAAGTCTGCGTATAAAGCCTCTGATGGCACTATGTACTTTGGTAGTGTGAACGGAATGATCAGTTTTAACCCAGAAGATTTTAAGAAAAACACCTTCAGTGCACCCATTTATATCACTGGGCTACAAATCAACAATGAAAATGTTTTTGTGGGCCAAGAGAACTCTCCCATACAAGAATCAACCATCTCATTAGACGAGATTACCTTAAAGCCATCGCAATCATCATTTAGTCTCGAGTTTGCTGCCTTGAGTTATACCGCACCGGAAAATACAGAATATTGGTATAAGATGGAGGGGCTAAATGAAAATTGGGTACACCTACAAAAAGACCACAAAGTCTACTTTACGGAATTAGCGGCCGGAAACTATAATTTCATTCTTAAATCCATGAATAGTAGTGGCGTATTGGGTATGGAAACCGATGGCTTAAAAATCGAAGTGCTACCACCATTTTACAGAAGCAATCTTGCCTATTTTCTATACTTTCTATGCACAATTCTTATAATTTTTCTGGCCTTTCGCGAATACCACCGTCGCATCAGGTTTAAAAATGAAAGAAAGATCAAATTATTAAATAACCGAAAGGAGAAAGAAATATACGAGGCAAAAATTGAGTTTTTCACCAATATATCCCATGAAATAAGAACACCTCTTACCTTAATTAAAAGTCCGTTGGAAAAAACTCTACAGACGACCCAACAATCCTCGGGAAGTCATGACAATCTGATGATTGTAAAAAGAAACGTAAACCGATTGTTAGACCTAGTCAATCAATTATTGGATTTTAGAAAAACCGAAATTGAACGGGTAAACCTAACGTTCGTCAAAACCAACATTACAAAACTTGTTCAAACAACCTATGAAAGATTTAGTGAGGCTATTCGGGATAAAGAGGTCGATTTTAGACTAGCCCTAGGCGATGCAGACATCTACGCTTCGGTAGACCCCGAAGCATTTAAGAAAATACTAAGCAATCTTTATGGCAATGCTGTTAAATATGCCGACAATACTGTTTTGGTAGATTTGGGTTGTGATGAGGAAACGATAAGACTGCATATTAAAAATGATGGAGAATTGATACCGAATCATTTAAAGGAAAAAATTTTTGAGCCTTTTTATAGAATCTCAGATTCATCGAATCAAACAGGTACCGGTATAGGCCTTGCATTGGCTAGATCTCTTTCCGAAATGCATCAGGGCAGTTTAACCATAGACACCTCTGACGGCAACATGAATAGTTTTGTTCTCACTGTACCTGTGCACCAAGAAAAAGAATTCATGTTAAGGCCAGAAAAGGTTGAAGATAACCACATAGATGAGTCTATAGACAACCAGCCTGCGGCCCAGAGCAATGAGAATATTATTCTTTTAGTAGAAGACAGTATTGAACTTCTTGATTTCGTATCGAAAGAATTAAGGGAAGATTACTATGTTTTAAAGGCCACCGATGGGGAGAAAGCCCTGAAATTACTTCAAGAAGAAAATGTTCAATTGGTCATCAGTGATGTTATGATGCCGGGCATGAACGGTTTTGAGCTGTGCAGAAAAATAAAGACCAATCTTGAAACCAGCCATGTACCTGTAATTATGCTTACCTCAAAAAATGCTATGAGCTCAAAAATGGAAGGGTTGGAGTCTGGGGCAGATGCTTATATAGAAAAACCCTTCTCTGTAAAACACTTGAAAATTCATGTAGCCAATCTGATCGAAAACAGAAGGCATGTCATGGAACATTATGCCAGTTCACCACTGGCACATATTAGAAGTATTGCAAATACTAAAACAGATGATACTTTTATCAAAAAGTTGGATGAAGTAATTATGACCAATATGGCCGACCCCGATTTAAATGTTGAAACACTAGCGGAAATAATGCATATGAGCAGGTCTACTTTATATAGAAAAATTAAAGATATTTCTAATTTAAGTCCGAATGAACTTATCAATATCGCTAGATTAAAAAGGTCGGCAGAACTCTTAAAAACAGGCAATTACCGCGTTTTTGAAGTGGCTGAAATCGTGGGCTACAATTCACCTACGAGTTTTGGCCGTAATTTTCAAAAACAGTTTGAAATGAGCCCAACAGAGTATATGAACAACAAGCCAAAGTAAGTACGTTTTCTCAAAAGACAATAGAGTATTCTGGGCAGTTTAGAGGTCACTATGGCCATCTAAATTTTTAGATTACGAGAACAGATTACTTTACGACATTCCCATAACTGTGAAAGGCAATCACGGTCTGTACACCTTACTTTGAATTGCACTCCAATTTCTTCAAATAAAAAAATCCATCTTTACTCTAAAACAATTTTTTACGCTACATATGAAGTGACCGACAGAGATTCAAACATTAAAAGCTCAATAAAATTAATTGCCTAACTCCTTGGTGTATCGTATATATTGGGCCTAGTTATTTTTTCTTCAATAAACAGACCCAGTCGTCATGCTCGGTGCCTTTTGAATTTGGTGGTGCCCCTAATTCTCTTACAGCTCCGCCTTTTAAAGTTGTTATACTTCCCAACTGAAGTTCTCCCCCATTTAGGGGATCGAACCAATGCACTTCGAATTCTCCTTCGCCCTCCGATAAATTAATTGTCGCTTTTTTGGTATCTGGAAGAAACAAAGCATAGACCTTTCCCTTTTCTCGAAGACAATACGCTTCTTCTTTATTAAGCAGACCATGTTCCGGTTGCATCTGCCAGTAGGGTAGATTCTCTTCAAAAAATACTCTAGCGTGATTGGATATTTCCCAAAGCTTGGATCTTTCTCGCCAGTCTTCCGAGTTTAGATCATTATGCGGGTGTTTTGCTCCAAAATACCATTCTACACCGGCACCACCGGAAAGTAACGTGCCCCATAACACATACTTTCTTAAGCTATCATGGGTAGGGTCTTCACTATCAGTGACAGCACCTTGGTACCATTTTCCAATTTCATCCATGGTAATCAACCATCCGTTTCCTGCTGCTTCAGATTTCTCCTTCCATCTTTCTATTACTTCTGCGGTTTCTTTTCTTTCTTCTTGTTGTAAGGATAGCCCGTCTACATATTTGTACCCCACAATAGAATCTAAAATATCACTTCGTAAAGGGTCTTGTGAATGGGTGTGTAAAAGTACCGGATGATTATATGGGTCAGACTCCTTTATAAATTTTGCCATTGCTTTTCTTTGGGCATCATTCTGCCCTAAGGGCGACCAATCTGCAGGTCCGTTTTCTTCACCTAAATTCCAATTAAGTGCCAAATGATGACCAAAACGCGCCATTAATTCATTGAAGTACAATTGTCTTAGTGGTCCCGTATCCCCTCCATCCAATAAGGTTTCATTTTCCGTTTCCTGTAGAATGATATGCAACAACAATCCTTTGGACTGCATATGGCGAAAAACAATTTCCCACTGTTCTAGTTTACTTACATCAAAACGATTGAACTCATCTGGTTTCACATAAGGCCAAACATCTTTTCCATCACCCAAAATATTCATTGTCAAGAAATAAACCGAATTCATTCCTGTAGAAGCAAGATAATTTAGCGCTCCAATAAGAGCTTTTCCTGTTCCATCTTTCCAAGTAGGGTCACCAGTTTTCCAATCTTTTAGGTGTAAGGGATAGGAATGTATTTCATTAGTGGTACTTGCTTCGCCATCTTCATTGGAAGCCTCCATACGGTACGTATCATCAAAATCAACATAACCCAAAAGGTTTTCCGGACTGTTGGCCCCCACCTTCAACCAATATTTATCAGACCCCGTAAATCTATAATATCCGTTAGATGCTACGAGCCTACCATGAGCCCTAAAGTCGACACCTTCTTTATCTGATGCCACTACTTTAAATGCTCCTGAGGCATTGGAAATAGAAACTTTATCTGCTGTGGAAACATCATTTTTTAAGGCAATGCTATCTTGATGGTACAATTTTGCAGAATAGGACCAATCGCCCAGCTGCTCAGGGGTAAACCGAACGCTCCAAATATTTCCTTTATCTGTACCAGATTCTGAAGCATTTCCGTCTGCAGCATAAAAACCTCGTATCGTATACTTGGTTTCCGCATTTTTGAACTCAACATGTAGCAGGTAGTTTAAAAACGGATTATCCGTAGCATTTTCAGAAGTTTCAGGTCCTTCGAAATCAAGTTCTATCGTATGCCATTGTTTTTTGATTTCAGTAAAATTAGTATTGGCAACTTCTCTACTTTCTTCTGTTTTTGACGGCAATTTCAACCTCTCGATCGTAGTCAGTTCGGGTCCGCCTCCACGGTTACCACTACCTGCAGCCATATAGACATAATTGCCAACGACGGCATAACCGGTGCCGTGCCGCCCTTGTATCATTGACGGCCAATTTCGCCACGTTTTCGCTTTGACGTCATAGGCCTGTACTTCGTTATGGGCAACTTCATGAGCTATACTTTCCCCTCCGCCAACAATTACCTCACTCTTCCAAACAAATGCGGCATTCCCAGCTCTTTGAGTAGGAATAGCCAAATTATCGGTAACCTTTAGCCATTCATTTTTTTCAAAATCATACACGTTACCATATTGATTGGTAAGCACCATGTCTTGATTAGTTTTCTTTGATGTCTTACGACCTGCAAAAGCATATAATTTGTTATTGGCCACAACAGCTTGAAAGTGATCGCGAGCGTCAGGGGCATCAGCCAATACATCCCATTCTCCTGTTATTGGATCATATACGTCAAACCACGGCTGGTAACCGTTCATATGACCTTTGGTGATGCCACCCACTACATAAATTTTACCATTATAAGCGACAACACCTGCCCCACCTCTTCTGCGGTGCTCAGGAATTTCGTGACTATATACATACTCATCTTTCTCTGGGTAATAAATAACCACACGGTCTAACGGAGTTTCATTCGGCCATTGCCCGGTCATTCCTCCAATAAGGTACACAGCATCACCAACAATTACGGGTTGAAAATGATGAATTTCTATAGGTGTTGGTGACTTTGCCGTCCAAGTATTGTTCTCCGTATCAAATACATCCGTGGGATTGATACGTCTACCTCCGATAAGCAGAATTTTGTTTTTATAAGCAACCATACCTGCTTCATGGCGGGCTGTCGGCTCTCCTTTTGCCTCAATTTGTTCCCATTGCCAAGTTTCTGTCTTGGTTGCGGCACACCCCATCAAGGATAAAGAACTTGCAAGAAATACAACGATATAATAGTGCTTTGAAAAGAAATTTGATTTACATGCTCTGGTACTTTTCATTCAGTCCTATTATTTTTTGTTTGTAATGATATCAATCAATTCTTGGTACGGGGTGCCGTCATCTGCTACGAGGCCAAAACTTCCGCTTTTATAATTCCAATTGGCGTGACCTATTCCCGTTTCTTCAACCAGGGCCATCATATCTTTATACCATGCCAAAGCCTCATGTTTAGGTGCTTTCTCAATAATTCCGAATTCGCCACAATATAGCGGTAGACCTAAGGATTTTGCTTTTTGAATCGGTTTTTGCCATAATTCTAGCAAGACCTCTTTATCAAATTTTACATTTACATATTGTTTCACCGATGGCTTCACGTTTTCGGGAAGGGCATTGAATTCTTTTTCGGTCAATAGAATGCCAGGATAATGAACAGGACCTTTATACTCCTTTAAGTTCGTCCAACTGGCATTGTAATGGCTCAACAGAAAAGGGGTGTAAAAATGAAAACTCAGTAGAATGTTCTTATCATTCTCCGGCACTTTTAGCTCATCAAAAGTATCTACGGACTGCCATCGATTAGACCCAATAACAATCGTCCGTTCTGGCTCAAGCTCACGAATGGCGGTAAAGGCATTCTTCACTAGTTTGTTCCATGATTCATGGTCATCGGCCACTGCTTCGTTCATTAATTCATAGGCCACAAGAGAATTTGGGTATTTGCTCAGAGCTTTGGATAAATCGCGCCATAAGTCGAAGAATTTTTCTTGTTCCCTGGCATCTGTCCACAAGGGTTTTTCTTTGGCGTTAAAATGATGAGACCTAAGAATATGCAGGTCTACTATAACCTTTAGATTGTATTGCTCGCACCATTTCATACAATTATCCATTAGCTGAAAAGCATCTTCATGTCTTTCAACCTGATTATTCCACATTTGCTCTTCATCAATTGGCAACCTGATATGGTCAAATCCCATAGCAGCGATCGCTTTGATATCCTCTTTTGTAAAAAACTGCTCACGCTCCTCTCCTCTGCGACTACTTTGTGATAACCAATGCGCAATATTGGTTCCTTTCTGAACGGTAAAATTCTCGCTATTGTTTTGCTCTTGAGACTGACCATAAGAGAAAGCCATCACCAATAACATTACACACTGGAATACGATTTTCATTATTTTTCTATATCGTTTCATATACTCAATTTTACCAATCTTTATTTTTCGATGCTTCTTTAATGACAACCTCAGACATCATCTTTACTACGGCCATTGCACCAAACAATTCTTTCAAAAACATATAGAATTTCCATCTTTGAGCGACATAAAAACTTGACTAGTGACGCCGGTACTTCATAAATCGAATATAGGAAAATTATTTAGGCAATCGGCTTACCGAATAAGTCAAGAATAGGTTTGCCATGACCATCTGGAGTTGTGTAAAACGGTCTACCCTCGATAGTGTACTCCGTTTCAGGGTGTATACCCAAGGCGTGATAAATGGATTGATGTACTTGATCGATGACCACCGGATTTTCTATGGAAGAACAAGGTCTTTCATCAGCGGTTTTTCCATACACCAAGCCTTTTTCAATACCACCGCCCCATAAAAGAATCGAACTGCCATCTGTAAAATGGCGGTGCATTCCGTAGAATTTCTCATCTTCGATGATATCCGGTTGGTCCACTTGATCTTTTACTTTTTCACCCGGTCTTCCTTCTAGAATGGCATCACGGCTAAACTCACTTGCCAAAATAATTAACGTGCGATCTAAATGCCCACTTTCATCCAAATCCTTCACCAACTGGGCAATAGGCCTATCTATCAACTCTTTCATTTTCTTGGCTCGGGTATGACCGTTTTCGTGTGTATCCCATCCTAAGAAAGGCTCGTATTCAGTAGAAACACTAATAAACCTACCCCCATTTTGGGCCAACCGCTTTGCCAAAAGACAACCAAGGCCAAATCTTCCAGTATTATAAGTATCGTACACCTCTTTGGGTTCTTCTGACAAATCAAAAACCTTTGCCTCCGGGGAGTTCAATAGACGGTACGATTGCTCCATTGAGCGCATGAGCGATTCTTTTTGATAATCGCTGCCCTCTTGCATGAACGAACTTTTATTGGCCAACTCTTTATAAAGCTTATAACGGGCTTCGAAACGTTTCAATGACATTCCTTTTGGTGGGCGCACACTGTCAAGTCCGCCCGCCGGATCAGGTATTAAAAACGGACCAAATTCGGTGCCCAAAAACCCTGCGGAGTGAAACGCTTTTAATTCTTCCGCCTCACCCACCGTAAAACGCTGCCCCATCGCTATAAAAGGAGGAATCACAGGATTGACCGGCCCTAATTCTTTAGCTATCCATGCTCCTATATGAGGTGCCTGTACCGATTGTGGCGGTTCATAGCATGTATGCCAATGATACTGGTGCCGAGTATGCAGAATATGACCTAAATCAGCCGATTTATAAGACCGAATAATGGCCCCTTTATCCATCACTCCTGCTATAGATTCCAGCCCCTTAGAAAAATGCAGGCCATCGACCACCGTGGGTATTTTTGGAAAAGTACTTAAAACTCTTTTACTCTCTACCCCCTTTTCATAAGGCACGTAGGCCTTTGGGTCAAATGTTTCGGTGTGGGCCATACCACCTGCCATCCAAAGGAGAATGACCGTATCTGCCGTTGATGGCAGGGAAGAGGGGCCTTTTGAACAAGAGCTCAAAAAACTGGCCAATGGAATACTCGTAGCGGATGCCGCCAAACTGGCTGCCGACATTTTCTTAATGAACTCTCGTCTTGTATTATTCTCTTTCATCTTTCTCAAACTTTATATGCGAAAAACCCATTACTATCTTTAATTGATAAACTGAAACTCCGGTAAGACCAACGTAGACCAAAATACATCTTGCAAACCTTCTTTACTCGCATTCTCCCCTAGTATGCCCATCAACAATGCACTTTCTTCTTCGGAGGGATTTCTACCGAAAGATTGTTGGTATAGATTGTCAACTATTTTCTGACTATCCTTATCATACGCTTTCAGCCAGCGTTCGGCGCCCTCCTCTAGCACTCCATTGAAAAACTCTCCATTCGTAAGCTCCAAGGCTTGTAATAAAGTGGCATTATCATCCCTCGTTGTAGCGACATTTTCGCGACTTGGCCTACCCAATGCTTTCATGAACGGGTGTTGCTTTACCAAACTGGCTCTTGCGAATTCCCCATTTTCATCATTGAAATTGAAATTGACCAATTTGCCCCAATTCGCTGTACCATAATTTCTCACTTGGTTCCAAGAAGTATCATCAAAATGAATGGATGTCCACTCCCCCTTGGGGATGTCGGCACTACTTTTCCATGTGGTATCGGAATCTATCTGTATCTCATTTTCAGTTTCAAACTTGATTTTCATTGAAAACAGCACTCCCGCCGGGTTGGCAATCGTTCCTTCATTTTCTCCTTCGATAGCGATCACATTTTTTCCTGGTTTTAAAAATTGGGTCACATCATATTTACCAACCCTTTTCCAATCATTTCCGGAAGCAATTTTTTCACTATTTACATATATCACATAGGAATGATCGACAGATAATAAAGCAGTCGCTTCGGAAATTGTCCCGCCCGACAAACTAAATGTTTTACGAAAATACCTTTTGCCGGGCTCGGGAAGCACGTCGCGGTCAAACTTGACCTCTCTATGCCATACTCGCTGCGCTTTCAACTCAGCATGTGAAGGGTCATACTCCACCGTATGGTACACCGGAAATACGATTTGACTCACCGCATCGGAAAACTGCTCGGCACTTAAGCGTCTTACAATCGGCCCGGTAAAGACATAATCAGCTTTCAAATCTTCTACCCTATCATACTTCGCCGCGCGCAATTGGTACGTTTTGGAAGTCATGATTCGCTTGATCAAATGCTTCAAATCATAACTAGATTCAATAAAATCGGCGGCAAGCCAATCGAGTAAGTCGCCATTCCATGGTTCATTATCCATTTCATCTAGAGGTTCAATAATTCCACGGCCCATCAGTCTTTGCCAAATTCTGTTGGTTATGGTTCGGTACAAGCGGCCATTATCGGGCTGCACCATTACTTTCGCCAAGTTCAACAACCGTTCTTCTAGGCTTTCGCCCTCTACTTCGCCCAATTCAGGGTACAGAAAGTTAACCTCGGCCATTCTACCCAATGGTTTGTCGCAACGGTTCAATTCTAAAACCGAATCGGCAAATATCGAGGCAAAGCCATAAGATTGCTCCAAAGTAAGATTACTCACAAAGCTGTTATGACAAGAGGCACATTTTACGTTGACACCCATTAAAGATTGACCTATATTTTGAGCGGCCTGCATTTCGGTACGTTGACTGGCGTTGACCACACCTCGCCATTCAATGCCTTTGATAAAGCCTTCGGAAGCCTCAGATGGGTTTACCAATTCACTTACCATTTGGTCATAACCCTTATTTGTAAGTAGCGAATTATACAACCAGTCGGTAATCTGCTTTCTTCCCCCTGTAATAAACCCTGTTCCACTATAGTCATTGCGCAATAAATCATTCCAAAAACTGATCCAATGCTGCGTGTAATTGTGTTTATCGTTCAAAAGGGAATCGATAAGAGCTTCCCTTTTATTAGAATCGGAATCATTTACAAACTTCTCAATCTGTTGGGTTGATGGCAGCAACCCAACAATATCTAGGTATGCCCTGCGAACAAATAAGTGGTCATTTACTTCTTGGGGCCATTCTGTGCCCTTTTCCTCAAAATACGAGTCAACCAATTTGTCTATAGGATGGGATTGTACGGAAGTTGGCAAAGAAGGCATGTTTAATGCCAATTCGGCCTCAGGAAACACTTTTAATGTTTGGTCTGACCAATGGGCTCCGTTCTTGATCCACATTTCAACCAATTTGATTTCACTGGATTTTAAAACTTTTCCTTTTTTTGGCATTACCTCATCATGATTGGGAGACAATGTAATTCTCCGAAAAAGTTCACTTTCCTCCGGTTTGCCAGCCACTACCGATAAGCCGGATTCGCCACCTGCAAAAACCCCTTCTTTACTATCCAAAACCAAACCACCCTTCTGTTTGTTCTGGCTGTGGCATTGATAGCAGTTATGGGCAAAAATGGCCCTTACCTCTAAATTTAAACGGTCTTGCTGCGCGGTATCCAACGAATCGACCTGCTTGAGTTCAGCCAATAAAGCGACCCCTTTACTATCGTCATAACCTTCATCACTACCGGGCAAAACACCTGTTAAAAAGTCTTCCCCATGGGTGAGGTTGGCACCTAGATGCCCTGTGATGGTCAGTAAAATGACCGTGGTCATCAAAACGCCTCTATATAGGCGAAAATCTTTGATTTTTCCTTGAAGAGTTCGTTGCAGTAAAATTGATGCGGCGATGGAAAAAACAGCTGTCGCTATGCCAATATATTGGTGTTTATCGACCAAATCTCCGCTATAGTCATCTTGAGATTTCAAGAACCACCCAAAGAGGGTAGATAAAATAGCCGAAACGGCACCGATTATGACCATCCAACGAATACCTTCACGAAGTCCCTTTCGTTTTCCATTGAGCGTCAAAAGCTCCATGAAAAGAGCAACTACTAGCAGCCCAATGGGAAAATGAACCATTAGGGGGTGAAGTCTTCCGAGAAATTGAAGTATCCAATCAAAACTTTCCATAAATCAATCAAATTTTATGTTGATGGAATTATATCAACTTACCAACTCTTCAATCTAAAGAGATCAATATCCGTCGTTTTGCTTTAAATTTTTATTTACCAGCAATTCTCTTTCCGGCAGCGGGAAAAGCACTTCAAAAGCATCAAACTGATAATCGGACGGAGAAAAACCTATTTGGCCTCGAGGCGTAGTAGGGTTGTTTCTTTCTCTTTCACCATGGGCATTTAAGAAGCTAACTAGCTCAGCTGTACTAAAGGTACGTTTTAAATCGAACCAACGGTGGTTTTCAAATGCCAGCTCTATTCTTCTCTCGTGCCTTAGAACATTACGAAACTCACCTTGTGACAAGCCTCCCAAAGACTCCAATCCTGCACGCTCCCTAACTTCGTTCAAATAGCCGTAGGCTTGTGCATTCGGGCCAGATTCTTCGTTGATGGCTTCCGCCAACATTAAAAGCACATCTGCATACCTTAGCACAGGCCAGTTGTCATCAGGTCTTGACTGAATGGAATGTGGATGATGAAACTTTTCTATGAAAGGTACCGCCACATACTCATCATTGTTGTTGATGTAGCCCTCACTTATTGAAACCGCTTTGCGCAAATCACCTTCTTCATAGGAACTAATGAGGTCATTGGTAGGGATGTTCCATCCACCCCCATTAATACCAGGAAAACCCGTGACTGCACCCTCCGAAAAAAGCGGATAAAAATTATAGATAAAACCACTGGATTCACCCAAATCGTTGCCTCCTTGAAATTGTACTTCAAAAATTGATTCAACATGGTTCTTGTTGTTAGGATCAAAAACAGCCCCATAATCAGGTAACAAGTCATATATACCCAAATCGATTACTGCTTCAAGAGTTGTTATAGCCTCGCTATAGTCTGCTAAAGTCAAGTAAACCTTGCCCAATAAAGTTAAAGCCGCACCCTTCGTAATTCGGCCCGCTTCTGAAGAATCATAAATGGCCGGCAAAGCGGAGACAGCAAAATCGAGATCGCTTTTGATCAGTTCATACACCTCTGATTCGGGTGAACGGGAATATTCAAAAGATTCTGAGGGATCCCCAATCGGTTCTGTAATCAAAATGGCATCACCGAAGTATTGAGCCAATAAAAAATAATAATACGCCCTGAAAAATTTGGCTTCGCCCTCTAATCTTGCTTTCGAAGTAGCATCAATTTCAGCTTCAGAAAGTTTAAAAAGCACCGTATTGATATTACCCAATGTATTATAAATATTTCGGTATGCAGTATAGATCAAACTAGTGTTCGAATTCATTTGCCAATATTCTACCGACTCTATGTTCGGCCCCTGCCCCCTATTGCCTTCGTTAAAATGCACAGTGGTATTATCGGAGACGAACTCTTGCAACAACCATTGGTCTGCGGTAATGGTCTGCAATTGCCCGTAAATACCAAAAACCGCTTGTTCTAACTGATTTTCGGTATTGTAGAATGTTTCTTCACCTAATTGTGTGGGGTCGGTCTTATCAAGAAAGTCTTTACTGCAAGAGAATACTAAAGCCGCCAGAATAAAAACTCCTATTTTATATATCGTTTTCATTGATTTACTTTTTTAGATAGTTGATTTGAGTTTAAAATGACAGGGTTGCTCCTAAGGTTACCGTTCTAGGCACCGGATAAGCTGAATCGTCTCGACCGGGATTAATACCGCCTGCCGTACTAACCTGTGGATTTCCTCCCGGAAAATCTGAAAACAAGTAGAGATTGTCTGTGTTGATATAGATACGAGCATTTCGGATGGCTCCCTCGGGGTTTAGAGGAATGGTATACCCCAAAGAGACATTCTTGATCCAAATATGACTGGCATCGTGAACATAGAAAGAGTTCGATTCTCTTTCCCATTTCCAATAGGTAGTGGTGGGTACCCTGCCATTGCCCGGGTTTTCGGCAGAACGCCATCTTTCTTTGGCCCTCGCGTCTACATTGAAAACACCATCAAGGTTGAGCGTTGTAGATTCTATATTTCTATAAACATCATAATTCTCGGCACCGGTCAGAATCGCATTGAAATCAAACGCCTTATAATCTAGGCCCAAGTTAAACGACCATACATACTCCGGATGTGGATTTCCAATCTCTACCCAATCTGTGGTATCATATGAAATCTCTCCGTCACCATTGGCATCATAATAAATGAATGAGCCGGGTATGGCGCCATCTTGCGTTGGACTTGAATTGATCTGATAAACCGTGTTGAACACTCCTAAATTTCTATACCCATGAAGCATACCGATAGGCCGACCGACTTGAGAAACATTGTTTGTACCATAAAAACCACCATTTCTAATTTGGTCATTATCATCATTTATCGCCAAGACCTCGTTATCATTGAATGAAATATTAAAATTACTTCTAATACGAAGGTCTTCTCCGATACTGTTACGGTAGCCAAGAGCAAATTCAATACCCGTATTCTGAACCTTGCCTATATTCGTAAAGGTGGACTCAAAACCTGAGATTACCGGAATATTTACCGGCAACAGCATATTCTCTGTAGTTTTCTTATAGTACTCCCCCGTAAAAACCAATGTGTTATCAAGAATAGTTATATCGACCCCATAGTTGAACTGATCCGATTCTTCCCATCCTAGATTGCGATTTGCCAAAGAGTTCAGCACTTTACCAGGTGCGAAGCCGTTTCCTAATATATAATTGGAGGATGTCAATGTTGAAAGACTCGGGTAGTTACCGATATTATTGTTGCCCGTCACCCCAAAACTTGCCCTGAGTTTTAGATCGTTCAACCAATCGGCGTTTTGCAGAAAAGATTCGTCTGAAACCCTCCAACCTAAAGAAACAGCCGGAAAACTTCCCCATCTATTATTTGATCCAAATCTTGAGCTACCTTCTCTTCTATAAGTGGCCGACAGTAGGTATTTGTCTTTAAAATCGTAGTTCAACCTGGCAAAATAAGCCAACAAACTCCAACTTGTTTCTCCGGAATTGACACTGAAAATTTCCGCATTTTGTAGAAATCGAATTTGATCATCAGGAAATTTAGTGCCTTGCGAACCAATATTTCTAAGCGTTGCCTCTTGCGCGGTATAGCCAAGCAATACATCTAGACCATGAGACTCGCCTAGAGACTTCGAGTACGAAAGTAATTGATCGGCAGACCAATTGATTTCTTCGGCATATTCTTCGGATAAACTTGCATCTCTCGGAGGCGGACCATTGAAACCGTTAGAGGCCAAAGTAGAGGGCCTAAACGAATTGACCCTCTGACCAATCAGCGATACATTGGCCGACGATTTGAACTTGAAATCTTTTAGAAAATCGACCTCAACGAACATATTCGACAAGAGCCTGTTTATATGTCTTTTATTTTTCTCTTCATGTAAAAGTTGAACAGGGTTCAAACTACCGAAAATCAAATCTCCATCGGCATTATATCCTCCTAAATAATTATTGAACGAACCGTCTTCATTATAAATGGGCTCTCTAGGGTCTGCCCAAAGGGCAATTCCGGTAACCAAATCTCTACTGCCCTCAGGTATATATCTCTCGTTTGACCTTGAACCAGTTACATTTAGACCAATATTTATGTTATCGGTAATCTTTGTATTGATGTTGGCCCTTACATTAAAGCGCTCGAAATTGGTTTTAATGATGGCGCCTTCTTGATTCAAATAACCCATAGAGATGATAGAATTGCTTCTCTCACCCCCTGAAGTCACGGTAATATTATACTTTTTGAATAAAGCCGCACTGTTCATTATTTCATCTTGCCAATCAGTATAAGTAGTATTGTTCTCGGGATTTCTTATACGCAGGGGAATTTCAGATTCAGCTGGCTCCCTGCCCTCATTGAATATAAATTTATCGACCCAACTTTCTTTTTGAAATTGTCCAAATTCAACCGCATTCAGCATTTTGGTTCTTCGTTCGCTAGGTATGTTCTGTATACCTGAAACCACGTCTAGGGTAACCGATGTAAGACCTGCCTTGGCACTTTTCGTATTTATCAAAACAACCCCGTTCGATCCTCGAGCCCCATAAATGGCCGTTGAAGCGGCATCTTTCAGAATTGTTATCGACTCAATATCTCCTGGGTCGATACTAAGGCCAGTGGAAGTTCCGATTGCAAACCCATCAACGACATACAAAGGTTTACTATCAGCACCCAAAGAACTGAGGCCACGTATAACTATATCCATTTCTTGACCTGGCCTTCCGGAATTTTGACTCACCACTACCCCTGGGGCCTGGCCTAAAATCAATCTTGATATATCAGTGGCCGGTACATCTTTAACCTCTTTTAAATCTACTACCGAAACTGCGGAAACAATATCTCTCTTCCGTTTGGTGCCATAGCCGACAACCACCACCTCATCTAAGCCCGCTGCACTTTCATCAAGCATGACCTGAAGGCTTGATTGGCCATTGACCGATACTTCTTTGCTGGCATAGCCAATATAAGAAACCTCCAAGATGACATTTGAATCGGCAATCGCTATCTGAAACTTACCATCGAAATCAGCAGTGACCCCGTTGGTCGTACCTTTTTCTATAATATTCGCCCCGGCCAATGGAAGACCATCACTATCCGAAACTGTACCAGAAACAGTGAATTGTACCTCTTTCTTCACTAAATTCTTAGCACGCTTTTTTAGAAAAATGGCATTGTCTTTAGCAAATTGAAATTCAAATTCGGTCAACTCTGCGCATCTATTAAGCAACTGTTCGATTTTCACCGTGCCTTTGTCGATTCTTATTTTAGGGCTGTTCTTAAAGAGGTCAGAGCGGTAAATAAAATTGTAATCGGTTTGTTTTTTAATGACTTCTAAAATTTCCTCTATTGTAAGAGAAGCGTCATTATCAAATCTGACTTTTTCATTTTGGGAAAACCCATATTCAGAACTAAATCCGAACGATATTATCGTAAAGAAAAAGATAAAGCTTCTCATAGTCAGCATTAGGATTTTCCTCAAAAACAGAGGAACACCCTCAAGTAGTTTAGTTTTCATAAATTTGAATGTTGGTTAATTTTAAGTTGATCAATGTATATGGGGATGGAGGTTTAAATTTGACAGATCTAGACTCCGTTCCCTTTTTTGTTTTATCCTATTTCACGGTTATTGTTTTTTGGTTTATTTCGAAATTTATTTCGTTCGTTTGCCGTATGATGTCTAGAATATCCTCGATAGCCGTAGCCCTTCTAAAAACACCGTTGAACGCAATGTGCTTCAAATCCTTATCTTGAAATTTCACTTCAAAGTCATACCAACGGGAGAGTACTTTCATAATATCTTCCAATGATTTGTTTTTAAAGCTGAAATAACCATTTTTCCAAGAGGTTTCATTATCGACGTCTGCCGGTGTTATGCGCAGTTCTGAAGTTTTAAGATCCAACTTTGATTGAAACCCTGGTTCAAGATTCAGAGATTTGCCGGCATTGTCAATTTTGACCTTGCCTTCGACCAAAGTGGTGGCAACATGATCTTCACCTTCATAAGCCTTTACGTTAAATTGGGTGCCCAAAACCTCGACCTCATGCTCCCCTGTCATCACAATAAAATTAGCTCCATTATGTTCTTCACTGGGGGACACCTCAAAATAAGCTTCCCCGTAGACCAACTCTACCTTTCTAGATTCCCCCGGAATGAATTCTACAGGATATTTTAAACGGGTTTCGGCATTCACCCAAACTTTAGTACCATCTGCAAGTACCACATAAAACTGGCCTCCCCTAGGTATATCCAGAATATTTTGTGCAATTGTCTTCTTATTTGAAGTTGCGTCATATATCAGGTGCTTTCCGTCACTAGACACATTTCCTGCACTAAATTGTTGCCCTTCTTCCAACGTAACTTTAGAACCATCTTCTAGCGTTAGGGTCGCCTTGTCCGTTCCTACTTCAATTTTATCTTCCTTAGGTGTTGAAACTATGGGCGGAGTACGGTCTAAATATATTTCAGCATTTCTATTCAAAAGCCAAAGAGAAGTAATCGCAAGAAATACGGTTATAGCTGCGGCATACTTTAAGTAGCCGGCTTTGCTTGATTTATTATTGATTTTATAAAAAACTTTCGCCCATGCATTCCTCGTTTCTACTCGTTTTGGAGTGTTTTCGTATTGCTGTTTAACTCTATGGAAATATGCTTTATGCTCGGGAGATTCATTATACCAACTATTGAAAGTATCGGTTTCAGATTCATTTAACGTATTGTTTAATTTCTTGATAATGAGCTTAAATTCCATAATAAAAAATGGTTGCCTTTTTAAAACAAGACAACCATATATTCAAAATGGGTGATAAAAAATTATCAAAATGATAAAATTTTAGTCTTTATAATATAAATATCACGGCACTTACAAGTTAGTACCAGAGGAATAGAAGCATGGTTAGTATGAGTTCGGAAAATTTGGCCTTTGCCCTTCGAAGTTGTGTCTTTACCGTATTAACCGATATGTTTAGTTCATCAGCAATTTCTTGATAGGCATAATCGCTTTGGAAGCGTAATTCTACAACGGCCTTCATTTTTGTGGGCAACTCGTCAATCACCTTCAAAACTTGGTTGTAGAGCAATTGTTTATGGTCTTCGCCGGCCAATTCCATATCCATACCAACCTCGGCTACTGCCGGAATTTCCAGCACTTTGGACTGATCACTAATATTAAATTTCTTAAGGTGGTTCAAACAAGCATTGCGCACCATTGCAAAAAGGTAAGATTTGAGATTAATATCGATGGTAATTTTATGAGACCTCTCCCAAAGACGCACAAAAACTTCTTGAACTATATCTTCACTAGAAGACTTTTCATAAAGGTAGGAATGGGCATAAATTACAAGCTCTGTATACGTAGCATCAAAAAGCTCTTTAAAAGCCAGATGATTGCCATTACGTATTTCTACAAAATTGATTTCTGCCCCCCTTAACATGAATAGTAGTTTGGTTCCTTTATTGTAATTATAGGGCTGCATTTTCACACTAGACCATAGTTGCCATACAAACACCTGCTAAACAAGATGAAGATGAGCTTTTAAAAGCTTATTTTACATTTTCATCTAACCAAGTATAATTTTTTTTGCTTTGAAGAGCATCCTGTACTATGCTGCTCTGAGGCGATGGCCCCATTTCTAAATTAGAAGAAATACCAAAAAAACAGGATTTACTTTTCTTAAGTGTTCAAGAAGGATAAAGTATTATTTTCGTTTAAAATTATAAAGCGCTTGGCAAATTATTCGAACACAATTTACCAAGTGAACATACCTGTAGCAGAAAAAGAAGTACGATTCTTGTGGAAACTGGTAAAGCAATAGTTTCATATAATGAGCAAAATATCTCAATCGCTAAACACAATTATATACTACAATAATCTTCACTCCACTTCGATGACCATAGCTGTTTTACCAGTAATTTTTAAGCTATCCACAGCCTTATATATCTTTCCCGTTAAAACATCCTTCCCTGAAAGATTGTCCTTGAGCACTTCTTTATACTCATTCAGGTCAATACTCTTGGCTTTTTCAGCCTTGTTTAAAATTACCATTACCTTTTCACTCTCGGTATACCTAAAGAAAACATAGGTATTATTCTGAGGAGCAAAATGAATAAGTTTTCCGTTGTGAACGGCCTTATTTCCTTTTCGCCAATTGAAAAGTTTAGCCAGATAATTCTTCGTTTCTAACTGCGCCTCGGTAAGACCTTCTCCCGTAAAAGAATTTACTTTATCGTTTGGCCAGCCCCCTGGAAAATCAGATCGGATGACGCCGTGATCTTCTGTACCCCTATTCTGCATTAAAACTTCTGTACCGTAATAGATTTGAGGTATGCCCCGTACGGTTGCAATATATGTCAAAGCAAGTTTCAATAGTTCTTTATCTTGGTTTAACTGAGTGAAGATTCGACTCATATCATGGTTATCGGGAAATATTACCAAATTTTGAGGGTTGGGGTATAAATAATCTTGTGCGAGTTCTTCATAAACCGCATTCCACGAATCAGAATCATTCAATGAATTGACCAGAGCATTTTGCAAAGGAAAATCCATTAGGCTTTTTAATTCCGATGTATAGCCGTTCGAATTTTGCTTTCCCTTCTGCCAATAAGAAACTATAGTGGGTCGCAATACCCACTCCTCGCCGACTATATTGAAGTTTGGATATTCTTTCATCACCGCCTTCGTCCAATCATTCATAAAGTACATATCGGGGTAAGGGTAAGTATCCATTCGTATGCCTGAAATACCGGAAAACTCTATCCACCAAAGTGTATTCTGTATCAGATATTTTGAAAGAGATTTGTTTCGTTGATTCAAATCTGGCATTGTCGGTACAAACCAACCATCAAAAAACGCTTTCTTATCTTTTTCAGTGGCATATGGGTCTAGTATCACCGTCTTTTTATGATTGGTCTGGGTATATGTATCCCATTGGTTGATCCAATCTTTAGAGGGCAAATCATTCATCCACCAATGATTTAAGCCCGAATGGTTCGCAATCATGTCCATAATTACTTTCATGCCTTTTTCAGCAGCTTTTTCGCACATCGCTTTAAAAGATGCGTTGCTACCATAACGGGGGTCAACTTTGTAAAAGTCTGTAATCGCATAGCCGTGATAACTATAGTCTGGCATATCGTTTTCTAAAATAGGGTTGGTCCAGATGGCCGTAAAACCCAATTCTTTTATGTAATCTAAATTTTCTACGATTCCTGCTACATCGCCCCCATGCCTACCTGCTTTTTCTTTTCTATTCGGTAGTTCTTTCAAGCCCTCTACAGCATCGTTGGTAACATCGCCGTTTACAAAACGGTCAGGAGTTATTAAGTAGATGGCATCAGAAGAATCAAAGCCTTCGATGTACCTTCTATTTGCTTTTCTTTGATTAATAGGATAGGAATAGGTAAAAGGTTTCGAGCTTGGTTTTTTAAACTGTAATTTAAGTTCACCAGGCTGTGCATTATTTGATATATGAAGGGTCAAAAATAGATAGTTGAAATTTTCAACAGTTTTAATACTTTTAAGGGTTACGGCATTTTCATCTTTTAAACTCACTTCATAGCTGGCAATATCTTTTCCGTAGACTAGTAACTCAACGGTATTGTGTTCCATACCGACCCACCAATTGGGTGGTTCTACTCGTGTTATAGGGTTTTGCGCCCAAATTTGTGTAAAGCAAAGTGATAAAAGTAGCATAAAGCCAGTTGCAATTTTCATAGTTTAGAGTATTGAGTTGCGACTAAACTAGTTGGAAATCTGCCCTGGTTCGACTTAAATTATAATTTGATCTATATATTTAATGTTATGCCACTCTTTTAAGCCTTTTGACTAGCTCTCTCTCAAATCATTGAAATATTCTCTGGGAGATTTATTGGTAACCTTTTTAAACGAACGGTTAAAAGATGATTTGGAATTAAAGCCTACCGCCAAAGCTATGGCCAAGAAAGTCTGGTTCTTGTATTTCTCTTCTTGCGCCCTTTCTATAAAATCTTGAATTCTATAATGGTTTACAAAATCTCTGAAATTTTTAGTGTAGCCTGCATTGATGGTCTTAGATAAGGTGTGCACATTAGTTTCCATTTTTTCGGCCAGTTCGGGTAAGCTTAGCTGCGGATTCAGGTATACCTGATCTTGTGTCATCATTACGTGCAATGCCTCTTTCAACTCTTCCAATTCATTAGTATCGATTTGCGGGCGGTCTACTTCCGATTTTTCCTCTTCTTCTTCTATAGTGGCCATTCTAAAAATTTCCGGTTGCTTTATAGCAAAATATCCAAGCAAGTAGACCACAACCGAAAAAACAATCCATATAACATCAATCAACAAATTCACAGTATGGTTTACCGGATTAGCACTATATGTACCATAAACATCGACAACAACAATAACCGACCATAGCACAAGACACACCCCAAGTACCATCATTATAATATTCAAGTACTTGATATTTTGGTCAGTGGAATAATTAAGTTCTATATTTTCAAAATATCTTTTGATTATCGCCTTGATCCTAAACCAATACCAAATATTGAACACCAAAGCCACCAGTACGATTACTTCATAAATAGCATATGGGGGCGAGTCTAAAGATTGAAATAAATTTTGCTCGATAAATGTATGCGTAGGTTTAAAGGAAAAGCTGATGTAAATGACCACTTGAACCAAAAAAGGCACGAAATGCGGCCAAAAGGTCAGAAATGACTTTTTACTATGATGTAATAACCTTTTAATATAAATGAGCAAAATTGGCCCGTACAAGAAAAATATAAAATCGGTCAGCAGCGACAGCCTTGGATAATCAGTATAAATTATACGATCATAGATGACTACTCTAGCTATTAAGGTCAACGAGATAATAAAAATGAGAACACTCAGGGCCTGATTTGCCCATTTGTTATTGTTCTTATTTGAATTAATAATGAATATGAGAAAAAACCCTTGTAAAGCGGTAAGTACTAAAAGCAGGGTATAGGGGTTAAAAATACCATAAGATTGGTCTTCCCAATAAGTTATCGAATTTTTTATAGGTTGGTTTCGATTGATTTCTCTACTGCTCAATAAACGATTGGGCCTAGGCCTGCCATAACTGTTTCCCTCAACCGTAAGCCAATTGCCCCGTGTAAATTTATATTCAAGCGGTTCTTCAAAAACAGGAACCTCAACTTGATAGGTTTCGTCGGCAAGCTGCTTCATTTTGTAGCGTTGATCACCCGGTACCCAACCATTAAAATTACCGCATACATAGAATGAAGAATTAGGCGGGGTGTTTCTAGGTATATCGCTCAGTACAATCGCAATCTTTTTCTGTTCGGATTGAAGATCTAAAATGTCTGACCAACCCGCCACCTGTAAGACCAATGTTTCTTCTGCAGTACTGTTAAAGGAGTGTTTTCTTACCATTAACGGTGTTCCGTCTTTTTGAACTTCTACGGTTGACCAACTGCCGCGGGTAATTTTATAAGATATCCAAGAGCCATTGAAGAACTTGTTTCTCAACTCGTAAGTTCCATCAATTTTTCTCACAAACCTGTAGTTTATATCTGCAGGATCCCAATTATTGAAAGTGCCTGTTAAATAAAGCTCATCTGAAGTATGGGTATCTTCTGGCACATAGTCTAATACAAAACTGGTCTGGGCCAACGAGCCGCTGGCATATAGACAGAGTATGACAACCAAAAAAAATCTGAAATTATTGACTTTTGTAAAAATTTGCCCAAGCAGCTTATTAAAACTCATATCACCTAAAACATTTGATGACCGGTTCATCGAACACAGGCCAACCAAGACAAAACTACTAAGAACCTACTGTTCGAAAGAAACAATTAAATTCTTTATTGTTGTTATCACTAAAATTCTACCTAGTCATTGACACTCAGCTCTTTTGGAAAAGAGATTCTATATTCACAAGAAACTTAACCCGAGATTATATTTTGAGAATTATATAATGAGAAAGGGCCACCAAATGGCAACCCTTACTACTAAATAAACCAACTAAACCAACATTTTAATTGCTATTGATACTATATATATTTCTCACCACATCTAAAGTAATCGTATAATTTCCCGCTGTTGTAATCATTATATTATCACCATCTTGTTCTAACGAACTACCTGCACCGGCATCACCTAAGTTAACATTCCACGCATCATTAAACCTAAATTTCATTTCCCCGGGCACCAAATCAATAGTTATAGTCCATACCTCATTGGTCATATCATACCCCATATCAGTATCTGGGTCGTCCCCACCGTTTGGTGTTGCAGAGCCAATTATACCCCAATTGCCAAGGTTAAATGTCTTGTTGGTCACGTCTAAATCTATCTGATAACTACCTGCGGTCACAGCAATGTTATCTCCTCCATCACTTAAATCACCTTCGGCACCGGTACCGCCAAGGTTTATATCCCATCCGTTATTGGCTCTGAACTTTAATTCCCCATCGGTCAGATTGGTAGTAATCGTCCATACATTTCTGTCAAAATCATAGTTCATATCGGTATCTGGGTCATCCCATCCATTTGGTGTTCCTGACCCGATGATGGCCCATGTATTGGCAGACCAGGTATTATTCACCAAATCAACATTAATTTCATAGTCCAAAGGACCGGGCAGTACCACACTATTACCAGGAGCTGCAAGCACACCAGCTGTGCCTTCACCCTCATCGCCGTAAATACCATTGTTCCAATTTGGAGCATCAGTAAATTTAAATTCATTTATTTCGCCTGTAAGACTTACATGACCTTTATAGGTGCCCGCTAAATTCGGAGTTTCAAACGCATCTAGTTTTGGTGCGGTATTAGGATCCCAGCCTTGGTGACCTCCAGGTACATACAATATGTCAGAAAAAGCCACTTGCTCATCGTCGGTAGCCGCCCAAATAGTATAACCCATTGCCGGTGCTTTTAAAACTACTAATCCGTTCGCATCAGAATTTTGAAAAAGGTTATACTTTTCTGTATAATCTTTAATATTTGAACTGTTCCAATGGGTTTGAACTTCTCGAGAGACTTCTTGATCGGTCAAATTAATGTAAAGAACCAAACCGGGTTTTTCATCGTCTCCGCCTCTAGTAGCTATAAATTCTTGATTGTTTACAAAGTTTACCGACCAATCTCCTGCTGCTAGTTGCGAACGAATCTGAATCAGTTGATTGATTTTTTCTTTTTGCTCATCGCCGCTATCTTCATAATGGGAATAAAACACACAAGGATATCCTGGAGCACTCATAATATAAGCATAGGCATGCGTCTCAAATTCATTAGGGAATTCGTTACTACCATCTCTTGATTCCGTATCATGATTGCCAACAAAAGTGACTGCCTTTTCCGGCATGGTCGATAGTAAACTTGGCTTTGTCAATTCATTTAAGTTTCCATTTAAAAATGCATTGCGCATATTAAAGAAGTTGGGAAAATCGAACGCATTAGCCCCTGAGGCTTCTACCCACGGACCGACAACATCTGTAACGTTTCCATCAAAATTCTCACCAACGCTATACCCCCCTACGCTACCAATCCATTGTTTAACCACATCCGGAGAAAAACCTTTTACATAATCGAATCGCCACCCATCAATATTAAGCGTATTCATGTAAAAACTGGCTACTGATTCTTCAGAACGCCATAACCAATCTATCACATAATCATTCTTCAAGTCTAAATCGGGAAAGCCGCCAAACCTACCTTCATCCTCTAGATTCTCCGCGTTGGGCAAATAATTTAGCCAAGTTCTGTTGAAAAGACCGGAAGCCGGCTCGAACAGGGTATAAGTTTCTATCTGCCTAAACTCATTGTATTCTAACGCACCCCCAGAATTGTGATTGATCACTATATCTGCAATCACCGCAATATCATTCTCATGCGCCGTACCTATCATTTTCTCTAATTCTTCTCGATTACCGAAGCGCGTCTCTACAGTACCATGCTGTTGAAAGTCGCCAAAATCAAAATAATCTGCCGGATCGTAGCCCATGGAAAAACCACCGCTTTGTCCTTTGGAGATTGGGGGAATCCATATAGCATCGACCCCATTTGCGGCCCAACTATCTAGTTTAGATTCGATATTGTTCCACCAAATGCCTCCTTCTGTAACATCCCAATAGAAGGCTTGCATCATTACACCGCTACCGGGCAAAAGCACATTTGCTCTAGCCTGTGCCGAGCCGGTAGGAGAATCTTCCGCATTATTGCTTTGCGAGACTCTAAGAGGAGTAAAATCATCATTGGTACAGGCCGTAATTAGCATGATCAACGACCCTAGACCCAGTTTTATATAGTTATATATTTTCATGTTCATCTTGTTTATTCAATAGTGTAGGTTGGATTTTCGGTATCTGCCAAGAATAACGTAATGGTATAAATACCGGCACTAACGGGAATATTAGCGCCTTCAACTTCAAGCGTACCATCTTCCCCATCATCACCATAATTAAAATCCCACGCATTGTTGGTTCTAAACTTGATTTCACCATCTAACAGCTCTACCTTCTTCAAGACCCATACACCCTCGTTCGCATAATCTGGTGTGAACTGTAAATTCGGACCATCCCATCCATTCGGTGCGGCATCTCCTGCCAGACCCCAAATGTCAATAGGCTCAATGGTATATAACCTGTTATTAAAATCAACTGAAACCAAATAGTTTCCTGCTTCAACGGCAATATTACCTCCGTCTTGCTCCAAAATACCATCTGATTCGGCATCGCCATAGCCTATTGTCCATTCATTGTTCTGCCTAAATTTTATTTCACCTGTGTTCAATGTTATTGTCGCCCTCCATTGATCAGAGGTAGGATCGTAAGATAACGGCACGTCGGGGCCATCCCAACCATTAGGTGTAGCATCACCCACTATACCCCAAGTGAAGGGTTCAATGGAATAGGAAAAATCATTTAAACTGAATATTATTTTATAGGTACCCGCAGTTACCACGATGTTATCACCACCTTCGTCTATAGAACCATCTGCACCGGTATCACCGTAGTTCACCGCCCAATCATTATCTTGACGTATTTTTAGTTCACCATCAACAAGGGTAGCATAAGCAACAAATTCATTAGCTACAGCCGTGCTGTATACCGGAATATCCGGCCCATCCCAGCCATTCGGTGCGGCAGACCCAACCAGACCCCAAGGTGAGTTTAAATCAAAAGTAGTTGCGTAAGCTGTAATGGTCAGCGATTGAACCTCAGAAGTGGTGACGACCTCTTTACCTAATACAGCTTCTACCCAAATGTTGATTTGGTTCTCCAACCCTGAAAGGGCACCGGCATCATTCAAAGCTTCATTCAATTCTTCTGCGACAAAATCTTTCGTAAGATTATTACCAACGCTTACTGTTTTTGGTGTCGCTTCAGAGGCTCCTTCTACCCCCAAAACCACATTATAGGTTGGCACTGCGCCTTCAAAACCAAAATCTGGTACGGTCCAATTTAAAGATAGTACGGTCTCTCCTATTATATCTCGTGACAATACCAACGCATCTGAAGAAGACAGGGTCAGTTGGGTACTGGTCATATCACTGACCTTTATATTCTCATCATCATCGCTACAACTCCCCAGTAAAAAGGCCATTGCTACGAAAAAGGAATAGATGTATATTAAATTTTTCTTCATCTCTTTAATTTTTTAGTTGGTATAGCCAGGGTTTTGTTCAAGCAATGGGTTCGCCTGCAAGGCTTCCAATGGAAACGGGAATAAATTATAATGTTCGGGGATTGCGGTGCCTTCTAGAACATTACCCTTCCAAGGCCATAAATACCCACCCCCTGTGAAGCGGTTGAAGCGAATTAAGTCTTGTCGTCTATGTCCTTCATAATACAATTCTCTTGCTCTTTCATCAATTAGAAATTGTTCGGTAATGTCAGCCTCTACGATATTTCCACTCGTATCACCAAATGCCCTTTGCCTCAATGCATTTATATAATCTACCGCCTGCGTTGCAGAACCGCCTCCACCTCTAAAGAAGGCCTCGGCATACATTAAATAAGCATCAGACAACCTAAACAAGGGAATATCTGTATCTGAAAAGTTGCTTTCACCAGAATTGCCGGTAGCATATTGATTTTGAAACTTAATGGTGGGGTAGCCGTTTTCCCAGGTTCTATAATCGGTCATTTCATAGGTATGGCCTTCTGTCCAAAATAGGGCACGACCATCGTTCGTAGTTTCCAAATCACCAAACAAACCATAGACAGCAGGGGTACAACGGTGACCGAACCAGCTTTCAGAATTTCCGAATTCAGAGATGGGCATGGTGGTATCTCCCAAACTACCATTTGTGAGGTATGTTGATGTACCAAAACTCTGTACTGAATTTCTATCTGCTACGATCGGAAAAATTATTTCGGTAGAAGTGTGGTTATCACCTTGAAAAATAGATTGATAGTCGTCATCTAGGGTAAAAGAAGATTCAGCTATAACTTTTTCACTATAGGTTAACGCATCTGCATATCTACCCGTACCTGTATAAACCTCAGCATTCAAATAAATTTTTGCCAGAAGAAAATGAACAGCGGCCTTGTTTGCCCTACCATATTCGTTTACGGCAATAATCGATTCTTCAATTGCCAAGAGTTCACTTTCTATAAATTCAAATACCTCTGTACGTGTATTTTTAGGTCTACGAACACCCGTTACGCCATCATCTTCGGTTACGATGACCACACCCCCGAACATATCCATCAAATAATAGTAGTACAAGGCCCTTAAAAAACGGGCTTCCGCTACAAACAGTTCTGCTTCTGGCTCATCGGCTTTTTGCACATCCAATATAAAATTGTTGGTCTGTGCAATATTGAAATAGCTTCTGTTGTAGAGATAACCGAAAAACTTGTTGGTCGGTGACCAATCAGATGCCGTTGTCAAAGGATCCAACCCTCCATCACCCCATCTATTTTTAGCAATATCGGTAGTTAGTTCTTGCATGTTCCACATGCTTCTAAAGAAAACCGTTTCCCCAGGGTCATCACCTGCAATATCAGCCTGTTGATTATCACCACCGGGTATTCCAATACCATGTAGAGCTAGGCCTCCGTATAATTTTCCTAGAATTCCTAAGGTTGCGTTAGGGTCAGAATCCAAAAGATTGTCTAGACTTTGCTCAATTCTAGGTTCTGTATCTAAATCGTCAGTACAACTTACTAGTAGTGTTACAGCAAGTATGGTAAATAATATATTTTTTATCATCGCAGTATTTTTTAAAAATCAAGGTTGAGACCCATTGTAAATGTTCGTGGACGAGCATATGGTGATGCCTCAATTCCGTCAAAATTCTCAGGGTCTAACCCATCATAATCGGTAATTACGAACACATTGTTTGCCGAACTATAGATTCGCAATCCGATTTTTTTATTATCAAAAGGTTTTAGATTGTAGCCAAGGGTAATGTTATCCAATCGTAAAAAGGAAGCATCAGAAAGATAGAAATCTGATAACGCCTGCAAATCTGAAGGAATATTAGGGAACCCATTATATTGAGTTCCGTCATACAAATTCAAGGCATTGTTTATAAAACCTGTGTCGGTAAGTGGTATTACCGATTCGGCAAAACCTCTATTCAAAAGGTTACCATTGTATACTTCACCTCCTATTTGCCCCCTAAAATTAGCGGTCAAATCTAGGTTCTTGTATTGCATATAGGTTCCAAAACCATAGGTCCATTTGGGCTCAAAAGGAATAAAAATGCGATCCCTATCTGAAATGACACCATCTCCATTTTGATCCACAAAGGCATCTTCTATGGGCGAACCATCGGCACCGTATACTTGCTCGTACAGCCAGAAAGTTCTATTTCTTTCACCTACGGCGGTCTGCCCTATATTCACGCCGGTACCACGACCTATTCCTCCTCCGCTCGAAAACTGGGTAATGTTGTCTAAATCTTTAATATAAGTCTCATTGAAAGCGACATTACCGTTAAATTCTAAATTGAAAATCTCAGTTTGTACGGGTCTAAATTGCAAAGCGGTCTCAAAACCTTTACTCTCAGTTTCACCAACATTACTAACAAAACGATTTCGCAATGCACCTTCCGATTGTGGTACCTCAGCCAATAGATCGGTCGTATTTCTAGTATAGGCATCAATTGTTCCACTTAGAATATTAGAGAATAAATCAAAGTCGATACCAATGTTGTAGGTCGATGTCTTTTCCCATGTTAAATCTGGATTAAAAGCATTAGCTCTATAGGTAGTAACGGTTCGGTCTCCGAAAATATAACTTACAGTTGGGTCGCCATCATCGTATAATGCTGTATTCGGATAAAAACCTACCGGACCCGTAATATCTTGTTGGCCGGTAAGGCCCCAACCAACCCTTAATTTTAATTGGCTTAACCATTCAGCATCTTTCAGAAAATCTTCACTATCAAGTTTCCAAGCGAACGCCGCTGCTGGAAAATATCCCCAGCGCTGGTCTTTAGCAAATAACGAAGAACCATCTGCCCTTAAAGACGCTGTTAACAAGTACCGATCAAAAAAGTTAAGGTTGGTTCGTGCGAAATACGATTGTAGATTAAGTTCTGTATAATATTTAAATGGTTGTTGTGGCTCTCTAAAACCATTCTCGGTAGTTGTTGGGTAGGTTATACCCTGTGTGGTAAAATTTTGATATGCATAACCAGCTTGAACATCGATTTTTCGAAGTGGTCCATCCCAGAATTTCACATAGGACAAATACGCGTCTAATAAATGATCTCTTTTAATCTGATCTTCGCTGTAGTTTTCACTGAAATTGTTGAAAATCGGAAGACCTTCGAAAATACTGTACGAAGCCACTGCCCCCGGCAAAAAATATTCGTTAATAGTTGATTCAGAGTAATCGATACCGGTGTTGACAACCGCGGTTAAATCTTCAAAACCGTGAATTTTATATCGCAGTTCCATATTTCCGATAAATCGGTCGGCATCTTCATTACGTTCTCTCTGTTTTAGCAAAGCAAGCGGATTAGAAGGCCCAACGATACCTCTGTCATCGGTCAGTTGATAAAAGCCGCCGAAAATACCTCCTTCAGGATCATAAACGGGCAGTGTCGGATTCGCGGTTAAGGCACTACCAATAGCCCCACTATCTGGTTGGTCTTTCTCTGTAGCAATTCCTTTGGCATTGATAGTCAACTTTAAGTGCTGATCAAAGAAATCAGGAGAAATGTTCAACGATGCGGTATACCTATTAAGCTGAGATTCTTTAAGAATACCGTTTATCTCTGAATGGCCAAAAGAGGCCCTAATCGGTATTTTATTAAACAGATTGCCCCTTGCCGTTAAGTTGTTGTTCAGCGTATAGGAAGTTCTATAGATTTCTTCTTGCCAGTTGGTATCGTAAATCGTACCGTTGAGACCTAGAAGGTTCGAACTATCAGGGTAGGTGTTCTGAATAAAATTTACATACTCAGAAGATTCAAAAATATCTATCTTTCTACTTAAGGTACCCACCTGAACATTTGATGAAAAATTAAACTGCGGAGCACCTTTCGTACCAGATTTGGTCGTAATGATAATTACTCCGTTAGATGCCCTAGAACCATAAATAGCGGTAGAAGACGCATCTTTTAGAACAGAAAACGATTCAATATCGTTCGGATTGATAAGAGTTAAGGGGTTTGCTTGCCCCGCGGGATTCTGGTTAGACAACGGCACACCGTCAATTACTATAAGCGGACTATTATTAGCATTCAATGATGAGCCCCCACGAATTCTAATGTTGATTCCTGCATCTGGGTCACCTCCGTTATTCACCACACGCACACCGGCAGACTTGCCCGTTATCATCTGATCCGCCGTAGTAATAGCACCTTTATTCAGTTCTTCGGATGTTAATAACTGCACGGAACCTGTGGCATCTTTTTTGGTGGTAGAACCATACCCAATAATCACTACTTCATCTAGCTGAGCTACATCATTCTGTAGCGTCACATCAATCGTGTTTGAGGTAACCTCTCTTTCTACTGATTTTAAACCGATGTATGAAAAAACCAAGACGCTACCCATATCGGCTTCAATGGAGTATTTGCCATCAAAATCAGTGGTGACACCGGTAGTTGTTCCTTTAATGATGATTGTTGCCCCTGGCAAGGGACTTTCGGTTTCGCCATCAGTGACTGTTCCTGTAATGTTACTTTGTGCCAAAACAAAAAATGGTGCACATAGTGACATCAGGAAAATCATCGAAATTTTCTTTCGCATAAGTGAGTTGAGTTTAAGTTAGTTTAAGGGTTGAGCACCCTCTCATTTACCTACTAAAACTACTTTATGCCAACCTCTCATTCGCTTCATTTTATAAAATGACCTAAAATTGAGGTTGACACTTGGCCTAAAAAGATTAACCATATTCAAAAGAGACATACTCAAAAACCTAAAAAACAATCATTTATATATTTTTTAGAACTAATTCAAAGAAGCAAAATCTAAATACTATTGAAGGCTATTAAAATTGAAGTACGACACTTAAAAGCGAATATCAATATAGATTTATCAATCAAATAGGTTTAATTTTTTAATTTGAAAATAAAATCAGTCTAAAAAAATAGATTTCAAAAAGTAACTACACAAGAAATGCATATTTAACCCTTCAAATAAATGCACATTCACTAAGATTGTTATATAAGATGTCGAACCATTACTGGTTCTCGTAGAATTCGATACCCTCTAATTTCCAAATGGTCTTTAATTCGGCCAAGGCTTTTTGAAAATCGACAAAACTCTTTTGCTTTAATACCGTCCACCCTACTTCGGAATATGCAGCCAACCTCGGGAAGATTTGTTTTTCCATACTCTGAACCGTAGGTACCCATTCACTCCACATTTGAGTACCTAAACCCTTGATTTTTGAGTGGTATTGCTCCTCTAATCCTTCTGGCACCGGGTCGAATGCGTATGACTTTTCAAGTGGTAAGCGTTTATAGGTGTAATCAAGATACGTATCCCAATGGTTAGAATTGACCACATCATACCCGTCTTCAACAGCTCTATTCACTAGCTCTAAATCTCCTTTCCAAAAATGAACAATGGCAGAAGGGGCTAATTTCTCGGATGCATTTACAGCAGTATGGCCCCGATCTTCATGAACATTGTGACCCATAATCTCGTTCCAGCCCATCATTCGTTTTCCGGCCTCATCAATATAATTCGAGATATCATTTGTAAAACTGATCTGTAGATCCATCGGTGACTGTAAATCCTTATCCTTCATGAAAGAGACCATCGATTTGTTTTTTAACCACGGTTCAAAATTTACTTCATCTCCTCCGATATGGATCACTGAGCCCGGAAAAAGTTTCATAACCTCATCTAAAACATCTTTTAAAAACCGTACTACTTTCGGATTTGTGATGTCAAAAGAATCATCCATTTTACCAAAAGTTTCAGAAACTTCTTTCGTTGTACCCAAAGTACCTAACCAATTATATGAAGCGACTGCCGCCATTGCATGACCGGGCATTTCAATTTCAGGAACTATCGTAATATGCCTTTTTTTTGCATAATCGATGATTTCTCGAATTTCCTTTTGGGTATAATACCCACCATGTGGTTCGCCTGTTCTTAAATCGCTTTTTCTTGCTGTCTGGGTATCGTTTCTTTTAGAACCGATTTCAGTCAGTTTCGGGTATTTTTTAATTTCTATACGCCACCCTTGATCGTCGGTCAAGTGCCAGTGAAAAATATTCATTTTCACTAAAGCCATTTGGTCCAAGAGCTTTTTTACCGTTGCCGTACCCTTAAAATGTCGAGATTCATCTAACATAAAAGTGCGCCATGAAAAACGTGGTCGATCTACAATCTTTAGCTTCGGTAGTATTACCGGATTTTTACTTTCGCCAAACTCAAATTCGGGTGGCAAAAGCTGTCTAAATGTTTGAATGCCATAAAAAATTCCGGAAGCATCGGCAGCTTCAATTAAAATACCGTCATCGTCAATATTCATGGTATACCCCTCTTCACCCAACTCATCGAACAACGAAACGTCGATTATTAATTCTATATCACCTCGATTCTTACGAATTTTTGGTGCCACGCCAAATCCACTTTTTAAGACCTCTGCCAAGTGCAATGCTTCGCTCTTCAGTTCATTCGATGCATTTATGGTGACATTTTTTGAAATCTCATAAGACCCTTCGTTAAAGCTAATTGAATTAGGTCTAGGAACCACGTGAACCTCTTGTGCATGGACCGGATGGAAGGCCGAAAAGAGGAGAAAAAAGAGAAATACAGTATGAACTAACTTCATGAATTATTTTTTTGAAATATTATTTTGAATACTACCTATCTGGTGAAGACAAGTTGCCCAGATTTAAAGGTTTTGATTACGCTTAGCCCCGATTTTCCCTTTTCGAAAACCACGATATCTGTCGGACTCTTTGAGTTTAATTTCTGAAGAGTGCCAGACATTAGCTCCATAGGTTTTAAACTTGCCATATCTATAGCGGTCGGCAGATTGGCCAAATCAGATTTCATCATGTGGTTGACACACCCTAAAAGTGATTGGGCGGAGCCGGCCAACAATTCGGGCGAACGCTTCATAAAAAGACGCCCCTCTGTGCTGAGTTCAATGTCGCCACCAATGTGAGAACTGTAGGTGCCAGCTGATAGACCCGCAAATTTTGTACTATCGCTTACCAAGATGCTGGTATTCGGTTTGACCTTGGTGAAAACTTTGATAACGGATTCCGGAAGATGAAAACCATCGGCAATCAAAGATATCCACAGTTCGTCTGAGGCCAGTTGCTCCCAAATATAATTGGGGTGTCGAGGTAAACTAAGGTGAGCGGCATTACCCAAGTGCGTAGACATTTTAGCGCCCGCCTTTACCGCTTCCTGAATTTTTTCCGGACTGGCAGCTGTATGCCCTAAAGAAACAAGAACTCCCACTTCCGCACATCTACCAATAAACTCAACAGCCCCGGGCAGCTCTGGGGCCAAAGTGATTTTTTTAATGCGATTTCCCGAACGCTCTTGCCATTCACTGAAAAGTTGCCAATCGGGATTCTGTATATGCTCCATTGGATGTGCCCCTCTTGGTCCATCTTCTTTAGAAAGAAAAGGCCCTTCGAGATGTATACCCAATATCGATTTACCTACTAGAACCTTCTTATCACAAGCTTGCACTATGGCATCAATAGCACTTTCTATTTTGGCTGAAGAGTTGGTTATCAGTGTCGGCAGAAATGCTGTAACACCTTCTTCCCATAAAAATTGTGTGATTTGAATTACTTCATCTTCGGTCAATTCTCCGCTATTCAAATCGATTCCTTTAAAACCGTTAACTTGAAGATCTACCAAACCGGGAGCAATGATTTGAGAACTGTTTTCTGAAGGATGCCCGACAATTTGAGAAATCAAATTATCTACTATCTGTACTTCGATAGAGTCACCCGTTTTATAATTCGCTCCCTTTATAGTGGTAGTCATAATTTTATGTCTTTGGATTTTGGTCTAAGTTCAAATGAAGTTCTTTCACAACTTCGGGTACCGGATTTCGGTTAAAAAGGCCATAAATCACGTAAAGAAAAAAGGAAACCAGGGTAGGCCCGCCAATTTCGAGGGCAAAAACATCTATAGGAAAAATTTTAAGCGCTATAAAAGTTAACAATCCTCCCACAATCGAGATAAGGGCAGCTCGCCCGTCGCTTTTGGCAAAGGCAGGTACAAGACCCAATATCATCGGTATCGAGATGGGGCCGAGCAATGCCGCGAACCAACTTACTATGAGTCCGAAAACACCACCAAAATGACTCGCGTTCAAGGCGGTTATGATTGTACATATCGTAAAACAAAAGGTGGTTATACGTGCCAACCGTAATCGCCTAACGTCGTCATATTCCTTAATTTTTGGGTTGAGTACTGGTAAAATATCCCTACTGATTACGGCGGAAACCGTATTCGAATCAGAAGCCGTCATCGAAAGTGTATTCGCAAATAGGGAGGCCAGAACCAAACCGACCAAACCTGAGGGTAAAAATTCTTTGACCAACATACCATAAGATAAAGTGGGGTCTGCCATATTTTCAAAAAACAGGGGTGATGCGAACATGGGATAAAACAGGATCAGGGGCCAAATAAAATAGAGAATGGATGAGAGTATCGCAGCCTTTTTGGCAACTTCACCCGAACCGGATGAAATGAATCGAGTAGCCAAATTCCAAGTTCCGCCACTATAACTGAAAAAGTTTATGATCAATATAACTATTACAAAACCCAGTGTATAGGGCTCATTAAAAAGTTGTGAATGTTCTTGTGGTAATCTATCCCATAGGGTAAAGATGCCATTGACACCATCACCCAACTTCATTAAAATCATAACGAACATGGTCATACCGGCAAGAAGCTGAACAATGAACTGCCCGAAGTCGTTCCACACATCGGCCCATAATCCACCAATAGTAATGTAAATCAAAGAAATAACCCCGACCAAGATAATACCAAAAGTTAAAGAGGTACCACTGAACACATTGAGCAATACTGCTATTGCGGCCAACTTTCCACCGGTATCAAAAACCTTAATCAACGCTCCGGCCCAAGCAATCAATTGTTGGGTCTGTAAATTGTACCGTTTTAATAAATATTCTGTAGGGGATTGAATTCCAGAAAAAATTCTGAGTCGTGACCAGCGAGGGGCAATAAAGAATGCCGCCATCAATGTTGCCAAAGCCACGGTAAAGGCCCACCAAACATAAAGGCTAAAGCCATGGGTGTAGGCAATACCCGCATAGGCAACGAAAACTGCACCACTATACCCAGAAACATGGTGCGATATACCTGATAGCCACCATGGCAACTTACCTCCGGCTGTATAGAAATCGGCCGAACTTTTTACCCGAAAATAGGCCCAAAGACCAATACCAAGAAGCATTAGAAAATAAAGAGATAGAACAAACCAATCGAGTAACTGCATTTATTAAAAAGGTATTTCGGTTAATTTTTGATGGCTACTGCGCCAGAATTACTTCACTTTTGCCAGGCGATTGTACAGAACCTTTACTTGTTGCACCCGAAGTTCGTTCTGTTCTTGTAGTTCGGTTTCGTATAGAAACCCACTATTTAAAGCAGTAAATCGTTTGTTTAAACTTTCAGCTTCGGCTAAAATTTCATCCAATTTTTTTAGTAGTTCAGGAGTTTGTTCTATAGAAAAATCTTTGTGATTGTATTCGGCTTCTACCCCTTTAAATTTCAAGTAGTGCATTCTTAAGTCGACCATAAGTTTGTAATGTTCGAATTCAGACACATTATCTTTTGGTTCAATTTCTTTGATAGCTTTTCTTATGCCTTCATAATTCGAATACATCTCGTCGATATCTGCACTCCAAACCGGCTTTCCATTTTTTATCAACTCAGGCTTGGCCGAGAAAAACTTCCAGAGTGTTTCTCTTTGTTCTTTGTTTAACCCAAAGCGATTTTTACCGTATTGCGCAACAAACGACTTGGCATCAATCGGTTTCTTCTGCTTTAGGGCTTCGGCGTAACTAGCTATTAGAATTCTAAAGCCCGACATGGGGTAGGTGTTTCTTATTTGAACCATCCCCATTACATCATAATCGACATCCCAAGTAAAACCGTACACGCCTGAAGTTGACCATGAAGTCATGACCAAGCCCTCATAACCTGCTTTTCTAGCATAGGGTATAAATTCTTCTTGATTCTTAAAATGGGTCGGCCAATTTGTAACGTACCAATTGTCAGGATGTGAACGAATCGCAGGCGAACCCCAAAATGTAAATCCTTTTTCCTGTAACCCGGGAACATCACCGAAGTGGTTTATTTTCCAGCCGTAGTTCCAATCGACAAAAATGGTTTCCTTTGGCAATTCAGATGCCGCTTCAGGATGTTTGAGAATAATGTCTGCCCACATTACCGGTTTTTTATCAAGATCTATCACCAACTCAGTAATCATTTTCATATGATCAACGAACAACTTAGACTTACTCGACTCTTCTACCTTTTTTTGACATTTAGAACAATGACCTAATAGGTAAGTCTCATCACCTCCTATATGTATGTAGTCGGAATTATGGGTATTGGCCAAATCAGTGAACAGATCCGTGAACAGTTCTTTGCTGGCTTCAGACTCCATAGGGCAAAGCTGACTGATATCTTTTCTATCTTCCTTTAAAAGACTATATCTAGAATTTCTAAGTATATACTCGACATGCCCCAAACTCTGCTGCAAGGGTATCACCTTGATGCCCAAACTTTCACAATAGGTGATAAATTCATCAACTTCTTCACGTGAATACGAATACTTGTTCGATATGGCTGGATGCTTTTCAAAGGGATAAGTTCCTTCCCACTCCATTACCAAAGTATTGAGTCCAAAATCAGAAAGCTGTTTTGCGAACTCTTTAAGTGCTTCTGGGGTCATTACCTGTATGCGAAGGTCGATATGAAAACCCTTTACCTCGAAGTCTGTACTATCTTCCACAGCATTTTCTTGAGCCTGCATTGCCGCGGGCATATTAAGAAATAAAACGAGGACAAAAATTATTCTATACACTCTTTTTAAAATCATATGGATGTTTTTTGTAGTATCTTAAATAGACACCTGCTTTACCTTTTGATAAGCTTTTTCGTCAAAATAGAAAGTGCAATCAGGGTGCGATGTCAATATGGAAGCAGGGCATGATTCCGAAATATTGCCAGTTAATGTATTCTTGACGGCTTCACTCTTGGTTGTACCCAATACAACGCAGAACAACTTCTTACCTCCTGTCAAGGCAGGAATAGTTAAAGTCAACGCACTTTTAGGCACTTTATTCAGTTCAGAAAAGCACTTATCGTTCACCTGTTGAATTCTACATTCTTTATCGAGCTCAACAACTTTTATCGTTTCAGGGTCATTAAAATCAGCAACCGGAGGGTCGTTAAAAGCAATGTGACCGTTCTCGCCAATACCCAAACAAACAATATCGATGGGTGCTTCGTTAATCAATTTGGTATATTCTGCCATTTGCTGATCAATATCGCCTTTAGTATTCAAGACATGATATGCCTTTAAAGGTACTTTTGAAAAAAGATTGGCTTTCAAATATTCAGCAAAATGCTGTTCAGCTCCAACAGGAAGCCCGATATACTCATCCATATGAAAGGCCACGATCTTCGTCCAATCGATAATAGTAGATTTTGCTATATAATCTAGCATGGCCGTTTGAGAAGGTGCTGCTGCAAATATGATACGTATCGTATCTTGTTTACCTTGAATTTTAGAAATATATTCTTCTATATCCTTTCCCGCTGCCTCACCAGCTAATTTTCCGGTAGCCTTGACATTAATAATGTTCTGGTTTTGTTCCATTTTTTTAATTGTACGGTGAGTCATCCTCACCATTTTATTTTTCCTTACCTCAGCACAAAGCAATACAATACGCTGATTCACATAAATTTATAAAATTTCAATTCGGTCGATAATAATTTCATCTTCTATATTTTGAAGTGGAGGTTTGCCCCTGAAAAGCCATAAATTGATTTTTAGTCGCTCTTCGTTATCGGGTGGTATATCATCCCCTTCGTATATCCACGAATGATTTAATGCAGCTACATCGGTGGTATGCCCAGCAAAACTGCCAAACTTGATACTTTCAGGTTTCCAGTCAATAAAATGAGTCGACAGGTCATTTTGAAGATTCAAATCAAAGCGATATTTGTTGGTTGATCTAGCGGAAGGTTGAACTGCAAATTGAGCATTTCTATTTTCTTTTACCGCCCAGCGTGAAAATTCAATATCAATTTCTTCTTGGTCATTGTTATAGATAAAAACTCCGGCGACCACATTATCATCTAATTGATCGACCCTACTAGAAATGTACACCACGTAACGATTAAAACCATAAGAGCGATGTAGGGCCAGCCCGGCGCAATGCCAAACCCCATTTTGATTGGTGATTTTCAAATGCAACCTACCTTGATCATCTACCCAAACATTTTGTTCTGAGTCTGAGAAAATATTTGGCCCCGGCCCTTCTTTAGCTTCTTCGGAATTTCGTACCACCCAATCAAAACCGGAAAATGAAATTACCCTATTCGCATCTGGCACTATAGGTTCCGATTCGTCTTCAGATTGACTGCAAGCCAAAAAGTTGCTAAAAATCAACATCAACAAGACATTGCCCATAGTTTTTCTCATACCAACTATTTTACCTCTGAAACTGATTCTTTCGATTAGTTGATAGCTATGTTGATTTCGAAGGGCTCTACCTCTGAGCCTACACGATCCTTCGCTGAGAGCACTACTTTATCGCTTACACCTGTACCATCGTTAATATATAGTACATTCATCAGATTAATGTCTTGCTGGGTAAACTTATCACCGACCTGTAGGGTCTGCGCACCAGTAATAAGCCATCCGTTGGCAGGTATTTCCTCTACCGTAAATATGATATCACCCGGTGAGGCCCCTTCAATTTTAACTACCGAATCGTTCCAAACATATGCTTCGCCCTGGTCTACCAAAAAACCGTTGTTCGTGACTATATTTAAAAAACTGTTGCCCGACCCTAAAGTCGCAATCAACATCGGAGCGTTGAAATCGGGGTTTTCTTTTGTACCGATCTCATCGGTTTCATCAGAGCCGTCTTCCCCGTCTATCATTAGCGATATTCTTTGCTCTGAACCCAACCCGGTCACATAGTCGGTGATATTAAAATCAAAAGTGCTGACCTTAGTGGTCGTAATACTGGCAATAGGATCGTTCTCAGGAAAAACCGCATTATCGAAGGTTAGACCCATTTCCGTCCAAAGGGTATCGGGTGTTGCAAAAATGTTCATTGCCACACCTTTGGCATGGGTGAATTTCACCGCTAACTCTAAGCGAATGTCAGTGATTACACCCTCCTCATCGAAATCTTTTAAATCGAACATCACAAAACCTTTACGGTCAAAATCGCCTGCACCAGTCACATTCTTGACCTTAATCAAGGCATCCGATCCGAAATTAGTGCCAGATTGTGCTCCTCCGTTTATATAGGTATCCGCAACAGGAAATATAGTATCTGTTTTTATGGTCGGGTCAGGCACGTTCAAATCGTTCTGAGGAGCTGAAAAATAAACGATTGATCCTACGACGTGTACCGCATCATCTAAAGTTTCAAGATTTGAACTTGTTATTGACCATTGCTTGCCCGTACCTTGATTCACCAACCCGATAAAATTAGAGTCATGTGACAAATACATGATTTGACCGTTTTGGGTATTGTAGGGCAGCGGCTTATTGCTTTCAAACAGATTTGGGTCTGTAAAGACCACCTTTTTATCAACTATATGGTATTTAATCAAGTTTCGCAGAATGGGTAACGGAACGTCGTTTATTGAACCATATGCATTTGTGGCAAGAAACTCTTCAAAAGCCATATTTGTAGGTGCAATATACGTTCTGGTGGCATTATCGCTAAACAAACTTTGAAGTTCAGCACGCTCTATGGCATTTTCGAATATTCTTAAAGAATCGCTGCCCTTAATATAGTCCCAGGCAGAAACACCCAACTGTGCTTCTACACCCGCCTCTTGATATTCAAAGTTTTCTTGAATTTCACAACCATAATTTATGCTCGCAATTGCGATTACGGCAAGCAGCAAAATTTTACTGTAAGTTATTAAACCATTTTTCATAATCTATATTTTCTAATTGGATAGCATTTAATTCTAGTAAAAACCGTTCTGCTCAAGATTAGGGTTTCTATTCAAAGCATCTTCGTGAATAGGCCATACAAAATTGGCCTCATCTGCGAGTCCGTTAATGGGCCCCATAACCTCAACGGCCTTTCCTGTTCTAACCAGATCGAACCATCGGTGACCTTCAAAAGACAATTCGATAGATCGTTCGTGCAATAATGCCGATTCGAGATCACCGTACATATCAACAGCTTCGGCCTCATTCAATTCCGGTAAGCCCGCCCTATTTCTAATTGTATTTAAAAGGCTTAAAGCTTGTGCTACCTGCCCCAACTGGTTATGGGCCTCTGCCTTTAGAAGCATAATATCTGCCAAGCGAATCATAACAATGTTCTGTGCCGATGGGTCTGCACTTTCATCATCAAAACCTTGCCCGAAAAATTTCCAGATTTTCTTAGGTTCTTCTTGCGTTACATCATAAATCAAATCTTGTCTTAAATCATCTTCTTCAAAAGAAGCCCTAAAGTTCTCACTCGGAAAAAAGTGACTGTCAGAACCAATTGCGTAAAGAATTCTAAGATTATTGGTCTGGGTCTCGTCATACCCAATTTCGAATACACTTTCATTGGAAAACCCTGTAGAGAAAATTTTCGACCAATCGTTAATGCTTACCAATGAATACAAACTATTGTTTAGAACCTTATCGGCAGCGGCAATGGCCGCCTCATAATTGCCCCTCCACATGTAAACCTGGGTCAACAGACCATAGGCTGAGCCCTGTGTAATCAACAACCTATCTCTTTCACCACCAAAACTCTCTCTACAATTTTGGCTCGCGAAAATTAGATCTTCTATTACTTGATCGAGAACTACATCTTTGTCTGTCTTAGCTATAAATAATTCTTGCTCTACACTTTCGTAGGGCTCCAGTATTAACGGAACATCGCCCCAAACCCGAACGGCATAAAAGTAAGATAACGCCCGTAAAGCACGCGCCTGACCTACCAATTGTAGGCCGAACTCCGTATCTTCTTCAAAGACGGAGGGCACATATTTGATTGCGTAATTGGCCCTACTTATGGTTTCGTATAAATTGTTCCATCGGGCAGAATTCATTGTTTTGTTCAAGGTATTCTGTTGAAGCAACAAAGGGTCTCCCGAATGATTGGTGTTAACCGCATCTGCCCTACCTTCTCCCCAGAACGAAAAGTTAAGGGAAAAAGTCGATTGCACGGCATCATATATACCATTGACCCCAGCTTGTGCATCGCTAGAAGTTTTATAAAAGCCTTGGGCCGAAAAGCCACTTTGAGGTTCCTTATCCAAAATATCTTTTGAACAAGAAAATGCTAAGGCTATGAAAAAGACCGCTATTATATTTTTACTTTTTTTCATTGTTCAGATTTTAAAATTGAAAGTTTAGTCCTGTCATTATCGTGCGACTTTGTGGGTATGACCCTTCATCTACCCCTGCACGAAGACCACTGTACGAGTTTACATCAGGGTCGAATCCAGTGTACTTGGTCCACGTAATCAAGTTTGAAGCCGTTACGAACACATCTAGCTTACTTAAGCCCAATGGTTCGATCAACCTATTAGGAAAACGATAACGAAGGTTGACGTTTTTAAGCTTCAAGTATGAACCGTCTTCAACCCATCTGCTTTGTACCCGACTATCAGATTGCATAGGGTCATCACGTACCGGTCTTGGAAAATCGGTAATATCACCCTGCTGTCGCCATCTGTTCAATGCATCTGTCGAAAGGTTGTTATAACGAACCACAGAGTTTCTCTGGTGATTTATTTCGCTATAAATGTCGTTACCATAAGAGAATTGAAAGAACACGTTCAAACTAAAGCCCTTATAACCGAAGTTGTTGGTTATACCCCCAAAGAAGTTAGGTTGCGCGTCGCCGATAACCTGTCTATCTTCTTCGTCGATAATGTTATCACCGTTTAAATCGTTCCATATAGGGTCACCGCCTTTAAAGACGCTACCTAAGGCACCGTTGGTGATTCCGTTAACGTTGTCTTCATCTCGGGCGTAGACTCCCTCGAACTTCCAACCGTAGAATGTACCAATGGGCAAACCTTCTTGCAAAATATGATAATTCCCATTTTGAATATATCCGTTGGTCAGAAGTTCATCGGGGAGATCTTTGACCTTATTTTCGTTCTTACTAATATTAAAACTGGTATCCCATGTAAAATCGCCCACCATATTTTTTGTACTCACCAACAACTCAACACCCTTATTTTCGATACTACCTATATTTTGGGTAATGAAATTAAAGCCTGTAGTTCTGGGAATGGGTACATTGTATAAAAGATCATCAGTTTCTTTTAAATACACATCAGCGTTAAGAACGACCCTATTGTTGAAAAATGCCAAATCTAGGCCAGCATTGTATTGGGTCGTGGTTTCCCAAGTAAGTCCTGAATTAGGCATTACCGAAGGGGAAGCGCCGGAATAGCCCAAGTAATTGGTGCCCACTAAAAACTCGCCCTGTGAGGTATAGTTTCCTATAGCCTCATTACCTGTTTGACCTGCACTGAAACGAAGTTTACCATCGGCCAGTACATTTTGGTCTCGTAAAAATTTCTCATCAGAAAACCTCCATCCGACTGAAGCAGAAGGAAAATACCCGAAGCGATTATCTTCTCCGAATCGAGATGAGCCATCGGCCCTAAGGTTAACTTCCAATAGATATCTACCACTATAATCGTAAGACATTCTCCCGAAATAAGACAATAAAGAATGTTCGGTTAAAATATTCACATCTTGGTTTGAAATAGTACCCGCAGCATTCAAGGTTCTTACGTTATCACTCGGAAAGAACATACCGTCTAAACCGGTTCTTTCATATTGCCATTCTTGAAAACTCATACCGAGAAGAGCCCCAAAATTATGGTTCTCGCCAAAAGTTCGATCAAAACTGAAATAAGTCTCATTACCCCAAGTTAAATTGGTAATGGCCCGAACAGCTCCGGAATTATAACCTTCTCTATAATCAAGTGTCGAAGGAAGAAATTCATCTTCTTTCATCGATAAAAAATCTAAGTTTAGATTACTTCTCAATTTAAGCCCCTCGATGAATTCATACTCGGCGTACTGGTTACCGATAATTCTATTGCTCTTATTAAGATGAGTAGCATATTCGGCAAGCCCCACAGGGTTTCTTTTACCGAACTGATACCCATTAAGCGAACCGTCGGGCAAATACATGGCGTATGATGGTGGCCGAATCAACAACTCTCTCACCACGCTAAGGTTACCACTACCACCCGCATTAATTCTATTGTTGGTTCCGTTGGTGTATGATAGACTTTGACCGACCGTTAGTTTATCGGAAACATTAAAGTCGACATTTAACCTAGAAGTGACCCTTTTGTAATTGGAGTTTAATATAATACCATCTTGATTTGAAAAGGAGGAGCTCCAAGAATATTTGGCATTTTCAGAACCGCCCTGAACCGAAAGGTCAACCTTATATTGCGGAGCCACCCTCAATAGTTCTTCTTGCCAATCGACATCTCCGTTGTTTTTAGGGTTCAGCGAATCGATTATTGTCCAGTTTGGTTCAACGGGGTTCTCCATATTCCTATAAGAATCAATGATTGCCTGTCGATATTGAGATGCATTCAACACACTCAACTTTCTGGTAATCTGACTTACACCGGAAGTAAAGTTGACATTTAAAACCCCCTTGCCTTCTTTACCTCTTTTTGTAGTAATCATCACAACACCATTGGCCGCACGTGAACCATATATGGCGGTCGATGCCGCATCTTTTAATATTTCGATGGACTCGATATCATTTGGGTTTATATCAGCTAGTGGGTTTAGTCCAAAATTTTCGGTTCCATTCAGAGAAGACAATGAACTCGACTCTATAGGCACCCCGTCGACCACATATAAAGGTGAGTTTCCGGAATTCAGCGATGAATTACCCCTCACCGTTATAGACATGCCCCCACCGGGAGCACCGGAGTTCGACACCACTTGAACCCCCGCGGCCCTACCCTGCAATATCGAAATCGGGTCTTGCAAATTGGTCTGGTCGATATCTTCACCACCAACCGAAACTACCGACCCCGTAAGGTTTCTTTTCTTCTTTTTACCGTAGCCAACAACTACAAACTCATCTAGTTGATTAGCCCCCAGCTCTAATGAAACATCAACTATCACATTATTTCCTACGGATATCTCTTTCGATTGATACCCCAAAGAAGTGAACACCAAAACCGCGTTGGCACTAGCGACATCAATGGAATAGTTACCATCAAAATCGGAAGCAACCCCATTAGCAGTACCCTTCTCAACTATATTGACACCAAGAAGAGGCTCTCCGCTTTCGGCATCGGTGATTTTACCGGTGATAGATGTACTCTGCGCATGAAGCCCAAAACAACAAAGTTGTGCTATAAAAAGGAGCAGTACTTTTTTGAGAAGCCCTTCACACCCTTTTTGGTAGAGTTTCCCAGCACTTTTTAGTTTCTTCATAAATTAATGATTTACAGGTTAGTTTTCTGTATTGTTAACTGATTGTGATCAAATATAGATTTAGGAACAGGTTTATGCAAACGTTTGCATAAATATTTATAGTAGAAACGTAATTTTTAACATATCAGAGTTTATTAGAGCAAATAATTCTTATTTTTGCTTAAATCACAGTGGTATTTTTATCATTACATCTATTTTGCCTAATTATTCATAATATAAAAATTGCAAACGTTTGCTAAAAGATGTCCAATTCAAGAATAACTCTTAAAGATTTAGCAAAAGAACTGGGGCTTTCACCCTCGACTATTTCCAGAGCGATTGCCGGGCACCCCGCAATCAGCAATGCAACCAAGCTTAAGGTTCAGCGCAAGGCAGAAGAACTAGGGTTCGCCCCTAATACTATCGCTGCAAGCTTCAGAAAGAAACGAACCTATTCCATCGGGATTATCGTACCAAAATTAGAAGTGCATTTTCATTCATTGGTAATTAGTGGAATTGAAGATTTGGCATATAGCAGAGGATATAACGTAACCATATTTCAATCGAAAGATTCTTTTGAACGTGAAAAGGAAATAACCAAGATTCTTCAAAACCGGTTGGTCGAAGGTATTATCGTATGTATCTCTAACGAAACAAAGAACTATTCACACTTTAAAAAATTTATTAAACTCGGTGTACCCATTATTTTCTATGACCGAGTGCCATCTGAACTAAAGGCCAACAAGATAATTATTGATGATTTTGGTTCTGCATTTCGAGCTACCGAGCACCTTATAGAACAAGGCTGTCAAAGAATCGCCCATATTGCAGGTAATCAAAATACTTCTATTTTTAAAGATCGGTTCGAGGGGTATAAGGCAGCTTTAAAGGCTCACAAAATTGCTTTCGACCCAAATCTTGTGTTTGAAACCAAAAATTTGACCTACGAAGAAGGAGCATCAAGTGCCAAAGAACTGATAGCGCTCAAAAACAAGCCGGACGGACTTTTCTGCTCCAACGACTATACGGCGATTAGTGCCATTCAAGTATTTCAAAAGGCCAATTATAAGGTACCAGAACAAATTGCCGTGGTCGGTTTTAGCAACTACCCTATTTCTAGGGTAATCGAACCCAATCTTACCACGGTGAATGACCGCGCTTTTCAAATGGGTGAAGCCGCTACGAACTTATTGATAAGACAAATCGAGGATAAAGACAACCCTATCGATTTCGAAACTATTACCCTGAAAACGAACTTGATTGTTAGAGAATCTTCGTCAAGACACTAAGCTTTCGAATAGAATTTTGGTTTTCACAAGAGTTTATAAATTACCGAGACTTACGGGATCGACACCCTCTAAGGTCGGCTTGATTTTTTTCATAGAACCATCCGCATTGAATTCTAACTCGTCTATACACACCTCTCGATGAAAACCTGCCGGGCTACCCATAGTAATTCCCTTTGGTCTCGTAAAACGATGGTACACAATATACCAATCATCTGTACCGGGCACATTGATTACCGAGTTGTGCCCAGTACCATAAATTTCTTTTTTCGAATCTTTTTCTATGACCAAATTTTCTTTAGGAATGCTCAATGGCCCCATTGGAGAATTTGATGTTGCATATCGAACCCGGTAATTGGGACTACGGGTATCATCTTCCGACCACATGAAATAATAGGTTCCATTTCTATAAAAAACCTCGGTACCTTCTCTGAAGGTACCATCTTCTGGCGTAAGGTCTGTCAAGGTTTCCTTTTTAAGCGAAACCATATCATCATTTAATTCGGCAGCGGCCATAAATCCATTACCATAATAAAAATAAGACTTTCCGCTTACGGGGTCGGTAAAAACATCAGGGTCGATTACTTGACCGCCCTTAGCCTCCTTTGTTTTATAATCGACAAAAGCATGACCCAAATCTTTGAACGGACCAGCAGGATTATCAGCCACGGCAACCCCAATATTTTGTGCAGCGGTATAATAGTAATAGTACTTATACCCATTTTCGGTTTTCTTCTCGGCAATACATGGTGCCCATGCATTTCTGTCGGCCCAAGAAACATCGTTATTTAAATCTAAAATAACACCTTCATCGTTCCAGTTGACTAAATCAGAGGAAGAAAAAGTTTTAAAATAAGTACCTGACCAACTATCGAATCCATCACTGGTAGGGTAGAGATAGAATTTATTATCTGTATGGGAAAAAACAATTTCGGGGTCGGCATAATAGCCTTCCAATACCGGGTTATGATCCTCAGAAATCTTTATACTGTATTCTGCCATTTCCTCATTTGGCAATTCTAAGCTAACGGAACTCGAAACGTTATTTTTAGATTCTGCTTGCTTTACTCCCGGAAAAAGCACCAACTTCGGTTTTAATGCCTCAATGTTAGTTCCCGGTTGTACCGGAATATAGAGCTCTTGCTTTTCTCTATTGCTATAAATATTATGTGTTTTAATTTCTGTCGCTTCAGCACCCAAGACAAGTGGCAGGTCTCTAGAGGGAAATGCTTTTACCAATCGAGCAGCTTCCGCCTCAGAAATTGTAATTACAGTGCCGTGTCGGGGGTGAAAATCCATAGAAACAACATCAGCCCCTAAAGCTTCAAAGTTTGTCAGGTCGGTACTTTTGGCAAATTGATAACGACCATCCATATACATATCATACAATAAGATATAGGTGTCATCATCTAACAACTTAAAAACCCCCGACCCTTCGACAGCCTTATCTGTCTGGTCGACATTGCCCGCTAATGACTCGTAGCCTTCGGTTAAATTTTTGGAGGTAGCTACTTTTATTCCTTTATCATCAGTGCCTTCCGTCTTATAGAACAAATGGTAAGTACCATCCTTTAAAATAATGTCTCCATCGATACAGGCTTTTTCATCAGGACTAAAGAAAAGCTGTTTAGGCTCAGTAGCTAGATCAGAAAAATCTTCATTGGCGTAGCTGTAGTAGATTTTATCATAACTACCAGGCTCAAGCATTGAAAAGTACACCATTAATTTATCGGCCTTTTCATCGTAAAATGTTTGTGGGGCCCAGGCGCGGGTAATTTCTGAAAATGAGGCAAAACGTTCTGGTATGTTGATCACGTGCGATTTCCAAGAAATCAAATCTTTCGACCGCATTAAGACTATTTTGGTATTACTCCACCCATTTTTGGTCAACAAATCGGTTACCGTCATATAAAAATAGCCGTCGTTTCCCCTAAGAATATGTGGATCGCGAACACCTCCGGTTTCACTTATTTCACCAGATGCAATTATGGGCTGGTCATTATTTAGCGCATAATAATTGAAACCATCACGACTTAAAGCATAGCGTATGGCCTCTTCACCTTCGCCATTACCCGTAAAGTAGGTGAAAAGATAGGCGGTATGGTCTTGTGAAGATTGGTTTTCGGCGCAAGATGTTAATATTGCCAATACTCCAAAAAAAAGAAAAAAACACTTTGTGCTCATGGTCGGTACAGATTATTCTTTGTTATTCGATTTTACGAAAATACACTAAAAATTTATAAATGTATTTTTTACACTAAAAATTTCATTTGAGAATATCTTGGATTTAAGTCCGAATTGTAAGATTAGTCTTCGCAATTAATGAACAAACGGGAAGATAGCATACAAACAAAAATAAAATCATATGCCCAATCATTAAGAATTTGTAAATTGCTGGCTATAATTGTTTCGATTCCAAAAAATATCATGCCAGAAAATTCACAGACTGTTAAATCAAAATCGCCGGCCTTCTTTGATGGTGAAGATGATTTCAACACGATGTATAATTTCTACAAGCCCAAATTGTTTACCATAGCCAATAGTTACGTAAATTCAAGGGAAGATGCCGAAGAAATTGTTCATGATGTACTTATAAAACTTTGGGAGAAAAAGGAAAATATTACCGTAACCTCTAATCTTACAGGCTATATCTATCGAATGACACGAAATGCCTGCTTAGATTACTTGCGTTCACATAAGAATAGACTTTCAAAAGAAACTACAAGCGATCAACAAGAACATTGGCTTAATTACACTGCTCTCTCCGACGATGCGGCTTCTGCCGTTATGGCCAAAGAACTTCAAACTTTGGTTGATAGTGCCGTTAAACACTTACCTGAAAAATGTAAGAATGTATTTGTGAAAAGTAGGTTGGACGGACTTGGGCACAAAGAAATTTCAGAACAATTGAAAATTTCACCTAAAACCGTTGAAAACCATATTTCAAGGGCCTTAAGAGAACTTAAAACGGTTCTAAAAGAATACTTACCTATACTTTTCATCTAAAATTTCTTATCTCGACTAGGGGGAGTTTACCATTTTTTCGTCTTGATAGAAACACTGCACCACAAATTAAATGAACAAGAGGGATATCACAGCATTGGTAGAAGGCCGGCTTTCAGATAAAAGAAAGAAAGAGGTTATCAAATGGTTGATTAAAAACCCTAAGCAGCAACGGCGATATAACTATTTAAAAGCCCGACATGTAGCTCAGCTTCTAAGAGAATCAGACCCTAATTATTCAAAATATAATTTGAACAGACGCGCTACTATTTACAAAATAATAGGTGCTGCAGCTCTAGTGACCATTCTCGTCTCTTTGTCTCTTCTTTTTAATGGTGAACAAGCCACTACAGAGGTATCAGAATCGACAATCGTGATGACAGAAACCTCTATTGGGGAATTTAGAACAATTGAACTTTCTGATGGGTCTAAAATTATGCTCAATGCCAATACTTCGCTCATATACCCTCAAACATTTTCGAAAGAAATAAGAGAGGTCAGTCTTCAGGGTGAAGCTTTTTTTGACATCGCTCATAATTCAGATAGACCCTTTGTAGTCAACACTGAGAATGGCATGAAAATTCATGTTCTTGGCACTACCTTCAATGTTAAATCGTATCCTGAAGATCAAAATATAGAGACCACCCTGGTATCGGGTAAAGTTCGGGTCATAGAAGAAAAAGATAATAAGACCGTAGTTCTTAACCCCTCTCAAAGGGCTACCTATGTTAAAAATGAAGATAAAATTATAATCGAGAAGGTACAGACCAGTAATCTTACGGCTTGGCGACAAGGCAAGCTCATTTACGATGAAACGCCCATCAGAGAAGTAATTGGTGATTTAAAAAGAAAATATCAGGTTTCTATCTCAGTAGAGTCTCCAGAAATCATGAATTATGAATATACCGGTTCTTTCGACAACTTGAGCATAGAACAAATTATGGCCCTTTTTGAGGTATCATCACCTATAAAATATAAACTGAACGATAACAAAATCACACTATATATGAAGAAATAAAAACTAAAAAGAAGAGGAAAGTGCTGCAACACTCCCCTCTTTGAATAATCATCTAACTACTTAGTAATTAAACAACTTAAACTATTCAAAATTATGGAAAAAAAGGATCATTTTTTTTCAAAGATCCCTATTATTAGGATAATGAAAATCTACGTCATATTATTGGTCTTTACATTAGGCAAGTTATTTGCCTCAGAAATCAAGGCTCAGAGCATTTCGTTAGAAGTGAATAACGTAAGGTTAAAAAAGATTCTCAACGAAATTGAACGCAAAAGCGACTATAGTTTTTTCTACAACAACAGCATTATAGATGTATATAAAAAACAGTCATTGAGCGTTGAAGACAAGAACGTTAACGAGGTACTGGAAGCACTTTTTGCCAATTCTAATATTGATTACAGCTTTGTTCGAGACCAAATTATCCTGTTTCCGAAAGACAATCCGGAAATAAAGGAGAAAATCGAAAATCTGCTCAACGCGCAAATTAGCAATATGCCATCGGTTTTGAGTCCACAAAAAATCAATGAGCTAATTCAGAGCAATGTTCAGTTCACGGTTCAGGGTACGGTTAGTGATAATGCCGGTACACCTATACCTGGTGTCAGCGTTGTTGTCAAGGGTACATCCAAAGGAACGGCTACCGATTTTGACGGAAATTATAGTATTATGGCCGATGCCGGTGATGTGCTTTCTTTCAGCTATATAGGCTTCACCTCGAAAGAGGTTCCTGTCAACGACCAACAGACCATCAACGTAACTTTAGAGGAAAATGTTGATGCACTTGAAGAAGTTGTAGTTGTAGGTTATGGTACACAAAGAAAATCAGACCTTACCGGTGCCGTTAGCGCCGTAAGCAGCGAAGACCTTTTAAAAGCCCCCGTGAATAATGCATTACAGGGCATGCGGGGTAAGGTTGCTGGTGTAAACGTGTTTTTGAACTCTGGTTCTCCCACAGGCTCCCCAAGAATTGTTATCAGGGGTGTAGGTACCATCAACTCGTCATCAGACCCTCTATATGTGGTTGATGGGGTTGTTATGGATGACATCAAATTCATAAACCCTAATGATATTGAGCGCATGGAAGTTCTTAAAGATGCTTCCTCTGCTTCTATCTATGGTGCCCGTGGTGCCAATGGTGTTGTTTTGATTACGACCAAAAGAGGTGGTCAAGATGGAAAGGTAACCATTGGTTATGACGGATTTATCAGCGTTGGTAGCATCCGCAAGAAAATGGATCTGTTAAATGCCGATGAATGGCTAGAAGTCGTTAGAACCGGTATGGAGAACACTCCAAAATACCGTCCAGATTCGCCAGCTCCGGTATTCACTACCAACGACCGTCGATTGTTCGATGAAAACGGAAATCCGTTGTATGATACAGATTGGCAGGATGAGGCTACAAGAACCGCCTTCTCTACCAACCACCAACTTTCGGTTCAGCAAGGAAATGAGAATTCTTCAGTAGGTGTGTTCTTGAACTACTCACATGTAGAAGGTATTATGCTGAACAACAAATTAGACCGTATCAGCGGTAAGATTGCCTATGACGTAACCCCAAAAGATTGGCTGAAAATTGGTGTAAACCTTATGGTCAATGATGTAAAAGACACAGAATTTGAAGAAGGTGGCGGTGGCCAATTGCCACGTAGAACTATGATCGAGATGCCTCCTATCTTCCCGGTAAAATTCCCTGATGGAACTTGGAGCAATAGCCAAATGATTTCCGATGCCTATAATTTGGAATCTATGGCCAACCCAGTACATGTTCTGGAAACTCAAGAACGCAAGTGGGAAAGAAACCAGATGTTCGGTAATTTTTACGTGAACTTCAATATTCTTCCAGGTCTAGAACTTAGAAGTCAGTTCGGTTTTGACAAGAACATCCGTAACAAGAAGGAATATTCTCCAAGAGATTTGGTAAATATTTCAGCTCCTGATGGCTTCGGTAGAATTTTCAACGAAAAAAGTACTTACTGGCAACAGGAAAATTACCTGACCTATACACAAGATTTTGACAAGCATAGAGTTAACGCAATGTTAGGTCTAAGCTGGCAAGAACGCCAATACGAGTCTTCTAATATCTACGCTAGAGGATTTAGCGATGACTTTTTCAAATACAACAACATTGGTTCTGCAAGCAACCCAAATGCACCGGAATCTGCTACAGAAGAATGGGCGCTTAATTCCTATTTTGTAAGAGCCGGTTATACCTTTGATGACAAATACCTGATTACCCTTACTGCTAGGGCCGATGGTTCTTCCCGTTTTGGTAAAGATAATAAGTACGGCTTCTTCCCTTCAATAGGTGCGGGCTGGAACATTAGTGAAGAAGAGTTCATGCAAGATGTAGAATTCATAGACCGTCTGAAACTACGCGGTAGCTATGGTATCACCGGAAACACTGAAATTACACCTTACAGTTCTTTGGCAACGGTATCGGCAGGAACTGTATTGCTAAATGGCAGTCGTGTGAGTTCAAGCTCAGTTAACAGATTGGCAAACCCTGGTTTAGAATGGGAAAAAACAAGCCAGTTTGATATTGGTATCGATTTATCGGCCTTTAACCACCGTTTAAGTTTAGAGTTCGATTATTATGACAAGTTGACCAAAGACCTTTTATTAGATAGACCGGTTCCTTATACCACAGGCTTTACGTCTGTAAGAGATAACATTGGTTCTGTATCTAACAAAGGTATCGAGGCAATGATTACTGGAGATATTGTTCGTGGTGAGGATTTTGGATGGGATTCTTCCTTCAACATGAACTACAACAAAAACACCATTGAAAGCTTAGGCGAAAACGATGAGGACATTGAACCTGGTCCATTTTGGGTATCGGGTAGCCAGACCATACTTCGCGTAGGAGAGTCTTTGAGCTCTTTCTACGGATACGAAAGATTGGGTACTTGGGGTACCGATGAAGTGGCCGAAGCTGCTGCCGTTGGTGCCGTTCCCGGAGAAGCCAAGCGTTCTGCGGACAAGAAGATTCTTGGCAAAGGTTTACCTGATGTTACAGGAAGCTTTATCAACAACTTCAGGTACAAGAATTTTGACTTGACTGCCGATATTCAGTTCGTAGCAGGTGTTGAAATCATGCAACAGTTCTACCACTCTACCGAAGACCGTTCCGGTATTGCCAATGGTTTGGCTACCATTCTTTACGACGGGTGGACGGAGAACAACCAGAACACTATGGTTCAAGAAATTAGAAACCAAGCATATGCCGGTCAGAACAGTCAGGTAGATAGCAGATGGGTGGTTGATGGTTCTTACATAAGAGGTAATCTTTTCTCTTTAGGATATAGTTTCGATGAGCAATTTTTAGATATCATCGGCCTCAACACTCTTAGGGTTTACGCCAGTGTCGAAAATGCATTCGTGATACACTCTAAAGATTTTCAGGGATATGACCCTGAAGCATCATCTTGGGAAGATAACCAATGGGGACAGAACATTTTCTTCTTCCAGTACCCAAAACCAAGAACGTTCACCTTGGGATGTAGCCTTAAATTTTAATGCTTAAAAAAAAATATCATGAAAATTAAATATATAGCTTGTTTAATAGGACTCGTATTTTTGGGGTCTTGTGACGATTTCCTTGAGGAAGAACCGCTAAGCGAATTGAGTTCCGATCAGTTCTTTTCAGAACCTGACCAAGCATTTAGTGCCGTTAATTCATTATATAGAAACGGAGCTCCTCAAATGACCGATGGCGGAGTATATAGCGGTACCCCTTTGATGCTGGGTGCCTATATGAGCGGTTTTTTTACCAATGAATATGCCGGTCAAGAACTACACGTGAGCAATACCCAACAATTGACGCTAAACGGCGATAATATCGGCACCTATTTGCAAGACCGTTGGAGAGAACTGTATTTAGGTATTTCAAGGGCGAACAATGCCATTAAGTACATTCCGGAAACACCGGAACTTACAGATGCACAAAGAAACCAATTATTGGCAGAAGCCAAGTTCTTTAGAGCTTTCTCGTATTACTACTTGGTAAGATGGTTTGGTCCCGTTCCTTTAACTACAGAGCCTTACGAATCTTTGGAAGACCTCTATCTGGAAAAAAGTTCCATTGCAGATATCTATGCGTTGATCGAAGCAGACCTTACGGAAGCGCTAAATCAAGGGAATCTACCTAAGACCAATATGGTAGACAACGGAAAAAGAATAACTGCCGGTGCCGTTGCCACCCTTTTGGCCGATGTATACCTGACCATGAGCGGAAATCCTTTAAATGCCGATAGGTATGCTGATGCAGCTACATTAGCTCAAGATATCATCAATGGTGAATACGGATCTTACGCCTTGGTACAACATGATCAGGTAGAGGGTGCCGTAGATTTTGAGAATTCTGCCTACAACAAATTGAGAAAAGGCGATGCCTCTACTAGTGAAGACATCTATATCAAGGAATATGACCCTGAAATCGGCACAGCGGTATATGCGCGTTACTCATACCCTGTTGCCTTGGCATCTGAGGTTTTGTATGACATTACCAACGGAGCCTATCAGCCATCAAGCCAGTTCTTGGATTTCTACGACCCAACGGAAGATTTAAGAGCTCAAGAAAGACAGTTTTTTCACAGCACCTATGTACCAACAGGGCAAACCTTTGAAACGGCCCCTTTCTTCTGGCATGATGATACCGCCATTTTTGAAACCGCTAGATCTGGAAAGGATTTTGCAGTATACACCTATGCAGATGTTTTATTGATCGCTGCCGAAGCTATCGCCATGAGCAGTGGTGTAAATGCAGATGCGGTAGATTATTTGGCTCAAGTTAGAGGCAGGGCATACTGGAATACAGATGCGGCCACTATCACCTCTGAACTTTCAGGTTTGGGAGCTACCGCTTTTGTAGAAGAAGTATGGAAAGAGAGACACAGAGAATTGGTCTTTGAATTTAGAAACTGGTTCGATATCGTGCGTACCGGTCAGTTCCCAGTTTCCAATGCCCCTGGTAGTATTTCTTTTGTGAGTGCCGTAGGCCACACCACCGAAAACGGAAAACAAATTGAAAGTAAACATATGTTGTTGCCCTTACCAGGCCCTGAACTTCAGAGAAATCCGAGTTTAGGTACCGACAATAACGGCTATTAACCAAACGGCCCTTTATTAGAAACCCCGTCAACTTTTGTTGACGGGGTTTCTTTTTTCAATTGGTCGACAGGTGGTCTCATCAACGTAATTCGTACGTTTCTTTAAAATGGTTTACATGCCAAACTTGTATCCAAATGAAATCAGCAAAGTCGTGCTTCTAAGAGTCGACAAATCATTTGAAAAAATAATTACAAGTCAAATCCGTTGAGCTTTCATCTAATCGGGCTGGCTGAAAATTTTATTTTAAAGATTGATGTTTTGCTTATCGCCCGTCTCTACGGCCTTATATATAGCGTCGATAATTTTCATGTCTTTTACACCTTCTTCCCCATCTAAAGGCACTATAGGCTGTACACCTTCAAAAATAAGTTGGGCCATACCGTCCATCTGTAAGGTCTGGTGTGTTATATGAGGTTGGTCAAGTTCACCTTTATGGGTACGCCCTTTAATTGGACCATAACCCGTAGATGGCTTCATTTCTACCCAACCATCGGAACCCGTCATGAAAAACCGGTCTAAGTTGCTCATATTATAGGTAGATAGGCAGTTCGCCACAGCCCCACTGGGGAAACCCAATTGAAATTGAATAGTCTCATCGACACCTTCTTCAAACTTGACAGGATCGGTTTTGGTTTCTTGTGCCGTAACCCAAATGGGTTCTTCACCTAGCATATAACGAGCCCCATTAATGGAATAAATACCGATGTCCATCATAGCACCACCACCTGCCAATTTTTTATCTAATCGCCATTGAGTTGGGTCGCCGATGGTAAACCCTGATTGCCCTTGAAAAAATTTCACCTTACCGAACTCCCCATTTTTACGCATTTTTATTACTTCGACCGTCTTGGGCTCGTAATGCATACGATAACCTATCAACAGTTTTACATTCGCGGCTTTACACGCATCGACCATGGCCTGCCCTTCTTCCGCATTAATAGCCATGGGCTTTTCGCAAATAACATGTTTGCCAGCTTTTGCAACTCTTATCGATTGGTCTTTATGCAATCCGTTAGGAGTAATAACATATACCGCATCGATATCGGCATTATCTTTTATCGCATCGAAATTCTCATAATTATAACAGTTCTTTTTTGGGATACCGTATTTCGATTGCCAATCTTTAATCTTAGAAGGGGTACCACTAATGACGCCGACCAGTTTAGCTCTTTTACAATCTTTCATGGCCTCGGCCACTCGTGTACCATAACTGCCCAAACCCATAATGGCCACTTTCAGTATGGGCCCTTCGTAGGGAACTTCCGGAGCTGCAAAAAGATTAGAACTATGATATAAAATTGGCACGCCAACAGCCGAAACGGTCAACTTTTCAATAAAATTTCTTCGTGATCCCATAATAATGTTCGATTTTGTTATTGTTCTAAAAATAAGGATTATGTGTAAGGAAAAGTACTTTTAAAGATGAAAATACATGTCTTATAATCTAGCAATCACTGAAATCGTCCCACCGCTTTAAAATCGACGTTCCCTCCAGATAGTACAACTCCTACTTTTTGCTTTTCAAACCTAGGCTTATCCTTTAAAACAGCAGCCAAAGCTACCGCACTTGACGGTTCGACAACTATCTTCATGCGTTCCCATACCAAATGCATGGCTTCAATAATTTGTGGTTCCGTCACCAGAACGATACGCTCAACATACTTTTGAATAATTGGAAAGTTCTTATCGCCCAACTGAGTTTTGAGTCCGTCCGCAATGGTATCCGTAGTTTCATTTGATTCTATATATCCACTTTGAAGCGAACGATACGCGTCATCGACTTCCATCGGCTCTCCCCCGACCACCTTACAACCATTGCCAAAATAATAGGCCGCTAATGAAGTGCCTCCAATTAGTCCGCCACCGCCCACTGGGGCCACCACATAATCAAGGCCCGGTTCTTCTTCCAATAATTCTAGACAAGCGGTTCCTTGTCCTATAATAACATCCATATCATTGGAAGGATGTATGAACGTAGCTCCCTTCTCTTCCACTATGCGATGTGCTTCATTCTCACGCGCCGACAATGTAGGTTTACATTCAATAATCTCGCCCCCATATTCCAATACTGCATCTTTCTTTACCAGAGGTGCCGTCGATGGCATTACGATATAGGCTTTGACCCCTATTCTACCTGCAGCCAAAGACAGTGCCTGCGCAAAATTACCGGAAGAGTGTGTTACTACGCCCTGACTCTTTTGCTCTTCGGTCAGAGAGAGTATGGCATTGGTGGCACCTCTAGCTTTAAAAGACCCTCCACGTTGAAAATTTTCACATTTAAAAACGATATCAGCGTTCACAATTTTATTAATAAGCCTTGATGAAAATATGGGGGTTCTATGGATGTGCGGTAAAATTCGCCTGTGAGAATCAAGTAGTAGCTCTTTGTGCATAGCCTATAAAATCAGCATTATTGAAGAATAGATATTCATACCAAAAGTTACAAATTAGTAAAATTTAAGGCCTTAGGCACACTTTTTGGATAGTTAAGAACTCAATCGTTCAAACGCTGATCATTTACTAAAAGGAAAAAATGTTATCTTTTATTCCAACATTTAATCCCAAATGTCGTTATACAGTGTACTATAATTGAATTTCTCGTTAAACGACATCCATAAAACCTAAGTTGTTTGAAAGGAAAATAGAATCAAAGTGAAACATACCTTCATTACCATATTATTACTCTTTTTAAGTTTGACTTCCTTTGCCCATAGTAGTTTGGAAGCCTCACATACTTTTCATATTTCTGACGTTCATTATCAAGTATTTAATGACACCCTTAATAAAAAGACCAAAATTGAAGTTACCTACCCCAACTCATCTACAGTTTGGACCATCTCTGAGCCTGCCAAGATAGAATGGGAGACCATTAATATAGCATCTGAGAAATCGATACGTTTCTTTTTGGCGCTGAACGATATGGTGGTTCAAGAACTAGGAACCTTTAAGAACTCATTCAGTGCAGATGATATTGTTTTAGCCAAAAACATAAGTACTGGAGATTCTTATCAGGTCGTCGGTATCGAGCTGTTTCCCGATAACAAATACCAGATTGCAAAATATGCCACATCCTATTTTTCAATCCGCAATCCGGAAGCAGATGCACGAAAAGCCGCTTACGAAGCGAGAAATAGAGAAAAGCCTGCAGGAGTGAAGGCACCAAGTGAAAAAACAATAGAACCTGTTACCCAATTTGATGGTAGAAACATTTCTTATGTAGAAGAAGTTGTTTTCGAAAATGAAGACATCACCATCGAAGTTTGGGACCATGGCCGACAAGACGATGATATTGTTTCTATATACCTCAACGGAAAAACGGTGATATCAAAGCATCTACTTACGTATCGAAGAAAGCAGGTTACCTGCACCCTTGAAAAAGGCAAACCCAACGACTTATTTCTCTACGCCCATAACCTCGGTAAATCGCCCCCAAATACAGTCTCTATTGAAATTACCGACGGCAGTACTTCCAAAAAAATCATACTCAACTCTGATTTAAAGAGTTGTGAAGCGGTCAAGATTAGCGTAAAACAATAAGTTGAATACTATCTGAACCCTTTATTGATTACATACGCAGCATCGTTCCACCTAAGTTCTTGCTTAAACCGATAAAGGTCTGTTTTCTCGTCTATTAGCAGAAACTCAATATCCATAATTTCTGCATAATCCTCTAGAGATTCCGCTGAAATATTCTGACTATAACAAGTATGATGTGCTCCTCCTCCATAAATCCAAGCGGCAGCGGCCGTTTGCAAATCAGGTTTGGGATCCCATAATACTCTAGCCACGGGAAGTTTGGGCATATCATGTTCTAGAGGCAGTGCCTCTACTTTGTTCACGAGCATTCTAAAACGGTTGCCCATATCTACGATCGAAGCATTCAAGGCATCACCTGCACCTCCATTGAACACTAATCGAACCGGATCCTCTTTTCCTCCAATTCCTAAAGGATGTATTTCACATTTCACCTCACCCTGGGCAATAGAAGGACATATTTCTAACATGTGTGAACCTAGGCAACTGGAGTTTGAAGGGTCGAAATGATAGGTATAGTCTTCCATAAAGCTATTACCCCCATCTAAGCCAACACCCATAACCTTCATCGTACGTACTAAAGCGGCAGTTTTCCAATCGCCTTCGCCACCAAAACCATATCCACTGGCCATCAGTCTTTGGGTAGCTATGCCAGGTAATTGTTTTATACCATGTAAATCTTCAAAAGTATCGGTAAAGGCCGTATAACCACCATCTACTAAAAAGGCTCTCATGCCCAATTCTATTCGCGCCGCATCTTTAAGCGATGAGCGCATATTTCCGTCAGATTTGATTTTAGATGCGATGGTATAAGTAGCTTCATACTCTTCTAGAAGTACTTGAATTTCTTGATCCGTTATTCCGTCAATATATTTCACTAAATCACCCACTCCGTAGCCATTAACCTCATAGCCAAATTTTATCTGGGCAGAGACTTTGTTACCATCGGTTACGGCAACCTGTCTCATATTATCTCCAAAACGGGCCACTTTCATTTTTTTGGAATCGGCAACCGCACTGACCACCCGACACCAAGCGGCAATCTTTTCTATCACCTTACTATCTTGCCAATGGCCTACAACTACTTTTCTATTCATTCGCAATCGAGAGGCCATAAAGCCAAATTCACGACCGCCATGTGCAGATTGATGAAGGTTCATATAATCCATATCAATGGTTCCCCAAGGTAGATCACGATTGAATTGGGTATGTAAATGCAAGAAAGGTTTCTGAAGTGCATTCAGGCCTGCTATCCACATTTTTGAAGGCGAGAACGTATGCATCCAAGTGATTAGCCCTACGCAATTTATAGCATTATTGGCCTCTTTACATAGTGAATGAATTTCATCGGCCGTTTTCACCGTTGGTTTACAAACCACCTTTACGGGTATAGAACTATCATTCTCAAAATGTTTCGCAATTTCACTGGAATTCTCGGCTACTTGTGCCAAAGTTTCCGGACCATAAAGGTGTTGGCTTCCCGTAACGAACCAAACTTCGTTATCTGCAATATGTATCATTCTTAAGTTTCTGTGTAGGTTACAATGTTAATGTACTAAAGGAAATCATAATGTACACTACGATCAATAAAACGACAACCGATGTGATTATGTCCCAAATATTATAGCTCAATTTATCTTCTGCCTTTTGCTCGCTGGTTACGCTACCGAAGGTCAAACCGGCCAGCTGAGCTTTCGAAGGTGCAGGGTAAAACATGCTTACCACAACCGCAATGGCGATGCACATGGCAAAAAAGTATGCCCCAAAAACCAACCAATTAATGTCGGCAATCTTGAATATTAAACTATCAGTGGCAAAACTAGACTTTAAAATCTCTAAGGTCAACTTCGAAAAACCGATGATAAAACCACCAACCAATGTGGCAATCGCCCCGTTAGCATTAATTCGCTTATAAAAGATACCTAGTAGGAAAACGGCAGCAATAGGTGGTGAGATATAGGCCTGTACATTCTGAAGGTATTCGTATAATCCGTCGGATAAGGTCGTTATAATGGGGATCCATAAAAGACCGAGACCTACTACGAAAAAAGTAGCTATACGCCCTGTTTTCACCAATTCTTCTTCTGGCTTTTCAGGTTTCAACTTTTTATAAATATCAAGGGTAAATAGCGTTGAGCATGAATTGAATACCGAAGCCAATGAACTCATCAAAGCAGCCAACAATCCGGCAGCTACCAAACCTCTTAGCCCGGATGGCATCAGATTACTCATCAATACGGGAAAAGCCTCATCAGGACTATCCCAGTCCAGTTTTCCTTGCATTTTGAGACCTAAGGCAACTACGCCAGGAATAAGGAACAAGAAAATCGGCATTAGTTTTAAAAGAGCTCCGAAAATACTACCTCTTCTCCCTTCTTTGATATTTTTGGCCGTCAGTACCCTTTGCACAATGACCTGATCGGTACACCAGTACCAAATACCCACTACCGTACTCGTTATGAATAAGGGTAACCACGGATAATCGGGGTCTGAGTTCGGGCGCCACATATTAAAATAATCGGCACCGACCGTTTCTTTCAATTCACCCCATCCCCCTACGGCATCTAAACCAAGGTAGGTTAAAATACCTGCTCCAAGAACCAATACGATAGCTTGAATAGTCTCGGTATATACTACGGCCCGCATTCCACCTAAAACTGTATATAGCCCTGTGAGTACCACGGTAGCAACCGCTCCTATCCAAAATGGAATGCCCATTAAGGCCGATACTACGACACCACCGGCATAAATGGTCACGGAAACCTTGGTCAAAATATAAGCTATCAACGAAACAATCGAAAGCACCCATCTTGACCGAGCATCAAAGCGCTTTTCAAGAAATTCGGGCATAGTAAAAACACCACTACGCGCATAGAAAGGCAAAAATACCCACCCTAACATAAGTACTAACCAGGCGTGAAGCTCATAAATGAGCAAAGGCATTTTGTCACCAGCCCCGTTACCGGCAAGTCCTACTACATGCTCAGAACCAATATTCGAAGCGAAAATAGATGCCCCGACCACGAACCAGCCTATGTTTCTACCGGCCAGAAAGTAGTCTTCGGTATTCTTTTGCTTTTGTTTGATGACCCACCAGGCCACGCCTAAAAGCACTAAAAAATATAGAGAAATAACGACCCAATCAAGCGTATCCAATCCTTTCATAATAGTATATTTCGTTGGTTGTTTAGAAGGTTATTGTTCTTGACCGTAGTAGGAGTTTCCCCCATGCTTACGCTCAAAATGTTTCTTTTTTAAAGCCTCTTTCAGCGTATTCGCATTCGGATTAATTTGTAGGGTCAATTGGGCCATTTTAGCTACTTCTTCACAAACCGCACTATTATACACGGCTTTTGCAGCACTTTTACCCCAAGTAAATGGAGCATGATTACCCACCAAAATCATTTCGACTTCGTTATGGTCAAGACCTCGTTCTTTCAAACAATCTATAATTTGGTAACCCGTCATATGCTCATAATCGCCCTGAATGTATTCATCTTTCATAGGCGGCGCGCATGGAATATCGGAAGTCAAATGATCTGCGTGCGTGGTTCCGAAAATGGGTATGTCTTTAATAGCTTGAGCCCAAGCCGTACCATAGGTCGAATGCGTATGTACAATTCCACCGATTTCGCTCCATTCTTTGTAAAGTACAGCATGGGTTTTAGTGTCTGATGAAGGCCGCATTTTACCCTCTACGGCTTTGCCCTCGAAATCGCAGATGACCATATCATTCACTTTAAGGTCGGCATAAGGTACTCCACTAGGTTTAATGGCAAAGACCGCTTCGTTGCGATCAACGGCACTGGCATTACCGAAGGTAAAGAGCACCAAGCCTAGTTCTGGCAACCTCATATTCGCTTCGTAAGCCTCTTCTCTTAATGCTCTGAATCTATCCATCGGTTCTAACCTCGTTCATTATATGCGCCTCCATCGTTTCGCACAGTTCATTATACCTTTGATAAATTTTATCGTATTCGCCCACATCTTCCTGATTTGGTTCATAGACCGATGAGAAAGCACTACCCATTTGAACCATCGCGTCGGGTACGTTATCGTATGTTTTTGCGGCTACTGCACCAAAAATTGCAGCACCTAGAGCGCAAGCTTGTTCAGATGAAACCACCTTTATGGGCATATTCAGTACATCGGCCATCATCTGCATGATAAAGGGCGATTTTTTAGCTACCCCGCCCAAAGCGATTACTCCTTTTATGGGAATGCCTTCGGATAAAAATCGGTCAACAATCTTTTTTGCCCCAAAACAGGAAGCCTCGACTAGGGCTCGGAATATTTTCGGAGAATCACTACCTAGATTAATTCCGGCAATAACCCCCTTTAAATTTTGATTGGCATCAGGTGTCCTTCTTCCGTTCATCCAATCCAAAGCCAACTCCCCAGATGCACCTATCGGTTCTCGAGCTGCAGCTTTACTCAGTTCAGGAATCAATTTATCCATCGCCTCTTCGATTAATTTCTCTTTGGTCGATTTGTCAATTAGGTTAGAACTATTCAGAAGTTCTCTAATGGGCCAGGCCAGTACTCTTTCGAACCAGGCATAGATATCGCCAAATGCAGATTGACCTGCTTCAAGCCCCAACATACCGGGAATAACAGAACCATTTACCTGTCCGCAAATACCTTTTACCAATTTTTCTTCACCTTCCATTGGGGCTACCAAAATGTCGCATGTAGACGTACCCATTATTTTGGTTAAAAAATAAGGTTCGGTCTTAGCACCAACGGCGCCCATATGCGCATCAAAAGCCCCTACGGCTACCTTCACATCATTCGGCAGCCCCAGTTTATCAGCCCATTCTTGGCTAATTGTACCTGCAAGTTCATCGGATGTATAGGTCTGCGAGAACAGACGATCTCTTAGTCCATCTAAAACAGGATCTAGCGCCACAAAAAAATCGTTGGGCGGAAGACCATCGAATTCAGGGTGCCAAAGTGCTTTGTGCCCTGCTGCACAACGACTTCTCTTCATGTTAGAAACATCGGACCCTCCTGTCAACAAAAAAGGGACCCAATCGCAATGTTCAACCCAAGAATAGGCCGCCTTCAACACCTTTTCGTCTTGACGGGATACGTGCAAAATTTTAGACCAAAACCATTCCGATGAATAAATTCCGCCTTCGTATTTCGAATAATCTACCTCCCATTCACTACAAAGTGCATTTATCTCCTCCGCCTCCTTGATTCCTGTATGGTCCTTCCACAGCACGAACATCGCATTGGGGTTTTCCTCAAATTCTTGCAATAAAGCTAGAGGTGTGCCAGTAGCATCAACGGCAACAGGTGTTGACCCTGTAGTATCCACCCCTATACCAACAATATTATCCGCTATTTTTGGGCCCACTTGGGCTACTATTTCTTTAATGGTGGCTTCGATGCCTTCGATATAGTCCAAAGGATGCTGGCGGAAGCGATTTTTCGATGGATCACAGTACATGCCTGTTTTCCATCTCTTGTAATAATGTACCGACGTAGCTAATTCTTCACCTGTAGCCGTATTCACCAGAAGTGCCCGTACAGAGTCAGATCCGAAATCTAAGCCTAAGCTATATGTATTCAATACTATTGATTTATGATTAGAGTGTATATTCTATCTAGGTTAGATACTAAAATTCTTTACGCCATTATATTTATCCTCATCAAAGCGATACAGAAACGCTCCTTTCTTTGATTCTGATTTGTCCTTTTCTTCTAGCCTGATGAGAAAATCCATAGCATGGAGTTTTTTACGAAAGTTGCGTTTATCGATTTCTTCTCCCAAAATGGCCTCATAGAGCTTCTGAAGTTGTGGAAGCGTGAACTTTTCGGGCAACAAGTTGAAGCCAACGGGGCCTGTTTTGATACGGCGGCGTAAACGTCTCATAGCCGATTCGATCATATCTTTGTGATCGAAAATCAACTCTGGAAGGTTATCTATAGGAAACCATTCAGCTTTGTAACTATTGACCAGTTCATCATTATAGTTCTCTTTTAAAACCAGCGCACTATACGTAACCGACAGAACACGTTCATAAGGATCTCGATTCGCCTTCCCAAAAGTTCGAACCTGCTCCATATACACATCTTCAAGGCCGGTAAGTTCACTAAGTACACGATGCGCTGCCTCATCAAGGCCTTCTTCGTTATGCACAAAACCGCCAATTAGTGAGAAGCGGTCTCGCTCAGGCTCAAAGCCACGACGAACCAATAATAACTCTAGTTTACCCTCATTAAAACCAAAAATGAGACAATCGACTGCAACAGTTATCTGTTGAACCTCTTTATAGGCCCTGTTTATCTGAAAAGGTTTCTGCAAAACATTTCTAATTTTGGACTAAATATAGAATAAATATTTCAATAGTGTGAAATATACACTTATGAATTACATAAAAGATTTCATGTTTTTCATAAAAGGAATCTAATGTACTTAAAAAATTGCGGTTTTTTGAACGAACCCAGCAACTACTATCAAATCGTTTAAATGCTTACTATTTTCCATCAACTAATTACAAGCTATCTAAACATTTTACAAGATAGACTTAACACTTCGTCGAAAAAAAAACAATAACATCTGAACTATTTCCGTTCTTGAAGGTACAAAAAACTACTATTTTAACTTTTGTAGCGCTTTAGCACCCCAACGCCACAATCTAAAAAAATGAGAAATGGCTTCAACAGTACCAAGTTTCGACAACAATTCTAAACAACATTTTTATCAAGACCATAGTCTTAAGAAATTCGCAGTCAAACTGTATCGTTTGAAAGAAAAATTTGAAAAAAAATATTATAGTATCCCTGGGTGCAGAAAGTATGAATTGGCCAGAAACTTTAATATTCATCTAGCCGCAACAATATTTGAGGTAAATAAAATGCTCTCTACCGATGGGTTGAGCTTTTCTTCAGCTCAAACGAATAACCATCAAAAAATAAAGACCCAAATAAGTCAATTAGAAGACCAGTTGGTCAAACTAATTTCCTAATCGACGTCAGGCTTTCTTTTAGTTATCTTTGCTCTACCTATACCGAACCAAATGAAAATGAAGCGTATAAAAGTTATTGGGCTGCTTTTTGCTACCCTGATTTTGCTTATTTTCATGTGCAATTCGATTATTACCAATGCCGCCGAAGGCAAAACGTTCGACGACCCACAAGATATTGTTGAAAATCGTGTAGGTCTTGTTTTAGGTACTTCTAAAAAATTAATCGGAGGTTTGCCAAACCCATACTACTCGTATCGAATTAAGGCTACTATCGAACTATACAAGGCCGATAAAATTAAATTTGTTCTTGTTAGTGGTGATAATGGAACTCGATATTATAATGAACCCAATACTTTCAAGAAAGATTTGATTGCAGGGGGAATTCCTGCTGACAAAATATTTTTGGATTTTGCGGGATTTCGAACCCTAGATTCAATGGTACGGGCAAAAGAGGTATTCGGCCTAAACAGTGTTACCGTAATCTCTCAAGAATTTCATAATCAGAGAGCTATTTATCTAGCGGAAAAAAAAGGCTTGAAAGCTATCGGTTACAATGCTAAAACCGTATCCGGAAATCAAGGCCTAAAAGTACAACTGCGTGAATACTTGGCACGCGTGAAGGTTTTTATCGATTTACTTTTCAATACACAGCCAAAATTTTTCGGAAAAAGTATCGAAATAAAATAGGGCAACACTCCATCTCATAAAATGGCTTATTTTAGGCGGATAAATCACAATCCGCATGCCCACCTTAAAATCTTTATTAAAAAATCTAGGTCCAGGTCTTTTATTCGCCAGCATGGCCATCGGAACCTCACATTTAGTGCTTTCAACCAAGGCCGGGGCACAATATGGGCTGATTATGGTGATTCCTATAATTTTAGCCAATCTATTTAAATATCCATTTTTTGAGTTCGGAGTTCGTTACACCAACGTCACGGAAAGAACATTAATCGAAGGTTATCTAAAACGTGGCAAGGGCTATTTATGGTTTTACGCTCTTATTACACTTATTACCACATTTACCATTCTAGCAGCTTTATACACTGTAACTGCTGGACTTTTTATAAATCTTTTCAAAGTAACACATACCCCAATTTCCCATATAGCATTGGGCCTCTTCGTTTTTATTAGCCTAATTCTAATTATTGGAAGATATAAGCTTATGGAGGTTTCCTTGAAGTTTATAGTTTCCGTTTTGTTTATTGCTTTATTGATTACCACGGGGTTGGTTTTACTCAAAGGAAATGTCACCGAAATCGCTGATTTCAAACCTCCATCCGTTTTTAATGATGCAGGAATACTTTTTCTCATTAGCCTAATGGGTTGGATGCCTACCACCGTTGAAGCCTCAAGCTGGGTAAGCCTTTGGAGTATCGAAAAATGGAAATCTGAAAAACAAAAACCAGCGCTGAAAGACTCACTTACAGAATTTAATACAGGTTATATCATCACTTCTTTATTGGCCATCTTTTTTCTAATCATTGGGTGGGCCACTCTTTATGGCACCCGTACCGAACTTAGTGGAAACGCCGTCACTTTTGCCGACCAAGTAGTACAATTATTCACTACCCATATCGGACCATGGGCCTATATTTTTATTGCTATTTCTGCTTTTGCAACGATGTTCAGTACCTGTATGACAGCCCATGATGCAATTACACGCGTAAGTCTAGATGTTCTTGACCTACTCATACCTAAAGTGAAAATTACAGGAAACAAGATGTTTTTTGCGGTCGGCATCGTTCTTTTGGCCCTCATAAATTTTATTGTGGTTTTCGCTTTCAGTGCTAATATGGGTCAACTTGTGGGTCTTGCCACCTTTGTATCGTTCATTGTGGCACCTATCGTGGGCTATATGAACCTTAAAAATGTTATGGGTGATGAAGTGCCCTTAAAGTATAGACCGCATATTTGGCTGCAATCCCTTACCTATGCAGGTATACTATTCTTAACACTCTTTTCGCTCTACTATTTTTGGATAATGGTTTTTTAAATTCGTTCTACTGCCAACTGTTACTTTATAACAGACTTAACAATCTCACTTTGGCATTAAATTATAATTTTATAAGTTTTGCAAAAAATTTTGAACGGAAACCCACAAGGGTAAAATCAAATTGAAAACTTATATGAAGTTAATTCGCATTAAAAGACAAACCAAACGCGAAAAAAGATACTCTGAAAAAATGGGTATGCTATACACCAATGTTACTTATGTAAAAAAAGCATTATGGGGCATTCCTCTAAAAACAATGTTCGCCTACAGAAAAACGTACTACGGTGAAATTAAACTATGCGAAGATTGCAGTATGGCCTACTAATGAAAATTCTAATTATTGATTGATTTCATCGTAATTCTCGACTATAAAAAGCGTACGTAGATTCTGGCGGTGCAAAAAGTCTAGACAATACACTCCATCTTTACAATTATTCAAAATTTTATCTTCTCCATGGCCTACGACCTTAGAAATGTTCGAGCTAGATACTCCATTTTTCAAGAGGTAAGCTTTTATCGCCTCTGATCTCTTTAGAGAAACACGCTTATTAGAAGACCTACTGCCCTTACTATCGGTATGCGTCTCAATCGACAACTGAATTTCGGGAAACATTTTTACCGTCTTTACAACCTCATCCAACACTACGCTGATATTAGACGTAATATCACTCTTACCGCTGGCAAAGAAAAAGTCATTAACATCTAAGACCGTTTTACCCTCTTTTTCTTTCAAAACATCTTCCATAGCTAAAAGCTGCACTTGAAGCGGTTTCTTTTGCATTTCTACCAAACTCTTTGGGTCATAGGTTTCGTTGTATGAAGCATATGATTTTTTTGAAATGTTCAGGCTCACCACATCGGTATAAGGTATTTCCATATGGTAGTTACCGCTACGATTGGTTACCGTCTGCTTCAAAACATTGCCATTCGCATCCGTCAATGTAATATTAACATCTGCAATAGGTACATCATATAAAGGTTTAACCACTTTACCTCTAAAAATCAAGGTCTGTAATCCCGGCTTTTTATTGACTTTAAAGCCATAAATATCATCTCCGCCCTTACCTCCCGGCCTGTTGGAAGAAAAGTACCCGAGTAAACCATCTCCTTCCTTTTCTTTGATCACAAAGCCGAATTCATCATATTTTGTATTGATGCCTTCACCCAAGTTGACTGGTATACTAAAGCTTTGATCGGCCAATATATTACTCCTATAAATGTCCATACCCCCAATACCATAAAAGACATCCGAAGAAAAATAAAGACTATTATCGTAAACAAAGGGGGCTATTTCATTACCCGGTGTATTGATGCGCGGGCCGAGATTGATGGGCTGTGACATAACCTGCCCATTGTTGGTAACCACATAGTAAAGGTCGGTGCCACCGTAGCTGTCGTCAAAATTGGCGGAAAAATATAATCTTTCCGCCTTTTCATCATAAAATGGATAGTAAAAAGAAGTACTCAAATCTTTTAATAGAAATCGAAAATAGCCGTTATCATACGCCATACCAATGGCCAAAGCATTTTTACCTTTTTCATCAAAAGCCAAGTTCTTACCCTCTGTATTGGAGAGTACATAATAAATGCTACCGGAATTCGGCACATAAAACGGAGTTGACTTATGAAAAGGGGAATCAGGTATACCTTTAAAAACCTCTACATTTTTTAAATTACCACTATTATCACTGTCAGCCACATAGATATCTAGATAAGATTCTCCTGAAGGGCCGTAAACCTTCTTTGATTTTGATGATTTTCTGCTGCTACTGAACAGTACTTTATCATTATAAAACGTAGGCGAAAAATCAGCATGCTGACTGTTGGCATTAATATTAAAAATAAAAAAACCGGAATCCTGATCAGTATCCGATTCAAGCATTTGGTAATTGAACTCGGCATTCTCTGAAAGTTCATTGGCCAAACCACTGCTTTTAGACTTTAGAAAAGCTTTTACACGCTCTCTCTCCGAAGTTTTTGCCAAACTCTGCAACATCTTGTTGAAACGATGGTCAGACATGATAGTATCGTTCTTGTTGATATCGAGATAAAGCTTGGTCGCTTTATCGTACTGTCTAGTCTTGAAGTAAGAGTCGGCCAAATTCAACAATTGGTGATTGGTCATCAACTTACCATCAGACATTTGTTTATGATATTCTCGAATGGCATCTTCATAGGCGTAGCTATAAAAATATTTATCACCCTTAGACGCAAACTCTTGGGCCTGAATGACCGTAGTCGCAAAAATGAAAAACGATATGAAGAATTTAAATTTCATAATATGCTATTAGAAGAATCTAGGCGTATCGATTTGCTTCGGTTTCCCCTTTAAATTTTTATCGTTGGTATTAGAACCATCTCCTTTACCCAAATAGAACTTAAGTATTACCTCATGCGAACCACTACTGAATTCACCCAAAGGGTTGGTATTGTAATCGTAGCTATACCCTAGGTAAGTGCCGCTGGTAATTTGAAAACCGGCCAATGCACTAACTGAATTACCAAACCGATAGCCGGCACCCAAGGTAAACCTATCATTAAAAAGAAAATTGGTAGAAAGATTGGTACTTAACGGTGCGCCATTAATGTAGTTCAATAAAAATGCGGGCTTGAATTTCAAGGTTTCAGATAGGTCGAAAACGTACCCTCCTATAAAATTAAATTGCATTTTATCTTCTATTATGGTTGCCACATCATCGTTATAAATACCATCGGTCAAGAAATTAGGAATAGAAACCCCCAAATACCAAAGGTCATCGTACAAAAACATTCCCGCACCGACGGTAGGGTAGAATTTTTTGATTATGGCTCTATCTAAAATTGGTTCTCCAGGATTTTCAAAAGTTCCTTTTGAGAAATCAACATTCAGAAACGAGCCCCCTATATCCATACCAAAAGAGAGCTTGGTACTCTCTGAAACATTGAACTGATATGAATAGGCCAATTCTACATAGGTCTGGGTAGAAGGGCCGATTTCATCGCTTATAATATTTAGTCCAACACCCATTTTCTCGTTGGATAGCGGAACGTTCGCCCCTAAACGAATGGTTCTTGGCGAACCCGGCACATCTAACCATTGAGCACGGTATAAACCAGCAATTTCAGGAGTTTCGACCGACCCAACATAAGCCGGGTTAAAACTGCCGATATTGTACATGTATTGGGTATAATGGGGTTCTTTTTGAGCTTGAAGCCCAGAGCACACCAATATAAGACCAAGTGATAAAACTATATGTGTATAAGCGAATTTCAGTGTTCCGTATCCCATTCTGATCATTATCTTATGAGCTGGATCCAGCCTTTTTTGGTCGTGTTCATATCTACCCCTTCAACCTCTTCTTGTAGAGCAACATTGAGTACATAGAAGTACGTACCATCAGGCACTTCGTCACCTTCTCTGTTTCCGTCCCAAATGATTTCGTCGCTCATTTCATTTCCTTCGAACACCAAACTACCGTATCTATTGAAAATTTTAATATCGTATAATATATCTATCTCTTGTTCGCCCCCATTCTCATCAATAAATACCTTATTTATCTTGAGGTCGTCATTTACTCCATCGTTATTTGGAGAAAACTGGTTAAAGATAATCCCAAACTCGGCCTGCGTTCGTTCAGACACATTTACCGTTACCCTATCTGTGTTATTGTCATAGTTACCTTCACTATCTAAAGGTGAAGAACGTACTATTTCAGCATTATTGAAAAATGTGCCCGTTTCCGGAACAGTAACTCTAATTTCCAATTCAGCCACTTCGTTTCGTAAAAGCTCGGGAATAATCCATAAACCGGTCTGCAAATTGTACGTACCTATCAAGGCTTCGTGGGCTATGTATTCAAAACCTTCAGAAATTGTATCTAACACCTGAATATTAGACACCGCATCTTCTCGAGATTTATTGGTTACCCGTATTGTAAAAATTACTTCTTGACCTACCAAAGGATTAATTTCTGAAAGGTTTCTATTTTCAGAAATATTCAGGGTATCGTTCACATCTACAATTCTCGCCCACTTTTCTAGAACCAAATCTATACCTTCGGGAAGGTCGACATTTAAAGCGACCTCAGAGGTATTGTTTTCCAACGTTACGTCTTCTGGAAAAGATTGCAAAAGCTCCGCTACGTTCGTGTACGGACCTCCCTCAAGCACATCTACCGTAATCGTCAATGTAGCCGAATCACCCGCAGGCACTTCGAAGATTGTCCACATACCTTCTTGCTGGTTGTAAGTACCTACCGAAGTACTATGGGTCTTATAGGCAAACCCCGCCTCAAGCAAATCACCGATGATGATATTACGCGCCTTTCTCGCAGACTGATTATTTAAAGTAATTGTAAAGATTACCTCATCACCAACAACGGCATCAGGTTTATCCAAGGTTTTTATTACTTCAAGTTCAATTGGCGTAGGGTCACAATTTTCGTGATTAATGTTAGGGTCACAAGCATCCAACGGATCGCTACCGTTAAGAATTTCGTCTCCATCGGAAATTCCGTCTTCATCGGTATCGCAAAGCCCTATAGAGTTATCGGGCACACAAGGGTTGTCATTACCAGGATCTAACTCATCTACCGTACCGTCATTATCGGAATCTCCGTCACTAGACTCCAAAGCATCAATAATACCATCACCATCGGTATCGATGGGGTTGTTTGGGTCATCACCTACCTCGTCACCATCATTTTCGCCATCTCCGTCGGTATCGGGATTGTTCGGATCTGTACCTAAGGCTGCTTCAACACCTCCCAATAGACCATCGCCATCATCATCAGTATCACAACTGCTTATAGAAACCGTTATTTCGGCAACCTCATTTTCACAGGGAGCTTCAGCACCTGTTGTTGTATATGAAAACAAATAATCTCCATTAGGAAGACCCTCAAAATCTATGATATTATTTGTGTTAAGGGTAGGACTGCCAGGGCCACTTACATATGCCCAGTTGCCATCGCTAGCCGATTGTTGAAACAAATCATCTAAATCAAGTATAGTCTCACCAAAACGGGAATTGTTACACGAGGATGCATCTTGAGGCGAACCAGCTGTTGGCTGTATGGCTATTTTTGCCTCAACGGCAACCCTATCGGTTGCACATGCATTAGAAGAAGCCTCTACATAATAGATTCTGGTCTGGTTAAGGTTAGGCGTGGTAAAGTTAGCTCCGTTGGCTATCGAACTACCACCAGTCTCTTGTGTATACCATAAAATAGTAGCGTTCTCACTGGCCGTTGCGGTCAATGTCAAGGATCCCGAACCACATCGTTCATCACCTTCGGTGCTTAACAATTGTGGAGAAGCTGTCACTGCCAAGTCAATAGTCAATAACGGACTTGCACAATCGTTGGTAGCATCATAATAAAACCCATAGTAAGTTCCAGGCAGAGGATTATTCACTCTATTTTGAGGCACAAAACTACCTGTAGGGTCGCTAGAATCACTTGCCCATCGCAAAGTACTACCATTAGGTCCTGAAGAATTTGTGGCATAGTCATTTAGTGTAATATCATCATCGATATCGTCACAAAAAGCCATTGGCGTATTATTATTTAAAGGAGGAGCGTTATCACCGGCCTCACAGGGGTCACAATCGGTTACCGTAATGGTTACCGTAGAAGTCTCAGAACCACAAGGGCCTGAGGGGTTTGTAGTATAAGTAAACACATAACTACCCGCAGCCTGATTTCTAAAATCTAGATTATTACTGTTAGGTATGTTTATATTGGGGCCACCGGTCTGAGACCATTCGCCAGCATCTGCGTTCTCTATTAAATTGTCAAGATCTACACGAACAGGGCCAAATTCGTTATTAGGGTTATTACAGGCATTTGCATCGGTAGTGGTACCGGCAGAGGGTTGCTCTACAAAGGTAATGGTCACATCGTCAGATGGGCTGGCACAAGAATTGTCATCTGCCCAATACACTGCATAATAAGTACCATTTTCAGATATCGTGGCATTGGGAAGCAGTTGGTTAGCAGCCGTTGGGTTTTGTTGCAAACTCCAACGTAGTGATGACCCCGCAGGAGCATTATTACCCCCACCCACTACATAAGCGTTTAAGTTTACAGTGGCATTGGGTGGATTACACACCGTATTAGGCCTCGCATTGATTTCGGGGGCCGTATCGCCTGCTATACAATCGTTATCGGCTATAGTAATCGTTCTTTGCCCTTCCGGTAATTGCGTATGGGAAAACAACGTGTTATTACTTGGGTTGCCCAACTGAAGTATCACCGTTTCATCGGTTTCGGGTATAGCATCGTCATTTATATCAATAAACATGTTTACCTGCGTGACACCCGCTGGAAACGAAAACTGATTTTGATTGAGATTATTGACCGCTCTAACCGTATAGTCTTGGTTTCTGGTTGCGGTACTTGTGTTCATAAAAGAATAAGGTACCGTAATGGGCGCTCCTGTACCGTTCGCCTTATCTAGTTTAAGTACAAATTGCCCAGAAACTTGATTTTCTTCGGCCGCATCGCCATTAACCATTTCTAAAGTAAATACGCCTTCATCATCATCAGCGATATTAAGGGTAACTGAATTTTGGGGCCCTATTATTGCTCCTCCCCCATTTGTTAGTGTTATTATTATGGTTTCGGCACCCTCAACCAATTGGTCTTGCGCAATATTGACATCAACAGTTTCTGATGCATTAACAAAACTAAGATTTACGCTTCCAGTAAGCTCTTGAAAGTCATCACCCGAAGTCGCTGTACCCGTAACGCTATAAGTAACTATGTTTGTAGAAAAATTATTTGGCGACCTAGAAATTGTAAAGCTAGCACCATTAGTGTTACCGTTAGTTTCTGCGGCATTGAGATCAGATGAAGTTATAGAAACCGTCTGGGCCATCAAAGAGGGGCCACAAAATAGCAGCGCTAAAAATAAAAATGCTTTTCCGATGGTTCTCAGGTCATCGTTAAAGCGAGGTTTTTTCTTTTTCATATTCATAAACTGTCCTTTGAATTCATTGAAATTCAATACACAGCAAAACAAGTAGGTTCTCGCAAAATGGGCCTCAATATTACTAAAAAAATAAACTACGACCGTAAATCTGGGGTTAAATCAAGGTTTGTATAGATTAAATACAATTTATACGTATAAAACCCTACTTTGGGATATCTGCTGAACGACTTTCTACGCCTTTTACAATTTTTCTTACCAAACCCTGCAAGACTTTACCTGGCCCGACTTCAATAAATTCTTTTGCGCCATCTTTAACCATATTCTCTACACTTTGTGTCCACTTAACGGGAGCGGTCAACTGAGAAATCAAATTTTTCTTTATTTCCGAGGAATCATTTACCGCGGTAGTCGTCACGTTTTGATACACGGCACATTGGGGTGTGCTAAATGTAGTATTCTCTATAGCGGCAGCCAGTTCTTCTCGTGCAGGCTCCATTAAAGGCGAATGAAACGCGCCCCCCACGGGAAGCACCAAAGCCCTTCTTGCGCCAGCTTCTTTCATTTTTTCACAGGCTGCTTCTATTGCCGGTACTTCACCTGAAATAACCAACTGACCAGGGCAATTGTAGTTGGCGGCAACTACGATACCCGCAGTTTCTTCACATATTTTTTCAACAACCTCATCAGCCAAACCTAAAACAGCGGCCATCGTACTGGGCTGGATCTCACATGCTTTCTGCATCGCCAGAGCCCGCTGCGAAACCAATTTTAGACCATCTTCAAAATTCAGGGTACCATTGGCCACCAGTGCAGAAAACTCACCAAGCGAATGACCCGCTACCATATCAGGCTTGAAATCGGCCCCCAATACCTTACTAAGAATCACAGAATGTAAAAAAATAGCCGGTTGGGTCACCTTAGTCTGCTTCAAGTCTTCCGCAGTACCCTCGAACATGATATCGGTAATCGAAAAGCCGAGAATGCCGTTCGCTTGTTCAAACAACTCTTTTGCAACAGGGTACTCGTTGTAAAGGTCTAGCCCCATACCAACGAATTGAGCACCTTGACCCGGAAATATATATGCGTTCATCTTCTTATTTTTTTAAAACGCGACAAAAATACAAAATAGTTTGCTGGTCGATGATGGTATTAAAACCAATACCGCATCGGCAGTTAACTATTCAGTACTTCCAAAGTACTAATTACTACTTGAACCAGCCGGAATAGAGAACATAGTTATCAGCGATACGGTCAATTTCACCTGAGCTCAATTCAGCACTTATGTCCTTAATTTTCTTGGCGGGCATACCGGCAAAAACACTTCCCGAAGTCACGTGCGTGCCTTTGGTAACTACCGCGCCCGCTGCGATAATACTGTTGCTCTCAACGATGCAATCATCCATAACAATGCTTCCCATACCAATGAGCACGTTATCTTTAATAGTACAGCCATGCACTATGGCATTGTGACCTATAGATACGTTATTACCGATATTGGTAGGTGATTTTTGATAGGTACAGTGTATAACCGCCCCATCTTGAACGTTCACCTTATCACCCATTTTAATGTAATGCACATCTCCTCTTAATACTGCATTGAACCATACACTACATTGGTCGCCCATTTCTACCTCACCAACTATGGTAGCATTTTCAGCTATAAAGCAATCTTCTCCTATTATAGGGCTTTTGCCATTTACAGATTTAATCATAATCTCAACTCTAATTTTATATGACCCTATTTAAAAGTAGGCCAAAAGTTCTTTCTTCTTTGACGCCGATACCAAAAGCTCTTTGCCATTACTCACCACAACGCTACCCCCTTTGCCCCTTCTATACTTTACCACTTCATTCACATTTACCAGATACGATTTATGAATTCGTGCAAACGTATAGGTAGAAAGGGCTTCTTCAAAATATTTCAAAGTTTTGCTGACTAAAATTTTCTTGTTCTCTAAATAAATCTCGGTATAATTATCATCTGCCTTACAATAAAGAATATCGGCTACATTCAATACTTGAAAGCCATCTTGCTGCGGTATCGTTATCTTACCGTTTACAGATTTGAACTTGGGCCGCAGCACGGTATCTTCAAGGTCATTTTCTTTCTCTTTAACCTCAACAACATATTCTACTGCCTTAATCAATTCATCGATATTGATGGGCTTCGTCAAATAATAAGCTGCGTGGTGATTGAGCGCATCTTTGGCATAGTGGTCATATGCGGTCACAAAGACCGTCTCAAAAGTGCGGTCAGGAACTTTATCCAAAAGGTCGAATGCATTGCCAAAAGGCATTTCAACATCTAAAAACACCAAATCTAGCTGGTGCTTCTCAATCAGTTCAAGGCCTTTTTGAATAGAATCGGCCTCACCCAACAACTCTACATTTGGACAATATTTAGTCAGATAATTACGTAAGATTTCCCGACTGTTGACCTCATCTTCTACTAGTATCGCTTTCAGTTTCATTGCTCTATTTTTAGCATTGACCTAGTCTTTTTTCAATGTAAAGACCACCTTGGTACCCGACCCATCAGTTTCTAAATCAGAAATCAGTACATCAAGCTTGTCTTTATACATATCATTCAATATGGCAATCCGTTTTTTAATGTTACCCATGCCTTTTGATTTTTGTTTTCGTTGATTTTGAGTTTTCAGCTCAGCCGATTTCTTACGCCCGATTCCGTTATCGGAAATAGTAATAACTACGGAGCTCGCATTTCTTTGTTCTATATCGATATGTAAAAATCCCTTTTCCTTTTTGTATCGAAGTCCGTGCCAAATGGCATTTTCAATATAGGGCTGTAATAACATAGGTGGAATTTGAAACGCCTCAACATTTGTTGCTTCGCTAATATTCACTTCAAAATCAAATTTTTCAGGAAACCTTGAATGCTCCAATTTTAGATACAAACGGAGTAGTTCAATTTCCTTTGTGAGCGGTATAAAGTCTTCCTCAGAATTTTCCAGCACCGACCTCATCAGCGTAGAAAACTCGCTAAGATATCTATTGGCGCTACGCTCATCACTCTTTGCTATATAATTATTGACCGAGTTCAGGGCGTTAAATATAAAGTGGGGATTCATTTGAGAACGTAGTGATTTTAGGGCCAACAAGTTATTGGCTAGCTTTTGCTGTTGATTGCTACGATAGAAAAAGAAAGTGGCCAAACCCAAGAATATCATTACCAAAATAAGGGAGTAGATGACCCACTTCTGTCTTTTATTGGTTTCTTGAACCAGTTCTTGCTCGGTACGTGCTAGGTCGTATTTGCTCTGCGAGAGTTCTCGTTCTTGCTCTAAACCTGATATACGGCTTTGCTTGGCCGATATTTCTCGATTGAACCGGGCAGCCCGTGCTATTTCTTGCTCTTTACGAATGTACAACGTATCGACAAGCGCCACGTAATCGCGGTAGGTTTCAAAAGCCTTTGTATACTCTCCTTTAAACTCGAACACCTCTGAAAGTTTACGGGTCGCATCTTTTTGAACCACCACATCATCATCGGAGCCGGCCTGTTCTATACTTTCTTTAAGATAGGGTATGGCCTCGTCGTATTTGTCTTGGGCGATATAGGCATTCGCGATTTTATAATTGATTCTTTGGGCCGTAATCGAATCGGACTTCGAAATATTTTGCTGACGGACAGCCCTTTTCTTCGGTAAACTGTTGAGCTCGCCCAAACTCTCTTTACGCAATTCTATTTCGGCCCCGTATTCACTTTTTTGATTGTAATAATCCGCTACTTTTTCTTTTTCTTGAAGTGCTCTTTCCGGCGGTAGACTTTTAGATAGTTGTAGCGAACTGTTGTAATAAGCATCGGCTTCAACAAGTTTATCACCTTCGGCATAGGCATCTGCAATTTTAGAGTTTAAATCTGCCAATTTGGGCGTAATTTGGTTCATTCGCGCCAACTTAGCCCCTTCTTCATAAAAGGCAACCGCCCTTTCATACTGCGTTAAACCTTTATAAGCATCGCCTAATGTCTCATAGAGGGTCACTTTCTGATACGGAATCAAGTTTTTTATTTTTAATAAGGGCGAGAGTACGGTCTCCGCTTCTGAAAACTGTTCGTTCTGAATATAAGTTTGCCCAAGCAACAATGTTGTTTTCGAGGTTTTGTTCGCCTCTAGCGCATCTTCGTAATTGGTAATCGCCAGATCGTACTGTTGGTGATATTGATATACTTCCCCAAGAACTGTAAGCGATTCAGCTAATCTTTCTTTATCGCCGGCTTTACCCAGCTCTGCAATAGATTGGGCAACAAAATCTATACTTCGTTCAATATTTTCCTTTTTATAATAATGAGCAGAATCTAGGTGAGACTGATGCATAGACGCTTGCTTGCTACGTGATTGTGCAAAGCCGACCGTGCCAGTGACCAAAAATAAAATCAATATGTAGCGGTGTACGAACATATGAACGATTGTAATGTAAACTTAGATGAATTATATGATCCAAAAAAATGCCTGTTTGACTACAGACCCCATAAAGACTACCATTCTTAGGCTTTCACTAAACCATATTGCCAGTTACCTTACTTAAAATACCGTTTTACTCATTCTCTATTTTTTCTTAGGGAAGTCGAAACTAGTTTTACCCCAGAATATTCATTAATAGAATTATTAATCGCTTCTTGAAGGATTCATTTCATCTTATATCCAACGGGAAAACTCAAAACAAAACATATGAAAACCAAAAGACTGATTTTTTCAGGATTGTTATTGGCCTTTACCGTATCGATCTACAGTTGTGAATTTAAAAAGGAAAGAAATAGCACTAAATCTTTATTGGCCGAGGTTTTACCCGAAAATGATAAAGAAATTGAACCTAAGAAAAATACGGTACAGATTGCTTTGTTGTTAGATACCAGTAATAGTATGGATGGTTTAATCAACCAAGCGAAGGCCCAACTCTGGGATGTAGTGAACAAGTTCACGCATGCCAAATGTGGTGACGATTCTCGGCCCGATTTACAAATTGCACTTTACCAATATGGTAACGACAACCTATCTTACCGTGAGGGATATGTTCAGCAAGTACTCGATTTTACCGGAGACCTTGATGAAATTTCAGAAAAACTTTTCTCTTTGACCACCAACGGAGGTGAAGAGTTTTGCGGTACCGTCATTCACAAATCATTACGACAATTGAATTGGGCCAAAAATCCTGATAATCTCAAGATGATTTTCATAGCCGGAAACGAACCTTTTACACAAGGGGAAACCCATTATAAAGATGCCGCGTCTAATGCAAAAGAGAAAGATGTTATCGTAAATACCATTTTTTGCGGCAACTACGAACAAGGTATTCATGGTAAATGGAAAGAAGGAGCGCTTCTCGCAGGCGGAGACTACATGGCCATAGACCATAATCGTGAAATCGTTCATATAAACACACCCTATGACGACGCCATTATCGATTATAATACCAAGCTTAACGACACTTACATTTCTTACGGAAGTCTAGGAAGCTTAAAAAAAGAAAAGCAGGCCGCTCAAGATGATAACGCTGCGGAACTTCAAGAAGCCGTAGTGGTAAAAAGAGCCGTAAGCAAAAGCTCACGTTTGTACAACAACAAAGATTGGGATTTGGTAGACGCCTCTAACGAGGAAGATTTCAGTGTTGGTTCGGTCGATAAAGAAGATTTACCCAAAGAGCTTAGAAATAAATCTCCCGAGGAAATTGAAACCTACATCTCAGAAAAAAAACAGGAACGTGCCAAAATTCAGGAGAAAATACAAGAACTCAATAAAAAAAGAGAAAAGTACATTGTCGAAAATCAAGATGAAAATAAATCTGGCGAACTGGAAAATGCTATGATCAACGCCATTAAAAAACAAGCAGAAGAAAAAAATTATCGCTGGGATTAATCGTATTTAAAGGCATAAACCACACGCTTTGGGCAGACTTTTGCCTAAAGCGTTTTTATTGTGCAGAAGGGCAATAGCAATCGTATTTTCGTTCTGTTTGGCCGAAGTCGTAACCAATCGTAATCTGATGAAAGCCACCGCTGTCAAAACGAATATCACCTGATTGGTACGAATAGTTATAGGAGACCATAAAATTCTTGATATTGGCACCTACGATGGGCGTGAACAGCTGTAAGCGCTGCTCGCCAAAACTATCATCGGTCACAAAAAGAGCCCCGTCAAGGCTTCTTCGATACGAAAGGCCTCCCCAAATTCTTCCGAAATCGACATCTTTATAAACTTTGGCGTTGAAATCAATTGTTTTTTCTGCAGTAAAATCGGTCATTTGAAAAAGTACGGAAGGTTCGTATTGCCATTCTTGTTTTCCAAATACGTATCCTGCGGAAATCAGATATCTTCTTAGGTTGTCGATAACCGGTATATTGTCGTTACCCTTTCCATAACGGTATAAATTACGATCACTTGCCAAAAGGTTATTGATGGCAAAATGTGCATAGAACTCCATAAGGTTATAAGAAAGTCCCAAATCCATATTAAAATAGCCTTCGCTCAATTTGGTTCCAGCTATCGCGTCATCGGGTTGCACTGAACGAAATTCCGATTCATCTAAACTGCTTTGTAAATAGGTCGGGCTCAAACCAAAAGAGACTTGATTCAAATATCGAGCATCGCCACCTAACTTTAAATGGTGGGCATAGGTTAGTTTCAACCCTGTTTGCGCGTGGTAACCGTTGGCATCATTAAAGAATATAGCACCAACTCCACTATTGCTCTCCCCTATTCTAAAATTCGCGTTTAACGTTTGTAGGTTAGGCGCATCTTCAACACTAAACCATTGCATTCTTGCGGTGGCCCTTATTTTACCACCTTCGCTGATACCGGCCATTGAGGGGTAGACCAAATAATAGTTATCCGCCAAGTAATCAAAATATACCGGTATACCCTCTTGTGCATTGGTTTGAAATCCGAACAGAAGGGAAACGAGCAACAATAATAAACGATGTTTCATTTACGTAAGGTATGGCTGGGTATAGAGAATCGACTAAATTTATGGTATAACGGATGAAATACCACAATATTATGTATCAGCGACATAGCCCTACGAGTTATCACAGTGAGACAAACGATGCCAAGCTAAAAAATTACAACAATAACGAATCAATACCCGCTATGAAATTGAACCTGATCTTTTAATATCGTATTTTTGTCACAAATAAATCGCAATGAAAGAATACAACATAACCGTAGTAAATACGAACAACCCTAAGATACTTAAATTTGAGACGAATCATCTCTTGACCAAGGGTAAGAACTACGAATTCAAAAATATTGACGATGCCAAAATATCACCCTTGGCCCAACAGTTATTCTACCTTCCTTTCATAAAGACGGTTTATATCTCAGGTAATTTCGTCGGACTAGAACGTTTTGATATTGTTGAATGGGATGATGTCAAAGGCGAGGTGGCCCAGCAGTTGGTAGAATACCTGAATGCCGGTGAACCTATCGTAAATGAAGAAGAGACCAAACAAAAAGAGGCTATAACTGTATATGCAGAGGTTACCCCTAACCCGGCGGTTATGAAATTTGTAGCCAATAAACGTATCGTACCAGGTACTTTTGAATTTAAAAATATTGACGAAGCCAAAGATTCTCCATTGGCCAAAGAACTTTTTCAATTTCCGTTTGTGAAAGAAATATTCTTTGACTTGAACTATGTTTCGGTAACTAAATATGATGTGGCCGAATGGGACGATATTACCATGAGCTTACGTGAACTGGTTCGTGATTATCTGGCCGACGGTAAAGAAGTAGTTTCAGAAAGCGCCACGGCACAGAGCCCTAACAGCAATGAAGCTGTATCGGCTACACCCAACCCTGATTTAGACGACACTTCTCAACAGATCGTTGATATTCTTGAAGAATATGTAAAACCTGCCGTTGCTAGTGATGGCGGAAATATTTTGTTTCAATCTTACGAAGAAGAAAGTAAGACTGTTAATGTTATCTTACAAGGCGCATGCAGTGGTTGTCCTTCATCCACATTTACACTGAAAAATGGAATAGAGACAATGCTTAAGAATATGATGGGTGACAAGGTGAACGAAGTTGTTGCCCTAAATGGCTAATGGATTCACATTTTAAGGGTTTCTGTTAATTTTCCGTTTCATATTGCGTATCTTGAGATAAATCTAAAAATAAGCAATTATGGCAGTTTTAAAAGTAATAGAGATATTGGCGAATTCTGATAAAAGTTGGGAAGATGCCGCAAATAATGCAGTAGCTGAAGCTTCAAAATCGGTTAAGAATATTAAGTCGGTTTATGTTAATGAACAGAGTGCTACCGTCAAAGATGGAAAAATGGACAACTTTCGAGTCAATGTAAAAATCACATTTGAAGTTAGATAATCTCATTTCTTCAACAACTTTACAAATGGCGTCCTTTTTTGAAAAAGAGGACGCCATTTTATTTCAATCCTTTTTTCTTCTCAAAGTATAATTCAAATGAAGAACGATTTCACCAACGACTTGATACACGAAACAAGCCCTTATCTCTTACAACATGCCCACAATCCCGTAAAATGGCAAGCATGGAGCGATAAAGCGTTACAAAAAGCTCAAGACGAAAACAAACTGCTTTTAATAAGCATTGGTTATGCTGCATGCCACTGGTGCCATGTGATGGAGCATGAATGCTTCGAAGATATTGAGGTGGCAAAGGTCATGAACAATAACTTTGTAAACATCAAAGTTGACCGAGAAGAACGCCCAGATATAGACCACATTTATATGGATGCCCTGCAAATGATGACCGGTAGCGGAGGTTGGCCCTTAAATATTGTTGCATTGCCCGACGGGCGGCCTTTCTGGGGCGCCACCTATGTACAAAAAGAAAACTGGAAAAAGGTTTTGTTACAACTGTCAACCTTACATCAAGAAGAACCTGAAAAAATTCTGGAATACGCTCAAAAAATGGAGGAGGGCATTAAGGCTATCAATCTCGTTGAAAACAATGATACCGACACTGTTTTAGATCTTACTGACATCGGCAATATTGTTCAAACGCTATCGCAATATTTCGATACCGATATGGGAGGCTATAATCGTGCTCCAAAATTCATGATGCCGGTAAACCTCAACTTTTTACTGCACTACGGTACCGCAAATGACAAGCTCTCGATTCTTGAATATGTCAACACCACACTGACCAAAATGGCCTGGGGAGGTATATTCGACCATGTAGGTGGCGGCTTTTCAAGATACTCGGTTGACAGCAAATGGCACGTACCTCATTTTGAAAAAATGCTTTACGATAATGGGCAATTAATGAGTCTCTATGCGAATGCCTATGCCGTGACCAAAAACCCACTATATAGAAGAGTGATAGAGCGAACGGCCGATTTTATTGAGAAGGAATTAATGAACGATAAATTCGGATTTTATTCTTCCCTCGATGCCGATAGCCTCAACACAGACGGAAAATTAGAAGAAGGTGCTTTTTATGTTTGGAAAGAAAATGAATTAAAAAGTCTTTTAGGAGAAAATTACGATATCTTCAAAGACTATTTTAACATAAATGAATATGGTTATTGGGAATATGAGAACTATGTATTGATCAGAAAAGCATCCGAAGAACAAATTGCGGCAATGCATTCCATCAGCATCGAAGATTTGAATGCAACAATTAAAGATTCTTTAGAAAAATTAAAAAACAACCGAGAGTCACGAAACAAACCGCGTTTAGACGATAAAATTCTCACCTCTTGGAACGGGCTGATGTTGAAAGGTTTTGCAGATGCATATCGTTATCTCAAAGAAAAGCGCTATTTAAACCTTGCCCTTAAAAATGCGGACTTTATAACCAATAATTTAATGCAAGATGATGGCGGACTCTTTCACAACCATAAAAATGGAAAGAGTAACCTGAACGGCTATTTAGAAGATTACGCATCGGTCATTGAGGCATTTATAGCACTTTATGAAGTAACCTTCGACGAGAAGTGGTTATTGTATTCGAAAGCCCTTTCAGAATACTGTCTGGCTAATTTTTACGATAAAAAAAGCGGCATGTTCTTTTTCACATCGACCAAAGACAGTTTTGTGATTCGAAGAACGGTTGAAACGGCCGATAATGTAGTACCGGCTTCCAATTCTATAATGGCTAAAAACCTGTTTAAATTATCAAGATATTTTTCAGTTGGCGAATATGAAGAAATTGCCAAGCAACAATTGAAAAATCTTCAAGACCAGATTATGAGAAATGGACAAAGTTTTGCCAATTGGATGCAGTTGGCGCTATACTTCAACGCACCTTTTTATGAAGTAGCCATAACCGGAAAAGACTTTAAAGAAAAAGCTAATGAAATTATGCCTCACTATCTGCCCAATACCATACTGGCCGGTTCTCAAAAAAATTCAGAATTACCTATTCTCCAAAATCGGTTTATTGAAGAAGAAACCTTGATACACCTGTGCGAAAAAGGCAGCTGTAAGCTCCCCATGACCCAAACGAATGAAGTTTTGACCCAATTGAACAACTAATGCATGCATTAACAATAGTTTAATTCACTTTCTTTGATGGCGCCTCGTATTTTTAATAAGTTGCGGCCTTAAAATAATTGAAATGACAGAGTTTACAAATATTGAAGAACATATTGAAAAAGCGATTGATTTTGCTTGGTTAATATTACCGAATTTGGTGATGGCCATAATTATTTTAATTGTCGGATTGTACATTATCCGATTCTTGAATAAAATGGTTCGAAAGTTTTTTCAACGTAAAGACTATGACCTTGCCTTAGAAAGCTTTCTTCAAAGTTTTATAAGCATAGCCCTGAAAATCATTTTGTTCGTATTAGTAATCACGCAGCTCGGTGTACAGTCGTCTTCATTAATTGCGATGATTGGTGCGGCGGGTCTGGCCATTGGTCTTGCTTTACAGGGTTCTCTCTCCAATTTTGCGGGTGGAGTACTGATTCTACTTTTCAAGCCTTTTAAGGCAGGTGATTGGATTTCAGCTCAGGGCGTAGACGGCTCCGTGAAAGAGATTACAATTTTCTACACTAAATTGAATACGTTCGGTAATCAAATAGCGGTAATACCCAACGGGCAACTCTCTAACAACAATGTAATAAATTACAATGCCATGCCTACTAGAAGAGACAATATCAAAGTAGGTATTGGTTATAGCTCGAATATTAAAGTCGCTAAAGACATCATGCTTCAAATTTGTGCCGACAACGAAAATATTCTTAAAGAACCAGCCCCTGAGGTATATGTCGATGGACTAGGAGATAGCTCGGTTAACTTGAGCTTGCGTTTCTGGGCCGAGAACGCTGTTTTCTGGGGCGCTCATTTTCATGTTATAGAAGAGACTAAAAAACGATTTGACGAAGCGGGAATTGAAATACCATTTCCTCAAAGAGTCGTACACGGTATTCCGCAAGAGACTCAAAAAAATTAATAAGTCAAGTTAACAAAGAGAAGAGGTTAGCTGTATTACAGTTAACCTCTTCTCTTTATTTATACCTCTAAAACCCTATTTCTTTTTCTTTTGCTGAAGGATAAAATCTTTTAGGTAATAGGGCTCAAAATAAGCGACATCTTCAAAATCTTTGGATAAGTATTTTTGATATGATAATTTACCCATTTCTTTGGAAGAAGGTACTACAGAACTTGCAAATTCAATGTTGGAACTGTTGAGCACTTCCCTACATTTTTCGGCACCCGAACCTGCAAGGATAACTCTACTATTTTCCCAATAGGTCTGAAAAGAATTTTCGTTGATAATTTCAGCATCGGTCGCTCTTATTTGATTGTGATTTTTATTGAAGATGGCCGAATAGACTTCCATACGACGTGCATCTAGTAACGGAATTATAAAATCAAGACTATTGTCATTTACCTGATGGGCCATACTTTCTAAAGTAGCTATTGATATTAGGGGCACATCCAATGAAAAGCATAAACCTTTTGCCGCGGAAACACCTATACGAAGTCCGGTGTAGGATCCAGGGCCTTTGCTCACCGCAACGGCTTCTAATTGAGACAATTCTAGCTGCGCATCCTTCAGAACATCTTCAATAAACACATGTAGTTGTTCAGAATGGGAATAATTAGGGGTGTCGTGCTCCTTAATCGCTAGAACAACCCCATCTTTTGCAACACTTACCGAGCAATTGGTAGTTGCAGTTTCTAAGTTTAATATTATCGCCATATGGCTGCAAATATAAACCTAAATCAACAAAAAAGCCCGTTCAGACCACTGCCGGAACGGGGCTAATTATATGTAGTAAATAAAGTTAATTCAGTTGCATTGGCAACCCGAAATAGAACTCTAATACTTTTAACCTAAAAATATAATCATATTTGGTTCGTACCACCTCTGCAGCAGCATTATCTACCCTAGATTGCGCTTGACTGAAATCAAATGCGTTCATCAAACCAACTTCATAACGTTCTTTCGAATAATCATAAGCCAGTTGTCTTGCCTCTAAGGTTTTTTGAGCCGCTTCATATGCTTTAGAAAAACTTTTGACATCAACATAAGCTTGGTTGATATTGGTTTCCAAGTCCAGCTTATCTTGCTCTAACTGTAGTTTTGCTTTTTCTACATTGATTTGTGAACGCTTAATATTATTTCTTACGCTAAACCCATTAAAAATGGGTATATTCAGTTGAGCTCCATAAGAAATACCATCATTGATCCAAAGCTGATTGGTCAAACTTTCTGCCGGAACAAAGGTACCTGTAGTGCTATCAAAACCGTCTTGGTCGGAATAGCGCGTGTTGTAATTAAAAAAAGCCGAAAGGGTGGGATATAGTGCGCCTTTTGAGATCTTCAAATCCTCCATGGCCAAATCTATATTCGATTGTGAAAATTTGATATCATTACGAAACGTAAGTGCTTTGGCAAAAATCTCTTTCGCCGACTGATTTGGAATATCGGAAGGCGGTACTTCGTAATCAACATCGGCTACATCGAAATTTTCATAATCGGTAATTTGAAGCAATTGTGCCAAGCTTATACGTGAGATGAGAACCAGATTTTCGGTATTGACGATTTGCTGCTCTAAACCAGCAGCCGTAGCTTCTATTTCCAACAAATCACCTTGAGGAAGAACACCGGCATCTACCAATTCGTTGGTACGTTTTAAGTCTTGCTCTGTAACTGCATATTGTGCTTTAAAAACCTTAAGCGTTTCTTTGTTCGACAAAATTTGCAAATATGCATTGGCGACGCGGAGGCGAATGTCATCTTTCAAATCATCTAATCTGTATTGATTCGCGATTTCGTTCAACTTGGCCCTGTTAAGTTGGTTTAGATTTCTAAGTCCATCGAAAAGTGTTAATGATGAAGTTACACCTCCGTTAGCAGTTAAAATTGTAGTCGTAACCGGCTGGTTCGTCGTCGGATCAAAAGAAAGACCCGTATTGCCGGAAGTACTTATCGAACTATTAACATTTGGCAACAACCCGCCCAAGGCATCGGAATGATCTATTTGTGCATTTTGAAGATCCAGTTCAAATTGCTCGACAGTCAAGTTATTCTCTACTGCATATTCGACACATTCTTGCAATGTCCATTTTTTATTTTGGGCAAAGAGATTTCCAACTCCAAAGAGGAGGAGTAAAACTATTAGTTTAAAGTTCATTTTTTGATTTTTTGATTATGATTGATGATTTTTATTCTTCACTTTCCTCTGACTCCTCGTCTTCTTCACCTCTTTTGATCGGTTCCGTTTTGTTCCATATTTTGACTTCGTCAGATTCACTGAGGCCTGAGACAATTTCTACATTGACGCCATCTGAAATGCCTATTTCAATATCCCTGCGCTCAAACTGCTGATCACCGGTAGAAACCTCAACATAGGGCTTGTCCGTTTTTTTATCGAATTGTAGCAAGGCTTCCGGTATAACTAAAATATCATCTTTCTTTTCTAAGACTAGGGAAGCATTGGCACTATAACCTGCTCGAATAAAAATGTCATCTTTCACCTCAACATCGCCTTCAATCTTAAATTGAACGGCACCGGTCTCCTCAATGCCCTTAGGTGCGATAAAACGCAGTTTTGCATCTAACTCTTTGCCCTCAACCGCTCCTAAACTAATTTTAAGGGGCGTACCTACTTCTAGCTTCGCTACTTCACCTTCATCTACTTTCCCCTCGAAAATCATTTTACTGAGATCGGCAATTGTCGCGATGGTCGTACCATCATTAAAGTTGTTACTTTGAATTACTTGGTAACCCTCTTCGACGGGTATTTCAAGAATAGTACCCTCTACAGTCGCCCTAATGTTGGTATTCGCGCTTGAAGACCCGCCAGCTGACCCCATGCGTATAATCTGGTAATCTGCTTTAGCGTTTTCCAATTCTTGAGTCGCCTGATCATATTGTAATTGAAGTGTATTAAAGTCTTGGCTCGAAATCACGCCTTTATCAAAAAGAGATTTATTGCGGTCATATTCGATTTTAATATTGTTTAAAGCCAATTCGGCATTTCTTACCCGCCCACGAGATTGGTTGAGCGACTGCTCATTTGGTACCACCTTAATAGTGGCAATTAAATCTCCGGACTTAACTTTCTGCCCTTCCTCAAGAAAAATCTTTTGGATTATACCTGAAATTTGTGGTTTGATCTCAATCTCATCTTCAGGAATTACCTTACCCGTAGCTACTGTTTTTTTCTCAATATTGCTTATAAAAGGGTTCTGGGTTTCGTATGTGATTGCTTCTTTACTATTCGATTTAATGAAGAATACGGCGGCCCAAAGAGCACCCAATACTAGCAATCCGATTAAAACATACTTTACGATCTTGTTCATTTCTAAGTTGTGTTTGTCTATTGGTATAGTTGTTTCTGTTTTTGTTACCTAAATCAGGTTATTCTTCCCTAAGGGCATCGATAGGTTTTATACTTACTGCCCTTTGAGCGGGTATAAGGCCTATCAAAGTTCCTAACACGACCATTATGGCAAGTGCACCCAAAACATAGGGTATAGGCACTGTAGGGTTCGTATAGGGGAAATCGATATCTTGGGTAAAGCTATTGATCATTGAAAGTGTAAGAGCACCTAGAATGATGCCCATAACACCTGCTATAACGGTCAAGAATACTGATTCTAAGATAATCTGATTTCGCACTTCTGCAGGGGTCGCGCCCAATGCACGACGTACCCCAAGCTCTTTTGTTCTTTCTTTTACGGAAATTAAGAGGATATTACCGATACCGATAACCCCCGCCAAAATGGTAGCAATTCCGACGATTAGGGAAAGAAATGTAATGCCATTGGCAAAACCCACGATTTTATTGAACTGCTCACCCAGATTAAAAGAACCAAATGCCCGATCATCATCGGGATGAACCTGATGGATATTCTTTAGAAGGTTAATGATGTTTTTTTCTACCTCTACCACATCGACATCGTCATAAGCGGCAATCGAAAACCAACCTACCTCTTCACCTGTGTTATACAGCTTTTTAAATGTTGTAAAGGGAATAAAAATATCGCCGTCACCACCAAAACCCCCACTTTGGTCAAATTTATGTATGCCTACGACCTGAAAAAAAACATCATCGATTTTAATGTAGCCGCCTATTGTTTCTTCGTCTTTATCAAAAAGCTCTTTTTCCGTGCGCTCTCCTATAACTGCCACTTTTCGAGCTTGCGAAATATCTTCGTCATTAATAAACCTGCCCCCATCATATATTTTTTTCGGTGCAATTTTGGTAAACGTAGGGTAATCACCGAACAAGGGGTAACTACCCACTTTATTGTTCCGACCAATCGATGGTGGCGTTGATCCAAAGAACCCTCTTACATTTCTAGGTGCTATGAATTCTACTTCCGGAATACGATTCTCGATCATAGAGGCATCCCCTATTTTCAATTGCATTGGTCTGCCCGTCTTGAAACCCTCGTATGGCATACTCGTATTCTGGGCCCAAACGAACATACTGTTCTTGGCAATACGTTCGAACATGCTCTCGAAGCCATTGTCCATACCCTTGGCAGCCCCTGAAAGGGCTATATAAATAAATATACCCCATAAAACCCCGACCACGGTGATAATTGTTCGAACCTTATTCTTACTGATCGATCCAAAAATCTCTTGCCATGTATTTCTATCGAATATAAATCGCATATTATTCGTCTCTTAATGCCACTATCGGCTTTATATTGGCTGCCCGTCTTGCCGGAACATAACCTGCAATAGCACCAAAAATAATAAGTACTATGGTGGCAAAAATTGCCATGGGTAAATCTATATAGGGGTTAGTAATAAAGAAATCTTCTAGTTTTTCGCCCATTGAACCTAAAATTGCAATACCAATGAGCATACCCACAAAACCGGAAATTGTAGTAATAAAAACTGATTCTAATAAAATTGTACTGATTACGGTTTTCGGGGTAGCACCCAATGCCTTTCTTATACCCAACTCTTTGGTGCGCTCTTTCACCACGAAGACCATAATATTACTGATACCAATAATACCGGCTATTATGGTACCGAAAGCTACGAAAGCAACTATAATTTGTAACACTCTGGCAAACTGCTGGTTCTGCTTCAATTGGTCTGCCACATTTCGAATAAAAATACCGTTCTGATCTTGCGGATTAATATATTTTTTCTCTCGAATGAACTTATCCAGGCTCTTCTCAAAAGCCATTGCACCGGCATACCCAATCGACGGCTTAAAGCCTATGACCATTGCATCTACCTTATCAGTATTTTTTTCAATAAGCTGCTGGGTGGTATAGGGTATAAAAATATTACGCTCTTCCCGATCACCCCCATCATCTTGAAAAACACCTATGACCTTATAAGAACTTCCCCCTACATCTATATATTTACCTATGGAGTTTTTAGCACCGAACAAATCTTGCTCTACCAATCTACCGATAACCGCATTCTTGGTCTTGTTCTCTATATCCATGACATTGAGATAACGACCTTTCATCATAATGGTCATTTGGCTAAACTGATGAGAAGGACCCACGGCCCAGGTAGAATAACTATTTGACTCATTTTTATAGGCAACTGTGTCTTGTCTAATTATTCGTGGACTTATGTATTCAAGAAATAAAGGGAAATTCTTTTCGATATCTTGTATATCAGAATTATCGAACTCAATAGTTCTATTGGCCTTATAGCCTTTATACGGCATTGTGGTTCGCCCGGTAAACACCATAAAAACATTGGTCGCATCATCGGAAAAGAAGTCATCAAATGTGTTGATGAGACCATTACCGAAACCGAAAAGAACTACAAAAATGAGTATACCCAACGCTACGGTGAATCCCGATAAGAAAGTACGGAGCTTATTCTTTTGAATAGTCTCGAAAATCTCTTTCCAATTATCTCTACTGAACATATTGTGCGGCCCTAACCTGTTCTACTTTTTTATCTTCGACAATAACCCCATCTTTTAAATGCACAATACGTTTGCACATTTGCGCGATATCTTCTTCATGGGTAACCACTAGAATGGTATTGCCTTGATCATTGATGTTCTGAATCAAATCCATAACCTCATAAGAAGTCTTACTGTCTAGGGCTCCGGTAGGCTCATCTGCCAAAAGCACCTTAGGTTCCGCCGCCATGGCCCGTGCTATGGCTACACGTTGCTTCTGCCCTCCGGACAATTCATTGGGTAGATGTTCGGCCCACTCTTTTAGCCCCACTTGGGTCAAATACTTAAGAGCTTTCTCTTCTCTTTGCTTTCTAGGTACTTTTTGGTAGTATAAGGGAAGTGCCACATTTTCCATGGCACTCTTGTAATTGATAAGGTTGAAAGACTGAAAAATGAAGCCTAAAAATTTATTTCGGTATTTCGCCGCCTTTGTTTCGTTAAGGTTTTTGATAGGCACCCCGTCCAAAGTATAATCACCAGTGTCGGCTTCATCTAGCATTCCTAAAATATTCAACAAAGTAGACTTCCCGGAACCCGAAGAACCCATGATAGCCACAAGTTCACCTTCTTTGATACTAAAATTCAATCCTTTGAGAACATGAAGCGAATTAGCTCCCATCTTATAAGATTTGTGAAGCTCTTTGATTTCAATCATCTGAAGTTTTGTTAGTTGTTATTTGATTTGAAAGCCAATTCATCAATTTGACCTTCAAGTTGTTGAATTGTTACATGATAATATCTAAATATTGTGTTAAATAATTATCCTCCCATATTTTCGTCTTTGACAATTGCGTTCCAAACCTTGATTTTATCTTGAGCTTCTATTCCAGATTTAACCTCGACGTAAATACCATCGCTGATTCCCAACTCGATATCTTTTCGCTCAAATTGCTGTCCGGCATTTTCAATTTCAACATAAGGCTTCTTGGTTTCACCATCATACTGCACAAGAGCTTCTTTGATAGCCAGCACACTGTCGGCCTTTGCCAAAATCACGGAAGCATTGGCACTTAGCCCGGCACGAATAAAAACAGAGTCCTGTTTCTCCAAAGTTCCTTTAATCTCAAATTGAATGGCACCGTTCTCTTCATTTCCCTTTGGGGCTATATAATCCAATACCGCATCAAATATTTTGCCCTCTAAGGCGCCGACCGTAATTTCAAGCGGCAGGTTTTCTTTAATTTTGCCAACTTCACTTTCGTCTACCTTTCCCTCAAAAATCATTTTGTCTACGTCTGCAATAGCTGCTATGGTAGTACCCTCGTTAAAGTTGTTACTTTCGATAACTTGGTTGCCCACCTCAACAGGCACTTCTAGCACCATACCGCTGACCGTAGCCCTAATTTGAGTATTGGCCGCATTGCCATAACCTCGGGCGGTACCCGTTTTAACAATTTCATATCTTTTATTGGCAGCTGCATAGGCCTGTTTACCTTGATCATATGAAACCTGAGCACGTTCTAAATCAACTTTGGAAATCACCCCTTTACCAAATAGGGACTTTTGACGATCTAAGTTTCTCAGCTGATCATCTAAATTAATTTTAGCTTCATCAATGGAATTTCTGGCGTCGTTCAATGCCGATAGATTAGGCACCACCTTAATTTGACACAACAAATCGCCCGATTTAACAAAATCGCCACCCTCAACAAAAACCTCTTCAATTACCCCTGAAATATTGGGCTTGATAAGTACTTCTTCTAAAGGAAGAATACTACCCGTTGCCATGGTCTTTTTGACTATCGTTTTCTTAGAAGCCTGCTCGGTTTCATAGGTGATAGGGTCTTCCGCATTCTTCTTGTACAAATAGTACATAGCCCCACCAAAAGTGACCACAATGAGTATTAGTATTATTCTGGTTACAGTCTTTTTCATGTTGATTGATGTTTAGTACTTATAATTCTATTTTGTTTTCTAAGTTGTTGTAATTATGGTTAGCCCTCACTCGGTTCGCAAAGCATCTATCGGCCTTACTTTTATAGCACTTTGAGCGGGAATAAAACCAGCGAAAAGACCTGAAATTATTAATATGGCCAATGCCCCTATGACCACACCAAGCCCAACACTAGGATTGGCGAACATATCTACCGGGCCGTTCATGTCTAATAAGGTATTGATACCATAGATAAAAAGAGCTCCCAAGGTAATACCTGCCATACCCGAAATAATCGTCAGAAAAATGGATTCCATTAAAATCTGAAGTTTTATAGACCAAGGATCTTCTCCTAAAGCCCGTCGGATACCGATTTCTTTGGTACGTTCCTTTACTACGATAAGCATAATGTTACTTACACCTATCACCCCGGAAAGCAATACCAAAATCCCCACGAAATAGGCAACGAACCGAAGTGCCCCGAACAAACTTTGTACCCTTTGAAATTGCTCGTAAAGGTCGAAATGACCAACCGCCCTTTGATCATCAGGGTGCACTTTGTGATTTTCTTTGACCACACCCATAATATTATTTTTGATACTCGTAATAGAGGTGCCGTCGTTAGCAGTTATTGCCATCCACCCTACATCGGTACCACGATTAAAAGCCTGAGAGAAAGAAGTAAAAGGCACAAAAATTTGTTTCTGGCCTTCTTCCCCATCGCCGTCGTTACTTTTCTTCTTATAAACCCCAACGACCAAAAAATTCACGCCTTGAATCTTAATGTAAGTGCCCAATGCGTCTTCACCTTTATCGTAAAGACCATTCTTGACACCTTCCCCAATTATGGCAATCTTTCTTTTTTCATTAATGTCGCTGTAATTGATAAACCGCCCGTCGATAATACTCATTGGGTCTTGCTTGATAATCTCAGGATAATCACCGTAGACATTATAAGCCCCTGTACGCAACCCTCGAACCACATTATTGGCTCCCCCAAAACCGCCTAATTGATTTCTGGGTGATATAAAACGAAGATTGGGCACCTTATCTCGAATAGCCTGCACATCTTCGGTCTTAAAAAGAAAACTTCGCCCTTTTGGTAGGCCCTTATAAGCTTTTGTAGTAGCTCTTGACCACATGAACATGGTGTTCGTTGCGATATCACCAAAATCTTGCATTATACCGTTTTCAAGACCTTTTCCCGCAGACAACAGAATAATGAGAATAAAAATACCCCAGAAGACCCCAAAAGCAGTAAGAACAGTTCTGAACCAATTACCGGTCAAAACCTCTAAAATTTCTTTCCATCTATCTTTATTGAACATATTCTTTGAAATTAAGAGTCTACTCTTTTCAACTTATTCATCTCTAAGTGCATCAATGGTATGAATATTGGCAGCCCTCCATGCCGGAAAAAAACCGGCAATTGCGCCCGCAAGAATTAGAACAAAAACCGTTGATACTGCGACAGGAAAGTTGACCGAGGGGTTCATTACATAATCTACCTCGATATGTGGGCCCGCAATTTCTAATAGTGCCATACTAAGAATGAGACCCGTGAATCCCGAAATTGCGGTAATAAATATCGATTCATGAAGAATCATACCTACTATCGACCATGGTTTGGCCCCTAACGCCTTTCTGATTCCGATTTCTTTGGTGCGTTCGCGTACCACTATCAACATGATGTTACTAACACCCACAACACCTGCAATTATGGTACAGATACCCACGAACCAAAAGAACAGCTTAATATTGTCGGTAAGGCTATAAAACCGCTTTGCCTCTTCAAGGGCACTCCAGACAAAGATGGCATTAGTATCATCAGGTGCGACTGTATGGGCTTGCTGTAGATATGAAAGTAGATTGCTCTTGAACCTTATGGAGTTGGCTACGGCTTCATCAAAGTTTTCTGCCATGGGTAAGGTGTACGCCAAATTATTGACACGATCACCTCCATTAAAAACTCGCTGTGCCGTGCTCTTCGGAATAAAAATTCGCTCTTCTTCACGATCTTCGGTTTCACCGAACAAACCGATAATTTTAAAGGGGATACCAGAAATCTCGATAAATTCGCCCATAGGAGTTTCCACTTCGTGAAATACATCTTTCGCTATTTTATTGCCGATAACGGCAACTTTGGCAGTATTAACTTCATCTTGATAACTGATAAACCTGCCTTCGGACATTTTAGCGTTCTCAATTTGCTGAAATTGATAGGAAACCCCCTGAACCCCATAAACCAAAGCTTCATTACCATAATTAACCGCAACGTTACGAACAAAAATTCTGGGAGATTTTAGTTCGATATCATCTTTTAAAAGTTCAGCAGAAAATTCATAGTCAGAATTTCGGAGCTCTATATTTCTACCAGGGTTCAGCCCTTTGTACTCTTTAGTAGTCGTACCCGGCCAAACCCATACGCTCGTGGCCGCATCTTGTGCAAACTCGTTGGCGATTCCATTTCTGAAACCTTGACCAAAACCCAATAAAATAACGAGTATGAAAATTCCCGAAGCAACGGAGAGTCCCGTGAGAAACGTCCGTAGCTTATTTTTACGGATTGTATCAAAGATTTCTTGCCACCTTTCGATGTCGAACATGTGATTGATTTATTGATTGATGAACACGACTAGGGGAAATCGTGCATCTATAAGACTGTTCAGAAATCGTATTGTTACAGATAAACTACTAAAAGAAATGTTAAATTTTTCTTGAGGCCTTGGGCCTCATCTTTTTATAAATAAAGTAGAAAAGACCTGCAACCAATATATAAGGTATCGCCATCAGGTATACAATACCATTATTTACACCTTCGGCAACATCGGTATTGCCATTGCTTTCTAGAACCGCTCTACACATAGCACACTGCGCCTCTATGAATTGCGGCGATGTAAGTAGAAGTGCGAATATGAAAATATTAAAAGAGCGTTTCATTATTTAAACTATTTTAAACTTAAACTGGGTAATAGGGAGCTATCAACAAGTAGACCACAACCCCGGTAATTGCAACATAAAGCCATAAAGGAAAGGTTATCGAAGCCCACTTTCTGTGTCTTTCAAAATTTTCTAAATAAGCAAAGGAATAGGTCTTTAAAACCAAAGGGATAATGGCTACCGACAGAAGAATATGGGTAATCAGAATGAAATAATAAATATATTTGATCATACCCTCACCGCCAAAAGTAGTGGACTCCGAAGTCATATGATAAGCAATGTACATCACCAAAAAAAGCAACGATAGCCCGATACAAATATTCATCAGAAATTGGTGCAATTTTTTTTTGCCTTTCAGTATCGCCCATACTGCACAACAGAGTATCAAGGCAGTCAAACCATTAATCGAGGCGTAAATGGGCGGCAGAAAACCCAAACGCTCAACATCTGGAATCTTTACACCAAACAATAGTGCAACAACAACTGGCACTACGATAGACACTACTGTAATCAGTTTGTTAAACTTTTTCTCCTTTACTGAAACACTATGACTATCCATTATTCTTCTAACAACTTTTTTATATCCTCTTTTAGAATAGAAATCTGTTCTTTTTCGCCATGGTCATTCTCACCTTGGTTTTCAGTAATCGCCCCACGATAATAAATTATAGGGTTACCGAAATCATCTACCCGAGACCTCAAATACCCATTCTTATCTACCAATGCAAAAAGACCGGAATGCTCAAAGCCTCCAGGCGCATCTGACTTTTCAGCCGCAAAAATATTAAAGCCTTCATTAGCCAATCGATAGATTTTTTTGCGATCACCAGTCATAAAATGCCAATCTAAATGGGTAACTCCGTTCTTCTCGGCATAGGCCTTTAAAACAGAAGGTGTATCTACATTCGGGGTAATCGAAAAAGAAGCAATACCAAAATTGTTTTCAGCTTGAAATTCATTCTGCAAGGCAACTAAGTTTTCAGTCATTAACGGACAGATAGAGGGGCAGCTGGTAAAGAAAAAATCTACAACAAATACCTTCCCCCGGTAATCACCATCGCTAATCACCAAACTGTCTTGATTATAGAACTCAAAAGAAGGAACCCGACGCTTTTTACCATCAGACAATACATAGGCCAACTCGCCCGAATTATCCTTTACGTTCATGCGGTCGTTCTCCACAATAGTTCCGGTATTTACCCTATCAACTATTCTCGGAATGAAAATAATACCGAAAATCAATATAATCAGAGAAACCCAAACGTATGTATATTTATTCTTTTTCACAGAATTAATTCTTCTTGTTCTTTAAACTAATGGTGATAGTTATCGGGTTGCATTATTTTTCTTTAATGCCAACCGATATTCAGCCAATATAATTTTAACGTCATCTACCATCTTATTATTTAAATCGGCCACTGAACTTGTATTATAACCGTATTTTACGGTCTCATCTACATCATCTGTTCTTCCCCTTAAATTCAAATCTTTATCAATAATAAAAACATTGGGAGAGCTTAAATCTTCAGCAAGGGCCATACCTGTATTCAAGGAAGAAAAATAAGTTGAAATTTCATTCTTGGTCATTTGAACGAAATGCCACTTTGATACATCACTGAATTTACCTAACTCTTTCTTCAGTTCTTTTATTTTCTCCTCATTATTCTCACCGACTACCATTACAAACTGAAAATCTTTGAACTCAAAAAACCGTTTATAGATTTTCTCATTAAGATTAGAGGCATTTCCTTTTTTTGTGAGGAGGTCATTACCCAAGAAACCCAAAATAGTAATCTTATCTTTAAGAATAACGGGTTTATCAGTTTGGTTTACCTCCTCAATATTTTCGGTAAGAATAGGCAGTTTACCAAAATTATTGACTCCTGAGGCAAAGAAAAGGTAAGCCACTATAGGAAATATGAAAAGTATAACAAGAACAATGGTCTTTTTCATCAAATGATTAGATATTACCAGAAATCAGCGGGTACAAAAATAAAAAAGACGGTCGTGAAACCGTCTTAGTAAGCTGTTAATTTATACTAAATCAAGACTTAGAAATTCCACTTGATAAAGCCGTCCTTATAAACGTTATATACGTAGTCTGCTTCGAACAAAAGAATAAATACCAAATAGGCTACCAAGAAAATCGGTGTCCAGACAATGGCCCTTCTCAATGCCGTTTTCTCATCACGTAGGTGCATAAAATCCCAAGCGATGTAATATGCTTTTACCAATGTTAGAATAATAAATATCCAATTCAGCAACTTCATCCCTAAAAAGTAAGAATGAGTTAAGGCATGGGGTTTATAGATACCCAATACCACCTCTACTGCCGTTACTATGGACAAAAAAATAAGTACACCCCAAATTTTTTGGGTATTGCTCTTAAATTTCAAGAGCCCTCTAAAGATTTCAAGTTTCTGATCGTGTGCCATTATTTCAATATTTCTTTATAATCGTTAGACTTGACTAATTAAACCAGATAGAAGAATGTGAATACAAATACCCATACCAAATCTACAAAGTGCCAGTAAAGGCCAACCTTCTCAACCATTTCGTAATGGCCTCTTCGCTCATAAGTTCCTAATATAACATTGAAAAATATGATTACATTGATAACCACCCCTGAGAATACGTGAAAACCGTGAAACCCGGTTATAAAGAAAAAGAAATCTGCAAATAACCGACTACCATATTCATTTCTGACAAGATTTGCTCCTTGAACAACGATTTTTCCATCTTTAATTTTTTCTAAGGATTGCTCTCTGGTCAACAAAGTTTTCTCACCTGACTTCTCACCTTCCTGTAAAATTGCCTCAGTTCGTATAAGAATACTTGGGTTGGCTAAAAAACCTTCACGAACCTCATCTAAAGAAAAGCTCGGCCTAGAACCTTCATCATAAAACCATACCCCATTTTTGCGTTCATGCTCGGTTCTCTCACTCGGAATTATCTTTGAAAAATCGGCCAATGCAGCACGTTCACCGGTTTCAGCATCTACGAATTGAAGTATTCTACCTCCTTTGGTCTCGATAGCACCATAATCACCTTTAATGAAAGTAGCCCACTCCCAAGCTTGTGAACCAACAAAGATAGCACCGCCGATAATAGTTAAGAACATATACCAGATTACAGCGTTCTGCTTCATTTTATGGCCAGCATCTACCGCCAAAACCATAGTCACAGAAGACATAATCAAGATGAAGGTCATGAAAGCCACGTAAATCATGGGGTAATTTCCATGAAAAAACGGTACGTGTGTGAACACCTCGTCCGCAATAGGCCAGGTCTCAATAAATTTAAATCTAGAAAAGCCATATGCGGCCAAAAAACCAGAAAAAGTCAAGGCATCGGAAACAATGAAAAACCACATCATCATTTTGCCATAACTTGCCCCTAGAGGTTGATTACCACCTCCCCAGACGTTTTCTTCACCCGTACCAGTTGTTACCGTAGAATCCATTTATTATAAAGTATGGTTAAAATTTGCACAAATTTATAGTTTTCTCCCCTGAAACGAAAGCCGATTGTTAAGGAAAACCAACATTATTTTAATTTATTATCCAACGAAATACATAAAGCCCATTAAATAAACCCATAAGAGGTCTAAAAAATGCCAAAATGTAGCTCCCAAGGTTAACCCTAAGTGCTCTTGAGCAGAATACTTACCCTTTAACTGACTATATAATACGACCGATAAAGAGATTATGCCCGCAACAACGTGAACTATGTGAACCGTTGCGATCAAGAATATATATGACAACTTGATATTACTTGTAGGGCCCGTAAAGTAATAACCCTCAGCAACCATTTGAGAAAACCCATTAAACTGCATTACTATAAAAACAATGCCTAGGCCAAGAGTCACCAATAGCCAATTGGTGGTCATCTTTGTGTTGTTCTCTTGAATTGACCTTTTGGCGAATAAATAAGTAAAGCTACTAATGATTATGACCGCTGTACTTATAAAAAATGAACTTGGTAGTTGAAGCTCAGCGATCCAATCTTCACGCGAACTACTTACGATGTAAGCACTTGTCCACCCTGCGAAGCCCATAATCAAGCTCACAATACCAAACCAAAGCATCATTTTCTTAGCTCGGTCGTTTTTTTCCTTTAGCGTACCTTGAGTTAAATCCATTAATCTAAATAAACTTATCTATTACAAAAACAATTTGCATCAGGGTAATATAGCTAACACTTGCCAACATTAGTTTTCTTGCGGTTACATTGTCTCGTTTCTCATATAGTTTGAAAGCGAAAACCAGCATCACCATACCCATTAAAAATATTATCACGGCCGCAGGTATCGATAAAACTAACCTACCCGTTATGCCAAAAGCAGGAACAACCGAAATAACCAACATCCAAATGGTGTACATAATTATTTGTAGTGCCGTACCCTTGTCTTTTTTACCTGTAGGCAACATTTTAAAACCGCCTTTTTTATAATCATCGTCCAACATCCACCCTAAAGCCCAAAAATGGGGGAATTGCCAAAAAAACTGAATCATGAACAATGTACCTGGCTCTATACCAAACTCATTCGTAGCGGCCACCCACCCCAACATAAAAGGTATAGCCCCAGGCAAAGCACCTACAAACACTGCTAAAGGAGTTTTGGTTTTTAACGGGGTATACAAGCTGGTGTACAAAAATATTGAGATGGCCCCGAACATAGCTGTTTTCGGGTTCAACATATATAGGGTGACTATGCCTAAAATGGTCAGTAAAACAGCAATAGTCAGGGCTTGATTAACCGACATTCGACCAGCAGGTATCGGCCTATTCTTCGTTCGATTCATCAAAGCATCGAGATCCCGCTCAATAATTTGGTTATAGGCATTCGAGGCACCTACCATGCAGTAACCGCCAAAAGCCAAGAGAAAGAGAGAGAAAACATCAACCTGATAAGCCCCCAACAGATACCCGGCCACAGACGAGAATACCACACTGATTGCCAATCGTGCCTTGGTAATTTCCTTAAAATCGGCTATTACCAATGTCAATGTGGGATTAGAAGCCGTATTTACAGCAGTTTTCATTTTTCTTTTTTCGGACAGCAAAGATACGCTGCAACACCTTTTTTTGCAACGAATTGACCATCTTTAATATACCGACGTTAAGCACCATGATTATGTGGAAAGAAAAAATCCCATCTACACTGTCGCGTAAATGGGATTATATATTTTGAAACACCTTTATAGAGGTGCAATATGTTTCTATTGAAGCTTAAAGGTAATCGGAATACTAAATGGAACCCTTACCGGTCTACCTCTTTGCTTACCTGGAGTCATTTTGGGAAGCTTACCAATAATACGAGCAGCCTCTTTTTCTAAATTCTTATCAGGGCCACGCATTCTAACGTTACCGATGCTACCGTCTTTTTGAATGGTAAACATAACACTTACCCTACCTTGAACTCCCATTTCTTGGGCAATTTCAGGATAACGGAAGTTTTTACCAATATGTTTTTGCATCATTTGTTGAAAACAAGCTCTCTTATCCGACTCATTCTCACAACCAGGAAAAATAGGCACATCTTCAATAACCGCAAAAGGAACGTCTACATCTTCTACCTCTTCTTCCACCTCAACGTCTTCTACTTCAATAATCTCTTCTTCTTGACTAGTCTCGGTAGATTCGATAACGGTTTCTTCTACTTCCTCTTCATCTTCAACAACCTCAATAATCTCGGGTGCAGCCGGTGGCGGTGGTGGTGGTGGAGTCTTAATCTGTTCTGTCATCGGAACTTCTTCGTCCAAATCATCATCAACATTCATAGAAATATCGTAATCATTGGTCTCATCGTACGTTTTCCACTCTAATGCACCATACACCAAAGCCATGGTCAGTGCCAGTCCTATAACAAAATAAAGGCTACTGTTACGGCCTACATCTGCTTTCGGATTCTTTTTCGGTTCCATAATATTTGATTTTAATGTTCGCTAATTTACTTAATAATTCCTTTAAAAAGCAATTAAATTTTCCATTTTAACCGCTCTACTTTAGAAAACAGAAGCTTTAACCCGAGCATACCCCCCAATGCACCTAAACTATTGGCCAACGCATCAAATATATCACCCTGTCTATCAGTAGTTAATGTCATTTGTAATACCTCAATAATTATACCAAACCCTATCGCGCCGAATGCAGATATCACAAGAGCCTTATTAAAAGGATATTTACCTTGGCTCAGCTCTCTTATGAAGAAAGCCGCTAAAATCGAAGCCACAAAATAAAAAGTAAAGTGCACTACTTTGTCTAAATGTGGAATATCTATGCCTGGGGTCTCGGTATCTTTAAATGAAGATAAGCTGGAAAAAGTAACAAATACCATCCAGCTTATAAATGCTAAAGTGTATTTTCTTTTTTTAAGCACCAATGAGCTCTTTGTAATCATCGGCCGACATTAGGCCTTCTACTTCAGTAGAATCACTCATTTTAATCTTGATCATCCAACCATCTCCATAAGGATCAGAATTTACGCTTTCAGGCGCATCTTCTAAACCTTCATTAAATTCAATGATTTCACCACTCAAGGGAAGAAATAAATCAGAAACCGTTTTCACCGCCTCAACAGTGCCAAAAACCTCTTCTTGATCTAGAGTTTCATCAAGTGTCTCCACTTCTACATATACGATATCGCCCAACTCACTCTGTGCAAAATCTGTAATACCGACAGTTGCGATATCACCTTCTATCTTAACCCACTCGTGGTCTTTCGTATATTTTAATTCTGATGGAATGTTCATAATATCCTTTTTGATTGCCGCAAATGTAAAGGATTCCCCAGCGGTTTTCAAAAAAATATGCTGAACGGGCACATTCTAAGCTTTCGATTAATTTCCGAAGTTATACCTTAAGGTAAAGCCACTATTTATAGTAGTTTGTGGAAATGCTGTCGAAACTGCAAATTTTGAAAAAGAGTGATCGTAGAAAAATAGTGCATTCAAGTTTTTCGTCAGCGCATAATCTGCCGTAAACTTAATCGATAATAGGTTTTGACCCGAAGTAATTTGATTATTGTCGATATCAAGATTTCTAATTATAGTGATGTTATCGCGTAAGGTCAAATCTGCCTTCAGATTCAAGTCACCTTTCAATCGGGTTTTATTGCCGCCGATATTGGTAACGAACTTTACATCTTTAAAGCGATAACCAAGGCCAAGAGTATACTCATCACCATTCGTCTCTGTCATCAAGTTGTTATCAAAGCTCAGTGCAAGAATACGACTGCTACGCATTTCAGCCAACACACTGACCGAATTTTTCATCTCAAAATCGAGACGTACCAAGGGGTTGAACTCATCGTTAAGCACCACATTGTTCAATAACAGGTCTGGCATTAAATCTTGAGTTTCTGGATCGACCGCATTAGGGCCCAATTGAACTTTTTCTAAGTTGGTCTGAAATGAATTGATACTATATGCCGCTCTATACCCATGGCTCACCGAAAAACGTTGGAATTTTTTCTTGAACCACTTGTTGCGCATTAATCCCGTGTACTTAATGTTCCAATTTGGAATAGGAATCTTTCTAAAAGCATCTAAATTAACACGTTCGGCATCTTGACCGGTATAGGCCGCAAAGAAAGCCGGAAGCAATACATCTTGTTGTGTCTTACCGTAACGATCCGGGAAATTATCATCATCAATTACGCCTTCTGACTTATTGCCGCGGTCGGCTTCTAATCTGTTTGCGATAATAATACGGTTCTCTTTAAACTCTTGAAAGGTCTCAGAGTCGAACTCATCACTTTTGCCGAAAACCGTTCCGATCATAGAGGTAGATATACTGAAATTACCGTATTCATTGCCCAACGGATTTATATCTTGTGACCACAAGTCTACATCGTAATTTTCTTGATAACTATTGGAATACTGACGATCCGCAGATAAATCTATTGTTAGGTCTTTAAGAGGTTGTGCAGTCGCCGTTATACTCAGCTGTTTATTCACATTCTCTATATACTGCTCGTTAAATTCGTTAAAACCGATTAACCAGCCTTTACGAGCGGCATCAAAACGTACATCGGCCTGACTACCGAAAACAAAACCTAAAGAAGGTTTAAGTGACCCGACAAAGCCGACCGATTGGGTATAACCAGGCAATACCTTACCGCTACTTTCATTGTAGTTCACGTTAAGTCTTTTGACCATGGTCAATACGTCTACCGCCGTATTGAATAGACCGCTGGTCTTACCTTTCATTTTTTCGCTTCCTTTCACAGGGTTACCCGCCTTATCTTTTCGAACGGGCGCGGTACTTGCATTTGATTTTCCGCTGCGCTTTTTAAGCCCTATCATATCATAGAACTTCTGCATGTTCAAGTTCGCCGTTAAATTGTGGGTACTTGCGTTTTGCACCGTATTCACCGAAACTACATTTGTTGAATTCTGCTGTTCAGCAATAGCAAGGTTCAAAGCATCGCCCCCACGCTGCCAGTCGAAGTTACTCGTATAACTGTATTGAGAGTTGATGAAATCAAGTACCGGTATTTTGCTGAATGGTATTTCGTAATTAATTTCTAACTGTTGTGCATGTCGATTCGGCTCACCTAGATCCCAAAAACCATCCCAAAGTCCTAAAGTCTGATCAATTTCAGAATTAGGATTTGATGGATTTTCCAGGTAATTACGTACAATATGGTTGTTACTAGCCGACATATTCACTCGTAATGATTTGGTCAAGCTATAATTAACGGCATACTGCCAATTGAACAAATAGTTACGCTGGCGAAGGGTTGGCAGTTCTAATTTATCAACACCCTCTTCTACAACATCTCTAAAGCGCTGCTGATTGAACTGTCGGTCGAAATTAGAATTTACCGATACGCTGGTAGGCAAAAGATTCAAGTTCAATTCTTTTAACCATTGCAAATATCTACCTGTAAAAAGGGAATCATTTTTTGCGAACGGAGCCACTTCAAGAGGCTCGAAGTTGTGATTATAAACCATGCCGGCCAACACACTCTTATCTTCGAGAGCGGCGATTTCAAAATCTCTATGATTGGTTTCGTTATAGGAATAGTTAAAGGTAAAATTCTCGATATCGTAGAAATTAGCCTCAGCTTCCTCCCCCCTATCTTTTCTGACGCCGATTAAATTCAGACTGGTTCTTTTGGTATAATCTTCGGCCTGTGCCTGAATATCGTCTGCTGTTTCGGCTGTTTCGGCAGCATCAATTCTATCTTGCAACTTCAGGTCATCGTAAACAGGATCGAACTCAGGAGTTATCAATGCTTCGGAAATACCGTAGTTGAAAGGAATTTGAATTCCCCAACTTGGTGGAAGCAACTGACCTACATTTACGTTCGTGACCAAATCATAAGTAATAGCATCTTCTCTAGCTCTTTCATTTGGCATTTGATCAATAGAACCAAAACCAGAAGTACTAGTGCTTCCAGTAGCGGAAACATTCGCGAAATCAGCAATATTGGCATCAACTGCCGCTATAGCTGCCCACCCCCCTTCATTATCGAGGCCGGCTAAACGAAGCTCGTTGAACCAAACTTCACCACGTGCAGGAAGAGCACTCACGTTCTTGACCCCGACCATCATACTACGTATACTACCTAAAGACGGGTTACCTTTAATTCCGATCCTAAGTGTTCCCGGGGTTCTTGGAGCAAACTCATCGACGGCAACCACTTCTCCACTAATCACTTCAAAGTAGCGTATTTCACTGAGGTCGCTTCCGGTTATCCAAACAGACTTGACTTTGTTCAAATCATCTAAGATAACTTCCATTTCATTATTCTCTGGCCAGACCCCTTCTTCAGAATTTACGTTAAAAGAAGTAAACTCTAAAGGAAGCTCTAATTGATAAAAATTCTCGGTAAAATCGGTACCAACACGCAAGAAACCTACCAGAGGATTTTCAACATCATAGGTATCACTTTCCAATATCTTTTCGGCATGCATGAACATTTTAAGCTTTTCATACTGCCTTACATCTATATTCAGGTTTTTGAAAACACCACGAGAATCTTGAGATTCTAAATTCTCTATCACCAACGACAGCGATTGTTCATTCTGCTGTATAATCGTATTATTATTGTTCAATTGCTCGCGACGAACACCTGGCGGCAAAACATACGGTATCGGGGTTCGATTTTCATTTTCTTGAATATTTACCGCATTAACATCCATAGTAGTGGCATCATCGGCTGTATTTGGGTCGTCTTCATCAAGAGACTTGATATAAGTACGCCAATCGCCACGAACTAAATCCAATGTTGCAAAACGCAACAAAACATCACTATTGAAGTTCGTCATGTAAAGTCGCATACTGCTTATCGAACGAAAATCGGTAATACCACCAACGGCATCGGTAAAGTCGTTCAATGGAATCTTATATTGAATCCATCGGGTTCTTACCGTACTACCATCGGGAATACGATTACCTGATAAAACCAATGAATCTCTAATATCGGTTACATACAAGTCATTAATAGTAGTATTTGGTTTAATAGGAATTCGGTATTCGTAATAACTATTTACCGTATTCATGGTCAGGTCACGATCTATATCTTCAACATCGGGCAGGGTCGTAGAACCTCTATTGTCATTGGTCACCTGTACGGGAGAGTTTCCTTCAGGGTTGTTGAAATTCAAATATCGATTTAGAATGCCACCGTCGCGTTGCAAGAAATACTCATAGTTGTCCAGGGCAGGGTCAGCACCGTTCATATCCCCGTAAATTTCGCTTTCTCCTGCATCATTTAGTCCATCAAAACCTAAGTCTTGCTGTTGCCTAGCTCCCTCGTCGACATCAAAGGCATAAACCAATGCTTGGGTTGCAGGCACAGGCCCCCAAATCGGGTTTTCGGGCTTTACACTTCCTTCACCGTTTACAGGTAGTCCGTTCTCATATTGCTTGAGGCCATCGGCCAATATATCTTCTGAAATATTACCCAAATTGATTACTAGCTCACCTGTACTATTCGCCGTACCCTCTAAATAGGGGTCCATCACCCAAAATTGGACGAATTCAACATTTGACTGTTCAAAATTAGTACTGCTAAGTGACCGCATGATACCGCCCCACTTTTGATCAGCCGCCGTGTTGTCAAAATCTTCATTGGCATTATACGGACCTTTCATTTCAGGATAGTACGCCAAATCTAAAGTCGTCTGCTGCCGCGTTTGACCTTGGGCGATTTCCACTTTCGGGAAAACCTCATCTACGAATATTCGTCTGGTAGTGTTAGATGAAATATCGCTATCATTTAAACCGGCGGGTCTTTGATTGGTATAGAAAACCGGGTCAATAGTGTACCAAGCCAATTTTGCCCTGCCGAAACCGGTTTCGAGACCTTTTTGTGTAGGATTATCTAAAAATTCTACAGGGGTACTTGCCATCGCCCAACCCAATGAAGATCTTACATCGATTAGCGACTGTGCCCCTTCAAAATCATCTAGATATGTAGTTGTTTCCCCCTGAAAATCGGCATTTTTTGGAGAATTCGGTTTTAACCATGCAACCTCTCCGCGTAAAGAAATATTAGAAGGTACATCGGTATCGATATTTGGAAGCTTATTCACCAATCGTGTCAAAAATGGCACTTCGGTCGAAAAATTACCATTAACTCCGAATATCGTATTGTTCACAGGCTCGATACCAAAATTAGATTTTTGGGTCAATGGCCGTTCGTTCAAATTTAATAGCGTGGCACCAAGCACAAAATTTTCGTTAAACTGGTGTTCAACGTTCACCCCTGTGAACCGTCTTGTTTGCTGACCGAAAACGGCATTATTCTCAACCGAGATATTGATGGGTGTATTGGAAGCCTCTAAACTGGGATCTAGTATCTGAACGGTACCGGCCTGATAATTTACCGTATAATCGATACCCTCTTGTAACTGGCGACCGCCGGCCGTAACACGTACCGAGCCTCTAGGCACATTAAATGCCCCGATCGGTATACCATTGCTTCCCTCAGACTTATACCTACCTTTTAATAAAAATTTGTTCTTTTCTGGGTCTTGAAGCGCAGCTGATTTGGTGAGCTCATACATATCCCTAAAAACATACTTTTCTTGATTGGGGTTGTCGCTATTCTCGTTTCCGTAGTCACCACCTCCCAATTGCTCATAAAGGTATTCGCCAAAAGGTTCGACTTTAGTGAATATAATTTGCCCGTTTTGTGTATCTACCGTTGTTCCTGGAATGAAATCAAAGAAACCATCTCCACCCGGCTGAACATCATTATATGCGTTAAGTCGGTCAAAATTGAATACATTCAAAAGAATACGATCTTGCAAACCATCGGGCCAAGTAGCATCATCGACCGGTGTTATGTAGTTTCTTGGTGTCGGATTACTATAGAGAATGTTCATCTTGAAATCATCTTGACTCAAGCGGAAAGCTCCCGTCGCATAAATATTCTTCATCATCAAATCCCAAATAGGATCGGAGACATTGGTAATGTTACTTTTTAAAAGCTTAAGAATAAGTGTGTTGTTATTAATAATAGGATTGTTGACCGCTCCGGAAACCGTAGTGGCATCAAGACCCCCGTTAGCGAACTCACCTACCTGATACACGTTACCATTATAGGTATATTGAAACGCTACCGCCAATACCTCATCGTTACTCAAGCGCTGATTCAATGAAATATAACCTAACTGCGTATTGAAGGTATAATCTCGACTTTGCTCCAATTTTCGTGCATTTTCTAAAAATGCATAATCAAAGCCTTGATTGGGCTGATAACCGGAGACACTAAAACCCTGCTCAACAGTAGCTACATCTCTAATATTTGAATTAAGGGCTCCGTTGTTTGTAACCAACAGGCCTGGATCATAATCATTGGCATTGTTTCGAGGTAAAGTATTGGGTTGCCCACCTGTGTTCATATTAAAAAAGCCACCGGGAGCGTTGTTATAAATTCTCGTTCTTTTATTATCGGGGTCGCTCGAAAGGGGATCGTACTCCCCTAAATCTTGAATACCCACGATATTTCTCACATTTAAGGTCTGCTGGCTTCTATTGGTCACCCATACTTCAAGCCTTGTGATCTGCACTTGACTTTTAATATATGGGTAATTATTTAGTGCCTCATCGTAATTATCTCTAAAATATTGAGCCAAGAAAAAGTGACGGTCTTCATCATAGTCAAGGGCCGTAACCGAAAATTCATCGACCGTACCCCCACCTTGGGCCACTACTGTGTTGTTCTGTGATTGTTGCTGTGAGAATACTGCGGTTAAAGTAGTCTTACCGAATTGCAACTGTGTTTTCACCCCAAAAAGACTCTGTGAACCCTGAATTAACGAACTGTTCAAGGGCATAGAAATATTACCTACCTCAATGGATTGTATGATATCATCTTCGGTCGGGGTATAATCAAGTTTTACGATATTCTGAAAATCAAAAGTAGCTTCGGTATCATAGTTGGCAGTAACCTGAAGCCGCTCTCCTATCTTACCCAGCATACTTAAACTAATACGCTGATCAAAATCGAAAGATGTGTTCGTTCTGTTTCTTGGTGATAAAGAGGGGTTATCATTTTTCTGCCAAATAACTCCCAAATCCATAGCAACCGAACCTTGAGGAATTACCTCAATCGTATTACCCCCGAAAACGGACTGGAAAAAATTATTGTTAACATAGAAGTTCGGCAGTAGATTTTTACGGGCCTCTTCACTACCCTCCTTCTTACCCGAAAAAGCATCTGACTTATCTTTAAAATATTCTTTTATGCCTTCTTGCTGAACCAATTCATAATATTGTTCAGGGGTTAAAATTATCGGATAACCAATATCAAAATCGCCTACCTTTTCAGAGTAGACGTACATTTTTAAATTAGGGTCGTAAATGTACTTGGAAACTATACTTTCTGGGTTCTCCATACGAAGCCGCCCCAGCGAGAAACCGGTTTTGACCGAGTCTACCTGTTGCTCATCGACTACCTCACCTTCTGTTTCTTGAGCGAACACCATGCTCGTAGAAACAAAGAAAACTGAGTATAGGAGAATAAGCTTAAATGATGATTTAAGAATTAGTTCGGCCCCTGTTTTCAAACTTGTTACAAATTTTTAAGCGCAAGTTTTATAATGTTCTCTACGCTAAGAGAAGAGTCTTGGGCAAGCACTTTATCCACTGCCTTTTCGGCAGGTCTTCTAGCAAAACCAAGAACCTCTAAAGCAGATAACGCTTCTTCTTTATTTGTATTGTTTGTAGATGTGGAAACTTCGCCAATATCATAAACTTTAAGAATTTTATCCCTAAGGTCAAGAATTACCCGCTGTGCGGTTTTAGCTCCGATTCCTTTAATAGATTGAATTGTAGGCACATCGCCATTTGCAATGGCGTCTCTAATTTGAACAGGCTCTAAAGAAGATAACATAGTTCGCGCAATGCTAGAACCAATACCTGAAACCGAGATTAACAAACGAAAAATTTCGCGCTCTGAACGTTGTACGAAACCGAACAAGGTATGTGAATCTTCCTTTACCTGTAGATGAGTATACAAACTTATATGCTCACCATCAGGTAAATTAGAAAAAGTATGTAAAGAGACATTCACGAAATAGCCCACCCCAGCACATTCGACAACAACGTATGTCGGGGTTTTTTCGACAAGCCTACCTTTAAGGTGATGTATCATTTGGTCGGGACTATTTTACGAATCTATTTATTTACCTGATTTTGCTTTTCTACGCTTCTCGCGCTCTTGAGCATCGATTACAGCAATTGCGGTCATATTCACCATTTCATCGACACTTGCACCTAGCTGTAGAATATGAACAGACCTTCGCAAACCGACCATAATCGGGCCAATAGAATCTGCCTTATTAAGTTCTTTAAGTAACTTATAGGTAATATTCGCTGATTCTAAATTAGGAAAAATCAAAGTGTTCACCTTTCTACCGGCCAACTTTGAAAACGGAAACTGGCTCTGAAGCAATTCTTTATTAAGGGCAAAATCAGTTTGAATTTCACCATCGACCACCAATTGAGGGTTTGTCTCATGGAGAATTTCAACCGCTTTTCGAACTTTTTTCGCGTTAGGATGCGTAGAAGAACCATAGTTCGCATAAGAAAGCAATGCTAAAACCGGGTCGAAACCAAATGTTGAAGCGACGTTCGCCGTATTCTGTGCTATCTCGGCCAATTCTTCAGCGGATGGATCAATATTTATTGAGGTATCAGCCAAAAATAGAGGGCCCATATCGGTAATCATGATATTGACCGTAGCTACTTTTTTAACGTTCGAAGCTCTACCGATAACTTCAAATATTGGCTTTACTACTGTTGGATAGGCACGTGAATACCCAGAAATCATTCCGTCGGCATCACCTTCCAAAACCATCATAGCACCGAAATAATTACGCTCGCGCATTTTTATTTTCGCACTGTACAAAGTTGTACCACTACGCTTTCTGCTCTCCCAAAATTTGGTCGCATATCGTATGTGTTTTTCATCAAATTCGTCGGATGAAGGGTCTATTATCGCAATATCAGCATCAAATTCAAGTTCTTTCTTAAGTTCAAGAATAATTTCCTTTTTACCTAAAAGTATAGGTTCTGCAATACCCTCTTCATGAACTATTTGGGCAGCTTTTAATACGTCTAAATGGTCTGCTTCCGCAAAAACAATACGTTTGGCGTTCAACTTAGCGCGATTGTGCAATAAGCGAACCACCTTGTTGTCATTACCTGAACGCTGAAGCAATTCTTCTTTATACTTATCCCAATCTTCAATAGGTTGTTGGGCGATACCACTTTCCATTGCAGCTTTTGCTACCGCTGGTGGAATTTCAGATATCAACCTTTGGTCAAAAGGTTTAGGAATTATATACTCATTATTAAATGTTAACCGGGTTTCACCGTAGGCAATGTTCACCTGTTCTGGCACGGGTTGCTTGGCCAGATCTGCCAAAGCCTTAACAGCGGCCATTTTCATGGCCTCGTTTATTCCGGTCGCCCTTACGTCAAGAGCCCCTCTGAATATAAAAGGAAAACCTAACACATTGTTCACTTGATTAGGATGATCGGAGCGGCCCGTTGCCATGATAATATCCTTTCTCGTCTTACAGGCCAAATCATAATCGATTTCAGGATTCGGATTGGCCATGGCGAATACTATAGGGTTATCGGCCATAGAGACCAACATTTCAGGTGTTACTACATCGGCAATCGAAAGACCAATAAAGACATCGCTGTCTTTCATAGCATCTTCGAGGGTTCTCAAATCTTTATCGGTAGCAAACTCGAGTTTAGCCGGAGATAGATTTTCGGCATCTTTACGAATAACCCCTTTGCTATCAAGCATAACTATATTCTCTGCTTTAGCACCAAAAGCTTTGTACAATTTGGTACAAGAAACAGCGGCAGCGCCAGCACCACTGATTACAATTTGAACCTCATCAATTTTCTTTTCGGCAAGTTCCAAGGCATTCAAAAGTGCAGCAGCCGAAATAATGGCTGTACCGTGCTGATCATCATGCATCACAGGTATATCAAGCTCTTCTTTAAGTCTCTTTTCAATTTCGAAAGCTTCTGGAGCCTTGATATCCTCTAAATTGATGCCGCCAAAAGTCGGAGCTATCATTTTGACCGTTTGAACAAATTCATCGACATTTTCGGTATCTACCTCAATATCAATTCCATCGATATCAGCAAAAATCTTGAACAACAGTCCCTTCCCTTCCATTACGGGCTTTGAAGCTTCAGGGCCAATATTACCAAGCCCCAAAACTGCGGTACCGTTTGAAATAACGGCCACTAAATTACCTTTAGAAGTATACTTATAGGCATTCGCTTTGTCTTTAGCAATTTCAAGACAAGGCTCTGCAACCCCAGGTGAGTAGGCCAAGGCCAAATCTCTCTGGGTGGCATACGGTTTGGTCGGCACAATCTTAATTTTACCGGGTTGGGGTTTTGCATGATAGACCAAAGCCTCTCGTCGTTGTTTTTGCTTACTCATAGTGTTCTACTTTGAAAATCAAATTTAAGAGTATTCTTCGGATATGTATAAAAAAGATTCACTCTTTGGGTTGCCCAAACATCTTTAGATTTAAACTTCAAATTAACATACCTAAAAAATCAACGGTTAGAAATCAGATACAAAAAAGCGGGTACATTAAATGCATCCCGCTTACAACAAACAACTTAAAAAATTAAATCACAATATTTTCCTCTTTCTTAGGCAACTTCAATCGCATCGCCAAAATAGCGGCTATTATAAAGAAAACGCCTCCAAAAAGTATGGCGTTCACAGCATTATTACCTAATAAATTTTTAATTATCGGTCCAAAGGTTATGGTCTGAATCAACATTGGAATAACTATCATCATATTTACGATACCCATATAAACTCCTCGTCTTTCTTCCGGAATCACCTTTGAGACCATAGCATAAGGTATGCCCATCATCGAGGCCCAACCGATCCCAAATAGCACCATGGGTAAAAGCAAGGCATATTGATTATGTATGTACGGCATACTCAACATTGCCACCCCGGTAAGTACCAAACTTAGCACGTAAACCATTTTAGAACTGTATTTTCTTGCTATGGGCACCAATGCCAAGGCAACTACCATGGTAACCAAGTTGTACGTACCGTTCATCAACCCAGTTTGGGCCAAAGCCTGCTCAGAAATGCTCTGTATATTTTGGGCGAACGCCATGTCGCCAGTGCCGATTACACCACCAGAATTACATGCGGCCATAATCGATTCGAACTTTTCGTTATCAGCGTTACTGATGCCGAACATACTCGACCTCAACATAGGTGTAATGAATTGCCAATATACGAACAGAGCATACCATTGAAACAAATAAACGCCCGCAAGCCGCCACATAAGATTCGGCATTTCGCCGATTGCTTGAAAAATTTCTACGAACGGTGCCCCAGCCTTTTGCAAGAAGCTTTTATTTGAATGCCTAGATATATGACCCAACTCTTCTTTAGATGGCGGAATCTCAGGTGTTTTCCAGACCGACCATAAAATTGAACCCAAGGAAGCTACGGCTCCCAGGAAAAAAGAATAGTACACCCAAGTGGGTATGGCAGAAACTACTTCTGTAGCCGTAGAACATAGACTGCCAGCCTCGCTGGGCACACTGAACCAGTCTTGAAATAGAAAAAGAGAAAAGTTAGCCAAGGTAATACCGGCACCTACGAAAAGACTTTGCATTTGAAAACCATAAGTCAATTGATTGTCCGGTAATTTATCACCTACAAAAGCACGATAAGGCTCCATGGCCGTATTGTTCGCCGCATCTAAAATCCAAAGTAAGCCAACGGCAAACCACAGATGAGAACTAAACGGAAATGCGAACAGACACAAACTAGCGGTTATAGCACCAATTAAGAAAAACGGTTTTCGTCTTCCCCACCTAGGAGACCAAGTCTTATCGGAAATGGCACCAATTATAGGCTGTATCAGCAAACCGGTAACCGGGCCTGCCAAATTTAGCAAAGGTAGCTCTTCATGATGCGCACCAAGAAATGAAAATATCGGGTTAATCGCTGTTTGCTGCAGCCCAAAACTGAACTGAATACCGAAGAAACCGACATTCATATTCCAGATCTGCCAAAAACTCAGCTCGGGTTTCCGTATTTTCATCATTTTCAAATTTTGGAGTGGTTATTTCTCAAACAAGATAACATATTCAGCCATTAAGCTATATCAAAGAGCTGAAAAATCAATTGAATCTCTTAAAATTTTAGATTTTTAGAACAGGATCAATTGTTGGGATCCGCCTTGACCTGAAAAAGTTATTCTCATTTGATTCGACGACAAATCAATGAAAAGCTCTGTCCATTCTTTACCATTCATCCATTTTAAGTGAAGTACACTAGCGTCGGTATCAACCACTTCGAAAGCCCCATTAAATGCCGAATGGGTATTTCTAAGAACCATCATCTCTCTAAAACTAGAGAAGAATGAACTTTTCACATCATCAGCTATTTCATCTTTGGTAAAATAATGTCTATTGATATCTCTTCCGACATTTGTTTTTTCAAGAAGTTTCATATCGTTTTCGCCTGCGAAGAGACCCACATAATACACCTGCGGCACCCCTGGCACAAAAAACTGAATGGCCCTTGCCATTAAATAAAGTCTTTCATTCTTTCCTAAAGCTTCAAAATAAGTACAGTTTACTTGATACAAATCAAGGTTCGATGCTGAACCACCAGTAGCCCTTCTGCTTGTGCCACCACTGTTTTCATGTATTTGCTCTACTATATTACTTAATACGTCATTTTCTATAAGCCCCGGATTACCATCTTCTGAAGCTACATCTACTATACCGATTCCGTCGTGGGTATCAAGTACAGTCACCACATTTCTTGGAGAAACAGTCAACCATTTTTTGAGGTTGACCGCATTTTGATTAAATAAAGTATCGAGTACGAGCACGGGCAAGGCAAAATCATAAACATAATCTACCCGTTTTGCAATCTCAATTTGAGTTCTATAGTAAGAGTGAATTTCTACCAATACCGAAATATCCATTTTTCTGGCCTTTTCAGTAATCTTAGAAATGAATTCAAAGGTTTCATCGATCATAAAACAAGAAGTACCTGCTTTTTTAACCGCATAACCTGCGGCATCTAAGCGAATCATCGATACACCTGCCTCTTTAAAGGTATCTAAAATCGAGTCAAGATATTTTTCCCCTTTTGAAGATGCTACATCTATATCAATTTGGTTTGAAGTGAAAGTAGTCCAAACATTTTTTTCGGTTCCGTCATTCAGTTTGAATTTTGTGAATGGCAGACCTGGTCTCGGCCTATATATTTTGCTTATTTCTTCTTCGGATGCCCCATTGGGAAAAACTTTGTCGTCTGTAAGAATAAGTTCGCTGAACTCAGAATCATCTCCTTTTTTCAAATAATCTTGAAACTGAACAGATTTGGCCGAAATGTGATTGACAATAAGATCGGCCATAATATCGGTTTCTTCACTCAATTGCCTAAGATTATTCCAATTACCGATTCGTGGGTCTATCTGCGTATGATCAATGGGGTCAAAACCAGCATCTTCTCCGTCAATCGGGTTGAAAAATGGGAGTATGTGCACCCCTCCGAAAAGTCCTTTAAATTTAGTCTGAAATAATTCATTCAATTCTGAAATATTCTTGCAACCTAAACGATCCACGTAGGTAATTAACTGCACTTTATTTTGCATAAACTAAGGGCGTAAAACTTGAGTTGAAATTATACGACAAAGACCTTTGACCATCAAAATCCTTTGTCTTTCACCAGATTGAAGGGCAAGTTAGAAAACTCAAAACCTATTGAATCCTTAAAAAAGAATAAGATATCAACCGAAAACGTTAGAGGCGAAAAAAAAATTGAAATATCGACTATTGTTTAACGAATACTACCAAAAACAATGCATTTAGCAAATTACAGGATGATTGAAACTCTTTATCAAAAAATATTGGTACTTATTTTAAAAAATCGATATTTCGCTGCAGTCCCGAAAATTTAGTACGCTTTACCGCCGATTTTTTAAAGACCTTTCGAAATACATCTTCGGTCATTTCTTCCCAGTCATTTTTAGTCATTTCCAGAAGATCTGGGTGCGGATTGAACAAAGGTTCTTGATGTGGTTTTGAGAACCGATTCCAAGGGCAAACATCTTGACAAACATCACACCCAAAAGCCCAATCATCGAATTCGCCCCGATACTCCCCCGGAATTTCATTTTTTAGCTCTATCGTAAAATAAGAGATACACTTGCTACCGTCTACTACATAAGGTTCAACAATAGCATTGGTGGGGCAAGCGTCTATACAGGCCGTGCATGTTCCGCAATGATCGGTTACCGCGTGGTCATATTCTAAGTCTAAGTCTACGATGAGCTCGGCAATAAAATAAAATGAACCTACTTGCTGGGTCAACAGGTTACTATTTTTACCGATCCACCCCAATCCACTTTTTGCGGCCCAAGCCTTATCTAAAATGGGTGCGGAGTCTACAAAGGCACGGCCGTTCACTTCACCTATTTCATTTGAAATAAATTCTTGTAATTGCCTTAACTTAGATTTAATGACATGATGGTAATCTTGCCCATAGGCATATTTAGAAATCTTATAGGTATTTTCTTTTTGGGTTTCTTCAGGATAGTAATTAAGTAATAATGAAATCACCGATTGGGCGCCATCGACCAACAATCTAGGGTCAAGCCGCTTATCAAAATGATTTTCCATATACCCCATCTCACCATGCCTATTTTTCTCGAGCCATGATTCTAAGCGTGGTGCTTCATCCTCTAGAAAGTCAGCTTTAGAAATACCGCAAGATAGGAAGCCGATACGCTTGGCCTCTTCCTTTATCAGCGCACTATATTCTACTTTTTTATTCAAAAAAATGGTTTAACGGTTAACCTATCTCAGTTCAAATCTAAGAGGAACCTCTTTAGGTTTCAACGAAATTAAAGGATTAATCTCTACGTTATCAATTTCAGTCGTCACCCTATACTTCTTGAATATTGAAGCAACCACCATAATCATTTCGAACATAGCGAAATTATTACCGACACACATTCTCGGGCCCGCCCCAAAGGGGTAATAGCAATTCGAATAGTCCTTTCTATTCGACACCCCAAAACGCATAGGTTGAAACTCTTCAGAATTCTTCCAAAAATCTTTATGGCGATGTAGTTCATACACACTCATGAGCCAGACCGTACCCTTCTCAAACTCGTGCCCGCCTATAGCATCATTCGCCAGACTTACCCTGTCAATTACATAAACAGGTGGGTAGAGCCGCATTGCTTCCTCGATACATTGCTTAGTAAAGTTCAAGTTATTTAAGACCGACATCAAATCGCCATCAAAATCAAAATGTTTTACCTCTTCAAACAACTGGTTTTGAATCTTCGGATTCTTGGCCAAAAGAAACAGACTAAAACTCAATGCATTTGCGGTAGTTTCATGCCCCGCAGTGAATAGAATCATTACCTCGTCAATGAGTTGCTTACGAGACATACCCGAACCATCTTCGTATTTTGCTCTTAACAGCATATCTAGCAAGTCGTCTTTCTCTTCAGATGAATCTATACGGTCTTGAATAATACTGTTTAACAACTCCCTAGCATCTTCAGATAGGTTCAAATGCTTTTTAACTTGACCAGATAGCTGAAACCACCATTTTTTAAAGGGCTGCCTCATTTCTTTTATGAGCATTCTCTGGTTGGTCTCGGTTATGTGCTGCAATTTGACCATTCGATTTCTTAAATCATCTGCACTAAACAAAGCTTGTGCAACTACTTGAAAAGCAATATCTCCCATTAACGGAAAAATATCAAAGCTGCTTTCAGGCTCAATGCGATTTAACTCATCGGTAATACTTTTGTACATTATGCCCAAAAGACCTTGTAACTTCGTTTTATGAAAAGCGGGCTGGACCATTCGGCGGTGTGTTCGCCAAAAATCACCATTAGTAGTCAGTAGTCCCTGCCCAATATACTTGGCCAAATCTTTCGTTTGAAGCGACGATTTATAATAATTTTTATGGTTCTTTTGAAGAATATGCTTTATCGTTTCGGCATCCCTTGTAAAAACAACCTTATTACCAATTCCGATATTTACTAAAAAAGTGTCTCCGTGTTTTTCAAAATTTTCTTGGTGGAAGGGTAACGGGTTTTGTAGAATTCGTTTTCGATTCTTGAAGACCTCAAATTTTGAAACCGTAACCAAAGGTCTTTTCTTTCCTTCCATTAACTAACATAATCAAATTTTGAAATTTTAGGTTAGAACAACCCCTGCTGATTACCGGGTTGGGTCTTACCCAAATGCTTATACGCAAGCTCGGTCACCTCACGACCCCGTGGCGTGCGCATAATAAAACCTTGCTGAATCAAAAATGGTTCATAAACTTCTTCGATAGTCTCCGCACTTTCTGAAACTGCCGTTGCCAAAGTGGTTATCCCCACAGGGCCACCCTTAAATTTATCAATAATTGTCGTCAGTATCTTATTATCCATTTCATCTAGACCATGCGCATCAACATTCAAGGCCTGTAAACTAAATTTTGAGATTTCAATATCGATGTTACCGTTACCTTTTATCTGGGCAAAATCACGAACACGACGCAATAGCGCATTACAGATACGAGGCGTTCCGCGACTACGACCCGCAATCTCAATGGAAGCCTCATTACTAATCGGAACGTTTAGAATATCAGAGCTTCGTTGAACGATGGTGGAAAGCAACTCGGTGTCATAATATTGTAACCGGCTTGAAATACCGAACCTAGCCCTCATGGGTGCCGTCAGTAAACCGGAACGTGTGGTCGCGCCAATTAACGTGAACGGATTAAGATTAATTTGAACCGACCTCGCGTTCGGCCCGGTCTCGATCATAATATCTATTTTGTAATCTTCCATCGCCGAGTAGAGATACTCTTCGACTATAGGGCTCAATCTATGTATTTCATCAATAAACAATACATCGCGTTCATCAAGATTGGTCAACAGGCCGGCCAAGTCTCCTGGCTTATCTAAAACAGGACCCGAGGTAACTTTGATGCCTACACCTAGCTCATTCGCCAAAATATGCGCCAATGTAGTTTTGCCTAGACCTGGCGGGCCATGAAAAAGCGTATGATCTAAGGCCTCTCCTCTTTGATTGGCAGCCTGAACAAATATTTTAAGATTTTCAAGCACTTGTTGTTGCCCTGTAAAATCATCAAATGATATAGGCCGCAATGCCTTTTCGATATCAATTTCCTCTGAGGAAAAATTATCTCCTGTGGGGTCTAAATTCTCGTTCATACAAGAACAAAGATAGGGGAAAGCGAGCACAGTTTATTCGACCTACTATATGAATTCAAAGTGTGGACTTCTACCGACCACCTAAAAATTCTAATACTTGAAATTTGTCAAAAAATCGTAATTTCATTTTATGCAAAAAAATACATACTCCGCTCAACTATTACAATATATTCCCTTTTTCTATGTCATTTGGTCTGACAACTTGGTGACCGAATCTGAAATAAATGTGGTTCAAAACACTTTAAAAGCAGATACCACCCTATCGCCCGATCAAAGAAAAGAACTTCTCAATTGGCTAAACCCGGAGAACCCCCCGACTGAAAGTCAAATGAAAAACTGGAAACAATTGATATCGAGCTCCCAAGTTAAATTAGTTGAAAGCCTCAACTTTCCCCTAGCGACTTTTAGTCAACAGGTGGTTTGCCATTACTACGATGAATGTCCGTTTAACGAGAGCCTAAAACATATTGAGATTAACTTGGGCATACAACCCAACCATTACAACCATCTTTTTGATGTGGAAGTTGACCATGAAAGCACTTCTAACTATTACAATGCCAATGAAATCGATACTATTTTAAAAGGCAAACACGCCAAACTAATCAATGAATTTAGAAGCACTCTTGACGACCCTATTTTTGAATGGGACATTCATAGAACAAAAGAAGATTTCAGGGAGGTTGTTTTAAATCAGGTGAAATTTTTGGCAGATAAAGGCTATGGCGCTTTAGCCTACCCTGAAGCCTATGGAGGGGCAAACGACATGCAAGGCTATGCCCATATGTTTGAAAATATGATGTATGTTGATGGTAGCCTTACCATAAAATTCGGTGTGCAGTTCGGACTTTTTGGCGGCAGTATTCAAAAACTGGGAACCAAAAAACATCATGATCAGTTTTTGTCAGAAACCGGCAGAACTGAACTCCTAGGGTGCTTTGCCATGACCGAAACCGGTCACGGGTCTAATGTTCGAGGCATCAAGACTACAGCCACCTACGCCCCCTCTACGGACACTATAATTATTCACACCCCCGGAAAAAATGATAATAAGGAATATATCGGTAATGCCCTTCATTCGAAAATGGCTTCTGTTTTTGCCCAACTTATTGTCAACGGAAAGAATGAAGGTGTACACGCGATTCTTGTTCCTCTAAGAAACGAAAAGCACGAACTACTACCAGGAATTCAGGTTGAAGATAACGGTTATAAACTCGGACTTAATGGAGTTGATAACGGAAAAATATGGTTCAATCAAGTTTCGGTTCCCAGAGTGAACCTATTAAACAAGTACGGAGAAATAAAAGCGGATGGCTCTTACCATTCCGAAATTAAAAACCCGAACAAAAGATTTTTCACCATGCTGGGGACACTAGTGGGTGGCCGTATTTGTGTAGCTAGAGCCGGACTAGGAGGTGCAAAATTCGCATTGACCGTGGCAATAAAACATGCTCTAAAAAGAAGGCAATTTAATGACAGCATTAAAGTTCAGGAAGATTTATTAATGGATTACCCCTCACATCAATTACGATTGACACCATTGGTGGCCAGTGCCTATGTCTACCATTTTGCATTGGACAATATGATGGAAACATATTGTGATGAAAGCCAGCCCGATAAACGAATAGTTGAAACTCAAGTAGCTGGTCTGAAGTCGCTGATTACATGGTACGCCAACGATACGATTCAAGAATGCCGAGAAGCTTGCGGTGGCAAAGGCTACCTTTTAGAGAACAGAATAGCAGACCTGAAAGGCGATGTTGATATTTTCACCACATTTGAAGGCGACAACACTGTACTCTTGTTGCTAGCTGCAAAAGGCGTGCTATCCGATTTTAAAGCAGAGTTCAATAGCGCAGGATTCACTTCAGTACTTAAAATATTGGGGATGCAGCTTAACAATACGCTCACGACCATCAATCCTGTCTATTCGAATAAGGTCGACAAAGAACATCTTTACAATCCTAAATTTCACAAGCATGCCTTCAATTACCGTACAAGAAGATTGACCTACACTTTAGCGATGCGCATACGTGATTATATCAAACAGGGCATGCCTTCTTATCAGGCCTTTTTAAAGGTACAGACCCATTTATTGGCCTTGGGCAAGGCTTATAGCGTTGAGCTCGCATACAACACCTTCTCTGACTTTGTAGAGCATATGTCGGAAGACAAGAATAGGGCACTGTTCGAAAAACTAGGAACACTTTATGCCCTTTCTGAAATAAGAAAAGATGCGGAATGGTTTCTCGAACAAGGATATTTAGGGGGCACAAAATCAAAGGCGATAAGACAAAGAGTGGAACGTTTGTGTACCGAACTGCGCCCGCATATCAATGTTCTAGTTGACGGTTTTGGCATTTCTGATCATTGTATGAGCGCCCCTATCGCCAATTGACCGATTAGCATTATTTCTCCTTATGAAGTTCAGGTGTACCCTCAAATTGATGTATGGTAATTTGGGGGTTTCCGTATATATGAGTTTCCGAAGAACCTGTTGAGCTCAATTCAAGAGTCTCTAGAGCATATACGTCTCCCTTTGAAGAATCTTCAGCAGTCAGATAAACCTTGTGGGTCTCTAACTTTTGACCTTTAAAACTCGAGCCCTCAAAAAGGTTGGCATGAAGCTCATCAGCCGTACCTTCCATCTTGACCGAGGCGTTTTTGTACATTTTGACATTGTTAACCGTTCCAACAGTATAGATGCGCACATCTATTCTATCCTTTAAAACAAAATTGAGTTCACCTCCGCTTAAATTAAAATCTCCAGAACTATTGCCTTCCATATTTACACTGATTAAATCAGCGTCGGCATTCAGCTGTAGTTTGGCCGAATCATAGGTGTTTACATGAAGCTCATCCGTGTTTATAACTCCATCCATATTAACACGCCCATCATAAAGTGTAATTGCATTTAAATAATTATAGTGTACGGTGATGTCAAGTTTCTTCTTACTCGTAATATTATAGAATGAACTTATGACTAAAATACTATCTTGAACACTGAATTTGAGAACATCGATAAGATTATCATCGGCAGTAATCGAAAAACCCTCTTCAGCACTATTTTGCAAGTTGATTTCCAAATCATCCTTCAATTCAATTGCATTAAAGGCCGGGAGACTCTCTTGATAGTCTACTACACTTTTGTTTCCTTTGATTTTCGGCTTTCGTTGAGCCGTTACTTGACAGCAACAAGCGAACACTATCAATAGTACTATATATCTCATAAATTAATTCTTTAGTATCTAAACAGGGTTACCCCGGCCATTCAAGAGTTAAACCATAACTCTTACTAGGTGACCCATAACTAATATATCAAAAAAAATGCCCAACTATAAAAGCCGGGCATTTTTATTTGAGTTAGTTTATTTTTAATGTTGTAATTCTACCTCGTCTTTTTGAAGAGGAACCGATTGAGGCACGAAGTCTTGTCCCGGAATTATATACTCTCCGTTCTCATCGACCTTACTATAATCATAAGCCCATCTATGTACTTCCGGTATGGGACCATCCCAGTTACCGTGAATGTGTTTGTTTTCAGTAGTCCATTCCAAGGTGTTGGATTTCCAAGGATTCTTAGGACCAACCTTACCGTAAAAGACACTGTGAATAAAGTTGTAAACGAATAGCAATTGTGCCGCTCCCGCAATTAAAGCAAATACGGTCATCAATACCTGAACATCTGCCAGTTCGTCGAACATTGGAAAAGCGGTGTTCTCATAATATCTTCTTGGCACACCGGCCATACCCACAAAGTGCATCGGAAAGAACACTCCGTAAGCGCATACTGCGGTAACCCAAAAATGAACATAACCTAAATTCTTGTTCATCAATTTGCCTTCGAACATTTTAGGGAACCAGTGATATACACCGGCGAACATACCGTACAATGCCGAAATACCCATCACCAAGTGAAAGTGAGCCACAACAAAATAGGTGTCATGAACATTAATATCTAAAGTACTGTCACCAAGAATAATACCTGTCAAACCACCCGTGATAAAGGTAGAAACAAGTCCGATAGAGAAAAGCATCGCAGGGTTGAGCTGTAAATTACCTTTCCATAAAGTGGTGATATAATTAAAAGCTTTTACCGCAGATGGAATAGCGATCAATAAAGTCGTAAAAGTAAACACCGAACCTAAAAATGGGTTCATACCTGAGATAAACATGTGGTGACCCCAAACAATGGTTGACAAGAATGCAATTGCCAATATGGATGCAATCATTGCGCGATAACCAAAAATCGGTTTTCTAGCGTTGGTAGACATTATCTCTGAGGTAATACCTAATGCCGGAAGAAGTACTATATAAACCTCTGGGTGACCTAAGAACCAAAACAAGTGCTCAAACAAAACAGGTGACCCCCCTTGATGATGTAATACTTCACCTTGGATGAAAATATCGGACAAGAAGAAGGATGTACCAAAACTTCTATCCATAATCAATAATAATGCAGCCGAAAGCAATACCGGGAAAGATATAATACCAATGATGGCAGTAACGAAGAATGCCCAAATAGTAAGTGGCAATCTTGTCATCGACATACCTTTAGTTCGTAAGTTAATCACCGTAACCACGTAATTAAGCGAACCTAAAAGTGAGGAAGCAATAAATATCGCCATGGAAACCAACCAGAGCGTCATACCCATTCCAGAGCCCGATTGTGCCATAGGAAGGGCACTTAACGGAGGATAGATCGTCCAACCAGCTGCGGCAGGTCCTGCTTCAACAAACAATGACCCCAACATAATCACACAGGAAACAAAGAACATCCAGAAAGAAAGCATGTTCATAAAACCTGATGCCATATCACGTGCACCTATCTGAAGGGGTATCAATAAATTACTAAAAGTACCACTCAACCCTTGAGTAAGTACAAAGAATACCATAAGAGTACCGTGAATGGTTACCAATGCCAAATAGATATCGGCATCCATAACACCTTCTGGTGCCCACTTACCTAACACAGCTTCAAAAACCGAAAAAGATTCTCCCGGCCAGGCCAATTTCATACGGAACAACAATGACATGGCAATACCTATAAAGCCCATAACCAATACACCAGTAATAAAATACTGCTTGGCTATCATTTTATGATCCTGACTAAATATGTACTTGGTTACAAAAGTTTCTTTGTGATGATGGTGCCCATGGTCATCATGTGCATGGTCATCTACGTGTTCATGTGCTGTAACAGACATAATTCTCTTATTGTTTAATTTTTTTAATAGCTTTCTTTAGCTGTAGGTCAGCTTAAATATACTTAATACTTACTGTATCGTGTTCATTGCGGTTTCACTCGCGTCTTGCTTAAGCACACTTTCGGCAAAAGTTTTTTGCCCTTCAAGCCATGCTTCATACTCCTCTTCAGTCTCTACCACAATTTTCATTTGCATATTGTAATGAGACTTACCGCATATTTTGTTACAAAGTAAAATATAGTCAAACTCCCATGGGTCGGCATTATCTTCTCCGTTAGCCGCCCTTTCCGCACGAATTTCATTAGTGCGCTTTACCTTATCACGAACATCGGAATTTTGACGCATTTCCTCTGTTGTATAAATAGGTGTGAAAGAGAACTCTGTAATCATACCTGGTACGCAGTTCATTTGCGCTCTGAAGTGAGGCATGTAAGCGGAATGCAATACGTCTTGAGAACGCATTTTAAAATTCACTTTTCTACCGACGGGTAAATGTAATTCTTTAACAATAATATCATCAGCTGCATAGGTATCGGACTCGTCTAAACCCAGAACATTGGCTTTATTGATATCGATCATTCTAACATTGGCATCACCAAGTACATTATCGGCTCCACCGTATCTGGCCGTCCAGGCAAATTGTTGAGCGTAAAGCTCGACCATAATCGGGTCATCTTCATCGTTGACATCCATAATCGTGGTCCAAGTATAAAGACCCCAAAGGATCAAACCTGCTAATACAACTACGGGAATAATAGTCCAAATGAACTCTAAACGGTCGTTATCAGCGTAAAACAAGGCTTTCTGACCTTTACGACCGTGGTACTTGTAACCAAAATAATGTAATAAAGCCTGAGTAAGCGTCTGAACTATAAAAATAATTACGAAAGACACCAACATAAGGTAATCGTATTCTTCACCGTGGGCGGAAGCCGCTTCTGGCAACAAGAACTTTGAGTATTTCCAAAAACTGAAAATGGTAATACCGTAAATAAATATCAAGAAGGCGAACAAGAGATAACCGTTCGTCTTGTTATCTGAATCGTTTGCAATCTGGGAAGTTTCGGCTTTCAATTGAGACAATTCAAAAATCTTGGTCATTTGCCAGATTGCAATTGCCACCAAAATCAAAACCGCTAAAATCAATACTGTAGTCATCGTACGCTACTGTTATACGTTAAAATTACTTCTAATAATGAAAGTGCCTGCTTTCTTCGATAAACGGATTTCGCTTAGGCTGTAACGGTGCTGTAGCCAAGGCCTTGAACACCCAAAAAATAAACAAACCTGCAAAGAAAAGTACCGCTCCGATCTCAGGAATACCTATAGACCATTGGTCACCGACCGTAGATGGCATAATCATATTGAAAATATCTAAATAGTGGCCCACAAGAATAACGATACCCGCCAATACCACGAACCAATTGATACGCTTATAATCACTATTCATCAATAACAATACAGGAAACAAGAAGTTCATCGCAACCATACCGAAGAAAGGCAATCTATAATCAGCTATTCGTGTTACGTAATAGGTAACTTCTTCAGGTATATTCGAATACCATATCAACATGAACTGAGAGAACCAAAGGTAGGTCCAGAAAATACTGATACCGAACATGAATTTCGCCAAATCATGAATATGGCTATCATTTATATCAGGTAACAAGCCCTTAGACTTCAAGTAAATAGTTACCATTGCAATAACGGTTATACCTGAAACGAACATACTTGCGAAAACGTACCATCCAAATAATGTACTGAACCAGTGTGGATCTACGCTCATAATCCAATCCCAAGACATCATAGACTCGGTGACTAAATAGAAAACCAAGAAACCGGCAGACCATCTGAAGTTCAACTTAAAATTGGTGTCATCTTGCGCCTCGTCTTGTTGCAATGATAATTTTCTAGAGTATTCACGGTAGAATATCCATCCTCCTAAAAACAATGCTGCCCTGATCAAGAAAAATGTTGGATTAAGATACCCCACTTTACCTTGAATCAATTCATCATGAGCTACAACATCGGCATCCATCCAGATAAACAGATGATTCATATGCATTACTGAAAGTACCAAGATTACGAATACTATAATACCACCAGGAACCAGGTACGCAGTAATCCCTTCCATAACCCTGAAGAGTAATGGAGACCATCCTGCTTGAGCGGCTCTTTGAATAGCGTAGAACGCCAACACCCCCAACGCAATCATAAAGAAAAAGAAAGCACCTACGTATAAAGCGGCCCAAGGCTTATTCTGTAATTGGTGCAATAAATGTTCATCGTGCGATGAATCATGTTCTTCACCATGCGCATCTGCGGCGGCACCATGACCAGCGGCTTCACCATGACCTGCTTCGGCCCCGTGACCTCCGCCATGGCCATCATCATGACTAGCGACAATAGCCTTAGCTTCTTCAACTGTACTGGGCGCACTGATAAAACCAATAGCGATACCCAAAACACCGAGCGCCATTAAAATGAACGAACCTATTTTTAATCTGTTTGAAAACGTATACATATCGTCTCTCTAGGTATTATTTCGTTAATTCTCCTTTCAATTGCATTACATACTCAGAAACCTGCCACATTTCTTCGGTATTCATTTGCGACGCATATGAACCCATTGAATTAAGACCGTACTGAATTGTATGCATGGTAGTACCCACCGTCACATTTCTAGCAACATCATCATAACTAGGCACCCCTAAAATTTTCTCTCTCTTTACTAAAGTACCTTGACCGTCACCTTTATCACCGTGACAAATTGCACAATAGATTGTATATAACTGACCTCCTTGGGCCAAGTTATCTTCACTGTTCAACGGATCGAGAGGACTAGTGTTCAATCGCGCCAGTTCTTTACCTTCGATAGTGTTCTCAAAAGGATAAGGCATCCAACCTCTTGGAATTGTGTTGTCGGCAGGCAACATCGCTTCTTGACTATTTGGAAGAAATTCTACTTTACCATACGCTTCATACCCCACCGGCTCGTACATGTTTGGCATATACTGATAGTTTGGCTCATCTTTATCTCCCCAGCAAGACACCAACAAGAACAAACTTGCGAAAGCAACTGCTATTTTACTAAAACTGTTCATATTAATGACTGTTTTTTTCCATTACGTTTATCTCTACCGCACCAGAATCCATCAACAACTCCGTTAACTCTTTCTCATCACCGTGAACCTCAATTTCCATTAAAAAATGATCATCAGTAGTTCTTACATCAGGATTCTCCGCTTCTTTAAATGGCCATAAGCGACTTCTCATATAGAAGGTAATAACCATCAAGTGAGCTGCAAAGAATACCGTTAGTTCGAACATAATCGGAACGAATGCAGGCATATTCTCTAAATAACTGAAACTTGGTTTACCCCCAATATCTTGAGGCCAATCTTCGATCATAATGTAGTTCATCATAGTAATGGCTACCGTAAGACCTACACAGCCGTACATAAAAGCCGTTATAGCAAGTCTTGTAGGAGCAAGTCCCATAGCCTTGTCCAAACCGTGAACCGGAAAAGGACAATAGACCTCTTCGATGTGATGCTTCGCTGCTTTTACCTTTTTTACCGCATGCATCAGCACATCATCATCGTTGTAATATGCATGTATCATTTTAGATGCCATAGCTATTTCTTATTGTTTAACAATATTGCCTGACCGGCCCAATCATCACGTTGCGCCCTACCTGGGAACGACCCCGTGATGGAATCTAATAAATCGTATTCTCTTTCGGTCATTCTACCAACTTGGGCAAACGTAAATATACCAATCTCATTAAGGGTAGATTCCATTTGCGGGCCTATACCTTTAATCTTTTTTAGATCATCAGCTGTTTCAGTTGTAGAATCGAACGTACCGATTGAACTCAACAAGTCGTTCACTCCGGTTTTATCACCTACCGCAGGTACCACCTCGCCCATAAGAACATCATCGGTAATGGGTTCAGATTTTAAACCTGTAGTTTGCATTCTTTCAATCTTGTACAAAGGCTTACCGGCATCTCGTAGTTTCTTATATCGATCACCAGATGATTTCAAGATTGATTTTACCTCTGCCTGAGCAATAACCGGGAAGGTTCTTGCATACAAGAGAAATAATACAAAGAAGAATCCTATTGTGCCCACGAATATCCCAATATCAACAAATGTTGGCGAAAACATCGTCCAAGAAGATGGAAGATAATCTCTATGCAACGACGTCACGATAATCACGAAACGCTCGAACCACATACCTATATTCACTACAATAGAGATAAAGAATGAAAATAGGATACTCGTTCTAAGTTTTTTGAACCACATGAACTGAGGCGAGAACACATTACAAGTCATCATCGACCAGTACGCCCACCAATAAGGTCCTGTAGCTCTGTTCAAGAATGCATACTGTTCATATTCTACCCCAGAATACCAGGCTACGAACAATTCAGTGATATAAGCACAACCTACGATGGAACCTGTAATCATAATTACAATGTTCATCAGCTCTATATGCTGTACAGTGATATAGGCTTCTAAATGACATACTTTACGCATGATAATCAAAAGCGTGTTCACCATTGCAAAACCAGAGAATATCGCACCAGCAACAAAGTACGGTGGAAATATAGTGGTATGCCATCCAGGTATTACCGAAGTAGCAAAGTCAAATGATACTATCGTATGTACAGAAAGTACAAGTGGTGTAGCCAAACCGGCCAAAACCAAAGACACTTCTTCAAAACGCTGCCAATCTTTGGCACGCCCACTCCACCCAAAACTTAATAGACTGTATATTTTTTTCTGAAAAGGAAGTACGGCACGGTCACGTATCATCGCGAAGTCAGGAAGAAGACCTGTCCACCAGAATACAAGCGAAACCGACAAATAAGTAGAAATCGCAAATACATCCCAAAGCAACGGTGAGTTAAAGTTCACCCATAAAGAACCGAATTGGTTTGGAATTGGCAACACCCAATATGCCAACCATGGGCGGCCCATGTGAATAATCGGAAACAGACCCGCTTGAACCACCGAGAAAATGGTCATCGCCTCAGCAGAACGGTTAATCGCCATTCTCCATTTTTGACGAAACAATAGTAGTACCGCCGATATCAAAGTACCGGCATGACCGATACCTACCCACCAAACAAAGTTGGTAATATCCCAAGCCCAGTTTACGGTCTTGTTCAAACCCCAAGTACCGATACCGGTAGAAATAGTATAGATAATGCAACCTATACCCCATAAGAATGCCACTAAGGCTATAGAAAAAACAATCCACCAGTGCTTATTGGCCCTTCCTTCAACAGGAGCGGCAATATCCACGCTTACATCATGGTAGCCTTTATCCCCGATCACTAAGGGTTTACGTATAGGTGCTTCGTAATGCGACGCCATATAATTCTGTTATAGTTGTTTACTTAAATACAGGTTATGCTTCGTTTGTATTTCTCACTTTTACATGGTAGAACACATTTGGTTGTGTGCCTACATGCTCTAATAAGTGATACATACGGTCACTTTCGGCCAACTCTGAAACTTGACTTTCTTTATCGTTAACATCTCCGAAAACAATGGCACCACTGCTACAAGCCGCAGAACATGCCGTTTGAAATTCTCCGTCTTCGATTACCCTACCATCACGTTTAGCATCAAGAATCGTTTTCTGTGTCATTTGAATACACATCGAACACTTCTCGATTACACCACGAGAACGAACATTTACATCTGGGTTCAATACCATTTTACCCAAATCATTGTTCATATGGAAATCGAACTCATCGTTGTTGTTATATAAGAACCAGTTGAAACGACGTACTTTGTACGGGCAGTTATTTGCACAATAACGTGTACCTACACAACGGTTATACGCCATATGGTTTTGACCTTGACGGCTATGTGAAGTAGCTGCAACCGGACAAACTGTTTCACAGGGTGCATGATTACAATGCTGGCACATTACTGGCTGAAAAGCCACTTGTGGGTTCGCAGATGGATCTTCTAACTGACCAAAACCTCCTAAAGAACCATTATCCCCGCTAAGACCATCAAAACCATCTTTCTTTAGATTGTCACCTTCGAAAGTTTCTTCTGAAGAATAATACCTATCGATACGCAACCAATGCATATCCCTACTTTTTCTAACCTCTTCCTTACCTACTACAGGAACATTATTCTCTGCGTGACAAGCAATAACACAAGCACCACAACCCGTACAGGCATTAAGATCGATAGACATATTAAAATGATGCCCTATGGAACGGTCAAAACTATCCCACAAATCTACAGAAGTAGCAGGAACCTCTTGGTGATCCAAAGATACTTGAGGAACATGGTTCCACTCTGCATGATCTTTGGTATTGAATATCTCAAGAGTGGTCTCTTTTATAATATCACCCCTACCCATCAAAGTTTTGTGCAACTGAATACATGCAAATTCGTGTGTACCAGAGGCCTTTTCGATAGTAGCAGCTTGAGTATTTTTAAAATCTTGGTATAAAGGATAAGCATTTACCCCAGTCTGCATTTCTGATTTCATGCCCACTTTCCTTCCATAACCGAAAGAAAGTCCGGCCGAACCGATTGCCTGACCTGGCTGTATAATAACTGGAACATTGTTCAATGTGACGCCGTTAACAGTAATATTCACATAACTACCATCAAGACCACCGTTGGCTACGTGATAATTCTCCAACCCTAACCTTTCAGCATCCGCTTTGGAAACGGTCACATAGTTATCCCAAGAAACCCTAGTAATCGGATCAGGAAACTCTTGCAACCATGGGTTACTTGCCTGTTGACCTGCACCCATACCCGTTTTAGGGTATAGAGTCAACTCCATTCCACCTCCACTGGTTGAGTTTGTTAAACTGCTTATAGCGCTAGCCATGGAGATAGCACCAACATTGCTTACAGCTTCCGCTTGGGAAGAAGCATCTTGACCCTCCTTATCACTTTCCTCGGACACCACATTTTCGGGGTCTGCATCCGTCGTCACCGACATTACAGCAGAACCACCAGCGAATACACCATCGTGAAGGGCTTTGTTCCAATCTCCACCATTAAGTATATCAGTGCTCCAAGTTTCTTTTATATAATCGTAATAGCTTTTATCCGAACCTAACCACTTCAATAAAGCATTTTGAAACTGTCGTGTATCAAAAAGCTCTCTAATAGTAGGCTGCATCAAGCTAAATTGGCCCTTTTTAATTTGAAGATCGCCCCAAGATTCCAAATAATGGTTCGAAGCGGCGGTATATTGAGACACCTCAGTGGTTTCATTCCAATTAGTTGAAAATGTAACTGAAAGTCCAACTTTTTCGATTCCAGACTTGAACTCAGCTGCATTGGGAAGCGTATACATAGGGTTCACACCATCCATGATCAAAGCCCCTACTTTTCCAGAATTCATATCGGCTATCAAAGCCTTCACAGCCTCGGCATTGCCCTGTCTCACATAACGAGGAGACTCTGAATCAAAAGCAGCACTGCCCAACATTTCATTAATGGCCAACACCACTGTCTGCGCATTAATGTCATCAAGACCGGTAACCACCACCGCATTACTACGATTACTTTTTATTTGAGCGGCAACATTATCAATTGCCATTTGAACATTCTCCGAAAGCTCACCACCAACACTGGTTCCGTTAAGCTTAGCATACAATTGAGCTAAGGCAATCTTCTGTTGCATTGGGGTCAAAGGAATACGCTTATCCGCATTTGCACCAGAAAGAGACATATTAGCCTCAAACTGTACATGACGAGACATTTTACCTTCTTTAGGAATACGACCTTTTGCATAACCTGAGTCATAACCTCCGCCTTGCCAATCTCCCAAGAAATCAGCGCCAAAAGAAACAATCAGACCCGCCTTTTCAAAATCATAATCGGCTAAGGCACGCTCACCATATTTAGCTTCAAAAGCATCAAGTGCGGCATTTTCAGAAACAGCATCATAAACCACATGGTTTACGTTGCCATAAGTAGACTTCAACTCACTGATTAATCGAGTAGTCGAAGGGCTAGCGTAAGACTGCGTCAACAAAGCGATTTGTTGTCCGGAGTTTTGTAAGCTTCCCATTTTTGCCTTAACAGCAGCATCCATGGCGCTCCATTCAATCGGTTCACCATTAGCCAAAGGACCTTGCAAACGAGTACTATCATACAAAGAAAGCACAGAAGCCTGCACCCTGGCATTGGCACTACCACCAACTTGAGCGTCTTTATTGTTTTCCACCTTGATTGGTCGACCTTCTCGGGTCTTAATCAAAATGCTAGCAAAATCAAAACCATCTGCAATCGAAGTAGCATAATAATTAGCCACCCCAGGTATAATGTTTTCTGGCTGAACTACATAAGGTATAGACTTATGAACCGGACCTTCACATGCTGCCAACGAAGCCGCTGCAGTACTAAAACCAACATACTTAAGAAAATCTCTTCTATTCGTAGTTGTTTCGGACAACTTCTCTTTATCACCCAAGAAATCATCAACGGGAATATCTTCTACAAACTCGTTTTGCCTTAGCGTCTCAACAATGGAATCGTTGGGATTTAACTCCGCTTCGTTCTTCCAATATTTTTTGTTTGATGCCATACGTTTCTATGTAATTAGCTACTCTTTCTTATTCGATTAATAGTGGCACTTTCCACATTCAAGCCCACCCATTTGAGCGGCAGTCAATTGCTCTACACCGTACTTTTTAGAAAGCTCGGCATGAATTTTTTCGTAGTACTCGTTACCCTCGGCCTTAACATTGGTTTCTCGGTGACAGTTAACACACCAGCCCATAGTCAAAGGAGAATATTGGTACATAATTTCCATTTCTTCAACTGGCCCATGACATTCCTGACACTGTATACCCGCCACACTTACGTGCTGAGAGTGATTGAAATACGCAAAGTCAGGCAAATTGTGTATTCTAACCCATTCTACCGGCTTAGTTTCACCTGTATATCTCTGATTCTGATCATCCCAACCAACAGCAGCATAGAGTTTCTTGATTTCCTTATTATAATCAACACCATACTCTTGTTTACCTTCCGCTAAAGTTTCATCAGAAACCTGATAGATAGATTTATGACAATTCATACAAACATTTAATGAAGGAATACCCGATGTTTTTGATACTCGAGCAGAAGAGTGGCAATATTTACACTCAATTTTATTGTCGCCAGCATGAATACGGTGAGAATAATGAATCGGCTGAATCGGCTGATAACCCTGATCGACACCCACTTGCATCATCCACCCATAGGCAAAATAAGCACTACCCAATAGCAGCACAATTACCGAAACCAACACTAAAAACTGATTATCTACAAAGGCCTTCCATATCGGCTTACGTTTTTCAGCCTGTTCTTTCTCAAGAACCACCCCATTCGCCTCTGCAATTCGCCTCAAGGTTCTGTTGACCAAAAGCAACATTACCACAAGAAGACCAAAAACGAGAACCAAGGCACCCAATATCAATTCATTGGAAATACCTGAACCAGAGCCAGAACCACCACCAACACCTTCACTACCCGCTGCTGCTGCCGCAGGCTTAGGAGTCGACGGAGGAGCCGCAGTATACGCAAGTATATTGTCTATATCGGCATTCGACAAGGTAGGAAAAGGCGTCATTGCCGCCTGATTATATTCGTTATAAATCTCATTGGCATAAGAATCGCCTGAAGAGATTACACCCGGACTATTCTTGACCCACCTATACAACCACTCACGATCCAAACCTTCATCTTCAGCAAGTCTAGATTCGACATTAGCAAGAGCAGGACCCGTCATCTTACGGTTCAACGCATGACAAGCAGCACAGTTTTGATTAAAGAGTGATTTTCCCGCAGCAGGATCGCCATCGGTTTCGGCAGCAGCTTCGGTCGATTCCGAATCCGCCTCGGCAGCAGCTTCATCTTGAGCAAAGATAGAAGTGGAAAGCAGTAGGAAAAATAATACAGTTATACCTAGAATCTTAGAAATTGGATGGCGGTACGGAACCTTTTTCATATGGATTTTATTTCTATCAAACCTTGGCACGATAATTTCTGATGTATAGAAATATGCTTTGTTTTATCGGTGCTAAAATTGATGGCAAAAATACGACATAGACTTTATTTTGAAAATGTTAAAGGATTGATAATTGATAATTTATAATAATTCTAAATAATGTCGAAGCACCTATGTTTGTTCTATAAAAATCTACTTTTGCATAAAACGGTAAGACCCAATAATTTCCCTTTGATGAAAACAACTTTTATCTCTTTAATCAGCATTTTCTCCGTAGCAATCAGTTCTGCACAACAAGGCAATATTAACGTTGAACAAGACGAAAAGATTACGGAACTATTGAAAATATATAAGACGGCGAACGAAAGTTCTGACTATTTTCGAATTCAAGTCGGTTTTGGCTCTTACGCTAAAGCCCAAAACATACAGGCGAAAGTTCAAGAAGACTTTCCTGAACTATCCTCAAAGATTGATTTTGATTCTCCAACTTATAGAGTTCGAGTTGGCAGGTTCAAAGATAAATTGACCGCAGAGCGAAAATTTTCGGAAGTTCGAAAAAAGTACCCCGATGCGATGTTGTTACAACCAAAAAAATCGACCCGATAGGTCGATTTTTTTTTGCTTATCAGCAGCTAATGCTACTCTTATTTATAAATTTATTTAGTCTTTAATTTCTTTTTAACCGCTACTTCTTGGAAAGCCTCTACGATATCACCTTCTTTGATATCATTATAATTCTTAACCTGTAGACCACAATCGTAACCTTTAGAAACTTCTTTGACATCGTCTTTAAATCGCTTCAAAGATGATAGCTCACCAGTGAACACGACAACTCCGTCACGAATCAATCGAATACCACTGTTACGCATAATCTTACCACTCGTTACCATACAACCGGCAATGGTACCGACCTTAGAAATCTTGAATGTTTCCCTAATTTCAGCAGTACCTGTAATCTCTTCTTTGATTTCTGGTGAAAGCATACCTTCCATCGCATCTTTCAAGTCATTGATAGCATCATAGATGATAGAGTACATTCTGATATCGATTTCTTCTTTCTCCGCAACATCCCTTGCATTACCCATTGGCCTAACATTAAAACCAATAATAATTGCATCAGAGGCAGAAGCCAATAACACGTCAGATTCGGTTATTGCACCCACTCCTTTATGAATAATATTTACCTGGATTTCTTCGGTAGATAATTTCTGGAATGAATCGGTCAATGCTTCCACTGAACCATCAACATCACCTTTCAAGATTATATTCAACTCTTTAAAGTCGCCTAAAGCAATTCGTCTTCCGATTTCATCAAGAGTAATGTGACGTTGCGTTCTTACGGATTGCTCGCGCTGTAATTGAGAACGCTTCGTAGCAATTTGTTTTGCTTCGCGCTCATCTTCCAATACATGAAATTTATCACCTGCCTGTGGCGCACCATCTAAACCTAGTATGGAAACCGGGGTAGCAGGGCCCGCTTTCTCGATAATTTTCCCTCGCTCATCGTGCATCGCCTTAACCTTACCGCTATGGGTACCGGCCAAAACATAATCACCGATCTGCAACGTACCCCCTTGAACCAAGATGGTAGAAACATAACCTCGACCTTTATCTAAAAATGCCTCGACTACGGTTCCGTTGGCCATCTTATCAGGATTCGCCTGAAGCTCTAACAATTCAGCCTCTAAAAGTACTTTTTCGAGTAATTCTTTTACCCCGTCACCTGTTTTGGCCGAGATGTCATGAGACTGTATCTTACCACCCCAATCTTCGACCAACAAATTCATCTGGGCAAGACCTTCTTTAATCTTATCAGGATTGGCCGTTGGCCTATCTATTTTATTAATCGCAAAGACTATGGGCACACCCGCAGCCTGCGCATGGCTGATAGCCTCTTTTGTCTGAGGCATAATATCATCATCTGCAGCAATTACGATAACCGCGATATCGGTAACCTGAGCACCTCTTGCACGCATCGCCGTAAAGGCTTCGTGACCCGGTGTATCTAAAAATGTAATTTTCTGACCATCACCGAGAGTAACTCCATATGCACCAATATGCTGGGTAATACCACCACTTTCGCCTGCAATTACGTTCGCTTCACGAACATAATCTAAAAGCGATGTTTTACCGTGGTCAACGTGACCCATCACGGTTACAATCGGAGCTCTAGCCTTTAAATCTTCAGGAGCATCTTGCTCTACTTCAATAGACTCTTCAAGTTCAGCGGTAACAAATTCTACTTCGTAACCGAACTCATCTGCAACTATCGATAAGGTTTCGGCATCAAGACGCTGGTTCATGGTAACCATGATACCTAAAGACATACAGGCAGAAATGATTTCTGTGGTCGTAACGTTCATCATGGTAGCAACCTCACCTACGGTCACAAACTCTGTAACCTTAAGTACCTTGCTCTCCAATTCTTGTTGCTCGAGATCTTTCTCCGTTTGCTGACGGTGCTGATCACGCTTGTCTCTTCTATATTTGGCTCCTTTGCCTTTTTTCGATTTACCCTGGAGTTTCTCAAGGGTTTCTCGAATCTGTTTTTGTACATCTTCTTCGCTTGGCTCAACTTTGGGAGCACCAAAACGATTTCCTCCACCACCTTTTCGGGCTCCACCACCTTGGTTTCTTCCTCTCGGAGGTCCACCAGTGTTGCCACCAGGCTTACTAACAATTCTCTTTCTACGCTTTTTGCGGTCATTTCCGCTATCTGAAGAAGGTTTTGCCTCCTCTTTCTTTTTCTTCGGTTTGTTGAACTGCGAAAGGTCGATTTTAGCCGTAATTTTCGGACCGGAAAGCTTCTTATATTTTGTAGTTAAAACATCGTCACCTTCTTGAGGCTCTTTCTTTTCAGCCTCCTCTTCTTTCGCAACAGTCTCCTTAGGCTTTTCAACCTTAACCTCTTCCTTTTCTTTGACCTCAGGCTCAGGCTGGGAAGCTTCCACCGTTTCAGGCTTCTTTTCCTCAACGACTTCTTCCTTGACAGGTTCAGGGGTTTTCTCCTCCTTCACTTCTGGTTTCGGCGGTTCTTCTTTTTTGGGTTCTTCCTTTTTCTTCGGTTCTAAATCTATCTTACCAACCGTCTTCGGGCCTGTAAGTTCAACTTTTCCCAACAAAGGTTTTTCCGCAGCGGCAGCACGTTTCTCACGAGCCAATCGCCTTTCTTCTTGTTCTTGCTCCAATTGCAAACGCAAAGCTTCCTTCTCCTCACGCTTTTCCTCACCGACTTTTTTAGAAGCAACTTTTTTGCTTTTATCGGTTTGGAACTCCTCTTGAAGCACCTCATAAACCTCATCGGAAATCTTCGTCGTAGGTCGCGCCTCGATTTCATGACCCTTAGAGGCCAAGAAATCTACCGCCCTATCCAAAGAAATATTAAACTCCTTGAGGACCTTATTGAGTCTTATTTTTGCAATGTCTGCCATAAATATCTTCTGCTAATTCTATTTAATCGCTGCTAATATATAGCTAATCTTCCAATTCTTCTTTGAGTATACGTACAACTTCTGAAATCGTCTCCTCTTCCAAATCGGTACGTTTTACAAGATCATCAACATCTTGTTCAAGAATACTTCTGGCCGTATCAAGGCCTATCTTCTTAAACTCTTCGATGATCCATGCATCAATCTCATCCGCAAACTCGGTCAATTCTACATCTTCTTCTACCCCTTCGCGGAACACGTCTATTTCGTAACCCGTAAGTTGACCGGCCAAACGAATATTATGACCTCCACGACCTATTGCCTTAGAAACCTCTTCTGGTCTCAGGTAAACCTGCGCAGTCATTTTTTCATCGTTCAACTTTACCGAAGAAACACGGGCCGGGCTCAAAGCTCTGGTCACCATTAACTGCGGATTGGCCGTCCAGTTGATTACATCAATATTTTCGTTACCCAATTCACGAACTATGCCATGAATACGAGAACCTTTCATACCCACACAAGCACCTACAGGATCGATACGGTCGTCGTATGAATCAACGGCAACTTTTGCCTTCTCACCAGGTATACGAACTGCTTTCTTAATCGTGATAAGCCCGTCGTAAACCTCTGGTATTTCTTGAAAAAACAACTGCTCCAAGAATTTAGGCGAGCTTCTAGACATTATAATCGTTGGCTTACTACCTTTAAGCTCTACGCTCTCGATAATTCCTCTAACGTTATCCCCTTTACGAAAGAAATCAGATGGTATCTGACGGTCTTTCGGAAGAATAATCTCATTGCCCTCATCGTCTAGCAAAATAATGGCCTTATGTCTGATATGGTGAACCTCTGCGGTATATATTTCACCCTCAAGGTCTTTAAATTGCTTATAAATGGTAGTATTATCGTGCTCATGAATTTTAGAGATCAGGTTTTGACGCAACGCTAAAATTGCCCTACGGCCCAAATCGATCAACTTCACTTCTTCAGAAACATCTTCACCAACCTCAAAATCTGGCTCGATTTTACGGGCGTCAGTCAATGAAATTTCTTCGTTCGGCTCTTCTACCTCCCCATCTTCAACCACCACTCGGTTTCTCCATATCTCTAAATCGCCCTTGTCAGGGTTGATGATGATATCAAAATTATCATCAGATCCAAATTTCTTTTTGAGGGCGTTTCTAAAAACATCCTCTAAAATAGCCATAAGCGTTACCCTGTCTATGAACTTGTCGTCTTTGAACTCTGAAAAAGACTCAATTAACGCAATATTTTCCATTACTCTGTTACCATTAAAATGTTACTATGACTTTAGCTTCTTTAATATCAGAAAAACTGATTTCTTCTTTTTTCTGAACCGTTACTTTCCCTTTTCCTATGGGTTTGGGTTCCCGTGTTTTCCACTCTAGAACAATACTTTCTTCTGTGGCTTCGATCAAATTTCCTTCAAAAATATCCGTTTCGGTACGAACCTTAAGCTTTCTTCCTATATTTTTGACGTACTGCCTAGGCGATGTCATCGGTGAGGCAGCGCCCGCCGACGTAACCTCTAGCGAAAAATCTTGTTCTTCACGATCTAGGTTATGTTCGATCGCCCTACTTATTTTCATACAGTCTTGCAAAGTAACGCCATGATCCCCGTCTATGACCACCTTAATAGAATTATCTGAACCGATAGAGAAATCAATCAAAAATAACGATTCGTCTTCTGCTAACGCATCTTCTAAAAGTGCCGTGACCTGTTCCTTCAACATACCATTTAGAAATAAAAAAGAGGACTATATTGTCCCCTCATGAATACTTTTATATCCTTTCAGTGCTGCAAATATACAATTTTTTTGGTTCTTGCAATAGGTCTTAGACTTATCACGTTTTAAATGATAGGCTTACACCTGTTATAAGCCCTAAACCGTACTTTAAATACAATCAAACCACCACCATGGAAATACTTTCTTCCTACAATATGATCATTGGTGCCGCTGCCATTATAATCATTTCATTTTGGTTCAACGGAATTTCAAAAAAAACCAATATTCCTTCAGTTTTAATGCTAATTGTTTTAGGCATAGCGTTACAATTCGGATTAAAATATGTTTTAGGTGAAGAAATAGACTTCGAGAAAAATCTACGGGGAACCCTTGAAATTATCGGTACCGTAGGGCTTATCATGATTGTACTTGAAGCAGCCTTAGAATTGGAACTTAAAAAGGAAAAGTTAATTCCTATTCTCAAATCTATGGCCATAGCCCTGATTGGCCTTGTCGGTTCAGCTTGGGTTGCCGCCCTGATTCTGCACCAATTTATTGACGGCATGACGATGCAAAGCGCTTGGCTCTATGCTACTCCATTATCGATTCTATCTAGCGCCATCATCATACCCAGTGTAAGCGGTTTAAATGAAACCAAGAAAGAATTTCACATTTATGAAAGTACATTTTCAGACATCATGGGTATTATGATGTTCTACTTTTTAACTGGTGGCCTAGATCCGGAAACTGATACCGGTGCAGTTGGTTTTGCCAGTAATTTAGTCTTGACCATCGTTATCGCCATAGTGGCCAGTTATGCGTTGGTACTTATATTTCAAAAAATTAAGAGTCAAGCCAAACAGTTCTTACTTATAGCCGTACTGTTACTGTTATATGCCATAGGGAAGAAAATGCACCTTTCATCATTGATCATCATTCTAATATTCGGACTCGTTATCGCAAATGTCAAACTATTTTTTCCTGGAAAGACCTCCGTATTTCTAGAGGAAGAAAAAATGCATCAAATCTTTCACGAACTGCATATTATAACCCTAGAAACAGCCTTCGTTGTGCGAACATTCTTCTTTGTGATTTTTGGGGTGACCATAGTACTCTCTTCATTATTGAGTTTAAACGTGGCCATGGTCAGCATACTGATTATCGCCTCCATTTTTATTATACGTTTTCTGGTATTACGGGTTTTTATCGGGAAGGATATTTTACCTCAAATCTTTATAGCCCCAAGAGGATTGATCACCATTCTATTATTCTATGCGATACCCACGGAAGCCGAAGTACCAGGTTTCGAATCAGGCATTCTTTTGTTCGTCATCATCGCCACAAGTTTGGTTATGACCTGGGCCATGATCAAGGATAAAAAACAAATGGGAACCATGCTCGATGAAATCGATGAAGAACTTTTGGCCCGCAACGAGGCAGAAGATGAACTTCGCGACTATGAAGATTCTAATGATATAGCCTTAGCCGACCGACCCGAAGAGCCCAATGAGGGTTCTAACGACCAAAATCGGCAAACGGATTAGCAATGTCATTAACGAGAGCTTCTTGCAATAAATAAATCCCTCCCTTTTTGCTCTAAATCTTGACTACATTGGTCAAGAGCAGTTTTATATTCTTCAATAGTCGATTCAGCTCCTTTAAGTTTAAGTAATTTACCTTTGACCAATTGAAGTTCAGCATATAGTTCGGTCACATCGATATGCATGTCGTACATGTAGGTTGAATCTTTTACGGGTATTCTCTTTTGTAAATTGACTATTTTGTCATTTATCAAAGAATTTTGAAAAGAAATGTTTTGTCCCTCGATATCCATAGAATCAATCAAACCTTTTAGGTCTTTCATTTCACCATAAAAGTTACGTTGAAAATTTTTCTCACCTTCAAAGAGACTTATTTCTTTTCGTAATAGTTCATTTTCTACCATAGGCACTTTGAAATTGAAATATACAGCGGCTAAAATTGCGGATACCGTGACTATGAACATAGCGAAGAACTTCAAAAAACTCAATCTTCTTTCTTTACTGTTATTAGGTTTCATTTTACATTTATTTAGGTGGTTCGTCAATATTTTAAATTACATTCGAGTATTAATCCAACAAGAAGCTCCTTCTGCCCTTGACCTCAGTATTATCAACGGTTTCTTCCTTAACAAAAATGCCTGAATCCGCTTTTTTACCTATGTAGTCAAGTTCACTTAATTTCTTGAACAGGGCCAACATGAGTTTAGTGAATGCAGACACCTTCACCAAGGTTGAATTAATATTGTTATGCGTATATTCAAGATTAATGGTTTCCATCAGTATACTCTCGAAAGCCCCTTGATTTAAATCGCACCAATTGGTTAAGTAGTTAAGAAAATTCTCTTTACCACCACCAACATACACATCGAGACTACTTTTAATGACCCTCGCCAAGTTCACCAACTTAGAAATCATGCCTATTGGTGGCCCATGCCTGTCTACAAATCTAAATTCTGTAATATTTTGATTGAGATAACGCATGACCTGTTCCGATAGGTAAAGCGCCATATTCGCTAAATCGTTCGTCTGTTTTTTTTGATAAATTTTTTGGGTGATATGCAATGAATACGACTCCATTTGATTTAAAAATGAGCCTAACTCATTGTACGTGAATTTAAGGTCAGGATGACTTTGTATCGATCTACACGGGGGTATAAAACTAGCGTCGACCGTTATTTTGCCGTTTTCTCTGAAAACCCTTGCGATGGGCAAATAGTTGTGTCCATGTCCCTGGCCATTAATTTCGTCGATGGGCATTGCTTGCAGACTGTAGTGAGGTAAGACATGTGGTTGTCGTGGAGGTTCTTCTTGCGAATCGCTAGTGCCAATAGGTATTCTCTTGAACGTATTTACAAATAGAACCAACAACCACTCTTTCTCTTCTTCGTTCAACTCAAATCGTTGACTAAGACTGTTCCCCGACTTTTCAAGTTCTGATCGGATGCGCGAATCGATATCTATTTGACAACCGCCAAGAGTAATTGCTTGGCATGCATTCAGCACCACGTCTATGGTAGATTGACCATCGACCGAAACCATAACGTCAAGTGAACCTTCATGATTTTCTGGTGGAGCCAGAAGACCATAGTCGATAGGCGAGACATTTTTTTGTTCAGAATACCTTAAAATTTCAGACACCCAATTTTCCATGGCAATAAAGTGATTCTTGTTAATTTTCATTCCATCGACCCAATTGACTTTGTGATGCTTATTTTGCATTGCCTCCATAACTTCTCAATTTTAAACTATTCTAATTTTGATATTCTACCATTAACGTGCTTATACAATTTGAGCCCGTTTTACGTTGAAGCTTTAAACTCTTTATATTTACTTTCTCATCTTTTATCTTTTCGCAAAAAGCGAAAAAAGTCACATTTCGACCGTTCGCTTCGATTAATGGGTTCGGATCGTCACAGAAAAAATCGGAAAGGGCACTGGCAGACAACTTATTACTTGCAATCAGCTTCATCTTATTTTGAAAATTACTCTTGGTAATAAAGGGTACTACCTGCGGTTTATTTGAATTCGGTTTGGCATCAATCACCCTAGAAAACTCGTCAGGAGCCGACCTTAGATCAAGTCTTTTATCTCTTCTTTTAGCCTTTATTTGTTGAATTTTTTCTTCAGTTTCAGCTGAAGGAAGTACATTGATTTTTTTATTGGTGATATAGGCCAAACTATCGTTCACAACCAGCGATACGGTTTTCAAACCGGGCGCGTTATAAACATATTCGGCTATCTTGGTTTTCGCGTTCGCTTCTGCGGTCTCGCCAAACCGCCACTCCCATGCAGTAGCACCAACAGTTTGATCTTCTACTATCAATGGCTGCCCTACCACTACACTTTCAGGTAATTCGAATTTTGGAAACTTAGTTGAGTCAACCATTATCAGTTTAGGTAAGACATCAATGGCTTCGTTTTTTGCACAATTGCCATTTACCAAAAGGCGAACTTCGTACTTACCCTCTTGTGAATATATGTGCAAGGGGTTTTTCTTTCTAGATATTTCGGAACCGTCACCAAAATCCCATTCCCATTCTATGGCACCTTCGGTTTTATCGTAAAATTTTATAAGCTCACCAGCATTATAATCGTTGGCCGTGTGTTCGAACAGTGCCTCATTACACGGGGCAAGACTAGCATACCTAAAGGCCCAAGCTGTGCTCGCAATTAGAAAAACAATACTGAAGAGGTAAAAAACCAGTTTGTCAATATGCGCGGTGCTATTAGATTTATTCATGATAATTTGGTTAATAGTTATACTTTAACTTGACAATTCAATATCTAGGGGAGTTTTATTCACCCCACTAGTCTTAGTTTGTAAGGCAGAATGTCTCTTGTATTTTTTTCCAAGAAATAAAGTAGGTTACTACCTATTGAATCCCATTCCGCATCTTCAACTTTAGATTCCTGATTAGGGGTCAGTAGAATTTCCATACAGGGTATAAGACCTTTTTTCAAATCGATAGCCTTCATGTAACTCCTTCTTATTTCAACCTTCTTGATTTTATCACCATATAACTCGCGACAAACGGTCTTAACATCCTCTTTAGTGACCAAACGATCATTACTCAATAAAGACCTTTTACTTGAGTTAAGACGATCTTGGGTAGTCAATTCATCTTTACCTCCACGTGTTGTTGTTATTAAGAAGCTAGATCTGGGCCTAATACCCACACCCTTATAATTGTTCAATTCGCTACCTGGTTTAATATCGTTGGCCAGTTCGCCATTAGTGGTCCAATATTCAACCAATAAATGTTCTTTAGCACCAAAGGGCTTAAGAGACAAATAATTTGTATGATCAACAGTGTTTGAAGCCTCTGACACCTTTTTTTCTAAAAGTGAGATAACCTGATTTAAGGTGTTTAAATTAACGCGCAAAAAATCGTTGTTCATAAATGAAAACGAAGCACTCTCATCTTTTAAAAGTTCAATGAGATGAATAATATATTCTTTGGCCTTTCGGCTATCTAATTTGGCTACGCTATTCTTTCTTAACAAAAAAGTACCCTTTTCACTTTTGGAATCATTCTTACTTCTTTCAGAATAAATTTGCCCCTCAACGTTTTCCATCGATTTTATATCGAACAGTAAGTCTTCTGTTCTAATTGGCAGAATATTGATGAATTCTTTTAATGCATGCGAAAAGCTTGTAAGTGATCTATTCAAAACTGGAAAGGCATTTAAAGAACAATTGACGTTTTTCAATACCGTATTACTGATAACACTCGAAAACTCAATCTTTAACCAGCGAACGGCACCATCATACTTGATGTCGTTCATCTCTAAAGTTTTCTCTAATTCGTCAAAACCAGATTTCTCTATAACGCTATGCAAATCTGATTGCAAGGTGAGGTAATGTTTCTGATATCGTCTTATAATTTGTTCGGAAACCCTATTGGTCTTATCAGAAACCTTATCGAAAATTTGATTCAAAGTGTCAGAGTTATCATCCTTTGAATTCATCAATCCAGCCACCATATTAAAAGTGGCCTTCTCAGACGAACAACTCACGTTTCTTAGATGATGATAGAACAAGTCTTCATGACCAACCCCCTTAAGTTCAAAATAGAATGAAATATTATTGAGATCAAGCATTTTTAAATTACTAGAAATACCCAAATAAAGTGTCGAATCGTTCAATCGAGTTCCTTTTAGGTCAACTGTCAATTTTTGATTTTTCTTATTTTCTAAGTTTTCTACGAGCCTATTTCCCGTAGCAATAAATCGAACATTGGCATTAACTAGGTTAAATTTCTTGGCAGGGGAAAAGTGAAGGTCTTTATATTTAACAGAGGTTAAATTATCGGTTAGTTTTTTTCTATATGCAAAAAGATACTCCGGTAAAACCGTAGTAAATTCCTCAATCGGATCGGCATATAAAATGGCATGAGCAGGGCTGGGCCCGTTCATCGCCTCTGGTGTCATAAGTTCTACAAGTTTCTCGGTTATTCTGCTTTGAGAACCATTAACTTCACCCGCTACTTTTTCGATTTCTGAGGCGCACGCCGCTATCAGTAGACCAATAATCGGATCGAAAGAGGTCTCTATCTCATTTGCCGGAACCCCCCACATCAAAGCCGCATTCTTGATCATTCTGTTCTTGATGTCTTCTTTGGTATTCATTTCTCTGGTTTTCTAATACGACAACGGACCGATATAGAAGTATTCGACATATGAAAAATCTTCACTCGTTTTTTTCACTTTGCCCTTGATTCTAATATCTATGCGTTTTTTTATTCTGTTCTGTCGCTCTGTACCGAACAGTTCTTCTTGTTTTATTTTAACGTTTACCCTTAATTCCGTCAGTCGTCTTTCATGTTTGAGCAACGATTCATAGAGTGATTCTTGAATAAAATCTTTAAGCCTATTGGTGCTTTTTAAATTGTCGAAATCAACAAGCCAAACAGAACAACCGAAGCTTTCATCAAAAGTGCATTCTCCAAAATACGAGGTGTTGACAAGATGTATATAGTGTGAAATCGACTGCGTTAAGTTGCATAACGAAATAGGCTTTCTATTTATCAGTTTTTTTGTAATAAGTGGCAATGTGTAATATTTAATGCCCATAATTCTCGAAATCAATTATATGTTTTGCCGATTACACCTTAAAGACACTATGACGGCACTCATTTTTTATTTAATGGTAATTAACGTCTAGAGGTTAACACAGAATGAGGTTTTTTCGAATGTGGAATGCTGCTCCATATTTCTTTAGACCGACACCTCTCTTTGATATATAGATAATCTGCCAACCGGGCATGAAGATTTTACGGGTCGGGCTGGCTCTCTAAGTCCTAATTACCGATTCATAAATTTTAGCGAGCCTGTTAACCTAACCACAAGTCTTTCTATTAAAGAGTATAAATAGAAAAACATTTTGTTCAATTATTTAAATACTCGCATCATGTATTCAATTTCTGCCCACACAAAACAAAACTTGAAGTTTCAAAAAACGGATTGCCAATTTTCAAAATCATCTATAGAAAACTCACTGTTCGTTCTCTTATTTTTCACATTTTCTTTTCTAACATTTGGTCAAGAATCGAGCTTATCAGGAATGGTCGTCGAAGAAGAAAGTTCAAAAACCGTAGCCAATGCGATTGTGACCATTAAGCAAACCCCTTTCACTGAAAACACCAGTGACGAAGGCAAGTTCAACTTTAATGGCGACTTACCCAAAGGCGAGCACATGGTTGAAGTTTCGAAAGATGGTTATGAGGATAAATATTTTCTCGTTCATATCATGCCCGGGAAAAAACTAATCGTAGAAGAGGTCAAATTGACAATGACCAAAAAGGAAAAAAAGAAGAGAAAAAAAGAAGAGAAAGAGCTGAAAAAAAAGAAAAAAGAACTGAAGAAAGATGACCGAAAGCTATTTGGGCTAGTCAAAAAAAAGAATCAAGAGCCAGAAGTCGCGGTAACTTATGAAGAGATTTCAAATAATGAAACTAATGAAGAACATGTGGCAGTTGAACCACAGATTACTCCTTTACAACAGAATTATGCAAAAGTTCTAGGAGTTGCTCCTGAAGAAATCACCAACACTGCACTCTTTTCATTTATTGATGAGTGGATGGGCACACCCTATTTACTAGGGGGCGAGACCAAAGCAGGCATCGATTGTTCCTCTTTTTCGCAATTGCTATTTTTTAAGGTTTATGGTTGGCCCATCGAAAGAACGGCACAAAAACAAATGGACTCTAAAGCGACCATTACATTTTCAGACGCTAAATATTTAGAAGAGGGGGACCTTGTATTTTTTCGAGCTGCAGGAGACTATGGTGATACTATCACTCATGTAGGCCTATATCTGGCAAACAACAAGTTTATAAATGCTACCTCTAGAGTTGGTAAAAGTGGTAGTTCCGGAGTGAAAATAAGTGACCTCTCCGATCCGTTTTGGAATAAGCGTTTCTATGCCGGTGGAAGAAGGGTGAATACAAACGGATAATTGCAAAAGATGAACCCTACCACACTTGACAACCTTTATGATGAACTCAGCTCTGTATATGAGAATTTAAATGCCGAGGTACTGATCGCTGAAATTCAAGAAAATTCACATTTAGGCATTGACGATTTTGTCATATCCAATAAGGGAACATTTTCTAGATCATACCGTAGAGACGTCATCAATATCGACAATGTTCTTCATGATGACAAGTTAACTCTAAACCTATCAAGAAACGGACTGTACGATAGTTTGCCCGAAGGCTTATTTCATGCCCCATATGTTGGCAAGATAGATGAAACGTATACAGATAGAAGAAAAGTAATGAAAGAAGAGGAGCAAGCAACAAGGCAGTTCTTCGCACCCATAGAAAGTGAATTCTTTTTTCAAAGACTTAAAATTGAAGAAAATGAAAGAGACTCGCTTAATAACTTTTATAGCTTGAAAGATGATTTTTTAATCTCGTTCTGGAACTTAGATCTAAGTATCCCTCGACCTTATATGCTCAAACTGATCAAACTATTGCCCCATTGTCATAAAATCGTTGGTAACCTTGAAACCATTCGCATGTGTTTAGAAAGAATTTTAGACGAGAAAGTAGAATTTAAGCTTAAGCATATCAATCGTATGTCAGAAACATTGGAGCAGGAAGATGGGTTTTCTAACGGTGATTTCCAATTAGGCGTAAATAGTATTCTTGATGGCCCTGAATATGAGATACTCGAGCCTTTGTTAGAAGTGAATATTGGACCTGTTATACGAAATCGGGCCGAGCAATATTTATACTCAAAAGGATTCTCATCATTCATTGACACGTTCTATGGGTATTTATTACCAATGGAAATTGAATCGAAAACAAACATTATCATGAACGAAGACCCTGGTTTTATCTTAAATGAATCACTTGAACCGATAATGGGCATTTCAACTTATTTATAAATAATAGAATTGAAAACGATGGGCACTGTACTAAATAGCGAAATTATAAAGGTTAATATCGGATTGTTCTTGGTGAGCACTTTAATCTTTACCCTGATTGCCAAGTTGAGAAAAGTTTTCACTAAAAATAAGAAAAGTGCAATCGTCTATGCGCTATTTGTTTTGGCCACCTTTGCTTTGACCGCATTTTTAAGTTCGAGCAAAGTATTAAACGATGTACCTCTTAATAGTTATTATGGTATTGAAATACTCTTTTTTGCCTTGGGCCTGTTGCATCTTTATGTCATAAGAAAGTTCTTTCCTGATCTATCTTCCGATGCATCAAAGGTCTTTCCTGAATTCTTGTTTACTCTTGCCTATGTTTGTATTGGCCTGATTGCATTTCTACAAGTGGTCAGTCGATTTAGACCGGCATTCAGTTACCTGTTCGTATCAGCAGCCCTACTCTTTATTTTACCCATGCTATTCTATAAAATGTATGAGTTTGCCACGCAAATAACCCTCCCAGTTTACGAAAGCTGGCCATATCCTTTAGGTAAAGAAATAAAAGACCCAAGCCCTAATGAATTGGCCAACCCGAGAGTAATCAGTTTTGAATTCAAGAAAAAGGAAAGTGTAGATGATATTACCAATTTTAGGGTTAAGGCACCAAAGGGTATGGAGTTTGCCAAACTGTTTTATTTTTTTATTAACGATTACAACGAGAGGCACCCTGAGAGTGAAATCGAAATTTTAGACGATAAAACCAAACAGCCGAGTTCATGGGTGTTTCATTTTAAACCAAATTGGTACAGCTCAATCAAGCACATCAACTTTAACCGGACCATCTCAGAAAATAATATTCATGAAGACAGTGTCATCATTTGTAGTAGGGTAACCGATACTTAATCGCTCAACCTTAAATCATATTTTAAAAAAATATATATCTCTCAGTGTTAACCTTTCACTTCAAAAAAGATAAAGTAGAACAAGAGGTGTTATGCTATCTGAAAACCAGCAAATTTCAAAGCTGAGCTTCACCCTATTACTATGGCCCCCACTTTTATTTACCGCATTAGCACATATAGATGTTATATCTAAATATTAATTATTAATTAAACCTTAAGATTATGGCTTTCAAAGCAAAACTAAAAGTGAACGGCGAAGAGTACAATGTACTCAATTGCAGTTATGAGCTACATCAAGAAACCGATGTAACCGGTCGACCATCTTCAATTACCCGGGGCGGCAGGATCAATTGTGAAATAGAATCAACATCAGATACCGCTATTTCAGATTGGATGTTTAACAATTTTGAGCGTAGAGACGGCTCTATTGTTTTCTTAAAAAGAGATACCGATGCCACTTCTAAAGAACTCAAGTTTACCGAGGGCTACTTGGTGAAGTATCGTGAGCATTTTGATTCGACAGGTGAAAACCCGATGTCAGAATCGTTTACGATATCTGCGAAATCTATTGCCATAGGTAATGGCGAGCATGTGAACGAGTGGGTACAATAACATCTTAAACAAGCAGAGTATTCGATTGAAAGGGTATGTTCTGCACCTACCCTTTTGATTGAATACTATTAAAATAATCGACTATGTCATTTCTAGCAAAATTAACTATTGAGGGTGAAGAAACGAATATCTTGGAATGTTCCTATGATTTTAATCAGAGCATAGGGCATGATGGTCGACCTACAGAACTACCCCGGGCAGGTCTAATTCATCTTCTCCTAGAGTCAACAGGCAATACAGATATACTTGCTTGGATGCTATTACCGCACACCTTTAAAGATGGGGAAATAGTTTTTTACAATAGGGATAGCATGTCAAGCAACAAGACGCTAACCTTTCACGATGCCCTTTGCGTGAGTTATCAAGAAGCATTTAACGCCGAAGATACACTACCTATGAAGACGAGAATTTCAATAACGGCCCGGGCAATCGATATTAACGATATAAGTTATGAAAATTCTTGGGACGTCTACTAACACCTAAAATGCCATGGCTTTACTATCAAAAACATCGATTTATATTGGAGGAAAGTTAGTCCCAACTTTCAAACACCTTTATCTTAATCAGCAAATAGATGCTCACCATACTTTAGAAGTAGTTTTTCGCATGGATGTATTCGAAAAAGAATCTAAAGAATTAGGAGAAAAAAGTAAAGAGTTTTTAGGCAAATCAATAGCCATTCAAATAGGTTCTATTAGAAACGGATCAACCCTTGGCACCTTAGAGTTTAAAGGTATAATTACAGATATCAAGATTGTAAAAGGGCAACACTCTGCTACGGGCGATGAAATTATTATACGGGCAAAAAGCCCAACCATTCTTGCAGACGACGGAGTGCATCACGACTCTTTTAATGCAACCCTTGAAGATATCGTCTCCACTTCATTACGACCCTATGCAATTGACGCTGGTATTGCACCAAAATATACCGGCGTAATTGATTATTGCGTGCAGCAGACTGAAAGCTGCTTTGCATTTCTTCGTCGTTTATCAAAACAATATGGAGAATGGTTTTACTATAATGGTGATAAACTAATTTTTGGAAAACCGGAAACTAAAGAAACCGAATTAAAATATTCAGCTGACCTTCAATCGTTTACACTTAGTCTCGTACCCCGCCCACAAAAAAAGGAGTACTACACCAACGACTATTTAAATGACGAAATACATTCAATTAGTGAACAATCTAAACCCCAGGGACTTTCCGCCTTAAATGGCTTTGTTTTTGACAGGTCAAATGAAATTTATCAAAGTCAAACCATTTCTTGGAATAGCAGCAATAACAGTCCCTCGGCAAAAAAACAATTGGAGGCCAAAGTAAAAGCCCAGCACGAGTGCACCGTAATAAATGAGGTAGTATTAGAAGCAGTCAGTAGTAACCCAGGGGTCAAATTGGGCAACATAGTCAAAATTGAGGGTGAAAAGTACCGGGTAATCGAAATCGCTCACAGTACTGATCATTGTGGTCATTACAAAAATAATTTCAAGGCAATTTCCGGTAGTTTTGATGCCTACCCTCTTACAAACATCAATGCTTTTCCCAAAAGTGCTAGCCAAGTAGCTATTGTTAAAGAAAACCATGACCCCGAGTCGATGGGTAGAATCAAAGTACAGTTCCCATGGCAAAAAAGAGAAAACAAGATGACTTCTTGGATTCGTGTGTTGGCAGTACATGCTGGAAGAGGTAAGGGTTTCTACAGTATTCCAGAGATCGGCGAAGAAGTATTAATCGATTTTGAAAGTGGCAATGCCGAAGTACCTTATGCCGCGGGTTGTCTTTTCAATGCAAACGCAAAACCACCAGGCAATAGCTCTAGCCCGGGTAATGACAATACCATTTTGCGAACCAGGAGTGGTTGCACCCTAACCCTGAATGATGGCGACGGCAGTATTAAACTCGAAGACAAAGCTGGTAGTATTATTCTTTTGGATGGAACGGGAAACGTTGTCATTAGCGCCGTAGAACAATTCAATATAGACTGTAAGGTGGGCTTTTTTGATGCAAGAGAAACATTAAACGTTGGGTCTCCAGACACTACCATAGCCGGAGATTCAAGTTTGTGGTTAACCTCGGATACAGAATTAAAAGCGGACGGTGGCACAGCAACTTTAGAAGCAAAAACTGGTAAGGCGGAAGTAAAAGGATTAACTGCAGAAGTTAATGCTTCCACTACCGCAACAATTAACGGCACTACATTGACAGAGATAAAAGGCGGACAAGTAAAATTAAATTAAGATGGAAACAAAAAAGGACATAATTAGTAATCCTGTATATCAGAAACCGCTAAGAAAAGGGCATAGTTTGGCCATACATAGTGAGAATGATAGTGATATTGTTAGAGTCAGAAATGCTAAAGGTCTCGTGTTATTTACCATAGAAGTCTCAAGCAAAGGTGCGACATTGAATATTGAGGCTGAAAACATAAGCATCGCTGCCAAGAACAGATTACTTCTATCAGCTGAGGAAGTGAACATCTCTAGCCAAAAACAGCTTTTCGTAAAAAGTGAAGGGAGCTTTAATCAGTACGTAAGAGGAAACAAAACTATAGAGACCCATGGAGAAAATTACGAAACTGCTAAAACGCAATGTATAAAAGCTTCTTTAGGGGATATAAAACTTACAGCCAATGACGATATAAAGTTAAATGGTGAACGCGTAAAACTGAACTGTGATTAAATCGCTATGGAATTCGTAAATAACACCAAGTTTCACACATTGATTCACCGTGCCTCCTTAAACGATGATGTTATTGCAATGGCCGTTATGTGTAGGGTCACATACGATATTTTGGAGGATGGCACTACCAAAATAAGCAACGAACAGGATTGGGAGTTACATAAAACCCATTGGACTAGTGAATATGGGCCAATGGACACTGATGATGTTTACAGTAAAGGAGGTGTTGATATTATGATATTTGGCACTGCAAAAGCACCCCATGGAAAAGCCCTAAAGGAAAGTAATGTGATTATATCTTTAAACAAAAAAGAGATATATAAATTAAAAGTATTTGGTAATCGCAAATGGAAATCGTTTCTAGGCATCTTAAGTATAAGTACTCCAGAACCCTTTACAGAGATACCGCTAACATTATATAATGCCTTTGGCGGAACAGCAAAATGGGACGGCCTCGAAGTACCATACCCTTCCAATCCACATGGCAAGGGCTATTATTATACAAAAGAAGAAGCTATTGGCAAACCATTACCCAATATTGAACATGCAGATAGTTTAATCGACAAATGGAATTCATGGCAAGAACCAGCGGGCGTTTGCTCCTTTCCTATTATGCCCCTAAAAGCAAAATATCATTTAGTTTTAAATGAGGAAAAAACTAAAATAGAAAAGCTGGATAACAAGTTTTTCAACTCGGCCTTCCCTAACCTCATTATTGATGAACTAAAAACTGGAGATTGCATTTCTATAAAAGGAGTAACAGGAGGAAAAGACTTTAATCTTATCGTACCAAATACTGAATTAGAAATCAATGTAAACTTAGGTGATAAAGTCAATAACAGAAAAATGACTATTGATCAAGTTGGTATCCTACCAAATGAAAATAAAGGTTTCATAAGTTATCGTTTTCCCTTTAGATACGTTGTTAAGCCAATGGAAAAAAGACAGACAACATTAAATCACAAAATATAAAACCAGAGAATATGCACTGCTCAATTCATACAAATGTTCACCCTATGGTCGGCATGGATCTCCACAACGGTATAGTTCCAGGTGTACCTCCTGTCCCTACTCCTTTTATGCCACATTTCGTTGCCCAAGTATTAGGGGGATTAAACCTAAAAGCTTCTCTGGCAAAAACTGTAATGTCCCATAATTTCATCACTTTACAAAGGGGTTCAGATATTGGTCTAGGTATTGGTCACGTTGCCACAAACATTTTATTTCCCTTATTGGTTCTTACTAGTAGCTCGGTTTCACAATTCGGATCATTTACGGTTCAGCTAGAAGGAAAACCGGCAGCTATAGCTCCATTGGTTTATGTCGGCTTCAATTTCAACTGCTATGATCCAGTTCCTTGGAACACCAATTTGGTTGTGGCCCCGGGCTGTAATATGGCAGGGTTTAATTATGCGGACTATGTAGCAAGTATGGTAAGTATTGCACTCAGTATGGCAGTAGGGTTTGTTTGCAGCAAGGCATTTGGGGGGTTAACAAGTGCTTCTGGAGCAATAGTTGGCCGAGTGTTTGGAAAAGCTTTTTTAAAAGAAGGTTTAGAAGATATTGCACAAAGTCAATTTGGTCAATTTGTTCAATCAGGTACTGAAGAAATCATGAAATATCACTTTGGAAATGCAATAGATGCTGGATCTAGTCTTGTAGGTCATGAACTAGGCTTACAAGATAACAGTTTTACGGCCGAGGCTGCCAATTTTTATACCGGAGAAATTCTTGATTCATGAAAAAAACCGCACAATTATTATCAGGGAAAAATTCAAAGGGCAAACCGTTTCTTTCCCTAATAGTAAAACGCACCTATGAAATTAATGATAATGGTAGTTGTTCGATATCGGACAAACAACTCCCTTTAGTTGTCGATTTAAAAACCAATAAAGAAAATGATGAGATTGTTGATCAAGACATAGATTTATATCCTTTTAAGCCGTTTACGGATATAATTGTCAAAGGGAAAGCAAGAAGTGTCAAAAACACTTTTTCATTTTTAGCATCTGTAGAAATAGCTAAGCTTAAATTAGATTTACAAATACAGGGAAACAGAAAAGTTTATAAAAAAGAAAATGGTTCTTATGCTTTTAGTGAAGCTGAATCAATAAACGAGATACCATTAGAGTATAAATATTCTTACGGCGGTAAAGATTTACTAGCAGAAAAACCTTTTAAGGAAAAAATTATGGGCAAAGAGTCTTTCAAGCATATATTAGATGTAGTAGACCCTTTCGAAGGAAGCCCATACCGATATCCAAGAAACCCAATTGGCAAAGGTTTTATAGTCGAACCCAATAATGAAACTATTGAAACCCTAAACTTGCCAAATATTGAGGATCCCAACAATCTACTAACATCCGAAAATTTTATTTGTAAAGAACCTTTCAAGTGGTATAGAATGCCTGTTCCGGTTTGTACAGATTGGGTATGCCCTGGCTGGTTTCCCCGAATTGCCTACTTCGGAATATACCCATTACCCAACGGTTTAGATGAAAATATTTATGAAATAAAAAATAAATGGTCCTCAAAAGAGCTCTTAAAGAGCACAAACGAAATAAAAAAATCTCAGTTCTCTTTTAGAGCCTGTAATGGTGCCTCTCTCGGCTTACAATCTAGATATTTATTTGGTGGCGAAAGTTGTCGATTAACAAATATTCATCCGGACAGATCAGAATTTGTTTTTCGATTACCACAAGAAACACCAAAAATAAAAGTTGATGGTAGAAACGGCAAACTACTTAGAACGTCCCCGGTAATGCATAGTGTTATTATTGAACCGGACAAGAAAAAATTAAGCATTGTTTGGTGCGGAAGTGCAAAAGCAATTAGGCCTTATTTTGAGGAAGAATTGAAAACTATGCCCTATGAGGTTATCTGGCCATAAAAATTGACTTAAAAAAATTCTCCATTTACACCCATGACCACATTGCAGCCATGAAAATCAGTACTTCAGCTAGTGCAAGCCTTGCTCGTGCAGATGTAAATGGTCAACAAGAAACAGCTGAAAATGGTAGACGTATCGCCAATTGAAAACTAGCCTCGTAATCTGAATTTTTAATTTGCTAGTTGATTATCTCGAAGAAACTCGTTTAATGGAGTTCTATTGTTATTTTGAATAATAAAAACATCACTAGTAACTCGACCGTTGGCCGTTTGAAATAGATGCTCAATTCGATAACCTCTATCGCTACGGTATGTGAAAACATATCCGTTGCTTCTTCTTTCCCTTTCTCCCGTGTATCTCACCGATTGATCGTGCAATAGCTGCCTTAAATGATTTCTCTCAGCGACTATAGCCAATTGGTGCGGTCTATCGAAGATAGTTCTACGATGGGCATAATCAGGTGTTCGAAATCTTTCTTCCAGTATATGCAAGAGATTAAGTTGAAAACTATGATTGCTTCCTCCTAACAAATCATCGATATCGACGGTTCCCAAGAAATGGCTGTCGACAAATTCACTGGTTCTACTTACAAATCTCAAAGGCACCATGGCATCGTCGTCGATAAAACGCATCATATTTCTATCGAAGTTTGTAATATTAGCGATGTCAACTATTCTATACTGCAAGGTGCGGTTATTGTTCGTATAAAGAATAGCTCTTGAATTTATTTGGTTTAAACGATTAATAAATTCAGGAATTCTCAAAACTGGATCTTCACCATGCCTTCTGTTAACCGTGCTTATTTGTATCATTTGTCCATTTAGCAAAAAACACAGTAGGTTAACATAATCCTATATGTTTCGTACTGTGTTTAAAATTAGTTTGTTCTGTTAATATTTTACTGCTGCTCATACTCAGAATCCCACTCATTGCCATCGTCGCCTTTTTGACCTTCCATTTTGATCATAAAGTTTTTGGCCGGGAAATAGGGTTTCATGTGTATATCTAAATGCACTTTGTCTTTTTGAACGGAATCTTGCTCAAAACGCTTGATAGAGAAATCTTCGATGAGCTTGTCAGGTCCGGTGATGCCGTCCAAGAATTTTACGATTTGGCCCATCAATTCTTTACGGGTTCTGGCGTTGAAATTTTCAAAGGCCCTTCGGTTAAGGAAGTCCATCAACACTTTGGTGACATAATCGAATACCCTCACGACTGAGTAAGTCTGCAGCCCCAGGTTATCACCATTGAACAAGGTCTTGGCCGAAAACGCCATTACCTTACCATATTCGTTGACCATCGGGATCAAGCCCAGTTTTTCCAATTGAGCAATATCACTTTTCTTCAAGTCAAAACGTACGCCGTCTACTTCGTTCATACCACCGAACTTTTTACCTGCAGTTACTTGCGACATTAAGGTTTTATATACTTTACCGGCCAAAGCTCCTGAAGGAGGCACAAAAAGATCATCTTGCTCCCCTACTTCATCGTGTTTGCCACGACCTACCAGCCAATTGCAAGACATCATCACATTTGACCTGAATTTATCTCCGCCGGTAAGATTGGCCGCCTCGAACATTTCCATCACATCGTCAGGCTCATCTAAATGCTCAAAATCGGTCACCAACATCACCTTATTTTCATGGGCAATTTTGGCCCATTTTTCCACCACTTTATTAGACCCCAAGTAACCAGGAATAACCAATAGGCTGTAATTCTCCCGAAGATCAAGTCGATCAAAGTTATCGGTTAGCTCTGCGTTGATCGCATCGATGAAACGGGTATTGTCTAAATCTTTCATCTGCTCTAACTCGGCATTGACGATAGATATATTTTTGACCTTTTCAGATTCTGAGTTTTTGTAGAACAGGGCAACAGATCGGTACGAACGCTCTAAATTTCTTGTCGAATCGATCGCCCTGCCCAAGTTTTTGTTCAATGAATCGTGAGCGGCCTTGGCGCTACTCTCACATTCTTCGACCATTTGGGCAATATCATCAGAACCCGATAAAACTTTTGACCAGATTTCCATAGTCTTTTTTAAAGTTTCACGCTCTTCTTTTTTGCTCATTTCAGTTAAGAAAATTCGCTTTCTTGCCTTGCGTTCCGGATTCATATTCTGAACGCCTTCAACGCAGGCTTCGAGTAAATCAAAACCTCCGAACTTGACCAGTTTATCACTACTTTCTTGTAAAAATGCTGCTGGGTTCTCTACCGGAGAAAATTCTTGTGCTGTAGTTGCCATAATGTATTATTTATTTTCTTCTATTTCGGTTAATAATGCACGAATAGCATCTAATAAAGCTTGTTTCGCTTCTGGGTCTGCAATAGCCGTCTTTAGAATCTTATTCGTTTTCAATTGTTTCACGACCTTTACATATTGGTCTTTTTCAGTTGCCAGATCTTTGAGAAAACTACTTTGTCTAGTGATTCCCTTTGCTCCAAAATCACCCAGATTGGCAAACTTGAGCATCTCTTTCTTACCTACGCCATCGGCATTCTCAAATTCTACTTCGACCTTAGGCCCAAAATGCTCGAAGACTTCTTCAATGGTCTTCAATCCGTCTTGTACTACTGGTTTGATGGCCGGGTCATTGGTCAATTTTTCTACCAGTAAGGTTCTATTTCTCGGTATGTCGGCAAATGCTTCATTGGCATCTAATTTGACTTCCGTTCCTCCAATTCCGTATGTATCACTCATAATTTGGCATTTAGATTATTATTTCACTTTTTATATTTTCTTCTTTGGCCTTGACCCCATTCATTTGCCATTGCAAATTGTTATGTTCGCTCAAGCCCAATTTGATATGTGTTCCCTTTTCTATTTTTCCTGAGATGATCATCTTTGACAATGGCGATCTTAAATCACTTCGAATAATACCGCGTAAAGGGCGGGCGCCATATTTGGGTGTAAACCCCTTTTTGGCGAGCATAGCGATTGCTTCATCAGTAATATCTAGAGTGATGCCCTGTTTTTTCAAGGCTTCATAAAGATCTTTCAACTGTATTCTAAAAATCTTACCGATATTCTCTTCGGTTATGGGAGAAAAGGGTATGATTTCAGTAAGGCGCCCTAAGAATTCTGGTCTAAAATGGCCTCCCATCATTTCAAGCAAGTCGCTTGATTCAGGAATTTTACCCCTTCCAAAAGAGTCGACAATAAATTGACTGCCAATATTTGAGGTAAACAAAATTACGGCATTAGAAAAATCACCTTCTTTACCCAATCGGTCGTGTAATTTACCCTCGTCTAAAATCTGTAAAAAGATATCGAACACCGAAGGGTGTGCCTTCTCTATTTCATCAAAGAGAACTATCGAATAAGGTTTCTGCCGGATTTTGTTCACCAATAGCCCTCCTTCCTCATAACCAATGTATCCCGGTGGTGCCCCGTATAATAACGCTGCTGAATGTTCTTCTTTAAATTCAGACATATCGAAACGGATAATGGAACGTTCATCTTGAAACAAAAATTCCGCCAGGGCCTTTGCCAATTCTGTCTTTCCCGTTCCGGTAGGTCCCGAGAAGAAAAATGATCCGATCGGCAAGCCTGGTTTACTTAAACCTGAACGAGACTCTAAAACGGCCTCGGTAATCGTAGCGACCGCATGATCTTGCCCAATAACCCTCTTAATTAGTTGCTCCTCCATATGAAGCAACCGTTCTTTTTCATCGGCTTTGAGTTTTCCGGTCGGGATACCCGTTTTATTTGCGATAGTTGCTGCAAAATCATGTTTGGTAACGCTTATTTTTTCTCTCTTGGCTATTATCTCTAAATCACTCAAAATCTGGTACAGAACCTCAAAACCATCTTCGGGGTTATCGATACTTGATATCTTGTGCTCATCACCCATTTCAGTAAATAAAAGATAGCTTAGCTTGTTCTGCATTTGAGTGTACATCCAATTTTGCTCTGCCATCATTTTATGGGCCGCCCACTCTTCTTCTTGTAGTTTTTCAATTCTCAATTTTAGTGCGGCTATTTCTAGCAACGATGTTTCTAACATAAATTTCGCGGCAGACATGGTTCTATCAATAAGATCGATAGCAGAATCGGGCAGACTTCGTTCTTTATTGTAGCGTTTTGCCAAACGTATCGCCTCAGAAATAGTTTCATCTTCGATGGCCAAGCGGTGATGATCGCTATAATAACCGACCGAATCTTTAATCATACGTTGGGCCGATGATTCACTGGGTTCCATTAAGCTTACCACCTCAAATTGGCGGGCTAGGCCCTCATCTGATTCGATGTGTTTACGAAAGGCATCATTGGTAGCTGTTGCAATTACCGTTAGTTCACCTTTTACGAGCTCCGATTTTAGAATATTGACCAAACCCTGATTGCCAGATTTTTTATCAGATAGATTTTTTAGTTCATCAATAAATAAAATAGGCTTATCGAACTGTTTGATTTCGTTAAAGACCTTTTGAAAACGGTCTTCAATCTCGCCCTTATACCCAGCCCCGGATACTAAGTGTATAAAGTCTAGCTCGAAAATTCGAGCATCTTTGAAGTTATCGGGAATATTTTCACCTATCGTGGCATACGAAAAACCGTTTATCAACACGGTTTTACCTACACCAGGGTCACCGAGTATTAAAACATTGGGCTTTGAGCGTCGGCCAAGGATTTCCATAATCATTTTAATTTCAGAATCTCTGCCTGAAATGTTTTCGATCGCACCGCTACGGGCTTGCATCGTTTTGTCGATGCAATATTTTAGCAAGGTAGAACCGACCTGGCCATTCTTATGTTTAGAACTAGCCTGCCCAACAGTATCATTTGATTGGGTCGATTCTGCTGTTGTCGGCAAAACGTATGCTACAATCTCGTTAGGCGTAAGCGGAAATGTTTTTAGCTGGTCGTATGAAAAACCTACACCCGGGGTCGATAGTGCTATTAATAGGCAATGCTCGTTCAAGTCATCTAAACCTAATTTCAACTTGATATTTTCCGCTTCGTAGAACACGGCCTCGACCAAAGAATCTCCCGTCGGGTGTTCTGATATTTTAGCCGTTTTTGGTAACGACTCTAATCGTACTTCGGCCCATTCTTCAACATAATATGCATCTTGACCCATACTTTCGATAAAAGAAAACAACCCTATATCTTTATGTAAGAGTGCCTTAAGCAAATGTGCCGATGAATAATGCTTATGGGCATATTCTTTAGCGAGTGCCTGTGAAATATGAGTTACTTGCTTTAGGTTATCAGAAAGTATATAATCTACCATGGGTAAAGATTTAATAAGTGTGTTTTATAGCTTTAGAATCTCTTCGGTTTAAAAGCTATCTATCGAGTACATTAATGCACTTTCTCTTTAATGTTCAGCCCTTTATAAAGGTTAACATGATAAAAGAGGAGATGATTCTTAAAGAGTATGAACAAAAAGAACTTTAGAATTGACTTTCGTATTTGACAGAGTGCCTCCATCAAGCGGTAAGGCCTTTATCCAAAAAAAACCGAGGTAAAACCCCGGTTTTTTTGACTTATGTTCTTTTTAATAGTCTAGACCAAAATGATTCATTACTTCTTCGTAAGACATTTTTTCGAAGTTAGGTTGTGCTACCTTGGATGTTGCATTTGAAGGAATCAGCACAAATCTAAACGCTGTAAAATCACCAAAAATCTGGTTTGTAGTGCCAGTTCGCCTTCCTGCAAAAATAATACTACCTATTCTAGCAATGGAATAGTAATTTCTTTCTCCAGTTAGATATGGCAGATTAATTGCCAATCGGTTTGGGTTTCCATCGCTTCCACCCCTGCCGTAAGCTAGAAGTATTGCTCCGTCAATCACCTCAGCTGTAATATTAGAATCAAAAACTTCCTGTGATTGACTAAATGTAGCTACGTCCGAAAATGTTGATGCCATCCAACCCGAAGCAATAACATTGGCATTGCCATCTTCACCTTGCGGGCCCTGTTCGCCCGTTTCACCTTGTGGGCCTGGGTCACCTGTAAGTCCTATCTCACCTTGTGGCCCCTCGGGCCCTTCCTTATCACATGAGACGAACATAACTCCCATTGCTAAGAACAACATTGTAAATAATTTCATAGTTTTCATAATTTTAAATTTTAATTGATAAAGGTTTTTATTATTTACCCTTTAATAGGTATGGGGCCAAAAAGGTTAACAAGAGGTGATAAAAAATTGATTTAGTTCAAAAAAAATACAGTTCTCCAAAAAGATTTTTCTCAAACACTCACGAATTCAATCACCGATAAGCCTCATAATACTAGCTCATTAATGGCTTTTCTACGAAAAACTCAAAGACCTTTAAAAAAATGCGTAAGTTTATTACCGCAAGTGGCTCTTGAAAGATTTACATTTCGTTTTTAGTTGTCAACGCCTCTTTTCTTCCCCCATCAGATTTTAAAAAGTACGTTCTAAAATTTATAGCTATGAGAAAGAATCAAGTTTTAAAATACCTTTTGATGGGGTTGGCCATATTAAGCATTACGTATGCCTGCGAAGAAATTATCAATGCAGATACCGACGGTGACGGTGTCGTTGATATAAATGATGAATGCCCCGACACACCTGAAGGTACTGCTGTAGACCAAAATGGGTGCGATCTCGACAATACTGATGATATGGATGGGGACGGTATAGTCGACTCAGGTGATGAATGTCCCGACACCCCCAGTGGAATTAAAGTCGACGAAAAGGGATGCCCTGTAGAAGATATTCTTGATTTAGATGGGGATGGTATTCCGAATGAAATTGATAACTGCCCCAACACCCCTGCTCTAGAAGAGGGTTTTACCGTTGACAGTAATGGATGTTTAAAGGGAGGAATCGATGTGCTAGACGAATCTATACCTATAACAGAAAGCACCAACGAAATGGTTTTAAGCGGATTTTCTAACTATTCTGATGAGGAAGCTGCCGCAATCAAAGAAGAATTAATAGAGTTATTCGGAGATAACATTCAAACCTGTTCATGCGATGAAGACATTATACTATGGACCATACCTGACAGTCTCGATTTGAACGGAGTAATCGCCATTGCTAAAAGTAAAGGTAATCAAGGGCTTGATGGGGATAAAAATTATATCATCGATTCTTACCGCGAAATATTTAACAGAGGTATCGTACCGTCTAAAGTGGAAGAACCCACCTTTATACAAGATGATACCGATATACCGGTTATAGCCATTTTAGATTCAGGCTTAGATTTAAATCAAATTGGTATAGACAATCTTCAACTTATGGAGACCACAACTATTAACAATAATATCAAGTGCGTAGTTCAAAGCGATTCAGACCAACAATCTAATTTCGGCTGGAATTTTGCTGAAGGCAATGCCGACATGAGTGTCGATGCAACCGCACACGGCACAAATGTTTTAAAAACTTTTGTCGATAACCTTCAGGGCACCCCGTTAGATCGGTTTCAAGTACTGCCTTTAAAGATTTTTGACGACCAGGGGAAATCTTCGTATTGGAAAGTGGTCTGCGCCTTTAGTTACCTGAACCAACTTGCAGAAATGGGGTATGATATTGCTTTGATAAACACCAGTTTCGGTGGGCAATTACCCAATTTCACTATAGATGAAGATTTATTGACTCTTAAATCATATATAGAGTCTTTAGAAAAATCGCTTATAGTCTCTTCGGCAGGTAATGACATGTCTAATATTGACAACACTCCACATTTTCCGGCAAGTTATAATTCAGATATATGGTTTACCGACCCACCCTTAAATATGATGGTCGTTGCCGGTCATAATGCCGAAAAGACCGTACAACTATTTAATGGTACTGGTGTTGGATCCAATTATGGCAACCAATCTGTTGACCTAGCTGGGCGTTGGCATCTAACTATTTTAGAAACCGGAGAAATGTTCGGTAGCCCGGCCAGTGGTCTAGAACTGAGCGGAACTTCATTCAGCACACCCTTTATCGGGGCTCATTTGTTCAAGCATTATTTAGATAAAAATAGAACCGAAAAAGGAGCGGACTTAAAAAATAGTTTTATTCTAGACTATGATTTGCTGCATTCAGAAACAACCCTCGACCCTGATGTCAAGGGAGGTAATTTTATTAGATAGCACTTTTAAAGGTAACCCCCATGCCCTCACTTACTTATAGGTACACTACATTCTTTTCAAAGGCATATGTCTTGTGCTTATTATTGGCTTTTTTGTTCAATCAATTGGGCCACGGTCAGCATACCCCATTACGAAATCTGATCAATTCTGATTTAGATCACACTGAAAAAGAAAAGAAGATAGCACTTTTAGTAGAGAATCTGGTTAGTACCCGTAGCGATAGCCTGGCAGATTGCTATCATGACCTGGGCCTAAGATGGCACTACAGAAATTGGTTGAACAACAATTTAGAGCCTGACATCGAAAATGCCATTAAATATACACAATTGGCTATCGAACTAAAAAGTGAACATCGAACTGTTGACACCTTATCATTACGGCAATCAATGTACAACCTTGCATTTTTTTTAAAAGCAAGTGGATCAATGTATGAATCTATAAGGGCCTATCACGATATTATTGCATTGGCCATAAACGATGAAAAAGAGCATTACGCCAAGAATAATCTTGGCCTTGTGCTAACTGATATTGGCGAGTTCAGTGAAGCGTTGAGCCAATTTAAGGATGCCGTTCAATTTTCAAAAGAAAAAGAAAACCAATGGCAACTTCTTCTACTATCATACATCAACACTTCTAATTGCTATGCTACAATGGGCTATATAAAAAATAAAGATAGTCTAGACCGTTGTGTAAGATTAGGGCAAAAACTTATAGCGGAGAAAAATTTACAGAGTACCTATGAACATATGCAATTGAAAATTCTAGAAGGCAATCTTAACCTAGAACTAGAAAAGTATAATGAGGGAATCAGTACCTACAATCAAATCATTCAATCGAATTATGATGGAGAGCAAATTCCTGAAATTGTATACAACAACCTAGGTTTTTGTTATCTAAAAAATGGCGACACCATAAATGCAAAGGCAAATCTCTTAAAGGCCATTAAACAAAACCCAGATTTCTCTTACCCCTATGAGAACCTAGGCGACCTTAGCTTCGAAAGAAAAAAGTTCGAGAGGGGAATCAATAATTATCAAAAAGCGATTCAACTTGTAACAAATATCGATGGGCTTACTGAAAGCCCACTTAACTTACCAGAGCATGAAGAGTTAGAGCTGACCCTTGACAAACTCTCATTGCTTCAGCATTTAACCGCCAAAGCTAAAGGTTGGTTAAAATATTATGAACATAAAGGCGACCAAAACCACTTAAAATTAGCATTGGCCACCTTTAAAAAAGCCGATGAACTGATTGATATCATCAAACGTGAGAATACCGAATTCACGTCTAAGTTATATTGGCGAGAGCAAAGCTCTGAACTGTACGCCAAGGCGGTAGAAACTTGTTATTATCTGAATGACACCGATGAAGCTCTGTATTTTATGGAGCGAAACAAGGCGCTATTACTTTTAGAAGATATTACCCATGAAAAAGCTAAAGCGTTTTCTCAGCTACCTGACAGCCTTGCACAACTAGATTTTAAGATAAAAAGAGAAATTGCACTTTCTGAGAACAAGTTCAAGAATGAAATACTATCCAAAGAAAGACTCGATTCGCTAAAACAAGTGATTCTAGCCAAAAAAAGGGAATATCGCAATTTTATAAAACAAATCTCAAAAAAATACCCGACTTACGCGGCTTATAAAGAAAGGCTGCCCATTGTCGATCTACCTACCCTGCAAGATAGATTTACTACCAATACTCGAACCGTAATTCATTTTCTGGCAGCAGATTCTTTAATTTATGGGCTGCATACCACTGCGACCGACGCCACTCTTTTTAAAGTGGATAAGGATAATTTTGATCAGCAATTATCTGAAACAATACAGGCCGTAGGATCACACCCGTACAACTCAAAAAATGATTTTGATCCTATCTCGTCGAATAAGGTTTTCAAAGCTCTTTTTCCTACATCGATTTACAGCCAAATTAAAGGAAAATCATTATTAATAATACCCGATGGCGCCTTGCAGCAACTCCCCTTTGAATCTTTAGTGACAGATAAGGAGCTTAACACCTATTTAGTTCAAGAAATAGATATACAATACGCCTATTCAACCTCCCTATTAAACCAACAAAGAACATTTAAATACGAGCCAAAAAGTAATTTAGCCGCATTCGCACCGATCAATTTTGACAATATCGATTTGGCCGAACTCGTCTTCAGCGGTATGGAAGCCTCCGAAATTACAGCACTTTTAAAGGGAACAACCTTTAGTGGGCCAGTTGCTACCACCGACGAGTTTGCGACCCAACTTCAAAAGAGTAGTATTGTTCATTTGGCCACCCACGCAGATGTAAGTACAGAAAATACGGGCTGGATAGCTTTTGCCGACAGAAAATTATATCTAGATGAAATATATGCTCTAAAAAGCCAAGCGGATATGGTCGCCCTAAGTGCGTGTAAAACATCTGCTGGAGGTGTTAATAAGGGCGAGGGGGTTATGAGCATCGCAAGAAGTCTTTTTAATATAGGTACTAAAAGCGTACTCTCAACGCTGTGGGCGGTCGATGAAGTGGCCAGCAAGACCATAGTAGTCAACTTTTATAAACAACTTGAAATGGGCCACAATAAGTCAAAAGCACTGCAAATGGCCAAATTGGATTATTTAAAAAACACCGAAATAAAAGAATTGAAACATCCGTATTATTGGGCAGGTTATGTGGTCTTGGGGGACAACACACCCCTATCTGACCAACCTACCCCAATATGGTTATTGCTGACCGCTGGGCTTATAACAGCCTGCTTGTTGCTTTTCGGTTATAAAAAAATAAGAACTAATCGCGCAACCGCCTAATGCCATTATCGACTAAATTTTTCAATTATCAACAAATCCCGACCAAACGGGTATGAATTCGGTTTAGACTTGGACAAAATTTAAAAACCATCCATTTCTTACGAACACATTCTAATTTGGTCTAATTGAACCTACGTGTCCTTTTTTATATACAATTACCTTTAGTGGCACAACAATTTCAATGACCCCTAAAATGCAAAAAGCTCCTGATTAGAAAATCAGAAGCTTTTTTGTTGGCCTACTAGGACTCGAACTTATATGCTTTTAAACTCATATATATCTATTTAACTGAAAACGTGTATTTTAAATAAATCCAAAAATTAAATAAGACCATAATAAACCAAGAAAAACCACCATTTGTTGTACCTATGTTGTACCCATTTTTCGTATCTTTATCCCGTTATACAAGGAACACATGGCATCCATTAACGTAATATTAAGAAAAAAAGGCAACAAAAAAGGTCTTTTTCCTATTTCAGTTCGGGTAACAAAAGATAGAAAATCTACTTATCTCTATACAGGTCAGTATCTTGACCCCAAATTTTGGGACGAGACCAAACAGCGTGTGAAAAAATCTCACCCTAATTCTTCACGGTTAAACAACCTGATTGCAATAAAGCAAGCGGAAGCGAATGCCATTTTATTGGATACCGCGGCAAAAGATGGTGACCATTTTTCTGTTCGGGAAGTGAAATCGCAATTGACAACGACATTTACCGGACACTCCTTTTTTGAGTATGCCGAAAAACACTTCAAGCAGTTAGAAGAAAGCAAGAAACTTTCTCGTATCGATAGTGAACGTCCGTTGCTTAATCGTATTAAGGACTATGTGGGAGAGAAAGCATTGAGCTTTGACCAGATTACCGTTTCTTTTATTCGAGGCCTCAAAAGTTATTTAAAGTCTAGGGGCACGCTAGGGGACAGAAGTATTGCCAATATTCTTATGTTCATCCGCACGCTGTACAATAGAGCTATACAAGAAAAACTGGTAAAACAGGAATCTTATCCATTTGGGTCAGAAAAGGGCAAGATTAGAATTAAAATCCCTCAATCAGTCAAAATAGGTCTAACCGGCAAAGAAATTGCCCGTATCGAAAATTTAGACCTTTCAGAACATGCTCCTCAAAACCATACACGGAATGTTTGGTTGTTCAGCTTTTACTTAGCAGGAATGCGTATTGCGGATGTTTTAAAAATAAGATGGAAGGATATTCAGGAAGGGCGGCTCTATTATAAGATGAACAAAAACAGTAAGGTAATTTCATTAAAAATATCGGACAAGCTCCAGAGCATTATAAATCAGTATGCTGACCCCAATCTTAGCATTGATGAGTTTATTTTTCCGGAATTAAGAGGTATTGACCGTGACAATACCGACCGTATGCTGCGTAGTACAAAAAATGGTACCTTAAAATTTAATAAACATTTAAAGAAAATTGCTGAAAAGGCCGAGATCAGCAAAAAAATAACCATGCATATTGCCCGTCATTCCTTTGGTAATATTGCAGGAGATAAGATTCATCCGCTGATGCTGCAAAAGCTTTATCGGCACAGCGATTTAAAAACGACCATAAACTACCAGGCTAATTTTATACATAAAGAAGCTGATGAGGCTTTGGATGCCGTGATAAATTTTTAGATTTTTTAGTTGGAAATCCGCTTTTCTTTCTTCTCCCTATCCACAAAAAAGCGCCCATAGGGCGCAAAATCCCTTGTCATTAACACCTCTTTGATTTTTACCATGGAAGTCCTATACCATTGCTTTTTCTCTTCTTTTTAGTAAAATCCGTAAACTCGTCCTTGAAACCATTGTACATCTCCTCGGTTTTCTTGCCACCACCGCCCAATATTGAACTGATGGCATAAACGCCTTTTCTAAGCGAACGGTTCTGTTGGATACTGGATTGTCTTTGGGATTCTTGAACAAGGCACTGCCGAAGTCCGTTATCCATATGGTGGTGCACTATATCCAGATGCAAGTTCGGCTGCATATTTTCTGCCCTTATCATATAGGTGGCCTTACCGTACATCCCCCTTTCCATCAAATATCCTGCCCATAGGTTTTCGAGGTTGTTTCTGCCCTCTTCAGCAAGTTTGTTGATGACCGGGTATTGTTCCTTTAATGCTGTCGTCAAATCGGGAATTGAATTCAAATACTGGCTTGTCCGTTTTGGTAAAGGGCAACTTGTACCGTTGTCAGTATAAATCGATTTGACCTCGAACCCTTTTTCTCCCTTTACGAAATAGAACCCCCTAGCATTGAAAAAGGCAATGTAGTCCTTGGCTGATTTTTCAAAAGGTGCGTGCGTCCGTTCGGCATTTTTAATATGGGAACCCAAGGCGACACTTTCGTATTGCTTTTTGTAAATGGCATCCATTCGTTCATAGAGCTTCGGAAAGACCATTGGAAGGAACATAGCAGCTGCCGTCAGCTTGGGACTGTTATCGGAAGACTGGTCCGATAACATTTCCAGCAACAGATGGTTCTGGCGGACGAATCCCGAGGACACATATTTTTCCATTTTTTCGGGAAAGGGCAAATGCCCCAGAGGAACGGGAACCACATGCTTGTTCGATTTGGTAAAGGACAACTCGTTGTTTTAATACTTTACGCCTAGAGATTGGAACAAAAGCCGAACGCTACCCTGTTCCGTGCCGACATCGAAAATGCCATTTTTCAATACGTTACCGATTAGCTTGAATTTGCTTTCCAAGGTTTCTTTTTCCTTTTTTGTTTCCAGTTCATGAAGTCTTTCCTTGACCATGGGAAAGGCAGCTTCTACCGCTTTCCTGAATTTCGCCCTTTGATTTCTTGGGGTGTAACGTTCCAAGAAATTATGGGCTTTTGAGGCCGTTAAGATTGGAACGATATCTCCGAAGTTTGTGGTCATAACATATTCCGATAACAACCCTTTCTGTTTTGGGGATTTCAAATAGGATGCGGTCAATGCCTCTTTTATCAATTTGTTCACTTCCAATTTGAACTGTTTGCTTTCGGTATCGATTTGCGTAGGTTCGTTACCGTTCCCGAAAATATCCTTGCGGTTTTGCATCCGTATGTTCTTGCTCAGCTCACTTTCCCTGAAAACATATCGAGATTTGTCATAGATGGTAAATCCTCCGATAACGTCTTGTTCTTTGTCCAATTTTATGTCGATGCTTTGGTAGTCCTTCAGGACATCCGCCAGTTCGTAGGGCTGGATGGTTTGAAAGAGACCATAGGTCGTCTCTATCTGTTTCAAAAGTCGTTTGCGGTGTATGGGCAACAACCTCGATTTGGAATGTACATCGAATACTTTTTGCAGTTTCGGGCCACTCAACCCTCGGTGTACGCTGGAACCGTTGATGAACCTTGTCCGGTAGCCTTTTTGATTATTGAGACCATAGGCCACCCCTATCCTTCCCGATTCGTTCTTAGTGGTTCTCAGTTCGATATGACAAGGTTTGACCAGTCTTGCAAGTTCCTCGAAACTCCGCACCTTGTATTTTTGGTTGATACCGTTCAGTACATCCTGCAAATAATATTTCGTTCCTTTTTCCGCATCCATACCGAATTGTAGCCCTGGCAATCGGTATATCGGAAGTTCCCTTTTCTGTTTTGTGGTCGGTGTCGGGGAAAGGCGATATTTTTTTTCTAGGTACTGCCGTATCGCAATGCTCCTTCTATGGCTATTGAAGATTTCGAGTACTTTTCCATCTTCTTTTACGATAGTGGATACGATATGGACGTGTTCGTGCTTGGTATCCATGTGCCGTACCACTACATATGGTTGTTCCCCATATCCCATATTTTCCATGTACTCCTCGGAGATTTTAAGGAAGGTATCGTCTTCAAGGTGTTCCCCGTGCGGAAGGTTCAGGCTGATATGTGCATAGCGATTCTTGGTGGCGTTGCGCTGTCCCTGAAAATGGAGCACGCCCCCGAAGAACTTTGGCGATATGCTTTGGGTAAACGTGTTGCCGTAACCGAGTATTCGCATACCTTCTTTCCCGAAGACATAGTTCAATGTTCCCGTACAGGTTTCGCCATAAATAATCTTTGCTATCATCCTGTTTTTTCTTCCATTGTTATTTCAATGAGCGAGTACAGCAGTTCGTTTGTTTTTTGTATCTCGTTTTGCAAACTACTGTTCGGGCTTCTCAGGTTCTTATGGTGCGCGACCTTGACCAACTGGTTGATGTTGTTACCTATCTTGTTGATATGGTAGGCAAGATTTGAAGTGTCGGGGAGCCTATCTTTTTCTTCTGCCACTTGTTGCAAAACCAACCTTCTTAAAAGCGGACTTATCGTTCCTCTTTGCGAAACATCCAGATTATAGGATTCACAGATTTTCCTCAATTTATCATATTCGGTATCGTTAAACCGTAGCATGACGTTATGGTACCGCTTCTTATTTCCCAATCGTTTTCGTCCTCTTTTTCGTTGTTCCATTTTCGTTGCTTTTCAGGGCAAAACACTTCGTCAGAAGTAGACAATTCTAAGTTACTTAGAATGCACCTTGCTATCCGTTTCACGGATAAATATAAGCTATAGAATTTAAATTTAACTATCTTATATTCAATTATTTAACTCATAAAATCATATGAAACCATATGAGATTATTTAAGGCCAATCGGGGAATTTATCCGGTCCAATATGGCGTTGAAAAAATCAAGGAAATGCGGAAATATTCATTTTTTTGTGGGTAGGGAGAAAAAAGGGCAAGCGGCTTTTCCGCCGCTTGTTCTTTTGCGCGGCTCTGAGGGGGTTGAAAAACCCGAGACGCAAAGACGACTGAAAGCAGGTGGGCGAAAGTCGCCCGTTCGGTCAGGATTGTAGGTGGAGGTTTTTCAACCTCCGCAGGAACATGGCCGAACAAATCGATATCCACGTTGAAAGATTTATGATGCTATTATTTTTAAGGATAATTCCTAAAAGGCGGTTTAATCTTTAATGAAATATAATGGGGGAACTTATGACCCAATTGCGAAAAACCTAAAAAAATATTTTGCTAGTAATATGTATGCTTCATTAAGATGACCACACCCAAAAATATGGTATTCAACCGCGGTAAATTTTGCCGACCGTTCTGTCCTATGCTGACCCTTCTACAATAATAGAGATAACTGAATCTTAGTTCAAGATTGATTTTTGCGATGACAAAGGACATGGTTCGGGTGCCTGTTGGGCCCTTTGAAAAACTAGGCTATGTAATCGTTTACCTAAATAATTACTTAGCTCATTAATTAATGATTTAAGTAGATTTTTGAATATTTCACCTATATATGGGAAGTTTGTCAAAAATGGTAATTGGCATTGAAATGTAAAGATTTTCTGTGGGAAGTGAAAAAAGGTCCAAGTGGCTAATTAGTCGCTTGCGCTTTTGAGCATGCCTGAGCGGGTCGTGATGTCGTAGGAAGAAAGACCGCTTCGGCGGTTTTGGAGACGAGTATAACCAGCCTTTCTCCGAGGCTTGGAAACTTTAGCATTCCATGAAATCGTAGATTTGTACTCTCTTAAACGAAGTTGGTTTCAAAGTTCAAATAAACGTAGGATTTAATTACTCTTTACAGTTACCATCCTGAATGTCTTGAACGGTTGGATTGTACATATTATTAGTTATATATACCTCATTGTAGGTCCCACTATTAAAAAGATTGGCTAAAGCACAAAAATCGGAAAGTTCGCGGTTAGCTGCATTTAAGCGCCCAATATAAATTCTTCCTTCAACAGACGAAAGACTTTCTAATCCTCTCAAGGATATAAGATTTCTATTAAGACTAATATTTAAATCATCTCCTACGGAAATTAAATTCTCTAACCCTCTTAATGAAGTAATGCCCGTATCATGAATAATTACTTTACCCCCAACCGAAGTTATTTTTTCTAGACCTATTAAGGACGTAAGGTCCGGGTTATTGCCTATCGACATATCTTGGCCTACGGAAGTTATATTCTTTAATTCTAACAAAGAGGTAAGTTTAGGGTTATCCGTAATACGGACTGTACTACTTATCGAAGTTATTTTTTCAAATGCCGACAAATTGACCAGACTAATATTACCATCTATCTTTAGATAATTACCTATGAATGCTAAGTTTTCTAAACCTGTCATAGAGGTTAGAGCGGCATGATAGGAAATATCAACTGAACCAACTACGGAGGTTAGATTTTCCAAACCTGTTAAGGTGGGTAAATTATCATTGTAAACAACAGTTAAATCACCTCCAATAGATGTTAATTTTTCTAAATCTCCCAAAGAATCAAGGTTATTATTATCATGAATAAGTACGTCGCCTCCTACCGAAGTTAAATTTTCTAAGCCCTTTAAACTCACAACTTCACTACCTGCGATTTTTAGATCACCTCCAATTTCTGTTAGATCAACTAGGCTTACAAGAAATGTAATATCTGTTGGTTCGAATACCAAACTATTTCTCTTGGATTCTATTAGAATATTTAAATTTCCAGTTATTTTAGAGTACCCCAGTAATCCAAATTCTTCTACATCCTCTTGGGTTCCTAAAGTTATCGACCCTTCATATATTTCTCCAGTTTCCTTTTCGCAGGCCACAAGATCTCCTAAATCGGTGATTCCATTTTCGACAATGTTTAAATTACCCTCTGAGGACACAGCATTGGATGTAACATCATAGGTTATAATGCGGTATTCATTCGCCGAACAATACGTAAACCTTGAGTTGATTTCGCCATTAATTATTGGTATTATCTCAAAGTCTTTTGCATCGGCTATTGTATAAACATATGCATAACCATTTGTTACAGGGGAATTATCACAGTTGGTCACCGTACCTCTTAATCTTGTGTTGGTAAAATAGGATGATAACTCGCTGATATTTATCTCAATATTTGAGATGTTCATAGGGTATGGTCCTATTCTTTGAGTTGCAAGGAGGTTTTGATCGTCGCAAGATCCATAAATGGAAACCAAGAGCATTTCGTCTTTCGGGAATAAACCACAAAATAAACCATTATCATTGGTTGCACCAGAAACCACGAGTTGATCATTTCGTTCTCTAGTTATCGTAAAATATGAATTTGCTAAATCTACGCCTGTATTTAATTCAAAACACACATCAACTGAATCAAGAGGCAGACAATTGTTCCACCAGGTAAAATGATAGACTTCTGCTAATAATTCATTACCGATTTTTGTTGCTTTCCCTTGCTCTTTCCAGTACCCCACTGATTCATCAAAATACCAAAGCGGAATAGTTTCTGGTGAATTTGGTGTTGTAGAAGAAACAGGAAAACGGATTTTAGCCGGTGCATCTTTTGAAATGTTTAAAACTGCACCCGAAGGGGAATATAGATTTACAGCTAACATACCATAGCTTTCCATAGCCTTGGCATCATTATTTTCACTTTTTCCAAGTAACATTCCTGGCATTTGGGCAAATGTAGAATTCTGATTGGGCTCTAAATAGTGCATTGAAACTTCTACTTTACCTGTATAGGGAGCTCCCAAGTTATCTATAAAATTCCCCGAAAAACTCACCTTTGCTCCGTTTGGTAGGCTTGTTTCTGAGCTTACACCTGCATCTACGATTCCAACAATATTCTTTTTTAATAAGGTAATATTAATAAAGTTGCTGCCATTGGTGGTCGGAACTACTGCTCTTGACCCCATGATATAATCTGTTTTCTCAGCTGTAACGAAAGCAAATTTTTCGTTTACCGAAACCTCGTTTAAAATAAATACGCCATTGCTATCGCTTAATGCAATTCGGTCACCAATTTTAATTTGTACGTCTGGCAAGGAATTACCATCAAAATCCGTAAGCTTTCCCACAAAATTTGCCACCATGGGATTTCCAAAATTTTCTGCAGCAAATTGCTCATGAGGTATTGGATCAATGACCGCAATTGTTGTGTCATTTATTATAGAGTCGTTTAATATTTGGTCAATTGGGTCTTCCTCCTCTATTACGGTATCATTTTTATTACAAGAATTGAAAACAATCACTAAGAAAAGAGCGCCATTTAAGAATTTCACCTTTCTGATTGAAAAGATATATTCTTTTAAAAAGTCAATTAGCAGATAGGAAGTATTCATATAAAAAATTAAAATGCTCAATTTTCAAAAATATGGCCTAATGACCCTTTAGAAATAATATACCCGACGAGTTACCTTTGAATTGCGATGAACTTAAAATCAGAAAGTAACTTACATACAAAACATTTAAATAAAATGCAAAGAACCAGTCTTCATATCAACAGCTTTCCTATTTATCTAAATAAATTTGATATAGAGTATAATTAAATGACCGTTTTATTGAACTTTTGAAGAAAAGCGGAAACATTATTTTCAAAAAGTTTAATTTACCGTATAAATTAATTAGTTTAATTATTTACCTTTAAATAAACTTTAAGAATGGTTTTTGGATACGCAAGGGTAAGTACCGCAGAACAGAATCTTAATCTCCAGATTGATGCTCTCCTCAAAGAGGGGATAAAAGAAAAGAACATTTTTACCGATAAGGTTTCCAGTTCAAGGGAAGAACGAAAAAGTTTGTCAAGGTTATTGAACTTTGTCAGGGAGGGTGATACAATAGTTGTATGGAAACTGGACAGACTGGCGAGAAGTTTGATCCACTTTACGAAACTGATGAACGAGCTCGATGAAAAGGGGGTCAAGTTCAAGAGTATTACCGAACCGTTTATTGATACTACCGAAAGGTCTTCCCATTCGGAGTTCATCATCAACCTATTTGCTTCCTTGGCGCAACTTGAGAGGGATATCATCATCGAACGGACCAAAGCAGGTTTACAGTCAGCAAGGAGAAGGGGTAAAGTTTTAGGAGCGCCCAAGGGAATCAGCGAAAAGAACAAACAAAAGGCCGTTCTTTGCGAGGAATATTTTAAAGAAGGAAGATTGACCGTTACGGAAATATGCGAGCGGTTAAAAATTTCAAGGGCGACCTACTACAAATATTTAAGGCATCGAGGTCTTGATGGAAAACTGAGGCCCTATAAGCACCACTAGATATATTTTTATCTATTGTAGAACCTTGTTATATTCATTGGCCCCAACAATGTAGAAATCCTTCTAATGATGTAATTTATTTTTTATTGTGCATACTTATAAAAAAGGTCAACTGATATGAAGTTACTGCAACTAGGTTTAAATACTTTTGTGCCATATATATGAAATATCCATTAGAAAATCTCACTGATAAAGAATTTGAAGACCTTGTAGCACTCATTTGCAAGGAAATTTTAGGAACAGGTACAGTTGTATTTTCTACTGGAACGGATGGTGGAAGGGATGGTAAATTTGATGGTGTTGCTAATTGTTTCCCAAGTAAATCATCGCCATGGAATGGTAAAATAGTAATACAAGCAAAACATACCCAAAAAATAAATTCAAGTTGCTCCGATAGTGGTTTTCAAACTATTCTAAAAAATAGTGTACTACCCTCAATTGAAAAGTTAAAAAAAGACAATAAAGTTGATTTTTACTTACTTTTCACAAACAGGAAATTAAGTGGAATTCAAGATGCCAAAATTGAAGATATTTTTGATAAGAATACTGGGGTTACCAATAGAGTTATTGGTATTGAAACTATAGACCTTTGGTTAAAAGAATATCCTAGAATTGCTAGAGTTCTAAATCTAAATAAACTATTACTCCCATTAAATTTTAATGAAAATGATTTAAAAGAAATAATAAATACTTTCAATAAAATTTCAAATGAGGAAGAAAAGGTAATTCCTAAAATACCTGAGAATCGAGATATAGAAACAAAAAATGAGCTTAATGAGTTAAGTGAAGAATATTTCAATTCTGTAATAAAGAAGAATATTATCTACTTTGATCAAATTAGAGATTTTCTAACTGATGAAATAAACTCTGAATATCTAAATAAGTATGAAAATACAATAGAAGACATCAACGAAGAAATAGTTTTGCACCGTGATGAATTCGAAAAATTTGAAGAAATCTTGAATTATTTATACAAATTTATTGTTGAAAATAATCCTGAACTTACACAGAATAGACGTTTAGTTCGAGTGTTTTTACACTATATGTACTATAATTGTGACATTGGGGTCAACGAATAATTATGCTAACACCAACTAAACATACTAATATTCGCTACTCAGTTTTATTTATAGCTGGAAAACTTTTAAAGTATCTTCACTTCGAAAGATTACTTACATATGATGATCTTAAAGACTCCCTAATTAATGACCTCGGCTCAAAATCCAAATACAATTTTGATTTCGCTCTTACTTTCCTTTACTCTATTGGAAGAGTTCAGTACATTAAAGATATCGATGCTATAGAACTTGTTACCACTGAAAATGAAGATTAGTAGAATATATGCGAATAAAAATTTTAAAAACATCAAATTTAATGATGGTTTCAATGCTATTGTAGCTTATATAGAAAGTGAACATAAAGATGATACTCATAACCTTGGAAAAACATCCTTAATAAGAGTAATAGACTTCCTCTTACTTTCCGGTTTCAATAGAAATAATGATAAATTACTTGGTAATGATATCTTTTTTGGGCAGGAATTCTATGGTGAATTTAAGCTAAATAATGGGAAATTTTTAGTCATTAAAAGATCGATAGATAATGCCACCAAAATTTCATTCAAATTAAATGATGTAGAATTGAATGATTTTCAACTTAGCCAAAACTGGGATGAGACTTTAACATTTAAGAAAGCTCAAGAAAAGTTAAATGAACTTCTGAATTTTAACGTATTACAAAACTGGACTTATCGAAAATCGATTACTTATTTCTTAAGAAGTCAGCAAGATTATCTCGATGTTTTTAAATTAAATAAATTTAAAGGGAAGCATAAAGATTGGAAACCATTCGTGTTCGACTTACTTGGCTTTAATGGAAATTTAATATTAAATAAATTAGAAATTGAAGAAGAAATTGAAACTCTTAAAAAGAAAGTTCAAACTCTCAAACAAGAAGCTCGAATTGATTCTTCGGAAAAAGATAAACTACAAGGTCTATTAGATATCAAATTAATAGAATTTGATGATGCACAAAGTCAAATTGACAATTTCGATTTTTATGAAGAAGATCTTAAAGTTAACAAAGAATTAGTTGAGAAAATTGATTTAGAACTCCAGGCTTTAAATACTGATCGATATAGAATAGCTTATGAGATAAAAAAAATAAAAAATTCTCTAGCAGAAATAATAGATAGCATTGATCAAAAATCTATCGATGATTTGTTTGAAGAAGTGAATTTATATTATCCGGAGAAGCTAAAAAAAGAATATGAAGATTTGGTTCGTTTCCAAAAATCAATAACAATTGAAAGGAAAGTATATCTCTCGGAAAACTTAGAAAACCTTGAAAATGAGTATCTAGAACTGAATAAAACTATCGAACAATTAGAGAATCAAAAAAGTAGATATTTATCGGTTCTTACAGAAAAAGATAGTTACTATAAATTTAAGGAATATCAAAAGAAAATTGTCGAAGCAGAAGTAGAGATTACAAGAATTAAGGATAAATTATTAGCCATCGATAATTCTATTTTGCTCGAAAATGAAATAACAGAAAAAAAAGAATTAATTCAAGAGAAAGTTATTGAGTTAAAGGCTTCCCTTTCTGAACGGAAGCACGCTGGAATAAATAAAATCTTCAATTCCGTTATTAAGGAAATAATAAATACTAACGCTTTAATATCGTTGAAATTAAATAACCAAGATAACGTCGATTTTAATGCTGATTATCAGAATAAAAGTGATCTTTTAAAAACTGCGGAAGGGCAAGGAACTACATACAAAAAGTTGCTTTGTGTTGCTTTTGATCTTTCATTACTTATTCACTACTCAAAAAACTCCTTTTACAAATTTGTATATCATGATGGTGTTCTAGAAGGCTTAGACAATAGAATTAAGGTACGTTATATAAATTTAGTAAAACAAATATGTGATATATATAATATTCAATACATTATTACCTTAATTGATTCTGACCTACCCAAAAATCACCCAAATTTTATTTCGTCAGAAGATGTCTGTTTGAAATTAGATGATAAAAACAATGAGGGCAAGTTATTCTTAAGTACGTTCTAAAAAGCGCAACAATTGTAGCCTTCCCCTTTTTCTACAAATGATAATTTAGAAATCGCAACTTAGGCTAAAATCCAAATATAGGATACTTGCCTAGTCCATAAAAAAGACCTAAATTGAACCATAGTTATTAATATTGGTTCAATATGGCGGTAATTAGAAAATCCATCACTTTTACGGAACAACAAGATACCTTTGTCAAAAGTTTGATAGAGCAGGGGTTCTACACTAACGATAGTGAATATATCAGGGACATAATCCGGAAGGATCAAGAGCGCAGAAAACGCATAGTGGACCTGAACGAAGCTCTTATTGAAGGTGTCGAGAGTGGTCCTACCGATGCTACTATAGACAGTATTTGGGAAGAAGCGATAAATGAGCACAATGCCGGAAAATAAATATGTCATCAGTGCAAAGGCAAGGGCTGATTTTAAAACCATTGCCAAATACACGGTTGAAAATTTCGGGGAAGCACAATCCTTAAAATATGCAGAGGGCCTCAAAAGTGTTTTGGACGAACTGGCCGACAATCCCGAACTTGGTAGGAGATATGTGGCCATAAAGGATAAAATGCTACTACGTTATCGTTACAAGGCACACGTAATCTTTTACTACATAATGGGGAACCAAATATTCATCGTAAGGGTTTTGGGCGGTCGAATGGATTTTCCAAAACACCTTAAGTAGAGTTCAAAAAAACGATACAAAATCTCTATCAATAACCTTAATTATCTTGCTAGCGTTTTCCCTTTAATCGCTTGGGGATTGGTTCCAGTCTTTTGGGAATACAATAGCATTTCCTCAGTAAATTTTCCAATAATCCTGTTGTGCTCTTGGAGCAACTTTTTGAGCTCTCAATGACTCCTTTCGTGGATAATAATGCTCTTCTTCTGCATGGAGGTTCCTTTTCCAAATGCTCTTTTTAAGGCCTCCTGAATCCAGTGCAACAAGGTCCGCGGTAAATGCCCAACTTTCTAATACACTGGATATCAAGATTATTTAAAAATAGAGGGAAATTATGAAGTGTAAAATACTTTTATAGATTATCATTTTGAAAATGGATTAGTTACACCGCTAGTAAAATAACTTGTTACGACTCCGAACTAAGGCCCTACATTTAAAATCGGGCAATAATACATTAAAAAATTAATGGATGGAATTGATTTTTTAAGGTAATTATTTAATTGAATTTTACTATATATTCGTAATATATCAATAAAATCTACAACTTTATAAGCAAATTAGCGGTAATTATGACGGATGATATCACTATACCAGAACAATAAAAATTCTAAATAAAAAATGAGAAAAGTAATTGCAGCATTTAATATGACACTTGATGGTGTTTGCGACCACACAACTGGAGTTCCAAGTGAAGATTTACATCAACATTATTCTGACATGTTAGACAATGCTGGGATTATTTTATATGGACGGACAACCTATGAACTTATGCAATTTTGGAAAACAATTTTGGAAAATCCTTCTGGTAAAAATCGATGGACGACTTTGCAATTTCAATAGACAAAGTTCCTAAACTTGTTTCCTCCAACACATTAAAAGACACAAACTGGAACACAGCAAAACTTTCAGACAAACCACTAAACGAAAAAGTTTTGGAACTAAAAAAGCAATCAGGAAAGGATATTTCTGTGGGAAGTCGGAGTTTGATTGTTCAACTGTTAAACAGCAATCTTATTGACGAATTTCAAATTTGCGTTCACCCCATTATCGAAGGGCAAGGACTAAAATTATTTGACCAAATCAAGGAGAGGATCAAGTTGAAACTCCTTAAGACAACAACACTAACATCAGGTTCAATAATACTTTACTATGAACCTACACTAGATTAAAAAACGATCTGATAACAGTAAATCTTATAAATATTACCAGTCATATTTTCTTATGTTAGTCAATATTTCCATATTCACTTAAAAAATTTTTTTAATGACCAGTATCTTATAATCATAGTTATTTGAACTGTAAATCTGCTTAAAAACCCTTCTCGCTTTTGATTATACTTTTTAAATCAGTGGGTAGTTTTTGTCCAGATTCAAAGAAAGTTAAAGATAGGCGTATTTTCAATGAAACTTTATGGATTCATTGAGACAAGCCAAAGTCTCACTGTCATTTATATTTAGATTCTAATTAATTGTATTGAAACTTCTATATTTATAATTGATAATTTAGCGCTCGTAAACATGCGAGCCAAGACCATTAGCTGTAATTAAGATGAAAAAAAAGGTGGAGATTAATGACCGTAATGCTAAAATTATTTTAAGCTCCTCTAAGAAAGGGACAAAAACAAAAAATAGTGAATACATTTTCCATATATCATCTTATGAAACAGGAGGAAAATTAAGTATCTACGATGTTATTTTTAAAAAGCCAGGAACAAGGAAAAACCTACATTATCATAAAATACTAACAGAAACTTTCACAGTGTTGCAAGGAGAGTTTTATTTTAATATAGAAAATGAGGAGTTTACAATAGGTAAAAATGATTCTGTTGTAGTTCCCCCATTGGTTGTTCATGGATTTAGAGCTAAACTACCAAATAGTAAATTGCAAATTGGATTTGCGGATAGTCCAAATAGGGATGACTTTTTTATTGGACTCGCCAAAATTGTAAACGGAGAGTGGATGTTGAATGAGACCGAAAAAGAAGATTTTTATAATAAATATGACCAGTTTAATATCAAAGAAGATTAAAATTACCAACAATCATATTCAAAATTATCATTCACTTTGGCCTTGGGCTAGTTACAATAACAATCATTTTTCCCCTAATAAACTACTATACTCTAAATCAATAGTATACAATAAAAAACCTTTGTGAAAATGGATAAAAAGTATACATCTTGGAAACCTATAATACTGCAAGCCGACGAAGGTGAGAAAATACTTTTTCGAATAGGACTAATGACCTTTAAAGTGTCATCTAATCAAAGTGATAATAATTTTATGATATGCGAAACAGAATTGCCTCCCAAAGCATTTGTTGAACCCCATTCACATCCGGAGGCGGAAACATTTTATATTCTTGAAGGGGAATTTTCGTTTTGTGTTGATGATATGAACAAAGAAATAAAATGCTCAAAAGGATCATTTATTAGCGTACCTCCATTTATAAAACATTGTTTTAAAAATATAGGAAGTAATAAAGGGAAAATATTACGTACTATAACACCAGGTGGCTCAAATGGATTAGAAAGCCTATTCAAAACTTTAGGAGTGAGACTTAAGGATAATGCTGATATTCCCGACTTAAATAAACCAATTGAAAATTGGATTAGAGCGGTTGATACTTTGAGAGAAAACAAGGATAATAATAGTAATGGTTAAAATTAAATAGTAGCCTTTTCGAGTTACTAAATATCGAATATAATTTATTGTTTCTAGAACTAGACTGCTACCCTGCTAAGAAAATTAATGTGGAAAGCTATAAATTTGGTAACAATGGATAGAAACTGCAACTTTTAATTTTTTAGAATTGGCAGACTTTGATTTATTCAATGGCTTTATTTGTTTGAATTTGTTGCCAACTTCTGAAATGTCCGTGATAATTTTCATTTTGGTGTATTCTTAAAGGTAAGTGCTAAGGAGCAGACAATGGCCATGTAATATTATCAAAAATAAAAAGACTGCAAGAAGCAGCCCCTTTTCAATACGAACATTTGTAACGCTAATCTATCCCTAGACGAATAGCCTGTTCGATGGGAGAACAGTCAATATCGGAATCTGAAATGGACAATTCGTCCCTAAGCAACAAAGGCGGTTGTGCCATGAATTTAGGTCTACTTCCATTATGTGGTTGAGCTGAATGAACCAAAAACGGATGACATAGGTAAACTGTACCCCTTTTTCCAGTAGCATACACACTTTTTCTAGTAGGCAACCTTTCCAACTTGCCGGCAAGGTCCATAAATGATAATCCTAAATCTCCCTCAAAGGACAATATTCTTGCAACATCAATGTGAGAACCTTCATAAATGATGGTTGGTGCATCGTTCTCGGTTACATCAGAATACAAAATTAACATTAATAATGCTCTTCCTTTTGATTTGATATTGATGCGCCATTCAAGAAAATCATTTGGGTCATTTCCTGGAAAACTTGCATCTACGTGCTTACCAGTATCATTAGGTTGTTGTTTAGACGGAAACCTAATAGGAAATGTTCCCACACTGCGACAAGGAATCCATTTATCCTTACCAATTAATTGATTAAAAGCGTTATGTAACTTCTGAGTATTTACTGAATTCACAAAAGGTTCATTAGTGTACATTCCCAAACGAATTACTGGCTCAATCCAAGTTGCAGGATTCGATCTATCATAGGGGAGGTCATTCCAAAGAATTTCTAAAGCCGCATCTGCTATTTCCTCGGAAAATGAATTGTCAAGACGAACAAAACCGTTATTAATAAAATGCTTTATTTCTTTTTCACTCAACGTGTCGACCATAATAATTATGTTTAAAAACCAACCACGTACTGCAAAAATTACTTTAGATAAGTAGCCGTGATTAGTGGATTATTAATAGAATGAAGGAATAATTAAAAATATGCTTCTTATACAGAGCACGTAGCTTAAGAACTAAGCTTGGAAAAGAAATACTATAATGTTACGGTCATGCACATAATGTAAAAATAAAAAAATTTGTTCCAAAACAAACAAAACGTTTAGATTATTCGCCCTTAAGCATTGTAATTTAAATCACACTTGTGTAGTTAAATAACTTCATGTATGTTTGTAGTCAAATAACTTCATATTGAAATTAAGAAGAGACATCTTTCAAGCTATTTCCGACCCTACTAGGAGAGCCATATTGGTATTGCTGACATCGCAAACAATGACAGCCGGAGCTATAGCCGAAAAATTCGAATCAGCAAGACCGACAATTTCAAAACACCTTCAAATTTTAAACGAATGCGATTTAATTAGAGCCAATCAACAAGGGCGGGAAATTCACTATGAGCTAAAAGTTGAAAAAATGAAAGAAATCGACAAGTGGTTAGAGCAGTTCAGAAAGATATGGGAAAATCGCTTTAATCAACTTGATGAAATATTATCTAAACTTAATAATAACAAAGGATGAAAAGTAATTTACTCTTTGACTTTACTGTGGATAAACCAACATGCACTATTTACATTAATCGACAGTTCCAAGCAGAACAAAAACGAGTTTGGGATGCATTTACCAAAAAAGAAATTCTTGACCAATGGTGGGCACCACAACCCTGGAAATCAAAAACGAAGTATATGAATTTTGAAGTTGGCGGTCGTAGATTTTATGCAATGATAAGTCCCGAGGGTGAAGAGTATTGGGGTGTACAGGACTTTACAGCTATTTCACCAATACATAATTTTCAATTTGTAGACGGCTTTTCAGACAAGGATGAAAATATTAATAATCAAATGCCCTCGGCAAAATGGAATTTAGATTTTAGTGAAGATATTGAAGTCACGACCGTAAACATAACAATAAAGCACAAAAAACTTGAGGACCTTGAGATGCAAATTCAAATGGGCTTTAAGGAAGGGTTTACAATGACTTTGAACTATCTAGAAGAATTAATTAATAAGCAAAAGAACAATAAATGAAAACACTCACCATTTTTGCGAATGCTACTATAACATTTGGCTTAATTTCTATCTTGTGCTTGATAATTGTGCATATTTCAAATCCTAATATTAGACCAAGCTACCGTATGGTCAGTGAATATGCTTTAGGAAAAAACAAATGGCTGCTGACCTTATTTTTTTTGTGTTGGGGTTTATGTTCAATTTCGTCTGGTCTGCTACTTTGGGATATCGTAACTTCCATTTGGGCTAAGTTAGGTGTTGTTCTACTTTTCATATCTGGCTTAGGAGCTGTAATGGGAGGAATTTTTAATATCCAACACAAACTTCATGGACTTTCATTTGCTATTGGAGTTCCATTTCTTCCTATCGCAGCACTTTTAATCTCATATCATCTCATTGGAAAGCCAGAATGGCAAAACTATGGTAGCTCCCTACTTTTTTCCACACATGCCGTTTGGATTAGCCTCATCCTTATGGCAATTACCATGTTTCTATTTTTTTCAACATTAAAGTCCGCAGGGATACAATATGGTCCAGACTCACCTCCCTTAAAAGTTTTACCTGAGGGGGTAATAGGACTTAATGGATGGGCGAACAGACTTTTAGTACTAGCCTATATAGCCTACCCGATAGTAACAACAAAAATTTTCTTAACAATAATCAATTTTAAAAACTAAAAATTATGTCATTTCAAGCTTACATTGACAATATCAAAACCAAAACAGGAAAATCTCCAGAAGATTTCAAAAAAATTGCAGCGCAAAAGGGTTTTATAATCGAAGGAAATCTTAATCCAAATGTTAAGGCCACAGAAATCACCAATTGGCTCAAAGAAGAATTTGAACTAGGTCATGGTCACGCAATGGCTATTTATGCAACATTCAAAGGAAAGACAAAATAATTACTGGTTCTGACCGGTTTGGTTAAAATTAATTTGCGTTTCTGTTGTTACAGCGGTAGTTTTTCAAGGCGTTATTGAAAAACTACCGAATTTACAATTACGACCTCCTTATTGACAGTACAAAATTCAGTGCGTTTATTTTTGATGGAGACACAAACTATTCCCGTCCAAATCCTTGAACCAGGCAAATTTTCCCCAAGGAGTCTGTTCAACATTGCCGACTTCGATATTTTGCTTTTCAAATTCCTCGATTTTATTTTCAATATTGTCCGTTTCACAAATTAGGCCATGAAAATTCGAGAGTGAAATGGTAGTACTGCTCCCTGGAAGTCCCATTTGAATCCAAGTTTCACCATGAGCTGCAGGAGCCTCAACAAGCACCTTAAAACCGAGCTTCAAATAAAACTCTTTGGCTTTTTGCCTATCATTGACAGGTATCATAATAATTTCTAATGATTTCATATTTTAGAGTTTTCTCCCTTATTGTTTATACACCTCTATTTCAAAAATAGAATATCCATAATTCGGACGAAATCTTTTTTTTCCAATGACTCTAACGAATCTTGCTATCTCTGGTTTGAATTTGAATTCATCTGTTTTACCGTCTCCCTCTAGGACATCTGCAATCGTGTTCCAATTTTCTCCATTTTCAGAAATTTCCAGTGTATATTCCGTGGCATAAGAGTCTTCCCAAGTAAGCTTTATTCTACCGATTTCATAAGTTTTTTGCAAATCCAACATAATCCATGATGGATCAACAAAGTCACTGGCCCATCTTGTGGTTGGATTACCGTCAATCACATTCTTAGAATCAAAAAGGATATTTTTAGCTTCGGTAGAAGAACTGTACACCTTATTCCCATAGTAAGAGGCTATGTTACCATCGCCATCCTCAACAATTTGAGCTTCAATCTCATTCTCGGTGCTAAATCCATTTGAGTTGCGGGCACTTACCAAAAATTCAAAATTTCCGGCTTTCTTTCCTATTTCTAAGTCGACAAATCCTCTTTCAGTGGTGGGCAACAAATTATCATCATTATGACTTATCTCAAAGACTAAATTCGAATCATTAGAATATGTAATCTCCGCTAGATTCAAGACATTTTGGTATTTTTTTTCCCTTGTGGAAAAAGGCTTAAGCTTTGGGGCCTTGATTAATGGAAAATTCAATAACCACCGAGCCCCATTTTCAAGTAATTGTCTATACCCCTGTTCTTTCTTAACCTGCGCTCCATGGCCCAACGTAAGGCTCATCACTTTTCCTTTCCCTACGGGATGCCACCACATGACGGGATGGTTTTCAGCTCGGGCTATTACCTCAAATTCTGGAGTGCTCGGTTGGAAATAATATAGTTCATCTTCAACTTCAAAATCATCCACAACTTTAGAAACCGGATGCTCCTCATTTTCCCTAAAAGAATAGTCATATCCCCAAAATTCCATGTTCGTTGTACTTATGTTAAACCTCGTCGGTTCGGAAGAGGGACCACCGATAAAGATACCTCCCATCACTTCTTCATATCTATCCCAATTCAAAAAACTTAGAATTCCGCAATGCAATGTCAGCAATGATTTTCCTTGGGAGATAAAGTCATACAATGCATCGAGCTGCTCTTTATTAGGGGATAAAAAGAGGGAGTAGCTAATAATCAAGTCATAGTCTTTAAGAGTCTCATCATTTAAGAAACCTAAATCCGAGGTAGTTTCGGTTACAACTATATTGCTCAAGATTTCAGATACCATTTCTGTGTGGAACTCATGTATCCAAGGTGGATAGCCTTCAATAACTTTAGGTTCGTTTCCATTTCCTGTTAACAGTAAAGCCTTCGGCAAATTTTGGCCGTAAGCCAAACTGACACTAACAAAGGTGAAAATTCCAAAGAATGTCGCTTTAATTTTAATATTCATATTATTTATAAATATATTTTTAACCAAAGCTATCAATTGATTTTATGTGCTTTTTAATTTTTTGACGAACAACATCCTATAGTAATAAATGACACAATACCCATGACATGTGGTGTTTACGGCTTTATATAGTCGTTCGTAGAAATTCATACTGGGTCTTAATCATGATTTAGTATCTTCATTATTAAAACATTATCTCATTGAATGAACAAAGATGAAAGACGTTTCAATATTTTCTTTTGGACCGCATATTTTCTTTATGAGTGGTTAGGAAATGCCTCGGTAGGTGATGAGTACTACCGCTACTTTACAAGTGCCCTGGTGATAGTCCCATTAACGTTTTTTGCCGCCATATTCACAGTGCACTATTTATTGAAGAGGTATTATCTAAGAAACCAAAAAAAAATTTTTTGGTTTTGTCTTTTTGTTAGTATCATAGCATTTAGTATTGCCAGAAGAACATTTAATTATTTTCACACCTACCCAAATTATTATCCCGAGGGACTAATAGATATGCCATATATCTATTGGCCAAAAATTTTAATAGAAGCAGTCAACACTTATCTCATTGTAGCCTTGTATGCCATGTTCTACTTTGTACGGGAGCTATATAGACAACAGGAAATAAGTCAAGAGCTTCGTCAAGATAAAGTTGAAACGGAATTGAAACTGTTGAAGTCCCAAGTACAACCCCATTTTATCTTCAATACGCTAAATAATATTTATTCGATGGCCAAGATTGGTCATCCAGACACGGCGGATTTAATTTATAGACTTTCAGGATTCCTGAGTTATAATCTCTATGATAGTGGGAAGGATTTAATTACTGTTGAACAAGAGTTGGACTATGTCCGACACTATGTGGAACTTGAAAAAATTAGGCATGGTAAATCCTTGGATATAGCTATAAATGTATTTGACAAGCTAAGTGGATATAAGGTCAGTCCGATGGTATTTTTACCGTTTGTAGAAAATGCATTTAAACATGGTTTGGATGACAAAGAGGAAAACAGTTGGATACGAATAGACCTTTCGATAAAGCATGATTGGTTAATTTTTAAGATTGAAAACAGCCTGTCAGAAAATCAAACTACTGATGAAATCAAGCGTGGAGGTATTGGCCTGGAAAACACAAGGAAAAGACTTGAGATTCTGTATCCTGGCAGGCACACCCTGTTGTGCCGAAAGGATGAGGATTCCTATTTGGTAACCCTGAAACTAAAACTAAATGGAAACAAGGTGTATCATAGTTGACGACGAACCTCCGGCATTAGATTTATTGGCATCCTATATTGACCGACTGGATAATTTTAAGCTTTTAGGTCGATTTGGCAACGCTATAGAAGCTTTTAATTTCATGAATGCCAATGCTGTAGATTTAATGTTTGTGGACATCCAGATGCCTCAAATGAATGGATTGGAACTCATTAAAAGTCTTGTGCCAAGACCCCATGTGGTAATTACTACTGCATACCGTGAATATGCAGCTGACGGCTTTGATTTGGCCATATTGGATTATTTGGTGAAGCCCGTTTCCTTTGATAGATTTCTTCAGTCTATTTCAAGATATAGCAATAGTAATAACGCCAGCCAATATCAGGAAAACTCTTTGCAGGATACTTATATGTTCTTTAAAGTAGAAAGGTTGATGGTAAAAATCTATCTGAAGGATATCACCTATATTGAGAGCATCCATGATTATATAAAAATCATTACTCCGGATAAAACGTATATTACATATACCAGAATTGGATTTATGGATGATAAACTTCCTGAAGGACATTTTGTAAGAATTCACAAATCCTATATTATTTCACTTAATAAAATAGAATCTTTTAGACATGATAGTGTCACCGTCTCCGGTAGAGAACTTCCAGTCGGTAGAGTGTTCAAGCAAACATTTATAAAGGCATTGGAAAACCACAAGTTTTTTAAAGAATAGGGCCAAAGTTGAGAGAATCTCTTGTGGTTTTGATTAGGAACAAAATAAACTTTGGCCTTGGTAAAGAAAGAGTTGTATCGACGTCATGTATCGCGAAAAAGTATGCCAATAAATGAATATGGCGAATAAGTTTTTCACAAGGTAAAGCAGTTGAGAAATCTTAGTTTTTATTATAGTGATAATTTAATCGAAACAATTTACTTTGGACTTGCTGATTGTGTGAAGTTCAAATAAACGATGGGAACCAAGGAGAAAAAAGAGTTGTTGGCCACTTTCATTGAAAAGCACGTTCAGTGTGGCTATTCCATTGTCGATTACATGGGAAAGCCCTTATCCTATTTTGATTTTCAAAAGGTGAAATCTAGAATAGACTGGCTGAACGAGGAATATCAACTAAATGTATAATTAAACGATTGCCACAAGGGTACTGTGATTCTGAATTATAATATATACAAAAGAATAATAATAATATACTTCTTTAGAGCGTTCAGTATCAAGTTAATCTTACACAACCGTAACCTTGGTATTGGCCACTAATCAGAAAAACGACCAACATTTTAAAATGAAATACTATCGCATAATACTATTATCTTTTATAGTAATATTTTCATCTTGCTCTAACAAAACCGAGAATGAAGAGAGCAACTCTAATTTGATAGGTAATTGGCGGTTTGTTTCCGAGACTTACGATGGTGAGGTTTTAGAATCATCGGAATGCGAAGGGGAACAACGAATCTCATTTAAAAATGACTCAACCTATATTTCGACTTGGAGGCCAGGGATTCCAAATCCTCCTGAAACCCCTCCTTGCGAACTAGAACAGTTCAGTGGTCTTTTTAACAATAATGAGATGAAAATATCATTTTTTTTAGAAAACGATACGGACTTTACCAATCCTACTCAAACCGTAACTATATTGACTCTATCTGAGTCTAGCCTTATTTATCAAACAACTAGAAGACGATCATTCGAAGATGATGAGAGTACCATTTCCATATTGACTTGGACAAAAATAGAATAAGCTGTAGCCTTCCTCATTTCATAAAGTTGAGAAATTAGAGTTCTTAACTTTGGCAAAGTTCAAATAAACGATTCCTATCCAATTAGTCGTAACACAACCTCGCAACAGAGTAGAAATTGACAATCATCATCAGTTCCGTAAAAGGCGAATTAACGAAACTATTAAAAAGAACGACATATGGAACTGTAAGCGGATGTTTTTATAAAGTGTTTTAGTAGTGCCCTAATTTGGCCGTTTAACGATACTATAAATAGTGACCTATAAAAATACAAGTCCTCTTAAAAATGAATCTTAACAAAAATCTGTTTGTACAGTAAAATCAATTACGTCTTTATTCTACAAAGAAATTTTCAACGCTTTGCCGAAACAAATCGAGACCGTACGATTGTTGAGAAACTATAATGATAGGTTAATTTTCAAGATTAAAGAATCCCCAAAACCGGGTATCCACTCACGAAAGAAGTGAATTTTCTCCAGATTTTTTGCTATGACGGCGCAAACTTAGGGCTGATCGGACTTGTAATCATAGCCGTCCGTACCTGATTACCGCTAAAAACGCGGATGCTTAAAGTTAATTGAGAGTTTAACATTTTTAAACTTAGGTCAATGGATGATATGCAAAAGTATCACCTTTTGAATACAAAAATTTAACCTACTGAAAACGTAGTGTTTTTCTTAGAACAATAACTTAAACTCCAAAATAATATTCATATGAAACATCTCAAATGGCTTTTACTCTCAGGTATGTTGCTAATGCTGTCGTGCAATAGTGACGATTCCACAACTGATGAGGAAACGGATAACAAATTAATCGGCACATGGGAATTACTCAGGCACGAGAACATTGACGGGGGCAGTGCGAATGAATCTCCAGCGGGTGAATCTCCTATCACTATAACTTTTTCACCAGATAATAATTACACAGGTTCTACTCAAAACAACGAGTTTGATGGCGAATTCGAAAACGACGAGCAGAGCATTATTCTGACAAAATTTGTCACCACTGCAGTGAGTGAAACCGAATGGGGTACTACTTTTTATAATGCACTGGGCGAATCCACTCAAGAAAATAATCTCAACATTGTATTGCAATATGCAATTTCGTCGGACAGCTTATTCCTTAAATATAACGAAACAAGAAGAATGCTATTGATTCAAAAATAACATTGCGCTCTTAATATTACCGGATTATTAAATCTTTCAAAAGAATCAGATATGAAAAACTTTACCCTCATTATGCTGTGCCTTTCTTTCACTACCTCTGTTTTGGCACAAAACACCTTTTTACCTTACAGCTCGCTGCACAGGGTCGAAGATAATTTGACTAAGCACCAAAAAAACATTTCCCTTTCAAAATCTATCTCTAGAACATTATCGGAGGATCAAGCGCATCCAGACATGAAATACATAGAAAGGTATGCCGTAACCGAAGAGTTGGGATATTCGCCGGGTAATTCCGGGGTTTGGACTGAACTTGCTAATAATGATAAACTATGGCGGTTAACTATAAAAAGTCCTGGCGCAAAATTTGTTAATCTTGTATTTGATAAATTTCATTTACCTCCTGGGGGGTTGTTACATTTTTACGATTCGAACAAATCTCAAATCATAGGAGGATATACAAGTGCCAATAATTTAGGCTCTCCGAGCCAGCCTGGTGGATATGCCAGTGGAATAATCAATGGGGACGAAATTACGATAGAGTATTATCAACCCAAAAATGTTGACCAGGATTTGATTTTGGATATTTCAAAGATAAGTCATGGAATAAAACCCGCCGACATTGAAGGAAGACTAAAGGCCGCAAGTTACAATAGTACATCACAACAAGACCCAAGCTTGAATTCTTCAGGTTCCTGCCAAGTCAATATTAATTGTTCCGAAGGCAACAACTGGAAGAACGAGAAAAGGGGAGTGGCCGTATTTTTCAACCAGGTCAGCTTTTGTAGTGGAAGTTTAGTGAACAACACCAGTGAAAATGGTGTACCATATTTTCTGACTGCCGACCATTGTCTTGGAAACAATGATGTAATCACCAATCCAAACGCATCCGGCTGGGTTTTTTATTGGAATTATGAACATTCAGGGTGTGCAAACAATTCTTCCAGGCCACCGCTGCAATCTACGGTCGGTGCAACGGTGGTCGCCAATGATGATAATTCCGATAACCTAAATAACGATTTCGCTCTTTTGAGGTTATCCGAATCACCGGTAACAAAAGGGTTCAATGTTTACTTTAATGGTTGGGACAGGACACAGAGCCCTTCCGCCGGAGGTGTCATGATACATCACCCAAGGGTCGACGTCAAGAAAATTGCGACATACTCAGTTGTTCCTCTCCCAAGTCAACAAGGATTTACCCCAGCCAACTGGGATATTAGGTGGGTGGCAACCCAAAACGGACATTCGGTCAGCCAAGGTGGCTCATCTGGTTCATCCTTGATTTCCAATAACAGAAGAATTTTGGGGGTTTTATCAAAACAAAATACGCCTTTTGGAACTGAATGTGCGAATGCAAGTCAACAGATATCGACCTTTGCCAGATTTCACTCCATGTGGGATAACCCTAATTCTACAAAACGGAGATTGAAAAACTGGTTGGATCCATCAGGGACAAATAGAAGTTACATAAACGGGAAACGTTTTTATCCAGCTACTGTTAACCTTACCATAACCTATTTAGAGTCGGATTTTGAAATGTATATCTCAGCCAGCGCTTCAGGCGGCACGTCACCTTACAGATGGTATATCAACGGGACCTTAAGAGGAACTACAACTGGCCCTAGTTTTTCCTATAGATATAGATGTCAAGGTGGAACGTCGACTATCGGTGTGATTTCGAACAACGGCGGGTCTGATACTGAAAGTTATTATGAAGATTGTAATGGGCGGTCTAACAAGACTGCTGTTTATCCAAATCCCGCTTCTTCCGAGATAAACATAGTCAGTCTAAAAAAAGGCGAACATACCAATGTTTCGAGTAACGATGACTCTCAATCTCGATACGGCGATATGGTAGTTGAAGTATTGGACATGAACGGGCAAAAAATAATGCATAGGGAATTTAAATCATACGTGTCTGAAAGAAAGATTGATGTCGACAACCTTAAAAAAGGCATTTATTTCATAAGGATCGTAGCTAGAGAATTGGATGAAACCCATCAAATTATCGTTGAATAAATAATTCTGAAACAGACTTGTTAACAAACAAAGCTCTCACGAAAGTAAGGGCTTTGTTACTTTTAGTATCTTTTTTATGTAAGCTCTTCAGCATTTTCCTGAGTTCTTTAAATAGAACCTTTTTCGGAACAACATATATTATTCATAAATTGAAAGTTCAATAAAACGATGAAACTCTACTGCTATATTCAAATGATTGTAGGTTATATTTTAATATTTATTGTTGCGCTATTTGCAACAAAACTGTCAATCATGGTCATAGAGGGCACACCAGTCACTGAAAATAGAACCATGTTTAGATACATGGTGTCGGGATATGGACTTCCGATACTTTTGGGATTTATTGTTCTCTCAGGGGCAATTATGGTAAATGGCGCCTTGAAAAATCTAAAGACTAAATAATCGATTTTCAAAAATACTATCCGAACAAGTCCCAGAACATGTCAGCGAACAAGTACCGACTAAGTGAGCGACCAAGTAACCGACCAAGTAGTGAATAGTTTGGATTTACTTATTTGTTGTATTTGGGTTGTTTTGAAGATTGATAAATCAGAAATAGTAACTTAGTAGAAAGCTAAAAAAAACGATGGAAGATTATAATAAGAACAAACTTGGACCTCAGATTTTTGGTTTCGTAATTGGAGCTTTGCTAACCTATTATATCTTGAAATCTTTGTTTTATATCTTGAAATCTTTGTTTTCGTAAAGTTCAAATAAAGGATTCCCTTAGGATTATATTTCCTAAGACATCATTATCAAAAATAATTGCGGTGCCTGCTATCTTTATAGGTTTACATAAATAGTGAATTACTTACAAATAGGTGGGATTTTTTGTAACTTTAAGCTCTTCCCCGCCGCCGTCCGTCAAATTTCAAAGTTTAAGGCAATGAAAAATAATCATTTAATTGCACTCATTAGGAACTATCAAGACGATTATTATACCAGACATAAGGCTACGGAAATTTTTGAAGAGATTACAAGTCTAAAGAATGAATTGATATTCCCTAAGGAGAAGTTCGCTCGTGAATTCGAGAAGGGTTATGAAATGTTAAGTCAGGTCCATACGATATCGGATATGGAAGAGTTTGCTTCTACTTATGCTTTAGCCTTGATGAGAATTGTTATGGCACTAAAAAAATCTCACAGAATCCGTAGCCTTATATGATTGCTATCTAAAGAAGTTTGTCTGTAACTTTCGATAAGGTATGAAATAAAGACATAACCTATCATTCTATTCATTTGACCAATCCAAGAATACAACAGAAAGTTCAAAAAAAGAATTTATCAAATATCCATATTTGCTAAATATAGACAAATTATATATTTTTGAGTGAGATAAAAAATTTGTCATGAATATTAGCTTCACAAAAAAACAGGAGGAATATATTGCCAAACAAGTAGCGACCGGTGAGTATCAGAACAATAGTGAGGTCATCCGAGATGCAATACGTCTGCATAGAATATACAGGGATAAGGTCATTGAGGATCTTAGAAGGGAGATTGAGAAGGGTTGGAACGGCCCCGAAAGTCCAAGAACAATGGATGAAATCATTGCTTCAAAAAAGAACGGGTGATAACAGGTTACGTTCTATCGAAAGAAGCGGACAATGACATTGAGAATATATTCGAATATGGTGAATACCGATTTGGGGCTTCCCAAGCAATCGAATACCTGATTGGCCTAAACGACCTTTTTAAAGCAATTGCCAAGAATCCTGATATTGGAAAGGATAGAAGGGAAATTAAAGAAGGCCTTTTTAGCTTTCCATACATGTCTCATATGGTTTTCTATCGTAAAATGGAAGGATACATACGTATAGTAAGAGTTTTGTACGGGGGAAGGGATTTGGTAAAGTTTCTAAGTTAAAAGTTCAAAAATAGGATACTATATATACGAGATATACGAGCCAAACCGTTGTAAAAAATTCAAATAACCTTTATTGCTGTAACTTCATCTAAAAAATTTTACAACACCCGCAATGGCCTTTAATTTGTTGCAACGTAACGCCTTTTTTGTTGCAAAGCGACGGCCAATGAAACTCAACCAAACTTTCACTCTTCTATTGATATTTTACATTTCTCTTGTTAATGCTCAAGATTGGCTTCAAAATTTTAAAATTACCGAAGAGCCAAGGATAGCCCTTAACGACTTCGGATCTGCTATTTCAACATTCGATGGTATTGTAGCATATGGTGTTGACCGAGCCCGTATTGGAACATTTGAAAAGGCAGGGAAGGTTTATCTCGCAAAAGCTGATTGTGAAGGCTGGTCTGTATATCAGGAATTAACCGCTCCTGCTCCAGCAGATTATGGTGGTTTTGGCAATCGTGTTTTGTTAAAGGACGATTGGCTACTTATTTCGGGAGCTGGTTTAATATTCGGTAACTCTTCGATTTATGTCTTTGAAAAAGGTGACGACGACATGTTCATACTTCGTCAACGAATAGACCACCCTGAGGGTAACGTGAATGAACGTTTTGGGTTTAATTTTGATTTGGGGGGAAATACCATGGTCATTACTGCAACCAACCGAAGCATTGTAGGCTCGGGCCATTATGCATATCCCTTGACCCAAGGCTGGGCCTACTCTTACGTCAATAATGGCGATGGAAATTGGCAGTACGTTCAAAAAATAGAAGCTAGTGATGGTGAACCCTTAGATCATTTTGGTCGTTCCATCAGCATAGACGATAACACTATGGTAATCGGAGCTCCTAGAGAGGGATCAAACCGCTCCGGAGCCGCTTATATTTTCGTGAAAAATGTAGCTACCAACACTTGGAACGAAATAAAAAAGTTAGTTTCAGATGACTACAGGGGCTTACAAATGAATTACGGACACAGTGTAAAAATTGAAGACAACATTATCGCAGTTTCTTCCTATCAAGACAAAAACTATAATTACGATAGTCTTGTTCCAGGAGTCACCAATAGTAATGGTGCTGTGTATCTGTATAGAACCGATTCAAATTCAAATTGGGTTCATTACCAAAAACTTACGATAACCGATGCCACCGCACTGGAATTAAAATTTGGAAGCGGATTAGAGCTTTATAAAGACCAATTAGCCGTTGGTGGTCAAGAATTGATTTATGATAACACAGGAGTATTATCGGATATGGACGCTAAAGTATATATGTTTAGAAAGGATGGCAATGATTTTTGGAATCCCTACCAGGTAATAGACCCCAATCAAAACTCGACTACCTACGGAGAGTCGATTTCCATTTATGAGCAGGATATGTTCGTAAGTGCACGTTGGGATAACTATGATGCCGATGATAAGAACTATATCAGTAGCTCGGGTTCTGTTTATTTATATAATACCTATGAATTTGAACCTACGGAAAAACCCGTTTTAAAGGCAAGTCCAACCATTAGGGCGTGTGCAGATTTAGGGAATGGCTTTTCCTCTGGTTTTGATTTATCGAACGTTGAAGAATCACTCCCAGAAAATATAAATGATTATGTTTTCTATTATTGGGACGGACAAGGCAATGAGCTGCCTTCCCCGCTTCCTGCCATTTACGCCAATTCTTCGCCTTATAGTGAAACCATTTCGGTGCGAATCGAAAACAAGAATAACCCACATTGTTTTGAAGAATCAGAAATAAAGTTAGAAACCATTTCACCATTCGAACTTAATGAAATACCCGATTTGTTAGCGTGTGGTGTAGATGGCTCCTCATTTGGACTATTTGACATTTCCAGTCTAAACGAAATGCTGGTATCGGAGCCTGACGAATATACTTTTTTGTATTACAATGAATTGGGTAATGATATTTCTGAAGCCATCGCTTCACCCTATCGAAATACGGTGGAGAATAGGGAAGAATTAAATATAATCGTTACCCATAAAAACACCTCCTGTACACAAGAACAAACCGTTTTCCTTAATGTGGTGAGAAGCGTTGCTCACGAGGTTCCAGAGTTATATTCCTGTACTACTGCCGTAAATGGAATGGTAGCTTTTGATACTAGTGGAATCCGAAACCAACTGCTTGGTGATCAAACCAATAAAACAATTCAGTTTTTTGATGAAAACAATGTATTGTTAAACGGTCCGTTGCCAAATCCCTACCATTTGAATCCGGATACAGTTCAAACCATTACCGCCGTAGTACAAGATGTTACCCACGGGTGTTCAACCGAAACTTTTATTACGTTTTCAAGCACTGATTGCCCAGATGATAGGGAGCCAGTAGATAATAGTCCAACTGAAGAGGAAGATAGCCTTTCGCTACTGGATATACCACCTTTTTTTACTCCGAATAGCGATGGGGTCAACGAAACTTGGTTTATTACTTCAAATTCCAAAGTAGTTGAAAATTATGTCATCCATATTTTTGACAGGTATGGCAAGCTATTAGAGATGATGAATATTAATAATTCATGGGACGGCAGATATCAAGGTCACGATATGCCGTCTTCCGACTATTGGTATAAAGTAACACTTAATAATTTGATTTTAACTTCAGGCCATTTTACTTTGAAACGATAACAGTAAATTTTTTCTATGGAATTTAAGTGGCATTTCAATGATTAGATCACATTCAAACGTAAAACGTTTAACAACATTGGCTCCAATAAAAAGCCTTAATCCAGTTCTCGAAAGTTCAAATAGAGGATTGTTTAAATAGTGGTATCACAATTTGTGACACCCTTAAAAATAAATACAAGTGAGCAACCGTAAATTCAATTATCCAAACCTTTTTATAAAAACCATATTTGGGATCAATCTCAAAAGTTGTGTGCGGATTGATATAGGAGTCCGATCTTTGCGTAAAAACGACCGACCTTGGAATTATCTACGGACCTATTGAAGC
>NZ_JADNYK010000008.1 GCF_017810075.1 Pseudozobellia sp. WGM2
TAACGACCCGACCAATGAGATTACGGATGTTAACGACAACGGCGACGGTACAACAACGATTACCGATGTAAACGGTGGAACCGTAACGGTCGACAATGATGGAGTGGATAATGTTGATGATGCGGACAACGACCCGACCAATGAAATAACCGATGTCAATGACAACGGCGACGGCACAACGACCATCACCGATGTGAACGGCGGAACCGTAACGGTCGACAATGACGGAGTCGATAATGTGGACGATGCCGATAACGACCCGACCAATGAGATTACGGATGTTAACGACAACGGCGACGGTACAACAACGATTACCGATGTAAACGGTGGAACCGTAACGGTCGACAATGACGGGGTCGATAACGTGGACGATGCGGACAACGATCCGACCAATGAGATTACCGATGTTAACGATAATGGAGACGGCACCACGACCATCACCGATGTAAATGGTGGAACCGTAACGGTTGACAATGATGGAATTGATAACGTGGACGATGCGGACAACGACCCAACGAACGAGATTACCGATGTTGACGATAATGGTGATGGCACAACGACCATCACCGATGTAAATGGTGGAACCGTAACAGTGGACAATGACGGAGTCGATAATGTTGACGATGCGGACAACGACCCGACCAATGAATATAATACTGGAAGTGGGATTACCGCGGGTAGCCTTGAGCTGACCGATGGTGGAGGAACAGAATCTGTAGATTTAATCAGTGGTGATGCCAACAATGATATTGCTTTTGGATCTGACGGAGCACTTTATTTAAATGTAGCATCCGTAACCATTTCAGAGACGATTACCACATTGGCGGATAATGGCGATGGTAGTTTTACATATACGAACGAGAACGGAGCCCCCGTTTCTTTTCAGGCATCTACTATTACCGATAATGGTGATGGAACATCGACAATCAACCTTGCCGATGGCGGAACCGTAACGGTGGACAATGATGGGGTCGACAACGTGGACGACGCGGACAACGACCCGACCAATGAAATAGAGTTGCCAACAGGAGGAAATAATGGTCAAGTACTGTCGACAGATGGTACAGGTACATATTCTTGGATTGATCCAGATACAGGCCCTCAAGGTCCGCAAGGAGAAGTTGGTCCTCAAGGCCCGCAGGGAGATGCCGGAGCAACAGGCACACAGGGTCCACAGGGTGACGTAGGTCCCCAAGGCCCACAAGGAGATACCGGAGCAACAGGAGCACAAGGTCCGCAAGGTGAAGTTGGCCCACAAGGTCCGCAGGGAGATACCGGTGCAACAGGAGCCCAAGGTCCACAAGGCCCACAGGGAGATACAGGAGCAACCGGAGCTCAAGGTCCGCAAGGAGAAGTTGGTCCTCAAGGTCCTCAAGGTGATACCGGAGCAACAGGAGCACAAGGTCCACAAGGCCCACAGGGTGAGGTAGGTCCTCAAGGTCCGCAAGGAGAAACAGGCCCACAAGGTCCACAAGGTGAAGTTGGCCCACAAGGCCCGCAGGGAGATACCGGTGCAACAGGAGCCCAAGGTCCACAAGGTGAAGTTGGCCCACAAGGCCCGCAGGGAGATACCGGTGCAACAGGAGCCCAAGGTCCACAAGGTGAAGTTGGTCCACAAGGCCCACAAGGTGATACCGGAGCAACGGGAGCGCAAGGTCCACAAGGTGAAGTTGGCCCACAAGGTCCACAGGGAGATACTGGAGCAACCGGAGCGCAAGGTCCGCAAGGAGAAGTCGGTCCTCAAGGTCCACAAGGAGATACCGGAGCAACGGGAGCGCAAGGTCCGCAAGGAGATACCGGAGCAACAGGAGCCCAGGGTCCACAGGGTGACGTAGGTCCCCAAGGCCCACAAGGTGAAGTCGGTCCTCAAGGTCCACAGGGAGATACAGGAGCAACAGGAGCTCAAGGAGAAGTTGGTCCACAGGGTCCTCAAGGTGATACCGGAGCAACAGGAGCACAAGGTCCGCAAGGTGAAGTTGGTCCACAGGGTCCTCAAGGTGATACCGGAGCAACAGGAGCACAAGGTCCGCAAGGAGAAGTTGGTCCTCAAGGTCCACAAGGAGATACGGGAGAAACAGGTCCCCAAGGCCCACAAGGAGATACCGGTGCAACAGGAGCCCAAGGTCCGCAAGGAGATACCGGAGCAACCGGAGCACAAGGAGATACGGGAGCAACAGGAGCGCAAGGTCCGCAAGGTGAAGTTGGCCCACAAGGTCCACAAGGAGATACAGGAGCACAAGGTCCGCAAGGAGAAACAGGTCCACAAGGTCCACAAGGTCCACAGGGAGATACCGGAGCAACCGGAGCGCAAGGTCCACAAGGAGAAGTTGGTCCACAAGGCCCACAAGGAGATACGGGAGCAACAGGAGCCCAAGGTCCACAAGGAGAAACAGGTCCACAAGGTGATACCGGAGCACAAGGTCCACAAGGTGACGTAGGTCCCCAAGGCCCACAAGGAGATACCGGAGCAACAGGAGCAACCGGAGCTCAAGGTCCGCAGGGAGATACCGGAGCAACCGGAGCACAAGGTCCACAAGGTGAAACAGGTCCACAAGGTCCACAAGGTGAAGTTGGTCCTCAAGGTCCACAGGGAGATACCGGTGCAACAGGAGCCCAAGGTCCACAAGGAGAAGTTGGCCCGCAAGGTCCGCAGGGAGATGTAGGTCCAGCAGGTGATCCAGCAACGGATGACCAAACATTATCATCCAATGGCAATGCAGGTCATATAGCCATCTCTGGTGGGAACGCAATTACCTTAAATGTGAACGATGCGGATTCAGACCCAGGAAACGAATACAATACAGCTTTTGGAGTTGTTGGAAACAACCTAAGGCTAACTGATGGTGGAGGAAACCTAAATGTTCCTTTATCCGATATAGGTTCAGATGACCAATTTGATGACGAAGTTCCCTTAAGAACACCAATTGATGTTGATGAGGGTGGTGAAGCTTCTCCGACCGCCGAGACCAATGTACAAGAGGTGATTAATGCAATCGCTCCGATAACATCAAAGGCAGCTAGAATATTCTACCCGCCGTCAATTGCTGTAGATGCTTCAACTAATGGCACATTTACAATTGACCTTTATGCTCAATATATTGCGCAATATGGTAGTCCAACAGTAGCTAGTGCCGGTGCGCCTGCTGCGCTTCCTACTTATGGTGCGACTGAATTGTATTATTACGTTACGTACGCAGATCCAACAGTATTTAATACGGGAAGCATGATTATTAATGGCGATGGAGAGTTGACCTATGAGATAATCGGGCAACCAGCGGACTATAATGCATTGATTAATGTAGTCTTTATGGTGAAATAATATATAAATAGCTCAAGACCGATTTGAAAGCCACCTTAACATATAAATCCCTATTCCTCGGTGTCGTTTTTACGATGCTTGGGATTTTTGTTTCCCAAGCGCAATTTTTATTACAAGCCCCTAGTGCAGGTGATGAGACAAATTATCGCTGGTACGAGGCTACCGACCCTAGCACGGTCTTGGGTACCGACTCATTTTATGAGGCTTCTGAGCGTGGGGTTTACTATGCTACTTATGATGGTACGCTTTGTGGCAAAAATGCAACGGGCTATTTTATCATTACGAATTGCAATTCACCTTACAATGAGGTGACCTTAGATATTACTAGAAACCCGATACCTCCAGGAGCCACACTTACTTGGGTACCATCTGTTTCTGGAAATCAGAATAGTCCTACTGTTATTGCAACTCAAACGGTTATGAAATACACGGCTACGATTAATAAAGCTGGCAATAGCAAGAGCCTTCCGAACTTTACGGTTGTTTGTATCGATGAATCGGCAACCTTGGTTGATGATCTGGTGAGTACTGATGAAGATTTGCCTGTAATTGTTAATGTATATGACAATGATTCAGACTTGCCCAATTCAGGTTCTCTGAATATTTCAAGTAATCCGGATAACGGTAGCGTAACAATCGATAATAATGGTACGCCCAACGACCCTACTGATGATATAGTTACCTATACTCCGAACCCGAACTACAACGGGTCCGACTCTTTCAATTATACGGTGTGCAATACGTTTGGCGACTGTAGTACGGCCACGGTGAATGTGGATGTGAGGCCAATAGTAGACGCTATTGACGATGCCATTGCGACTACTGAAAATACCTCTATAGACATCGCTATTTTAGCTAATGATAATGATGTTCCTTCAAACGGTTCGCTTTCGGTGGATCGTTCTTCAAATGGTAGTGTAGTAATTGACGATGCAGGTACCCCAAATGACCCTTCCGATGATACACTAACATATACCCCTGACGATAACTATGTTGGGGCGGATACTTTTACCTATACACTATGTGATAGCCTATCAAACTGTAGTACGGCAACTGTTACTATTGTGGTTACGAATGCTGTTGATTTAGATGCAGATGACGACGGAATTCTTGACAATTTTGAAGATCTGAACCTTGATGGGGATAATGATCCATCTACCAACCCAACAGATAACGATGGTGATGGCATTGCAGATTATTTAGATATCGATAGTGACAATGATGGTATACCTGACAATGTAGAAGCACAATCTACCATAGGATATTTAGCCCCAAGTGGTCAAGACTTAAATGCTAATGGGTTGGATGATGCCTATGAAGCCAGTGGTAATTTAGGAATCATTCCTGAAGATACCGATGGTGATGGTCTTCCTGATTATGTAGATGAAGATAGTGATAATGATAATATTCCTGATAGAATAGAGGCCCATGACCACGATCAAGATGGTATACCCGAATTTGTCTTAATTGGATCTGATAAAGACAATGATGGTCTTGATGACGGCTATGAAGGTGAAACTGTTATTGACCGTGATGTTAACGATGAAATAGACGACCCTTATAATGACTTACCTAATACCGACGGTGATGGCGAATCGAATTATCGAGATACCGACGACGACGACGACGGAATCGAGAGTAAAAATGAAGATATAAACATCGATGGAGATTATTCAAATGATGATAGTGATAATGATGGCATTCCTGAATACTTGGAGCCGAACCGCGAAGAAGAGCAGATTGAAGTATTTAATGTAATTACACCCAATGGTGACGGAGTACATGATGTTTTGACTATTTCAGGTCTGGAGAATTATCCTGATAATTCCATACACATTTATAATAGATGGGGAGTCATTGTGTACAGTACTCAAGCATACAATACTCAAGGAAATACCTTTGATGGTACTTCAGAGGGTAGAGTTACGGTCGATGTAGACCGAAAACTGCCCGTAGGTACTTACTTCTATATTTTAGAGTACAAAACCGATAATGGAGAAACTAAAAATTTATCCGGATATATTTATTTAAACCGATAGTAAGAATGAAGACCCCGAATCTAAATATCATTACAAATAAATTATTGCTGTTCGTTATAGTATTGACTGCCGGATTAAATCAATTGACCGCCCAGCAAGACGCACAATATACGCAGTACATGTACAACACTGTGAGTGTAAACCCGGGGTATGCGGGGTCACGGGGCAACCTTAGTGTTGCGGCCCTGCACCGATCACAATGGATCGGTCTTGATGGAGCGCCCATTACTCAAACCTTTAATGTGCATTCTCCGATCGGGTATCGAGGGGTCGGATTAGGCTTGTCGATTGTTAACGATAAAATCGGACCAACTTCCGAGACATACTTCGATATTGATTTCTCGTATACGATATATACCTCTAATGAGGGTAGGTTAAGTTTCGGATTAAAAGCTTCGGCCCATTTATTGGATGTTCGATTTTCAGAGCTGAATCAAATTGCTCCAGATAACAGCTTACAAAATGATATAGACAATCAATTTTCGCCAAATTTCGGAGCTGGTATTTATTATCATAATGAAAGATTTTATGCTGGTATTTCGGTTCCTAGAATTTTACAGACCAAACATTTTCAAGAAGGTCCGGCACCTTCTACAGCCAAAGAGCAGATGAATTTTTATCTAATAACTGGCTATGTTTGGGATTTAAGTTCAAACTTCAAGTTTAAACCAACAATTTTGTCAAAACTAGTTCAGGGAGCCCCTTTACAAGTAGACTTGTCGGCCAACTTTATGTTGAACGAGAAATTTATTCTAGGTGCGGCCTATCGTTGGGATGCCGCCTATAGCGGAATGTTCGGTTTCAATGTCTCTAATAAGTTTCTTATCGGTATAGCCTATGATCGAGAAATAACCGAATTAGGTAATGCCGTATATAACGACGGCTCTTTCGAAGTCATATTTCGATACGACTTTATATCGACTCAGGGCAATTTAAAATCTCCTCGGTTCTTCTAAAAATTTATTAGCTTCTATTTGTATTTAATAGGATGATTCTAAGTATAAAGTAAGGTGCTTAAAGTCATAGCAGTTGATTGATGGCATCAATATATAAACTAATGGGAAGTATGATAATGATTTGTAGTTTATCCCGTTTGTCAATCCCATTGTCTATATAGGGATTTCCTTACTTTCTTTTAAAGCGCTTTGAGAGTGCTCCAAGGCGATAAATATGTACGTATAACGTATATTCTCCCGTTTGGGCAAGTATGAAATTATCTTTGCATCAGAATAGGTCCCAAATCTATTCCATGCATATATAAACGCTTAGCTCATGAAGAGTACCTACACTTTAGTTACCTATTTTAGAATTATATTTTTTCTTGGTGTAACCTTATTCACGACAGTTCAGCTTTTAGGCCAGGCCAATTCGATTAGAACGGGCGTAACCTTCAATTGGGCAGATACGCAGGCTACTGTAAGTGATGCTGCTAACCTACAATCTATTAGCATTGACGGGGTTGAGTATAGTACTTTCGTTGTGCCTTCAACTTACGAGATGACCAGGGTAGGCCCAGGCGGTGATGGCGAAAATAATATATGGTTGAATGGTTCTCGAGTTGTGAGTGGCAGCGATGACCCAAATTGGGAATCTGGGGCGTTAAACGCCTATCAGTCGCTAAATTTAAATCATTATTTTCAATCGGATAGTACGGGAGATAATTTCTGTGGAGACTACACGGTTCTTGCTACGACCAATGCTCAAATGCAGACCATTTCTTATAACCCCGGTATACCATCGAACCCCGATGGAGTCATTGCCATTACTGAACGGGGCGGTAACAATTGTATGTATGTTGAGTTGCACGGCATGCCAGCAGGTGGTGGGGCGGAACAATTACTGGGTAGAACATTTGTTCGAAATGAGACTAATCTGACCGGTGTGCTACCTCAAGCTGCACCCACGGCGAATAGCGATTATTGGAGTAGTGGTAGAAATAACGAGAACAATCAAATAATTGGTGTAGCCTTATATGAGTTATCTGAGCTTGCCCCGGTGGGCTCCATTATAACCTCTATCAGATATATGGGAGCAACGACTGATCATGGCGACGGAAAGTTCTTTTTGATGCAGACCTATGCTGAAGATGACAGTTTACGAATAAAATTAGATCGTGAGGGCAATGGTGATATTGCCGCCAACGATTTGGTGCCAGATGGTAGTACCTATACATTGACTTCAGGCCCATCCAACGGAACATTGATTTTTAATTCCAATGGAAATTTCAACTATATACCCAATGCCGGTTTTACGGGTAACGATACCTTTGAATATGAAGTTTGTCTGCCAGCACCCAATACAGGGGTGTGCGATACCGGTACGGCTATCATCGTGATTAAATTAGAAGCAATTTTCGATAGTGCAAATGTGGTGAACAACTCAACCGACAATAGTATCAATGTTCTTCAAAACGATAATTTTGGTAGTGCTGGCCCAAGACCGAATAATGCCATTACTAATTTCACTTTGCCTACTAATGGAACGATAGCTTTACAGGATAATGGTACTATAAACGATTCTTTTGATGACTATTTTACTTATACGCCGAATACCGATTTCGTCGGTACTGATTTTTTCAGCTACGAAATTACCGATGCCAGTGGTAGCACAGATATAACTTCTGTTTATATCACCACTGATTATGATACGGATAACGATTTAGTGGACAATAGAACAGATTTAGATGATGATAATGATGGTATTATAGATGGTGACGAGTCATTGGATTGTATTGATGATGATTATTTTGCATGGGAGTTTAACGCCCCAGTAGGCACAAGGGAAAGTGATTTTGTTCAGAACCCATCGATTAATTCATGGCTTATTTCGAATACAGGTAGTATCTCTACGGGTATAGGTATAGATGGTAATTCACCTGCCTCAGAATTACAGATCAGTAATATTGATGCAATTACCTATGAAGAAGCAGTGTTACAAAATGAATATGTAGAGGTCGATTTTACAACGGCAGACGGATTAATAAACCCGGTAATAGAGCGTATTGGTCTAAATTGGTTTCAAAATTCTGATGGAACCACTGTGGGCCATTCGTATGATGTGGCCCTTGAGATTTCTAATGATGGTTTTGTTACATCTATGTCTTTGTATTCTGATATCCGAATTCATTATCCTTCAGACGGGGTTTCTGAATTTTTTGATATAATGCCTTCAGGTTCTCAATTTAATTTAGAGGAAAATACTACTTATACTTTACGGGTCTATACTTACAATCAACAGAATGATGGTAACGTAGCTTATTCTGTATTTGATGACTTTACAGTACGGGTTTCTAGTTGTCAAGAACAAAATAGCGATAGTGACGGTATTGCCGACCATTTAGATTTAGATAGTGATAATGATGGTTGTGGCGATGCCATAGAGGCTGGCCATGAAGATGCTGATGGCGATTTATATTTGGGGAGTTCTCCAATTTCGGTAAATGTAGATGGATTGGTTCTAGGTCAAGGAGGTTACAGTGGTTCGTCAGATTCAGTGGTAACCCCAAATGGGGTAGCGGTGACGATAAATTCTTCTCCCAACGACCAACAAATACCAATCGCCGGGAATGCTATTTTTTCGGCAAACGTAAGCGGTTCTACGCTTTCCTATGTGTGGGAAGTAAGCACTGATTCCGGTACTTGGAGCCAGATAGCGAATGGCGGAATTTATGCCGGTGCGAACACGACTGAACTCTCGTTGTCAAATGTTCCGGTAACAGAAAGCGGAAATCAATATAGATTGGTAGCGACAAGTGCAGATAATCTCTGCCAACCTATTGCGGTGTCAGATAGTGCCATTTTAATTGTTGGAGAGGGTTCACCCGACACTCTAGATAGCGATGGTGATGGAATTACCGATAGTTTCGAAGACTTGAATTTAGATGGTGACGATAATCCGGCAACAAACCCAACCAATTCCGATAACGATGAATATCCTGATTATTTAGATATCGATAGTGATAATGATGGTATACCTGATAATGTAGAGGCCCAGACTACTTCAGATTACATTCCTCCCAGTAATCGAGATGAAAATGATAATGGATTAGATGATGCCTATGAAAATGATGGTATGCAGGGGCTGATACCTGTTAATTCAGATGGTGAAGATATGCCCGATTATTTGGATCTTGATAGTGACAACGATAATATTTTAGATTCTATCGAGGCACACGATCATAATCACGATGGCATACCCGATGTAGTATTTATTGGATCTGATAAAGATGATGATGGGCTTGATGATGGCTATGAAGGTGAAGAAATGATAGATGTTGACATCAATGATGAAATTGACAATCCAATACTTGATTTGCCGAACACTGATGGTGATGAAGAATCAGATTATCGAGATATTGACGATGATGGTGATGGTATTATGAGTAGAGATGAAGATGCCAATACTGATGGTGATTATTCTAATGACGATGAAAATGGAAATGGAAGACCTGATTACTTAGAGGCCCCATATACAGATGTAATTGTATACAACGTAGTAACTCCTAATGGAGATAACTTACACGATTACTTGACCATCACAGGTTTGGATGAGCGACCTGAAAATCATTTGCAGATATACAATCGATGGGGCATTTTGCTTTACGAAACCGAATCATACGACACATCTGGTAATCAATTTATAGGTATGACATCTGATCAGCTGTCGGAAGGTGTTGAAGAAAGACTTCCTTCAGGTACTTACTTTTATCTCTTTAATTACGAAGATACCGACGGTACACATAAAATGCTCAAAGGTTACCTCTACCTTAACTAGTTGTAGAGAGATATACTGCTTTAGATGTTGTTACAGGCCATTAACTATATTTTATAGTCCTCTTTTTATATTACTTGCTCAAAGGTGTTATTTTTGTGTAAAGCGCATTCTATGCGTTTTACTAAACAATTGCATTTGAAAGAAGAACAAGTAATCTTGGTAGACCAAGAAGATAATCAAATAGGCACTATGCCTAAAATGGAAGCCCATGAAAAGGCGCTTTTACATCGGGCTTTTTCCGTTTTTATTATGAACGGTAAGGGTGAGACCATGCTTCAGCAAAGGGCGGCACACAAATATCACTCTCCTTTATTATGGACCAATACCTGTTGTAGTCATCAAAGGGAAGGTGAACTTAATATTGAGGCGGGTAAGAGAAGGTTACAAGAAGAAATGGGGTTCGTAGCAGAACTTAAAGAACTATTTTCTTTTACGTATAAGGCCGCCTTTGATAACGGACTTACCGAGCATGAATTTGACCATGTTATGATGGGCGACTTTGAGGGCGAACCCAATATTAATCCTGATGAGGTCGCCGATTGGAAATGGATGAGGCCAGAAGACATCAAGTCTGATATGCAGAACAATCCTGAAATATATACAGAATGGTTCAAAATCATATTTGAAAAATTTTATAGTTATATTTCTCAAAAACCACTGGGCGATGAAGGTTAAAGTAAGTAGGAAAGCACATTTTAATGCGGCCCATCGTCTGTATCGAAAAGACTGGGAGCCTGAAAAGAACGATGCTGTTTTTGGTAAATGTAACAACCCTAATTTTCATGGTCATAATTACGAACTTATTGTAAGTGTAACTGGTGAAATAAATAAAGAAACGGGCTTTGTTATTGACATGAAGGTTTTAAAAGATTTGATCAAGAATGAAATTGAAGATGCCCTAGACCACAAAAATTTAAATGTTGAGGTACCAGAATTTCAAGATTTAAACCCAACTGCAGAAAATATTGCGATAGTTATCTGGCGTAAACTTAGACCTCATATTGACAATACCAAAGAAATCGAGGTAATCCTTTATGAGACCCCTCGAAACTTTGTTACATTTTCCGGTTAGCTTATGGGACTAAAAGTGGGTGACGAAATACCTGATTTTACATTGATCGATCAGTTCGGTAAAGTATTCGACAGTGCAAATTTTAAGGGTAAAAAACCGATGGTCATCTATTTCTACCCGAAAGACGATACTCCCGGCTGTACGAAAGAAGCATGTTCCTTTAGAGATAGCTATGAGCAGTTTAAAGATTTGGGTGTCGAGGTGATCGGTATCAGTTCAGACGACCAAAAAAGTCATTATAATTTTGCCGAAAAATATAAGCTTCCCTTTACCTTGCTCGCAGATAATAATAAAGTAGTGCGCAAAGCGTTTAATGTAGGAAAAAGTTTACTAATACTTCCTGGAAGGGAAACCTATGTTGTAGATTCAAAAGGAAAAATAATCATGGTTTTCAATAGCATGGGTGCTTCAGCGCACATTAGAGAAGCATTGAAGGCCATACAATCAATCAAACTATGATCTTTTACCCCTTAAAATTTCAACCAATACTCAAAGAACGTCTATGGGGCGGCACAAAATTAAAAGATGTATTGGGTAAACCGATCGAAAATGATATAACTGGCGAGAGCTGGGAACTATCTACGGTGTCTGGTGATATCTCCGTAGTCTCGAATGGTGAGCTATCAGGAAAATCTTTGCAAGAACTTATTGAAGAATTTCCGGAGCAGTTGCTGGGTAAGAGTGTTTTTGAAAGGTTCGGCACCGATTTTCCTATTCTTATCAAGTTCATCGATGCCAAAAAAGACCTTTCGATACAATTACATCCGAACGATGAGTTGGCCAAAGAACGGCATAACTCTTTTGGCAAAACTGAAATGTGGTATGTGATGGATGCCGATAATGATGCCGAGCTAATAGTCGGTTTCAATAAAGATGTTACGAAAGAGGAATATGCCAATAGCTTAGAGAACGATACATTGTTAGAACTTCTCAATTACGAGAAGGTTAATGAGGGAGATACTTTTTTTATTAATACCGGAAAAATCCATGCCATTGGTGCAGGCGTTTTATTGGCAGAAATACAACAGACTTCAGATATCACCTATCGAGTGTTTGATTTTAATAGGAAGGATAAAAACGGTAATCTACGGGAGTTGCATACAGATTTGGCACTAGATGCTATTGATTATTTAAAGAAAGACGATTTCAAGGTAAATTATTCGAATACGAAGGATAAGGTGAACGATATGGTCGAGTGCCCTTATTTCAAGACAAATTTTCTAGATTTGTCGCAAGACTTGATACTAGATATCAAGCAAAGAGATTCTTTTACAATTTACATGTGTGTAGGTGGTTCTGCTATGATTACAAACGACTTTGGTTCTGTAGATATAGAAAAAGGTCAAACTACGTTGGTAGCTGCCGCATCTGAATCGATTACAATCAAGACAGAAGGTGCCAAGTTATTGGAGGTAACTATTTAGAGTTGGTACCGTTGATCAAATGATTTAAAAAAAGGCTATTTTTGCAAAAAATAAATCCATATTATGGCAAGTGTAAGAGAATTAAAAAAAGATATCAATAATGTACTTGGCGATATCATCGAAGCGGTATATATCGTTGATGCGGCAAATAATAATCAAGAGTCTAAAGAGGGAGCCAAAATTATCGATGAGGCCATTGAAACTTTTGACGTTTTAATTGAGAAGGTTAATAATAAGAAAGTAGATAACAGAAAAAGCCACCTAAAAGAGGTACGCCAAGAATTGGAAACTAAGGCCAACGGTCTCGCTGAAAAGGTTAATAACCTCGGATAGTGTAGTTACCCGAATTTTGAATAAAAAAATCCCGTTATTAAACGGGATTTTTTTATTTCTTCACATTTTCTAAATGTTCTTTTAAGAGGGTGCCATATTTCGACTCGGCCACTTCAGGTGAAAGTGAATTGTAAATAGAATCTAAGTATATAACATTCGCATCAGATACATCGTTTAGAGCGATAAAAGGTGCTATATATGAATTCTTGTTGTTAAGGGCAAAGTTCAAGGCAAATGCATAACCTCGTTTTAGGTTTCTGTCACTAAGATCCTGCAGCGAATCTAACTGTAATGAATCTAATGGAACTTCTGGGTTACGGGCAATTTGCATAAGTTCGAGATTCTTCATGTTAAATCGCGACATTGTCTTTTGGTACTCTTTCAATTTTTTTTGAGTTTCAGAACCTTCGATTTTTGGGTTCATATCAAAAGTGTTCCATGAAGTGTTAATAGTTATAGTACCAGGTTCACCAAAAAAAGTAATTCTATCGTTGATATCGTTGGCATCTTCTTTCTTAAGGTAGAGGTAAAAAATTTCCGGACTCTCTAATTCGGTTTCAAAGTTGAATGTACCATCACCATCAACCTGCACCGAATCTATGGTTGTCAAGGTTGAATCTGGTATATGTTGTAGGTAGAGTGTACCTTTTTTGAGCCCCTTGACATTGCCGTTCACGATCATCATATTGGCATTGTTTCCTCCACAGGAAATCATTAAAAAAAGAATGGCACTTAAGAAGAATAGGTTTTTCATTTTATTTTTTTGGTGGCGCAAATATCCTAAAAAAAATCATTTTAACTGATGGTCGGCAGTTATAGTTTTGAAGCAACTTCCATAAGATAGGCACAAAGTAGGGCACCCCCAGTACCGACAACATAGCCAAAGACAGCTAACAATACACCAACAGAGGTCAATGACGGGTGAAATTCCGCGGCCACCACTGGTGCCGAAGCGGCCCCGCCTACGTTGGCTTGACTGCCAACCGCCAAGAAAAAATAAGGAGCTTTTATAAGTTTGGCCACCAATATCAATAAGCCGGCATGTATAGTAATCCAAATAAAGCCTATTGCGATAAGGCCGGGGTTTTCTAAAACTTTGCCCAAATCCATTTTCATACCTATGGTTGCCACTAGAATATAAATGAACATTCCGCCGATTTTACTGGCCCCTGCACCTTCGTAGTTTTTGGCCTTGGTAAATGATAATGAAATACCAACTACGGTAGCGATTACCACCATCCAAAAGAAACTGGAGCCTAAAAATGATAGAAAACTTTTCTTGTCACTGACGCTGTCGAATGTTGAAGTAAGAAAATTACTGATGTGATTTCCGAAAAAATGGGCTATTCCGGTCGCCGTAAAGGCAAAGAACAACATCATCATGTAATCTTTGAGCGTGGGAACCCTAGTAATTTTCTCGGCAAAAGCGGTAACCTTTACTTTTAGGGTTTCGATAGCGCTGGTATCTGCCCTGAGCCATTTATCGATACGCTTTGTTTTACCTACTCCGAGAAGAATAACGGCCATCCATACATTGGCAACTACTATATCGACCAACACCATGCCACCATATTTTTCAGGGTTGTACCTGAATATTTCTAGCATGGCCGCTTGATTGGCGCCACCACCGATCCAACTGCCGGCAATGGTTGCAAGTCCGCGCCAAATAGCATCAAAATCGTTGCCACCAACAGTTTCAGGTGAAAATATAGACACAATTAAAATGGCTATAGGCCCACCGATTATTATGCCTACGCTACCGGTCAAAAACATAATAAGCGCTTTTGACCCCAAATTGGAGATGGCCTTCAAGTCGATACTTAAAGTCATGAGAACCAATGCAGCGGGCAAAAGATATCTGCTAGCTACAAAATAAAGATTCGACGACTCATCGGAAATTATGCCTGAACTGGCCAATATCGCAGGCAATAAATAGCACATTAGAACAGCAGGCACTATTGAATAAAACTTTTTCCAGAACCCTTTGGTAATTGAGGAAGTATAAAATATGAAGCCTAGACATAGAGTTAATAAACCAAATACTACGGTGTCGTCGGTAATTAGGGGTTCTATCATAAAACGGACTTGCTTTTTACCAAATATAGTTAAAATACAAGATGCTCCTTTATAAAGCTGGCTACCCCATGTTCTGTGTTGGCAAGAGTAACTTCATTGGCAATAGTTTTGACTTCTTCTCTTGCATTGCCCACGGCCACACCTAAACCTGTATGTTGTAGCATCTCTATGTCGTTATAATTGTCACCGAAAGAGATGACATCCGAAAGCTCTTCATCATCTTTTAACAATAATTTTATCGCAGTAAGTTTTGAAACTGATTTTGGCGCAATTTCAATTAAGGTATCGTTTGAACGGTAAAGATTTAAATCTTCTGAAAATCGCTCTTCTAAAATAGGGAATATGGCATCTGAAGTATTCTTGGTACCCATAAGCATTATTTTATGTGCACCTAGTTCTCTAGACTGCCAGTCTGCTAGGGTGTCTTTAGTAGCTCTAAATACAGGTGTGGTTTGCGTATATCTAATTTCTTTACGTACGCGCTCGCTGTTCTCTTCAACATACCATTCATTACCATGGTATAGGCCCAATTTTATAGAGTGAACCATGGCCAAAGCATATACCTCGTTTAAAAAGGGAATAGTTATTTCAGCGGATGCGATTTTATTTTCACCGTCTAGTACCAATGCGCCATTATAACAGATCAAAGGTTGGTTTTCGATTCCCAGCCTACGTTGAAGATAGGTCATTGCACGGGGCATTCTTGCAGACACAAGAACAACCCTTACCTGACTTTTAATTCTATTGATTTCGGCTATAGTAAAATCAGATACATCGCTTTTTGAAGAAAGTAAGGTGCCGTCTAAATCGGAGCAAAGTATTTTATATTTCAATGATTTCAAGCTTTGAATGAGAACACAAAAATAAGAATTGAAAAGGGTTCGACCTAGTTCGAAACTTATTAGGGTGCAGAGTTGCGACCTTTGAATTGTTTTTTTCTTTTCTTATCAGGATTCTTGAACAAACGTTTGAAAAAGCCATCACGTTTGACCGGTTCGCAGTCTAGCATTTCGAGAACGAGGGGATCCGGTTTTTTAAATTGAGCTTTTGTTATGTAATTATATGAAGGATGCTTGTTCATTTCTTGCATAAATTTTGCAAAAATCGGTAACGCCGCACTTGCACCTTGGCCTAAACTGGTACTTCTAAAACCAATTTCGTGATTATCGAGCCCAACCCAGGTTACATGAACCAGTTCTGGGGTTAAGGCGACGAACCAGGCATCCTTATTATTTTGGGTAGTTCCCGTTTTACCCGCAATGGCATTATTCAATTTGTAAGTACCGCGAATGCGTGAAGCGGTACCTTTGTCGATTGTCGACTTCATCATCTCGACCATGATTTGCCGTGTCTGTTCTGAGAAGGCAGTTTCAACCGCCCGCTTGGGCTCGAATTTAACCAAAAGAGAATCTTTTTGGTCAGAAATAGAATTAATCAAATAAGGTAAAACAGCGCGCCCATTGTTCATATAGCTCGCATAGGCCCCTGCCAGTTCATTGAGGTATATTTCTCCCGTACCCAAAGCCAGTGAAGGCTCTTCTGGTAACTTGGTGAAAATGCCCATATTTTTAGCCATGGCAATTACATTGTTTATCCCCGTTTTCTCCATGACTTTTACCGCAACGGTATTCACGGAGTTGCTCAAGGCTTGCTCCATAGAATAGTTGAGGTAAGCTTCATCTTTTTCGCCAGAATTTCCTGGTGACCAACCCTTTAGGTTTTCATATTCTACTTCTTCCGCAGAAAAATAAGTGCAAGGTTCAATACCGGTTTCTAAGGCTGCGGTATACACCAAAGGCTTAAATGTCGAACCCACTTGTCTTTTACTCTGAGCGACGTGATCATATTTAAAGTGTTCAAAATCTACACCACCTATCCAAGTTTTTACAGCCCCAGTTTTAGGTTCAATGGCCAATGAGCCGGTATTGAGAAATTTCATATAATGTTTCAAACTATCAATAGAGCTGGCCTGAATAGTTTTTTTACCCTCCCAATCGACCAAAATCATCTTTTTCTTTTGGTTGAGCGAGTCCATAATTTGCTTTTCATCAAGACCGGAAGCGCTTAATTTTTTATAGATGCTTGATTGTTTGATCAGTTTATCGATCAATTTTTTATTGGTAGCCCAAGGCGCACTTTTTCCATAGCTTTTCTCGAAGCGTTCTTGAAGCGATTTCATATGATCTCTCATGGCTTTTTCGGCCCAGAATTGCATATTGTAATCAAGGGTGGTATAGATTTTTAGACCTGAGGTATAGATGTTGTACTCGTTACCTTCTTCTCGCTGCTCCTTGGTCCATTTTAGTAATTTCTTTCTTACCTCTTCCCTGAAATAGGGCGCCAATCCATCGTTATTATCGTACTCACGATAGTTTAGGGTCAACGGTAAATTAATTAAACTATCTTTTTGATTCTCAGGTAGCATTTCATTTTTGTGCATTGATGCCAAGACCAAATTTCTACGGTCCAAGCTTCTTTCAGGAAAAACCCTAGGGTTATACCCGTAGGTCGCCTTGAGCATGCCAACCAAAACGGCCGCCTCTTCAAGTTTTAAATCTTGAGTTTTTTTATTAAAAAACTTGAGTGAAGCACTTTCAATGCCAAAAGTATTGTCGCCAAATGAAACGGTATTTAAATAGTGCCCTAAAATTTCTTGCTTAGAGTAAATTTTTTCAATGCGCTTGGCAATGAACATTTCCTTAAGTTTATCGACTACAATATTGGTTTGCTTACGGTCTCTTCTAGGGTATAGGTTTTTGGCCAATTGTTGTGTAAGGGTACTTCCTCCACCTGCTGATTGATCTTGCATTAAAATGGTCTTTAACGCTACTCTACCCAAACTTTGGTAATCGATACCAGAATGTTCGTGGAAACGCTCATCTTCTATGGCCACTAATGCATTGAGTACGTTTTCTGGAATATCATCAAAGTCAATCGGTTGCCTATCGAAAAGATAGTATTTACCAATAAGCATGCTATCTGCAGTATAAACTTCAGATGCTCTCTGATATTGAAAATCGGAAAGGTCCTCTTTAGAAGGCAACTTGCCCCATAGCCCCCAGTTTACGCTCATTATGAAAACTACGGAGAAAATGAAAAGACCGACTACGGATAATATGCCAATTCTTAAAAACCTATTTTTTATTCCTTTTAGTATCAATACACAGATTTTAAGGCTTGCAATATCAAATTAAAAAATGAAAACGGAGTGCTCCTTAACATTAGATTAAACCACAATGGCTACATTTGACGACAAATTAGTGGTATGAAAAGAATAGCTTTCTTATTGATTTTTATCTCAAATTTCATTTTGGCAAATGATGGTGACTGGTCTAAGACCGGCCATAGGGCTGTTGGTCAAATTGCTGAAAAGCACCTTTCAAGAAAAGCCAAGAGAGCTATTAAAGAATTATTGAACGGCAGAAGTCTGGCCACGGTTTCGAATTTTGCAGATGATATTAAGTCTGATACGGCCTACCGAAAGTTCGGCCCTTGGCACTATGTGAATTTTCCGGCAGATAAGAAATATACGGATGTCAAGCCCAGTGAGCAGGGTGATATTATTATTGGTATAGAAAAATGCATCGAAATCGTAGGGGATGAAAATAGAACAACTGCCGATAAGGCCTTCTATCTTAAAATGTTGGTGCATTTAATGGGTGATCTTCATCAACCTATGCACGTTGGCCGATCGGAAGATAGGGGAGGCAATGATATTCAATTGCAATGGTTCAATGAAGGTACCAACCTTCATCGGGTTTGGGATAGCCATATGATAAACGATTATGGTATGAGTTACACCGAACTTTCTGCCTCGTTACCCAAGTTAAGTAAAGAAAGGGTCAGCTTGATTCAAAAAGGCAGTATTTATGAATGGGTAGAAGAGAGTCAAGATATTGCCAATGAGGTATATGATTCGGTAGAGGCCGGTGAAAAATTATATTACCGATATAGTTATGACTGGTGGAGTACTGTTGAGAAACAGCTTCAAAAGGGTGGAATACGGTTGGCCAAAGTTCTCAACGAAGTTTTTTCTTGAATAGACATACATAATTATAGGCTACACAACAATTTATCTGATAAAAATAAAATTTGAACGAATAGATGTACTTTGGAACACGTTTTGAAGTTATATTAATAAGAAGTTCAGTATGAGTATATTAATGGTATCGCCCGCTTATTAAAGACAGTACGGTTCTTCAGAAAAAAATATGGGCCAAGAAAAACGACCTCTTTCTAAGAGGTCGTTTTTTTATTTTATGATTCTAAAGGTCAGGTTTATGCGTTCGTCAAGAATTCTAGATGTTTTGGGTATTTGGTGTAACCAGTATTTCTGTGTTTTGCCCGACATGATCAATAAACTACCGGATTCCAATAGTAATTTGTACCGCTGAGCTTTGCAAGCCCTGTGTTTGAGATGAAAAAATCGTTCCTGACCTAAAGAAACAGAAGCTATAATCGGGTTTTTTCCCAATTCTTTCTCATTATCGGCATGCCAGCCATTGCTGTCTTTGCCATTTCTATATAGATTTATTAGACAAGTAGTAAAATCAACATTACAATGTTTATCTACTTTATTTTTTATTTTTAAAAGTTCACTGGAGAAAGTATGGGGTCTCATCGTAATATGAGAATAAGAATAACTCTTATTGTTGTTACCGTATAGTGCGGTAAGTCTAGGTTGTAAATATTCTTTTCCGAACACCTGAATTTTGTCTTGTTGCCAGCGCACCGTACTTCGTAAACATTTAAATAGCAAGTCAGCTTCATCACTACTAAAAAAATTTGGGTAGTAGTGTATAGTACTATCGACCAATTTTAAATCATTTTCTGTCGGTAAAAGCCGTTGCATTAATGTAGAACATTTTTTAACTCGTTTCTATACTCAGAGGGGTTTTGGCCCGTGAATGCCTTGAACTGTTTATTGAAATGCGAAAAGTTGTTAAAACCACTTTCCATACAAACTTCAGTTATACTCATAGGCTGTTCGGCCAATAGTTTTGAAGCATGCACCAATCTATACTCGTTCACAAATTGAACAAAAGTCTTATTAGTGATTTTTTTAAAGTATCGGCAAAACGAAGGTACTGTCATACTAACTAAAGATGCAATCTCATCTAAAGTAATTTCTTCTTTGAAATTGCTCTTCACATGATTAAAGACAATATTGATTCGATCATTGTCTTTGACCTCGGTTTCCATAGAGAAGCCTTCAGCGTTTAAAATCTTGAAATTTTTTGAAACCGCCAACTCGTTCAAGATATTTAGTATAGAAAGCAATCGCTGAAAATCGGTTTGGTATTCTAAAATGAGCAATTTCTCACCTAGCTTTCTTTTGGTCTTACCGGAGAAGGCAATACCTCCTTTAGCAATTTCGAACAAATTCTGAATGTTCTTCATTTCAGGAATCTTAAAGAAATCGTTTCCTAAAAAATCTTGCTTCATTTGTATAACCGTCTCCGATTCATTTCCGGTGAGCTTATCTGTAAAGCCACAATGTGGTAAATTACTACCTATTAATATAAGGTCACCGTTAGAGTAATACGAAACGTGGCTACCTATTTGTCTCTTACCAGAACCACCGTTTACATGCACTAATTCAATTTCGGGGTGGTAGTGCCAAATACTTTGTTTATTGTTTTTTGTGGCATCGAACTTCTGATAAGTATAAGAATGCCCAAAACTTGGCTCTATGGCCTCAAAAGCTGGCTTCTGAGAAAGGGAGATTTTCTTTTCCATAATGCAAATTTACAATAGCCCTAAAGAGCTAATCTTTGCAAAATTAACCAAAAAATGTTCAAAATTACCCTTTAATGAATAAGTGTTTATTCGCCATGTTAAAATAGCACATAAATAGGAAAAGTGTGTAGTAGTGAGGTGGGGTATTCGGTGGTATGTTTGTATCAGATTATTAACCAAACCTGTTGAGAGACTGGTTTAAAAACAAAATGTCATGAAAAAAGTATTTAGAACAGCAGCAATGATCGCCCTTATGTTCGGAACAATGACAGCTTCGGCCAGCGAAGGGAAATTAAGCCTTATTACCAACGAGAACACCAAAAGTGTAGTATTTGAACTGGAAGCAGATGCCGGTAAGACTACCATTAAACTTTTAGATAAAGAAAGTAACGTAATTTATTACGAAACTGTTGAGAAAGTTGGATATGCCAAAAAGTTTGACCTTCAAAACTTGAAAGATGGTCAGTACTATTTCTTGACTGACGATTCATTAAGAACCACTACCTATACTATTGATGTTGACGGTTCAAGTATTTCTATTCTTGATAAGAAAGAAGATACTAAGCCAGTTTACAGAAAAAAAGAGGGAGTTATATATTTCAACCATTTGAACCTTGATAAAAATAAGGTGAACGTTGATGTATTCGATAGTAGTAACCGCTTGGTTTTCTCTCAAGAATGGAAAGATACCATGGTTGTAGAAAAAGTTTTCAACTTCAAGACAGCTTTTAAAGATGTTTATACAGTTGTAGTTACCGATGGTAAAAAATCTTATTACGAAACTATTAGTGTAAAATAGTTGTTAAAATAGTAGTTTAAGTTGAGTTGAGTTAAGAGCCCCGCTGGTATTGCACCACGGGGCTTTTGAATTTTATAGGTAAGCAAACGCCCAGTACATTAATAAGAATTGTAATGGTAATCTAACCAACAACAGCCACTTGGGTAAGCCCATAGATGCTTTAGGGTCGCTTAGCATATAAAGGTGTACGGGTAAAAATGCAAAGAGCATTAAAATAATACTATAGAGAGCATAATTTTTTGTTGTTGTAAAGAGCATGGCCAAACCAAGTGAGATTTCTATAATACCACTTAGAATTACCAAAATTTTCGGATTCGGTAGGTAATTAGGTATTATTCGTTTATAAGTTCTTGGTTTTATAAAATGGTTAATTCCTGCAAGTACGTATAGTGTGGCCATTAGATAATAATGCCAAGATTCGTTCAAGTTCATAAAAATTTAAGTTTGCGTACTTAGGTTTTTTATAGAAAAATCAATTCTATAATTCAGCTCACCAAAATGTTCGAAAGCTTATAGGTGTTTTTGTAATTTATCTTTTTTGTATTGTGGTACTGAAGGGTTTGCCATAAATATATTTAGTAATTCTTTCGGTTTTTCTTTAAGATACAAAAGTTGATAGAACTGGTAAACGGTAAGTTCGTTTATTGATTCTTCGATTAATTCCATTTGATCACCTTTACGTACTTTATCTTCTTCTAGAATACGAACATAAGTACCAGGGTGGCCATGGTCGATAAATTCTTTTAAAATTTTTTGATTGTCGAAACGCACGCCTAGTTTATAACAAGGTTCACGGGGTTGAGATACTTGAACGAGTGCCGAACCTATTCTATAAATATTGCCGACGCGTATTTGCTTTTCGTCTAAACCTTCTACAGTAAGATTTTCACCGAACATACCCCAATCCCATTCAAGTTTTGGATACAGATTTTTCCAGTAGGGGTAGTGCAAGGTCGAAAAAAGATAGCAGGCTTTATTTTTACCGCCATGATGCACCCTGTCGATGATTGTGTCTTGGCCCACATCTTCTTTTCTAAGATAAATTGACTCTTCTACGGGATATTTAAAAATTCCAGTTTTTTCTTCTTTTCCGTTCCAGGTAAATGTTACCGGGTTTCCGATATTTGTTGAAATAATATGCATTCTCAAAGATAGCGAAGTCCGTTTTGAGTAGCAATGAAAATTTCATATCTCGATGAAGCAGAGCGTGCATTCTACTTTTGTAATCTCATCTTTCTTTGAGCACAGAAATTATTTGCTCATCACAAGTAATATAAAAAGATTTGAACTCCATAATATTTAGATATAGGGGTAAATCACCGATATTCTCTAAATCTTGAACCTTAGATTCGTTTGCGGCATTTATAAAAAATGTATCACCTTCGTTAAATTTATATAGGTTAATACTACCATCTTCACATCTAGATATAGAAAGACCTATACCCATTGATACAAGATTGTAGTTATTGATGATTTTCCTAAAACCCATTCTTTCTCCCGGTTGTAGAAAGATTTCCCATATACGTAGTGAATCATTCTCAAATAGAAGTGATTGGCCCAAATCAGTGGAGATTTGCTCTTCCTTAAGTTCATTTAGCTTTGAAGTTTCCCAAGATGTAAAATTTCCGGAGGCATTTATTTCCTGATATATCATTTTGACCACGGTTTGATTAGTATTAAAATAACTAAACTTGTTGTAGTTAAAAGGCTACAATATTAATGTCAAAGATGAGAATAATCTTTTATCTGAACAATTTCGATTAATTTGTAATTTATTGTTAATTAAGTATTTGCAATCAAAATCGATTATAAAACGTTTGCGTTTTAGATTTTTAGCTCATCTGTTGAATAATCTTTACATTATGCTCAAACAAGAGCACAATAATTATCATTTTCGAATTTGCCTATCAAAACTTCATAGTTGTTGGTAAAGGCCTTTAATTTTGTACTATTTACTTTGATATATGATAAAATACGAAATATTTTAATAGTAAGGTATTTAAGTTGGTTTGTTCGAGCTATGATATTTATCACATTGGTATCAAATAATGTTTTATTTGCTATGATTTGATGACCTAAATAAAATAGGGTATCTGATTTAAATTTTTGAGTGTTAAAGAGATAGAAAAGATAAAATTTAGTTTACTATCCTATAATTAAAAGTTGAATCTCTTGTCAGTTACCATAGGCTATAAATGTTGAAAAAAAATATATACATTTATCGCTATGGCTTTATTAACATTTTTAATATTTACGGGTTTCGTTGCTTTTTATGCAACCTATAAGCTCAGAAAAGATAAACTCGATACTCAAGACGGCTATTTTCTCGGCGGTCGTTCTTTAACGGGCATTGTAATCGCTGGATCACTTCTGCTCACGAATATCTCTACTGAGCATTTAGTAGGGCTCAATGGTTCTGCCTATCGAAACGGAGCGATAATAATAGCTTGGGAGGTGACTTCGGCCATAGCCTTGGTAATCGCCGCGCTTTACTTTGCGCCTCGATATTTAAAGATGGGGCTCACCACAATACCGGAGTTTCTCGAAAAGAGATTTGATGGGCTTACGCGAACACTTATAGCCGTCTTGCTGATTTTTTCATTCGTGGCAACCTTATTACCGATTGTACTATATACTGGGGCTTTGAATATTGAGGCCATTTTCGAGATTTCTAGCCTCCTCGATGTCAGTCAAGAGCGAGGTATTTGGATAACGATTTTGATAGTGGGTGTGATAGGCGCTATTTATGCCATTTTTGGAGGTTTGAAAATGGTAGCTTATACCGATACTATTAATGGATTTGGTCTATTGGTCGCTGGTTTATTGGTGCCCATTCTAGCTTTGTTAAGTATTGGTGATGGTAACGTATTTACCGGTTTCAGTGAGGTGTTCGACAATGCACCCGAAAAATTTAATGTGATAAGTGACGAGCCCGGAGTAGGCGAAGGGGCACGTAAGGCTATATTGCCATTCGAGGTGCTTTTTACCGGTTTCATGCTCAATCAAATTTACTTTTGGTGTATGCACCAGTCTATTATTCAAAGGGTTTTGGGGGCCGTGAACCTTAAAGAGGCACAAAAAGGGCTTCTCTTTACGGGATTGTTAAAAATACTGGTACCCATGGTAGTGGTTCTTCCGGGGCTTATCGGCTATTATTATTTTGGTGATAGTTTATATGCCAACCCCGATAGCGTATACCCATTATTGGTCAAAAAGGTACTGCCCTTATGGCTCACAGGTTTTTTTGTAGCCGTAATGATGGGCGCCATTCTAAGTACGTTCAATAGTGCGCTCAATAGTGCCGCTACTCTTTTCAGTTTGGGTATTTATAAGCGCTACATTAATAAAAATACAAGTGATAAAAAGCTGGTGATCATGGGAAAATGGACATCAGCCTTGTTGGCCGTTTTCGCAATAGGTATTGCACCGTTCGTGGCGAATGCACCAGAAGGCCTATATCAGCTTTTACAGCAGTTGAACGGAATTTTCTTTATTCCTATAGCAAGTGTTATTATTGCTGGATTTTTGTTCCCGAAGGTATCTGCAGGTGGTGCCAAAATAGGACTACTTTTCGGGTTGGTCTTTTATGTGATTATGGACCATGTAATCCAAGTAAACTTGCATTTTATCCATATTTGGGGAATAGAATTTGTGCTAAACATTATCGTGATGCATATTGCATCTGCACTAATGCAAAAAGAAGAACGATTTATAATGAAAGATGCCGGTGTTTTAGACTTAAAGCCCTGGAAATATGCCAAGCACTTTAGTGCTGTACTCGTACTTTTTGCAATTATTTTGTACATTGTACTGGGAAATGTGTGATTTTAACACTTTAAACGTTATTAGCATACAATAAAACTAAACTCACAGTAAACTTGAAACAACTCTAATGGAAAAGACTTTCAGAAATTATGAGGCCGTAGATGTAAAGGCTGCGGTGAAGGAGCATTATCGAAAAATGAGAACCAATCAAACAGTGGATTATGTGCAAAGAATGCACAAGAAATATTTGAAGTTCGATAAACCAATGCCCTTATTCGAAGCTATGGCCCACTTGAACAAATTGATAGATGTTAGTGATCCTGACCTTGATTTGCCGAATGTTCAGCATTTGATTCAAAGTGCAGAAGCGATCAGGGCAGATAATAGACCTGATTGGATGCAGTTGACCGGACTCATACATGATTTAGGTAAGGTGATGTTTATGTGGGGTAGCGATGAAGATGGAACCAGTCAAGATGAACAATGGGGTACGGTAGGCGATGTGTTCGTAGTAGGTTGTAAACTACCCGATACATGTGTTTATCCAGAGTTTAACAAGCTTAATGCTGATATGTCGAACCCTGAATACAATACTACGACAGGTATATATGAAGAAGGCTGCGGATTGGATAATCTAGATTTGGCATGGGGCCATGATGAGTATTTATATCGAGTGCTGGCTAATCACAAAGAGAATACCTTGCCAGAAGAAGCCATGGTAATGATAAGGTATCATTCTTTTTACCCTTGGCATACAGGCGGAAGCTATAAAGAGCTGTTGAATAAAAAAGATGAAAAGTACCTGCAGATTATAAAAGATTTCAATAAATACGACCTGTATACTAAATCTCAAAAAATTTATGATTTAGAAGATGTGATTGATTATTACAAGCCCATAGCAGATAAGTATTTAGGCACAGGCCCTATTTACTGGTAGGCGAAAGTTAGTAGAATTAAAAAAAGCTCCAAAAAATTATTTTTGGAGCTTTTTAGTTGGACTAGATGGCCGATTACTTCACCATCTCATAACTTCGATTGATAAAGTCTGTCAACTCTTCACCTTTTAAAAGCCCTTTGGAAAGCTTTGCCAAATCAATTGATTGATTGATCAAACGTTCACGCTTTTTCGCGGTCTTAGTATTAAGAATTTCACTTACCAATTCATGATTGGTATTAACAACGATGTTGTACATATCTGGCATATTGCCCATACCGAACATTCCACCGCCACCTGTCTGCTGCATTTCTTTCATTCTTCTCATGAATTCAGGCTCGGTGATAATAAACGGTGAAGAACCACTGTCCATAGCTTCTAGCTGAACGGTATAGCTCTTGTCGTCAATCACCTCTTCTAAACTGGTTTTGAGCTTTTCTTTTTCCTCATCTGATAATTTAGATATCTGGGTATCTTCTTTTTTAATAAGGTTGTCTATATGGTCGGCATCCACACGGGCAAAAGAAATTTTTTCTTTAGAAGTTTCAAGTTTTTGCATTAGATGGCCAATAATGGGCGAGTCTAATAACAAAACCTCATAACCTTTGGCTTTCGCCGCCTCGATATAGCTGTGTTGAGATTCTTTGTCAGAAGTATAAAGAATTACCGTCTTTTCGTCTTTATCGGTCTGATTATCTTTAATTTTTTCCTGTAATTCTTCAAAAGTGAAATTTTTACCATCAACGGTTGGGTATAGTGCAAATTTGTCAGCTTTTTCAAAGAACTTATCTTCAGAAAGCATACCGTACTCGATAACTATTTTAATGTCGTTCCATTTTTGCTCAAAATCTTCTCGATTGTTTTTGAACAATGAACTCAATTTATCGGCAACTTTTCGAGTGATATAAGAAGAAATTTTCTTTACGGCACCGTCGGCCTGTAGGTATGAACGAGAAACGTTTAACGGAATATCTGGCGAATCAATGACTCCACGAAGCATCGTCAAGAATTCAGGTACGATACCCTCTACGTTATCGGTAACGAAAACTTGGTTTTGATATAGCTGAATTTTATCTTTTTGAACATTGAGATCGTTGGTCAATTTCGGGAAGTAAAGAATACCGGTTAAATTGAACGGATAATCAACATTAAGATGAATGTGAAAAAGAGGCTCTTCGAACTGCATTGGGTACAGTTCTCTATAAAACCTTTTATAGTCATCTTCCTCCAGGTCTGTAGGTTGCTTGGTCCATGCTGGGTTAGGGTTGTTGATGATGTTATCGACTTCTTGGGTCGGTGCCGGATCATCTTCTTTAGCATCTTCCGGTTTAGGAAGCGTTTCTGTTTTCATGCCAAATTTAATGGGTATGGGCATGAACTTGTTGTATTTGCTTAATAATTCGCTAATACGGTTCTCTTCTAAAAACTCGGTAGAGTCATCGGCAATATGCAGAATTATTTCAGTACCTCGCTCTTCTTTCTCACCTTTGGTCAAAGTGAATTCTGGTGATCCGTCACAACTCCAATATACGGCCTCGGAACCTTCTTTGAAGCTTTTGGTTATAATTTCAACCTTGTGGGCAACCATAAAGGCAGAGTAAAAACCTAGTCCGAAATGACCTATGATTCCAGCATCTTTGGCCCCGTCTTCATATTTGTTCAAAAACTCTTCGGCACCCGAAAATGCAACTTCGTTAATATATTTTTCGACTTCGTCTTCGGTCATTCCTATCCCTTGATCGATGACATGAAGCTTTTTAGCATCTTTATCGATCTTCACTTCGATTCTAGGGCTGCCGTATTCGACCTTAGCTTCGCCAATAGCAGTTAAATGCTTTAATTTTAATGTGGCATCTGTGCCATTCGAAATAAGTTCCCTTAGAAAAATCTCATGATCACTGTACAAAAATTTCTTGATCAGTGGAAAAATATTATCTACTGAAACGTTGATTTTACCTGTTGCCATAAATTATACTTTTAATGTCTCTATGGAGACGTTATATATGTTTTTGGTTAATAACATCCATAAGTGGATTTACCTCTTCATTGGTGATATCTCTTGAAGTCAAAAAAAATACCACATAAGTATATGGTGACAAACTGACATCTTTTATCAGGCGTTTGTAATGATTGAATTTTAAGTAAGATTACTTTGTTTAATAATTTTTGTTTTTTATTAAACAAATTATTAATTTCGATGGGGGTTATAGAAAATTGCTATGAAAAAGTTTATTCTATACCGCACTACGAACAAATAGTTAGGTTATTTAAGAACGTGCCCTCTAAATGAGGGCATGTTTTTTATATAAAATTAAATTCTGCCACCGACCCATTTGAATCTTATATTCTACTTGTTAAAAATTGACTATCTCATATTGTAGTGAAGAAATCATTTGAACGGTCTCGACAGCGTACCGTAAAATAACTATCTTGGCATACATTAATTACGAATTTAATAGTAATTCTTATCTACTTTTGTATTTCTTTATTTGTATTCATGTAAATAGAAGATTGTTTTACGAATACATCGGAAAGAGATGAACTAAATTTTTTGTATAATTATAGATTATGTACAACTCAAAAATTACAGGGCTCGGTTATTATGTTCCAGATAATGTCGTATCGAACGATGATTTATCAAAAATCATGGATACAAACGATGAATGGATTCAAGAACGAACCGGAATTAAGGAAAGAAGGCATGTGGTTCCCGAACAAGACACGACTACAAGTATGGGGGTCAAAGCTGCGAAAGTAGCAATAGAAAGAGCTGGTATAGATAAAGATGACATCGATTTTATTGTATTTGCCACATTAAGTCCTGATTATTATTTTCCAGGTCCGGGGGTTTTGGTACAACGTGACCTAGGTATAAAGACAGTTGGTGCTTTAGATGTTAGAAATCAGTGTTCGGGCTTTGTTTATGCACTATCTGTTGCAGATCAGTACATAAAAAGTGGTATGTACAAAAATATTTTGGTTATTGGTTCCGAGTTGCATTCAAGAGGTCTTGATATGACAACTAGAGGTAGGGCCGTATCAGTAATTTTTGGTGATGGTGCCGGTGCTGCGGTCCTAAGCCGTGAAGAAGATACGACCAAGGGTGTGCTATCTACACATTTACATTCTGAAGGTCAGCATGCAGAAGAACTCTCGTTGATTGCACCGGGCATGGGTAAGCGATGGGTGACCGATATATTAGAGGAAAATGACCCTCAAGACGAATCGTACTACCCGCATATGAATGGTCAATTTGTTTTTAAGAATGCTGTAGTTCGTTTTAGTGAGGTTATTTTAGAAGGATTGAAGGCCAACAACCTTCAGCCAACGGATATCGATTTATTGGTGCCACATCAAGCTAACTTGAGAATTTCTCAATTTATTCAGAAACAATTTGGTTTAGCTGACGATCAGGTTTTTAATAACATAATGAAGTACGGTAATACTACGGCAGCATCTATACCAATAGCTTTGACAGAGGCTTGGGAAGCCGGTAAAATTAAAAGCGGAGACTTGGTGGTTCTGGCAGCATTTGGCAGTGGTTTCACATGGGGTAGCGCTATCATAAAGTGGTAGAAAGTATAGAACACAAAACCCCGATGTCTCCATCGGGGTTTCTGTCATTGACTCCACTATACTAAACACTAACCATTAACTATAAATTATAGCTTCATCAACAACTTTTATCATATGGTTTCAACTATAGCCTATTATTATTAGACGATGGTGAATCTTAAAAGTTACAAATATTCGTAAACTTTAACATACCTCTATATAGATGAAAAAAACACTTGTTCTTGGCGCCTCCCTAAAACAAAATCGTTATAGTAACCTTGCTGTGAACCGTCTTGTAGAGCATAATATTGATACTGTAGCATTTGGTCTGAAGGAAGGTAAAATCAGAGACATACAAATAAAGACCAATTTTGATGATTTTCAAAATGTTCATACTATTACTTTATATATTGGTGCAAAGCGTCAGCCTGAATATATCGACAAAATCTTACAACTGAAACCAAAGCGCGTTATTTTCAATCCAGGAACTGAGAACCCAGAATTTTATAAAAAACTCGCAGAAAATGGGATCAAGGCAGAGGTCGCCTGTACTTTGGTACTTTTAGCAACCGGCCAGTATTAAATTCTCTGACAGAAGAATCAGTACGATTTTTCGCATCAAAGTTTAACATTTGAAGTTCTCTCATTCTCAAAATTCTATTAGTCCTTTTTTCGAATGAACCATAAACCTATGAAGGTTAATAGCCCATTGATGGGTAGTAGTTCATAGCCAATTTGATATCCGCCCAGTGCATCTGAAGGTATTGATGCAATAGCATAGATTAAAATAACTACGAATACGGCTACAAGCCATACATACCGGTCTTTTAATTGATATTTGGTGAAAATTCCGAAAGTGAACAAGCCTAATAAAGGGCCGTAAGTGTAGGTTGCCACCTGTAATAGGCCGTCTATGACATTGGTGTCTAGAATATGCTTGAACAAGATTACTACCAATATAAGTAAAAGACTCATTGCTACATGAGTGGTTTTTCTAATCTTTTTTTGGCTCGCTTCGGGTCTTCTTTCGATACCTAAAAAATCGACACAAAATGAGGTGGTCAACGATGTTAAGGCACTATCGGCGCTGCTGTAAGCGGCAGCGATCAAGCCTAGCATAAATGTTATGGCCACCACGATACCCAATCCACTATTTAAAGCTATTTCAGGAAAAAGTAAATCTGATTTTGCTTGACCGTTCATTAAAGGTGTAGCAATATTGAATTTATCGGCATAGATGAAAAGCAACGCTCCCAACAATAGAAAGATAAAATTGACAATTACTAAAACAAGACTAAGTGAGACTACGTTCTTCTGTGCATCTTTTAATGAGCGACATGTTAAATTCTTCTGCATCATATCTTGGTCAAGACCTGTCATACAAATGGTAATGAACATACCTCCTAAAAATGATTTGACAAAATGGGTCTTTCCGAAGAAATCATCGAAGAATATCATTTTACTGTACTGCTTTAATTCATTAGAACCTAAAAATTCAGAAACGGTCCAATCAAGTTTTTGGTTGATAAAATAAATAGATAGTCCGACAGATAGAAGCATGAATGTGGTTTGTAAGGTATCCGTCCATACAATAGTTTTGATTCCGCCCCTAAATGTATATATCCATATTAACAAAATAGAGAGTATAACAGTTACTTCAAACCGTACACCGAGGTCATCAAAAACAAATTGTTGTAGTACAATGGCAACCAGAAATAATCGAAAAGATGCTCCAAGAACACGAGAGATAAAAAAAGACACCGCTCCTACCTTATAACTTACCGTACCGAAACGTTTTTCAAGGTATTCGTAAATCGAGGTCACATTTAGATTATAGTAAATGGGGAGTAGTACATAGGCGATTACAAGATAACCGGCTAGATAGCCAAAAACTACTTGCATGTAACTGAACTCAGAAGTGGCGACCCAACCAGGCACCGAAATAAAGGTTACTCCCGATAGCGACGCGCCGACCATGCCAAAAGCCACAAGGTACCAAGGTGATGACTTGCCTGCTTTGAAAAAGTCCACATTAGAATCATTTTTTCCAGTGAAATAGGAAATTAATAAGAGCAGTAAAAAATAGGCTCCAATTAGAATAAGAATGTGGATGGCGGTCATGAAACTTTAATTTCGCCACAAATTACGAAAAGTTGAATAGTAAAATTTACTAATGAATAATTGAAATCTTAAAAGAAGTACCTGTTAAATTCCAAATTCATAAAAATGCATCCTCCATGTATTTTATCGATTAATCACAACTTTTTAACGATAATTTAACGTGTTGATAGGTATCGTAGCAGAGGAGAAATACTACATTCACATGTTAATTTATGTTAACGTTAACTAAAAAGAAACTAAATTATGAGGGGAACAATCTTAAAAAGCTTTCTGCTTGTCGGGGCATTTTTATGTTATGGCATCAGTATGGCGCAAACAGTAAGTGGAAACGTTTCAGATGAGACCGGCCCGTTAGCCGGTGCGAACGTTTTAGTAAAAGGTACCACTAATGGTACCCAGACCGATTTTGATGGTAACTATACCATATCGAATGTAGGCGGAGACGCTACAATAGTATTCAGTTATATTGGATACAAGTCTTCAGAAATTCAAGTAAACGACAGGTCCGAAATCGATGTAGTTCTTCAGCAAGACGCTTCTGAACTAGAGGAAGTAGTGCTTATTGGTTACGGTAGTCAGAGAAAGTCTGACCTTACCGGTGCAGTAGGGCAGGTCGATGCTGATGAGCTTCAAGAAAGACCGGTACAATCGTTGAACCAATCGCTGGCCGGTAGAATTGCCGGTGTTCAGGTAAATACCAACTCAGGTCGTCCGGGAGGTAAAACCAATGTAAGGATCAGGGGGTTCAGTTCGATTAATTCTTCGAACAATCCACTTTATGTAGTCGATGGGGTGCAATTACCTCAGGGAAACTTAGATCAATATAGTTCTGCAATAGATTTTTTAAATCCGAATGACGTCGTGTCCATTGAGGTATTAAAAGATGCTTCTTCGACGGCAATTTATGGGGCCCGAGGGGCGAATGGGGTTATTTTAGTAACAACAAAGAGAGGTCGTGCCGGCCAAGGTCGAATAAGCTACAGTGTAGAATACAATGTCAAAGAGTTCGGCCCTAATAGAGCTGAAGTTTTAAATTCTGAAGAATATTTAAGGGTAGAACAGCTATCTTGGGAAAATACACAAAAATTCGACCCTGAAGGATGGGCCAATGGCAACTATGCGCAATACGAGCCTAGATTGAAAAGGGCCGACCCCTTAATTGCACCATTATTCGATAGTAATGGTAATGCCCTTTATGACACGAACTGGGCAAAAGAGGTACAGCAACATAGATTGTCTCAAAATCATCAGTTGGGCTTTTCTGGAGGTAATGAGAGAACCACCTACGCACTTTCTATGGGAATCAATGATGAACAGGGATTATTGAAAAACACCTATCTAAAACGTTATTCCGGTAGGTTTTCAATCGATGATCAAATTAAAGAGTGGGTCAAAATCGGCGGTACATTAAGTTATAATTATCAAACGGAAAATTTGGCCGACACAAATGATCAGGTACCACGAAGAATGGTAGAAGATTTTCCGTTTCTACCGGTTCGCTATCCTGCGGGTCACCCTAGGGAAGGTATTTTTGCAGACAACAGAGATTATCCCTTTGCCGAGGGTACATTTAGTTCGGTTCACCGCCTAGATGGCCAACAGTATATTCTAAATACCCAGACCGCATCGGGTAGTGCATATTCCAATATCAGCTTTACCGATGAACTTCAAATGCGATCAGTGGTCGGTGCAAATGTTATTACTCAAGAAAACCCGGAATTTCGTGATGCTACTTTGGCAGGCAACAGTCAGGCTTTTGCGTCTTCAAGTAGCAATAAAGAGATTTTCTGGTCTATTGAAAACTACCTGACCTACGATAAACAAATAAACGAGAACAACTCATTAACGGCTTTGTTAGGTCTATCTTGGCAGCAAACGAACTCTTTTTTCTTTAATGCCGAGGCCAATAATTTTCCTACTGATTACTTTGAATATAATAACCTTGGGGCAGGTTCCAACAATATTCGGGTGGGTTCAAATTCTGAAAGAGAAGCATTGAACTCTTACTTTGGTAGAGTTAATTATAACCTACACGGCAAGTATCTTTTCACCGTTACGGGTAGGGCAGATGGTTCCTCGAAATTTGGAGACAACAATAAGTTTTCTTTCTTTCCTTCTGCGGCGGTTGCTTGGAGAATTTCTGATGAAAACTTTTTGGTTGACAGCGAAACCATATCGAACCTAAAGTTAAGAACGAGTTACGGTTTAACAGGTAATTCTGAAATCGCCCCATACAGTTCCTTGTCATTATTAGGTTCGGATTATCAGACCATTTGGGGAGGTAGTTTAGTTGGAGGCACAGGGTTGAATAGACTGGAAAACCCAGATTTAAAATGGGAGAAAACAGCACAGTACGATGTAGGTCTCGAAGTCGGCCTGTTCAATAACCGTATAGGTATTGAAGCGGATGTATATTATAGAAAGACTACCGATATGCTGTTAGATGCTCCGGTGCCGAATACTTCGGGTTATACTACTATAAAGAGAAATGTAGGCTCTATGGAAAATAAGGGGCTTGAAATTTCGCTAAATACGGTTAATGTAAACTTAGACGATTTTAATTGGACTACAAATTTCAATATTACAATGAATCGTAATAAGGTGCTTTCGCTTGCCACGCCTTCCGATATTTTTGGGGTAGGGGGGCCTGGTATAACCAATCCCACAAACGTAATTCGTATTGGTGAACCTGTCGGTTCATTCTGGGGGCTTACGCGATTGGGCGTGTGGGGTACAGATGAGGCGGAAGAAGCTGCCAGTTTTGTCAGTTATAGAAATGGTTTGACCTTATTGCCTGGAGATATTAAGTATAAAGATTTCAACGGTGATAAAATCATCAATGATGAAGACCGAACAATTATAGGTAATGGCTATCCTACAGCTTCCGGTAGTTTTATTAATAATTTCACTTATAAAGGATTGGATCTAACTGTTGATCTTCAATACTCATGGGGTAACGATGTGATGGATATGAACCTTCACTCCAGTGAAGACCGACAGGCTTTGGCCAACAGTTATAGAACTGTACTTAATGCGTGGACCCCTGATAACCAAAATACTATGATTGCTCAAGTGCGTGATACTCGTGCAGGGTATGTGACCACTGTAGATTCTCATTGGATTAAAGATGGCTCATTTCTAAGAGGTCGAAATCTAATCTTGGGCTATTCTTTTCAACCCCAATTGTTGGAGAGATTGTATTTGAACAAATTAAGAATTTATGCCTCGACACAAAACTTCTTTTTATGGGTAGACGATGAATTGATCGGGGATCCTGAAGTAACGCCTATACGCGGTAATGAAGGTAGTAATGTATTTTCACAAGGTATGAAATGGCACGAGTACCCGAGGTCTACCACGTTTGTATTAGGTCTTCAGGTGGGTATTTAACAAATCAAAAAAGAAAAGATATTATGAAAATAAATATAAAATATTTTACAACGAAAACTATGGGGCTAGTTGCCCTGTTCTTAGGAGCCGTAAGTTGTTCTGATTTTCTAGATGAGCAAGACCCTTCTAATTTACAACCAACAAGTTTTTATACAACAGCTACTCATGCAGAAGCCGCCATAGCCGCTGTATATGCCGATGCGAGATTTATTGGTGATGGGGCCGGTATATTCTCTTCTAACTGGCAATTTTTGATGGCTCCTACAGGAACCACAACAACGGAGACCGCGCAAAACTCTGATTTAAACAACCTGTATTCGCTATCTTTTGACGACAACACCTTGCATATTAGAAATTGGTGGCGCGGTATCTATAAAGTAATCGCGAATGCGAATTTAGTACTGGAGAATGTTCCCGGTATAGATATGGACGATGCCCAGAAGAACCAAGTTTTAGGCGAAGCGAAATTTTTAAGGGCATGGGCCTACTTTTATGCTGTTCGTATTTGGGGTGATGTGCCATTGATAACTGCTCCTCAGAAGAGTGCTGAATCTGAAGACTTTTTCCCTACTAGGGCATCTCAACAAGAAGTTTATACGCTAATCGTATCTGATTTATTGGAAGCAGAGAACGCAGGATTGCCATGGACCAATGATTCTGGCCGTGTATCACAATCGGCAGTTAAAACTTTGTTGTCGAAAGTATATCTAACGATGGCAGGTGCACCGATCAACGAAACGGCACGGTATGCAGATGCAGCTGCCAAGGCGAAAGAAGTTATTGATAACGCCGGTCCACTTCGTTTGTTCGATACCTATAATGAAGTACATCTTGAGACTCTAAATAATATGGGAGAACATATTTTTAGCTTACAGTACAACGATTTAGTCGCGGGCAATCCTATGGGTAATATGTTTCCTAATTTTCAACCGGTAACCTATCGGGGTCCGTCAGGTACAGGTAGTACTATACCCGATATCGATTTTTATAATTCTTTTGAAGATGGCGACCTAAGAAAAGAAAATCAGGAAGGTTGGTTTTATACAAGTTATTTCGAAAATGGTAGTGGAGATTCCATTAACCTGGGCAAACCTTATATTTTCAAGCATTTTAATGTGATTGCCAATGGTAGTCAAGGAGTAGAGGGCACTGCAAAGGATAATTTAAACCTGCCAATTTTTAGATATGCAGAGGTGCTTCTGATTTATGCGGAAGCTGAAAACGCGGTTAATGGACCAGGGCAAGAGGCGTATGATGCCCTTAAGGCTATAAGAGATAGAGCTGAGTTAGACACGCCCGCATTAGGCTCGTTTAACCAACAATCTTTTCAGGAAGCAGTTTGGACGGAAAGATGGCATGAACTCTGTTTTGAAATGAAAGTTTGGTTCGATATGGTACGCCTGAGAAAGGTGTACAATAGTACGACGGGAGGCTTTGATGATTTTATAGGGCATGTTAACCTGAATTCAGATCAGGCGTTACAAGAGAAGCATTTGTTGTTCCCCTTACCGGAACAAGAAATTATCAATAGTCCTAATCTGACACAAAACACGGGTTACTAGACTTTCTTTTAATCACTTCTAAAGAAAGGTTTCTCAATTGATATCAAAAAAGCGGGGCAATGCCCCGCTTTTCTATTTTAAGAACGTTGGTGTAGATAGTAAAATCTCTTCCATGAATATAAGAACACATATAAAATTGTAATTTTGTTTCGAAAATTGACGAAATGGATTTTTCCTCCAAACTTCTTGAAAATGCAGTTTATGAAATGTCGCAGTTGCCCGGTATCGGTAAACGTACGGCATTGCGATTGGTGTTGCATTTGCTAAAACAGCCTCAAGATCAAACTACTAGATTGGTGTCGGCCTTAGAAAATTTGAGAAGTGAGATTAAATTCTGTGAAAATTGCCACAATATATCTGATTTACCCATATGTGAGATTTGTTCAAACCCCCGGCGCGATAAAAGTTTGGTGTGTGTAGTTGAAGATATTCGAGATGTAATGGCTATCGAAAATACGAGTCAGTATAAAGGACTTTACCACGTTTTAGGCGGTAAAATTTCACCGATGGAAGGAGTTGGTCCGCAAGATTTGACTATTTCTTCTTTGGTGGGTAAAGTCAAGCAGGGTGAAGTGAAAGAACTTATTTTTGCATTAAGTTCAACAATGGAGGGCGATACGACCAATTTTTATATCTATAAACAATTGGAAGGGCATGAGGTGAATACATCGACTATAGCAAGAGGTATAGCCGTTGGAGATGAATTAGAATATGCCGATGAGGTTACTTTAGGAAGGAGTATCTTGAACAGGATTCCTTTCGAGAATTCTTTAAAAGCAAATTAACGAATGCGGTAAATGTAATACACTGCTAGTTTTTTTAGTATTTTTGCAGCAAAATTCAAATATTACAAGTATAAAATAGGAATATGTCAAAATTTGAACTGAAATTACCACGCATGGGTGAAAGTGTTGCTGAGGCCACCTTAACAACATGGCTCAAAGAGATCGGTGATACCATTGAATTAGATGAGCCTATTTTTGAAATAGCTACCGATAAAGTCGATTCTGAGGTACCCAGTGAGGTCGAAGGTGTTCTCGTTGAAAAACTGTTCGAGGTTGATGATGTTGTCAAAGTGGGGCAGACCGTTGCTATCATTGAGACTGATGGTACAACTGAAGATGTGAGTGAAGGTGATGAACACAGTAGCGAAAAGTCTTCTGCCGCCGAGGCGACTGCCGCTGTTGCAGAAAGGGTCGAAGTGGCTAAAGAAGTAGTGTCTTCGCCCGTTCGTAAAGAACAAGGTACGAACGGCACAGAAAGATTTTATTCCCCCTTGGTAAAAAATATTGCAAAGCAAGAAGGTATCTCTGTACAGCAATTAGATTCTATACAAGGTACAGGCAAAGAAGGCAGGGTAACCAAAAACGATATTCTGGCCTATGTTGAAAACGGACAGACAGAGACCGCTGTGGCAAAAGCTCCTATTGAGCATACAAAAGAAAAGGAGATTTCTTCTGTTGTTCCTGAAAAGAAAGAGCAGAAAGAATCGAATGTATCCGCTAACTCTAATACCACCAATGGTGAGGTTATTGAAATGACCCGCATGGGCAAGTTGATAGCCAAACACATGTCGGATAGTGTTTCTACCTCGGCGCATGTGCAAAGTTTCATAGAAGTAGATGTTACCAATATCGTCAATTGGCGTAATTCGGTAAAAAGTGATTTTGAGAAGCGTGAAGGTGAAAAGTTGACGTTCACCCCAATCTTTATGGAAGCTGTAGCCAAGGCATTAAAGAAGTATCCCATGATGAATATTTCTGTTCTTGGTGACAAAGTCATAAAAAAGAAAAATATAAACATCGGTATGGCGGCAGCTTTACCAGATGGTAATCTGATAGTTCCCGTGATTAAAAATGCCGACCAGCTCAATCTGGTAGGTATGGCCAAAGTAATTAATGATTTGGCCGACAGGGCGAGAAGTAATAATCTAAAACCCGATGAGGTTCAAGAGGGTACGTATACCGTTACGAACGTAGGAACTTTTGGTAGCGTATTTGGTACGCCTATCATCAATCAACCGCAGGTAGGTATTTTGGCATTGGGTGCCATTAGAAAAATTCCTTCTGTCATAGAAACTAAAGAAGGTGATTTTATAGGTATTCGAAGTAAAATGTATTTATCACATAGTTATGACCATAGGGTGGTGAACGGAGCATTGGGAAGCATGTTCGTAAAAGCGGTTGCCGATTATTTGGAAGCGTGGGATACTGAAAGAGAAGTGTGAAAAATCGCGTTAAATAGAGAATAATATAATTGTAAATTGATTATCAGCTTTTTGGCTATTGAATTTTAGGCGAAAAGCTGATTTTATTTTGATTTTCCCGATTAACAATTTTCTAACAAAATTTTATACCTGTAGAAATTAACTTTGGTGCTTACCGACCAAAAAATGCCAAAAAACCGAACTTACCTATTCAAGGGTTTCCTTGTTAGCTTCGTTAATTGCTCTTTATTTTTAGCAACTTCATTAATCTTGGCCCAAGAAGAAGTCGATAAAAAAGCTCCCATGCGTCTTTTTATCGACTGCAACTGCGATAAGAACTTTCTAAGGCAAGAAATTAAATATGTGGGTCACGTTCGGGATCAAGCTCAAGCTAATATAAAGCTGTTCATATACGATATTACCAATGGTAGCGGTGGTCGAACCTTTGATTTAGAATTTGAAGGAAAGGGTGATTACAAAAATATTTCGAATAGATTATCCTATGACACTACTGCAAACATGACTTCTGATGAGGTCAGAAAAGGGTTGTTGAAAAAGGTACAGTCGGGTCTTCTAGAATATGTTCTCAAGTCAGGTCTGGCAGATGATATCACATATACGGTCAACCAAAGCGGTATGACCGAAGTACAAGAAATTGATTTTACAGATCCTTGGAACAACTGGATTTTTGAAGTCTTTGGCTCCGCTGATCTGGGGAGAGAGTCAAGTAGAAAAGATTTTAAATATAGGTTGGGTTTTGAAAGTGATCATGTGACCGAAAATTGGCGTATAAGAACCGATTTGGGGCTGTTCAAATCAGATAGTGAATATGAAACCGATGGCGTAATCTATACAAGTGAAAGGTTTCGATATTTTGCAGATGGTAGCATCGTGCGAAGTCTTTCCGACCATTGGTCTACAGGTATTTTTACAGGTTTGAGACACGATACCTTTACTAATTTAGATTTTAGGTATTATTTGCAACCTGCAATCGAGTTTAACATCTACCCCTATAAAGAGGTGCTTAGGCGTGAGATAGTTTTCGCTTATAAAATCGGTTATTTTCACAATGATTACATAGAAACTACGATTTTCGACAAATTAGAAGAGGGTGTTTATAACCATTCTTTAGATATGCAAGTGCGTTACCGTCAACAATGGGGCAATTTATATGCGAGAATAATTGGTTCGTCATTTCTTAGTGATTTCAGTAAGAACCGATTACAACTGAACAGTAATGTTAATGTTCGGCTATTAAAGGGTCTTGCCGTTCGCTTTGCAAGTAGATATGAAATTATCAGAGATCAAATTAATCTGCCTGGTGGAGATGCCTCGATCGAAGATGTGCTACTGCAACAAAAGCAGATTGCGACTGCCTATCAACTTGGTTTTAGTGTGGGTTTAAGTTATACTTTCGGTTCGGCGTTCAACAATATTATCAATACCAGATTATAGAGGAACGGTTTACCGATTAAATGGGGTTTCATTTTTCCTATTTAGTGTAAAACCTATCTTTGCAGAAAACTACCTATTGCTATGGAGCTTAATTTATCAAGGCCGATTTGCTTTTTTGATTTGGAAACGACCGGAACCAATGTCGCAAAAGACCGAATCGTAGAAATATCAATTTTGAAAATTTTTCCGAACGGTAATAAAGAAAGTAAAACTTGGTTGGTAAACCCCGAAATGGAAATACCTGCCGAAGTGGTCGCCATTCATGGTATCTCCAATGAAAAAGTGGCCAATGAGCCTACTTTTAAAGAACTTTCAAAAGAAGTTTACCAGATGATCAAAGACTGCGATTTAGGTGGTTTTAATTCCGATCGTTTCGATATTCCGCTACTCGCCGAAGAATTGCTTCGTGCCGAGGTTGATTTTGATATGAAACGAATGGTTTCTATCGACGTACAGACCATATTTCATAAAATGGAGAAAAGAACCTTGGGGGCGGCCTATAAGTTTTACTGTGGAAAAGAGTTGACCGATGCCCATAGTGCCGAAGCGGACACGCAAGCTACTTACGAAGTGTTGTTATCACAATTAGACAGATATCCTGACCTTGAAAATAATGTCAAAAAATTAGCCGAATTTTCAACGCACAGACAATTTGCAGATTTTGCCGGTTTTCTAGGTTACGATAAAGAGGGCAACGAAACATTTGCGTTTGGTAAACACAAGGGTAAAAAGGTTCTTGATGTGCTAGATAAAGAACCGGGCTACTTCGGGTGGATTTTAAATGCCGATTTCCCCCTTTACACCAAAAAAGTGTTGACCCAGATTAAGTTGAGTCAGTTCAGCGGAAAATTGGGTTGATTTTTAAAGGTCTGTATACTACCGTTAATAGTCTAAAAACTTTATATGAAACTAATTTGTATCGGTCGAAATTATACCGAGCACATAGAAGAATTGAATAATGAGCGGCCAGACGAACCTGTGGTTTTTATAAAGCCTGATTCGGCCATATTACCGAACGAACAAGATTTTTATATTCCTGATTTTTCCGATGATGTACATTATGAAGTCGAGCTCCTTGTAAAAATTAATAAGGTGGGTAAACATATCGAAGAAAGGTTTGCGCACAAGTATTATGACGAAGTCGGATTGGGTATAGATTTTACCGCAAGAGATTTGCAGTCTCAGCTAAAGCAAAAGGGGCTTCCATGGGAAAAAGCAAAAGGTTTTGATGGTTCTGCGGTGATAGGAAAGTGGTTGTCGAAGAATAATTTAGATAGTATTGACGATATAAATTTTTCTCTTTTTAAGAACGGCGATGAGGTTCAGAAGGGGAGTACCAAGCTCATGTTATGGAAGATAGATGAGTTAATTGCCTATGTTTCTAAATTTTTCACACTTAAAAAAGGGGATGTCATATTTACAGGAACACCTGCCGGTGTTGGAAGAATACAGGCAAATGACTATCTTTCGGGTATGATGGAAGGGCATGAACTCTTTCATATAAATGTAAAATAATGATTTACAATCTTGATAAAATCAATGAAATGGCGGAAGGGGATGAAGATTTCATCAATTCTGTAATTTCTGTTTTTCTTGAAGAGGTACCCCAGGATCTTGAAGAATTAGAAAGTGCCTTAGAACAGCATAACCACGACAGGGTTTATAAATTGGCGCACAAGATAAAGCCCAATGTTGATTTGTTGGGCATGGAGCAAACTCGGGCCATTGCGCTACAAATGGAAACCTTGGGTAAGAACAAGGCTAGTATGTCAGATATTAAGCAGGTTTTTCCGTTGTTGAAGAAAGACATTCATCAAGTCGTAGTCGAACTTCAAAATGATTTTAATCTCTAATTTACTTATTAGTTGTTCTAAAGATTTTTGAATGAACACATTTCTAGCTGAGATTATCACTGTCGGTGATGAGATTCTTATCGGTCAGATAGTTGATACCAATTCGGCATTTATTGCCAAAGAATTAAACAAAATCGGTATCTCGGTATACCAAATAACGTCTGTTCAAGATGATAGACAACATATGTTGCAGGCCTTCGATGAAGCGCGCCAGCGTGCTCAGTTGGTTATCGTAACAGGTGGTTTAGGGCCTACTAAAGATGATATTACCAAAACAACATTCTGCGAGTTCTTTAATGATGAGCTCATTCAAAATGATGAGGTCTTAGAAAATGTAGAGCAGTTGTTCAAAAAGCATATTAGCAATACCCCAATTTCTGATATCAACCGCAAGCAAGCACTAGTTCCCTCAAAAGCTCACGTTCTTCAGAACTTATACGGCACAGCTCCGGGAATGTGGATGCAACAAGACGGGGTAGTCTTTGTTTCTCTGCCGGGGGTTCCGTTCGAGATGAAGAATTTGATGACCGATAAGGTATTGCCAAAGATTGTCGCAGAATTTAAACGGCCGTATATTCTTCATAAAACCTTGGTGACCTATGGTATGGGAGAGAGCTCCATAGCCGGTCGATTAGAGGCTTGGGAAGACAATCTTCCACCCTATATAAAATTGGCTTACTTGCCGAGTCTTGGTAAGGTGAGGTTGCGATTATCGGCCAAGGGACCAGATCGTGAACAACTCGAAGATGCAGTTGAAAGGGAATCTCTTAAATTGCATGAACTTATAAAAGATATCTTGTACGGTATCGAAGATGAAGAAACCTTAGAGCAGGTAGTGGCCAAATTGTTGACGCAGAGAAATATGACCTTGGCAACCGCTGAAAGCTGTACCGGAGGTAGAATAGCGGAACAAATAACTGCATTGCCAGGTGCATCTGCCTATTATAAGGGAACGGTAGTAAGCTATTCTACGGAGGTTAAAATCGATGTTCTTAAGGTTCAAAGAGATGCAATCAACGAACATTCTGTGGTTAGTGCTGAGATTGCCGTTCAAATGGCCGAAAGCGTGAAGCATTTGATGCAGTCCCATTTTGCGATTGCCACAACGGGCAATGCAGGCCCTTCGAAAGGCGATTCCGATGCTGATATAGGAACGGTCTACATAGCAATAGCCACTCCAAAAGACATAGTGGTCGAAAAATTCAGCATGGGAAACCATCGGGAAAGAATCGTGCAAAAGACCGTACACAAGGCCTTGGAGATGTTGCAAAAAGAAATTTTAAAATTCTGAAATATTCTTTTGTCTGTCCCATAAAAATGATATAAATTTGCACCCTGTTTAAAGAAAAATCAGCGCAATGTCAAAAGTTTGTGAAATTACGGGTAAGAGAGCGATGTTCGGAAACAACGTTTCGTTTTCCATCAACAAGACCAAAAGAAGGTTCAACGTTAATTTATCTAAGAAGCGTTTTTATATTCCTGAAGAAGATCGTTGGGTGACGCTTAAGGTTTCTGCAAAGGCGTTGAAAATAATCAACAAAAGAGGGGTTTCTGCAGTTTTGAAAGAAGCTAGAGCGCAGGGATTGGTAAAATAAGCTAGACTACTACAATGGCAAAGAAAGGAAATAGAATTCAGGTTATTTTAGAGTGCACAGAGCACAAAGATTCTGGTAAACCAGGTACTTCAAGGTACATAACTACCAAGAACAAAAAGAATACTCCTGAAAGAATGGAGATTAAAAAATTCAACCCCATTCTTAAGAGAATGACGGTTCATAAAGAAATTAAGTAAGAACGCTTCTGCGATACGTAGAACGCTATAAAATAAATTAGTCATGGCAAAGAAGACGGTAGCAAGTTTACAGACAAGTTCAAAAAGACTGACAAAAGCCATTAAAATGGTGAAATCGCCAAAAAGTGGTGCTTATACTTTCGTAGAGTCTGTTATGGCTCCAGAAGCTGTAAGTGAATGGTTAGCTAAAAAATAACTTTTGCTAAGAAATTCAAAGCCTCTTTCGAAAGAAAGGGGCTTTTTTTTGCTTTATATTGTAAAAACAGGAGGGGCAAGTACTTATGAACTTGACGCTGACTTTCTTATATTTACACCTACCAATTAAAGAACGATGAGCTTATTCAAAAATATATTCTCTTCCAAAAAAAAGGAAACTTTAGATAAAGGGCTTGAAAAATCAAAAACTTCATTCTTTTCTAAATTAGGTAAGGCCGTTGCCGGTAAGTCTAAGGTCGATGACGATGTTCTTGATAATTTAGAAGAGGTTCTTGTAAGTTCAGATGTTGGCGTTAATACTACGCTGAAAATTATTGAAAGAATAGAAGCTCGGGTTGCCAAAGATAAATATTTGGGTACCGAAGAGCTGAATGTAATTCTTCGTGAAGAAATAGCAGGTCTCTTGTCTGAAACCAATGTGGGCGAAGAAACAGATTATACCGTTCCCATAGATAAGAAACCCTATGTGATTATGGTAGTTGGGGTAAATGGTGTGGGTAAGACTACTACGATAGGCAAGTTGGCGCATCAATATAAAAAACAAGGTCTCAAAGTAGTTTTAGGTGCTGCAGATACTTTTCGGGCCGCTGCAATAGATCAATTGCAGGTATGGGCCGACAGGGTAGATGTACCGATCGTCAAACAGAAAATGGGAAGTGATCCGGCATCCGTGGCTTTTGATACTTTAAGTTCAGCCGTGAATCAAGATGCAGATGTCGTTATTATAGATACCGCAGGCCGTTTGCATAATAAAGTTAATTTAATGAACGAATTAACGAAAGTGAAGCGGGTAATGCAGAAAGTGGTTGAGAATACGCCACATGATGTTTTGTTGGTCTTGGATGGTTCTACCGGGCAAAATGCATTTGAACAGGCAAAGCAGTTTACCAAGGCTACCGAGGTTACATCTTTGGCCGTTACAAAATTAGACGGTACGGCAAAAGGGGGAGTGGTAATCGGTATCTCGGACCAATTTCAAATACCTGTAAAATTTATTGGGGTTGGTGAAGGTATTGAAGACTTACAGGTCTTCAACAAGCACGAGTTTGTCGATTCATTTTTTGGATAACTCTAGATTCAGTCTTTATCGGTTATAGAACTGATTCGTTCCCATAATGTTTCATCAAAACTAGAAGGCCCTAATTGGCTTGCTCCCGTATCGTCTCCAAATCGTACTACAACCAATTTTTGACTGGGAACCACATATAGTTTTTGGTCAAAAGCGCCTAAGCCTGCTATTAAATCGTCAGGAGCGTTATTTATTAGTTTTCCGTTAAATTCTAATTCAGAGCTAGGTGCGCGGTAGGTATCTTTTCCGTTAAGCCACCAAAGATATCCGTAAGCAGGGTTCAATTCTTGAGAGGTATTTGTCATATTTGTGAAATACTCAGTATCCTCTAGAATCGGTGTTCCGTTCCAGTTGCCTTGGTTCAGAGCAAGTAATCCGTATCTGGCCATACTTCTAATATCACTGAAAAATAAGTTGTTGTAGCCAACTTTTACCCATTGGCCTGTCATTCCTATTTTACTTCCGATACGGTCTTTAAAGTAATCTTTAAAATTTATATTAGTAGCATTGCTCAAAACTTGGTCGAGCAAGGTATAAGGGGCATTATGATAGTACCAAGTTGTGCCGGGTTCGTTGAGGTAGGTGAGGCATTCGGGATCGTAGCAAAATATTTCATCGGTATAATCGAGCCCGCTGGTCATGGTCAATTGGTTTCTAACGGTTATATTTTGTTCTTGTTCGATAGTCATCGATGACCACCCTTCGCCTAAGAAATCAGATGTTGGATCTTCGATATTTAAAAAGCCTTCTTCTTGCGCTATCCCTACCATCATCGCGGTCAAGGTCTTGGCGGCAGAGTTCCAGGTGTGGTTCGAATCTTTATTGAACTCTCCAAAATACCATTCTACGGCAATTTTTCCGTTCTTTAAGATTATAAAAGCATCTGTGCCGTTACCTTCCAATAAATCATAGAGTGGCTGTTCTTCCATTTCGTTCCAATCAAGAGTTTCAAAAGTTATCTCCTCCCAGATATCAGCATCGGTAGGTGGAAAATATAGACCTTCCTCCGTTGGTTCTGGTTCTTCCGTAGGTTGAGGGTTTTCCATATCTTCAGGAACAATAACTTCTTCACTATCACTATTTGCATCCGAAGAACAAGAAACTGTAAACGAAAAGAGAAGACTTATTAAAAAATAAATAGAATTCTTCATAAGGTGATGTATTTCCATTTTGGTTGGTTATACATAAGGTTTAACGTTAAAAAGCAAGAAATCGTCTTAAATGTGCCTTGATACTATATTCAAGTCGTATTTTTGCATCCCAATAAAATAAAATGCGCACTAAATCCCTTAAAACAAACCGAATCAACGTGGTAACCCTAGGTTGCTCGAAGAATCTATACGACTCAGAAGTGCTCATGGGGCAGTTGCGAGCCAATGATAAGGATGTTGTTCACGAGGAAGATGGTAATGTAGTGGTTATCAACACTTGCGGATTTATTGCCAATGCTAAAGAAGAAAGCGTTAATACCATTTTGGAATATGTTCAAAAGAAGGAAGCTGGTGAAGTAGATAAGGTGTTTGTAACTGGTTGTTTAAGTGAGCGTTATAAGCCGGACTTGCAGGCAGAGATTCCGAATGTTGATGAATATTTCGGTACGAGCGAACTGCCAAATCTATTGAAAGCACTTGGTGCCGATTACAAGCACGAATTGATTGGTGAGCGATTGACCACGACGCCGAAAAACTACGCTTATCTTAAAATAGCCGAAGGTTGTGACCGGCCTTGTTCTTTTTGTGCGATTCCGTTAATGAGAGGTAAGCACAAAAGTAAGCCCATAGAAGAATTGGTCACCGAAGCTGAAAAATTGGCCACAAAGGGTGTAAAAGAACTGATTTTAATAGCGCAAGATCTCACGTATTACGGATTAGACCTTTATAAGAAGAGAAATTTGGCCGAATTATTGGAGAACCTGGTCAAAGTTGAAGGTATAGAGTGGATTAGATTACATTATGCTTTTCCTACCGGTTTTCCTGTCGATGTGCTCGATGTGATGAATAAAGAACCCAAGGTCTGCAATTACATTGATATACCTCTGCAACATATTTCCGATAGGATCTTAAAAAGTATGCGAAGAGGTACTACCCAAGAAAAAACGACCAAGTTATTACGTGAGTTTAGGGCGACTGTACCTGAAATGACCATTAGAACCACTTTGATTGTTGGTTATCCTGGGGAAACCGAAGAAGATTTTCAGACTTTAAAGCAATGGGTATCCGATATGCGCTTCGAACGCCTCGGCTGTTTCACCTATAGCCATGAAGAAAATACGCATGCCTTTAATTTAGAGGATGACGTTCCTGAGGAAGTAAAACAGGAGCGAGCCAATGAAATAATGGAAATTCAATCACAAATCTCTTGGGAACTTAACCAAGAAAAGATGGGTAAGACCTTTCGATGTATGATCGATAGAAAAGAAGGAAATTATTTTGTCGGTCGTACTGAGTTCGACTCGCCCGATGTCGATAATGAGGTATTGATAGACGCTACCAAATATTATTTGAAACAAGGTGATTTTGCCAATATTCGAATTTATGAGGCTGCCGATTTTGACCTTTACGGAGAACCGGTCTAAACGAATCTATCTTCGTTCTTGCTATTCGGGTTGAAGTTGAAACCTAATAGGACCCCACAAATGGTTGTCATTCTTATGCTTCAAAATTATTCATTACTTTAGGGGGAATCAACTTATGCTTTTCTACTAAGGTTTTTTCTTTGGCAGAAGGGCCAAACTACTTCCTTTAGATGAATGACCTGAGAATTGAAAATATTGAACTTTTCAAGGTGCCGCCTAGATGGCTATTTCTAAAAATTACTACTAAAAACGGACTGATCGGTTGGGGTGAACCAGTCATTGAAGGCAAAGCCTCTACTGTCGAAGCTTGCGTTAATGAACTTTCAAAGTTTATTATCGGTCGTTCCGCAAACGATATCGAAGACATTTGGCAAACACTTTATGCCGGAGGTTTTTATAGGGGCGGTCCTATTTTGATGAGCGCACTTTCCGGTATAGACCAAGCGTTGTGGGATATTAAAGGGAAACACTTGAATGTTCCGGTTTATGAACTATTGGGCGGTGCCGTTAGAAAGAAGATGAAAATGTACTGCTGGATCGGGGGTGATCACCCTGAGGTCGTTCTTGAACAAGCCAGGGAGAAAGTGTCTCAGGGATTCAAAGCCGTAAAAATGAACGCTACAGGTGCATTTACATGGATCGATTCCCTCGATAAAATAAAAACCGTTTCCAATAATATCAGATTACTACGCGAAGAATTTGGTGATAGCCTCGATATTGGTCTAGATTTTCACGGTCGTATTCATAAGGGTATGGTCAAAAGACTGATTGATGAACTGGCTCCCTATTATCCTATGTTTATCGAAGAACCTGTTCTGAGCAACAATAACGAGGCGCTAGATCATATTTATCCCTATACCTCGATTCCTATTGCTACGGGAGAGCGCATGTTTTCCCGTTGGGATTTCAAACAACTGTTACACCGTGGAACTGTCGATATTATTCAACCCGATTTGAGTCATGCCGGCGGTATTTCTGAGGTACGAAGAATTGCCTCGATGGCAGAAGCTTACGATGTGGCCCTGGCACCGCACTGCCCTTTGGGCCCTGTAGCTTTGGCTTCTTGCCTTCATGTAGATTTTACTTCAATCAATGCATTTATTCAAGAAAGTAGTTTAGGTATTCATTACAACCAAGGTTTTGACTTGTTGCATTATATGGATAATCCGGAAGTATTTGAACTCACTGATGGATATATAAACTTACTTGACAAACCTGGATTGGGAGTTGAAATTAATGAAGAGAAATTGAGGGAAGGTCAAAAAATCGGTCATGACTGGAACAATCCGATATGGAGGAATGAAGACGGTAGCTTTGCAGAGTGGTAAACCACCCGTTTCATTGATAGTATTTTTTTAAAAATAATTCAACTGAAGATATGATTTATGTAATTGCCCTTGTATTGGCCCTGACCTTTATAGTTGTTGGTATCGTTCGCTGGAAAATTCATCCATTTTTTGTTCTGCTTTTGGCAGCCGTTGCATACGGCTTTATTACAGGTATGAAGGTAGAGCAGATTATATCTTCTATTAATGACGGTTTCGGAAGTATCATGGGAAAAATCGGGCTTATCATTTTTTTCGGTGTGGCTATTGGTACCATCTTGGAAAAATCTGGAGGTGCGATGGTTATTGCGAGTCGCATGATAAAACTGATAGGGGAGAAGTCTATTCATTTAGCAATGATGTTAACCGGTTATTTGCTATCTATTCCCGTATTTGCCGATAGTGCGTTTATCATCATGAATTCATTAAATAAAGCGCTCTCCGATAAAGCTAAAGTGTCTTATGCGGGTACAACTGCTGCCTTGGCCTTGGGCCTAACGGCCACGCACGTTATGGTGCCACCAACTCCGGGGCCTATTGCCGCCGCCGGTATTTTAAATGCCGATTTGGGCAGTGTTATTCTATGGGGCCTTATCATTAGCTCGCTCTCGCTTATCAGTTGTTATTTCTTTGCAACAAAAATTGCTGCTAGAGTTAATGTTCCCATTCAAATGGCAACTTCTTCAGACGCCTTGCATAAACCCAAACTACGTTTGTCCCTTTTATGTATTGCTGTACCTATCGTGTTAATTGTTTTGAAATCGGTTTTTGATTACCCTGAGCTACAATTGACGGGTTCGTCCGTTTATCCGGTAATAGCTTTTATTGGCAGCCCTGTAATCGCTCTTTTAATAGGTGTAATCCTGTCTTTATTATTACCTGAAAAATTAGATGAAAAAGTATACTCGGCAACCGGCTGGTTGGGCGATGCTGTTCGAATAGCAGCGCCCATTATATTGATTACTGGCGCTGGGGGAATTTTTGGAGCCATGCTTCAGAATTCAGGAATTGCCGACTTGATAACCGATAGTTTTTCGGGCATGTCAATAGGCCTCTTTTTTCCGTTTTTGTTGGCGGCATGCCTAAAGACTACTCAAGGTTCTTCCACTGTGGCCTTGATTACAACTGCATCCATAGTTGCTCCCATGATGCCTGCCTTGGGTTTAGAGGATGCTTTTATGAAAACAATGACAGTTTTGGCAATAGGGGCGGGTTCTACGGTAGTTTCACATGCAAATGATAGCTTTTTTTGGGTATTGACTCAACTTACGGGCATGGATGTCAAACAGGGCAACCAGGTACAGACAGTCGGTACCTTAGTTCTTGGTACTACCGCGATTTCTTTAATATATATTGTTTCAAAAATTATGATGTGAATTAATCAAAGTTCGCATCAATGCTATTTATAGTTAATTGAAATGTCAATCTTCTAAAATCATAAATATGAAAAAGTTAGGTGTGTTAATGGTTTTTTCGGTTTTTAATTTAGGGTTGTTTTCCCAAGAAATGAAACAGAACTCTAGAATAGAGATTCTAGATGAAGAAGCATTACAATTGATTGACAAAGATGCCGATATTGTAATAGTTGCCGATGGTTTTAAATGGACGGAGGGACCCTTATATGTTGAAGATGGTGATTACCTTTTGTTTTCCGATATTCCGAACAATACGGTTTTTAAGCTTGATTCTGAAGGTCAACTATCGGAGTATCTTAAACCTTCTGGATATTCAGGAAATGATGAATACGGTGACGAACCCGGCTCGAATGGTTTGCTGTTAAGTTCGAATGGCGAGCTTATACTAATGCAACATGGCAACAGACAAGTGGCTAGAATGAAGGGGGCGTTGACCTCACCTAAAGCAGAATACGAGACTCTTATGGATAAATATCAAGGGAAACGGTTGAATAGCCCCAATGATGGTGTTTTCGATGCTGAGGGTAATCTCTATTTTACCGATCCACCATACGGTCTTCCCAAGAAAATGGAAGACCCGAACAAAGAGTTGGATTTTCAAGGTTTATATTGCTTAAAGAAGAATGGAGAGATTATTCTTGTTGATAAACTTTCCCGGCCCAATGGGGTGGCACTTTCTAACGATGGGTCAAAACTCTACGTGGCGGTGTCCAATCCAGACCATGCGGTTTGGTACGAATATGATGTTCTTGAAGCAGGGAAAGCCGTTAACAAGCGAATTTTTTATAATGTAACCGAACTTATCGGAAAGCAGGGAGAACAAGGGCTACCCGATGGAATGAAAGTGCATAGCAAAGATTTTATTTTTGCTACAGGCCCCGGCGGAGTTTGGATTTTTAATTTGGAAGGAAAGGCGTTAGCACGAATTCACACAGGGGAAAAAACTGCAAACTGCACTTTTGATTCAAATGAGAAGTGGCTGTTTATGACTGCTGATGATTTTATTTTAAAGGTAGGCCTGAAGTAAACCTTTACTATGCCATATCTTCCTCATTAGCTACTTTAATAACCACATTGCCCGTTTTTTGACCTGAGGCTACATAGTCATAGGCTTCAATGATTGCATCAAAAGAGTAGGTTCGGTCTATTACCGCAGTAAATCTGCCTTCTCTGATGAGTTGCTTAATTAGTTTAAGACTTTGCTTAATTTTTCTTGGTACTGGAAACTTAACCCTTTTTCCATCCATTAGTGGAGTGGTAAGTGATAACCATACATTGGAGCCGTACGGCCCTAGTTCTGATGAGATATAAATGCCTTTTGGTTTAAGCAATAGCTTACACTTTGAGAAAGTGCTCTTTCCCACGGTATCAAATATAAAATCATAGGTATCTGAAACTTTAGTGAAATCTTCTTTTGTATAATCAATGACTCGGGTTGCTCCTAACGATTCTATCAACGCTATATTTTTAGTGTTAGCCGTTGCCGTTACTTCCAAACCTTCGTTTCGCAATAACTGAACGACTGCACTACCAATGGCACCTGTTGCTCCGTTGACCAAAACTTTTTGACCTTTAAGCAGTTTCACTTTATATATGAAGTTTAAAGCATAGTGGGCGCCTTCACAACTAGCTGCTGCCGATTCATAGCTTAATCCGTTCGGTATATGAACTATGCCCGCCCCTTCATCGATTGAAAGGTATTCTGCGTGTGAACTGAGAATTTCATCATTAAACCCAAAAACCTTGTCGCCAACATTCAAAGTGCTGACGTTCGACCCCTTTTTAATTATTTCTCCAGCAAAATCTGTACCTGGCACTTGATTTTTAGGCCTGAATATACCAGTGAATAGGCGACTGACGAAATAGCGGGCAGTAACCAGGCCTTCGTCAGTTCTATTGACTGTTGTGGCGTAAACTTTGACGAGAATCTCATTTTCTTTGGGAAGGGGGTTATCAACATCTTTCAATTTAAAGATTGATGAAGGTTTGCCATAGTTCTCATAAGTCAGGGCTTTCATACTCTTTATATTTATAAGTATGACGCCTATGCAGTTGTAATGTTACTGAACTACTGACTAATTACCATTGTAAGTATTTCGGTATCTCCCGTGCTCATTTTTAATCTGAGATAGTAAATACCACTGCTCAAAGTTGAGACTGGTACTTGGTAATCGCCCATGGAGTTAATGGTAAAATGAAATGAGTTTAACAGCTTTCCGGTAGAATCATGTACGTTTAGTTCCGAAATATAAATCTCCGCAGGTTGATTGATGAGTAAAACTCTGGCACTTCCGTTTTGGGCGGGATTAACTTCGAGAATTATATCTGGTTCACCATTTACTATTTCTTCTAAATCAGTAACCGTAATAGTAATTTGAGTCGTATCCGACATATTATTGGAATCGGTAACGGTCAGAGAAACCTGATAGGTGCCAACTGTATCGAATAGGTAAGTTGGGTTTGTTTCCGATGAATTATCCTCATTTCCAAAATCCCATAAATAGCTTAAAACACCCTCACTACTCATTGATTCTGTTCCGTTAAACTGAACTTCCAGTGGTGTTGGGCCACTCACTATATCCGCTGTCGCTTTTGCAATTGGCACTTCCGTTACAACCATTTCCGGATTTACGGTAACCGTAACCTCGTCGGAGGCAGTTTTGTTCTCGTCATCGGTTACCGTTAATCGGAAAATGTATTCCCCTTCAATCAAGTTGCTTGCTGAAAGGTCTTTTGTATCTTCGTTGGATAAGGAAGAGTTGTTCGGTCCACTGACTTGTGTCCAAAGAAAATCTACCGATCCACCATCTGGGTCGTTCCCCGAACCGTTTAACGTAATAGAGTTCGTTGGAAGGGTAATCGATTGGTCTGCTCCAGCATCGGCAGTCGGTTCTTCGGTCATAACTATTCCCGGATTTACGGTAACCGTAACCTCGTCGGAGGCGGTTGTGTTCTCGTCATCGGTCACCGTTAATCGGAAAATATATTCCCCTTCTATCAAGTTGCTTGCCGAAAGGTCTTTTGTGTCTTCGTTGGATAATAAGGAGTTGTCAGGTCCGCTTACTTGCGTCCAAAGAAAATCTACCGATCCACTATCCGGGTCGTTACCCGAACCGTTTAGGGTAATATTGTTCGTTGGAAGGGTAATCGATTGGTCTTCTCCAGCATCGGCAGTCGGTTCTTCGGTTATTACTATTCCCGGATTTACGGTAACCGTAACCTCGTCGGAGGCAGTTTTGTTCTCGTCATCGGTCACCGTTAATCGGAAAATGTATTCCCCTTCAATCAAGTTGTTTGCCGAAAGGTCTTTTGTGTCTTCGTTGGATAGAGATGAGTTGTTCGGTCCACTGACTTGTGTCCAAAGAAAATCTACCGATCCACCATCTGGGTCGTTGCCCGAACCGTTTAACGTAATATTGTTCGTTGGAAGGGTAATCGATTGGTCCGCTCCAGCATCGGCAGTCGGTTCTTCCGTTACAACTATTTCCGGATTTACGGTAACCGTAACCTCGTCGGAGGCAGTTGTGTTTTCGTCATCGGTCACCGTTAATCGGAAAATGTATTCCCCCTCTATCAAATTGCTCGCAGAAAGGTCTTTTGTATTTTGGTTGGATAGGGATGAGGTGTTGGGCCCACTAATTTGCGTCCATAGAAAATCTACCGATCCACCATCCGGGTCGTTACCCGAACCGTTTAACGTAATATTGTTCGTTGGAAGGGTAATGGATTGATTATTTCCGGCGCTAACAGTAGGTGGGTCATTGCTGGTAGTTTGCGTGGTGTTCTCAAAAATTCGGGGGATAATGTTATCCCATCCTATTGAAACTATGTCAAAGTCTCCATCATTATCAATATCTACTACTCTTGCCCCATCGTGATGATCAAACCCTGTGCCTCCCCCATTAATGGTATGGCGAATAAAATTCCCAGAGTCGCACAAGTCATTTTCAAAGGTAATCAGGCGGTTGTTTCCTTTCCATTCACCTACAGTAATATCATCATCACCGTCTTTATCGATGTCTTCGGCAAACACGCTCAAACTACCTCTAATATCTGAGGCAAGTAAGTGTTTGGTCCAGTTTTGTGAAGAGTTGGATGGATTCTCCCACCAAGCAAACTCCATTCTAGCGGCAGTTGTCGAATTTCCCGTCAATTGTCCCACAGCGGCATCGAGGTCACCATCTCCATCGAAATCAGATAGTTGTACCCTGTCTGGGGTGGTGGCGTAATCTATACCCGTATTAATGGTGGTCCAGGTACCATTTCCGTTGTTGCGCAACCAATTTTTCGATTGAAATAAATCGAGATCTCCGTCATTATCAATATCCCCTTTTTGAAGGTCTTCGCCCAAAGAACTGTTACTAATATTTTCAATAGGCCACTGGGTGTTAACCGGGTCTGCAGGTACTGTCAGCATTTGTACCGGAGAATTGGTAGATTCTGCTCCGTTCCAGTTAATCGCTATTTGATAGGTGCCATTGTCCTGAAAATCGTCCCCTGCGATTCCCGCAATAAAAGGCTCATGATAGCTTGTGTCTCCTGAAGGTATATTGTTATGAATCGTAAAACTGCCCGATCCATTGTTCTCAGCCCAAACTAAGTCAGACCCTCTGTAAGTGCCAGTAGTCCCTAAAAGATCAAGGTCGCCATCACCATCAAAATCATGAATGTGGGCCATGTTATTAAATGTGGCTCCTATGGTATTTCTAACCCAATTACCAGATGCCGACCCCGGGTTGCGATACCACCAAGCGCCCGTAACGATATCTTTGCGACCGTCACCATCAATATCAAAATCGGCATATATATAAACCAAGCGATAAGAAAATTCACTGCTCTCTAACTGATGTACCTGCCACTGGTCTGGGAAGGGGGTAGAGTTACATTGCGCCCCAATTTGAAAAAAAGAAAAAAGCGCAAAGCCTAGCATTAGAAAGTCTATGCCTCTTTTGAAAAATGTAAAATCTGAAATAATGGAATGAAGAAGTGGATTGGAAAAATACCTGTTTTTCATTTTCAAGCTTTTACGAGGGGGCAATACTACCATATTTTGACGGTTCTAAAAATGTAACTGGACAAGAATGACCATTAAAGCGATAAAGCGCTATTGTAGTATATACGTTAGGTAAGTAAAAATTGTTGGGCACTAATTCACCAAAAATAGAGCGTTTGCAAAGATGAGCTTGCCGTTCTCCCAAAACCCTCGAAATAAAGGGTTGTCGACCATATATATAACTTGGCCTTGACCATAATTTTCTACCCCGAAGATTAGGGTCTCCTGAATGTTTTTCTGCGCCTCACTACCGGCAAAACCTGAAACAGGCACAGTGCTTTGGCCATCTAAAAAAGCAACGGTTCCGCTTTCTAAATAGTCAAAGGCATCATTTCCTAATTTAAGGGAAAAGTAGGTGTCTGGATACCCGAAAGCTAAGGGGTGGGTATTATCAAGCTTACTTTTAAAAATAGCCCCTGTAATCGCCTGTTTGATTTGCTCCCTTTGATTTCCTTCAAAGTATGCAATGGCTGAACTACTGTCTTTTTGAATTACTTTGCTTCTAAGTCCGAATGTCTTGCCGGCGGCAAAGGTTTTCAGTGCTCCTCCCATGGCTATGAGCTTGCCTCCTTGATCGACCCATTTTTTGATTTTTTCTATATTGGTTTTCTCTAGAAACTTGGAGTAATGCTCACCATCGGGTAAGATGAGTACTTCATAATCAGAAAGGTTGATACTGTCGAAATAATAATTTTCTAGTACAGTAATCGGGTAGTTCAATTGCTGTTCGAAAAAATGCCATACTTCACCAAAACGAAGGGTAGATGTGGGTTCTCCGGAAAGTACGGCTATTTTAATGTTTTCGATAACCTTTACTGAGCCAGAACCAAAATCTTTACCTGCCTCAACGAAACCTGTGGTTGTTGAAGTTAGTTTCTTTGAATGTTCTTCTGAGATTTTAAAAAGTACTTGATGAAAATCGTCTTTCTGTAAGTTGTCCGCTTGCGTTATTATGAGCGTGCCACGCTGATATTTCTTGTTATCTAGAACAAAGGGTTGGGTCGAATAGCGAACGCGAATATTCTCTTTCAATAGGTCGGTCAAAAATTGGGCATCGCTAAAGCTGTTCCATTTGGCCAAATAGGCAAACGTGTTATTGTCAAAAGTTGTATTGGTAATGGTATCGTTTTTATCGTCTGTCGTATAGGCTACTTTTGATTCAGAAGCAAGGGCATCTAAGCCGTATGCATACGGAAGCGACCATGCGGTTATATCATAGGTTAGCGAATCGCTTAATTTGGCATTGGGCTCAAACAAAACTTTCACCAAGGTTCCCTTTTTTTGGTCGACAGGTACCACTAAACTATGTTTGGATGTTTTTAAACTTCCGTTTTTTCCATCTGTGTATAAAAAACCTTTCGCCGAACTGTTGGTAGCCCAACCATATTCAATTTCATGCTGCTTCAATAAATTGGTCAATGATTTAATTTTGTCCGTATCTCCGTTTAGCACATAACTCTTATGTTTATAATTTTTCTCCCTATGAAATTTCTCAAATTCCACATTTAATTTTTTAGAATTATTTGCCGCTATTTCTATGGTAGACAGTCCTGTGGTATGATGATGTTCAATTCTATCTTTAAGTGTGAGCGTGTCGCCAATACCGGTAACGATGGCCAGACCGGCACGGCCACTGCCCCCTTGTTCATAGGTCATGCCTATGCTGCCATTATAGGTAGGGAAGGTGTCGCCGTAGCTAGGGTAGAGCAGGTCAAAAACTTCTTTGGTAAAATAGAACCAGCCTTTGGCATCGAAATATTTAGCGTGGTTTTTGCCAACGGTAACTTGAAATTCACGCTGAAAATCAGTGATGACCTCATGAAAAGGTTCTGCTGCAGGGGCAAAATAGTAGGGGCTATCTACTGACTGTTCATGAAAATCTACATGAATATGCGGTAGCCACTTGTTGTACACTTTAATTCTTTGTTGACTTTCCTTTTGGGTAAGCCATGCCCAATCACGGTTTAAATCGAACATATAATGGTTGGCCCTACCGTTCAGCCAAGGTTCGTGATGTTCTTTGCTGTTGGGGTCGAGCTGATGAGGTGTATTTTTAAATTGATTGTACCAATTTACATAGCGCTCTCTTCCATCGGGGTTTACGCAGGGGTCAACGATTATGAGCGTATTTTCGAGATACTTGTTTTTCTTGGTTAAGATTTCATGCACGGTTTGCATTGATGCTTCTGTACTCACACTTTCATTGCCGTGTACATTATAGCTCATCCAAACAATCGCAACTTCAGGACTGCCCTTTCCTTCGCGGTTGTCAAGATGGGCCTGTCTGATGTTTTCTATGTTAGAGATGTTCTCCGCTGAAGAGATGTAGGTCAAATAAAGAGGGCGGCCTTCATACGTTTCTCCGTATTGTTGAAGCTGTACGCGTCGACTGTCGGCTTTTGCGAGATGTTGGTAATAATCTGTTACACGATGGAAAGGAGTGAATTTAGTACCTAATTCGTAACCTAAAAATTGAGAAGGTGATTTTAAATCTTGACCTAGGGAGGTTAGGCTATAAATGCTAAGGCAGAAAAATAGAAAAATTCTTAAATGCATATGATTGAGTGCGTAGAGTAGTCTAATGTGTATCTCAAATTTAATTATTCTATGCGAGGTTTGCGCTGTTTCATCCATAATATGATCATTAATCGGATGAACGTATTAACGAATTTTTAGGACGCCCAAATTGGGAAGAGTTTTATATTTACACCTCTATGAATATTGACTGTCTACCTTTCGACCGAACAGGGTACTTTACCGATTTTATTTGCGATTATATTGCCCAAAAAGAGGAGGTTAAGCCTTTTTATAACAGATTTCCGAACTTAGAAAATTTTGAGGATCAGTTAAAAGAAAAGGCAACCCACTTTCCTGACGCTCATCGCGAAGTGCTCTACTCGGTCTTGCAAGAACAGTATAAGGGTTTTGAGGTAAGTGAAGAGACGAACATCCATCTTAAAAAATTAAAGGAGCCTATTACATTTACAGTGGTAACGGGGCATCAGTTAAATCTTTTTACCGGACCGCTTTATTTTCTTTATAAAATTATATCGACTATCAACTTGACGGTCGAGCTGAAAAAAGCTTATCCAAAATATAACTACGTGCCGGTTTATTGGATGGCTACGGAAGATCATGATTTCGAGGAAATCAATTACTTCAATTTTAAGGGAAAGAAAATACAGTGGAACCCTGAGGATGATAGGTCAGGTGCGGTTGGTCATTTTGACACGGATGGCTTAAAGGAAGTTTTCGAAATTTTCGCATCACAATTAGGCACCACAATTCAAGCCCAAGAACTTAAAGATCTTTTTGAAGAAGCATATCTAGAACATCGTAGTTTGGCCGATGCAACTAGATTTTTGGCTAACGAACTATTTGGAAATCAAGGCCTTGTTGTGGTAGATGGAGATAGTCGTGAGCTGAAAAAGCTTTTGGTGCCCTATGCCAAGAAAGACATTTTAGAGCATGTAGCACATAAAGTGGTCGAAGAGACTATTTCAAAAATAGAAGAAGCGAGTTTTGGATACACGATTCAGGTGAATCCTCGTGAAATCAACTACTTTTATCTTAAAGATGGTTTACGGGGGAGATTAATCAAGCAAGAGGGTTCATTCTTTGTGCTTGATACCGAAATAAGCTTTTCTAGAGAAGAGTTGATCGAGGAGTTAGAAAAACACCCTGAGCGATTTTCGCCGAATGTTATTGCCCGGCCTTTATACCAAGAAGTGATACTGCCAAACCTTTGTTATATCGGCGGCGGTGGCGAAATAGCCTATTGGCTAGAACTGAAATCAATGTTCGAGACAATGCAAGTACCTTTTCCTATATTATTATTGCGAAATTCGGCTTTGGTCATAACTGAAAAGCAAGGTGGCAAATTGAAAAAGATGAATCTTTCAGTTGCGGATCTGTTCATGAAGCAGAGTAGTTTTATCAACAAGAAAATTCGAGAAATATCAAATATCGATATTGATTTTGGGCCTCAGAAAAGGCATCTAGAAGAGCAGTTTGAAACACTTTATGATCTAGCTGAAAAAACCGATAAATCGTTCTTGGGCGCAGTCAAGGCTCAGGAAGTAAAGCAAAAAAAAGGACTCGATAATCTAGAAAAACGTTTATTAAAGGCCCAGAAGCGAAAACTTGAAGATCAAGTATTAAGAATGACCGAAATACAGAACGAGTTATTCCCTAATCAATCTTTACAAGAGCGAAACCTTAATTTTTCTGAGTTGTACTTAGAAATGGGCGATAAGTTAATTCCAATGTTAGGGGATGCTTTGAAACCCCTAAGTCATGAATTTGCCATAATCAAAGTCTAAGCGTGTTTTAAGGCACCATAAACTTACCTTCCCAAGAACCGTTTTCTTTTAAGAAACTGGCTCGTATATGGTTCGGACGCTTTAGTTTGAGATATTCTATCTTGTGGGGCTCTATTTCAACGGGGCAAAAATAATTTTTGTCAGCGAGGTACTCAACTTCATCAGGGTTGTCAATGAAAGTACCCGGAGCAAGATGAGTGGTGTAATCTTTTTTATTGTTTTCCGGTACTTCTGCCCATAAGCCTTTTATTCGTTGCGGGTCATTCAGAGCACTTGCTCTGCCTACAATTTTAATTTGAAGAAGTTTTTCAGGGTTATAAAATAATAGACTAGCCTTATTGTTCTTTTTGATTTCGAGTACCTTCTGTGAGCGTTTATCGGTGTAGAATATAGGGTTTAATTCAGCTGATATATGACGTAGAACCACCGTTCGCATTTGAGGAGAATTTTTAGTCTCGACAGAAGCAAAAGTGCAAAATCGAAAGGGATGCCCTTTTTGAGTCACTCCCAGCATTAATTCCTCTTTTAAATCTTCCCAGAGTTTGTCGGTCATAAATAGTATGTTTAAAGTAAAATTAAAAAAACCTAGTGAACAGGGTAGGGTATTTTGTGACAACGGTGTTATAAATATAAATTGCTATGAAGAAGAGTCAATCTTTGAATTAGTTTATGTGTTTAGGTTGGTTTTTTGATTTTGATGTAAAGCCTGGGTTTGGTAGCCCGGGCTTTTTTTGTTTTTAGTAACTAGTTGATTCTAATATTTGAACCTTGCTTTCCTTTTGTAATTCTTCATTTTATAATTCTTCATTTTTCTCTTATCCTTCAATTAAATTTCGTGCTGTTTGGCATTGGCATTGCATTTGTTTTTTTCTCCCATCTCTGCGACATAGTTCGCCTTAAAAACATAAAAAATTATGCATTTTGTATTTTGTAGGAATTAGTTTAAAAAACTTAATACCAGATTTTTAAATATATTTATATAAAGTTATACTTGTCTATATGTGAAAGCTAATTTTATTGTTTTTTTTTAGTTGGTTTTATTGCTTTTTCTATTTTTATTTTATCATTATATAGATGTTTAAATCTTAAAAATCACAGAGCCGAGTTGTTAATTTCGAAGTCTGCTGTATGATTTTTGCAATACTTTTTTTAGATATCGGTTTTTGATGATAATTGTTGAAAACACATAATAAATATGTCGAAGTAGGCTTTTTGAAATTTTGGAAATAACTATTTTTGCCCATGCAAAACAACGTCCTAATTTTAGACTTCGGGTCTCAATACACACAACTCATCGCTAGAAGGGTAAGAGAGCTGAATATTTTCTGTGAAATCAAACCATATAACAAGCTGCCTGATGACTTATCAAAGTATAAGGCTGTCATACTTTCGGGGTCTCCGTTTTCAGTAAGGGCCGAAGATGCTCCCCATCCTGATTTGTTACAAATTAAGGGTAAAGTACCTTTATTGGCTGTTTGCTACGGTGCACAGTATTTAGCACATTTCGGTGGTGGTAATGTTGCACCTTCCAATACTAGGGAGTACGGCCGGGCAAATCTTTCTTTTATTAAGCCTGATGAAGTTTTTTTCAAGTCTATTTCCGAGGGCAGCCAGGTTTGGATGAGCCATAGCGACACTATTCAAAAACTGCCTGATGGGGCTGTTGTTTTGGCAAGTACGCACGATGTTGAGAACGCAGCGTATAAAATTGAAAATGAGAACACTTATGCGATTCAATTTCATCCAGAGGTTTATCACTCAAAAGATGGTAAACAGTTGCTTGAAAACTTCTTGGTGAACATTGCGGGTATAGAACAAACTTGGACGCCCGATGCATTTGTAGATATCACTGTAGCAGAATTAAAAAATAAAATAGGTGATGATAAAGTAATCTTAGGGCTCTCGGGCGGGGTCGACTCAACAGTGGCTGCCGTTCTTTTGCACAAGGCTATCGATAAGAACTTACACTGTATTTTCGTCAATAACGGTCTGCTTCGAAAAAATGAATTCGAAGAAGTTCTTGACCAATATAAAGATATGGGTCTAAATGTCAAAGGTGTCGATGCTTCGGCACGCTTTTTGGACGCTCTGAAAGGAGAAAGCGATCCCGAGAAAAAACGCAAAATTATCGGTAGGGTATTTATTGAGGTATTCGATGATGAGGCACACTTGGTAGAAGACGCCAAATGGCTTGCACAGGGTACCATATACCCTGATGTAATTGAATCGGTTTCGGCTACAGGCGGACCGTCAGCGACCATAAAAAGTCACCATAACGTAGGAGGGTTACCCGATTTTATGAAGTTGAAAGTGGTTGAGCCACTTAAGATGTTGTTCAAAGATGAGGTAAGAAGAGTAGGTAGAAGTATGGCAATTGGTGATGAGCGCTTAGGGCGTCACCCTTTTCCCGGTCCAGGGTTGGCCATTCGAATTTTGGGCGACATAACCCCTGAAAAGGTGGCCATTTTACAAGAAGTAGATTATATTTTTATTAAGGGTTTACGAGATTGGGGACTTTACGACAAGGTTTGGCAGGCCGGAGCGATGCTTTTGCCCGTAAATAGTGTGGGGGTCATGGGTGATGAACGAACTTATGAAAAATGTGTAGCTTTACGTGCGGTAGAAAGTACCGATGGTATGACTGCTGATTGGGTTAATCTACCTTATGAATTTCTCCAAAAAACATCAAACGATATTATCAATAAAGTACCGGGTGTGAACAGAGTAGTGTATGACATTAGCTCAAAACCACCTGCAACTATAGAATGGGAATAAAATGAACCGATTTTTCAAGAATATTGCTGTACTTCTTTTACTGGTTTCGGTAAGTGGCTGTAAAGCACAAAAATTTACTACACACTCTGTACAGAAGGGAGAGACTTTGGAAAGTATCGCCAAAGACTACAATGTCACTCAGTATTCCATCTTGCAATTGAATAAAGAAATTAAGCAAGGTGACGCTTTACGGGCGAATACTATTTTAGTTTTACCAAAATCAACAGGTAATGCTGTTTCAGATTCACGGCCGAGTACGGGTGGTAATTCAAAAGCTCCTGTGGCAACCCAGGAAGAACCGATTGGCTTTACTTCGCACAATGTTCGAAAGAGGGAGACTTTATATGGAATAGCGAAACGTTTCAATATTACCGAAGAAGATATTAAAAAGTACAATACAGAATTATATTCAAGTCCGCTTAAAAAGAAAATGACCTTGAAAATTCCTCAGTACAGAAGAACAGAAATTGCTGAGGTTAATGAGGGAGATTTTGAAACCTATACGGTTGCCCCAAAAGAGACCCGTTGGAGTATTGCGCATAAATACGGTATTACTGTAGATAGCCTATTGGTTTTGAATCCAGAGCTTTCAAAAGCGAACAATTACCTTGCTTCCGGTCAAGAATTAAAAATGCCCAAGTTACCGGGCAGTACGGTCGATAACCAAAAGACCCAACTTTACCTTTCGTATACCGTACCCCCCAAAATGAACTTCTTTCAACTGAAACAGAAGTACGGTGTTGAACCTGATGAAATTGTGCGTTTGAATCCTGAGATTACGGAGCGCGGTGGTCTAAAAGAGGGGATGGTTATTCGTATTCCGCAACAAAAATTTGATGCGGGCGACGTGAATACCGATAATTACAATTTTTATGAGGTAAAGCCCAAGCAGACCGAGTTTTCTCTAACAAGAAAGTTCGGCGTTTCCTATGAGGAATTATTAAAGCTAAATCCGGATTTAAGGGAAGGATTAAAAGCGGGTATGGTTCTAAAATTACCCAAGAGTCAAGAGGGAGATTTTGAAGTGCGTAATTCACTGGTGCTCGATAAAATTAATCTGGTAGACAGCGTTAACCGCCAAAATAGGCCAAAGCTTATGTTTTTGCTGCCTTTTCGATTAGATAGGTTAGATTTAGAAGATAAATCGGAAGTGGCTAGTGTTATCGATAAAAGAAACAGTCTTAAATATAGCCTAGGTCTTTATTCAGGTGCGTTAGTGGCCATAGACTCTATTGCCGACCTTGGCATATCGGTAGATGTGAAAACTTTCGATAATGAACTTAAACTGGCTAGGACCAAAGAGATACTGCAAAAAGAGAATCTGGCCAATGTAAGTGCAATAGTAGGGCCTTTAGACCTGGCATCTTTAAAAGAGACGGCGGTTCGTGCCAATGGCAAACAAGTGCCGGTTATAGCTCCCATACCTGCGGAAAGTGACCTTAGCTTGTCCAATGTATTTTATTCCTATACTCCTCCGAAGGTTTTAAGGGAGCACATGATGGATTATTTAGCTGATAAATTTGAAAATCAGAATATAGTTATAATCGCAGATTCGGCCCACGCCGCTGTACGTGATTCTATTTTGTATCGTTTTCCTGATGCGAAAGTTGCCGAGGTAGCTGAAGAAGAGAAAAATATCGGGGTGAATATCGAAAAGTTAAGACAACTACTCTCCGATGAGGAAGAGAATTGGGTGTTTTTAGAAACCAAGAACTTTAAGTTGGTGTCTAGTGTGACTTCGATTTTAAACTCTTTTCAAAACTCGTTGATGGATATTGATAAGCCTCAACGAGGTAAAATTAAGTTGCAAATGTTCACGACGAACCAAAATAGTGCTTTCGAGAACGATGTTATTTCTAACACACATTTGAGCAATATCAAGTTCACCTACCCTTCCGTATATAAAATGCCGGATAGTAATTCATTTTCAAAAAGATATGAAAAGCGCTTCGGAAGTTTACCCGATCGTTATGCAGTTCGCGGATTTGATCTGACTTTTGATCTATTACTTAAGTTGGCTTACAAGAACAACCTGATGGAAGCTTCAAAATTTGTCGGTGAAACGGCATACTCAGGCAATAAGTTCGATTATGAAAGAAATGGTGCTTCAGGTTACTCTAATCGTTCATCATATATCATGACGATTGAAGATTTACGAATTAAAGAGGCGCAATAAAGAGCACGTCATTCTAAATTATTTATATGACATCAAAAATCACTTATACCGGAGAGTTAAGAACGACTTGCGAGCATGTTCGGTCGGGTAGCACCTTCATAACCGATGCGCCCGTTGACAATAATGGTTTGGGTCAGGCATTTTCCCCTACAGATACGGTTGCCACGAGTTTAGGTAGTTGTATGTTGACGATGATGGGTATCAAGTCGAAAGGTTTAGGTCTTGATTTAAAAGATTCGGTGGTTGAAATTACCAAGCATATGGCTGCAGATCCGAGAAGAATTTCTAAAATAGAGGCCAAGCTTATTTTGCCTTCGGGAGTTTCAGAAAAAAATAGAAAAATTTTAGAACACACGGCAAACACTTGCCCGGTATTGTATAGCCTTCACCCCGACATCGAAAAGGTAATTACGTTCGACTGGAAACTTTAGGTCGGTTTGGTTCAATTTTTGAAGTGGTTTTGCAAATGAATCACCAATAGTTTTTGATGGGGTTCTCTAATTCATAAATTGAATGCTTTTCAGATTTTTTATAGGGATGTTTTTTTTCTTGATGACGCTGTCGATCGGGGCGCAAGAAGAAACCATACCCTGGAGTGCAGATAGAAAATTGCAATGGTCAGACTTTAAAGGAGATTACCTGAAGACCGAATGGGCCGCAGCCACAACGGCAAGCAGCATAAGCTACAAATTTTCCACATTTGCAAGGGGCGGACAATTATACGTCGACTTTGAAATAGGATGCGAATTTTACCCTCAGAAATCGTGGTACCGACCAGATTTGGTAGATTCAGTGATTTTGAGTCATGAGCAACTGCACTTCGATATCGCCGAATTGCATGCTAGAAAGATGAAGAAACGACTCGCGGAAACGCAATTCACGACTGATATTAAAGAGGAAGTCAAGAAAATATATAAAGAGGTCTTGAAAGAACTTTATATATTTCAGAATAAATATGATAGGGAGACTAACTTTTCAAGAGATCGACAGAAACAATTGTTCTGGAATAAAATGATTGCCGAGGCATTGTTCGAAACGAAAGAACCTTCCCCATAAATTAATAATGAGAAAGGTTCTTTTGATTTAGGCTTACTTTTTTAAAACCTAAAGGAAGCACCTATGGTCAAGTAAGCGGCGCCATAACCGGCTTCGGCAAAACCTGCAAAACTTTCTGAAAAGTACCACCGACCTCCGACAAATGCGCCTGCTCCTGGTCGGCTTCTATAATCGCTGTAATCATCACCGCCGTAGATTCTAAACGATACCATTGCACCCCCGTAAACGTCAAGATTGTCGATGTCAAACCCCGTATAATGGTATGCACCTCTAACACCAACGGTGGTGTACGACCAGCTATAGTTATCGTTAAAGAAGGTATCGTCGTAACTGAACCTTTTATATCCGATATAACCTCCTAGGCTTACCACACCGGGCCCAGGTACATCCCAAATGCCACGTTCGTAACTTACACTAAATACAGGACTTTGATTCGATAGACTTCCTCCGTAATAATAACCACCAAAACCAATACCGGCATTAATGACGTTAGTGCCTTGACTAAATTCTTGGGCTTGGGTAAACGAAAGGGTTAAAAAAGTAATTGCTAGATAGATAATTGATTTTTTCATGTTGATTGTTCTAATTTAGAATATGTTGATGAATTGTTTTAGCAAATATATATGCAAAATGTGTGTTAGATTATATCATCGATTGTATTTGTTCGCGACCTTACTGCCACCTAATAGTTCCATCAAGTGTAAGTATAACCCCAGTTTCAGTATTCGAGACCGTGGTGCTATCAAAAACCATTTCTTTCTCTTCAAAGTTGATGTTGTAGGCTTCTCCACAATCGGTGAATGTACCCCCTGGTGGAACGGAACAACCAAACCTGTATTCAACACTGTCAATAAAGATTACCATCGAAATGTCTTTTACTACACCATCATCTGAAAGTGTGTCTAGGTCGTCACCTCCGATGAGAACAAAACCTTTGTTAAAGTTTTTTGGATCCGGACCCTCTTCGGTAATTGGTGTGTTTTCATCAGTTAATATAACCGATTTCGTAGTGCCTGTTAAATCTGCGCGTCCGACAGCTATATGGGCCACTTCAAGGCTAGTGCCAACATCTGACGTTTCATCGCCCGTCAACGTTATAGTGCCTAATATATCCGTGGAATTTTCTTCTCCCACCTCATCTTCTTCATCTTCTTCGTTTTCTTCCTGCTCTTCCTCAGGCTCTTGTTCTACTTCCTCTTCCTCAATTTCAGGCTCTTCTTCCATCGGTACTTCTGTTTCAACCGGTGTTACGGGTGAATCATCAGGCGATTCGCCATCGGAGCATGAGGTTGGTAGTGAAGTCAAAAGGATTAGAGCGAATAAGGCCAGCCAGGGTGTTTTCATGAATTTAATGAGATAAGAATATTTCTAATTTAATCATCTGAACAGTTATCTCTGTAAAACTCAAGTTGTGCTCTATCTTCTGCATCAATGAATTCACTACATCGTTTTAAAATCTTATCAATATCTGAACTTATTTCGGAGCAGTCTTTGTCTTCACGATCATACTCTTCATCAATTTTTATCAAAAGCTCGGCGCAGTCTAATGCATCAAGCGTGTCTTTGGCATCATCTACGATATCACAGCTTGAAATTATAAAATTGGCAGTAGTAGCTAAAAGAAGTAGTTTGATGTTTTTCATGTGTGTTGGTGGTGTTAGGGTTATTTATGTTGAATTTGCAGAGGAATATCCGTAAATATACCCTCGGTTACTAAATACTCCAATCCGGTTTCTTCATCAATGGCGGTATAATTAAATATGCCGGATATTATTTGTTTGTCGTAGTCAATTTTGTTGATTTTTAAATAAACTTCTTCATTGGTGTCGGTCATTAATGGTTCTACACCCCAATTTTCTTCGTCATAATGATTTACGCTGCCTTGTATGCCCTCATCAAATAAATTATCTTGATCATGAATTGTGCTATACTCCGTACCAACAAGAAATTTATCTAAATCGAGAAATGATATAAACAATGAAATAGTGAATCCCTTTTCTGGTTTATATCGAGTAATTTTAAATCCAATCAGATAAAAGAATACATACTCTGTGTCGGGGTAATTTTCTATTACGGCCTTAACTTGTATAATTTCAGAAATTAAATCTGTAGCCTCATAGTTGTTGGTCTCAAAATCTTCACCATTAATTTTGGCAGTCATTTTACCAGTTACGGTAACCTCGTCTTCATCATTATCAGATTCATCCGTTTCTTCGTTTGAGCTATCATTTTGGTTTTCTTCTCCTTCACTTTCTTGATCATGGTCATCTGATTTTGAGTCTACGATTTCCTCTCCAAAAACATCTTCAAGATGATTTTCTACAGCACTTTTAGAGCAAGCAGATAGAAGTATAAGTAGAAAAATAAGATTTCTTGTAAGAAGAAGAAATGGTTTTAGACATTTCATGGTTTATGGGTTAGGGTTGGTCGAATGAAAGTACTTCTAAAAAATCGCTCGACCCATATCTATTTATTGAATGGGATATATGGTTGATAACCGTAACACTTGCATTATGGAACGTTAAATCGTACCATTTTTGATTTACATTGGGGACAGAAATTCAGATAACTTTAATAATCTTTAACGGATTATAGTTTTCTGTAGTGGGAATAGTTAAATTTATACTCCCCCGATTAAATAGACACAATTCTTTTGCGTATGAAATTTAGTTGGGTTCCCCTGATTTTATTGATATCATTCCAGACTTTTTCCCAACAACGGCAAATAGATTCCATTAGGCAAGTCTTAGATCTTCATTCCCAAGAAGACTCGTTAAGATTATCTCTACTAAACGAGTTGGCTTATCTTCATTATTCAATAGATCCTGAAGCAGGGCTGAAAATAGGCGATAGTGCCTTGGCATTGGCTTCTCTTTTGAAAGATTCTACAGGTCTGGCCACGGCCTATTCTTATAAGGGTCATAACTATAGTGCTTTAGGAGTAGATTCGATGGCCTTGGAAATGTACGATATCGCGCTAAACCTCAAAAGATTAAAAAAGGATAGAGTAGGTGAGGCACGCCTAATTTATAATAAAGGTCTAGTGTATTTCAATCAATCGGATTATCGTAGAGCGAACGACTGTAATAAAAGGGCATACGAGGTGTTCAAGGTTGAAAAGGATAGTTTTTTAATGGCGAAAATGTTGAACAGTATGGGGATTAACCATATGTACCTTTCGCAATATACACAGTCACTAGACTCTTATTTAGAAGCCAAGAATATTTATGAAGATCTACAACTAACTGATGATTTGGAGTATGTGAACATCAATTCGAATATAGGATTATTATATGCGCACCTTGAGAAATTCGAGTTGTCGGAAGAATTTCAAAAATATGCCTTAGCAGGATATAAAAAGCAAGGTTTTAAGGTCGGTGAGGCCAATGCCCTTACGAATTTGGGGCGTTTGAAAACGGAAAATGGTAAAGAAAAAGAAGCCATAGCACTCTACGAAAATGCTTTCAAGATTATGGAAGAAATTCATGACCGCAGAGGTCAGGCCAGTGCTCTTACTAATATTGGCATAGCCCATGTATCGCTTAAATCATTCAAAGAGGCTATATCTTTTTTTAAAAGAACCCAAAAAATTTATGAGAACCTGAACAATCACAATAACCTTGCAATTGTTCATCAGAATCTAGGGGATTGTTATCTTAATTTAGAAGGTACTTTAAATCTTGAGCAGGCTGAAAAGCACTATAGGGCCTCTTTAGAATACGCGCTAGAAGTTCACAATTTAAGTTTGCAATACAATGCTTTTGAAGGGCTTTCAGAAGTGCAAAAAGCTAAGGGTGATTTTGAAGATGCCTTAGAAAGCAAATCAATGGCAATTGTGGTTCGAGATAGTTTCAATTCTACGGAAAAGAGAGAAGAGATAGCTCGTTTAGAGGCTGAATATAAGTATGAGGGGGAGAAGGCTTCACTACAGGCCGATTTTGAAAAAAAACAGGCTCTATCTATAGCTGAGGTAAGGCAACAGCGATTGATCAATAAATTAATTCTGTTCAGTGCCTTGATTTTTTTACTGACCGCTTTGGTCGCATTTATTCTATATAAGAAACGTAGTGATGCCGTAGCCGAAAAGAAATTGGCTGAATTTAAGGCCAAGGTCGCAGAAACTGAATTAAAGGCCTTACGCTCACAGATGAATCCACATTTTATTTTTAATTCGTTAAATTCTATTAGGGAATATATGGCTACGAATGATAAGAATAGGGCTGAAACCTATTTATTAAAGTTTGCAAAATTGACAAGGGCCATTCTAGAAAATTCAGAAAAAAAATGGATAACCCTAAAGCAAGATTTGGAACTCATGAAAATTTATATCGATATCGAGGCCATGCGCTTGAACCATTCTTTAGAGTATTCAATTCTAGTAGATGATGAGGTAGATGCAGAAAATACCTTGGTGCCCCCAATGCTATTGCAACCTTTTATCGAAAATAGTATTTGGCATGGTATTGCCAAGAAAAACAATAATGGCAGGGTCGATATTAAGGTAAAGGCCGATGGTGATTTCTTGATATGTTCGGTAGATGATGATGGCGTGGGCCGCCAAAAGAAAATCGATACCATAAAGACCAATAATTCAATGGGTTTAAAAATAACCAAGAATAGACTAGAGATTATGAATCAATTAAAGAATAAAAACGGCAGTTTTCAAGTGCATGATAAAGAGTTCGGTACTCGAGTAGAGGTGAAATTGCCTTTAGAACTTCAATTTTAGATTTATATGTTGAAAGCAATTATTGTAGATGATGAGCAACATTGCATTGAAGCTCTCGAAAGATTAATACTTCAGAATAAGGTAAATATCGATTTAAAGGCTTCTGTTTCAGAGGTGGAGGAAGCAATAAAAGCTATCGAACTTTATGATCCAGATGTGGTTTTTTTAGATGTACACCTTAGAGATGGCACTGGTTTTGATTTGTTGAGGCAACTTGGGCATATCGACTTTTATATCGTTTTTACGACAGCTTATGAAGAGTATGCGGTCAATGCCTTTAAATATTCGGCCTTTGATTATTTGTTAAAGCCAATCGATCCCGAAGAATTTCAAGAAACTATTAATAGACTACATGAAAAAAGAAATGAAGAAAGTCACTCTAAACGGTTAGAAGTGCTGTTTCATAATTTTCAAAGCAAGTTTGAAGGAATTAAAAAAATTGCCATCCCCACTATAAGAGATTATACTTTTTTGAATATACCAGATATCGTTAGATGTGAATCTGATGGCAATTACACCAAGATATTTTCATTAAAGGGTAGAAAGCTCACCTCTACGAGAACCCTGAAATACTTTGAAGATTTTCTAGGTGATATTCAGTTCTTTCGAATTCATAAATCTCATTATGTTAACTTGACCCATGTAGAAAAATATATAAAAGGAAAGGGTGGGTATGTAGTTATGTCTGACGGAACAACTCTGGAAGTGGCGGTAAGACGAAAAGAAGAATTCTTGAAAAGACTGAGCTATTAACGTCAAATTTAATACTCTATAAAACTCAAGAAATTCTTCTTTTCATGCTTGATCCAATATTGTTCTAAACATCACAAATAGTAACCCCTTCTTTTAGGGCAGCTATCTTATCGTCCCAAGTGGGAATAAATTCTTGGGCCACGTAACCCTTAAAGCCAGTATCTAAAATGGCTTTCATTATGGCTGGGTAAAATAACTCTTGGGTATCATTAATTTCGTTACGACCGGGGTTACCGCCCGTGTGGTAGTGACCGAAGTATTGATGATAGTCTTGTATATTTCTGATGATATCACCTTCCATAATTTGCATATGGTAAATATCATAGAGCAGTTTAAAGTTATCGGAGCCTATTTGCTTACAAAGTTCTACGCCCCAAGCACTGGTATCGCACATGTAGTCGGCGTGGTCTACTTTAGAGTTCAATAGTTCCATTTGTATAACAACACCATGTTTCTCGGCATCTGGCATGATTTGTTTGAGGCCTTCAGCACAGTTTTTGAGTCCGACTTCATCATCCATGCCATTGCGGTTTCCGCTAAAACAGATTAGGTTGGTGTAACCCGCTTCGGCTACTAGGGGTATTACCCTTTTGTAATCGGCTATAAGTTCTTCATGTAGTTTAGGGTCGTTCCATCCTTCGAGAATTCCTTTTCCCGCACCCCAGCACATTGAGGCGTGAATGCCATATTTTTTCATGATAGGCCAATCTTCAGGGCCGGTAAGGTCCATCGCCTTTATACCGAGTTCATTGAGATTCTTGAGAAATTCTTCCATCGGAATCTTACTATAGCACCATCTGCAAACACTATGATTAATGTTTCCCTTTAACTTTTCGGTAGTTTCATCAGAGGTGGTCGCCATAGCATTTGTACTTTTGCATGCGACGAGACCAACTGATGCTGCAGCGGAGGTACTAATGAATTTTCTTCGTTCCATATTCTATAAATGTTAAACTTTTTAAAGATATATATTTAGTTTTAATAATGGATGTATCCCCGGATAAACAAAAACTAATTGAACTGGCGCACTATAAAATGCCCTTCGGAAAGTTCAAGAACAGATATTTGGTCGACCTACCCGAACCTTACTTGGTCTGGTTCAAACAAAACGGATTTCCTGATGGAAAGTTAGGATTTTTACTGCAATCGATGTTGGAAATAAAGGTAAACGGACTAGAGCCTTTGGTGAGAAAAATTCAAAAAGATTTTCCACGCCATAAACTGTGATATCTTTAGGCAATTTGTATCTTTGTGCCCCGTAACAAAGAACCCCATTATGTCTCAGACAAAGTATATTTTCGTTACGGGAGGTGTTACTTCTTCTCTAGGGAAAGGTATTATAGCCGCATCGCTCGCCAAATTGCTACAGGCTCGTGGCTACAAGACCACCATTCAAAAACTGGATCCGTATATCAACGTAGACCCTGGTACTCTAAACCCGTACGAACACGGCGAATGCTATGTTACCGACGATGGTGCCGAAACAGATCTCGACCTTGGTCATTACGAACGGTTTCTTAATGTGAGGACTTCACAGGCCAATAATGTAACTACAGGTAGAATTTACCAAAGCGTAATCGAAAAAGAACGCCGTGGTGAGTTTTTGGGCAAGACCGTGCAAGTAGTGCCCCATATTACCAATGAAATAAAAGAACGTGTTCAGGTTTTGGGCAATAGCGGTGAATATGATATCGTTATTACCGAAATCGGGGGTACCGTGGGTGATATCGAGTCGCTACCCTATATTGAAGCGGTAAGACAGTTACTTTGGGAGCTTGGTGAAAACAATGCAATTGTAATTCATTTGACCTTGGTTCCATTTTTATCTGCTGCCGGTGAACTAAAGACCAAGCCAACACAGCACTCCGTAAAAACTCTAATGGAAAGTGGTATCAAGGCCGATATTTTGGTCTGCCGTACCGAGCATCAAATTTCAGATGAGATAAAAGATAAACTGGCACTTTTCTGTAACGTTAAGCGCGAAGCGGTCATACAATCGATAGATGCCTCGACCATTTACGATGTGCCTATTTTGATGCAAGAAGAAGGGTTAGATAAGGTAGTGCTACAAAAATTAGCTTTGCCTAATATATCTGAACCTAACCTAACACGGTGGAGCCAATTCTTAGAAAAACATAAAAACCCGCAACATGAAGTTTCTATCGGTCTTGTGGGTAAGTATGTCGAGTTGCAAGATTCGTACAAGTCGATTCTTGAATCGTTCATTCACGCAGGTGCTGCCAACGAGGTCAGAGTGAATATCAGATCAATTCACTCAGAACACTTGTCCGATAGTAATTTGCAGAACAAGCTTAAAGGTTTAGATGGCATTTTGGTCGCCCCTGGGTTTGGAGAAAGGGGTATCGAGGGTAAAGTGAATGCGGTTCGTTATGCCCGTGAAAACGGGATTCCGTTTTTAGGTATTTGTTTGGGCATGCAAATGGCGGTGATCGAGTATGCCAGAAATGTACTTGGGTTGAAAGATGCCAATTCTACCGAAATGAACGGTAATTCTGAAAATCCGGTCATTAATTTGATGGAAGAGCAAAAGAACATCACCAATAAAGGCGGTACCATGCGTTTGGGCGCTTGGGACTGTGAACTTGAAGATGGCAGTTTGGCGAAAGAAGTTTATGATGGGGCCACTGAAATATCAGAGCGGCATCGTCACCGCTATGAGTTCAATAATGAGTATAAATCTACTTTAGAAAATGCCGGTCTCAAAGCAACGGGTATCAATAAAGCCACAGGTTTGGTCGAGATAGTCGAATTGGCGAACCACCCTTGGTTTGTCGGTGTTCAGTACCACCCTGAATATAAGAGCACCGTGGCAAACCCACACCCCCTGTTTGTCAGCTTTATAAAAGCGGCTCTGGCATACAAAAAGAAACAAACTAATGCCACTATGGCATAAACATGGTTTTTGGGCATATATTTGCAGATTGCCACTCACAAACCAATACATAGTTGTAAGCCTTTTTCAATCAGAGGCTTAAGTAATTAAATTTCAATGGAAGAAAAAAAGTTTGATATCAACTCCATCATCGGCTTCGTGCTGATTTTTGGAATACTAATCTTCATGTTTTATCAAAACAGGCCAACGCCTGAAGAACTTGAAGCACAAAAGGCAGAACAAGAGCGTGTAACGCAAGAGGAGGAGGCCAATACCCTTCAGAGTAATGATAGCCCTGAAGAAGCAACTATCAATTTGCAAGATTCTACGGCCGTAGCCAATTATAAGAATAAGCTCGGGGCATTTGGTTTTACCCAGCCGAACGATAAAATCACCAAGTTAGAAAATGATTTGGTGTCGCTTGAAATTAGTAACAAGGGCGGTCAAATCGTAGAGGCGCGTATGAAGCAATTTCATACCTATGATTCCATTCCGGTGTATTTGGTCAAAGATGGCAATGCCGCATTCGGCTTGAATTTCACGACCTCGGATAATAGGGTTTTGAATACCAAAGACCTTTATTTTGAACCTTCACTGACCGAAAGCAACGGTAACCAAGTACTTTCGATGAAAGCTAAGGCGGGGCCTAGTTCTTTTCTTGAGTATCGATACGAAATGAAAGAAGACGATTATCTCGTTGATTTTACCATACGTTCCCAGGGTCTTAACGGTGTAATTGATGGCAGTAGGCCCGTAGAGCTAGAATGGTCTCTTAAAGGCTTTCGTCATGATCAGAGTGTAGAGTACGAAAATCGCTATACCGAGCTGACTTATAATTACGAAGATGATAAAATCGATTATTTGTCGGTTAGCAGTGATGATGAAGAAACAGAAGAAGACGTCAAATGGCTTTCTTATAAACAGCATTTTTTCAGCTCTATTCTGGCCACTAACAAAGGTAACTTTAAAACTGTTGATTTCAGTTCAAAAAATTTGGTCGAAGAAGAGAGTAAAGAGACCAAGTATACCAAGTCGTTCCGTTCGGTAATACCTCTAGAAGTAGTAGGTGGTGAATTGGTGCAAAATATGCATTGGTATTATGGCCCTACTGATATCAAGGTTTTAGAGCAGTACGAAGAATTAGGGCTTGACGATTCAATTTCCTTCGGATGGGGTATTTTCGGTTGGTTGAACCGTTACGTGTTCACACCTTTCTATACCTTTCTAAGTTCGTTCTTGCCCTTTGGTCTCGCAATTGTGGTCATGACTATTTTAGTTAGGTTGGCCATGTCTCCCGCTACGTACAAGTCGTATTTGTCACAGGCAAAGATGAAAGTTTTGAGACCTGAAATCAACGAGCTGAACGAAAAGTATAAAGACAATGCCATGAAAAAGCAGCAAGAGACCATGAAGCTGTATGGTAAAGCGGGTGTAAGCCCTATGAGCGGTTGTGTGCCAGCTGTTTTACAGATGCCTATTTTCTACGCCTTGTTTATGTTTTTCCCAACCTCTTTTGCCTTAAGACAAAAATCGTTCTTATGGGCCGAAGATCTTTCATCATACGATACCATTGCTGAGTTGCCTTTCAGTATACCGTTTTATGGTGACCACATCAGTCTTTTCCCGATTTTGGCTTCTGTGGCTATATTCTTTTATATGACGATGACTACCGGGCAGAACATGCCACAACAGCCGGGTATGCCCAACATGAAGTTTATCATGTATTTAATGCCGGTAATGATGTTATTTTTCTTTAATAACTATGCGAGTGGCTTGAGTTTATATTATTTTGTCTCAAACCTGATTACCATTGGTATTATGTTGGTCATTAAGAACTTTATACTTGATAACGATAAGATTCATGCTCAAATTCAAGAGAATAAGAAAAAGCCAAAAAAGGAGAATAAGTTCCAGAAGAAAATGAGGGAGATGATGGAAGAAGCGGAACGTCAAAAAAAGACAGGTAAATAATAAATTAAAGTAGCGTTTAATACAAAAGTAAAAACCCCGATAATTTCTTGTCGGGGTTTTTTAGCATTAGTTAGGTTGGTTTGGTAAGATTTGGGACCGTAAAGATGCGACACAAGAAGGCTATAAAAAAAAGAGAGTTGTCAAGAGCATTAATTTGTATGCTAACTCAGAATAATTAGTGGTTAGCATTTAAGTGATTCGTTGCAAGCCATTTTAGAGAACGGTTTTATACCTAGTAAGATGCAACAAGGCCGCTCAAATTAGCGGCCTTGTTCATACTATAATTGTAGTGGGAATTAATTCTCTGTATTCGGAATCAGAACCATATCTATGGCATGTACAACTCCATTGATGGCTTGTACAATTGCCTTGACAATAGCAGTGCCCATATTTCCGGCACCGTCAGTTATGGTAAAAGATCCATCAGTCTCTGTAAAGCTTACCGTATCGCCCTCTAAAGTTGCAGGAGACACCAGGCCGTCACTTAAATCTCCTGATACAATATTCGCTTCGGCAATCACGTGGTGGTTCAATACCGCTGTTAAAGTTTCGCCTTCAGGCACTTCATCCAAAGCTTCAAATGCACTATTAATCGGTGCGAATACGGTGAAAGGTGTATTGTCGGTGGTAGAACTCAATACCGATACAAAGTCGGGCTGGCCTTCGGCGGTAAGTGCGCCTACTAAGCTCGAGAAATTTTCACTATCGGCTACCGCAAAAGTGACCACTGTAGGCAGGTCGATTACGGTATCAACAGCATGAATGATACCATTGGTAGTTACCACATCGCTTATAATTACGCTACTTTGTCCGTTCAATTGTACACCATCGTCAACATTTACGTAGATACTTAAATTATCTCCGTCTTCATTGGTCGCTGCAGTATTGGCGTACATGTTCGATAAATCAGCTGCTGCTAACGATGAACCGGCAATTACGTGATTGGCCAATATCATATTCAAATCGTTAGAATTAGAGTTTTCAAAAGATGTGAATGCTTCGTTTGTAGGAGCGAATACCGTAAACATCTGCTCGCCATCACTTAATAAATCGGTAAAAGTGGTATTATCCTCCATAGTAAGGGCACTCACTAGTTCTGAGAAGTTGGCATTGTAAACGGCATGGTCAACAATGTTAGGTAAGCCTATTACTTGATCGACAATATGAACTACTCCGTTAGAAGCATCAACATCTGCGGTGGCTACGGTAGCACCGTTTATTTTTACGCCGTCTGTAGTATCGACATAAAGGCTGATATTCATCTCATTTACTCCGGCAGTGGACAATGAACTTACGTAGGTCGTCGATAAATCACCGGACATAAGGTCGCCCGATACCACGTGGTTTAATAATACCTGTTCTAGTACATCATCAGGTATGTCTTCTAACGAGCCAAAATTGTTATCTGCCAGAAAGGCCTCAAAGGCTGCGTTTGTAGGAGCAAAAACTGTAAACGGACCATCACCTTGCAAGGTTTCGACCAATTCAGCTTCTGTAAGCGCATCGACCAAGATGCTCAAATCTGCCGTAGCAACGGCTAAATCAACAATTGTTGATTGTTGTTCTTCTACTTCTTCCTGTTCTTCCATTTCTTCTTCCATTTCAGGATTGTTGATGGTTACGCCATTGTCGTCATCACTACAAGAGACCACAAAGAACAAGAGAAGGGCGAACGGGATCATGAATTTAATTGTGCTGAGTTTCATAATATTTCAATTATTAGTTAATAGTTTATAGAAAGCATTTCATTATAAAACGATTTTACTACGTATTTGAGTTAGCAATTTAGATGCACTTACAAAAAGTGTTTAACTTATTTGAAAAAAAGTTGAACATTTTTAAAACGAGAATATAGGAGAAGTGTTATAATTGTGCTTTTGATCCTCACAGTTTTGTGCAATCTTTAAGTAGGTTTTATGCTTAAATTTAATACGTGCTAAAGTTGTCTGTTATCACCAGTCATCTCAAATGAAATAATATATAGCTGAAGAGCACAGTTAGCTAATTCATATATCAAATTTGAATGATATAACACCAATACGCTTAAATAATATTGGGTTGTAAATAATTATGTGTTGGCTCCCATAGTATAGTACAGATGAATAGTAGAAATAAAGATATATTAGTAGGTGGCATATTTTTAACTCTGACAATTACGTTCATTGTGATTTCAATGACCTACAAACCTTTCTTTGATTGGGTTTTTGAACGACACCATAACCAATGGAGTTGGTATCTAAGACCATTATTTTTACTTCCATTTTGCTATTTCGCTTATAAGAAAAGCTTTGCTGGAATGATGCTCTCCATTTTTGCCTTATTCACAAGTATGTTTTGGTTTCCAAAGCCCGAAATTGTGAGTAAAAACGTAATAGATTTTTTAGAATTTGAGAAAGAGTATCTCCACGGCGAATGGAACTTGAGCAAAATACTACTGTCCTTCACAATTCCTATTTCATTTATTGCTTTAGGATTGGCTTTTTGGAAACGAAGTTTAATAATGAGCATTGCAGTAGTACTTCTTATGGCAACAGGTAAAATGGTGTGGAGTATTCAAAATGCGGGTGAGTCAGGAAAATCAATATTGATACCAGCAATTCTTGGCTTATTGATTTGTTGTGGTCTAATTTTCTATGGATTTAAAAGGTTGGAAAAAAAATAATTAAATTCCAATACTGTATATAGCAAATAAGGCTTTAAGTGATTTTTGAAAGTATAGTGCTCTCTATAAACACCACCTAGTCGTTAGATTACCCCATTGGGAAATATTTAAAAATTTATCCCTTAAGGATGAATAATTTAAAACAAAATAGAGCGCTTGGCTACGAGCACATACGGAAACGAAAATGTTTCCTTACTGCCCTACTTGCTATCGCCGCGCTATGCCAGATTGCAATGGCTTTAGGGTAAGGGACCATCATATTTTTATCACCTTCAGGCGCCATCGAGGAAAACTGTACATATCAACAGCTATATGCAATATGGTGTGCTTATTTGTATTTTTCCTTTTGACGTACCTTGTCGGTACGACAAACAAAAATAAAAACGCACGACTACATATAGCCCTGCGTTATGCGTAAGCTGAAAAAAATCCGTGGTTAACAACTGACATAATAAAACTATCTGATTTGGCTTGTGAAAAGCCTAATTTGACTACATAAAAATATAAGTGTTATTTGAACTTTGTGGCTCACAAAAAACGTAATCAAATGAAAATAACGCTTACAAGTTCATTAGGAAATATCGGAAAAAGACTTGCTGAAAACCTAATCAAAAAAGGTCACGAAGTAACAATTATAAGTCACTCAGTAAATCGAAAAACGGAAATTGAAAGTATTAATGGGATACCGCAAATAGGCTCTTTACTTGATTTGGACTTTTTAGTTTCTACTTTTTCTGGTGCAGATGCTGTTTTCTTAATGAATCCACCTGACTACACACAACCTGATATTCGTGAATATTACAGACAAACAAGTGCTAATTTTGCAAAAGCGATTGAAAAAACAGGAGTTTACAGAGTTGTACTTTTAAGTAGTTTTGGAGGACATTTAAATTATGGAACAGGTCCAATATTAGGTTCTCATTTTTCTGAAGAAATCATTAAACAAATACCGAAAATAAGTCTGACGATTTTAAGACCAACCTATTTTTACTATAATCTCAATAACTATATTGATATGATAAAATACACAGGTCAAATTTTAGCCAATTACGGTACTACTAAATTCCCACTTGTATCGCCAAAAGACATTGCAGAGGTGGCAACTTACGAATTGGAAAGTAGTAAAAGTAACTTATTTAGATATATAGCAAGTTCGGAACACACAGGACAGGAAATTGCTACGGCGTTAGGTCAAAAAATTGGAAAACCAGATTTGAAGTGGACAATTGTGTCAGACGAAGACATAAAAAAAGGAATGGAACAGAATGGAATACCTACTAATATAGCCAGTCTGTTTACTGAAATGTATCGCAGTCTAGAGAATGGTCGTCTGACTGAAAACTACGACAACAATAAACCTGCAAAAATGGGTGATCAGAGTCTTTTGGACTTTGGGAGTGAATTTGCCACTTTGTTCAATAAATAAAGTCGTAAATGTCAAAAAAAATTGTTCATATCAATAGTATTAGCGCATACCATAAAGTCAATAATCTCTCCAGCCCACAACATCCCTTAGTGAGCGTGATTAATTTTGAGGATATTAAACACAAAGCTGGTACTTCTATAAATTTAACTCACGGTTTTTATTGCATCGCATTGAAACGTTTGTACGCAGGTAAAATGAGATATGGACAACAAGAGTATGACTTTGACGAAGGCGTTCTGGCATTTGTAGCACCAAATCAAGTTATGTCTATTGAAGTCGAAAATGCAAACGAACTACACCATTCTGGATGGTTACTTATATTCCATCCAGATTTTTTGTGGAATACAGCTTTGGTTAACAAAATTAAAAATTATGACTTTTTTGAATACCAGCTAAACGAGGCATTGCATCTTTCCGAAAAAGAGGAAAAAATGCTTATTCGGATTATGGAAGATATCTATCAGGAGTACAACTCAATTATTGATAACTTTAGTCAAGACGTAATTATTTCCCATTTAGAGCTTTTACTAACGTATTCAAAACGGTTTTATCAACGTCAATTTATTACGCGCAAAAAGTCTAACCACAAAATTTTGGAACAATTTGAATTTACTTTAAATGATTTCTTAAAAGATGAAGTGTTAAAACTTTATGGCTTACCGACAGTTGAAAAAATAGCTAATCAATTGAATCTATCCCCAAATTACTTAACAAGGCTTTTAAAAACAATCGCAGGAAAAAGCACACAGTCTTTTATACACGAAAAAATAATAAAACTGGCAAAGGAAAAACTATCAACTACAGAACTGTCCGTTAATGAAATAGCATACGAATTAGGATTTGAACATCCACAATCTTTTGGAAAATTATTCAAAAAAAAAACAGAAATGACACCATTAGAGTTTAGAAAAAGCTATAATTGAATTTGGTTGAAAAAACTGAACATGTTAAGCCAGCGCATAACAACGGCTCCTATGAAAAGCCCTAGTCCAGTTCTCCAAAGTTAATATTTAATTTTTTAATTACCTCATAATGTTGTTTTTGGGGTGTTGAACCGTTGATAATTCCGATAGGATTATCAATCATTCAACACCTATATAACTTGCTCCGCATCCTATTTGCGATACACCTGTTTTATTAGGGTTTACCGGCATCTGTATAATCATAAATTATAATAGACCTGATCACTTGCTATAAAGATGTGATTTCAACTTATCGAATCACCCACGTTGTTTTGTGGTACGGGTCTCACTACTATTCTGTGAGCTTTGTTATTGTTCCTTGATCTTTGTCCTATTCCAATACACCTATAGCGTAAGGCGTTCCCGCCCTTTGCGATTCCGTGAATCACCACTTCGATAAACTCAGCACAGGCTTCGGGCCTTGTCAGATTACATGGGCCGTAGGATAAGTGGACTATTTTCCGGAACCGCTGTCATGGCTCAACTACTCGACATATCAACCGCTATATGCAATCTGGTGTGCTTCTTTGTATTTTACTTTTTTATGTACCTTGTCGGTACGACAAACTAAAATAAAAACGCACGACTACACATAGCCCTGCGTTACCTACCAGAAAACCGTACAAATAATATAATACGAAAATCAATCAACCTTTTTGCCATTTGACAAATTCCCAATAAAATGCAATGACAACCTTTGTGACTATGGACAAATTAATAAACTACCTGTTGGAATTTGGGCAGTTAAATCAACAGCAAATTGACTTGATAAAGGGAAAAATACAGGTATTGGAGTTGAAAAAGGGCGATTACTTTTCCGAAGCAGGAAAAATACCAAAACAAGTAGCTTTTATTGAAGAAGGTATTTTACGGGTATGTTACTATAACAGCCAAGGGGATGAAATCACCAAATACTTTATTGATGAAAACAATTTTGCAGTGGACATAAACAGCTTCAATCAAAAAATTCCCTCTTCAGAATATGTACAGGCTGTAACAGATTGTACACTACTAGTATTTTCTACAGAATCACTCAACGATTTGTCAGCTACTATTATTCAATGGGACGGTATTATAAATAAAATAACCGAAAAAGCATTGGTTGAAAAGGTAAATAAACTAAGCCCCATGCTAGCCGAAGATGCTACAACTAGGTATCTAAATTTTATTGAAAAGTTTCCGAGTTTAGCCAACAGAATTCCGCTTTCCTATCTCGCTTCTTATTTAGGAATCACGCAATCATCGTTAAGCAGGATTCGAAAAAGCATCTGAAAAGAGGACCGAAGGCTTTCGGTACGAATTCCATGTAACCCTAAAATGAATTAAATATACATGAATTCATTATTTGCCAAATGGCAAAAGTTTTTGCTTTTGAAGTGCTGAGCTTTGCTTCATCATTTTAATAGAAAACAAAAAATATGGATTCAATTATTATTACAGGTGCAACCAGTGGAATTGGCTTTGAGTGTGCTTTACAAATGGCCCGGATGGCCAAAAACGAACAAATTATCATTGCTGCCAGAAACATGAATGCAGGGCAAGAAGTAAGGGAAAAAATAAAGGCCCAAACAGGACATAAAGACTTAAAATGTTTGGAATTGGATTTGGCTTCTTTAGCATCTATCCGAAAGTTCTCTGAATCTTTTGCCAAAGAAAAAAACAACTCCATTTCTATTTTGATAAATAATGCAGGAGTACAAAATATTGGCGAAACACAATATACGGCAGATGGATTTGAGCAAACATTTGGTGTAAATCATTTAGGTGCATTTGCCTTGACGATGCAATTACTTCCTTTTATGAAAAATGACGGGCACATAACATTTACATCTAGCGAAACACACGACCCAGCACTTAAAACTCCAATAGAACCCCCAATGTATACCAGTGTTCAAGAGCTTGCTTTCCCAAAAGAAACTTCCGAAAAAACGAACACAGTTGGACAAAGGAGGTATTCTACTTCAAAATTGTGTAACATAATGACCACTTATGAATTACAAGAGCAATTAAAAAGCACAAACATTAGGGTAAATGCCTATGACCCAGGATTAACACCAGGTACAGGGCTCGCCAGAACTTACACACCTGTTATGCGATTTTTATGGAAAAACGTATTCCCTATTTTGACCCTATTAAAAAGCAATATCCATACACCGGCTCAAGCAGGAAGAAATTTAGCAAAACTTGCTTATTCTGAAAAGCACAAAAACTTAAAGGGAATTTATTTCTCGGATGGGAAAGTTGTTAAAACATCTATTGATTCTTATAACAAGGTTTTTCAAAAAGACCTGTGGAAGGGGAGCCTTGAACTTACAAAAACCAAATTTAACAAAAAAATATAAAGGAATTTCTGAAAAAAATGGTAGCAGGTAACAAAGAACTGAGGTAAAAAGCAAACAAATTCTTCTTTGATCTGAAACCATACTTTTCTAGGCCCATAGATTCTAAAATCGGTTTCTTTGAGCTTTTTTCATTCGATTCATCTTCTATTTATCCAGGCAATACGGAAACATAAGTTTCGTCATAGGGCCTTCCGGACTTTGCAATGGCAAAGGACTGTTTAAGCAGTTTGTTGGCCACTGCTATCAATGCCAATTTCTTGCCCTTCCCCATGTTCACAATCCGCTCATAGACCTCCCTGCATGCCCTTTTGTGCCTGCAGCGTTAAAGGAATATAGAAACAATAGATTGCGGAGCTTTCTATTGCAGACCTTGCTTATCCGGGCTCTACCTCTTACACTGCTCCCCGACTCACGTATCGTTGGGGTTATACCGACATAACTACACAGCTGAGATGCCGACCTTGCCATAGCCAATGCCGTTAACACCAAATAAGAACACCCCTCCAAAAAATACATGCGTTCTACTTAATTTAACATCCCTAAAAAAATAAAACTACTTGCGTAGTTAAATGGCTTCATATATATTTGTAGTCAAATAACTTCATAATGAAATTAAGAAGAGACATATTTCAGGCAATTTCCGATCCGACAAGACGAGCGATACTCGTTCTATTAACTTCACAAGCCATGACTGCAGGGGCAATTGCAGAGAATTTTGATGCAGCACGACCTACCATTTCAAAGCACATTCAAATTTTGAACGAGTGCGAACTGGTTGAAGCTACCCCACAAGGGCGAGAAATATATTATGAGCTGAAAATCGAAAAAATGAAAGAAATAGATAAATGGTTGGAACAGTTCAGAAAAATTTGGGAAGATCGATTCGACCAACTTGACAATTTATTATTAAAACTTAAAAACAATAAAAATGAAAAGTAATCTGCAATTCGACTTTACTGTGAACAAAAAAAACAACACGGTTCATGTTCAACGTGAGTTTGACGCAAGTCTTGAATTGGTTTGGGAAGCATGGACAAATCCGGAAATACTCGACCAATGGTGGGCACCAAAACCCTATCAAACTAAAACCAAATCAATGGATTTTAGAGAAGGCGGCAGTTGGCTTTACCAAATGTATAACACACAAAGTGAAAAACAACAAGAATGTCATTGGTGTAAAAATGACTATCTCAAAATTGTCAATCAATCAATGTTTTCGGGCTTAGACGCATTTTGTGATGAAAATGGAACAGTTAACCAAGAGATGCCCAGAACACAATGGACAAATGTCTTCACGGAAAATGTTGATACAACACTGGTAACGATTACAGCAACCTATGAAAGTCTTTCAGACCTAGAGAAAATTATTGAAATGGGCTTTAAAGAAGGATTTACAATGGCAATGGAAAATCTTGACCAATATTTAGAAGCGCAATTTCAATTAAGAAAACAAAATAAGCCCAACAACAAATCTAGGGTAACCACTTATTTAAATTTTTCTGGAAACACAGAAGAGGCATTTATTTTCTACAAATCAGTTTTTAAAACTAATTTTATAGGTAATGGCATTCAACGTTTCGGTGATATCCCTGCTGATGCAGCATATCCACCAGTTTCAAATGTCATCAAGAACATGGTACTACACGTAGAGCTTCCCATTCTTGGTGGACACATTTTGATGGGAACAGATGCCCCGAAAGAAATGGGTTTTACGCTCAAACAAGGAAACAACATGCACATTTGTCTTGAACCCGAAACAAGAGAAGAAGCAGACAGACTTTTTAATGAACTCTCTGTTGAAGGCAATGTTACTATGCCAATGGCAGATATGTTTTTTGGCTCTTATTTTGGAGAATTTTCCGATAAATATGGTATTAACTGGATGATTAACTATCAAAACAAAAACTAATGAAAAAGACAATAATTTTTATTGTAAGCCTGCTTTTTGGACTTATGTTCATAAACGCAGGGCTAAATAAGTTTCTAAATTACATGCCAATGCCTGATGACCTGCCCGAGAAAATGATTAAGGTAATGACCGCATTTATGGAAATAAACTGGCTTATGCCATTGGTTGGTTTTGTTGAGATTCTTGGCGGAATATTATTTATTGTTCCGAAAACAAGAGCGCTGGGTGCAATTGTGATTTTTCCAATAATGATAGGCATACTTCTAACAAACATTTTTTATGCACCCAGTGGATTACCTATCGCTATACTATTGCTTTTAATTGATATTTGGGTAATGTATGAGAATAGAGGTAAATATTTATCATTGGTGAAATAAAAACTACTGATGACACCGTGTATAAACGTTGCTAGTAATTGCAAAAATGAGAGGTCGGTACTTGTTTACAAAAATCGCCAAATTTTCAAATTTCGCTTTTCGAATAGAAAAGTAAAAACAAAAAATAAAAATTCAGTTTGTGTTCATCTGAAAAGTAACTGCTTATTTTCGGCGCTACGTTTCATACAAAAACCGCAATGCCCAATCTAATCCAATCAGAATATGACAGCTAAAAGATTTTTATTTATACTCTTTTTTGTTTCAGTAAATCAATTCGGTTTCTCTCAAGCAAATAATGTTGAGTCTTACTACGTGCCTGCTGTCAATGGAACCAAGTTGGCTATCGATGTTTACTTCCCAGATAATTATAAAAATAGAAAACTTCCTGTGCTCTTTGAATTTACCCGATACTGGAGGGGCAAAGAAGACCCGAAAACAGGAACGCCAATTGCTTCACTCGGAAAAGTTGACAAGAACTTTCTTGACCATGATTACATCCTCGCAAAAGTTGATGTCAGGGGAACAGGTGCTTCATATGGAGTTCGGACAGGAGAATACACGCCTACAGAAGTTAAAGATGCTTGGTACATTGTTGATTGGGTCGTGAACCAACCATGGTCTAATGGTAAAGTCGGTGCCTATGGCACCTCTTACTCTGGTACAACGGCCGAACTTTTATGTGCTATCCAACACCCAGCCATTAAAGCGGTTATACCTGGGTGGTCAGATTTTGACGTATATGAAAGCCCAAGTCGACCCTATGGAATGCTTGCCACAAGTTTTATAGCGGCATGGAGTCAATATGTTAATTGGTTGGACCAAAATTCCGTGGAGAATCTCGGTGCTAGTGTGAGGCGTGTGGGTGAAGATTTTCCAATAGATGCAATCAAAGAACATAAAAACAACCCAATTGTATTAGAAGCCCTGACTGCAGCACCATACAAAGATTCCAAATTTGGGGATTTTAAATTCGAAGAACTTGACCCCGTGCATTGGAAAAAGGAAATTTCAGAATCAAATGTACCCATGCTCGTTCTTACAAGTTGGTTGGACGCTGGTACGGCAGAGGGTACTTTATTGCGATTGCAACATTTTGATAATCCGCAGAAAGTAGTCATGATGCCAACTTCACATGGCGGAGGTTCTCATGCCAGCCCTTTTATTGTTTCCGATAAAATGGTAGATCCTGTTCCTTCGGCTAATGAACAACTTAAACTTCGATTGGACTTCTTTGACCATTACCTAAAAGAAAAAGACAAAGGAGTAGAGGATTGGCCGACCATTAAGTACTATAATTTTGGAGAAGAATCGTTTAAACAATCTGATATTTGGCCGCCCGAGAACCAAGAAAGAATTAAATACTATTTAAATGCCGACGGAAAATTAGATAATTTAGAACCTGATGAACCTCAGGGTATGGATAAATATCTGGTTGACTTTTCGGTAAGTACGGGCACAAACAATAGATGGACAACCCAAATGGGAAAACCAATTCTTAACCTTGATAATCGCAATGCTGCCGATTCTTTAATGCTAACGTATACGACCACACCTCTTAAAGAATCGCTTCAAATCACAGGAACACCGGTAATTTCTCTTAGTCTGTCGTCTACACACCAAGAAGGGGGCATTTTTGTCTACTTAGAAGATGTTGACCCAGATGGAAAAAGCAGATATATCACAGAAGGAGGGCTTTTGCTCGAACACCGAAAATTAGCTAAAAATGATATGTTGGATAAGATACCGTATCATTCATTTAAGAAGTCGGATGCATCACCTATGCCCATTGATGAAATTGAAGAAGTTAGCTTTAAATTGCATCCAACATCTATTCTCATCAAGAAAGGACATGCTATAAGAATTGCGCTTGCTGGAGCGGATAAGGATACGTTTAACAAAGTTCCGACCGAAGGAATACCAACTTTGAGTATTTATAGGAATAAAACATACCTATCATTTTTAGAATTACCAATAATTAAATAAAACATGTGCATAATGCCGTATAAAATTAGTTGCCAGTACGAGCCTTCTTTGGAACTTGCTGCGGATTTTCAAAGTTGGTGTGTACTTGCAAGGTTGAGTGCTAAACCACTAGCCAAAGCCGTTACCTACAACCTCTAAAGATCAACCGAGTTGATAAAACGAAAAGTATTTGTTACATCAGTTTTTATTATTGGAACGATTTTATTGATTTCTTGTAATAAAAAAATAGTAAGTCCGTCTCATTTCAATGCGAAAACAGACTCAAAAACTGCCCGAAAAAAGCCTTATTTAATCTTAATTTCCCTTGATGGTTTGAGATGGGATTATGTGGAAAAATATCAGCCTCCAAATTTGAGTGCCTTCATTAAAAATGGTGTTAAGGCAGAATCATTGATACCCTCGTTTCCAACCAAAACATTTCCAAACCATTATACCATTGCTACTGGGCTTTATCCTGACAGGCATGGGATCATAGGAAATATATTTTATGATTATAAGAAAGACACGCTTTTTAATAAAAGAAGTCCGGGAATGGCAGAAGATGGAAGCTTTTATGGAGGTTCACCGATTTGGGTAGAGGCAAATAAGGCAAATATTGTAACTGCCAGTTATTTCTTTGTAGGTACAGAAGCAGCTATTCAAGGAATACGACCTACATACTATTATACATTTGATAGTAGCGTCACAAATGATGAAAAAGTCGACCAAGCAATACATTGGTTGAACTTGAAAGAGAAATCCAGACCACATTTTATTACATTATATTTTGGTGATATGGATAAAGTTGGACACGATTACGGTACTAATGATGACGAGAAACTGAAAACGGCATTGTTTGAATTAGATAAGAATTTAGGCGATTTATTTGAAGCAATTTCGGAAACCGGTCTTCCTGTAAATATGATGATAGTCTCTGATCATGGCATGGGAAACCAGTCTACCAACAAAATAATACCAATAGATGCTATCGAAAACGATGACTTGTTCATGACAATTGAAAATGGTACTATAGTAAATATTCATCCGAAAAAAGATGTTGAAATAGATTCTGTACTACAGTATTTAAAAAATAAGGAAACTAATTTCAAAGCTTATAAAACTGAAAATGTACCAGGTTTTGAGTACATCCCAAAAAATAAAAACTGGGGTGCAATACAGTTAATCCCGGATTACGGTTATCATTTTTGGAATCAAAAACGCAAAGACGCTCTTATCGAAGAGGGTGTTACAACCTTTGGAGTTCATGGTTATGATAGCAAATACAAAGAAATGCATGGGATATTTTATGCTAATGGACCTGCCTTTAAAAATGGTTATGAAATACCTTCGATAAAAAACATTCATCTCTATCCATTAATGTGTAGGATATTACGAATAGAAATCCCAAAATTAATTGATGGAGATATAAATCAAATCGAAAGCGTTTTGAAAGAATAATATACAAACAAGAAGAGTAAATAAGGGCAGCAGGTAACACAAACTAAATACAAAATGGGCTGAGTTTTTAAACACATCGTTTCCGTATTTTGCGGAGCATTTAGCCAAGCATAAAATAATATTTTTAGGCATTTTATAATAGGAACACCATGTTAATCTAAATCATTAAAATTCAATTATTTATGATATTTTTAATTTAAGTCTAAAAAATTTAATAGTTTAGATATTTTAATAAAGCAAGTTAGTTCCCCTAGTATTTGTTGGCAGATACATTATTCCCCCATTTGTTGTAAAATAACCAATTGAGTAGAATAATAACCAATACCTATATATTATGAGAACAATTAAGAAGATTATGCTTTTTACGCTTGCTGCACTTTTCACTCCGTCAATCTTTAGCGCACAAGAAATTTCAGCTACTATGGAGTTCGAGAACGCCGAAACCAATGTGGCCACCGTATCGAATTACGTAAATGCACTTCAAAACGAAGATCTGCAAACTATGGTAGCACAATTAGCAGATGATGCAAAAATCTATGGATTAACTGGAGGTTTTTCAAACGAAATGAACCCCACACAGTTATCTGAATATTATAAGGAAAGTTTCGCAACCACTAAACATACGATTGACAAAAACACCTCATATGCACCCATAAAAGTAACTGGTGGAATAAACGAGGGCGAGTGGGTCATGGTTTGGACTACCGATACCATTAGCCATAAAGAAACAGGTCAAGAGATTGCGATACCCGCCCAGGTAACCTGTTTTTTAAAAAATGGTAAAATTGCGATGATGGCCCATTATTACGATCAATTGAATGTGATGACGTCTATGGGCTACACACTACAACCCCCTTCGGGGAAATAAATAAACTTTTCCTATTTATTTTTAAACCCAGAAATTTTTTCTGGGTTTTGCTTTTAACATATGATCGTCTGCACGGTCTTTAACAGATTTTACAAAGGTAAAATTAGCAGGAAAACTGGCCATAGCACCGGTAACCGTTGCACCAGTACTTGATCTCTTAAAAAATTGAACGGTTGTGAGACTCTTCACGAGGCTTTTCGATTTTATACAGGTATTAGCAGTCTCATCTTTGAGGGGCTATCAGGACCATTTCAGAGTGTGTAGATCGTAGGATGAGAAACCATCAACTATTTAGCACTTTCAGGTGCCATCGAGGAAAAATGTGCAAATCAATGCCCATTGGCGTTCTGGCGTGCTCCCCTGTATTTCCGTTTTTACGTACCTTAGGGTACGTCAACAAAAATTCAACCACATGGGTATACATGGCCCTGCGTTGTACGGCAATTTTATACCTGCATATATGAAAATTAACGATATGATTATAAAACATGGCATGATTAGACACTTCTTCTTGCTTGGATTAAGCCTCATCTTGACTCTTAATTCTTGTCAATCAAACCAAAAGAATAAGACTGAAAATCAATTGGAGGCAAATGACAATATTGATAGTACAGCCAAGGCAGAAACAGTAGAAGAATCAAAACAGGCAGATACCGATACATTAACTGTGCAAGACGGGCAATTAGAGGATGAACGTTCCCAGAGTCATATAAAGCTCGATTTTGCAAAAGCTATAGTTCATATTAATGATACATCCCAAGTGCGATTGATTGATGAAATCTGTGCGATTTCAGTGATTCCAGATACATCATGGATTAATAAAAAACAATTAGAAATGGGCGATAATTGGGATGAAGTCGTTAGTGACAATCAATATTATGAGCAGGTGGCTATTGATACGTTAGAAAAACTAGATATTCCAACATTTTACGCACCGAGAGAGAAAAGATATATCAGATTAATTAAGGCGGACGAGTCTGACTTTACTATTGATTTGACGAAAATGGAAAAAGCTTGGGGTTTGATTTTATTCAACGGAAATGACAACCCAGTTTTATGGAGTGGTACTGAGATTGATGCCGAATTAAAAGAAATATATAAAAAGTAAACACCGTTCATACACAACTTAAGACAATTGGGGTTCTGCGGTTTGCGAGTATTTGTTTTTCAAATCAACTATTCCCATGGCAGACACGAACATGCTTCAAAACTCCGACCGATTCCAATTATAAAACGTTACCGCGCTCGGGTGGTAATAAAAAATCACCACAAGTAACTGTAAAACAAGGCATTGAGTTCAATAACAAAAATTCAATCGTATGACTTCACATAGTACAGCACTGCCATTCATTGGCATCAAACTGAACGGAAACAATAATTGAACCAAATGAGAAACCTAAAACATCTATTAATTCTGACCTCGGTAATGCTTTTCTCTTCTTTGGCAAAGCCGATTTTTGCACAGGAAAGTGACTTCATCAAAGAATATCTAGAACGATTGGAAAAATCGAAGGAATATTTAATTCTTATAGCGGAAACGATGCCAGAAAATAAATATGAATTTAAGGCAACCTCTGAATCAATGAGTTTTGCGGAGAATTTAATGCATATTGCGTGGGCGATGGATTGGCACAGTGAATCATTAATGGGAGGGCGTGAAGCGAGAGATTGGGAAACCGATACAGAACTAAAGGTCGATGAAAAGTCGAAGAAAGAGATGATTGCAAAAATCAGTGAGACATTTGACAAAACGATAGAGTTCATTGCAAATTTTGACCCGAATAGACTTGAAGAAAGATTGGACTATTTTGGTGCGGACAGAACAAAAAGGCAGATTTTGTTATTGCTTGCTGACCATATAACCCATCATAGAGGGCAAATGCTTGTTTATATGCGACTTAATGGACTTCAACCACCTAGATATGTTTTATATCAATAAATTAAATAGATGCCGCAAGATTATGTTCTCACGATAGATCCATTGAATATAGTTAAAAACTTATGGCAAAAGAAAATATCGAAATACATGAAACAGCGTTCATGACTTCTACTTTCAGGTCTATGGACGAAAGTTTAAGTCAAGACAATTTTGCGAGATTGTGGCAAAACCCAAAAACGGGAAAGTGGGTCGATAAATATCTTGACCAAGTTTCTTCTGAGGAATCTTATACTCATTGCCTTAGAAACAGATACTTCTTAAAGGTAATAAGAAATTTGGTGCAAAGACAAGAAATTCAAGTATTGATAAATTTTGGAAGTGGGTTTAGCATGTATCCTTTTTTATTGAATGAAAGTTTGATTCACATAGAAATCGATAAGCCTGAAATAGTTGATTTCAAGAAGGATAAAATCCAAAATTGGCAAAAGGAAAATATACTGCCAAAAAGAAATATTCATTTTATCGGTGTTGATTTTAGCAAAAATTACGAAGAGGAATTATTATCGAAAATTAATGCTATAAAGGTCAATATGTCGAGTTTCATTCTGGTCGAAGGGGTTCTGTTTTTTTTAAATAGAAAAGAAACGGATAATTTATTTACCTTTTTTAATGCAATTCAACAAAATGGAGATTATATAGGCAGTGCTTCGTTTCAGGAAACAATAAAGGAAACTCAAGCTTTTAAAAATTTATTGAGTTTTATGAACCAAAATGTTTCAAAGACCAGCGAAAGTGCTTGTCAAACTGTCGAAGACAACTATTACCGCTGCCAGAAAAACTATAAATTGATTGACCATCAAGACTATTTTAGCCTTTCAAAAAAGTATGGGAACAAGGTAAGACAAGCTAAAGAGTTGATTTTAAACGAAAATTTCTATTTGCTCAAAAAGATTTAGCACAGAGCTTTCCACTATTTCGAGTAGCCGCTAAATATCCATGCTTTAAGAGACGGTCTTACTGTAGCCTTCCCCTAATAAGAAAGCCTTCACCCGAAATAATGTAACTATTTTTTTACGATAAGATTTTTCCTATATTTAGACTGTAATCCTTTGGATTAAAAACTCTCCCCCCAGCATATCAAATTAGCAACCATATGATTATATGTTGATTATTTTGAAATACAAAACACCAGAATTTTAGATTTGGATAGTACCAAAATACAGACGCATAGATATTGAGGAGTTTGAGGTATCTAAGTGTTGTGCGTAATTTGAACAAAAAAAATGAAATTTAAACCAATAATAGTTCTAATTATTTTAATCGTACCACTTTTGATTTACGTCTTATTTAAAGATAGTATTAAACCAATTTGGAACGAATTTGATACAATATTTACTATTTCTTCTTATTCGATTTCGGTAATTCTTTTACTATATAATCTTAACTTAAAATTTCATTTTGCAATTAACCGAATTTTTCAATGGTTTAAGCAAGACCATACTTTTTGGAGGTTTTCATATTTTATTGAGCAAGAAAATGAATTTGACAAAATTCTATTTATAAAAAATTTAAAAAGATTGAATATTTCAATAAACAAAGAATATGAGGATTTTATTGAGTTTATCTATAAAGACAGCTACTTATTCAGATTGCAAATCACAAATAATGAAACTTCTAGAATAAATTTATTTTCAACTAGGTTAATAGTACCGACTAAAAGAATAAAACCTACAATAAACGAATTAATTGAGGTTACTGAAGTAATTGAAAACTCATTGAGTTCAATCATTAGTGATTCCAAAAAATTTGATTTGATTATCGAATATCCTAAAACAAGTCCTTTTTACAGTTATTGGATAAAAAAATTACCAGAACAATCAATTTATAATTTTAACTTTTCTATTAGAATTCCAAACAATGAGAATATTGTAAGTGTCAATAAAAATCAATTAATAATAAAATCTAACTCAATAAATAAGCTTTTTGACACAACCAAAGATTATTTGAGTTTACAAATTGAGATATGAATACATACAGATTAGTAAATATTTTAAAGTTTCCTAGTATTCATACAGGTCAAGAAAGGCATAAAAATTATAATTTGACACTTCCTGGATTTACAGAGGAAAAACAAACTTCCATTCGAAACATAGCTACTGCATATCACGGGTTTGAGTATTACGAAATAGAGCACGAAATGCTTATTAAGGATAAAGGATTAGCTTTTGGTTTTGTTGACAATCAACCCGTAAAAATGGAACTTAATGGATACAAAAAAACTTTTACGGTTAAAATGTATTGCAATCCAGAAGAAGGATATGCATATTTATGTGAGAGCAGTAATGTAATCAAAGATTTACTTAGGACTTTTAAAAAGGATTCCTCATTAGGGATTGAGTTAAAAGAAATAGAATTAGACCTTAACCAATTACATAAACATACTGAACAATATACAGGTGCTTGGTTTAAAGGAGTAAGTTCAAGAGTGTCTTCGTCAGCACTTTTTGGAGCTGATTTAAAAAATGAACCTCTATTTGAACAATTGAAAAATGATGGCGCTGATTTATCCAGTATAACAATTCCCTACAAAGGTATGCAAATACAAATGAGTAAAAATGGCGGAATTAGTTCGCATCAAAATCTAAAAGATGTGAAAAATCAACTAGCATTAATTAAACAAATTAAAGAAGAAATATTAAATCATCTTATTGAATAAAGAACTACGCCCACCTATGGCTCCTATAAAAGGCCTTATTCAATTTCTTTAAATTCAATTTCACCCCATTTCAACCTCAACCGAAAATTCCCCAAGAATCCTTAATTTTGCCTTTTAATTCTAACGCAATGAAAAAGGTAGTTGTTGGGCTTTCCGGAGGTGTAGATTCAAGCGTAACCGCTTATCTCTTAAAAGAGCAGGGGTATGATGTAATCGGCCTTTTTATGAAAAATTGGCACGATGATTCCGTGACTATTTCTGAAGAATGCCCCTGGTTGGAGGATAGTAACGATGCACTAATCGTTGCGGAGAAGTTGGGCATTCCTTTTCAAACGGTTGATTTAAGCGAGCAGTATAAAGAACGTATCGTAGATTATATGTTCGATGAATACCAAAAGGGGAGAACCCCAAACCCCGATGTGCTCTGTAACCGTGAGATTAAGTTCGATGTCTTCATGAAGATAGCACTTCAATTGGGGGCCGATTACGTAGCTACGGGCCATTATTGTCGAAAAGGTATTTTGACCAATGCTAATGGAGAAGAGACTTTTCAGTTGTTGGCGGGTGTAGATGGCAATAAGGATCAATCGTACTTTTTATGTCAATTATCGCAGGAGCAGTTGTCACGTACACTTTTTCCGATAGGGGAGTTGACCAAACCCGAAGTACGTAAAATCGCTGCAGATAATGATTTGATAACAGCAGATAAAAAAGACTCACAAGGGCTTTGTTTTATCGGGAAGGTAAGACTTCCTGAATTTTTACAGCAGAAATTGAAGCCCAAAAAGGGAGTAATCGTTGAAGTACCATCTGAAACGGCCCAATATCAAAAAGAAACACCCCAATTTCTTTCCAAGGTAGATGAGTTGGCTTTTAATGCTACCAAACCCGTCTACCATATAGAGGATGGGAAGATTGTAGGCATGCATCAAGGGGCTCATTATTTTACAAAAGGGCAACGCAAAGGTTTGGATGTTGGTGGTACAAAAGAACCGCTATTTGTGATTGAAACCGATGTCGATGAGAATGTAATTTATACCGGTCAAGGCAAGTCGCATCCTGGGTTGTATCGCAGAACCCTTTTCGTAAACGATGATGAACTGCATTGGGTACGAACCGATTTGGCTTTGCAGGTAGATGGACAGATGGAGGTGATGGCACGCATTCGATACCGTCAACCGCTACAAAAAGCCACTTTATACAAAATTGATGGGGGCATGTACGTAGATTTTGAAGAAAAACAATCTGCCATTACAGAAGGGCAGTTTGTAGCCTGGTACCAGGGCGATGAGCTTTTGGGTTCGGGAGTGATCGCTTAAGGTTAGACGATAACACCTCGAACGTAGTCTAGAGGTCATTTTGGATATTTAAAACCGATTGGTGTCCCCTCGAGCGCAGTCGAGAGGTTATTGTTTCACAGTTTGATGAGGTCTCGACTCCGCTCGACCAGACATTTTTTGGTCATCAAGTTTGTGCAGTTATTTTGTAATTTCCCAGAACTGATTGCTGTCGCCTCGAGCGCAGTCGAGAGGTTATTGTTTCACAGTTTGATGAGGTCTCGACTCCGCTCGACCTGACATTTTTTGGTCATCAGGTTTGTGCAGTTATTTTGTAATTTCCCAGAACTGATTGCTGCCGCCTCGAGCGTAGTCGAGAGGTATTGTTTTTTACCCAATTTGCGGAGGTCTCGACTCCGCTCGACCTGACAAGTATTTTCACGTAAATAAAATTTTTACCCATGCCCAATAAAATCACTGAACTTTTTGAAATTGAATACCCGATTGTTCAGGCGGGTATGGTCTGGGCCAGTGGTTGGCGATTGGCTTCGGCGGTTTCCAATGCAGGCGGATTGGGTGTTTTGGGTGCGGGAAGCATGTATCCCGAAGTTTTACGGGAACACATACATAAATGTCAGCAGGCGACCACGAAACCTTTTGGAGTCAATGTGCCTATGCTTTATCCTGACGTGGATAAACTGATGGCGATTATTGTAGAACTCGGGGTTAAAATAGTCTTTACTTCCGCAGGAAATCCTAAAAAATGGACTTCTTTTTTACAGGATAAGGGCATTACGGTGGTGCACGTGGTAAGTAGTGTGAAGTTCGCCCAAAAGGCAGAAGAGGCAGGTGTAAATGCTATAGTGGCCGAGGGTTTTGAAGCTGGTGGACACAACGGTAGGGATGAAACAACGACCTTGACCCTCATACCGGCTGTGAAGGAAAAAATTAAAATTCCCTTGATTGCGGCAGGTGGAATAGCTACCGGAAGAGGCATATTGGCTACCATGATTTTAGGTGCTGATGGCGTGCAGGTGGGCAGTCGATTTGTCGCCAGCCAAGAAGCTTCTTCCCACGACCTTTTCAAGCAAAAGATTATTGAAGCGAAAGAGGGTGACACCCATTTGACACTTAAAGAATTGGCTCCCGTTCGATTGCTAAAGAATAAGTTCTATGAGGATGTTCAACAGACTTACGCCCAGGGTGCATCTATTGAAGAGCTTAAAAATATATTGGGAAAGGGGCGTGCCAAACGCGGAATGTTCGAGGGTGATATGGAAGAGGGTGAACTTGAAATCGGTCAGGTATCCTCAATAATTAACGACATCAAACCAGCTGCCACTATCGTAGCCGATTTGATGTCGGAATTTAATTTGGCCAAAAAGGAAACTGCTGGCTTATGAGGCCGGTTCTTGTTTTTGCCCAGAAAGAAACTCGATCAAATCTCGTAACTCTCTTTTTGTAATCATTTTTCCCATGGCGGGCATTGCTGATGGCATGTTTTCACGCTTATCGATTCGTGAAATGGGAATTTCTAACGGTTCGGCATCATTGGTTCTTAAGATCAACTCGTGCTCATTTTCTTGTTCTAGAAGTCCGTTTACTACTTGCCCATCTTTCAAGGTCAACGAAACACTACCATAACCCGGGGCCAATCTTTTACTTGGTTCGATTAGAGATTCAAGAATCTGCTCTCTTGTAAGAATGTTTCCGATATTCTCTAACGGAGGGCCAACATTACCCCCTGCGCCACCAATAGCATGGCAACGGGTACACTGTGCGGTGGGATTGTTGTTAAAAACTCTAGAACCCGCTCTATAGTTGCCACCTACCAAAGTTTCTTTGAAGGCTTCTGTAGAATTTCCGTCGCCTTTCAATTCTTCCATTTGGGCGATAAGTGGTTCCGATTCTGTGCTTTGTACAGCCTCGATAAGGTCGAGTATCACACTCTGGTCCAATTTTTTGCTTTTGGCCTGAGCAATTAGACCTTCTAGTACATCGCCACTTTTCTCAAGTGGTAATTCACCTAGTACCCCTAACATTCTTTGCTGCTCACGTACCGAACCGCTCTTGAATATGGGGTTGACCACATTGGGTAAATTTTCTTTTGAGATGTCTAAATGTGGAATAAGACCTACTGCTGTAGTACGAACTGCCACGTCATTATCTTTCATTCCCAATTGCATGGCACCCTCGATTTTATCGAATTCCAACTCTCCCAATGCCTTCAAAATTTCGGAACGTACCTCTGGAGATTTATTCGATTTCATGATGGCATACAGCTTATCGTTGTAGCTATCAACTCCTAAATTTGCCAATGTCTTGGAAATACCGATCAAGATTTCCGGATTTCTATCTTCTATAAAGTCCGGTATATCTTTTTCAATTTTCTCTTTTACAGTATTGACCTCTCTTTTGATTTCGCCTCTATATCTACCATCTACACGGTCAAGAACAGATGGCTCAGCCCAAGTTCCGATTGTGGCCAAGGCCTCACCCCGTAAGGCATTCGAAATATCCTGTCTCTTGGCAAAAGCGATCAAATTTTCAAGTTCTTTATCGCCACCAACACGTAGGGCTGCATTGATAGCCCTTCGTTGCAACGGCTCTGAAGTAAATTCTTTTGAGTTGAGCATTGCTGCCAAGTCTGGAAGCGCCTCTTCAATAGACCAGTCATCGTTAATCGCCCTTGCCGCTTCCGTTACGATATATTCGTCTTTGTCGTTCAAGAACATTTTAACTTGTTCATTCTCTAATCTTCTAAGTACGAGTACTGCGGCAATACGTAAGCTTTTATTCTCGTTGTCTGCTAAGGCAACTAAAGGTTCGGTTTTTCCTATTCGGGTCAAAGCGAGTACACCTGCATGTCTTAAATAAAGATCTTCGTCATTATTTTCGGCAATCATATCCAATAGTGGTTGAATGGCTGCATCATGCTTGATTCTGCCCAACGCTTGAGCTGCAAAAAACTTGACCCTGGCATTCTCGCTTTTCAATAAAGAAATGAAGCTTGAACCACCTTCACTGTATTTTACATCACCTAAAACCTTTAGGGCCTGGGCGGTTATTTCCTTGTCATTATCATTAAGAAGATTCATTAAAACCGTGGCTTTATCGATATCTTCTGCGGCAAGTTGCCCAATACCCCATATGGCATGAATTCGGGCCATTTGATTTTTATCGGTTTTGGCAGTTTCTTCAAGTGCCTTAAATCCGTCAGAGCCATTTTTCACCAATTGAAATTGGGCTCTTTTGCGAATTCGCATATCTGGGTAGGCGAGAAGCTCAACCAATTTTTCAGTCGATTGTTCCGCATAATCGAGCACCATAAGCTTTTCGGTCTCTTTTCGTTGGGCCTCCAAATCGTCTTTGCCATCGGCAACATCCAATTTCCAGACTCGACCGTAATTTTTTGTTCCCCATCCATTGATCCAATCTGCCAAATATAACGCGCCATCAGGGCCGAACTGTATACCTGTTGGCAATACACCGCTCAGAATACTTTGGTCGGTATCAAGCTCAAAAGATGCGCCCTTAGGCTTTAAATCGAAAGACCAAATGTTCGAGCGATCGGGATTACCGACAAATTCTACCAAGAAGAATTTATCTAACCAATCTTTACCGAGAGCTGTGCCCGGGTTATAAATCATACCCGTGGGGCCATTATGAAAATTTTGAATAGGTGGAATGATATAGGCAGCCTGACCTTCCCAACGCGGAACATAAAGTTTCTCGTCCATCCAGACGCTATAACCATTATTCTTGTCGTCGGTATACTTACCATATTGCCAATTGGCGCGCCACCCTGCATCGGAACCCTCAACAATATGCACTAAACGTTCGCTTTCACCGGCATGGTCTCCATCATTATCAGAAGAAATAATGTTTCCGTAGGCATCGAAAACAAATTCATGGGTATTTCTAAGTCCTCTTGCAAAAACCTCGAAGTTGCTACCATCAGGGTTGCTACGTACAATAACCCCTTGGTTAGGGTATTTGTGTTTTTCGCCATCTACTGTAGTCAGGTTGGCACCGATATCACCAATGCCCCAATAAATCTTGCCATCTGGGCCTTCAATCGCGCCCGACATACCGTGACCACCAAAACCGATGTGTACCGCAAAACCATTGGCTATCGAAGTTTTTTCATCTAGAACCAAATCGTCATTGGTGTCGGTCAAGCGCCACATATCTGGGCCTACACCTACAAAAACATCTTCGTCACGTACCAAAAGAGCTCCGGCAACATCTGTGATTTCATCATTGAAATCTTCTAAAATTCGAGTGGCTTTATCGGCAATTCCGTTGTCATTACTATCTTCAAGCATCCAGACTTCTTCCTTTTCTACGGCAAGGTCTTTCCAGTCATGGCTGCCATCTCCATTTAAATCTTTTAGCCATTCGTTCTCCTCACTTTTTTCAGGTGCGAAAGTTTGATGAAGAAATTCTCTTCGATCTTCAGGAGATTCAAGTGCGATGGAGGGCGTCATCCAATCTCTATATCCCCTAATATCAAATTCAGAATTTTTTTGTCTGTTGGTACGGGTTAGGTAAACCCTACCATACTTGTCCATTTGCATGGCAATCGGGTCGGGAGCCAAAGAATCGGAAGCCCATAGGCTTAGTTCAAGGCCCTCCGCAACTTTAGGAGTGATGCTTTCAAGAATCTCTTTAGCCCTTGACACTTCGGTCAGCGAGTCTTCACGAATAACTAGTGGAGATTCTTTTGGTTTTTCGGGTTTTGAATCACATGAGGCTAATAGTAGAAATAAGGCGCTAATAGATAGCAGATAGTTGAGTCTGGTGGTAATTCTCATTGAATTGAATTTGGTTTTTGAATGCACTTAGCCGATAAAAATAGGGAATTCTTTAGAGATAGTTCGAGTTTTCGACAACGTTATCGTTAATCTGCTTGCTGGGCAGAAATGGCCCTCACGATCATCATGGCCTTATCAAATTGATCTGTGTGAACAAATACTTCTAATGCACCATCGACATTTGCCGCAAAACCCGCCAATCTAGCAGATTCCGATTCATCTTTTATCACCGCTTTTATATCAACTTCTTGTAGTTTAGCCTCAATTCGCTGTACAGTAAATCGGTTGCCTGAATAAATTTTCTTAAAGCTTGAATCCATAACTTCTATACCATTTTAGTTGAAGTATTAAGATAGGAAATAGCTTTCAGGTTTGTCAAAATTATTTTGACTCAAATGAACTTGTATAAGTATTCTCTGCCTTGGGTATTCTTTCGTTTTTATCAAAGTTATAGGGGCAAGATTGAAAGTAGTCTTGAATACTAAACTTACGGTCTTCAAAGTGCTCTTGAAGAATTTTAAAATGTTGTACACGGTCTAAACGAAAGGCCCTGTATTCGTTTCTAAGGTGGCACCATGCAATTAAAATCCATTTTTGGTCGGTGGAGAAAAAAGAATAAGGTTCAATTTTACGAAACGATATATGAGTGTCGTTCGCTTTTCTATAATTGATTTCTACGTAATTAAGATGGGTTATGGCCAACTGCAATTCAGATAGTGCATTGCTGGCAATTTCTTCTTGCGGTCTAGAGAATACATGGATTTTAGTATTCAATATTTCGCTTTTTTCAAGAATTGTAGATCTAAACACCGATTTAATCTTAATCAAGGCTTCTTCAAAATCATTGACAAATGAAGAATCTTTACTCTTATTCACTAAATGTTGGGCGGTAATCAGGGCGTTGGCCTGTTTTTCGGTGAATTGAACGGGTGCTACGGTATAGCCTTCCATTAAAGAATAGCCTCTTCCTTCGATGGTCATTACAGGTACGCCAGACTCTATGAGTTTTTGAATGTCGCGATAAATAGTGCGAATGCTAACATTGTATTTATCGGATAATTCGCTTGCCGTTAAAATGCGTCTCGATTTTAACAAGGTGAGTATACTGATAAGTCTTGAGAGTTGAGACATAATCTTTAAAGGTAAGAAACTGGTTGAAGTTATAAACCATCATCTTAGGTACTTTCGTTTGAATTCGAAATGTACCTAAGATGGGTTGAGGTGCCTTATAAAACTAGTTCCAAGAATGGAAAGCAATTTTATTGCCCTCCGTATCGAGAAAATGGGCCATATAGCCGTTTTCACCGATATCGGTTTTAGGAATAAGTACTTTACCCCCCGCTTTTTCTACACGAGCCAAAGGAGTAGCAAGGTTGTCACCACCGTTTAAATAGACCGTTACACCTTCGTCAGATGGTTCGGCACCATTCATTTGCATTATGGCACCTCCGACTTTATTATTGTCGGAGTCATAAGGGAAAACCCCGTATTTGCTATCGGGCATAGGAATCTCATTAATTTCTACAGCTAATACTGTAGCGTAAAACGATTTTGCCCTCTCGAAATTTTTGACCGGAATTTCGAACCAGTTAATTGCATTGGTCATGATGTTATGTTTTTAAGATTAAACTTGACACAAAGATATTTTGACCAATGACAGAACATGTCAGGGGTGGTTTTAAGAATGAAAAATCTATTGAAGATTCAAGAATCAGCAGTTCTTCAGTCTTTCTTCTGACTGAAAAGCCATTCTAATTTACCGGGTGTCTCATCAACTTTTCGCCAAACATCATGGCCTACCCCTTCAAATTCGAAATATTTGGGTCTGCCTCCGACCTGTCGCATACCTTCTATCATGTCTCGGGAAAGTTGCACGGGAACATTCGAATCTTCTTCGCCATGAAAGGCCCAAACGGGAATGTTCGCCATATTTTTGGCATGTTCGGGGTTTCCGCCACCACAAATAGGTATGGCCGCAGCAAATAGATCGGGGCGGGTACCCGCCAGATGCCACGATCCGAACCCACCTAAAGAAACCCCCATCACATAGCGTCGCTTTGCGTCTATTTTATATTTCTGTTCCAATTCGGCTATTGCCCCTAAAACCAGACCATCTATTTTCGGATAGTTGGGAATGCCCCCAAAACTAGACCCGGGAGGAGCCTGTGGAACAAAAATAAAGGTCGGATACTTTTCTCGGTTTTTGGGCTCGGAAAGTGTTTGGGCAAGCTCAGATGTGGCTATCTGAATGATATTCTCGGTTCCGTTGCCACCGCCATGATGTAAGCAGACAGCTAGCGGATATGCTTGATCGGGATTATAATTTTTAGGTTTAAGCAAGCGATACGGAAGCTTTGCGCCCGTACTATCGATAAATATATGTGGCTCGAATGGAGAAGCAAGCTTTTTTTGCCATTCAGAAGGAGTCTTATTCCGTAAATTATTTGAGCTATAGTCATGCAAAAGGTTTATGGTGGGTATAAACACTAAAATTGCTATAAATAGCAAAGAAATCTTTAAAATTGGTGAAGGGCCTATTTTCTGTTCTTCTACATCCTTTAATTCATCGTTGAAATTCAAGATAAAGGGAAGCGGAGTGAGCCAAAGGAAAACGAGAATTATACCATGTACCTCGTCTAAAGAACGCCTTAAATCAAAGTCTTTTAGATTAAGGCTCCAAATAAAAGTTATCGTAAGTGCAATTCCGATAAGAAAGATAAATATACCGGCAACTTTCAGCCAATACTTTTCGCGGGCCTTTGAAAATAATAAACTGATACCAAAAAGTAGAAAAGACAATAGAACGATAATATAGGCCGATATGAATCGACCTTCAAGCCTTTGTTCCGTAAGCATAAAATAGTTGACTACTAAAAACCAAAAGCTCGCTAGACCTAATAAAATAGTGGCTAGAAAGGCTACGTAATATTTTTTATGAAAGTAATAGAAGACTAAACAAAATAGACCGGTAAAATAAATGGCACCTGATGTTAACAACCAAATGGGATAACTCTCTAGATATTTTGTAATAATACCCCCTTGTGTAAGTGCAATGCTCAGGCAAAAATTTAATATTACCGAAACAGACAAAAAAAATGTGGCCAGTAGATAAAATGTTCTGTTCAGTTGGCCTATGCGCATATTACATTTAGATAATATCTTGTCTAGTTATGGTCATTGGCATAATGTTCTTTTAAAACATCTTCGCCAAAGTCATTTTCAAAATCACGAACCACGGTGTGCACATGGTTATTATTGTTCTGTGTATTATCATATTCAATTAATAGGGTAGGGCCCTGAATACTATAATAATGTCCCTCACCGCGTTCAAGACTTCCCGCCCACGCAAATGATAACTGTTGCATTCCACCTTTATCGATATTCTCTTTAAAGGTCTTTGAAAATTTTGCTTCAAAATTATCTAAATACAGTTGTAAAAGTGTTTTGAAGGCTTCTTGTTGTTCTGAATTCAATTCAGAATATTTTATTCCCGAATGACCTAATTTTGAGGCCTCACTATGATTACTGGTAAACATATCGTAAGGCGCCTTTTCGGAAAATTGGGCCACTTTTAGTTGTTCAGGAGTAAGCGAATTTACTAGGGCATAACCTAAATCGGTCTCTTTTTTTAAGACCTCATGACCTTTTTGTTCTCCTTCGAGCACCTTGCCGGGGTTAGAACCTAGAAAGAAAGGAGTACTAGATACAAGAGTGCCTTCAGATGCGACGAAATTCAGTGATATATGATGACCTTCAAAACGCCAGCCCCAAAATTGGTCTTGAGCTGGTTTGCCAAAAATCCAGAAATGATAGTTCAACGCATCTCGCTTTGCTGAACCGTCAGGCATTTTTGGATCGTTCTCCAATACCAATAAGATATTTTCCAACTCCATAATTTCTTGAGTCTTTTTGTAGGCCTCAGAACTTATCGAGGCACGAAGCAAGGCTAGGGCAGCAGTTTGCTGTTCTTCGTTGTATTCTTTTAAAGTCGATCCTTTTCTGTATACAGGAGTGTAATAAAATTTCTCACGCTCTTCTGAGGTAAGTTCGAATACCGTCTTCTTTTGTAGTTCGGGTGATAAAGTTTCTAAGAAAGTTTCTGCCAGTAGATGAAGCTCTTGCCCGTTAACTCCAGAATAAAAAAATAGTTGAACTATTAAAAGTGGTATAAACTTGATTTTCATAAGTTGGAAGGTATTACTTTTTAAGCGCTAAAAGGTACTAAAAACTAATCAATTAGTTATTGTTGCCTTAGACCAAAATAGTTGGGGGCAATGCCATAATTAGATTAGAAAACGTTACTTATAAATTACTTTAAATATCGATGGCCCTATTGTATTGCAATAGATTTAGCTTAGGCCGCTCGACCAATTCCAACATATCGGTATAACCGGCTCTTTTAAAGTTTCGCAGTAATTTCGCAAAGCGGTTTCCGCTTGTAATAAGCTTCAATTGATACTCTTCACACTTAATATTAATACGGGTCTCTGAAATTTTGTATTCTGATGGGTAGACTTTTAAGTGTCTTGATATCCTATTCGGAATTCCTAATTTTGATAAAATGAACATAGGGGAGAGGTAAAAGGTATCTACAATTTCTTTGCCCCTAATAATTGTAATTGATTCAATTTCATTTTTGAGAATTGGAATGATAGTATCATTTTCGGTAAAATTGCCGACAACCATAACCCCTTGAGGTAGTATTTCTAGATTACATTTGGTTTGTCTCAATAAAAAATCAGTTTTATGCTGCTTGTTCTTAAAATCGACAAGTCTAAAATTTGATTTTTGCTTTCGCCCTATCAGCTTAGATAGAAATCTTAAATTGCCCGACTGTTTGCTAGATAAGCCTTTCATTTTCATGAGTTAGGTTTAGTTCTGTGATTTGATAGAAACGGCAACTTTGTACCTTTAGGGGATGGCTAATTTATAGATTAATAATTAATTTTTTTCTCCATTTTGGGTAATCTGAAGGTCGAAAGAAAAAAGGTGAGTGTGTACTTAATCGATTGAGTAGCGGTATTTTCAGGGGCAGTTTACCTCGAGACCATGGCAAAAAGTTATTAACAAATTCAATAATTACGATATTCTGTAAATCTCGATTGTATTTTTAAAATATTCGAAAGTTATTGGTTGTAGTGTTGGAGTGGTTTGTTCGTAACGTGCAAAAACCTATAATATATTAGATAAGGCCCCTTGCCTTAATTTCTAGATACTTATTGATGGTCTTTAGGGTAAGGTTTGCCGGTTTGGTAAGTATGGTTTGAATTCCGTATTTCTGAAGCTCTTTTTGCATAAGTTGTTTTTCAAAAGAAAACTTTTCGGCGACGGACTTATGATAGATATCTTGAATATCTTCTGTATCACTTGTAATTAGGTCCTCGAGCTCTGTATTTTCAAAAAATATGACTACCAAAACATGTTTTTTAGCTAGAGCAAGTAAGTAAGGTAGCTGCCTTCTAAGAGCAGAAATATGTTCGAAATTAGTGTAGAAAAGAAGTAGACTTCTGTGGCTTACCTTCCTTTTTACATGTCCATAAAGCAGTCCGAAATCAGAATCGGTGAAAGAGGTATCGATGCCGTATAGCTTTTCAAGTATGGTATTTAGATGTGTTATCTTTTGAACTGCGGGCAAATGGGTTTCAATACCTTTTGAAAATGTTATCAAGCCGGTTTTGTCGTGCCGTTTTAAGGCTACGTTCGAGAATGCCAAGGTAGAATTAATCGCATAGTCCAGCAATTTAAGGTCGTTAAAGGGCATTTTCATGACACGCCCAGTATCGATTATCGAATATACAGGTTGCGATTTTTCATCTTGATATTGATTGACCATCAAATTATTTTGTTTTGCGGTCGCTTTCCAGTTTACGGTACGAATGTCGTCACCTGATACATATTCTTTTATCTGTTCAAACTCTTGGGTTTGCCCGATGCGACGCATTTTTTTGAGTCCCATTTCGGTCAAATGGTTGCTGATGGCCAGAAAATCGTACTGTTGCATCTGAATGATGCTCGGGTAGACCGGTACTGTTCGATATTTCTCAAAAGCATATTTACGCTTAATTATTTTTAAGGGGGAAGAGGCGAACACAATGAGACTGCCGAAATGATACTCACCACGTTCGACCGGTCTTAGACTATACTCAAATTGGTAATCTTCATTTTTGTCAAGAACACTTCGATGTTCAAAATCCCTTTTCTGAAATTGAACCGGTAATTCATCGATAATACTTACATAGGTCTTGAAATTATAGCTTGAGCGGTAATTTACTTTTAGGGGGTTGTAATCGCTATTGGAGAGCTTTTTTGGCAGTACTCTTTTGGCCATTATAGCCGAATGGGGCCGGTAAAGCAAATAGATATCGAATAAGAATAGGGAGAAGAGCAGAAGTGTCAATAACCAAGAAATGGGATATATGACCGGAAACCAATACGACAAAACGAAACTAGCCGCAAGAACGGCTATATATCTAAAAAACGTATTATGTATGTAAAACGATTTTAGAAACTTCATGTATCAACGAGGAATTTCTACCGATTCTGTGATCATTTGAATAACGCTCTCTGGGGTCATGCCTTCCATCTCACGTTCTGGGGTCAAGATGACCCGGTGGTTTAGTACAGGGGCCAAGGCATTTTTAATATCTTGGGGTATAACAAAATCACGACCGTTTATGGCCGCAAAAGCTTTTGCGGCATTCAATGTCGCTATAGAAGCCCTAGGAGAGCCGCCGAGATACAAATGGGGGTGATTGCGCGTTTTTGTTATAATTTCCGCTATGTATTTTATAATCTTTTCTTCAACGATTACTTCTTGAATTTTGGATTTGAACTCAGCAAGTTCTTCAGTATTTAAAATGCCATGTATCGTATCTTGAGGTTTGACCCCTTTTCTTTCATGATGACTTTGAATTATTTTCACCTCGTCTTCAAGTGATGGATAGTCGACTTTTATTTTAAATAGAAAGCGATCTAATTGTGCTTCAGGTAGTGCGTAGGTGCCTTCTTGTTCTATGGGATTTTGGGTGGCGAGCACCATAAAAGGGGCTTCCATGGTATAGGTATGCCCATCCATAGTAATTTGACGTTCTTCCATAGTTTCAAAAAGGGCGGCTTGGGTTTTGGCGGGTGACCTATTGATTTCGTCAATAAGTACTATGTTCGAAAAGATCGGACCTTTTTTATATTCAAATTCAGAGGTTTTTGTACTGAAGATAGAAGTACCTAAGATATCGCTAGGCATAAGGTCGGGCGTGAATTGAATACGACTGAAATCGGTCTTTAAAGTTTTGGCGAACAGCTTGGCGGTTACCGTTTTTGCAATACCTGGTACACCTTCTATTAGAACGTGGCCATCGACCAAAAGAGCGACAATCAACAGCTCGATAAAGTTTTCTTGACCTACAATGACTTGACCAAGTTCTTGCTTAATATTAGCTACCGCCGCCTTTAGGCCTTCTAGGTCTATACGGTTATTAAAATTTAGGTCTTCGTTAGAAGCTTCATTATTTTCCATGGGCTTGCTTTTTAAATTTTTCTATGGATGAATTCAGTTTTTGAAGTTCATCGTTTGAGGTATTTTCTCGATTTCTCAAGTGTTCGATAAATGAAAAAAGTTTCTCTATTTCTTCAGGGCTATGAGAGCTTCTAGCCGCTAGGTTATGATAAAACTCTTTTTCGTTTCCTATAGAGCCCAAATAGAATTTAGACCGTATGTACTCCATAAAATAATCGATTTTATGTTCGGCCATCGCTTTGCTATCGCCCTTTTCATAATACATGTCGGCGATGGTTCGGGTAAATGCCAAAGTCTGGTTCTTTAAAGGTAGAACCACGGGAATCGGTCTTTGCTTTCTCTTTCCTTGGAACACGATATAGAGTACAACACCTATAAGTACCAGATAATAAGCCCATTTGAATTCTTTCGTATTCAGAAAAATGTACATGGGAGAGGTATAGACCGATTTGCCCGATTTATAGTAATTGTCTATATAAATGGTTCGTGAAGAATCAAGATAGGAGAGTAATCCGGCAGTATAATTTCTATTCTCTTCCTTTAAGATAAAATAATTGGTAAAAGCCTTCGGGAAAGTGCTTAAAATCACCTCACCTTCACCATAAGAACGTTTGATGACATTATAGAATTTTTCGGTCTTTATTTCATCTTCATCGGTGTTGGTCATAGTACCGATGATAGTCATTGGAACATCCCCTTGATTCTGAAAATAGGTTGCGTAGTTATCTTTTTCAAATAAATACTCTTTTTGCGGATTCAAAAGCGGATTAACCAATTGATGCTTATGTGAGTACATATGATCCAAACCACTGTAAAGCCTTTCGTTTTTTAGCTCGAGAGTATCTAAAAGTTTTTCTTCAAAATTATCAGCGGAAATAAATAGGCGGTTTCCTTCAGAAACCCAGTCCAACAGATTATAGAGTTCGGTTTCACCGAATTCTATTTGGTCGTTGACAAAAAAATAGGTGCCCTTTGCGTCTGAATTATCGTTCAAAAATTCGAATGGTGGTATGTTTACCTCTTTTGTTTTATCGCCAAATAGTTGCTGGAGTATATCGTTTAAAACCACTGTGCCATAGGGAATCTTGTGTTTCGACACATAAGAAGGAAACCAATTGACTTCTTTAGGCTTGGTGTACTGCATCAGCATAAGCAGCCCTACGGTCAGAACCATAATTACGATATATACGCCACCTTTTTTACCCATTGGATTCTAAGTTGAGTTTTAGGCTTTGAAATTCTTTTTCGGCTCTCTGAAATTTACTTTCGTCTATTGCAAAATCACCATACCAGATATAATCGTATAAACGGGTGATTTTAGAAAACTGTTGTTTCAAATTTTCGAGTTCGATTTCTTTTAGATAGTCGTTATTGGTCTTTTGAAGCTCCCATACGATCAGGTCTTTTTCACTGAGCAGTCTTAAGACGTAGAGGTAATAGTACCTTATTGCCAATCTAAAATTTTTGGTGGCAACGGCATCATTGATTAACTTTTGAATATTTTCATTTTTGATGATATGCTCTTCCTCTGACAGGTTGACCAGATTTTTAGAACCTTTGGTATGTTTTAGATTGTTAGCATTAAGTTTTAAAAAGAATTTAATCAGCAAATAAATAAGTAAGATTAATAAAAGGTAGGGTACTAATTCTAAAAACATAGATAGAAAGCCGGAGGCTTTTTCCATGCCGAAAATACTTTCAAAAACACGGAGCAATACATTGCCCAGCCAAGCCGTAAAATCATTCCACCAAGTGGGGTCAGAGGTTACGATTTCATAATTGAAATCTGGATCAATCCTATACTTTTGTAAATCCGCATTTGTAATTTCCTGAATTTCTAGAGTAACCTCGTCATAAGAGACGGTCGTCGAATCTTGCTGACCATATAAGGGTGCCAGCAAAAAAAAAGCTATATAAAATACGAAGAGCGGTAAGCGCATAAAGGTTATTCGGTTCCTCCTAAATTTTTGATACGTTCGTAAGTGCCCGTGAAATTCTTTTTTTCGTTTAAATCGAAATAAATCAGAACACTGGCCACCATAGTAATAATATTCAAAAGAAATTGAGCCAGTGTACTAATACTGCCTAAAAGTATCGATATAGGGTCGGCGGTTGTAAAATTTTCAGCATCGATTTCTCCTGAGAGAATACCCATTTTTGCATAATTATAAATCGTTGCAGGTATAGCGAATGCTAAACTGGCTACATAAACAATAATACCGACGACAAAGAGGGCTGCGAAAGTGTTCCACCAATGGTCTTTTACCAAATTAAAACTATAGCTGAACGCATCCGATACATTTTTTTGGCTGAAAACCATAATACTAAACGATAATACCAAGGGAACATAGAGATATACCCCAGGAATAATACAGAACATAAAACCGACCCCTACACATAGACCTACTAAAATACCCAAGCCGATAAAAGACCAAAAAGAAGCATAGACCTCTTTTTTGACTGTATCAAAAACGACATTACCGTTGTTGTTCGAATATGATTTGATGTAATGCAGGGTGGTTGACTGGGCAAGTACATAAGTCGCTATTATTGAAAGTACGAATGCAGCGCCGATAGCAAAAAGTAAAAAGACGTTGACAACTTCGTTTGAAGACGTTATGCTAAAATTGAAAAAGTCTCCGACTTTGTACATGTAAAGCCCATAACAGATAAGCATCACTACTAAATACGGACCAATAATCTTGAAAAATGTAGTAAAAAAAGGCTTGAACTCATTACGTAGAAAAGCGAATGTATCTGAAAGTATTTCCCCTAAATCACGTTGCTTTTTAAATTCAATATATTGTTTCATTCTATATCAGTTGTTTAGAACGGATGTTTTCAGTAATGGACAAAACGTCTTATTGACCACATCTTTATTATTTAATAGGCTCTAGGGCTTTAGACCTTGTATTCTTCTATGAAGCCGTCGTGGATATATAACGTAGTAATAAAGAATTAGTACGAGTGAGCATAAAATTATTAAGATGGCCAAAAAGTCTGGCATTTCGGTATGTCGTGTAACAAAACCTTCAAGAAAGCCAGCTATGATGAAGAACGGCACGGTACTCAGCATAATTTTTAACCCGTCTTTGACTCCTCTTTTAAAAGATTCAAGTCTTGTATATGTGCCTGGAAATAGCATGCCATTGGCTAAAACCAAGCCAGCGCAGCCGGCAATAATAATAACCGATATCTCGATAGTACCATGAATCCATATAGTTCGGGCAGATTCCCACAGTAGTCCTTTTTCATAAAAGAAGTATTGAAAACTACCCATCATTATGCCATTGCGCATCATTACGTACAAGGTGCCGATACCCAATAAAATGCCCATGGCAAAGGCCATTAACGCTACTCTTATGTTGTTGATAGTAATGCCCAAGAACATATTGAATTCACCCATTTGTTTGTACACCGCCATGGGGTCACCTTTTTCGATGTTTTCCAAAGTCATATTCACATAGCCATCGCCTAAAATGGAACGAACAAAATCACCCTCGTTGGCCGAAGAAAAAGCACCTACCAACGAAAAGAAAAGAAATACCAAAAAAGAAATGAGCAGTTCACGTTGGTAACCGAAAAAGAGTAGGGGAAACTCTGTTTTCCAGAACTCGACAATACGGTTTTTCGGTTCTCGTTTTGTTTTATAGATTTTTTGGTGGGCCTCAGAAGCGAGAGTGTTCAAATAGAACTCGGTGTTGCTACCAGAATAAAAGGTTTTGGCGAAGCTAAGATGGTCGGTAATCTCAATATAGAGATCAGACAATTTATCTGGTGAAAGCGTCGTTTTGTTTGACAGGGCATTTTCAAAAGTAGCCCATTTGTCTTTATTTTGCTTTACAAAGGCGGCCTCGCGCATGCATACCGGGTTAGTACCCAAAGAAACAAAACTATGGAACAATTTCAAATAGAAACTGCCCAAAATATCACTATCGACCAGAATACGGCACACTTGGGAGACCGCATGGTGGCGTATCTTATCGATAGTTTCATCGTAATCGCCTATCTCATACTTATGTTTTTGATACTGTCATCTTTAGACGTAGATTTTGGTGATTCATGGGCATTTTATCTCATAATGTCTCTCCCGGCATTTTTATACTATGTTCTTCTCGAAATGCTCTTGAACGGTCAAACGATAGGTAAAAAACTGATGCAGGTGCGTGTGGTTAAAATAGATGGATCCAAGCCCAGTTTTTCGAGTTACTTGATCCGATGGGTATTACGAATTATAGATGTAGGTATTTCATCGGGAGGTGTCGCGGTATTGACCATTTTAATTCGAGGAAAAGGGCAGAGAGTGGGCGATATCGCTGCGGGAACGACAGTAATAAGCGAGAAGAAAAAAGTTTCGTTACGAGACACCTTGCTAAGAGAGCTACCGGAAGACTACAAGCCTTCTTTTCCGCAAGTGACCGTCTTTAAAGATCGTGAGATTCAAACCATAAAAGAACTGTATGATTCGGCCAAAAGAAATGGTGATCACAATGTAATTCTTTCATTGAGCGATAGAATTAAAAAAGTTGCTGATGTACAGACGGAGTTAAAACCAGTCGACTTTGTCGACCTGGTCATAAAAGATTATAACTACTATACCCAAAACCTCTAATTTACTACGGTACAATTGTCTTAAAAAATCTTCAATCGTAATGTAATTGCTTAGGTAAACTATACTTTTGCCATCAGTGTAAATTGCAGTGCTATGTTTTATTTTCTCATTGATATCTTAGGGACTGTGGCTTTTGCCATATCAGGGGTTTTAGTGGCAATGAACAAAAAGTTAGACCCTTTCGGTGTTTTTATAATCGCTTTTGTAACTGCTGTTGGTGGTGGTACTTTGCGAGATGTGCTTATTGGTAGTACGCCTGTACTTTGGATGCGTGAAAGTATTTATATGTATGTTATAACCGGAAGTGTGATTTTTGCCATCATCTTTGTCAACAAGTTGAGGTATCTACGAAAAACTCTATTTTTGTTCGATACTATCGGCATTGGTCTCTTTACCATGCTAGGTATCGAAAAAGGATTGGGTGCAGACCTTACACCGATGTTATGTATCGCCTTAGGTACCATAACCGCTTGCTTCGGAGGGGTAATACGTGATATTCTTTGTAACGAAATACCCGTGATTTTTAGAAAGGAAATTTATGCGACCGCATGCATTTTAGGCGGATCCAGCTATTTTCTATTGATACTTCTACCCTTTGACGGAGCTTATGCCTACGTAGCCGCGATTTTGATTATTATCATCGCCCGTTCGTTAGCGGTGAAATTTAAAATTAGTTTACCCAACATTTACGGCAAACAGAAAGTTTAAAATTTTAAGGGTTTAGTTATTCTATAATTTCGGCCTTTTCAATATACACATTCTGTTGGGGCCAATCGCCATCGCCAACTTCGACATGATTGATTTTATCGACCACATCCATGCCTTCTATAACTTTACCGAAGGGCGTGAAATCTCCATCTAAGTGATAGGAGCCTGGATCGGTAACGACGATAAAAAATTCATAGGGCGAGGCTAGCATATGCGGGTTGTCGATTTCACTGCTGGGCATCGATATGGTACCTCGGTGATGACTATATCCTTTTCGGGTATCAGGGGGTAAAAGGTAGCGACCGATTTCCTTTCTTTTGCGTGCAGTTTCTTTATCATCTGAACTTCCGCCCTGAATAATAAAATTTTTCACGACACGGTGAAATTGTGTGTCGTTGAAGTAACCTTGCCGGGTAAGGTAAATGAAATTTGCCTTATGATAGGGTACATTGTCATAAAGTTGAATTGTAAAGCTCCCAAAAGTAGTGGTAATCTTAACCTTATCGACCTTTAACTCTTTTTGATAATCAAAAAAGAAGTCGATGGCATTGTCTTCGGTAAGCACGAATTTTTCAACTTCTTCTTTTTCAGCTTTTGTAGAATCTACTTGAACCGAATCTTTTATGATTTCGGTATTGGAATTCTCTGTTTGTTTCTTTGGGGTTTCACCGCATGAAGAGATAAAAAATAGTGCTAATATTGCGAGAGTAATGACTTTTCCGATTTTCATGAACTTTGATGAGTTTTCCTTAAGGATTCCAAAAATAAAAAATCTACCGTTACCCGGTGAAGCATCCCATTTAAAAATGGCACCGCAATTCAGGCTTGAAGAATTGAGACAAGCGAGACAAAAGAGCAAGAACCCAAAAAGGGCCGGGGTTATGGCCTTATTTTACCCTGATTCGGACAATAAGACCCAGTTTCTCTTGATTTTAAGAAAGAGCCATCCTAAAGATGTTCATTCTAATCAAGTAGGCTTTCCCGGGGGAAAGGTCGAAAAGGGTGATTCAGATTTAATGGCCACCGCCCTGAGAGAAACTTATGAAGAAGTCGGGGTAGAGCCTTCGGATGTCGAGGTAGTAAGATCGTTAAGCGAAATTTATATTCCACCAAGTAATTTTGAAGTGCATCCTTTTGTGGGGCTATATGCGAAGGTTAAGCCTTTTGTGCCCCAGACTACAGAGGTAGCTTCTATTTTAGAGGTAAAGCTTGAAGATTTTATGAGCGACAATAGCCTTTTTACAGAAAACCTGTCTACCTCTTATGCCAAAAATGTCGATGTACCCGCCTTTAAACTAAATGGTTATACCGTTTGGGGAGCGACAAGCATGATGCTCAGTGAAATCAGGACGCTTTTACAACAGGTTTTATAGAGGCTTATTTCGTAAATTTGCCGTCTATGGGGCTATTTAAGAAAAATCCGTTCGGTCATATTCTTTATATAAAGAAATGGCTAATTCGTATTTTGGGGTTACTCACCCATTCTCGATACAAACAATTTAATCGGTTAGAGGTAGATGGGTCTGAAATTCTAAGACAACTACCCGACAGAAATGTACTGTTCGTGAGTAATCACCAAACCTATTTCGCAGACGTGGTGGCGATGTTTCATGTTTTTAATGCCAGCCTCAGTGGTAGGGTCGATAATATTAAAAACATTGGGTATATCTGGCACCCGAAACTGAACATGTATTATGTGGCCGCCGCCGAGACCATGAAAAAAAGTCTCTTGACTAAAATTTTCGCTTACGCCGGTGCTATAAGTGTAGAAAGAACTTGGCGTTCTTCGGGGCAAGATGTTAACCGTCAAGTAAAAATGAGCGATATTTCGAACATAGGCAAAGCGTTGAACGATGGTTGGGTTATCACTTTTCCCCAAGGTACTACCACCCCTTGGAAGCCTTTGAGAAAGGGCACAGCGCATATAATCAAAAAATATAAACCTATTGTGGTGCCCGTGGTAATTGACGGGTTTCGTCGGTCTTTCGATAAAAAAGGACTTCGCATAAAGAAGAAAGGTATTCTACAATCTATGGTCATAAAAGAGCCTTTGAATATCGATTATGAGAATGAGTCTTTCGATTCTATTATCGAAAAATTGGAATATGCTATTGAACAACATCCCTCATTTTTGAAAGTGATATCTAAAAAAGATTTACAAGCCTACGAAGAGGAAAATGAACTGCGTAGGTTCAGAAACAGTAAAAAGTTTTAAATTTCGAGCTGCTTGAGTTCTTTATAGTTTCTATTCAGGCTTTTCAACAATAGGCCATACAGCAAAAAGTAAATTAACCCCATTACGGCGACAAGTACTACGCTGAAAATACTCATTGTCCATAAAAGAATGCTTTTAAATTTTTCAGGTGATATGTTTTCATTGTTACCACTTGGGAAAACGTCTGATAGATGGTCGTTTAGGTAAATGCCTACAACTATCATAACGCAGGTAAGAAATAGAAAAGAAAGCCCGAAAATAATATAGTATTTTACCGTTTTACGGGTTTTTATGATTTTCTCCATCAGGTTTTTGGCGTTATCTAGGGTAGAGATTTCTTTATAACGTTTGTAGAAAAGAAAAATAAAGTAAAAAGTAATGGCATAACCAATGACCCATAGCCCTGTAGAAAGACTTTTTATGCCCAATTTGTCATAAATATCCATACTGTCTTTCATACCCGGTAGCAAATAGAGCAAGTGCGGCACGGTAAATTCAAGAATACTGATGGTCAATATCCATTTTACTATGGATGATGATTTTTTCCAGAGCATTTTATGAATCTCGCTGTATGACAATTTAGGAAGATGTTCTTCTTTTTTCTGCCAATCCTTCTTTAGTAATTCCAATTCGTCCATCATACCCATTAAGGATTCAATATGGTTCTTAGTTTCTTTTTGATTCGGTTCATTTTGACTCGGGCATTAACTTCGGTAATACCCAATGTCTCACTAATTTCACGATAATCTTTATCCTCCAAATAAAGAAAAACCAACGCTTTTTCGATGTCGCCCAATTGTTTTACGGCCTGGTACATCAATTTTAGCTGTTCTTCTTCTGTGGCATCATATTCGTCGGCTTTTATTCGAAAAATGACCGAATCGTAATTTTGTGTTTTAATCGTACGCTTTGATTTGCGATATAGGGTAATCGCTGTATTTAAGGCCACTCGATACATCCATGTGCTAAACTTCGATTCGCCCCTAAACTTAGGGTAGGCCCTCCATAACTGAATCGTAATTTCTTGAAACAGGTCATTATGGGCATCCCGATCGTTCGTGTAAAGGGTACATACCTTGTGAACAATATTCTGGTTGTTCTCAAGTTCCGTCACAAATTGATGTTCCAGTTCTTTGTTCACACGTAGTCGGTAGGTTGTTAAAGTATAAGTAGTCTCTTGCTACTTTTTGTTACAAACGGATATACTATTTTTTATTATCGCAAAAAACGGATTAAAGATAGCGAAAACCCTAACCACATAGTTTTGCTAAACTTTGATTGATTAATTTTGAACTTATTAAATAACAATTTATGATCGATAGCGATGCGCTGAACATTCCGAAGAGCAGTTTTCCGCGAGTTGTAATAGTTGGCGGTGGTTTCGGCGGTGTTGCGTTGGCCAAAGAACTTAGCGGTAAAGAAGTGCAAGTAGTTCTTTTGGATAAAAATAATTACCATACGTTTCAACCTCTTTTATATCAGGTGTCAACAGGAGGGCTCGAACCCGATTCTATAGCCTACCCCATACGTAAGATTTTACAAGACTATAAGAATTTCTTTTTTAGAATGGCCGAATTGCAACAGGTCGTTCGCGAACAAAAAATTGTCGTTACCAACATCGGGGAGTTGTCTTACGACCACTTGGTCATTGCCGTGGGTTCTGAGACTAATTTTTTTGGTAATATAGAAATAGAGAAAAACGGTATGGCCATGAAATCTATACCACAGTCTTTGAATCTGCGTAGTATGATTCTTGAGAACTTTGAACAGGCGCTTCTAACCGATAATCTTCACGAACGCGACGCTTTAATGAATTTCGTTATTGTAGGTGGTGGCCCGACCGGGGTTGAATTGGCTGGAGCATTGGCCGAAATCAAGAAGGGTATTTTACCTAAAGACTACCCAGATTTAGATACGAGACGTGCTCAGATTAATTTAATTCAATCGGGCGATCGAATTCTAAAGGAGATGAGCGAAAAGGCATCTGAAAAAGCGGAAGATTTTTTGGAAAGTCTCGGGGTACAGATTTGGAAGAATACCCGGGTTACCGATTACGATGGCAAAAAAGTAAGCACCAAGACCAAGCTTGAATTTGAAGCTGCCACCTTGGTTTGGGCGGCAGGTGTAAAGGGGGTTTCAATAAAAGGCCTAGATGCCGAAAACTTTTTAGTGCCTGGTAACCGAATCAAGGTAAACGAATTCAATCAGGTAGTAGGTGATTCGAACATTTATGCTATCGGTGACATCGCTTGTATTCAAAGTGACACTACACCGTATGGCCACCCTATGATGGCACAACCGGCTATTCAACAAGGTACACATTTGGGAGAGAACTTAGTACGTTTGTTTGATAACAAGGCGATGCAACCTTTTAAGTACAAAGATAAGGGAAGCATGGCGACCGTCGGGCGTAACAAAGCAGTGGTAGATTTGAAAAAATATAGGTTTCAAGGGGTTTTTGCTTGGTTCGTTTGGATGTTCGTTCACCTTTTTTTCTTGATAGGTTTTAGAAATAGAATGGTAGTTTTTATAAACTGGGTCTATAACTACATTAGGTTTGACCGTGAGGCACGATTAATCATTAGACCTTATCAGAGAGATTATTCTAAGTTTAATGAACCTCGTACTTCAAAAAAAGAAGTTTAATATTCGATTAAAGTTAAATTAAACTAAAACGGCTAAGCTCTTGAACGAATCTTTTTAAATTTATAATTGAAAGATTATTCTGTCATGAGGTTATTTAGCTCTTTTCTGTTTACCATATTTTTTCACGTAATTATTAGTGCTCAAGTCCCGGAAGAACCTATTAGAACCTCTCTTTTAACAGATAGACTGTATTCAGACGGCTTTGTTTACCCTACTTTTTTGTTTGACGAACAACATGCCTGGTTAAAATTGGGGTATAGAATTACCAATTCAACTAGGTTTGAGGTACAAGCTTTTTATGATAAATATGCCACTAGTGAAGAACGGCTCAGAATTCCGCTTATGGTAAAATCCTATTTTTCGAGCAGATGGTATTCTTTTGCTGGAGCCGAACCGGAATATTTATTGGGTAATGCTCATGGGCCTCGCCCTGTCTCGGGAGCCATGCAAAACGTAAAACTTAAACCTCGATTAGATGGTATTGGTGGTGTTGGGTATGATGTACAGGAAGATTTTATGCTAGAGGCCAAAGTAAACCATCAAATCAATAACTCTAAGTTGCCTTATAAAGGGCAGGAATCGAATACGGGAAAAAACAGTCTCTTGACCATTGGCGGGCGATTTAAGTTCTAAAAACTACTTTCTGGGGTGATAGTTGTTCATTACCTCGGTCAAATGGGTGCGGTCTACATGAACATACACCTCGGTAGTTGTAATGCTTTCATGGCCCAACATTTGTTGTATGGCCCGTAGGTCTGCACCATTTTGTAATAAATGAGTGGCGAACGAGTGCCTGAACGTATGCGGACTAATACTTTTTTTAAGGCCTGTAAGTTCGCCCAATCTTTTGATTATCGTAAATACCATGGCTCGGGTAAGCTGCTTTCCTCTACGGTTCAAAAATAGAATATCTTCAAAGCCTTTTTGCACTTTTTGATGCACTCTTACCTCATTACGGTAAATGTCGATATATTTTTTATTTATCGTACTGATGGGTACGAAGCGTTGTTTGTCACCTTTACCTGTTACCTTAATAAAATCTTCCTCAAAATATAAATCTGAAATTCTAAGATTTATGAGCTCTGACACCCGTAGTCCGCAACCATATAAAGTCTCTAGCATGGCTCTATTGCGTTCTCCCTCAGCTTTTGAAAGATCTATAGCACCTATAATTGTATCAATTTCATTTTCAGATAGAGTATCAGGAAGTTTTCTGCCAATCTTTGGTGATTCGATGAGGTCAAGGGGGTTGTCGTCTCGATAATCTTCGAAAATGAGATAATTAAAAAAACTCTTGAGTCCAGAAATGATTCGGGCCTGCGACCTTGGATTCATAATTTTGGCAACTTCATAAATAAACTGTTGAACGGTCTCTTTAGAAATTGTCAAAGGGGTTTCGACCATTTCATTGTTATCTAAGAACTGTACGAGCTTTTCGACATCCCAAACATAGTTTTTAATTGAATTTTCAGATAATCCCCTTTCAATTTTCAAAAAGTGTATATAGTCTTTTAGTGCTTGTTGCCACTTCATGAGATAAAGGTAAACAAAGTGAGGTTTAGTTCAGTTGCCATCGTTTCAATAGACTATTAGGTTATTACCCATCTTTGGGTACGAGAGAAAATATAAATTGCTTCATGACAAAGTTTTCTATCTTTGGATTTAGAATTTGAAAAACATTTATAATGAAATTAAGACTTTTCATAGTTGCAATACTCTTTTTGTCAAGTTTCGTTCATATGAACGCGCAAACCGTTTTTCAAGGTACTGGGCCTTCTGACAGAGCTTCTGGTGATTTTGCTTTTGGGGGCAAAGCAGGATTGAATATTTCAACTTGGATGGGGAAAGATAGGAGCGACGTCTCAGCTAAACCTGGGCTATACTTTGGTGGTATCGTAGAAATACCCGCATTTATTGATGACTTATATATACAACCCGAACTTTTGGTTTCTTTGGTAGGTGCAGATATTGGACCGTCAAATGTAAACCTTACCTACATCACTTTACCAATGATGGGTAAATATCATATTATAGACGAAGTTGCCATCGAATTTGGGCCTCAATTAGGTTTTTTAATAGGAGATAATTGGGAAGAAGACCTACAAGGTCAAGACACGAAGAAGATTGATGTAGGTTTAAATGTCGGTGGCGGATATCGTTTAAATGAAAATTTTTATTTTCAATTACGATTTAATTTTGGTCTAAGTCAAGTGCTTGATGTGGCGAATGTAAGAAATGGTGCATTGTCCATCGGGGCATGCTATTTTCTAAAGTAATGCTTTAATTTGAAAAAAGTTTAGATGTTGATTTAATGATTTCTGCAGAGTAGGAATAATTTGTAGGAGAAACCAATAGAATGAAAATAATAGTAATTAACGGACCCAATCTTAATCTATTAGGCAAGCGCGAACCCGAAGTATATGGTAATAAAACTTTCGAAGATTATTTTACCGACCTTCAATTTAGGTTCAAGGAGGTTCAATTAGAGTATTTCCAGTCGAATATTGAGGGAGAGCTTATAGAAAAAATTCAAGACGTCGGTTTTTCATATGACGGTATCGTACTAAATGCCGCAGCCTATACCCATACCTCGATAGGTATCGGTGATGCCATTAAGGCGGTAACCACTCCAGTTATTGAGGTTCATATCTCAAATACACATAAGCGTGAAGAGTTTCGTCACATCTCTTATATTTCACCTGTGGCGAGAGGTGTTATTTTAGGTTTTGGACTACAAAGTTATGATTTGGCCATTCAAAGTTTTCTTCAAGAATAGTTAGGGGCGAATAATAATTTTATTGAATTATAATCTCATTCAATAATCGGTTTTGTTTTAGCTTTTATTCAAATTATAGGTTTACGATTACCAAAAAAATAGCTAAGTCTATACTTATATGATGATTTTTTCGTTTTTCATTTCCGTATAAAAAGGAAATCAGATGATGAAGCGAATCGTTATTTTGGCACTATTTTGCCTAACTTATATTTCAATACATGCTCAGGAAGGCTTCAAATTAGGACTGCAAAGTGGTTTGCCACTTGGAGATTTTAATGAGCGAATTGGTGTAGTTATTGGGGCTGACATGGGGTATATGTGGGCACCGAACAAAGCTTTTGATTTAGGAATAAAGGGTGGCATCATTCATGGTTTTGCCGAAGAATTTAGAGAGGGTACTATTTTAGAAGATTTGCCAAGTATGCAATTTGCACCTTTAGCCGCATCGGTTAGAATATGGCCGGGAAAAACATTTTCTTTTGGAGGTGATATAGGTCAGGCGTTTGGCCTCAATAGTGGTAATGATGGAGGATTGTATCTACGACCTCAATTGGGCTTTCAAGTAGGCCCAAAATCAGAAGTGAACTTTTCATACACTTCAATTAATGTAGATGAAGAGAAATGGTCTACCGTGACTATTGCTTACGTCTACACCTTCTTATCGGCCCGACATTTCAGATAGTAATCTAAAATAACTAGAAGGCTTATTCAGCTTCGGGTTTTAGGTACTTGTTCTCTACATAAAAAGTAGCGAAGGGTAGAAGGGAAGCCAATAAAAGAATTATGCCTTTTTTGATACTCCACTTTTTTTCCATCCAAAGAACTATAGCAAGAATAATATAGGCTATAAAAAGTATACCGTGGGCATACCCAACATACTTATTCGGCATGGGCAAATCGGCCATGTATTTTAAGGGCATGGTTATGGCGAAAAGTGCCAAGTATGAAATGCCTTCTAAAATTGCTGTAATTCTGAAGAATGAGAGCATAGTATCAAGGGTAGATTAAACCCATACGATTTTCGAAAATCAAAAAATCGTATGGGATCAAGAATGTTATTTACAAATGTATTACCTCATCGTATGCCGCAGCGACCGCTTCCATAACCGCCTCGCTCATTGTAGGGTGAGGGTGAACGGCTTTTAGTATTTCATGGCCAGTGGTTTCAAGTTTTCTTGCGACCACAGCCTCTGCAATCATGTCGGTAACTCCGTTGCCGATCATATGACAACCTAACCATTCTCCGTATTTGGCATCAAAAATTACTTTTACGAAACCATCTGGGTTACCCGAAGCCTTGGCCTTGCCACTGGCAGAAAATGGAAATTTACCGATCTTAATATCGAGACCTTTTTCTTTCGCCTGCTTTTCGGTCAAACCTACAGAAGCTACTTCAGGCATACAATAGGTACAACCTGGAATATTGCCATAGTCTAAAGCTTCTACGTGCATACCCGCAATTTTTTCCACACATAAAATACCCTCGGCAGAAGCAACATGAGCCAATGCCTGACCTGGTGTTATGTCACCAATCGCATAATAACCGGGAATATTGGTTTGATAGTAATCGTTCACCAAGATTTTATCGCGGTCTGTTGAGATGCCTACATCCTTAAGGCCTATGTTTTCAATATTCGATTTGATACCTACGGCCGAAAGAACAATATCGGCTTCTAAAACCTCTTCACCTTTAGCGGTTTTCACCGTGGCCTTAACACCTTCACCTGAGGTGTCTACGGAAGTGACCTCGGCATTCGTTTTTATCTTAACACCGGCTTTTTTGAAACTACGCTCCAATTGTTTCGATACTTCTTCGTCTTCGACGGGAACAATGTTCGGTAGGTACTCGACCACTGTAACTTCGGTACCCATAGAGTTATAGAAATAGGCGAATTCAATACCAATGGCACCGCTACCCACAACGATCATACTCTTTGGCTGCTTGTCTAAAGACATCGCTTCTCGATACCCTATAATTTTTTTCCCATCTTGAGGAAGACTCGGTAATTCTCTACTTCTGGCTCCTGTGGCGATGATAATATGTTCGGCACTGTACTCGGTTTCTTTACCTTCTTTATCTTTAACCGAGACTTTTTTCTTTGGCTTTAGTGTGCCATAACCGTTTATCACCTCGATTTTATTCTTCTTCATCAAGAACTGAACACCTTTGCTCATTCCATCGGCCACCCCTCGACTACGCTTTACTACAGAACCAAAGTCTTTATCGACGTTTTCCGCTTTAAGACCATAGTCTTCGGCGTGTTGTAAATATTGAAAAACCTGAGCTGATTTCAATAATGCCTTGGTAGGTATACACCCCCAATTTAGGCAAACACCACCTAAATTTTCTTTTTCGATTATAGCCGTTTTAAAACCCAATTGAGAGGCTCTAATGGCGGTTACATATCCTCCGGGACCGCTACCCAAAACAATAACATCGAAATTGCTCATATTTTTTTAGTTTTTTGCTGTTCTAAAATTGAATTTACCTTCTTTAAAGGAGGTGCAAAAGTAAGCATTTCTCATCAAATTATTGAAGGAGTGAGGGAGATGGTTCTAGAATAATAACAGAATATTAATACCATGTTCAATATTCTTAATTGATAATATAACTTGGTCGCCATTATGTAGAATAGGAGTGTGGACTAAGCTAGCTATTCCCAAATTTTTGTTTATTGAAATCTTCTGAACCACCTTTTGGTATAGATGGTGATTGCCATGAAGTACCCTTGATCATCTTGGCCAAAAGCACTATTTGCCCAACGTGATTGGCGTAATGGGCCAATTGGCGGTTTATCGCTTCGACAATGGTATGTTCTTCATTTCTGATTTTAATGAGACGATAATAGTCTTGCTCGCTTATAGATTCGATGGCATTGAATAGGCAAGTCCAACCTTTTTCCCAAGCCACAATCATTTCTTGCTTTGAGCCGTAAGGTTGTTGAAATTCTTGCTCACGGTTGCGCCACGGTTTTTCCCCGTCTTCGGTCAAGAAATTGGTCCAGCGACTCAACATGTTGCCCGATAAGTGTTTGACAATTTGGGAAATGCTGTTATCGTCACTACCCTTCCTCCAAGTAATTTCATCTTCTTCTAGCTGAGCAAAAGACTTGTCGCCTAGGGTCTTATATCTTCTGAATTCAAAAACTACACTCTTTAAGTAATTCTCGAAAAAATTCATTTAGTTGGCATGATCGGGTACAAAATCTAAAGCAACACCGTTTATACAATGTCTAAGACCAGTGGGTTTTGGTCCGTCTTCGAAAACGTGACCTAAGTGACCACCACAAGTTGCGCAATGTTCTTCGGTTCTCTTATAACCAATTTTATAATCGACATCGTACGCAACGTTACCTTTTATTTCCTCATAAAAACTTGGCCATCCTGTACCTGAACGAAATTTGGTCTCACTTCTGAAAAGTTCGGTACCGCAACCTGCGCACACGTAGGTGCCTTTTTCTTTGTTTTCTAGCAATTCGCTTGTAAAAGCGTTTTCGGTAGCCTCTTTTCGCAGTACATAAAATTCAGCATCTGAGAGTTCTGCACGCCACTCGGCTTCGGTTTTTGTAACATCAAATTCTTTATCTTTTTTGCTGGTAATCTCTTTCTCTTGAGAGACTCCTTTACAGCTTACTACAATTAAGCAAAGGAGGGGAAGTATATTTTTAAACATCATAGTTTTAAATTTTTGAGTAGTATATTTTTTAGACGAACGATTACGGTCATCCTTTCATGTCATGTGTATTATTTACGAAAGTTTGCGGCAAAGGTTCAGTCAAAAATAAACCCCATCGTTAACGACAGGGTTTAAAGTAAGATAGAGTTTTGAATTCTCCTAGTTAATTTTTTTGACTTGGTTTTCTTCAACCCCTAAGGCGCTCATCACCGAATTGAGGTTAGACTCATCCATGTCGACGGCTGTGCCCAAATCACCGGGTAGTACTACAATTCTAAAAATTTGGTTATTTGTTAAATCGGTAGCTACTAGTGTAGCATCAAATTCAGGTTCTAGAAGAACCGTATAATCACCTTGTGTAAAATCGAAATTGTAGTAGAGCAAACCTTCGTCAGAGAAAAATGGTTGAGGTAATTGACGCCAAACATCCAGTCCGTCATTCACTTCTTCCAAACGATACATCAATATTACATCATCTGGAATAAGAACAATATCAGAAGGGTATTCACTGAAAAATTCGTATCGATTAAGATCCGCATTGAAACTTAGATTGACATCTATTTCGAATGCTGCAGCTTCAAACTCGGCTCCTGATGGGCCCGGTTCACCGTCCCGTCCCGGTATTCCTTCAGGGCCTTCGCACGAAATTATAAATAGGGTTAAAAATGTACCAAAGAGTAAAGAGACCTTTTTCATAGTATATAGTTTTTTTAAAGTTCAACAATTTAATATAAAGGGTTTCAAAAAGCGTTCCATTTAATAGGGAATCTCAAAAAAACGATATTTTATTATTTGTTGAACGATGGAAACAATGCTTTTCATACATTTATTCTTTAAGCCAATCTTTGTTTTTTTATACCTGAAAATAATGTTGGTGCAACAAAGTGAGCATCATTTTAACAAAGTTGTGTAGATTTACTACCTTATAGAGCTAAACACCCTGAATACTATGCCTCATGTAACCGTTTATAGTCTTTTTTCTGAATTTGACATCAATCTCTTTAAATCAGGTAAGCATTATCGCCTTTATGAAAAACTAGGCTCTCACCCTATGGAACTCAATGGAGTTAAGGGTACTTATTTTGCAGTATGGGCCCCTTCGGCAAGGTCAGTTTCGGTCGTTGGCAATTTCAATAGCTGGAACGACAGTGAGCATATGTTAAATGTACGTTGGGATGGTAGTGGCATTTATGAAGGGTTTATACCCGAAGTCGGTGTCGGTGAAATCTATAAGTACAAGATATTCTCCAACAACCATGGTGCCGTAACCGAAAAAGCGGATCCCTTTGCAAGATACAGCGAACACCCGCCAAGAACAGCATCCATAGTTTGGAGGAGGGATTATGACTGGCAGGATAAGGATTGGATGGACAAACGCAAATCTAAAAATGCTCTAGACACTCCATTTTCTGTTTACGAGGTGCATTTAGGGTCCTGGAAGCGTAATGCCAATGGTGATTTTCTTTCGTACGAAGAATTATCGGAAGATTTAGTTTCGTATGTAAAAGAGATGGGCTTCACCCATGTGGAGTTTATGCCGATAATGGAGTACCCTTATGATCCATCATGGGGGTATCAACTTACAGGTTATTTTGCTCCTACCTCTCGATTTGGCGACCCTGAAGGCTTTAAGCTTTTAGTCGATAAAATGCACCAGGCAGGTGTCGGTGTAATTTTAGATTGGGTGCCTTCGCACTTTCCTGAAGATGCGCACGGTCTCGGCTTTTTCGATGGTTCGCACTTATACGAACATCCTGATAGACGAAAAGGCTATCATCCCGACTGGAAGAGTCTCATTTTTAATTACGGAAGAAATGAGGTACGTGCCTTTTTGATCAGCAATGCCATTTTTTGGTTAGATCAGTTTCACGCCGATGCTTTGAGAGTAGATGCTGTTGCCTCTATGCTCTACCTTGACTATTCAAGGGAAGAAGGGGAGTGGGAACCAAACATGTATGGGAACAACGAAAACTTAGAGGCCCTATCGTTTATTAGGGAGTTTAACGAAGCGGTTTATGGTATGTTCCCCGATGTTCAGACCATTGCGGAAGAATCTACTGCATTTTCTGGAGTTTCAAAACCTGTAATGTACGGTGGGCTGGGCTTTGGTATGAAGTGGATGATGGGGTGGATGCACGACACCTTGCAATATTTTAAGAAAGAACCAGTATACCGAAAGCATCATCAGAACGATCTCACTTTCAGTATGACTTACGCCTTTACCGAGAATTTTATGCTTCCGTTTTCGCATGACGAAGTGGTTTATGGCAAGAAATCTTTGGTCTATAGAATGCCGGGTGACGAATGGCAGCGCTTTGCCAATCTAAGGCTGTTGTTTGGCTATATGTTTACCCACCCTGGTACCAATCTTATTTTTATGGGAGGTGAATTTGGCCAAACTTCCGAATGGAATTTTCAAAAAAGTTTAGAATGGGATTTGACACAATATGAGGTGCATTCAGGTATTCAAGAACTCATAAAAGATCTTAATGCCACATATAGGGGCAAACAAGCATTATACGAAAAGCAATTTAGCCCAGATGGTTTTCAGTGGATAGATTACGGAGACCACCAAAATTCGGTATTGACCTATATTAGACGCGGCCACGATACAAAGAACGATATTTATGTGGCATGTAATTTTACCCCGGTACCTAGGGAGAACTATAAGGTAGGGGTGCCCAAGACCTCAGGTAAATTTAAGGTAATTCTCAATAGCGACGATAAAAAATATGGCGGTTCGGGCATGAACAGTAATATTTCATCGATCAAGAAAACACCTTGGCACGGCCGTGAGCAATCGGTTGAAATGACCATACCTCCTCTAAGTATTGTCATTTTCGAATGAAAATAAAGATTACCGAATAATTAGCCCTAATTGTACCGAATATTATTTCGTAATTAGGGCATAAAACGTTTTTTTAAGGTTTAAAATAGTTTTAAGATGATAACCAACACAGAGTTAGAGTATAAGGGAAATTTATATCCCAATCATGTGGTTGAATATGTGCGCGATAAAGACAAGTTTTACTTTACCAGCGATAATGGGGTTATTCTTGAAGTAACGGTCATCCAAGATAGAACGGTAAGGTTCAGGTATGCTACTGAAAATAATTTTCAACCCGATTTCTCATACGCTATTGATCCTGACGCGAAAAGAGGTTACAACCATTTGGATATTCTTGAAACTGCGACCGAGTATATCATAGAGACCTCTAAAATTCAGGTTCTTGTCGATAAAAAGACTTTACGGGTACAGATATCCGATTTAGATGGTAATATTATAAATGAAGATGAACTGGGTTTTCATTGGGAAGAAAATTACGAATACGGTGGTAACACGGTTAAAATGAGTAAGATTACCCAGCATACTGAGAGCTTCTATGGCATGGGCGATAAGGCTAGCCACAGTAATTTAAAAGGTAAGAGGGTCAATAACTGGGTAATGGATCAATACGCCTTTGGTAAAGATCAAGATCCCTTGTATAAGGCCATTCCGTTCTATATAGGTTTACACAGCGGGCAGGCTTATGGTATATTTTTCGACAATAGTTTTCGGTCACATTTCGATTTCGCCCATGAACGTAGGTCTACTACTAGTTTTTGGGCCGATGGTGGAGAAATGAGCTATTATTTCTTCTACGGTCCTGAGATGCATAAAGTCGTTAGGGCCTATACCAATTTGACTGGCGCTCCTGAGCTTCCACCATTATGGGCGTTGGGCTACCACCAGTCGAAATGGAGTTACTTTCCTGAAAGTAATGTCAAAGATATAGCCAAGCAGTTCAGAGATTTAAAGATACCATGTGATGCCATCTATTTGGATATTGATTACATGGATGGTTTTCGATGTTTTACTTGGGATAAAAAGAAGTTTCCCGACCCCAAGAGAATGATCAAAGATCTAAGCAAAGATGGTTTCAAGATTGTAGCTATGATCGATCCGGGTATCAAGATTGATAAAGATTATTGGGTCTATCAGGAAGCCATGGAGAACGACTACTTCTGCAAAAGAGCTGATGGCCCGAACATGAAAGGTAAGGTATGGCCTGGTGAATGTAATTTTCCTGATTTTACAAATCCAGAGGTGCGAGAATGGTGGGCAGAGCTGTATAAAGAGTTCATGGCCGAAATTGGGGTACATGCCGTTTGGAACGATATGAACGAACCTGCCGTAATGGAGGTGCCTACTAAAACTGCTCCATTAGATACCCGCCATGATTACGACGGTCACCCATGTAGCCATAGAAAGGCACATAATGTATATGGTATGCAAATGGTTAGAGCGACCTATGAGGGGGTAAAGAAATATGTCTACCCAAAAAGACCTATGGTTATTACTCGGGCCGCTTTTGCCGGTACCCAACGTTTTTCTTCAACTTGGACAGGGGATAACGTCGCTACTTGGGAACATCTATGGATTGCCAACGTACAAGTGCAGCGCATGTGTATGAGTGGATATTCTTTCGTAGGATCTGATATTGGTGGTTTTGCCGAACAACCCAATGGCGAACTCTTTGCCAGATGGGTACAACTGGGGGTGTTTCATCCTTTCTGTCGGGTGCATTCCAGTGGAGATCATGGTGATCAAGAACCCTGGTCGTTCGGTAACGAAATCACAGATATTGTACGAAGCTTTATTGAATTGAGGTACCAATTGCTACCTTATTTATATACGATGTTTTGGCGTTATTCTAAAGAAGGCAAACCCATGATTTTGCCTATTGTGTGCTTTGATCAAGAAGATATGCAGACCCATTTTAGAACAGATGAATTTATATTTGGCGAGCAAATTTTGGTCTGCCCAGTGCAAGAACCCAATGCACAAGGCCGTAGAATGTATATACCACGAGGAAATTGGTATAATTATTGGACTGAGGAAGTCGTTGAAGGAGGTCGAGAGAAATGGGTCGTCGCCGATCTTGATAAGATACCGTTGTTCATCTTAGAAGGTTCTATAATTCCAAAGTACCCAGTTCAGCAATACGTGGGTGAACTAGAGATCGAGCAGCTTATACTAGATGTATATTTCAAAATAGGGGATGAAAGCTCTACAGTATATGAAGATGCCTTAGATGGCTATGATTATGAAAACGGAAAATTTAGTCTTAGAAACTTTAAGCTGTTGGGTAAAGAAGATGAGCTTATAATTCAGCAGTTTAAAGATGGCGGTTTTGCAACGAGTTATAATAGTTTTCTTATTCACTTGCATGGTATACCCTTTAAGATAGCGAACATTGAGATAGATAATGAAAAGGTTAGCTTAGAAGACGTGAAATTAAATGGTAATAATTCAATTCAAGTGAGTAAAGAATTTACGCAATTGCGCATTACTGCAGAGTAATTTTTTTAGTATTTTGCCAAAAATAAACACAACCATTATGAAAAAAATAATATTAACGATTGCCATATTTATTGGGGTTGCAGCCTGTAAAACAAATCCCTTTACGGGAAAGAAAGTATTAAACTTTTATCCGAACAGTCAAGTTTTTCCCATGGCTTTTGCCCAGTATGATCAATTTCTGACAGAAAATAATGTGATTGAAAATTCTTCTGAAGCTAAAATGATAACCAAAGTCGGGCAGCGTATATCTTCTGCTGCCGAAAGATGGTTGACAGCAAATGGCTATGCAGGATATTTAAAAGATTACAAGTGGGAATATAATTTGGTCAAAGATGAAACTGTGAATGCTTGGTGTATGCCCGGCGGTAAAATTGTTTTTTATACAGGTATTTTGCCCATTACTCAAACGGAAACAGGTGTGGCCGTAGTTATGGGCCATGAAGTGGCCCATGCACTCGCGGATCATGGTGCCCAGCGAATGAGTGCTGGTACTTTGCAGCAGATAGGTGCCGTAGCCGGCAACGTGGCGATACAAGACCCCCAAAAAAGAAATATTTTCAATCAAGCGTACGGTGTTGGTTCACAAGTAGGGTTGATGTTACCGTTTAGTAGAGGCCATGAAACCGAGGCAGACCGTATCGGGTTACAGATTATGGCGATAGCTGGCTACGACCCTACCGAAGCTGCTGAATTGTGGAAACGTATGAAAGCTAACAGCGGTGGGCAAGCACCACCTGAATTTTTAAGTACACACCCATCGAACGATACAAGAATCAATAACCTAACGGAATGGGCTCCTATGGCAAAAGCTGAAGCAAAAAAATTCGGGGTTACATCTTTTGAGTAAATCCGAAGGTAAAAATTGTATATTTAAAACCGTTCACTAATTGAACGGTTTTTTTATGGTATTATGGCAAAAATGTTAGCTGCAAAAGGCAGTAAGAAATTATTGAATGCTTGGGCATTTTATGACTGGGCCAATTCAGTTTACAACTTAGTTGTTTCCTCCGCAATTTTCCCAATATTTTATGGCGCCCTTACTTTGATCAAAGATGAAACGGGTACGGTAGTCAGTGATCGAGTAGAATTTTTGGGTATTGATTTTAATAACGATACCCTAGTAAGTTATGTGACAGCTGCAGCTTTTCTGGTGGTTTCCTTTTTAAGCCCGTTATTGAGTGGAATAGCAGATTACGTTGGTAACAAAAAGGTCTTCATGAAGTTTTTCTGCTATCTAGGGGCTTTATCATGTATCGGACTTTTTTGGTTTAATTTAGAATATTTGTGGTTCGGGTTGTTGTGCTATTTTACGGCCCTAATCGGGTTTTGGGGCAGCATTGTTTTCTATAATTCTTACTTGCCTGATATCGCTTACCCTGAACAGCAAGACGCTATCAGTGCCAAGGGTTATTCTTTCGGATATATTGGCAGTGTAATTCTATTGGCCATTTGCCTGGCGATGATAATTAAGTACGATGCTTTTGGTTTTGAAGATGAAGGAATGCCTACCAGACTTTCTTTTGTGTTAACAGGGCTGTGGTGGATCGGTTTTAGCCAGTACACCTATTATCATTTGCCAAAAGGTAATAAACAGGAGTCTTTTACCAAAGACATTTTTTTTAATGGTTTTAAAGAATTAAAACTCATTTGGAATAAAATCAAGCAGAATGTACCCCTTAAGAGGTATTTGGGCGCTTTCTTTGTTTATAGCATGGCAGTTCAGACAATTATGTTAGTAGCTACTTATTTCGGAATTGAAGAATTGGATTGGGGCACTACCGATTCTACCACAGGATTGATTGTAAGTATATTGTTGATTCAGATTGTTGCGATTTTGGGTGCCTACCTTACTTCAAAATGTTCCGCTAAATTTGGGAATATTAGCACTTTAATAGGTTTAAATATAATTTGGATCGGTATATGTTTATTCGCCTATTTTATTACTACACCCTTTGAATTTTATATAACGGCCGCAATTGTGGGCTTAGTTATGGGGGGTATTCAGGCATTGTCTCGTTCAACCTATTCAAAGTTGCTTCCTGAAAATGCTGTGGACACTACCTCTTATTTTAGTTTTTATGACGTTTCTGAGAAGATAGGCATTGTAATCGGTATGGTTGCCTATGGTTATGTGGCCCAGGTTACGGGCAGCATTCGATATTCGATTATTTTTTTTGGTCTCTTCTTTTTGATAGGGATGGTGCTGTTGACCAGAGTAAATAAAAAAGCCCCTAATTAAAGAGGCTTTTCACTACCTATAGTTCGCTTTTTGATGTATCCTTTTATCCCTTTGAAATGTCTCCTGAACCAGAAGTTTTGGTGTCAATTTTCTTGGGGTTTCCTCGGTAACTGATATCCCCAGAACCCGAAACCCTTGCCTTAAGTGATTCTTTTGCTGTTACTTTAATATCCGCAGATCCTGAAATCGTGGCTTCAACATTGTCGGCATCTAAATCATAAGCTCTGATATCGCCAGAACCGGAAATGGTCACATCTAAATTTCCGGTCGAGCCACTTAAGTTCATGTCTCCAGAACCGGACATTGCTGCCGTCATAGAATCAGACTCTATATCTAAAGTAATATCGCCAGAACCCGACATAGCTGCCTTGAATTTTGAGGTTCTGATTGTTTTTTTGCCTACGATATCTCCCGATCCCGAAAGACTTAATCCGTCTATGCTTTCAACTGGTACGGTTATATGTATACCATTGCTAGTACTTGAAGGTTTAAGGTTCAAGCCTTTTTCAACCTTAATGATTAATTTACCATTGTTCACTTCGGTAATTATATGTTGAAGCAGGTTCTCATCCCCCTTTAGTGTCAACTCTCCTTCTTTGCCATCGACCAAGTCAACATCGAACCAGCCGGAAACGGCAAGCTCATCATAATCACTTACATTTCGCTCTAAAGTTTTTACATTACCGTTGCCTTTAATTCCTTTTCCCCATTGTGCCGAACATGACAATGTGCATGCCATTACTAAACTCAATACAATTGTTTTTCTCATGATGTTTGTTTTTTGATGCCTACCCAATGGTAAACTGATTGATTATTAATTTTGATAAAAAGTTACGTTACCATAATCGCTAGAGATAGTTACTGAATTTCCGCTATTCTCTGAACCATAATGACCTTTGTAATAATTGCTGTTATTTTTCTCTTCGCTTATTTGTATCTGAAAATCATCTTTTCCTTTTACATTGGCATAAGATGTATTGATTTCAAACCCAAAATGATACTGAGGATTATAGCCTATCTTAACTCCGGTATAATCGGTCTTAATTAGTAGGTTGCCCGCATCACGGGCCATTTGTTCTATTTTTAGTGACCCGTAATCAGCGTTTATGTCGATATTACCGTGAACCGTGCCTAGTTGAACGTTAATGTAATCTCCGCTACCATGCACATTTTTAACTTCCTCCACTTCAATTTTTCCATAGTCGCACGAATAATCGAGACTGCCCATTTCACCTATTGTTGAATTGGTATAGTCGGCACTGATTACTAAATCCCCTGCTTTTTCAATTGTAAACCCTGAATAATCCGCAGATATTTTTCCGCTATTTATAAATGCAATAGTGGAGTTTGAGGTATAATCAAAGTTAAGCTGATTGTTACGGCCATGAAGTTCACCAATGGTTAACCGTCCGTAATCACAATTGATTTTTGCGTGGCCATCAATACGGTCTAAACTAATATTTCCATAGTCATTATTAAGATTTACATTGCCCTTTATCGGTAGTTTTATAGTGTAATTTACTTGCATATTAACATTGTTGTTCTTACCCCAATTCCAGCCCCAGCCATTGTTTTTATTATTAAATTCGGTTCGAGCCGAGACCGTACTTCGACTTGCTTCGAAATCTATGGTTATCTCGTTCAATTTTTCCGTTACCTTTTCTTCATTATTGCCGTTGGTCTTGATATGGACTTCGATCATGATTCGATGATCGTTCCAAGAGGTAATATTTAAATTTCCGTAACTATTGTTTACTTCTAGAAGAGCATCTGAATTGACTTCAAATTCTTTTTTGATGGTTTTCTCCTTGGTATACTTTCCCTTTAGCCTATCCTTATTGGCAAGCACCAACACGGGAAGCATGCATACTATTAGTGAGAAATATTTAAATGGTAGTATTTTTATCATAATCCGGTAATTGTTTAATGTTTTCAATTTTATCAAGAACCTCTTGCAAGAGGTCTATTCTTGTTTGGAAATTTTTAATCATTGCGCTGAGAATCAATTTACTATTTCCACCATTGAGAAGGTCATCTTCCAATTGCGTATAATTTTTCTCTAACTTCTCTAATTGTAACATTGCATCTTCGACCAATCTTTTGGTTTCGGGCGAATTTTCTTTTTCTAACTTATCGATTTGTTGCTCGATAAGGCTAGTAAAATAAAATTCTGTTTTTGACACTTCTGGTGATATTTCAGCGACCTGTTCTTCAATAGGTTTTTCAAACGGGAACATAAAAATGCTTAGCGTACCAATTACCAAGATTGCTGCTGCAATATTCATTGGTTTTTGCCAAAATACGGTCCGTTGGCTTAAACCGACAGTTTGTTGGGAAGTATTCAATTTCTCTAAAAATCGATTCTGATGACCGGCGCTCGGTTCTTCACAGTCAAAATCAGACCTGAGTTTATCAAAAAGTTTGTCTAGATTTTTATCTTCCATAATCAAGCGATTAGCATCTTTTTTCTTAAGCTCTCTTTTGCCCTTGAAATAGTCGTTCTGCAATTGGAATAACTGATATTCATTATTTTACTAATTTCCTCATAATCATAACCTTCAATAAGATGTAAGGTCAAAGAAACTCTGTAATTGTCTTTCAATCTATACATGGTCTCCATCACTTTTTGAGCCTTCAGTTCGGTAAACGCATGTTGATCTGTAACGATTTCATCATTATCTTCGACCTTGTACAGTACATCTTCTAGAGCAACTTCATTCTTTTTTTGTTGCTTTCTGTAATAATGGATACTGTTATTTATTACAATGCGTTTTAGCCAAGATCCGAAAGCCACTTCCCCCTTGAACATATGCAGTTTCGTAAATGCGTTCAGAAATGATTCTTGCATAATATCTTCAGCTTGGTCACTCTTTTTTACAATTCTCAATGCCGTATTGTACATGGCCTTATAGTAGCGATTGTAAACTTCGAGTTGTGCGCTCTGTTTCCCTTCAAGACACAGTTGTAATAAAGCGTCAATATGTTCCCTTTTGTGGCTCAAAAAGTGGATGGTTTAGTATAAAGATGAAGAAAGTTAGGCATTGTTACAGTTCTACCTAAATTTCATTGAAAATGAAAGTGGAGTTTGTCGAATTATTCAGCTATTTGAACGACAACGATGTGCTTGGGTTATGTAATAGTTTAGTTTTGTGGTATCCCCCCTCTCATGTTCATTTTTTGATTTTTGGTTTTCAAAGAGACTCTAGCAAATAGGTTTTTGTTAGCAGTCTGTGGTTGTAGAAGTTGAATAGTGTGATACAGATCTTTTAGGAGAAAAGGGAATTGAGGGTAATGGATTCTGGAATTGTTTATAACCTAACCAACTTTTTAAATCATGACCTATACACTAACCACACCTTTTAGGGAAAGATTTCTTCTTTTACTTTGTATTTTTTTAATTTCCTCTGTTCGGATTTATGGCCAAATTTCAGTTACAGGGGTGGAGGTAACCCCTGATATGGGCACGGTTTCGGAGGGCGGTACCTTACAGTTGACGGCCACGGTTGATCCTTCGGATGCGGACGACCCCGGTGTGGCCTGGAGCAGTTCCGACGAGAGCATAGCGACTGTCGACGCTACGGGCCTTGTGACAACGATAGTCCCCGGCACGGCAACGATAACGGCAACGACCAACGACGGTGGTTTTACTGCTAGTTCTATCATAACGGTGGAATCGGCCCCTGTTCCGGTAACGGGTGTCACGGTAACCCCTGATATGGGCACGGTAACGGAAGGCGAGACCCTTCAATTGAGCGCTGTTGTAGAGCCTTCCGATGCCGACGATCCGAGTGTGGTATGGAGCAGTTCCGACGAAAGTGTGGCGACCGTGGATTCGACCGGCCTTGTGACAACGATAGTCCCCGGCACGGCAACGATAACGGCAACGACCAACGACGGTGGTTTTACTGCTGGTTCTATCATAACGGTGGAAGCTGCGCCTGTCCCGGTAACGGGTATCACGGTAACTCCTGAATCCTCGACCGTTACGGAGGGCGGTACGCTGCAATTAACGGCGACAGTGGTGCCTTCCGATGCCGACGATCCGAGTGTAGCCTGGAGCAGTTCGAATGTGGGAATAGCAATGGTAGACTCCCTTGGAGTTGTTACGGCAATTTCCTCCGGTACTGTAACGATAACGGCAACAACAGATGATGGCGGTTTTGTTGACAGTTCGGAAATAACTATTAAACCTCCTTTAAATCATGTAGGTCAATGGAGCGAACCCATTCCATTTGGTATTGTTCCAGTGGCGGTTGCAAACCTTCCTGATGGTAGATTGGTGACTTGGTCTTCAAAATACAAAGATTACTTTGGAGGGGCTGATGGATTTACTTATACAGAATTATTTGACCCTTATATTGGAGCGAATGGTATGGCTTTGGGTGAGAAAATAACTCCTACAAACCATGATATGTTCTGCCCGGGCATTAACAACTTGGGAAATGGTCAATTATTGGTGACAGGAGGGTCGTCGAATGCCAAAAGTACACTTTATGATTATTCTACAGATAACTGGATTGCCACGGATAACATGAATGTGGGCCGTGGTTATCATAGTGGTGTAACTCTATCAGATGGATCTGCTTTTGTAATTGGAGGGTCTTGGAGCGGGGGTCTGGCACCCAGTGGTGAGAAAATTGGTGAAATTTGGCGACAAGAGAGAGGATGGAAAACCTTACCTGGATTGAGAAGTGATTTACTTTTTAATACTTCTGATTTAGCCTTTGAGCAAGAAGGTGTTTATAGAGTAGATAACCATGCTTGGTTATGGGCTGCTCCTAATGGTAAAGTTTTTCACGCTGGCCCAGGTGAGGAAATGCATTGGATAGATGTAAATGGAAGTGGGTCTTATAGCTATGTAGGAAATAGGGCAGATGATACATATTCGATGAAAGGGACTACTGTAATGTTCGATATCGGAAAAATTTTAAAAGTTGGAGGTGCTACCTCATATGCCAGTGGCGATTTAGCTAAAGATAACTCATATGTTATTGACATTAACGATGAAAATAACGTTACTGTCTCACCAACTCAAAATAAATTAAGTTTTTCTCGTACCATGCATAATAGTGTTGTTCTGCCCAACGGAGAAGTTTTAGTAACCGGTGGACTTAACTCCGCTAGAGTGTTTACGGACTATGGAGCGAGACTGGATGCTGAAATTTATAATCCTTCTACTAACCTTTGGAGAACCGTTGTGGGAATGAGTGTGCCGAGAACCTATCACAGTGTATCAATATTGATGTCTGATGGAAAGGTTTTCGTCGGCGGGGGTGGACTTTGCACAACATGTGATAATCATTTGAACGCCGAGATATATAGCCCTCCTTATTTATATGATGATAGCGGTAATCTGGCAGAAAGACCGGTTATAGAGGCTCCAGAAGAGGTGGACTATAATAGTAGCATGACCGTTACGGGAAGTCCAGGTATTGTGGATTTCAATTTGATTAGAATGTCATCATCTACTCATAGTACCAATAATGAACAAAGAAGGGTTCCTTTAGCTTTTAGTGGCAATGGCACTTACACGCTTGCTATACCTGATAGAAATATTATGCCCCCGGGTTATTACATGCTATTTGCTCTAAATGCAGACGGGGTACCTTCAGTTTCAGAACCGGTATTGGTTGGTATGCCCGTTGTTTTGGCTTCAGGGGTATTGCTTTCACATGAAGTATTTGAGCTTAATTCAGGGGAAACAGCTCAATTGATAGCTACCGTAGTTCCCGAAAACACTGAAAACAAGAAAGTTATATGGTCAAGTAATAATCCTGCAATCGCAACTGTATCTGAAAATGGTGAGGTCACAGCACATTCAATGGGAACGGCTATTATAACTGCAACAACTGAAGATGGAGGTTTTACGGCAAAATCTAACATTGTAGTAGATGGTGGCTGTTCTTTTAGTAATATAGCGCTGGGTGCGATTGCAAATCAATCATCCACTTATGGTAATGGTGTGGCTGCAACTGCTATAGACGGAGTAACTTCAGGTAATTCGCCATGGATACCAAATGTACAACATACGGCCAATGAGTTTTCTCCTTGGTGGGAATTAGATTTAGGTTCGACGTATCTTATGGACACCCTATCTATTTATAATAGAGGTGAAGGCCTTGAAATCAGACTTAAAGATTTTTATGTTTTCGTTTCTGAAAAACCTTTTCCTTCTACCGCAACCGTTGAAAGTTTAAGCGATGATAGTTCTCTATCTTCCTATTTTTTTGAAGGAGAGGCCGGACTATTGGAAAAAATAGCTCTTAATAAGGATGGTAGATATGTTCGAATTCAATTGTCAGGGGGTGGTATTTTGCATATGGCCGAAGTAGAGATACAAGGATGCTTCTTGGGTAGTCCTCTTTGTGAAGGGGTGCCTCCACCCGAGATTAGTGCCGTGGAACCATTAATTGAGTCGGATGATGTTCAAAATCTCGTCGCTTATCCTGAGGGGGGTACTTGGTCAGGAGCTAGTAGCGATGGTACTTTTAATCCTTCCATTGGTCCGGGTACTTATGAGGTCACTTATACCTACGATAATGGTGAGGGTTGTGTTCAATCGCATTCTATCGATATTGTTGTTAACAGTGCTTGCTTTGGTATCGATCCACCAACCATAATTTCCAGTGGTCCATATTTAGATACGGATGGCATTCAAATATTGGATGCTTTTCCAGCAGGAGGAACTTGGTCAGGAGCTAGCACGGATGGTACCTTTGATCCAAGTTTGGGGGAGGGGATCTATTCCGTAACCTATACATACGATAATGGAAGCGGTTGTATACAGACAGAAACAGGTGAAATTAGAGTAAATACACTTGGTAGTAGAGGCTGTGTGCTATCAAATATTGCTTTGGCAGGGGAAGCTTCTCAGTCTTCCACATATGGTAATGGAGTGGCTCAACTTGCCGTGGATGGAAATACAGAGGGTTCATCGCCATGGACTGCCGATCTTCAGCATACTAATAATGAAAACAAACCTTGGTGGCAGGTAGACCTAGGTTCTAACAGCGCTATTGAAGAGATACATATTTACAACAGGCAAGGGTTTGAATTTAGGTTGAAAGATTTTTACATTTTTATTTCTAATGAACCTTTCGAAATCAGTGATACTTTAGAATCCCTCTTAACCGATTCCTCCGTAACAAATTTTTATTTTAATGGTGAGGCGTCTATCGAAGAGATAATACCGTTTGATAAAGAAGGTCGTTATGTGAGAATTCAACTTAGCGGAAATAATACCTTGCACATGGCTGAAGTTGAAATAATGGGTTGTTTGTTAGATGCAGAGGCTTGTACTGATGCGGATCCGATCGTTATTGAAAATTATGGCCCCTTTACTTCTGGCCAGTCTCTTCAGAATTTAATAGCAACTCCGGAGGGAGGTACATGGTCTGGAGTAACTACTGATGGCACATTTGATCCCTTAATTGGAGAGGGAATCTATGAAGCTACTTATACCCATGATAATGGTGAAGGTTGTTTGCAATCTCAGACGGTTAGCATTTCAGTAAATGGGCCATGTTTTGGAACAGAACCGATAACTTTTACAGATTACGGGCCATTTTTGGACACAGACGGTGTACAAACGGTAATAGCAAATCCTATTGGTGGAAGTTGGTCTGGAGCCATCACAGATGGTACTTTTGACCCTAGTATTGGCGCCGGTTCATATGAGGCGATATATGCATTTGATAATGGAGAGGGCTGTATCCAAACAGAAACACTTGAAATTATCGTAAACACATTAAGCAATAGAGGATGCATTCTTCAAAACCTAGCTTTAACCGGTTTGGCGGCTCAATCATCGACCTATGGCAATGGGGCTGCAAGTTTGGCTCACGATGGCAATTTGGAAGGGTCTTCTGCATGGAGCGCTGACCTTCAACATACTAATAATGAATATAGGCCGTGGTGGCAAATTGACCTAGGTACGAAAGCTGCAATTGATGAATTGAAAATATACAATAGACAAGGATTGGAATTCAGATTGAATAATTTTTATATATTCCTCTCCGATTACCCAATATCTTCAAGCGCTACCATAGAGTCGCTACAAAATGATTCAGACGTTGTAAACTTCTTCTTTGGTGGGGAGGCGGACACGCAGGAAAATATTTTTGTAAACGGTGAGGGAAGGTATGTAAGAATACAGCTTTCAGGTAGCGGAATATTGCATTTGCCCGAGGTTCAGGTAATGGGATGTACGGTAGATGAATCGAGCTGTGAAAACGAACCTCCTTTGACGTTAGAGGAGTATGGACCATATACGACCGAGGACGAAGTGCAGATTTTAAGTGCCAGTCCAACGGGCGGCGTTTGGTCTGGAGCAACAACAGATGGTACTTTTGATCCAAGTATAGGCCCTGGTATTTATGAAATTACGTATTCCTACGATAATGGTTTAGGGTGTTATCAGTCTAAGTCTATCAATATTGAAGTTAATATTATTGGTAATTCAGGATGTGTTCTTTCCAATGGCGCCTTGAGTAAAAATGTTTTACAGTCATCTACGTATGGAAATGGTCTAGCGACTTATGCCGTAGATGGAAACTTACAGGGGAGTTCACCGTGGACTGCCGATTTACAACATACTACGAACGAATTTAGACCATGGTGGCAGGTAGATTTAGGGGAAGTCCGCGAAATAGAGGAAGTAAAAATATATAATCGTAGCGATGGCCTTCAGTTCAAATTGAAAGACTTTTACGTTTTCGTATCTCAAGAGCCGATTACTGCAGCAAATTCACTTGAAAATCTTATTTCTGATGAAAATGTAGAAAACTATTTTTTTGCTGGCGAAGCAGAGCTAATAGAGGTTATAAAAATTCTTGATTTCGGTAGATATTTACGCATTCAACTTTCAGGAAGTGGAACATTGCACATGGCCGAGGTCGAAGTGATGGGCTGCAGTTTATCAGGTAATGGAAATGCCCTCAAGGTATCGCCTGAGAATTTGTCTAGAATCAATAGATTTGATGAGTTGAAAAGTGTTGAACTTGTTCCGAACCCTACAACGGATTACGTACATATTAATGTGCTATCAGATGAGAATATTACAAGGATTTTGGTTTTTGACATGGAAGGAAGACAAGTGTTGTCTAAAAAGCCAATTAGAGATTCTGTAGATGGGAATGTTGAGACGATAGATGTTTCCTACTTCACAAAAGGAGTATATCAAATTATGATATTCTTAGATAATGGTGATATTGTAAACAGGAATTTAATAAAGAATTAAAACTGGCCAAATTTTATGAAGGAGCCTTGGAAACAGGGCTCTTTTTTATTTATAAATAATTAAACTGGATTAGTTCATCTTCAGTATTGGCACAACAATTGTCTTAATAGGACAGCAAAAAAGCCTTCAACTTGTGTTTAGCCCGTGAAGGCTGGGCTAATCAATGATTAGATATAATTGAATAACTTAGGATTTCTGTTCAGATAATGACAGAATGACTGTAAATGATACTATGGGAGATTCTAAATTTTCAAATTTTGACAATATGTCGTTGCACTCCATCGATGAAGATGCAGAGCTTATACCGTTACTTACCCCAGAGGATGAAGAAGAAATGATCAGCGAAGCGCTTCCTGAAACGCTTCCTATTTTGCCATTGAGAAATACGGTATTGTTTCCTGGGGTAGTAATACCTATTACTGCCGGTAGAGATACCTCTATAAACCTTATTAAAGATGCCAATAATGGTACAAAGGTTATTGGTGTGGTTTCTCAAAAGGATGAGGCTACCGAGAATCCGAAGGTCGGTGATATTAATGTTTTGGGAACGGTAGCTAGAATATTGAGGGTTCTTAAAATGCCCGACGGAAATACCACGGTAATTCTTCAAGGTAAGAAACGTTTTGAGATAGCCGAAATGCTTACAGAGAAGCCATATATGACGGCTACGGTAAGAGAAGTGACCGAAGAAAGAGGTGATCAGCACGGCCAGGAGTTTTTGGCCATAATCGAGTCTATTAAAGAGCTGGCTCTGAAGATTATTCGTGATAATCCGAATATACCAAGCGAGGCCTCTTTTGCCATCAAGAACATACAGAGTAACTCATTTTTAATCAATTTTGTATCCTCGAATTTAAATCTTGATGTTAAGGAGAAACAAGAGTTGCTAGAGATTAATAGCTTGCGCGAACGTGCTTTGGCTACTTTAAAGTATATGAATCTTGAACTTCAAAAGTTGGAGTTGAAGAATGATATTCAGTCCAAAGTAAGAAGTGATCTGGATCAACAGCAGCGTGAGTACTTTCTTCATCAACAGATGAAAACCATTCAAGAAGAACTGGGCGGTGTTTCGCATGATGACGAATTGGTCGAGATGCGTAAAAGGTCCGAGAAGAAAAAATGGAGTGAAAAAGTTGGTGAACATTTTGAGAAAGAGTTGTCCAAAATGCAGCGTATGAATCCGCAGGTGGCAGAATATTCCATCCAAAGAAATTATTTGGATTTATTTTTAGACCTTCCATGGAATGAATTTTCAAAGGATAAATTTGACCTGAAACGTGCGCAACGAATTTTAGACCGAGACCATTATGGTCTTGAAGACGTCAAGAAAAGAATAATTGAATATCTCGCGGTGTTGAAACTCCGTAATGATATGAAGTCACCTATATTGTGCTTATACGGACCTCCAGGTGTCGGAAAAACATCGTTGGGTAAGTCTGTCGCCGAGGCTTTGGGTAGAGAATATGTACGCATGTCATTAGGTGGTTTGCGTGATGAGGCTGAAATTCGCGGACATCGTAAAACATATATCGGGGCAATGCCTGGTAGGGTTGTTCAAAGTCTTAAAAAGGCAGGTACTTCGAATCCGGTTTTTATTCTAGATGAAATCGATAAGTTGGCAAGTAGTCACCAAGGTGATCCTTCTTCTGCCATGCTTGAAGTATTGGATCCAGAACAAAATGGGGAATTCTATGATAATTTCTTAGAGATGGGCTATGATCTTTCTAAGGTCATGTTTATAGCTACCGCAAATAATCTTTCAACTATTCAGCCTGCCTTACGTGATCGAATGGAAATCATTAATGTAACCGGTTATACCATAGAAGAGAAAGTAGAAATCGGCAAGCGCCATCTTTTGCCAAAGCAATTGAAAGAACACGGGTTGACATCAAAACACTTGAAAATCGGGAAACCTCAATTGGAAAAAATCGTTGAGGGTTATACCCGCGAATCGGGTGTGCGTTCGCTTGAAAAGCAAATAGCAAAAATGGTACGGTACGCGGCGACCAACATTGCCACTGAAGAAGAGTACGATATTAAGGTTTCGAATGCCATTATCGAAGATGTTCTCGGGCCTGCGCGCCTAGAGCGTGATAAGTACGAAAATAATGATGTTGCCGGAGTAGTTACCGGACTTGCGTGGACGAGTGTAGGAGGCGATATTCTTTTTATTGAATCGATTTTATCAAAGGGTAAGGGCGCAATGAACATTACCGGAAACTTAGGTAAGGTGATGAAAGAGTCTGCCACCATTGCGCTTGAATATATCAAATCTAATGCCGATAGATTCGGACTCGATTCTGTCGTGTTCGAAAAATACAACGTACACATTCACGTACCGGAAGGTGCTACCCCTAAAGATGGTCCGAGTGCGGGGATTACCATGCTTACATCGCTAGTTTCGCTATTTACCCAGAAAAAGGTCAAAAAGAGTTTGGCTATGACCGGTGAAATTACGCTTCGTGGTAAAGTACTTCCGGTAGGGGGTATAAAAGAAAAAATATTAGCTGCAAAACGAGCGAGAATAAAAGAAATTATTCTCTGTAAAGACAATGAAAAAGACATCTTAGAAATTAAAAAGGAGTACCTTAAGGGTTTAAATTTTCATTACGTAACCGATATGCACGAGGTAATCGATATTGCCATTACCGGTCAAAAAGTGAAGAACGCCAAAAAGTTATAATGCAAAAAATTGCCATTGCCATAGATGGTTATTCATCTACCGGAAAAAGCACCTTGGCCAAACAATTGGCTAAGGCTTTGACCTACAAATATATTGATACTGGGGCAATGTACAGGGCAATTACCCTTTTTGCGATGCGAAATGGTTTTATTGGTAATGGGCGAGAAAGTCTTGAGGCACTCGTAAAATTACTGCCTAATATCACATTAAATTTTGTGCCGAACGAAGAACTCGGTTTTTCTGAAATGTACTTGAACGGTGAAAATGTTGAAAAAGATATTAGAACGTTAGAAGTTTCTAAATATGTGAGTAGAATTGCAGAGATAGGTCAGGTCAGGCATATGCTCGTTGAGATGCAAAAGGAAATGGGCAAAGAAAAAGGTATTGTAATGGACGGCCGTGATATAGGTACCGTTGTTTTTCCCGATGCTGAGTTAAAGGTTTTTATGACTGCATCACCGCAAGCACGTGCCACACGTAGATACAAGGAACTTTTGGATAGGGGCGAGCAAGTGTCTTATCAAGAAGTGTTGGAAAATGTTCAAAAGAGAGATTATATAGATTCTCATAGGGAATTTTCACCTTTGAGAAAAGCTGAAGACGCCATTGAATTTGACAACAGTGATATGGGCTTGGTCGAGCAATTTGACCGTTTACACAGTATCGCTCTTAGATGTCTAGAAAAAGTAACCTAAAAAAGGCCTTCGAAAGAAGGCCTTTTTTGATTTATCATCTTCGAATAGGAACTAAATATTCGGGATTACCAGTTCTTGATCTGGGTGAATAACATCAGGGTTTTTCAAAATACCTGTATTTGCGGAAAAAATTTCTTTATACTTCATCGGATCACCATAGTATTTCTTGGCAATCTTACTAAGAGACTCTCCACTTTTTACGGTATGTCTTGCATATACTGAAGTATCGGCAACAGTAATATTGGCCTTGATATCGCTAGGATTTTCCCCGCCGATTTCCTTAATTTTATCCCATAACAGATTTTTCTCGTATTGGGTGCTCGCTTCTCCTTTTATCTTAAGAACATTGCCTTCTTCTTGTACATCGCCATCTTTGATGCCTAATTCTTCGCCAAGATTTAAAACAGGTTGATATTTTGCTTTTACGCTCATGTTTTTGCTTTTTTAATGGTTAAAATTTCTGTGTTCAAGATAATGATTTTAATGGATTTTTTATGCCTTAATTGAGTTAAGAGCATTTAGATAGTCTGATTCCACTTTTAAAGTGTTGCAACTAAAATTTTATACTTCTTGTCTAAAATTTACTATATCGTTATAAGAAAATTTTTATCCTTGCTCTCAGTTCTTTATTTACGATAAATATTTAACTATGAAGCAGTCCCGATTCGTACTTATTTTTGTGACTTTACTACTGAGCCTGTTTTTAATAAGTTGCGAAGAGGAATCTTTGTCCGCGTTTGACGACTTACAGCCTGACATTGTAGCACCAACCATCGACATAATCGATTTTTCGCCTCTTATTGAAACGGAAACTGAGATTAAATTTAGCATTAAGGATAGTTCGAATGTTTCAACTTCAATTCTATTCAACGGAAAAAGCATATTGGAGTCTGATAACAGAGAGTTAGTTGTAAAAATTGACCCTTTTGAGTATCAGATAGGTGAAGGTCTATTAGAAGTTATTTCAGTTGATGCGGAAGGAAATGAGAAAAGAAAGAACTTTAAAATAGAAATCAAGCATTTACTATTTAAAGTTCCATTCGAAAATATCAGATACCCCAACTTTCATGATAGTTATATTCTACTAAACAATTCCGAAGGAAAATTATTAGAGTATAAAAAAGTAGAGGGAGAAAGTGATATAAGTTTTTATAGTGATGGGCCATTTCTTGGCGAAGAGTTTACGGCAACCCTGTTTTTAGTGCCAAAACAAAAAACTTCAACTGTAATTTATAGGTTATATTCTTTTGGAAATATTACTCATGGAACTATTCTTAAAACAAAATATGAGATTGAACAATTGGAAAATTATAATTTTCAAGAAGATAAAATTGTTAGCAAGAATGTAGAACTTAATTTTTCATTGGAAGCCCCAATTTACTCTAACGCTACAGGTTATTATCTGAATAGATCCTCAGATAGTGCTTATAGGCTAGATTATAGTGAAAATATCGATGATACCTTCTTTTGTTTAAGCGCTATGCCTTTTGAAGGTAGAATAAAGGATGATTATAAGTTTTTGATAATCGATGATTTGAATAAGGTAAATTATGATGAAAACGATTTCAAAAAACCTGAATCGTTTTATAAGGTTGATTTACCAGAGATCATTAGAAATGGTACACATGAAGGATGGTTTAGTCAAAGCATAATTGGATATAGAAATGAATCGGATTATGAAGAAAGAATAGGTCATGGTTTGACTTCGTATGGTAGTTCCATAAATATATTTCAAGACGATTTTTATGTTCCTGTCTTTGATGAATTTGATATCTACGAAATGCATTTAAGTGCATGCGATAGAGAAAATTATCAAATGAGTAGAAAACAATGGGGGTTGGAATATAAAGATTTTCCTAATATGGATTTATTTAGCAACAATGATTCGGTCTTTACGACAGGAACATACAATCATATTCTTTTTAATTTTAGTTCGTTCGGGTCAGATTTTAAAAGTATGATGCAATGGATCTTTTATTTTGAGCCGTCCGATAAAATTGAAGTTCCCTATTATGATTTTGAGTTGCCTGAAGAGCTGAAAGATTTATTAGCAGATGATAACCTTACTACAAACCCGAGGTCTGAGAGCAATCAAACTTCAATATCAGTGAAGTTAGTTCATACAAAGGAAGAGTGGAATTATAAGAAATTGATGTTCGAGTTTTCAAATCACTACGAATCTAGAGGCGAGTGGTTTGTGCTTGAACATTATTTAGAAACTAACGGCGAATCAGATAAATACCCCTTTGATAAAATTCAAGAATACGACCCTTATCGGCAATTCCCTGATTCACGTTTTTAACTGAATTTACGGTTGAAAACTCCCATAAAGTAATAATTTATTTTTTTCCTTAAAATGCTCTAAATGAATATTTTGAACGGATTAAAGGTTTGAAAGTTGCTGAAGTTGAGAAATACATTGATTATGTATTGTTTAAATAGTAATAAAAGAGTATTTTTGCACTCCTTTTTTACAAAGAAAATCAAGAGGGAAAGGGAAGCGAAAAGATAAACTTATAACATCTTCTGCGATAATTGTTTAACTCTTGTGTCGTCGTAGAATACAAATATTGATCAGCAAATGGCTGAAGAAAAAAACACTGTTGAGGTAGAAGAAACTGCCGAAGCAAAACAAGAAGTGAAGCAAGAAATCCCAAAACAAGATCCAAAAGATTTTTTGGAAAATTTTGATTGGGACAAATACGAAGAAGGCATCGAGCGAGTAGACGATTCGAAATTAGAAGAGTTTGAAAAGTTGGTTGCCGAGAACTTTGTTGATACGGCAGATGAAGAAGTCGTAGAAGGTAAGGTTGTGTATTTGACAGACCGTGAGGCTATCATTGATATCAACGCCAAGTCAGAAGGTGTAATCTCGTTGAACGAGTTTAGGTATAACCCTGATTTAAAAGTTGGTGACAAGGTAGAGGTCTTGATCGACATTCGTGAAGATAAAAGTGGCCAGTTGGTACTTTCTCACAGAAAGGCGAGAACTATTATGGCCTGGGATCGTGTAAATGCGGCCCATGATAAAGAAGAAATCGTTAGTGGTTTCGTAAAATGTAGAACTAAAGGTGGTATGATCGTAGATGTTTTTGGCATCGAGGCTTTCTTACCAGGTTCTCAAATTGATGTTAAGCCGATTCGCGATTACGATCAGTATGTTGGTAAGACTATGGAATTCAAAGTGGTTAAAATTAATCACGAATTCAAAAACGTTGTTGTTTCTCATAAAGCCTTGATCGAGGCCGATATTGAAGAGCAGAAGAAAGAAATTATCAGCCAGTTAGAAAAAGGTCAGGTATTGGAAGGTGTTGTTAAAAATATTACTTCTTACGGAGTATTTGTTGACCTTGGTGGTGTTGATGGTTTGGTGCATATTACCGATCTTTCTTGGAGCCGTATCAATCACCCTAACGAAGTGGTTGAATTGGATCAGAAAATTAACGTGGTTATCCTTGACTTTGATGAGAACAAATCTCGTATCCAATTGGGTATGAAGCAGCTAGAGAAGCACCCATGGGATGCTTTGAGCGATGAAATCAAAATCGGAGACAAAGTAAAAGGTAAAGTTGTTGTAATCGCTGATTACGGTGCATTTATCGAAGTTGTCGAAGGTGTTGAAGGTCTTATTCACGTTTCTGAAATGTCTTGGTCTACGCACTTGCGTTCAGCTCAAGATTTCGTTAATGTTGGTGATGAAGTTGAAGCTGTAGTATTAACGTTGGATCGTGAAGACAGAAAGATGTCTCTAGGTATTAAGCAATTGACTCCAGACCCATGGACGGATATTACTACTAAATACCCTGTCGGTTCTAAGCATTCAGGTATTGTTAGAAACTTTACCAACTTCGGTGTCTTTGTTGAGATGGAAGAAGGTATCGATGGTCTTATCTATATCTCCGATCTTTCTTGGACTAAGAAAATCAAGCACCCATCTGAGTTTGTTTCTGTAGGTGATAAAATGGAAGTTGAAGTTCTTGAATTAGACGTCGAAGGTCGTAAGTTGAGCTTGGGTCATAAGCAGACTACTGAGAATCCTTGGGATAAATATGAGAAAGAATTCGCTGAAGGTACTGTTCACAAAGCAGCTATCACAGATGTTGTGGACAAAGGTGCTACAATCGAATTCAATGAAGATATCACTGCTTTCGTTCCTCAACGTCATATGGAGAAAGAAGATGGCAACAAGCTTTCAAAAGGCGAAGAAGCAGAATTCAGAATTATTGAATTCAATAAAGACTTCAAGCGTGTGGTAGCTAGTCATACTGCCATTTTCCGTGAAGAAGAGCAACGTAACGTTAAGGCTGCGCAGAAGAAAGCTGCCGCTGCTGCCGATGAGGCCAAGCCTACTTTAGGTGATGCTAACGAAGCGCTTCAAGCATTGAAAGATAAGATGGAAGCTGGTTCTAAAAAGAAATAAGCTTTCTTTCTTAAAATAGTTAAGGCCCCAACGGTTTTCCGTTGGGGCTTTTTTTATGTTCTGTACCTACCCATAAAGTTGTTTAACTTTCGTATTTATAAGTAGTTAAGAATGGTTATACGCGCCTTTGTACAAACTTTGTAAGTTTCGAGTAGAATTCATTATTTTTGTTCAGCTAAATCAAAAGGGCAGTATGAGTCAAAGAGTACTTCTTTCCGAAAAGGAAATCAATATCATACTACACCGCTTGGCTTGTCAACTTTTAGAAAATCACCTAGACTTTAATGATACGGTGCTTATTGGCATTCAGCCAAGAGGCACATTTGTGGCCAAAAGACTGACTCAAATTCTTAAAGAAGAGTACGGTGTCAAGCATATTGACGTGGGTTTTCTTGATATTACTTTTTATCGAGATGATTTTAGAAGGGGTGATAAGACGTTAGAGGCAACCAAGACTAAAATCGATTTTTTGGTCGAGGATAGAAAGGTGGTTCTAGTTGATGATGTACTCTATACCGGTCGTAGTATTCGAGCCGCTTTAACGGCCATTCAATCTTTCGGTAGACCTTCCGAGATTGAATTGTTAACTCTAATAGACCGTCGATTTAGTAGACATTTGCCCATACAGCCCAATTATAGAGGGCGGCAGGTAGATGCAATTAACGAAGAGAAAGTAAAAGTCCATTGGAAAGAGAATGATGGCGAAGATGTAATTTATCTAATAAGTAAATAATAATGAGCGAATTAAGTGTAAAGCACTTACTGGGAATTAAATATCTAAACGAAAAGGATATACAGCTCATTTTTGAGACCGCAGACCATTTTAAAGAAGTTATTAATAGGTCGATTAAAAAAGTTCCTTCACTGCGGGATATCACTATTGCAAACATATTTTTTGAAAATAGTACTCGAACCAAGTTGTCTTTTGAACTTGCGGAAAAAAGGCTTTCTGCAGATGTTATCAATTTTTCGGCCGGGCAATCATCCGTAAAAAAAGGGGAAACACTCATTGATACCGTCAATAATATTCTTTCGATGAAGGTTGATATGGTTGTTATGAGGCATCCCAATCCTGGGGCCGGTATTTTTTTGTCTAGGCATGTAAAGGCTTCGATAGTCAATGCTGGTGACGGAGCACATGAGCACCCGACTCAGGCCTTATTGGATTCCTATTCCATTCGTGAGAAATTAGGAGATGTATCGGGCAAGAATGTGGTAATCGTTGGTGATATACTGCATTCAAGGGTCGCGCTATCGAATATATTCGCTTTGAAACTTCAAGGGGCCAACGTGAAAGTATGTGGCCCTAAAACACTGTTGCCAAAATATATTGAATCTTTAGGTGTTGGCGTTGAGACTGATTTGCGAAAGGCATTAAACTGGTGTGATGTTGCCAATATGTTGCGAATTCAGAATGAAAGACTCGATATAAGTTATTTTCCGACCACAAGGGAGTATACACAGCAGTTCGGAGTGAATAAAAAGCTGTTGGATAGCCTTGATAAGGAAATAGTAATTATGCATCCCGGGCCAATTAATAGGGGTGTAGAAATAACGACGGACGTGGCTGACTCTAAACAGTCTATAATTCTCAATCAGGTAGAGAACGGTGTTGCGGTAAGAATGGCCGTAATTTATCTTTTAGCTTCAAAAATTAAATAGACATTTTATGATTTTCGATTCAGACGGTAACACAACTATCGTTTTTCAAGAGAAGACCACCTTATCTACTTTCTTGAAAAACTTAAACGAAGCTTATCCACAATTGAAGAACGAGCACATTATTGTTAATCTATTTTCTTTTGAGAAATTAAAAGCTGATGATGTACTTGAGTTTTTGCAATTGAGTGACGACCATCGAAAGCTGAAGAAATCTTTTGTTCTAGTAACCGATAAGGTTTCTTACGACGATGTTCCCGATAGTATTTGTGTGGTACCAACTATTCAAGAGGCCCGAGACATAATCGAAATGGAAGAAATTGAACGCGATTTAGAATTATGAAAGAGTATCATCTTGCTCAAGTTAATATTGCCCGTATGTTAGCGCCGATCGATAGCCCTATAATGGCAGATTTTGTGAATGACCTTGATCGAATAAACGGAATAGCCGAAAGAAGCCTTGGTTTTAAATGGCGTTTAACGGGAGATGATAACAACGCCACTGCGCTTCGGGTGTTTGAAGATGATTACTTAATCATTAATATGTCGGTTTGGGAATCTAAGGAAGCCCTTTTCAATTTTACCTATGCTTCGCAACATGCCGGAGTTTTAAAACGTAAGAAAGAATGGTTTCATAAGATGACCGATATGCATATGTGTCTTTGGTATGTTGATAAGGGCAGCGAACCGACACCTGACGAAGCCAAGCAAAGGTTGCAGTATTTGAACGAATACGGCGAAACTCCGTACGCTTTTAGTTTCAAGGGTAAATTCACGTCTGATGATGCCTTGAACTATAATTCCAAAGTTTAATGAAGCTCAATATACTTGGTTGCTACGCGGCTACACCTCGAACACTGACAAACCCGACTTCTCAAGTACTTGAGATGAAAAATCATTTGTTTTTAATCGATTGCGGCGAAGGTACCCAAGTACAGCTAAGAAAAAATAAAATCAAATTTTCACGTATCAGCCATGTTTTTATTTCCCATTTACATGGCGATCATTTCTTCGGTCTGCCAGGTTTGATTTCAACCTTTCGTTTATTGGGTAGAGATAAGGAAATGCATATTTACGGACCAAAGGGAGTAAAAGAGGCAATTACACTTTTGCTCAAACTTGGTGATTCTTGGACCAATTACCCATTGATTTTTCATGAACTTACCTCGAAAGAATCAGAAGTTGTATTCGAAGACGATACGGTCATTGTGAAGACCATCCCCTTAAACCATAGAATTTATACCAATGGATTTTTGTTTCAAGAGAAACCGGGAGAGAGAAAACTCAATGTCGAGGCGGTTGCCAAATACAAAGTGGATAAGGCATATTTTAGAAATATTAAGAGCGGAAAAGATGTGGTTTTAGACGATGGAAACGTTTTGCCCAACTCGGAATTAACTTTCGATCCGCCCACACCTAAAAGCTATGCCTATTGTAGCGATACTGCTTTTAAACCTGATATCGTAGAACTAATTAATGGGGCGGATGCCCTTTACCATGAATCTACATTTTTAGAGTCGGAAGCTCATCTATCTTTAAAAACGAAGCATGCCACCGCTAAAGAGGCTGCAACAATCGCTAAATTAGCTAACGTTGGTGCTTTGGTGCTGGGCCACTATTCGACTAGGTACAAGTCGATAGAACTTTTCAAAAAGGAGGCTGAAAAAATCTTTGCGAACGTTTATTTGGCAGACGATGGCAAAGTTTTTGAGTTTTAAAATTATTTCTGCTTTCCCGTTCTCAATCTTTTGCTGAACTTTGATACTCTAGTGTTAAGCACCTTAATTATGCAAAGGGATTTAGGAGATTACCGAAAATCGTATGAAAAAAGTGAACTTACAGAAGAAAGTACTTCCAGTAAGCCGATAGAACTTTTTCAAAAGTGGTTCGATGAGACCGAGGCTTCAAAGAGTGTCGAAGAACCGAATGCAATGACTGTATCAACTGTTGGTCTCGACGGTTTCCCCAAAAGTAGAATAGTGTTATTAAAGAAATTGACGGCCGAAGGGTTTATATTTTATACCAACTATCAGAGTGAAAAGGGCAAGGCAATCGCAGAAAACTCTAATGTTTGTCTTTCGTTTTTTTGGCCGGGTATGGAGCGCCAGGTAATTGTGAAAGGTATAGCGGAGAAGGTAGGGTCGTCGATGTCAGATGCTTATTTTAAGTCAAGGCCTGAAGGCAGTCGATTGGGTGCCATAGCTTCTGAGCAAAGTTCGGTAATTCCGTCCCGGAAATTTTTAGAAAATAAGTTATTACAGCTGAAATCTGAATTTGAAGGAAAGAATATAGAGAGGCCTGAACATTGGGGCGGTTACTTGGTAAGGCCGATTTCCGTTGAATTCTGGCAAGGTAGGCCAAATCGACTGCATGATAGAATTCTCTACACTTTGCAGAGCAATGAAAACTGGCAAAAAGTACGGCTTGCTCCATAATCGATAAAAAATGATGGTATGAAAAATTTGATATTGGTGCGACACGGCAAATCTTCTTGGGATTATGCGGTAAGCGATAAAGACCGACCGCTAAAAGAACGAGGCATTAATGATGCTCTTTTGGTTTCTGACATTTTCAAACAAAAAGATTATCAGGTAGATGCGGTATTTTCTAGCCCTGCGAACAGGGCACTTCATACGTGTATGATTTTTCTTAGGAGGTTAGAGTTTCCGTTTACTGATTTTCAGGTAATCGAGAATCTTTATGATTTCTCAGGTAATAGTGACTTAGAGTTTATAAAAAGTATCGACGATCATCTAAATACCGTAATGGTTTTCGGTCATAATCATGCATTCACATACCTTGCCAATTCTTTAGGAAATAGCTATATTGACAACGTTCCTACGAGTGGGCTGGTCCATTTGAAATTTGATGTTGATAATTGGAATGCTATTTCACAAGGAGCAACGATTCAAACAATTTTTCCGAAAGATTACAGATAAATGATAAAGAATAAACCCCGTTATATCAATAGGGAAATCAGCTGGTTAAGTTTTAACGAGCGTGTACTACAAGAGTGTGAAGACAAGAATGTGCCCCTGATTGAACGATTACGTTTCTTAGGTATATTTTCTAATAACTTAGATGAGTTTTTCAAAGTTCGGTATGCAACGGTGAAACGAATTTTCGAGGCTGGTAAGTCTGGTAAAAGTGTTTTAGGAGGAGAGCGAGCCAAAGATTTGTTGGTGGAGATAACTAAAATCGTTATCGACCAACAAAGAAAGAGTGTCGAGATTCTAGGTAAAATAGAAAATGAGCTAGAAGACCAGAACATTAATTTGCTCAGTGAAAATCAATTGTCTGAAAAACAAGGTGCCTTCATAAAGAAGTATTTCTTGCAGAAGGTAAGTCCGCAATTAATGACCATTATCTTGAACGACTTGGCGGAGTTTCCGATGCTTAAAGATACAGCAGCCTATTTGGCCGTAAAGATGGTGTTGAGGAGTGATGACCGTACCAAAAGCACCTATGAAAAAAGAGAAAAACGGTATGCATTAATTGAAATACCTAAAGGTATTGATCGATTTATAGTTCTACCAAAAGAAGGGGATAAGAACTTTATCATGATACTTGATGATGCGATCAGATATTGTCTTGATAGTGTTTTTCCGATGTTCGATTATAAGTCCATTTCTTCGCACATGATTAAAATTACGCGTGATGCCGAGTTGGATATTGATAATGATTTGAGTAAGAGTTTTATTGAGAAAATTAGTTCAAGTGTAGAGCATAGAAAAATTGGTGATCCCGTACGTTTCGTCTATGATAAAAATATCGAGAAAGACACACTCGAATTTCTTAAAGAAAAGATGGAAATTGAAGATGCCGATAGTGTAATACCTGGTGGTAGATACCATAATAAAAGGGATTATATGGGCTTCCCGAGTCTGGGCAGGCATGATTTGATGTATGATAAAATTACCCCGCTGCCTGTAAAAGGGTTAAATCTTGAGGGTAGTTTATTGGAGAAGATAGCGGAAAAAGATTATCTGCAATACACGCCCTATCATACATTTTCCTATGTACTAAAGTTTTTACGGGAAGCTGCGCTTGATCCAAAAGTCAAGACCATCAAAATTACCGTTTACAGGTTGGCAGCCAATTCACAGGTTGCCGCATGTCTTTCAAACGCCGTGAAAAACGGTAAACAGGTAACCTTGCAAATAGAATTGCGTGCGCGTTTCGATGAACAGGCGAACATTAAATACGCTGAAGAGCTTCAAGCTGAAGGCGTGAAATTAATTTTTGGTGTTCCCGGACTTAAAGTTCACAGTAAAATCTGTCTTATTGAACGCGAAGAGAATGAAGAAATAAAAAGATACGGTTTTATAAGTACCGGTAACTTTAACGAATCTACGGCACGAATCTACACCGATTACACTTTATTTACTGCTGATGAACCAATTTTGAAAGAGCTAAATAAGGTTTTCGATTTCTTTGAAACTACCTATAAAATCAATAAATACAAACATCTTATTGTCTCTCCACATTACACTAAAAGTTTTTTCAAAAAGCTGATAGATAATGAGATTGCCAACGCAAAAGCTGGCAAAGAGGCCTACATAAGAATAAAAATGAATAGTTTTACTTCGTACAAAATGATTGATAAATTGTACGAGGCCAGTAATGCAGGTGTGAAAATACAATTGATAGTAAGAGGTGTGTGCTGTCTGATTCCTGGTATCGAGGGAATGAGCGAGAATATAGAGGCCATAAGTGTAGTAGACAAGTTTTTAGAACATCCGAGAATGTTTATTTTCTGCAACGATGGTGATCCGAAAGTATATATCTCATCCGCAGATTTTATGACACGTAATATTGAAAATAGGGTAGAGGTAGGTTGCCCGATCTATGATGAGGATATCAAACGTGAATTGATCGATACTTTCGATATTTCATGGAACGATAATGTGAAGGCCCGAATTTTTGATGAAGAACAGAAAAATGAATATCGGGTAAATGATAAGCCCAAACTTCGCTCTCAATTTGAGATGTATGATTACTATCGCGATAAATTAGGTATAACGGATAATATTGATGAGACTATAGATATGTAACATGTTTGAGTTCATTTACGGTTAATAAACCATCTAACCGTGAATGGATTCTTTCTTACCTAAATTCTTCATTATTTGGGCTTCGTATGCTAAGAGGTCTTCCCACTTTTTGTCAACCTCTTCTCGATTACCATATTTTCTGGCGAATTTGAGGAACATTGTATAATGTCCCGCTTCACTGACCATTAATTTGTGATAGAATTCGGCTAGTTCTTTGTCTTCGAGTTCTTCTGAAAGTAACCTAAAGCGTTCGCAGCTACGAGCTTCAATGAGACCTGCATATAAAAGTCTATGAACAAGTTGGTTGGTTCGGCTTCCCCCTTTAGGGAAAAACTTTAATAGTTCAACTACATACTCATCTTTACGGTCTCTTCCCAATACTATGCCTCGAGTAATTATTCGATCATGAACCATTTTAAAGTGGCCCATTTCTTCTCTAGAGAGCGCAATCATCTCTTCGACTAATTCTGTATATTCAGGAAAACTGACAATGAGTGATATTGCCGTGCTTGCTGCTTTTTGTTCACAATAGGCATGGTCGATTAAAATTTCTTCAATGTTTTTCTCAACGATATTTACCCATCTAGGGTCGGTTGGAAGCTTAAGACCGAGCATAACTCTTAATTTTTTGTAAAATTACTAAGAATACTAAGAATGGAGGGCTAGATTTTGATTGGTTTTCCTTTGGAATAATTAGATTTGTAATTAGTTGTTCTTGCAAATACTACATCGGTATTTACAATGAAATACTTAATTCGCCGAAACCAAAGCATGAATTCTACCAAAATTGAAGGAGAGTTGAAGTCGCTCCTCAAGCACAATTTAGATGAGTTGACCTTTCAATGGTTAGCCTCAAAATTAGAAGTTATAATTGGCTCCAACTCGACCAAAGATCTTTATCTCACTTACAGCTTGTTGTCAAGTAAGGTAAATCAAGACGAAAGTTTAAAACTGAATTTAGAAGATGAAAGTCTACGGTCTTACCTAGTGGAACAGCAGGCTGATATTCTTCAGATTTCAAGAATATATTTACTTGTTAGCGTCTTGAACGAAAACTCGGAGTTTTTTGAACCTAAGGTGGCAAACCTTATTCAAGTTGCGGATACCGGAGAATTGGTAACTTTTTTAAAGTTTCTGATATTATTGCCAAATGGTGAGCGATTTAAGCACTCTGCTGTCGAGGCACTTCGAACAAATATAGCAACGGTATTCGAGGCGATATGCATGAACAACCCGTATCCGGCCACTTATTTCAATGACCAGCAATGGAATCAGATGTACTTAAAGGCCGCTTTTATGCAATTGGATCTTTCGAACATTCTTGAAGTTGATACAAGAGCTAACAAAGACTTGGCAAGAATAATATCTGATTATGCACATGAACGCTGGGCAGCTTCACGCGATATCGACCCTTTGTTCTGGAGACCTGTTTCTTCTTTCATCGATCAGTCTTTATTAGAAGATATAAAACGACTTTTAGAAAGTGAGAGCAGTAAAGAGAATATATCTGGCGCACTCTGTTGCTACCATGCTTCGAACAAAGAAGCAAAAAAACTATTAGAAAATTATCCTGAACTATATAATCAAGTGAAGACTGGTGAAGTCACTTGGGAAAATGCAATTAAATAATTATGGAAGATAAAATGATGATAATTGACCCGCACGTGCACATGACGTCACGTACAACCGATGATTATGAAGCTATGGCCGCTGCTGGGGTTGTGGCTATCATCGAACCATCATTCTGGTTGGGGCAACCTAGAACTCAAGTGGGGTCTTTTCAAGACTACTTTAGCAGTTTGGTAGGTTGGGAGCGTTTTCGTGCGAGCCAATTCGGAATACAGCATTATTGTACCATCGGGCTGAACTCTAAGGAAGCAAATAATGAAGCTTTGGCAGAAGAGGTAATCGAATTGTTGCCTTTATATCTTCATAAAGAAAATGTAGTTGCCATAGGTGAAATCGGTTATGATGACCAAACCCCTGCGGAGGACAAATATTTTAGAATGCAACTCGATATGGCCAAAGAATTGGATATGGTGGTGCAGGTGCATACACCCCATAGAGACAAGAAAGCCGGTACCTTAAAAAGTATGGAGGTTTGTCTTGAGCATGGCCTGGATCCTTCAAAAGTGGTTATTGATCATAATAATGAGGAAACCGTCAGAGATGTGCTCGATAGAGGATTTATTGCCGCTTTTACCATTTATCCAAAAACCAAAATGGGTAATGAGCGTATGGTCGAGGTGGTGAAAAAGTTCGGTAGTGATAATATTATAGTAGATAGTTCTGCGGATTGGGGTGTAAGTGACCCCTTATCCGTTCCGAAAACGGCTTCTTTAATGCTTAAGAGAGGTATCTCAAAAGAAGATGTGAACAAAACTTGTTATCAAAACGCATTGGATATTTTCGGCTATAACGGAAAGATGAAAGAAGAACATTGGTTGAACCCGAAAGGTATAAATCAAGCACAGTTTTTTAATGACAATAGTGTACTCAGAGGGCAAGAACCTCGGGTAGATGCTGACGAAATCAAATAATGGGTAATGTATTGCTAGCTTATGCCCGCTTGGCACGCCCTGCTAATTTACCGACTGCTGCTGCTGATATTTTTGCCGGGGTGGCTGTTGGTGGTTTATTCGCTACTCTCGGGCAGGCCAAATTTTTGGAATCTCCGGTGTTCGTAGATTTCCTGTGTCTGGTTTTGGCTTCCATATTTCTTTATGCGGGCGGGGTTATCTTAAACGATGTTTTTGATTACAAGATAGATCAGGTAGAGCGGCCCGAGCGACCAATTCCCAACGGTACTATATCTTTAACTTCAGCGGCAATTTACGGAGGTTTGGTCCTTCTGACGGGTATTGTGTTTGCTTTTTGGGTATCAAACCTTTCAGGGGGTATAGCCATAGCTTTGGCCTTGGCAATTCTATTGTATGACGGTATTGCCAAAAAATACGATTTTTTTGGGCCTTTAAGTATGGGTCTGTGCCGAGGGTTAAATTTAATTCTTGGGCTATCGATTTTTGGCGACCTTAATTTTTGGTGGTTGGCAGTTATACCTATCATATATATTTTTGCTATAACATTGATCAGTAGGGGTGAAGTTCACGGTGAGAACAAAGACCATATTGTTTTGGCGGGTGTTCTCTATTCGATTGTGGTAGTGGCCGTTTTATCTGTGGCCGTGGTTTATACTGATTCTGTGTTCGTTACGTTACTATATTTACTACTGTTCGCTTTTATGGTGTTTCGACCTTTGGTCAAGGCCTATTCGGAGAATTCTCCGAAAAATATTAAGAAAGCAGTTATCGCAGGCGTAATGTCATTGATTGTACTTGATGCTGCTTTGGGGGCAGCATTTTCTGTTTGGTGGTATGGTTTGGTTATTCTGGCTTTACTGCCGATTTCCATGGGGTTGTCCAAACTTTTTGCCGTTACTTAGTTTTTGCGGTGCAATAAAAATTATAGAATGTTTAAGACAATAGAACAAAGCTTTCAAGTTTCTTATCGATACAAACTCTTTTTTACCGAGGGATTGTTTCAGGTGGAAAATCATTTGTTTAGAGACTTGATAAGAAGTTATAAAGATGAGCCCGTAAAGCTCCTGTTTGTTATAGATAGTGGAGTTGCCGAAGCGCATCCATCCCTAAAGGAAGAGATAAGTACTTATTGCGAAAAATACGCTACCAATCTTTCGCATACACAAAATATTATCGTTCAAGGTGGTGAGGCATGCAAAAATGGAGAAGAGCATGTAAACCAAGTTCTTGATGCTATTAATGACTACGCTATTTGCCGTCATTCATTCGTAGTAGTCATCGGGGGCGGAGCCGTCATCGATATGGCCGGTTACGCTGCGGCAATTGCACATAGGGGTGTTAAGCTCATTCGTATACCTACCACGGTATTATCTCAGAACGACTCGGCCGTAGGCGTTAAGAATAGCATTAATTTCTTTGGCAAGAAAAATTTCGTGGGCACATTTGCTCCTCCGTATGCCATTATCAATGACACGTTGTTTTTGAAAACATTGGAACACCGAGATTGGATTTCCGGTATTTCGGAAGCATTAAAAGTCGCTCTGATTAAAGATTTAGATTTCTTCAAATTTGTAGAGAAAAATGCTCTAAAGCTTTCAAAGAGAGATATGGAAGCCATGCAATACACCATATACCGATGTGCCGAAATGCATATGCACCACATTGCGCAAGGTGGTGATCCTTTTGAGAGTGGCTCATCAAGACCTTTGGATTTTGGTCATTGGGCCGCCCATAAATTGGAACACCTGACCAATTATAAAATTAGACATGGTGAGGCGGTTGCGAAGGGTATTGTATTAGATGTAGCTTATGCCCACTTAACGGGTTTGATTACTGAACAAGATTTCAACCGAGTTGTATCTGTTTTTCAGAATATAGGATTTGATTTAAGTTTTCCGTTAGACTCTGATCAAGAGGTTTCTCAACTTCTTAAAGGTATAGAAGAGTTTCGAGAGCACTTGGGCGGTAAATTGACCATCACCCTTATTTCTGCTATTGGTGTGAAGCACGATGTTCATGAAATTGATGAAGACCTTATGAAAGAGGCATTGAATTTAGTCAACGAAATTTCCAATCTAAAGCAGTTTAACTTTGCAAATTAATAAAAATTTTCAGCTAACGTATTGTACCAATGTGCACCCAGGTTTAGATTGGGAGACTACCTTCGATAGTATCAAGAAGCATGTTCCTGAAATAAAAGAACAAGTGGCTAATGACAGGCCTTTTGGCTTAGGACTAAGGTTGTCAAATAAAGCCAGTGAAGAATTGGGAACCGGTCAGAAACTAAATGATTTTAAGGCTTGGTTAACCGAGAAGAAGGTATATGTTTTTACCATGAACGGATTTCCGTACGGAAACTTCCATAATGAACGTGTTAAGGATGATGTTCATGCCCCAGATTGGACGACTAAAGAACGTCTAGCATATACAAAAAGACTTTTTGATCAATTAGTTTTTTTGCTCCCTGAAGGGATGTCCGGTGGCATATCTACATCCCCGATCAGTTATAAATATTGGCACAAAACAGAAGAGGCGACAGAAGAGGCTTTTGCGATAGGAGCCAAACATTTGATCGAAATAATTATCCATTTACAAAATATTGAGGAATCCACCGGAAAATATCTTCATTTAGATATTGAACCAGAGCCGGATGGTATGCTTGAGAATAGCGAGGAGGTTTTATCTTTTTTTTCAGATTATCTTCTTCCCACGGCTAAGAAAGATTTAAGAGAAAAGCTGGGAGTAAATGAAGGCGAAGCTGAAAATTTGGTTTGCAAATACATAACCGTCTGTTACGATATTTGCCACTTTTCATTGGCATATGAAGAACCAAAAGACACTTTTGAAAAGTTCAAAAAGGCCAATATCAAAATCGGTAAAATACAAGTAAGTGCCGCCTTAAAAATAATTTCCGATCAAGAAAATAATCAAAAGATTTGGCAGGCTTTAGCTTTGTTTGATGAGCCTGTTTACCTGCACCAGGTAACTGAACAGATAGATGGTAGAGTCAAAACATATAGCGACCTTCCGGTAGTGCTTGATGAAAAGAAAGAATTCGAAGAATTACGTGCACATTTTCATGTACCGATTTTTCTGGAAAGTTTCGGGGCACTGTATTCTACTCAAGATCATATTGTGAAGGTGGTCGATTATATTAAAACGCATCCGGTAAGTGAGCATTTAGAGATAGAAACCTATACGTGGGATGTTCTGCCTGCTGCCTTAAAGAGAGATTTAACTGAATCGATAGTGAGAGAGTTGAACTGGCTTATTGAAAAGTTCTAACGCATGAAGAAAACGGTAGTTATTAATGTTGTTGGGCTTACCCAACGTTTAATTGGGGAACATACCCCATTTATCGAATCATTTTTGAAAAATGGAAGGTCAGCCTATATAGACCCGGTAGTGCCTGCGGTTACCTGTTCGGCACAGTCTACCTATTTGACAGGTAAAACGCCTGCGGAACATGGTATTGTAGGTAATGGATGGTACTTCAAAGATGAATGTGAGATAAAGTTCTGGAGACAATCCAATAAACTAGTGGAGTCGGAAAAGATTTGGGATAAATTAAAAAAAATGGACCCCCACTTTTCGTGTGCCAATCTTTTCTGGTGGTACAACATGTATTCCACGGCCGATTATAGCGTTACACCTCGACCGAATTATTTGGCGGACGGTCGTAAAATTCCGGATATCTATTCGCATCCTGCAGAACTCAGAGATACCTTGCAAGAAGAATTGGGTACATTCCCATTATTTCATTTTTGGGGCCCTAAAACCTCTATAAAATCAAGCAAATGGATTGCCGATGCCGCGATACGCACCGACGAGATGCACAATCCGACACTATCATTGGTATATCTACCCCATTTAGATTATAACATACAGCGGCATGGTCTTGATTTTGAGAAGATTAAGAAAGACTTGAATGAAATTGATGCTGAGGTAAAAAAATTAGTATCATATTTCAAACAACGTAATGCACAGGTTATAATTTTATCGGAATACGGTATAACCGATGTAAACAATCCGGTACACCTCAATAGAATTCTACGTTCGAAAGGCTATTTATCCATACGTATAGAAAGAGGTTTAGAACTTTTAGATGCGGGGGCGAGTAAAGCCTTTGCGGTAGCCGACCATCAAGTGGCTCATATTTATTTGAATGACCCGACGATCAAACAAGAGGTCAAAGCACTTTTAGAAACAATTACCGGTGTTGAAAAAGTTCTGTCTGGAGAGGAGATTGAAAAAGCCAATTTAGCCCACGAACGTTGCGGTGATTTGGTAGCTATAGCAGGGCCGGACTCTTGGTTTACCTATTACTTCTGGTTAGATGATGCCAAGGCCCCTGATTATGCTAGAATGGTAGATATACATAAAAAACCGGGGTATGACCCGGTTGAAATGTTGACCGATCCGAAAGACAAACTGGTCATGGCAAAGGTGGCAGGTAAATTGTTGAAAAAGAAAATGGGTTTCCGCACCGTATTGGATATTATTCCGTTGAAAGCTACGCTGGTCAAAGGTTCGCATGGTCGGATACCGGAAGATAAGGCAGATTTTCCCATCTTTATTTCTGATAATCCTACTTCGTCATTTCCTAAAGATATTGCCGCAACAGAGGTTTTCTCTATATTGGAAAACCATATAACCGAGAGTACGTGAAAAATCTATTTAAAATATTGGGGATAGTATTCGCCATACTATTTATATGGGCTGCTTATTTGCAGTACAATGACCCTGATGCTTTTTTGTGGTATATAATTTATGGCTTGGCCGCTTTAGGTTGTCTGCTATTCGCATATGGCCGATTGGGTTTTAAAGTTTCCTTGATATTTTGTTTGGCCTATCTAATAGCCACAGCTTTTCTATGGCCAGAAATGTTTGAAGGGTTCACTATAGGAGAGGGTGATATTGTAAATATTGAAAAAGGGAGAGAGGCCTGTGGAATGTTGATTGTCGCCCTCGTATTTTTAGTTTTCGCCTTAAGGCTTCGCTATATCAAAGGGCGACCAGAGAATAAAATCGTTTAGAGGTCAAGGTCAAAAGTTTGTCGTAATAGGTCTATAGTAGGGTTCTTTTCCCTTAGTTTTTCATATTTTTCTTCGGGCGTAAAAGCAAATTTCTTCGCTGTTTCTTCATTGACCGTAATTTTCAAATTAATAAAATAATTATTGAGTTGTGTTTTCAAGTACTCCATCAAGTCGTACTGTTCACGTTCTATTTCTTTCTTCATTGTACTATTAGGTAGTTCAATCCAAATAGTGGTATCTTGAAGAAGTTTTGGGACATCTGAGTTTAGGTTCGAAGCAAGAATTTTTCTCCCCTTTACATCAATTTCATTAACGAATTCTGCCCAATGTTTTTGCATTTCTTCTTCGGAGAAAGGAGAACGTGGCAAACTATTTATATCAATAGAATGGTCTTTTTTATTGTTCTCGTGAGCTTTCTTTGCTTTTAAGCTAGATATGGAAAGGGCCGATATACGCTTGCTTACAATTTCTGACTTTAGCTTTTTGGCTTCCTTCGATAGTTCAGGTCGCTCTGTGCCTTCTTCTGTATTTTGAGGTTTTGGTTCGGCAACGGTTATTTCCTTTTCAGCTTGTTCTGAAATGCGTTCATAATTAGCAATTGGCTCTGCATGTTCACCTACTTCACTGGGCGGTTTGTTATCAATAAGCTTTTGTTCGGGCTGAGGTTTTTCAACGACTTTTTTCTGTGTTTGCACATTCTTAAAATGTGACGCAGGTAGAATATAGTCCGCTGGAGTTTCAGCGACTACGTTGCCATCAAGATTTTTTTTTTCAGCCCCAAAGCCGATGGAGGCTAACTTCATCAAGGTAAGCTCTACCAATAGCCTTTGATTTCTGCTGGTTTTATACTTTAAGTCGCAATCGTTGGCCAAATCTAGAGCTTTAAGTAAAAAGCTGTTTCCGGTTTTTTTAGACTGCTCTAGATAATGCTGTTTGGCGTTATCACCGACCTCGAGCAAATTAATGGTGTCTTGATGTTGGCAAACCATTAAATCTCTAAAGTGCGAAGCTAATCCGCTTATAAAATGATGTCCGTCGAAACCTAAGGATAACGTTTTGTTGAACAATAGCAGCAATTCGGGTATGTTGTGCTCCAACATAAAATCGGTGGCCGCAAAATAGGTATCATAATCAAGTACGTTAAGATTTTCGGTAACCGCTTTTCTGGTAAGTTCTTTCCCTGAAAAACTAACGACCCTATCAAAAATGGAAAGGGCATCGCGCATGGCACCATCTGCCTTTTGCGCAATAATATGTAGCGCATCGTTTTCCGCATTAATACCTTGGCTTTCGGCAATATATTTTAAATATTCAGCAGCATCTTTAACTGTAATTCTCTTAAAATCGAATATCTGGCAGCGCGATAATATGGTAGGTATAATTTTATGCTTTTCAGTGGTCGCCAGAATGAAAATAGCGTGTTTAGGTGGCTCTTCGAGTGTTTTCAAGAAAGCGTTGAAAGCCGATTGAGATAGCATATGAACCTCATCGATGATATAGACCTTGTATTTGCCGACCTGAGGTGGAATGCGCACTTGATCAATCAAATTACGAATGTCATCTACCGAATTGTTCGATGCGGCATCGAGTTCAAAAATGTTAAAAGCGAAATCTTCATCTTCCCTTTCAGTGCCATCTTGGTTTATTTTTTTTGCTAAAATTCGGGCGCAAGTAGTTTTACCGACTCCTCTTGGTCCACAGAACAAAAGTGCCTGTGCCAAATGATTGTGATCGATGGCATTGGTAAGGGTGTTCGTTATGGCCTGTTGCCCCACCACGTCTTTAAACGTTTGGGGTCTATACTTGCGGGCCGATACTACAAAATGTTCCAAAAGGTTCTTATTAGAGATGATGCGACGTAACTACAAATATAAAAATAGCAAAGGTTCGAGCCTTTTTTTTCAGTAGGATATAGTCTTAATTTATCAACAATTAGTCTAATTTTGCGAGTTGAGCAGACCACCTTATCGCTGCCGTTCAAATTATTTTAAACGGGAGAGGAAAGTCCGGACACCATAGTGCAGCATAGCGGGTAACACCCGTCGTTCGTTTTTTGACGAATAGGACAAGTGCAGCAGAAAGAATGTACAGGTAATGCTGTAGTGAAACCAGGTAAACTCTATGCGGTGAAACGTCATGTAAATCGGTGCTTGAGGGCTGCACGCCCAAATCGAAGGGTAGGCGGTTAGAGTCTAGCAGTAATGCTTGAACTAGATAAATGATAAGGGAAGGCCTTTGGGTCTTACAGAATCCGGCTTATGGTCTGCTTATTTTTTTGTGGGATATGAATTAAAACTATTCTTCGTTTTTTTGAAAAAAACTGAAAACGCTTCCACCATATTTCCTCTTTTCATTAAAATTCTCGAGATGTGATAAATCCATATGACTGGCATGCTCAATAATCAATACTCCGCTCTCTTCTAACAAACCGTTCTCGAAAACCAAATTCGGAATTTTTTCAAATTCGGTTAAATCTAAATCATAAGGGGGGTCGGCGAAAATAATATCCGATTTGACCATCGACCTCTTTAGGTAATCAAAAACATTGCTTTTTAGGGCTGTGATATTTAATTCTAAGGCTTTAGAAGTATCGGCAATAAACCTGACACAACCATGATGACTATCTACGGCCGTAATTTCACGAGTACCACGAGAACCAAATTCATATGCGATATTGCCTGTACCGCTAAATAAATCGAGAACAGAAATTTCATCAAAATAATAGCGGTTGTTCAATATATTGAACAGTGCTTCTTTGGCCATATCGGTAGTAGGCCTGACCGGAAGTTTTTTCGGGGCGGTGATTCGCTTTGCTTTATGTATGCCTGAAATAATTCGCATTAGAGCGCATTTAGTACTGTGAAATCAATCGTTTCTTTAGAGTTGTCGATGTAGTGGTGGGCACCGAAATCAGGAATGAATATTGATAAGTTCTTAATGTATTTATGACATATCTCGTAGATATCGTCACCCTCATTGATAGCGCCAAAAAGTTTTAATGAAACGGTTTCGGTATCGAATTTTAGTTGTTCTAAAGCAAAGAGTAGATAGTACAGAAAATCTTCTTTGGTATTAAATCTAAAGCTGTTGAACAGTAGAAGGTTTTTCTGGTCGATTATCGTGAGGTCCATTTGTTTTTCTTGAACGTAAACAAAGCAAACAGGTTGTTTGGCCTGAGTCTTGCCATTCAGTAGTGATTCTACCATCACAGTGCCATTATGCTTAAAAGTGAACGCACCGTAAAGTTCATAAATGTAATTGTTTATGTTCACGAAGGGTACATAAACATTTACCATGTCATGGCTTTCGAACTCGTCGTAGGCCAAATGGTCATTCGCCAATATTTTGGTATTGAACTTAAGGTAATTCGCTAATTCTTCAGGGTCGAAAAGTGATTTGGGTACTAGGCTGAAAAGTTGGTTTCTGTGAACTACCACCACTTCGACAAAATGTTGACCGGTAATGTTGTTCGACTCTAGCAGTTTTTTTAAACGCTTTAAAATTTCGTAAGGAGTAAGCGTTTTTTCAAATAATAGATTTTCTGAACTTAACACGGAATTCGATACAGAATCGAATACACAAAAAGAAAGTCCATTCAGGCTAACCTGAATGGACAATTTCTTAAACTTTTCTACTGAATCTGTAGTGATGCTATTGGTCTCCTTTTTTGTCATAAACTGGTGGCCAGTTACCACTTGTACTAACTTCTTCCATAGAGCCTACTTCAATAGTGGGTCCATTAACCTCATCTACGCCGATTTCTGCTTTTTCTTTGTCTAACAGGGTTTTTGGCTGATCATGAAGTACTACGGCTTTATCAACATGGGCTTTGAATACAGGAGCTCTATAGCCACTCTTGTCAACAAAACCTGCTTCCATTTTAAATTTCTCTCCGTTTTGTGCATTCGGTACGTCTTCTAGATTCTTGTAACGATTATCGCTTTTAAATAAAGAATCTTTGACTGAAACGGTACCTAATGTGTCGATAATCTTGACCTCTTTTAATAAATCGATTTGATAAGTTTCGTCAAACTCCATGAAAGAAGAGTCGCGTTGTTGTGTAATGGTATACATTCCAGTATCAACGAACTTAATTAGACTGTTGAAGTCTTTAGCGTATCTTTTGTTAACCGTTTTATAGGCCTCTTGTGCGTTTCTGATATCTTTAAGTTTAGATATAACCTGTCCAAAACGCTCTTGCTTCACTTTATTAAATTCGATGGGGCCTGTTACGGATTGATAAATAAGATATCCCAATCCTATGCAAACTATCCAAAGTACAATTTGAATTACGGTCTTCATTTTTTAATAGTGTTATTTTAAATTTAGTGGTTACGACAAATCTACAATTTTTTTTCAATCGTAAAAGTATTTCCCGTAAAAATCATGTTTATCTTTGAGCTCTATGGTCAGCCTTACAGACGCATCTTTTTACCGTTTATTAGTCGAGAAATTTCCTCATGAACCTACAATAAAACAATCTGCAGCCTTACAAAAGTTATCAACTTTCGTATTATCAAAAGATAGTGATACGGTCTTTATGTTGAAGGGCTTTGCGGGTACCGGCAAGACTACCTTAATCGGTACTTTGGTCAACACGCTTTGGAAAACCACACAAAAATCGGTTTTGATGGCCCCTACGGGAAGAGCGGCAAAAGTAATGTCTAACTACTCGAACACTCAAGCCTACACCATCCACAGAAAAATATATTTTCCTAAAAAGCAAGGTGCGGGTGGTATTAAATTCGTTCTGGCGCCGAATAAGCATAGAAATACCATTTTCATTGTTGATGAGGCATCTATGATACCTGATGCCCCGGCCGATTCTAAACTATTCGACAATGGGGCACTTTTAGATGATTTGTTGATGTATGTCTATTCAGGTCACAATTGTAAGTTGGTTTTAATCGGTGACACGGCCCAGCTTCCCCCTGTACACTTAGATTTGAGTCCGGCACTTGATTCGGACAAGTTATCGCTGAACTATAATAAAGAGGTAATAAAGTTAGAGTTGGATGAAGTGGTTCGACAAGCTGAGGATTCCGGAATTTTAGCCAATGCCACTTTGTTGAGAGAGCAAATTCAAGATAATTTTTTCGAAAACTTCAAGTTCAATGTAAGCCCTTTCAAAGATATTGTTAGGCTTATCGATGGGCATGAAATACAAGAGGCGATAGATACTTCGTACTCAGAAAACGGTAAAGAAGAAACGACCTTTATCGTACGTTCGAACAAAAGGGCCAATTTATATAATGAGAATATTCGCAGTCGAATTCTATTTCTTGAAAGTGATTTGGCGGTCGGGGATTATATGATGGTAGTGAAAAACAACTATTTCTGGCTCAAGCCGAATACAGAAGCTGGTTTTATCGCAAACGGAGATATTATCGAAGTCTTGGAAATTTTCAATATTAAAGAACTTTATGGCTTTCGGTTTGCGGAAGTCAAAGTGCAAATGGTAGATTACCCCAATCAAAAACCATTTGAGACCGTTTTGTTGCTAGATACTATAAAAGCGGTAACACCATCGTTGTCATACGAAGATGGTAATCGGCTGTATCAAGAAGTGATGAAAGACTATGCCAACGAAAAATCTAAATACAAGAAATTTCTAGGTGTGAAGAACAACAAATATTTTAATGCTTTACAGGTCAAGTTTTCATATGCCATAACTTGCCATAAGTCACAAGGTGGGCAATGGAATACGGTTTTTGTAGAGCAACCCTATTTACCCAACGGGGTCGATAAAGAGTATTTACGATGGTTATACACCGCCGTAACCCGGGCAAAGAAACAACTTTACCTTATTGGTTTTAAGAGTGATTTTTTTGTTGATACGGAATAAGTTAAATTCGTAATGTTAAGGGTGTCTTACAATTTTAAATGTTTTTGAAGTTAAGTAGAGACTCTAAATCGAACATGTTTGTTCGCTCTTGCGGCTTTTAAATATGTCATAAGTAGTATCGAGAAAATGACTTCAGAAACAATTATCAGTATTTTTTTAGGTGTAGGATTGGCCGCTTCGGTCGGTTTTCGGGTGTTTTTACCACTTTTCGCCCTTAGTCTAGCGGCTTATTTCGATATGTGGCAGCTTAATGACAGCTGGCAATGGATCGGTAGCTTGGCGGCAGTATTGACTTTAGGGGTTGCCACCCTTGTTGAAATCTTTGCATATTTTATTCCTTGGGTTGATAATCTTTTAGATAGTTTTGCCGTTCCTTTGGCGGCTATAGCGGGTACCGCGGTTATGGTATCTACCGTAGCTAATTTGGATCCTTTGGTAACATGGTCTTTGGCCATTATTGCTGGTGGAGGTACTGCAACCGCTATAAAAGGGGCGGGAGCAACAAGTCGAATGGCATCTACTGCCACTACGGGGGGGCTGGGCAACCCTATAGTTTCAACAGTAGAAACAGGTACGGCAATGGTTGTGACCGCTGCATCGATTTTTATGCCCATTCTGGCTGCTGTTTTGGTCATAGGTATTCTGGTCATAATTTTTAGAATTTACCGAAGATTGCGACCTAGGAACGATATGAAATGAAAAGTGTTAAATGAAATGTATACGGTTTAGAGGTTATCATACATTTCAGGTGAATAGAAATTAAAATTTATTTAAGATTTTGAAAATCATAGCTATGATTCCGGCCCGTTACGCGGCCTCTAGATTTCCTGCAAAACTAATGCAAGATTTATCGGGTAAACCGGTTATTCTCAGAACTTACGAAGCTGCTCTAAGAACTGAGCTTTTTGACGAGGTTTATGTGGTAACCGATAGCGATGTTATCTTTGATACCATAACGGCAGCTGGTGGTAAAGCTATTATGAGTATTAAGGAACACGATTGTGGCAGTGACCGAATTGCCGAGGCCGTTACCGATATGAATGTTGACATCATAGTAAACGTGCAAGGTGATGAACCTTTTACAAATAGGGAAAGCCTCAAAGGTGTGCTTGAAGTATTTCGTAATGACGATAAGCTTGAAATTGATTTGGCTTCATTAATGGTTCGCATTACAGATGATGAAGAAATCAAAAACCCAAATACGGTGAAGGTAATCGTAGACCACCGAAATTTTGCACTTTACTTTTCAAGATCACCAATACCTTATCCAAGAAATACAGAGTCTGATATTCTTTATTACAAACATAAAGGTATCTATGCTTTTCGTAAGAGTGCCTTGATGGATTTTCACCGTTTACCTATGTTACCGCTAGAGGCAACTGAGAAAATTGAGGCCATACGATATTTGGAATATGGTAAAAAAATTAAAATGGTCGAAACCAATGTCACAGGTATCGAAATCGATACGCCAGATGACCTAGAAAAGGCACAAAAAGCATGGAAGTAGATTATAGCACTATAAAGGTAATCGGTTTCGATGCCGATGATACCTTATGGGTAAACGAAACATATTTTAGAGATACGGAAGAGAGGTTTGCCAGTCTTTTAGAAGGGTACGAGACCAAAAATAAAATAGACCAAGAGCTCTTTAAAATGGAAATCAAGAACCTTGAACTTTATGGTTACGGTATCAAGGGCTTTGTACTCTCTATGGTAGAATCTGCACTTGAGCTTTCGAACAATCAAGTCTCACAGCAAACTATTGGTGAAATTTTAGACTTGGGAAAAAAGATGTTGCTTGAACCGGTTGAACTACTTGATGATGTGAAAACCGTTTTAGAGCAATTAAAAGATGATTATCGTTTAATCGTTTTGACAAAAGGCGATCTTTTAGACCAAGAACGAAAACTAGAAAAATCGGGTTTATCAGCATATTTTCATCACGTTGAAGTATTGAGCGACAAAAAGGAAGATAATTACAGTCAACTGCTCGAACATTTACAAATCGATGTCAAAGATTTTTTAATGATCGGTAATTCGTTGAAGTCTGATGTACTTCCTTTAATAAATATTGGCGCGCAGGCGGTACATGTTCCTTTTCATACAACTTGGCAGCACGAAGAAGTGAAGGTCGAAGAGAACAATTATCGTTATTTGAAAATTAGTAAACTCTCAGATATATTGGAATACCTGAAATAAGAGAGACAAGAAGTAGCATATCTTCTTTTTTTTAGAGGATAAAAATTATGATCATTGCATATGGAGTTTAATAAAGATTTGGGAATACAGCAAGTTGCTTTCACCGAGAAAACGAACTATAAGAACTTTCCTATGGTGCCCCGCGTTATTTTTGGTAAAGGTAGTTTTGACCAATTGGGCGATATTTTGCTTCCCAAGAGAAAACATTCAGATGCACCTTTTATTTTTTTGGTCGACGATGTTTTCGAAGGAAAAGAGTTGGCCAACCGCATACCCTTACTTTTCAATGATCAGATTATATTCATTTCGGCAGATGAAGAGCCAAAAACCAGTCAGGTAGACGCGCTAGTAGAAATGATAAGAAAAGAATATAGTGAATTACCGTCGGGTATTGTCGGCATTGGTGGAGGAACCTTAATGGATCTCGCCAAAGCGGTTTCAATTTTATTGACTAACCGCGGCGGTTCTTCAGAATATCAGGGTTGGGACCTCGTCAATAAACCATCGGTTTACCATGTAGGTATTCCTACAATCAGCGGTACTGGGGCAGAAGTTTCGAGAACTACCGTTTTGTTGGGCCCAGAAAAAAAATTAGGAATCAACTCCGATTTCACCACTTTCGATCAAGTAGTCTTAGACCCAGATTTGACCCAAGGGGTATCAAAAGAACAGTGGTTTTACACGGGTATGGACTGCTTTATCCATTGTATAGAATCTCTGGACGGCACTTATTTGAACGCCTTTAGTCAAAGTTACGGCGAGAAGGCCCTCGAACTTTGCAAAGAGGTTTATCTTGGTGATATATCCGAAGAGGAGTCACGTGAGAAATTGATGATGGCTTCTTGGCATGGTGGTATGAGTATCGCCTACTCACAAGTAGGGGTGGCCCATGCCATGAGTTATGGTCTGGGTTATGTATTGGGGGTAAGGCACGGTATAGGTAATTGCTTGGTTTTTCAACACCTTCAAGAGTTTTACCCTGAAGGTGTAGCCCTATTTAAAGAGATGCAGAACAAACATGGAATCATTATGCCAAAGGGAATATGTTCAAACTTGAGCGATGAGCAATTTGATATCATGGTTTCGGTATCATTGGCAATGGGACCGCTATGGGAAAATGCCTTGGGAACGTCTTGGCGTGAAATTATTACTGCGGAAAAGCTACAGGCAATTTACAGGAAAATTTAAACCCTGTTTTAATCTTATCGGAATACACCCTAATATCACCTAATCAATTTAAGAATCTGAACTGTGCAAAAACTGGCCCATTTAATTTTTAATAATATTCTGGGCTGGAAAATGGTGGGAGAATTTCCTGCACATTTGAACAAGTTTGTTATTGCGGTAGTGCCTCATACCAGTTATGCAGATTTTTTTTTAGGCGTACTCGTTCGTGCCGTTTGGAGCGAACCCATTAATTGGATAGGGAAAAGTAGTTTGTTCAAACCTCCATTCGGATGGTTTTTTAGGTGGATGGGCGGTGCACCGATTGATCGCAGCAAAAAGAACGATACTGTGACTGCCACGGCCAAAATATTTGAAGAAAGGGATTTGTTCCGACTGACTATTGCGCCTGAAGGAACCCGAAAGAAGGTAGCCCAATGGAAAACTGGGTTTTATTATATTGCCAAGACGGCACAAGTTCCGATTGTGCTCGTAGCTTTCGATTATGGCAAAAAACAGATTAAAATTTCTGAACCATTTTTTCCTACAGATAATAAAGAACTAGACTTTGAGCTTTATGAAAAGTTTTTTGAAGGGGTAGAGGGCTTCTATAAATAACTTTTCCTTTTGTACTGCGAAACAAAAGCATCTTTATTTTCTATTAAGAAAATCTGTCTTTTAAGTTTACCCTATTCTTTTATTTTCCAATCTGCGATATAGTATAAGTTTCTTGTGATGATTTGAAACCATATATCCATTGAAAGTTCTCTGTATGTATGCCAAAATGAGTATTTCAATTTTTTCAAATTTTCAAATTTATATTAGCAGTAGATATTACTTAGTTGCTTAGTATAATGTGTGTTGCCTTCTTCGATTGATTAAAGTAAGCCTTGGGTAGAATTATGATTTTTTCTCATTAGGTCGAATATATTTGTTGTTTACCTGAGCAATAATGGGTGTCGGAATTTGAACGTTTATTTTGCTCTATCAATACTATTCAACCAAATTAACACTACATGAAAAAAGTTCTACTTTTCTTTGTATTTCTATCGTTTTCGTTCAGTTCACTTCTAGCACAAAATTCAAATTCTTATAGTGATTTTGCACTGAGAATTAATAGTGGGGGAAGTGAATCAAACTATTCCGGATTATCGTATTCAAATGATTTCGGATATGATTCGGGCAGTACTTTAAGACGATCACAAACCGGCTTACCGGAACCTTACCAGAGTTTTAGATACAGCCGAAGTCAGCAAATGGGCTATGACATTCCTTTAGAAGATGGCGAGTACACCGTAAATTTACATTTTGCAGAACTCTGGTTCGGTGCAACAGGTGGAGGCTCCGGTGGGGTAGGTAGCAGAGTTTTTGATGTCAATATTGAGGGTGTTTTGGTTGAAAACAACCTTGACGTATTTGCCGAAGTAGGAGCAGAAAATATATTGGTGAAATCATACTCGGTAATAGTTAGTGATGGTAAATTGAATATTGATTTTGATTCCAGAAATGAGGTAGGAGGTGAAAGACATCCAATAATTAATGCTATTGAAATATTAGGCATAGAAGAAGATGATGAAGAAAATATGCGCCCATTTATCACCACATGGAAAACGGATAATCCCGGAAGTTCATCTGACAATCAAATAATGATTCCCACTAACCCCAATGAACATTATTTTTATAGTGTTAGTTGGGGAGATGGCACAACAGACGATGGTGTTACTGGTGATATTACGCACACCTATGCTCAACAGGGCACGTATCAAGTAGCTATTTCAGGCAATTTCCCATCGATTACTTTTGGCATGTCGGGTATTGGCGATAGAGACAAGATAATTGATATTGTACAATGGGGAGATATTACTTGGCAAACTTTTGAATCATCATTCTTAGGGTGTAGAAATATGAGTATTAGCGCTGTTGATTCACCAAATTTATCCCAGGTTAAATCTTTGAATAAAGCTTTTTACAGAGCAGCGTCTCTTCCTAACAATGGACATTTCACAAATTGGGATGTTTCGAACATTGAAGATATGTCCGAACTTTTTTCAGAAACTTCATTTAACCAAGATATAAGTAATTGGGACATTGGCAAAGTTAAAACTACTTACGCAATGTTTTATCAAACCCCATTTAACCAATATATAGGTAATTGGGATACTTCAAGTTTAGAGTACATGCGCCAAATGTTTATGGGTTCTCAGTTCAATCAATATATTGGCAATTGGGATGTTTCGAAGGTTCGTAATTTTGAACAAATGTTTACTCGAACACCTTTTAATCAAAATATCGGAGGTTGGGATATGAGCTCGGCTACTGATATCCGGTCAATGTTTCAGAATACACCTTTTAATCAAGATATAGGTAATTGGGATGTAGGTAAAGTTGAAAGAATGGCATACTTGTTCGAAAATGCGAGTAGTTTTAACCAAGATATTGGTTCGTGGAATGTTGCGAACGTCAAATATGCACAGGGAATGTTTCGCGATGCAATTTCATTTAATCAAGATTTATCCAATTGGAATACACAAAGTCTGATAATTGCCCAACAGATGTTTAAAGGAAGTAATTCTTTCAATCAAGATTTGGGCTCTTGGAATATTGAGAACGTTACCGATATGAGAGATATGTTCACCGGCATAACCTTATCTCTAAATAACTATGACAGTATCTTAAATAATTGGTCAAGCCAAAATGTACAAAGTTCGGTTGAATTTGGTGGTGGAAATAGCCAATATTGCGAATCTCAAGAGGCAAGGCAAAGTTTGAAAGATAATCTTGGTTGGGTCCTTGTTGACGGTGGGAAAATTGATGATTGCGATTTAAGCAATCCGAATGTCGACTTTGCTCTCCGTTTTAATACAGGCGGGGATCATGTTGTTAACGATGGAGATAATTTTCTGGCGGACAATAATTTTGTCGGGAGTTCCAACGTCCTTAAAAGACCGCAAACCGGCTTACCAGAGCCTTACCAGAGTTTTAGATACAGCCGAAGTCAGCAAATGGGCTATGACATTCCTTTAGAAGATGGCGAGTACACCGTAAATCTTTATTTCGCAGAACTCTGGTTCGGAGCAACAGGTGGAGGCTCCGGTGGGGTAGGTAGCAGAGTTTTTGATGTCAAAATTGAAAATGAACTTAGAGAAGATAACTTAGATGTATTTGCTGAGGTTGGGGCAGAAACCGTTCTTTCTAAAAGGTATACGGTAACCGTTTCTGATGGTGTTCTCGATATTGATTTTTCTGCTTTAGAAGAGGACGGTGGCAATAGACACCCAATTCTTAATGCTATTGAGATTTTAGGGCAGCAAGTTCAAACGGAAGAACTGGCTTTGGAAGCTATACCAAATTTAACAAACGACATTAATAGTGAAATAGATTTGAACATAATAGTTTCAGGTGGAAACCCGAATGAAGGTTTCGTATTTGCAATTTCCGGTCAACCTGATGGCCTAACTATCGACCCTTCATCCGGTAGGCTATCGGGAATAATAGATGAAGCTGCTACCCGAGGTGGTGAAAATAAGAATGGAATTCATGATGTGAAAATTACCGTTTCTCAACAGGGGTCTGCAGATGTTTCGACATTCTTTAGTTGGACTATTACTAACCCTTCTTGTGAATGGACGGAATTGGCCGACTCAAACATAGAGCGGTTTGAAGGAGTCAGTCAAAAAATTGGGAATAAATTATATGTTTTAGGAGGTTTCAAAACAGGAATAAAAGTTGTTCCTGAAACTGAAATTTACAATGTTGATACCAATGAATGGCAAATTGGCGCATCTATGCCCTTACCGGTCACCCATACTGCTGCGGTTGCTACCGGTGATGAAATTTGGCTCGTTGGTGGTTTTGCCGGTGATAACCCTGGAGTGGCGACTGATTTGGTACAAATTTATAATGTACTTACCGATACTTGGAGAATGGGCCCAAAATTGCCAAGGGAAATGGGTTCTGGGGCTGTGGCTCTTTTGGGGAATAAAATTTATCATTTTGGTGGACTTTTACCTGATAGAAAAACCGTTGTGGGGGATCATATGGTTTTAGATTTAACCAATGAAGAAAATGGTTGGTCAAATCTTAAACCTATGCCTGAGCCTCGAAATCACCATAGTGGTATTGCGTTGAACGGGCTTGTTTATGCCATAGGTGGACAGGTAGGGCATGACGGACCGCGTTATGACACTAAATTTGTTCATGCATATAATCCGGAAACTGATGAATGGACTCGTCTGACAGACTTGGCCAGACCTAGGTCACATTTTAAGGGAGCGACCACATGGCACAACGGAAAAATTATTATAACGGGTGGAGTTGAGAATGGTGAAGTAATCGGTGATATTTCTGAATATGACTCAAAAACTAACCAGTGGAAAGAGATTTGTAAACTTCCGGGAAATGGTTTGGAAGAAGCGGCTGTTCAATCTTTTGATGACCATCTCATTGTGGCGGGTGGTAGACCTATAACCCACAGTAATACGATTATAGATCAAACTATTTCTATGCCCTTATCAACCAATTTAATGTTGGCTCCTATGGCCAGTGCCGGGCCAGATTTAGATGTTAACCTTTCTCAGAATAATATTGTGATACAAGGGGCAGGTAACGATCCAGATGGGGGCTTTGTGGTTTATCAATGGTCACAAATTAGCGGGCCAAATAGCGCAATTCTTAATGGGTCGAGAAGTAACGAATTGAATGTTTCTGGCTTAACAATAGGTTCATATGTTTTTAGAGTTACGGTAATGGATGATGAAAACGATATGGCCTTTGATACCGTCACTGTAAATGTGAGTGGCGAAGATGATTTTGTCCTTAATGTCAATGCGGGTGGAGATACTGCTTCTTATGATAATAAAGAGTTTATAGAAGATACTTACTATTCAACAGGTAGCACATTATACAGACCACAAACAGGTCTCCCAGAACCTTATAGTACTTTTAGATATAGTCGCTCACAGCAAATGAGTTACGATATCCCTCTGGAAAATGGCGAGTATGACGTTAACCTCTATTTTGCCGAACTCTGGTTTGGTGCCACCGGTGGAGGTTCTGGTGGAGCGGGAAAACGTGTTTTTGATGTAAGCATCGAGGGTAATTTGGCCGAAGATAATCTTGATATTTATGCTGAGGTAGGTGCGGAGGCCATTCTGGTCAAGAGTCATACGGTTGTTGTTTCCGACGGGGTTTTAAATATAGGTTTTGATTCGCGTGATGCTGTTGGTGGTAAACGTCATCCAATAATTAATGCGATTGAAATAAAGGGTACATCAAATTCAAGTTCGGCAAAAGAGAATAACAGTAAGACCCAACCAACAAACTTTATGGCAAAGGTCAATGAAATGAATCTTTACCCGAACCAGGCTTCAGAAATAGTTTACATCTATTTTAATCAAGAGACTACGGTATCGTCCATAGCTATATATGATATGTCTGGACGTTTACTTGAATCCTTTCAACCTAACTCGAACAAATTGGGTGATGCATATGCCATAGATGTATCCCTTTATCCGAAAGGGCAGTATTTGATAAAGACTTTGGATCGAAATGGTAAGTCTTATACCGAAATTCTAATGGTTCAGCACTGATAAATAACCAACCAAGATTAAGAAAGAGGCCCTTTGGCCTCTTTTTTCGTTTCTGAGGTTCGATAAAATGCTCTTTTTTTTAACATATTTTTTAAAACCTACACAGTGAACCTTCGTAGATATGGGCAAATAAAAACACAATACAATGATTAAAAATTTTTTGAAATTCGGATATATTGTTGCCCTAGGTTCAATACTTATGGTTTCATGTGATAGCGATGATGACGACGTAAATGATATGGAAGAGCCTGTAATGGAATCTGCAAAATTATTTGCATCGAACAATAGTGATGGTAACGTAACGGTTTATGACATGGTCAGCGGAGAGGTGAGTACTCTGACTACTGCTTCTGCTGCAGCAGAAGGAATTTATTATTACGATGATACTGATGAAATTATTCAAGCTTCTAGATCTTCGAATCAATTGAATGTATTCGCTGATATTTCTAGTTTGGTTTTAAATGCAACGATTTCTGCAACTGTTTCCAGTTCTGCACATTTAGAAAGTCCCAGGGATATCGCCGTTAAAGACGATATTATCGTGGTTGCCGATAATGCTGATGTTGACGGAAATGAAGATACTGCTGATGGCCGCCTTTTTATATATACACGAAGTAATGGCGAGATTTCTTTAAGAAATGTGGTTACAACTGAATTCGCCCTTTGGGGAATTGAATTTGTAGGTGATGATTTATATGCCGTAGTCGATAAGACCAACGAATTGGCCGTGTTTACAAGCTTTACTGCTTCAAATACAGCTGATGCTACTGTGAGTGCTTCAAAGAGAGTGGCAATTGAAGGTATCGTAAGAACACATGGTTTGGCCTATGATAATGGCACTATGATCTTGACCGATGTGGGTGATGCAGCTTCTGATTCTGATGGTGCATTTCATATTGTAGCCGATTTCGATTCAAAATTTAATAGTGTTGCAGATGGTGGTACGATGGCCATGGCCAATAACCAAGTGAGGGTTGCCGGTTCTGGTACTTTCTTGGGTAATCCGGTTTCTGCAGAATATGATGCGGTTTCCAATACGGTATTTATCGCTGAGGCTGCTAATGGTGGAGGACGTGTATTGACGTATTCAAATGCTAATGCGGGTGGTGATATCGCTCCATCGACCAACAGTACTTTGTCAAAAGCTTCATCACTATATTTTTATAGCGCTGCGCAATAAAATAATTTATTAGGTTGTTTTAGGTTTTTAGTTAGTAGTTAAAAAGCGACCCAGGGGTGGGTCGCTTTTTTATTGGTGAAAAGTGTTCAAAGATGCTTGGATCACTCCATTCTTGCCAAATTTTTCTTGAGACTTAAAATGGCTATTGAAATCTATTTTTGTATTTGGTAGCTATAGCACTAATTATTATAATCTGGGTGATGTGAAAAAGCATTATTGGTAGAAGAATAATGCCCTGTATAGCCATTTTTCCGAATAAAATTTTGGAAAATACGGTACCATGAACCAAAGACTTTTTGGTGCCGCAAAATTGAGCTGTAACTCGGTCTTCGATAGAAAACCCTAGTGCTTTAGAAACTTGTCTCATCATCAGGTAAATCAACAAAAACAGTACAAGTACCCCGGTGAAAATCAGCATTAGGTCAAGGGTTGACACACTGCCGAACAAGTTGTCATTAAAAGATTTGGTAAAGCTTTTGTAAATGATCAGAAGGATTATAGCCTTGTCGAAAATGGCAATCTTATTTGAGTTTTTTTGAACAATTTCTCCAAAGAACCGTTGCAAAGCAATTCCAACAAATACGGGAAGAAGTACCTGAATTACTAGACTAAGGTAAATTTCCGTTAAGTTAAAATCCAGTTCTGTATTGTCTATAAAAAGCCCCATCCATAATGGAGTGACCAGAATACCGATTATGCCAGATATACTGGCATTAAAAATGGCTGCCGGAATGTTGCCCTTTGCCAATGAGACCATAACCACGCTAGAGCTCACAGTAGATGGTAAGGCGGCCAGAAAAAAGAAGGCGAGCCAGAAGGTTTGCTGCTCTTCGGTATGTACTAAAGGTCTAAATAGGAGTACCACTAAGGGGAATAGAATAAAAGTGGCGCACTGTATTATTAAATGCAACTTCAGGTTGCCCAAACCTTCTTTTAATTTTGATGGACTGAGTTTAAGTCCGTAAAAAAAGAAGATAAGTGCAATACCAACGGAACTTATCGTATTGAGAACGGTTAACACATTTCCGGAACCTAAAGCAGGAAAGAAATAAGCTAGAACTATGACCAGTATAATGGCCAGAACGAAATAATCTATTTTAACTCTCATCACTTAATACCTTGCGAGAATTGTTGTTTGATGAATTTGCATATTAGGGCAAAGAGATTTATTCTATATATTACTACTAAAAAAGGCCGCAAATGCGACCTTTAATATTTTATGTGTAATGAGGCTACTCTTGCATAGAGTGATACACGTTCTGTACATCGTCATAACTAATTTAGTTTTAATATTTTCAGTAATTTATAAATGACCTAAGTATAATTAGTTCGTTATTTGTTCGGTTTTAACAAATATACTCAAAATAAGGCACCTAGTAATTAGAAAAAACGAAGACTGAAAATGAATCTTCGGGGTTATGAGCCATGGGGTCAATATGGCATATTTCCATTATATGTAATTTAAAATCAAATACTTGCCACTAAGGGTATATAATTTGAGACTAATAAGGACTAATAAAAACCTACTTATTGTACCTATTCCGTACCCATTATAAAATAAATTTCGTAGTTTGTGAGTATCCAAAAAAACAATTCCAATGGCCGCAATCAAAATAGTCCGTCGTAAGAACAAAGTCAAAGGAAAAAGGTATCAAAAGGCCTTTTTTGAAGTAGCAGCTGCATGTTAAAGAGAAATATGACAGTGAAGTCTTTTCTGTTGCCAAGTCAGAGCTTTCGATACTCTATAACGTAGAAGAGTTTCCAAATTTGAAAAAGTCGGTAAATAAGGATACAGTGATTAAGGATATAAAGAAAAGAAGATTAGAAAGAATTAGTCGAGTCAGAAAATCGGAGTATTCAATATTGGACGCGATAAAATATTTTAAGAAAAAGAAGTTTTTATATTTTTTAAAGGAGCTAAATTTGAAATCGCCTATGTTTATTGAGCATAATTCTACCAAAATGTCATCGAATCCCATTCACTTGGGAATGCTTCAATGTATAAATGATATATCGCTTTCCATGAACACCCAATTGGACAAATCGGTCGATCAGAGTAAGATTAACTTCCTTGACAAGGCGAGGAAGAAGAATCGGGGAATAATCTAAATCTCTAAAATATACTAATCCAGAGATTAAAGATTTAGTTGCTTTAAAATAGATGCTTAATTGAAAGTTTTCAATGGTTTTAGTTAATTCTTTCGAAAAAAAAAATCGATGTATGAAGCTATTTTTTGCATTTATCGTGGACAGCAGTGTCAAGTGATTTGTTAAAAATCAAACCCCAGTGTAAAAACGATCCTCCTACTGCCGGAATTATTGAGTTATCCAATTACTAGTAAAGATCTTGTATAATTTGAAGAATGTTAGGTTTTTCTATTTGTATTAACTTTTTTTGTAGATAGGGAAGGCTTCTACATCTAAAACAAATTTTATCCTAACTACTTCAATCCCCATACATTGAAAAAGCTCTTTCTGAGAACATCCAGGGCCTCAGTAGGGGCATAGCCATACTTATTCACTACAATATTTGATTATGTGCCTAATTTATTGGACAATCCGCATATTCTATATGTGAGAGGCCGACATGAACTAAAAATACATCAAAGACTACAAAAGATGAAATTGAATTCTCTTCTACCTTTTAGTACAAGCCGTTCGTTAATGGAACCACCTTTAGCAGATAGAGTTCAAACATCTTGAAGGAGGAAATTGAAATTTTTATCAAAGAATCATTTCACATAAAAGATGATTTATATTGAAGGGTCAACGGTTTTTATTTAGAATAAATGGAACAAGAGCCCCCCAAAGTGATCATATTTTTAGGGAAGGCTACATTTTTAGGGAAGGCTACATATTTAGAAAAATAAAAAGCAACTAACAATTCAAGCCCTTCCCTTTGTTTTATATTTCTGAGCATCTTCCCAAACAAGGAAGCCTTCTCTATTTTTGAAACCAAAGCTATCAATCCTAAAATATTTGAGCCAGCGATTTCTATTGATGAATAATATCTTTTAGATCAAAATAATGACGAACGAGTCTTCACGATAATAGATGATTTATGGTCAATCCCTTTCGATGAAGGAGCTAGAAAGAATAATTTTCCAAAAGAACTATGAATACTTACCCTTTTGAGGGAAGCCTTCAAAAAGGGTAAGACTAAAGAGGGGAGGGGTGAGAATTTCATCCGTGGACTTTTCTAACAATCAATTCCCGTTCCTGAGGAAGTTAAAAACCCTTCGTCTTCAAGTTGGCCTAGCGGATGACCTTCGCTCGTCCGCTCTGGCCATCCGTTCAACTCCGGTTTTTAACCCCCTCGGAACCGCGCACAAAAGCATGAAGGGCTGAAAAATGCCCTTCATGCATTTACCTTCCCCCAGCGCAGTTTGTTTTGTATTTTTCTGTATCTTATATTGGCCATTTATCTGACGACATCTAAAGGATTTGAGGTGAACATTACAGATATAGAATTTAATCCGCTATCCATAGTGATATAATGCAGTCCCGATGAAAGTAAACCCACTTATTTTGCTTGTCCTTTCCTTATTTTTGTTTTTTTCGTGCAATTCGGATGATGATGCCGTTTCCATTGAAGATAGAAATGCAGCATTATATGGCCAGTGGGAATATGAAGCGATTATGTCGGATACGGCCGTGGACATCAATGGAGACGGAACCGTAAACATCGATCTGTGTAATACAAATGATATTCGCCAATGTTTAAAAGACGACATAATGTTCTTTTCGGCAAGGGACGAAGGAGAAAAGAATGTATATACCATTAACGAAAACGGATTGAGCTGTGGGGAAGTACCTGCATTCAATAATTTAGGAGAGGATAGATACGAACTGATCAACAATGAAATCCTGCGTTTCGATAACCGAAACGATATGCGAATCGTTGAATTCAAGCAAAACAGATTGGTACTCGAACAGGACGATTTTCAGGACGGCCAGAATATTGTCATCACCTATACCTACAAAAGGAGCTAAAACCCATACGTAAGTAGTATAAACCCATGGCCAATCTTATCTGCATATCCTAATTTTGGTCAATAGAATCTATAAGCTGGTTTTTGAAATCCAACCTGAAAATTGAAAAATCCCCGTTAATTACTTTATACTCGTGCAGCCTTCCCAAAAAATGTAGCCTTCCCCTTTTCTACAAATGATAATTCAGAAGTAGTAACTTAGTGGAAAGTTCAATAAACGTTTACTAATCAAAATAGATGGAATGGAAATAATTTCGAGCCTCAGGGGTTTAATCGATATTCCCAAGGATATAATATCAAAAAGTGAAAAACTATTAAAAGTACTTTTTGGAGAATCGCTCAAAGAAACAGGTTTCTTTATTTCCGATCATATCAAGTATTATAGATTTAAGAATCAAACAGAAATATTTTGCAAGGCGAGTGGACTACTGGAAAAGAATAAAATTAACGCCAAGCCAATAAGCTTGAAATATTTGGTTCCGCTAATCGATTTAAGTTCATTGGAAGAAGATGAAAAAATTCAATCTAAATGGGCTAACATGATTGCCAATTTAGCTTCCTACAATTCTGAAGCACTTTTCAATAAGAATTGTATCGAACTATTGAATAAACTCTCTCCGGAAGAAATATATTTACTTGATGACATGTACAGAACTTTTAACGCTAAATGCGGAGAAGCTGTGGAAGTTAGAAACGATATACTACAGCTAAAGGAAGATTTCAATATTTATTCTAATGATGTCTTGTTTGACCCATTTGAACTCGCCAACGAGGTTAAAATTCCTGAATATATGATGAAACTCTATATTGAAAATTTAGTTTCTTTTGGACTTTTGCAATTTGAAGAATTAGATATTGACTCAAATGAATTAATTAAATCTTATAACGTTTACCTGACATACTTAGGTCTTTATTTCATAAGATTATGTAGGTATTACTAGCAATAAGGTCATGAACTTTTATTTTCAAATAAAGTTCAAAAAACGATGATAATTGTAGTGAGAATCGATATTAAACAAATGCCACCATGAAAAATTATTTAGTGCTTATAATAGCAGCATTCACATTTTTAAATTGCCAGCAAAAAGAGAGTAATAGAACTCTTGAAAAACCGGCAAATCAAATAGTGATTGGTCAGATCGACAGTCTTTATTCAGGCATATTAGATGAATCACGTGAAGTATGGGTATATATTCCAGAAAGTGCAAAAGAAAGCTCACCAAATAAAATGAAATACCCTGTTTTATATTTATTAGATGGACCAAGACATTTTTATTCTATGACAGGAATGATCAGACAATTAAGTACTGCAAATGGAAATATGCTAGTACCTGAAATGATTATTGTTGCTATCCCGAATACAAATAGATCATTGGATTTAACTCCTTCGCATGTGGATGTTGATTTCATATCAGGCGATAGTATTCCATATTTGTCAGGTGGAGGCAACAAGTTTCTTGACTTCATGGAGTATGAATTGATTCCGCATATAGAAAAAACGTATCCAGTATCTAATTATAGAACCTTTGTTGGTCATTCTTTTGGGGGTTTAAGCGTTATTAACGCACTAGTGAACAGACAACACCTTTTTAATAATTATGTTGCAATAGACCCAAGTCTATGGTGGGATAATCAAGCGTTTTTGAATGTTGCCGATTCTCTCTTGTCGGCAAATAAATTTCAAGGAAAAGCATTGTACGTAGGGGTAGCAAATACATTAGAAGCTGGCATGACTATTGAAAAAATCCAAAGTGATACCATAACCCCCACAATTTTAACCGTTCATCTCAAATCTATTTTACAATTTGTAAATGACCTTGAAGCAAAAGAAACAAATGGTTTGAAGTTTGCTTGGAAATACTATGAAAATGATGACCATGGTAGTGTACCGCTTATCACAGAGTATGATGCGTTACGTTTTTTTTTTCCTTGGTATGAACTAAATGGGATTAGTGATTTTTTTTCAGCCAAATCTACTTTAACAACTCAAGACTTGACCAATTTGATTAGTTCTCATTATGAAAACATTTCGAACCATTTCGGATATAAAGTAATCCCTCCAGAAGAACTTATTAATTCATACGGAAATAGCTTCTTATATAATGATATGCCTGAAAAATCATATGCGTTATTTAATATGAATATTGAAAATTATCCAAATAGCCCCGAGCCTTTAGATGCCATGGGAGATTATTACTTATCTCAATCTGATACAATTAATGCAATTAAACAATTCAAAATGGCACTAGAAATAAGCCATAATCCTATGGCAAAAGAGAAAATCGAAAAATTGGAAAGTGCTAAATGATATAGTATTAAACAAATATCACCAAAGTTTAAATAAACGAAGCCAATTGCACTTTAGGTGTTGTTTCAGCTATTTGAAGAACAGCTCTACCTGCCTCGGTTCTTATAAAGTTCAGTAACCTGCAGGACTGAGATATGAGTAGTATTGGTCAAAAACACAAACTCTCGTTGTTGTAGTTCATCCCAGAATCTAACAAGCCGCAGTGGCTCAGGACAGTACTGCTTTGGGTAAAATCCAGTCAACCCGATCCTCAGATCTGAAAGCACGTTTCGGGGCAATCTGTGTTTCCACTTGATGGATTTTATACAGCACCCCTCAAAGTTATTATAGGCTCGATCAAATATATATTAAGGCCCTGATTTGTAGCCGTTCCTAAAATAGAACAGCTTAAAATTAGAATTTTCTAACATAATAAATTAATTTATGATCTCATTCTTATCGTATTGATTTCCTTGTTTGGTTTTTGATTTTGGATTAAAACGATAGCTTAAGGATAAATTTATTTGACGCACTCTTCGCTGCAACTCCAAATCACGAGTAAAATCGCTCCCGAAAGTGGTAACCTTCCGAATATTGGAATTGAGTACATCTATAATATTAATTGTTAAAGAACCATTGCCCTTAAATATGTCATAGTTCAGTCCCAAATTCATTGAGTAAATTGCTTTTCTTTGATATTGACCAGTCTCGATCGGACCTCTATAGTTATTTTGCCATTGGAGTTTTAATGTTTCCGATAGGTTAATAGTATGATTTAAACGGCCATAAATCAATATCCCCTTGCCATCGAAGCTGGCACCCCTAACGTTCCCGATTTGGGTAAAGCCATTAAAAGTACTTTCAAAATAAATATCCCACCAATTTGTAGGCTTACAGGAAATTCCAAGTTCAAGGCCATATGTAGTATAGGTTCCAATATTGGTAAGAGTAGAGGCAAATACTTCACGTGGCTCACCATTTATGGTAATAATCTGTCTTTCGACAAAGAATTCAACTTCATCTTCCGTATGCCTAGAATATAAAGTTGGTGTTATGCTTAATGAACTGGAAATTTTATAAGAGTATCCAAGCTCTCCTCCATATGTATAAGAAGGATTTATATCTGGATTGCCGACAAAGATATTCCTTTCGTCGGTATAGCTCGAAAAAGGTAAATATATAAAGTTTGAAGGCCTTCGAATACGCCTTGAAAAAGAAAGGCGATACTCCTCATCATTATTGGGGTTGTAGTTTATAAAAGCAGACGGAAACCAATCTGTAAAATTCTTATCAATTTCAATAGTTTCGTTCTCTGAGTTCAATTTTATATCGGTGAGTTCTGAACGTAACGATAATTGATAGGCTATCTTTTCATATTTTTTGCCGAATTGTATGTAGAAGCCATTTATAGTTTCTTGAAATTCTGTATTGTTTGTAAATTCGGGAATAGGAACAAATTCAGCACCTACTCCGGTAACTACATCAAAGACGTTCTCCACTTTTCTAAAAGAGCCAAGATAACCAAATTCTATTTTATGATTTCCCTTGATAGGAAGCTCGTAATCCCCTGAAAGCATAAGTCTGCGGTTCTTTTCATTCCTAATCGTTCTATCCCTATTTAAGAATGCTATTTCAGGAAAAGTGGAATTCTCCGTTATTTCAGAATTCTCGTCACTTTTGGTGAATTGCCCGTTAATTCCAAAATTAATTACCTGTCCAATGGTATCCAAAGGAATAGCATAGTTCAAATCTCCTTGAAAGAAATCGTTCTTCTCTGTTTCATCTTCCAAACGTTCTGAACTTTCAAATAACGATTGGTCCTCAAAGTCATTATAATAAATGTAATTGTCATTATTAGCACTTGCCTTGCGATAGGTTATCGACCCTGAGAGTGTTTGATTTTCGGAAATATCGTATGAGCCACCAATGTTGATTAGGCCGTACAACTGTTTTCGAATGCGGTCTGAATTCTGAAAAGTAAAATCAGGTACTGCATTAAAATTATTCAAACTCACACTATTCTTGCCGATAGGCTCTGAATAACCAATTCCGGTATTGATAAACCAATTACTTGTTTTGTTCGAACCACTAAAGTTTAAGTTGCTCCCTGCGTTTAGACGATATCCCCCAAAAATCTCCACACTGCCATTAAGCGGTTTGTCTTTCCCTTTTTTCATTATAATATTGATTATTCCTGAAGAACCTTGCGCAACATATTTTCCACTTGGATTAGTAATAACTTCAATTTTATCGATGCTGCTAGCCGGTATTGATCTTAAGAGATCGCCGGAAGATGTAAGTCCACTTGGTTTCCCATTAAGAAGGATTATAATATCGGAACTACCTCTTAAGCTTAAGGTACCTGTGGCATCGGTTTGAATAGATGGAACATTCTGAATCACATCGGAGAGAGTACCACCTTTGGAAAAAAGGTCGCGGGTTACATTGTATATTTTCTTGTCAAGATTAAGCTTATATGCACTATTTCTATTCTTTATGACAACTTCGTCCAATGAAACTGACTTTAAAACGATTTCGCCGAAATCGTGTGTTTTACCAACACTACTAAGATCAGCAGTTAGAACTGTTGACTGAAGGCCTACAATAGTTATCTCTATGGTATATGAATCCTTGGTCAGTTCGATTGAGAACACACCATCTTCATCGCTCAAAACCCCAAAAACCTTATCTTCTAAAGTATCACTTTTAAAAACTACACTTGCATAGGGTAATGTGGAGTTAAACTCATCCAGTACTTTTCCTTGAACTTTAGTTTTTTGGGAAAATACAACGTAGAATGATAACATAAATAAGAATACGAAAAAAGAGGATTTCATGTAAGAATAATTTTCAGTGTCGTAAGTTATATATATTAAATTTGAGAAACAACTTAAAAAAATTGAGTTTGAATAAAAAAGACAGAGCTGAACGGTTCTTACCAGACCGAATTTGAGCGATGGCTTTTTAGGAAGGAAACAGTACGCCACAAGGCCCGATACAAGGTTCACGATGAAATTGATAAGGCTTCTATGTCTTGAATACTCCACTTGGCATTCGTTCTCCAGTACGTAGTTCACCGTCTCGATAAGGGAACGCTTTCTCAAAAGTGCCTTGTCGCTTACTGTCATCAGGCAATTCTTCATATTGTTCCTTATTAGGGTCACGAGGTGTATCCGTCGACGAAAAGGGTCCCCATGAGTTCCTTTCCGATGTAGCCCTTGTCGGAATATAGCTAACTGAAGATCTTTTTCAGGAAGTTCCCCTGTTTCAAAGGGTCACGGTCGTCAACGTTTCCCTGTGTGATGGAGAAGTCCAGAATTTCGCCCAATTCGTTTATTATGATTTACAGCCTGAAGCCGTGGAAACATCCCATTGTGGACTTCCCGGTGGCGGCCGTACCGTCGAAGACCCTGTTCCTATTGATGCGTTTGTTCTTGCAGACCCTTATAGGGGCGGTATCCACGAAGGAGATTCCCGTGCGCTCGCACAAGCCGCAAGTCTTCAAAAAAAGGGTCATGGGCATCAGGCATCGTCCCATATGTTCCGTGAAGCTGTTGTAGGAGACCGTCATGGGGGAATCGCCCTTCATGTTCAGTTTGACCCTGTCAAGGTTAAAATTCTTGAAGGTGCGGTAGCTCCAAAGGTCGAAAAGCAATGTTATCGTTATCACCTCGGTCTTGGTCATAACGGGCGGGCGTTTGGAGGGGTTGTCCAACAGATTATTCTCGACAAAAAAGGTCATATTCCTTGCAGAATTTTCGAAAAGACAGAAAATTTCCGGAATTTCAACGTTGTCTATCACAGGTGGGTTTTTAGTTTATTTAATTGTATGTCAGTACTTTAAATGACTAAAATCTCATCTTTTTTTGAAATGTTTTTATACTGTATTATTAATCGAGTTTGTATGTTTAAACGGTTGAAAGTCGAGAGATATTTTCTTTAAGTTTAATTGTTGGAAGAGTTTAACCTAAAACATCTCTCGACTATGAAAATATTACAATTTACGGAAAAAATGGACTTTACGGGACAATCCATCTATGTTGGTATCGATGTACATAAGAAAAATTGGGGTGTCTGTATTCTAGTAGGACAATTGGAACACAAAGTATTCTCTCAACCACCAAGGCCTGAAGTTTTGGTAAATTACCTCTGCAGATACTTTCCCGGTCCTGATTATTATAGTTCTTATGAAGCTGGTTTCTGTGGCTTTTGGATTGACCGGGAGTTAAAGTGGTACGGGGTCAATAACTTGGAGGTGAACCCTTCGGATATTCCAACTTCGGACAAAGAAAAGAAACAGAAAAGTGATAAACGGGATGTCAGAAAGATTGCCAAAGAATTGGAGAGCGGGAATTTAAAAGGTATTTATTTTGCCAAAAAGGACCCACTGGAAGATTTTTTGCTGATCAGGACCCGTCAAAAATCATAGGTGGATATTAAAAGATGAAAAGCCGGATCAAATCACAATTTAACTTTTTTGGGGTTGTTATCCCTCAAGAAATGGACAGGCCTTATTGGAGCACAGGATTTCGTCGTTGGTTGCGCGGCAAATTGTTCGAGGGTTCGGGCCAAGTACTTGTAAACACACAATTAGAAGAACTGGAAAGTATCGAATACAAAAAAAGCGGATTGAAAAACAGATTGTTGTTCTGGCCAATCGGAAATATAAAAAGATGGTAGATCTATTACGTAGTATACCAGGAATTGGTCTATTGGAGGCAAAGATCTTAATCGTTGAATTAGTAGATATGGAACGTTTTGGGACAGTGGGCCTGATGCATAGTTTTCTGGGACTGACCCCGAGTGTATATGCTTCTGAGGACACGGGGATCATAAAGCGGCATAATTCCTTTTTAAGACCGATTTTGATACAGGCAGCTTAGGGGTCGGCCAAAATTGACCCTACCATGATGTTAGCCTACAACGGACTTTCAAAGGCTACGAAATCAAATAAGGCGATCATAAGGATAGCCAAGAAATTAAACAACAGGGTACTGTATGTCTGGAAAAACCAGCAACCCTATCAAAACCTATAACCTTTTTTAGTTGGGATGGCCGTTCACGTGAGTTACAGCACTCTCTTTTGAGAAAAGTCTGTCTAATCGAGTTTACGGCTCCCTTCCTACTTTCATAATACAAAAATGCAGCGGAAATAGTCTGTTGATAGAAGTCTGGGAAATAGGTTTATGTTAAAATATTTAAACAACCTATAAGCACCATCGTGTCTTTACTTTTAAGATTTTAGAAAATAACTTGGTTTTTACATATAAACTCAGGTTAAAACTTAGTTTGCTCAAGACCATGAGCCACGGTTGTCACCATTTGGCTATTTCGGAGTGACGAAGAATCATATCCGCGAGCAGGGGCCTGTCAATCAGACAACTATATTCGTTCTTTTCCTTATTGTAGGGGCAAACCGCCACACTGCAATGTTTGAGCTTTCTTGCCTTGTCCGGTTTCACCGATATAAGGGCATCCGGGTCACTGGGGCTATGGTGTGTTTGTTGCTGAGCAGGCGTGCCTACTTATGCGACGCTCTGACCAGGTATACCGGACTGTCCCTTGGGTTTTGGTGGTACTTCTCCCCGCGCTTCAGCTCATGTTCGGGAGCGAAGATCCGTGCGAGGGATGCTGTTCCCACTTGCTTTTTGGTAGTTTCCTGATTTTCATCCGACACTTTCTTCAAGTGACTCTCCATCGGGGTGGCAGGCATTTTCAGGACTACGCTTTTCATGGACACGTTCGCCTTTATCGGGGCCCAGTCTACCGCCTGTGTAGGTCCGGATACCATGCCGCTGTGGATGCACAGGGTGAATACCTTATTGAATAAGGTCACAAAAAGGGATTCCGGGTAAAGTTGTCTCGTCCAGCTTATCGTTGAATGCCATGGTAGCTGCTCGTCCAGGAGGTCGTAACCTAGAAAGTAGAGCACGTCCATTCGCATGCAGCAATATTCCACCAGTTTTCGGTCAGAGGTAATGTTCTCTAGGTATCCAGTGATTAACAGCTTGGAAAAGACCACGGGGTCGATATAGAAGGGTTGCCGGTCTTGTCATAGTGTTCTTTCGTATCCTTATGAAGAAATCCTAGGTCAAGCGTTTCGAGCAGTTTTCCGTAAAGATTTTCCTCTGGAACATGGTACGATAACTGGAAACTTAGGAAGAGTTTTTCGGTATAGTTATTTCTGCCTTGCATACCATTGATTTACGGATTTCCGCACATTGGAAAAGCAAAAATTGATATTTATCGGAGTGGTGCAACGGCCACGTTCGTTTTGTGCTAACGATTTCGGAGTCTTTGTGCCGTTGATTTCGGTCCGAACCGTGCCACTATTCTCGGTTCGATTTGTACCAGTTGATTTTGTGTTATGATTAAAGCGTATCGATTTTTGTCGCTTTGGGAAATCAAGTAATTACCTTATCGCGCTAACGCAAAAGCACGATATGGCCAACACCCTTGATCCAATGGATCTAAAACAAATTATGACTTTACATCTGGACGGTTACAGCAACCGTAGTATAGGTACCGCCCTGGGCATCTCCTGTAAAACGGTAAATACGTATATGGGTCTGTTCAAGGCTAGTGGTCATACCTTTAAGGAGCTACTCACTTTTGACAATGCCCGTTTAGAGGTGCTTTTCACCTCCCATACTACTATCGCCAACGATCGCTACGCTGGCCTGATTCGCTATTTCGAGGGGATGAATAAGGCGCGCAACCATCCCGGTTTCACTTTTCTCCATCATTATAACGAATATATCCAAGTGACAAAGGAGCCCTATGAGTATACCCTGTTCATGGAGCATTACCGACGCAAGTACTCGAAGATAAACGGTTTTATGAAACTGGAGCCCGAGGCTGGGAAAGAAATGTTCATTGACTATACGGGAAAGAAACTGCACATTGTGGAAAAAGGGCACGGGGGAAGTAGCTCCGTAGAGGTATTCGTAGTGATACTGCCCAATAGCCAGTATACCTTTGTGGATGCCTGTAACAGCCAAAGGCGCGAAGACCTGATCCCTTGCTGCAACAACGACTTTCATTTTTATGGGGGCGTACCCAAGGCCATCGTGTCGGTCAACCTGAGGTCGGCGGTCACAAGATCCAGCAGGTACGGAGCGCAAATCAACCGCGGCTTCAAGCACTTTGCACGCCATTACAACTGCGTAATCAACCTCGCTAAGGGCTATTCGCCACAGGACAAGCACTGGTGGAGAATGCCGTCCTTCTTGCTTACCAACGTATCCATCCCCCTTACGGCATTTTTATGGAAGGCTACAAATTTAGCGACGTCCTAAAAAGGTTAAGGCTTCAAAAAGCGTAAGGCGACATAAAGAACCAAGTAGCTACATTCCTTAAATAGATTAATAGAAATTGCTTAATTGGCGTGCAAAAAACACTTTTAAGAAAACCTTTCAAATTCTAAAATTGCATTGTTAATGAACTTATTAGCCAATAATATTTTCTCTTTTAAAAAGTCAATATTTTTTTCTGGCTTCCAAAACGCATAATGAAGTATTTTAATGTCTTTCACATTAATTTCATTGAACATTGATCTGGTGATAAAACCAATCTGAAAATTATATTTGCATTCGTTAGAAATTGGCATTTTATTTAGAAGGATCCACAAAGTGAGAATACTTTGATCCGAGTGATTGGCATACTTATTATATCTTTTGGTTAATGACCAAATTTGACTAAAATGTTCTTTTTTCCTATAGGATTTAGGAATTGCCAAAACACCAGCATTAATCATATTTATTTGACCCAAATCTATTCCGTCTTCTAAGGTTAATTTTTTTAAATCATATGTATCCAATTCAGTATTAAAGGCCTTTGTATTGGAAAAGTCAGAGACAGCAAAAAGGTGGTTGTGCTTAAAAAGTTCTGGAAAGGGTTTTAGAATTACTGTGTCACAATCCAAATAAACTATAGTATCAAATCGATTAAAATACTCTTCCCATAGTAAAAACCTGCTATAAGTCATGATTGACCCGATTACCCCTAAATTCAAATTTTTGAATTTTTCTGAAGGATAGGCAATATCAAGTAAATCAACCTTTTCCAAATCATTAATAAAAGAGAATACCTGGGAATCGGAACCTTCATAATATACCAAAACCATAGGATGATCTGGATAATTTCGTTTCAAACTATTGAGACATACCTTGGCATATTTAAAAAAGATATCATCAAATGATAAGAATATGCAGTTTTTCATCGATTTTTTCATTAATGTTTTGGAAGACCAAGAGCCTGTTCAAGTATTATCCTTTTGTTTTCTTTTGATTATTTTTCGCCACTCATTGTTTCAAAAATGCTTATTTGGTCCTGCCAAAGTCTGCTTTTTAGGCTCGTACTTGGAAAAAAGTACACTTACTAAATTTCAAGAACAAAACTTAAACAGGCTCCTAATTTTGTGGTTGCTTAAACATTTAAATGAAATTGAAAATTTACTTCAAACCCAAAAGAATAGGAGATAAATAGGGTCAATTAAACTTAGTCTAGTGTTTCATTCTCATTCTAAAAATAATGTAAAATTACTGAATGGCCAAACGCGGCTGGTGTAATACTCCCTAAAAACTGGACCAATGGCTTGGTTAAAAAATGAAAGTTTAAATTTAACCGTGGTTATGAAAGAAAAACCCAGAAAATTCAGACCGCAGTTCAAGGCGAACATTGCCATTGAGGCCGTTAAGGGAAGTTATACGCTGTCCCAACTGGCCAAGAAGTTCAATGTGGACTTGCAACAAAAAAGTGGACATTTAGATAAGAGTCATACCGCTGATTTTTGGTTATACATTTCGTTTTCAAATTCCTCTATTGTTTTATTGTTCAGTGTCGAGTGTATCCTCCTTCTATTATACCAGGTCTCTATCCACTGTAATATCGATAGTTCAGCTTCGGAACTGAAGCTATAATTTTGATGGTACACCCATTCCTCCTTTAAGCTCTTTAAGAAAGATGAACATCCCCCACTGAATAAGAGTGTTTTTTCTACTACAAGGCCAAGGGGCGGTGCGGCGATAAACTGTTACGCATGCGTATGAAAGAGATTGCCGCTGCCAGGGTACGCCTTGGATTTTGGCGCATCCCCATATCCTTTTGAGGAGGGAAGGCTACATTTTTAGGGAAGGCTACACGCACAGTTCCTTGGGGTATCAAAAGATGTTTTTTTTGAACTTTATAATCCTCGAATAAGATGGTTTGCAATATCTTGGGCATGTTTATGTATAAAAAAATGATTCCCTTCAAATGGATATAAGGTCACCTTATTGGTAGTTTCTCGATTCCAGTCTAAGAAGTCATTTTTATTTTTTAATTCTTCGTTTCCGTATAAAACATCTATAGGAATGTCTAATTGCCTACTTTTTTTGAATGAATATTCTTCAATCGCTCTAAAATCGGCTTTAATTATGGGCTCAAAAAAATCCCTCAATTGTATTTCATTGTCAACTTCTTTTGGAATACCACCTAAACTGGTCAACTCTTCCCAAAATTGCGCACTTGGATAACTACTTATTTTTTGTTCCCTTGGTGAGTGTGGAGCCTTTTTTCCTGAAACAATAAGCTTTAAAGGCAATTTTAATCTTTTTTCTTGTATTCTTTTGCAAATCAAAAAAGCAATTAAAGCCCCCATGCTATGTCCATACATAATATAAGGTTCATTTTTCCTTATAGAAGGTATAACTCTTATCGATAAATCGTCAATTATCGCGCCAATGGAATCTAAAGACTTTTCCAAAACTCTTTTTCCTCTCCCTGGATTTTCAAATACCTCCAAAACCATTTTTTTCTTTAAATAAGGTTTTAAAAAATCATAAGAATATTTATTTCCTCCGGCGTATGGAAAAGCAATAATTTTCATAGTCAAATTTTAAGAAGAAAAATTATTGAGAATTAATTTTTGAAATTTGAAACCAAATAAAAACAGAAGTGAAATATTTAGTGTGTTAAACAAGATAAATGTAACATCTATTAGAAAAGTCGACAATCCTAAATTTTCAACAACGTGATCCAGATAACTAATGTTTTTGTTTGCAGTATAAAATAATATTCCAAAAAATATCAACTGCGAAATTATCATTTTTAAGAAAACATTTCTATCAGTTAAAAACCATCCCCCTATAAAACCAATTACTATTGTACAAACCAAGATAAATGTATAGTTTTCAAATAAAACTTGAGGGAATAGTGCAGTTATAAATGGTAATGTATATTTAATATTTCTCATTAATTGAAGCTTAGAGTGGTAGAAATGTTTTTTAATTTTTTTGGATTTTCTTTGAACTGAGTCTTTTTATATTTTCCATCTCTCCAATCATTAATTTGATTAGAATAGTTGGCAGAGTTCATTTTTCCACTTTGACCTCCTGCCATAATCGTATGTCCTTCTATACTACCTTTTTTCATTTCATAAATTGATCTAAATACGGGATGCGCATAAGAATTCACATTAATAGTATTTTTGTTTCCTCCTGGATTAGGTAAATCATACCCAAATCCGGGTAACATGGAAATGTTCTTAATAAAAATATTGTGGTTATATTGTTGTTCCTTATTGCCCTTTTCGTTTTCTAATGTAACTGTAGAATCTACTCTTTTTATAATATTAACCAATATATCTTTCTTTGCACAAAATTTTCCCTCATTGCAAATATCACTACTCAAATAGTTCAAAAACGATTTCATGGAAGGAGCTTTTTGTACTTTAAGTTCCTCATTTGCGTAACGCCGTGCTTCTTTAATAGTACTCCTCCTAAATATTTCGTATATGAACGCTTCTTTCGAGTTACTTTTCATATTACCATTCCAATTAGATAACATTTTTTTTAAATAAGCATATTTTTCGTCAAAGGAGTAATCCTCAAACACTTTTTTTAAATGAAAGAACGAAATGTCAACTTTATCGAGTTGCATTAATTTCATATCCCTTGTATTCAATAAATCTTTTTTATTCAATAAACTATCTATATGCGATACCCTATAATCATCTTTATTCCAATGAGCACCGAAATAATAATCATTTTGAACGGGTAATTGATTTGCTGAAAAAAGGTAGTTTTTTTTCGGATTGCTTGTTTCCCATTGAGTAGAGACGAACTCTTCTTTGAAAGGTTCTCTTGTTCCATCTAGTAACCCTCCATTAAAACCGAGGGGTCTTTTAGGGAGTTTCCCGGCACAAACAATTCCAATAGTATCATTTATGTCAGCATAAATGAAGTTTTGGGGAGGGTAGTCGTAGGTACTTAAGGCATTTTTAAACTCACTATATTTTTTGGCTTGCATTACATCAAAAAGCGCTTTTGTAGAATAGCTTTTTTCTGACGGATACCATTTTTGAGCATAATAGTTGCTATCTTTTTTTATGACTTTACCATGAACGGTCCTTTTAACAATTATCTTCTCATCTTCCTTTCCTCTAACCTCTATACGGTATTGTTTTTCTTGGAAAGGAACCCAATTTCCATTAAATAAATATAAACTATCTTTTTTTGTAGTTAACAGATAGCGGTCTGTCAAATCCCATTCTCCATTCGTAATCCCCCAAGAAATATTATCGTTATGACCACTAATAATCAATGGAACCCCAGGGATGGAAAAGCCATATGCTTTTAAGTTTTTGCCAATAATGCTTGCCTCATAAAAAGCTCCGGGTAATGTAAGGGATAAATGTGGATCGTTAACTATTAATGGAGCCATTCCTTTTGATTTCTTACTGTTTATCACCCAATTGTTACTTCCGATATCCGTATTGAAATTTGAAGAGAAATGACGTACTTCATTAATTGATCTATTCTTAAAAGATTGCCGCCCTGACTTATTAGTTTTGAATTTTTTGGCAGGGAGAATCGTTTCTAAATCATCAAATCGCTGAGGGTATAGGATATCAAAGATTTCTTTTGGTAAATTATCCAGTAGTTCTTGATGTGCAATATGATAATCGAAATACGCTAAATTCTTACTCATATACCAAGTTGTTAAAAGGGAATATTCCGGTTTCCACTTCGCTGGTTTTAAACCAAAAATTTTGTAAAGTGGGTCATCAATCTCATTATTGTTCAAATATTCGTTGACCCCTTCACAATAACTAATTAAATAAGAATAAAATGCAGGAGATTCTGTTTTGTACTCTTCTAATATTTCTTTCGATTTTTTATTGAATTCATATGGTTTCCAAAACTTATCAGAACTAACTACACGCTCTCCCAATATTGAGGATAATTCTCCTTTAACTACCCTTGACATAAGCTCCATTTGAAAATAACGGTCTTTAGCGTGCATAAATCCCAGCCCATAGGCTAAATCATTATCTTCATTCGAATATATATAGGGGATTCCGAATGTATCAATTTTTATTACCAAATCCTTTCCGACATTGACTTTAGATAGAGTTTTGTCTGGATCTTTAAGTGCTAAAAGTCCTGATTTATATGTTAACATATTACCTAAACTGTTTATTGGAAAGAATTTATAATTTGTGATGAATATCCATAGCAAAGATGTTAATAGGACAGCTGAAAGTTTAAATATTCTCATTATTTAATGTTGGTTTTATATATAGTTTCTAATTTCCCATAATCCATTTTATAAATCCTATCAGCCTCCTTGTAATAATGATCATCATGGGTAATGGCAATTATTGTTTTATTTTCTTCTTTTACTATCCTATGAATAATTTCGGTATAGAATCTCTTTTTAAAATCTGGATCTTGGTCTGCAGCCCATTCATCTAAGATCAGAATGGGACGACCTTCCATTATGGCTGCAATCAGCGCCAGTCTTTTTCGTTGTCCGGTTGAAAGGTCGGTAGTTGACAATTTATTGTTGTCTAATGATACTTTATGCTCTATTTCAAATAATTTCAATAATCGCCGAACCTTTTTTTTGTCAATATTCACGATTCCATAAAACTCTTCAAATAAGTAGAAGTCACTGAATACGGGGGAAAACAAATCACGAGTTAGCTTGATTTTATCAACGTCTACTTTTTTATTGTCAATCGTTAAAATACCTTTTTGAGGAACCTGAAGAGCAAGAATCATATTGATGAATGTAGTTTTTCCAGAACCATTACCACCATATATGAAGACAATTTCATTAGATTTTAAAACAAAGTTTATTGGACCTACTGAGAATAATCCATCTGGGTAGGAATATTGATAATCTCTAAATTTTAATATTTCAAAACTATAGTCGGTTTTTAAAATTTTTAACTTCTGAATTTTAATTCCCTCATGAGTATTTAATTTATTCCTGATGTAATTTAGTTTATTGTATGAAATTTGTGCTCGATTTAAAACAGGAATACTAATCATAATATTAACTATCGGCCCTAATAAATATAGTAGGGCAAATACAAAACTTACTGTTGTCCCTAGTTCGATATAAAAATAATCACTAATCACCACTAAAATGATTGTTATTATACCATAAAAAAGCAACTGACTAATCAGATGGCTATTTAAATAACCAACATAAGCATTCACATTTCGTTTTTCTCCTTCAAAAATTAGCGGCAATATCTTTAAATTAAGTATATCATCTCCTTTTTTATTATTTATTTTAATTTCTTTATTTCCTTCAAGTATGCTATTGAATCCCCTCATGAAATCTTTTTCTAAATTTCTAACTTTGGTGAATTGGGAATTACTGATCTTTGCATTTTTGAAAAATACTAAAGCACCAATACCAATACAGAGAAGACTGATGAAGAAAAGTTCTAATGACAAATATCCCAAATAGATAAAACAGGTAATAACTAAAACAATTGAAGTAAAGAAACCTACTAACACAGTGGAAGCACTAGTAATATTATTTACATCCGTCGTTAGTGACGAATAAATTTCATCTTTTAGTTCACTAACTATAAGATAGGGAGCCTTAATAATTAATCTGGTAATATCTTCTCTAATACTCCAAAATATACGTTGTGAAAGCTCTATAATACCTTGGGAAAGTAATCTTCGTGAAATAAAAAATAGTACAATAACAATTGAGAATAATAACATGAAGTTATTTTCTTCTGGCATTGACCCTTTTATTAATAGGCCAATGACATTATTAACTAAGACAATAAAAATGAAGCCCGCTAATCCTGACATGATTCCTAAAATGGCATATAAAGGTATTTTTTTAATCTGTTTTTTAAGGCTCATAAATCTTATTTGCAGTTTATAATTGCATTTTAATCTTGGAAAAAATTGGAATTTAATTACTATTGCAATCTGTTATATCTCTACTAAACTTTTCTCTCTCCTTTAAATTAGAGTGTTTGTACATTCTCTAATTAAAAATCACATTTTTTACCTTAATAAATAACTCTTTTGTTGTTAAATGAATTTCTGATCTTATTGATGGTCTCATCGGTTATTCTAAAAAAGATTTTGTCTTTAAAAGATGTTAAGGTATTCTTCATCTCAAAGAGTTTTATCACAAACTAAACTTAGGAGTTTTAAGCAAAGGTTTTTGATAGACTGGTTATAACAATTGTTACACTTTTTATTGATAAAACTGATAAGCAAATTATATTATTGATTATTTAGCATATTTTTTTCAATATTAGTTTTGAAATTTGTTCTAAATAATTACTATCTAAAATTGTGCTATGATTACATGGTATTGGGTGAACGATTACCTCCTTACTTGTAAACCGTTTCCATCCATAGTCATCCAAATCATTAGTAAAACTTTTTTTATCTTTTTTCCTCTTATTTGTTAATTCGAAAGGGGCTTTATACATGGCTCTAAACAAAACAACGGTTGTATTTAGTTTTTCTTCATTTTTAAACTTGTATTTGTAATTTTGATTCCGGAATCTGATTTCAAACCTTCTTCGTATTTCGGCTTCATTCATTTTATATTTTGAATCTCTTGCAAATTTGCATAAAGAATCTATTAGTTCTTTTCTGGATTTACCTTCTAGCGATAAATCTGATAAATGAAATTCTTTATCAGATACCTTATTTATAGTATTATATATCAATTCTCTAAAGGTTTGGTCTTGATCTATATTTTTTACCTTATGGGCTTTCACTTTTAAAGGAGATTTGTCAAATATTATTAGTTCTTCTACTTCAAAGCCTTTTTTTTGAAGCTGTAATGCCATTTCGTAGGCTACCGTTCCTCCAAAAGAATACCCTCCAAGGCGATAAGGACCATTTGGATTTATTTTTTGCATTTCTGTTATAAATATAGAAGCCATTTTTTCAATAGATTTTGAAATCGGTAGTTTCCCATATAATCCTGGGCTTTGAAAAGCGTACAAAGGTTGAAATTCTCCTAATTGCTTAGCTAATCGAATATAACAATCAATTGTGCCAGATACAGGAGGTGCGAGATATATTTCTTTTTGATTCCCTTTCTCTTGTACAGGAACCAATATATTCTCGTTAAAAGAGCTCCTTGATGATATTTTTTCAACAAATTCAGAAATTGTCGAATGCTCAAATAGTGTATTTAAATTAATTTCAGAATCAAGCGTTTTATTGATGCGAGCTATTACTTTGATAGCATTCAGGCTATGACCCCCCATTTCGAAGAAGTCGTCCTTTATTCCTATTTTTTCCCTTCCGAGTACCTCCTGCCATATGGCGGCCAGTTGTTTTTCGGTC
>NZ_JADNYK010000009.1 GCF_017810075.1 Pseudozobellia sp. WGM2
AAGCATAAAGCCCTTGCTGCGCGGGATAACAAATTGATCGCTCAACCTGTTTCCTGAAATTTCAAGGAAAAAACTTGTTTTTTGACACAGTACCTATGATTTCGTTGTGGACTTTTCCAACGGGAAATGTCCGTCTGAAATCTAGCTAATTAAAAGTGAAAATTAATGTTTAACGGTAGAAATACCACAATGAATTATAGCCCGTGTTGTGGTGTCGTTTTTTATAATATTTCATTCAATTTATCATTCACTTTGTTCCAATCATTGTCGTCGATTTTATGATAAGAGGCTCTTGACGGGTGATTAATACCTAAAACTGTTATATCATTATGTATTCCTTGAACTAATAGTGATTTACCTGATTCTTTTTTTAGTAAAACCGTTTCTTTACTTGATAATTTTCTGAAAGTCCCTAGTGATTCCGCAAAAATTAACTTTGGTTGAAGTTTGAATATAATCTCATCTAAAATATTAAAACAATAAGCTTCCATATTCTTCGAGTCAACCAATTTGTTAAATTCATCCAAGTTTTTCGTTTTAAAGAATATTCTATTCGTTTTTACGGAATTCTTTAAAAGTGCATTTAACCTTTCTCCTTTAAATATTTTGTTTCGCATAATCCTAGCTAAGTGATAGTCATATTTAAAATATTCGTGTTCAGCAGGCAGTTCCTTTTGTCTAATTGATTCAGTTCCGCCAGGATTATCTCCTATTATCAGAATAGTGGGTTTGAATTTTATTGGAGAATAAAAAATCGTGTAACCAGACAGAATTGGCTCAGGTACAGAACTCCAATCTTGATTTAGCTTTCTTAAGATATTAATGCTCCAATCGTAAAGTGTATTATCCATAAAATTGAACGATGTATCATTTATTCAGGGGTTCAAAATGCACCACAACACGTAAATATATACAACTCTGTATTATTTAAGTGTCTATTATTTAGTCTATTATGTTTTCTATACTTGGGTAATTTATATATCATTCTAACTTTTGATATACAAATTGCCTAAGTTATTTTTTACTCCATGCTACTTTTTGAACACAACGTGTCGTAAAAGAGCTGTTGGTCATTTAAATATACCAAAAAATCTAAGCCACAACTTCAGCGATAAATACCTCTAGTATCGATAGCAACAAAAATAGCTGCCGATGGGCAGCTATTTAAAAAATATAATATCAAGAAGTAACTACCGTACTAATACCAATGACATCTGCCCAATAGATAGTTTTTTGCCCCAGATTTTTCTTCTTTTCTCACCAAACTCTCTTTTATAACGACCATGAGAAAGTTTCCATACAAAAATGTAATAGCTCCAAAAAAAGGCTATAGCCAGTAGTACCATTGAAGTTTTCTCCATGCTTAGCTGTTTTGTTCGTCTATTCTTATCGAATTAGAGTACGGCAATACGGTTTTTCGACATCGTACATCCTCTAGTAAATATGAGAAATCTAGTCTCCTCTAACCTCTTGCTTATTGCAACCTAAAATTGATATGTATACTAAAGGGCACCCGAACGGCAGTGTTACGCTGTTTGCCGGGTGTCATTCGAGGCAGCTTTTCGATAATACGGCGTGCCTCTGCTTCGAGCGATTGGTCTGGGCCACGTAATTGAACACTACCGATACTTCCGTCTTTCTGTATCACGAACATTACACTGACCCTACCTTCGATTCCCATTTCTTGGGCGACCTCGGGGTACCTGAAATTTTTGTTGATGTGCTTGTTCATCATTTTTTGAAAACATGCCCGCTTGCCTTCTTCGGTCTCTTCACCTTCACAACCGGGAAATACTGGAACATTTTCAATTAAGATGAAAGGTATTTCTTCGGGCTCGTCCAATTCTTCGGTTTCTATATCATTAACTTCCAATATTTCTTCTTCTTGGTCTGTTTCAGTAGAGATGATTTCACTTTCGATACGCTCATCTTCATCTTCCATAATTTCGATTACCGGTGGGGCTTGTACAGGTGGCGGTGGAGGGGGTGTTTTTACTTGCATGGTTATCGGTACATCTTCAATGAGCTCATCTTCCACATTCATAGAAATTATATAGCCATGATCGTCGTCATAGGTTTTCCACTCAAAGGCCATAAGGGTGAGTGCCAGTACGAAAAGCAATCCTAATAAAAAATAAATTCCTCGATTTCTATTGAGGTCTAGTCTTGGGTTTTTCTTGGGTTTCATATCTAAAAATTTAAGGGTTATCGACTGTGCCAAATCTAGGGTTACGAACGCGCATTAAAAATGAAGAATGAGTAAACACGCCTTTTCGATGAGGGAAACGGTCTTCAATGCTTGCGCGTAGAGATAGAGATACCTTCTTTAGAGGAAAAAGCTTAAAAAGGAAAATGAAGGGGTATGCCTTTAGCGGTCTTGAACGGCGTAAGCATTGCTTGTAATACAGCACCTGCGTATGGCTAAAATTGCGATATTTGCGAGGTTATATATTTTGAGTATAAAGACACGATTTTTAAATCTATGGGTTGGTTCGGCAAGAAAGATAAATTACAGATTATAGCATTTCAAGGTTATGGTACCGATGTTCATTTCTATGCCAGGGGGCGCGCCCTTGAAGACGAAGAGATCGACCTGGCGCAAAAAGGGGTTTTCAATTTAATATGGAATACCTATAAAAGATTCGAGACCGATGAAGTGCGAAATACTCCGGTCTCGATTACCTTTTCAGACGGTAGAACGATCCAGGGTGAAACCGATAGCTCGGGCTACTATAAAATAAAGGCCGATCTCGAAGATCTATGTCGACTGACCAACAGTGAAGGGTGGCTGAAATTTGAAATATCTTTTAACGATACCAATCTCAAGCGGGGTATTCTGCATGATAACAGGTTTCCTGGAGAAATGCTCATACCTTCTTCTAAAGCAAAATTCGGGGTCATCAGTGATATCGATGATACCATTTTACATACGGGGGTCGTTTCTTCGTTAAAATGGAAAGTGATTTTCAATACCGTTTTCAAAACGGTAGATAAGCGAACCCCCTTGGCAGGGGCGGCCGAATTTTATAAGCTGCTTCACCAAGGCAAATCGCAAGATGAAGCAAACCCCATATTTTACGTGAGCCATAGCCCCTGGAACATGTACCGGTATCTTGAAATGTTCTTACAGAAGAACAACTTTCCAAAAGGGCCTATTCTGCTGAGGAGCTTTCCCTTCTTCGGCAAGAAAAAGGCACCTGACGAAAAACCGCAAAAGCAGAAAGAGATATTCAATATCTTAAAAACCTACCCCAAGCTGAAATTTATATTGATCGGTGATAGTGGTGAGCACGATGCCGATATCTATAAAGAAATCGCAGAACTTTACCCTGACAATATTTTGGCGATTTACCTCAGAAGCGTAGCGCACAAAAAAAGAATGGAACGGGTAAAGGGGGTGTATAAAGATTACAGTACAACCCCCGTGCTTTTTGTCGAAAGCAGCGAACAGGCTATAGAGCACGCCAGAGAAAATGACTTTATCTAATTTGCTTTCTTATAAAATAATATGAAAAAAAAGTGTTAGAACAGCCCGTTGATCTGCGCGTCTATTCGATTGATGATCGAGCCTAAATCTTCGGGTTTATCTACGAAATCAAGGTCATCGACATTAATTACGAGCAAGTTGCCTTTTTGGTAACCATGGATCCAAGCTTCGTAGCGTTCATTGAGCCTGCTTAAATAATCTATTGAAATACTGTTCTCATAATCACGGCCGCGTTTATGTATTTGATTGACCAGATTAGGTATCGAACTGCGTAAATAAATCAAGAGGTCGGGCGGTTGTACCAAACTCTCCATCAGCTCAAAAAGACTTTCATAATTGCTGAAATCTCTATTGGTCATAAGCCCCATGGCATGAAGGTTAGGGGCGAAAATATAGGCATCTTCGTAGATGGTTCTATCTTGGATCGTATTCTTGCCGCTCTCTCTAATTTGAAGTATTTGACGGTAACGATGGTTTAAAAAGTAGATTTGAAGGTTAAAGCTCCAACGCTCCATCTGATTGTAAAAATCATCTAGATAAGGGTTGTCTACTACATCTTCAAAATTGGCTTCCCACTTGTAATGTTTTGCCAATAACCTAGTTAACGTAGTTTTTCCGGCACCGATGTTCCCGGCAACTGCAATGTGCATAGGGTGTATAAAATTTAATGGTTGTGATTTCTGTGTACTAGATACGAAAGTACAAGATACAAAGGATTCCGTTCGTGTAAAAAATATTATACATAAATACTTATGATAATTTTAATACTTCCTTTTGTTCGAAAATTTTTATTTCTACCTTAAATCTTTACTTTTGTGCCTTAATAATTAAGAGGAAGGATTTGACTGATTGCAACCTCTAGTGCTGTCAACATATAGGTGACATTAACACTAAAAAAATGCTAAAGCAGTTGATGTTGGATTTCTTCCACGTTATACTTCTTTAGGGCTATTTGTCAAATCCTCATAAATAAAGAAGTACATGTCATACCTTTTTACATCAGAATCAGTTAGCGAGGGGCACCCCGATAAAGTAGCGGACCAAATTAGCGATGCCCTGCTGGATCATTTTCTGGCTTTCGACCCAGAAAGTAAAGTAGCTTGTGAAACATTAGTGACCACGGGTCAGGTAGTACTTGCCGGTGAGGTAAAGAGCGATACCTATCTCGATGTTCAGCATATTGCCAGAGAAGTAATCAACAAAATAGGGTATACCAAAGGCGAATACCAGTTTAGTGGAGATTCTTGTGGGGTCATTTCTCTGATTCATGAACAATCGCAAGAAATCAACCAAGGTGTCGACCGGGGCAAGAAAGAAGAGCAAGGTGCGGGGGATCAAGGCATGATGTTCGGTTATGCCACAAACGAGACTGAAAACTACATGCCCCTGGCATTGGATATTTCACATAAAATGCTACAGACTTTGGCCGATATACGTAGACAAGCTTCGGAGATAACCTATCTAAGACCAGATGCCAAAGCTCAGGTAACTATTGAATATTCTGATGATAATGTACCCGTTCGTATAGATACCATAGTAGTTTCTACACAGCATGATGCCTTTGATGCCGATGATGCCCGAATGTTGGCCAAGATCAAAAAAGATATAATCGAAATCTTGATACCTCAAGTGAAGGCGCAATTGCCCGAGAAGATCCAGGCATTGTTCGATGATGATATAAAGTACCACATTAACCCGACCGGAAAATTCGTAATAGGCGGTCCTCACGGCGATACCGGCTTGACCGGAAGAAAAATTATTGTAGATACTTACGGAGGAAAAGGAGCCCACGGTGGTGGTGCCTTCAGTGGTAAAGACCCGAGTAAGGTTGATCGTAGTGCGGCCTACGCTGCCCGTCACATAGCCAAGAATTTGGTGGCAGCAGGGGTTGCCGATGAGGTTTTGGTGCAGGTTAGTTATGCGATAGGGGTGGTCGAACCCACATCGATATTTATTGAAACTTACGGCACCGCCAAAGTAGATTTGACCGATGGCGAAATAGCGGCACAGGTGCGCCAGTTGTTCGATATGCGACCTTTTGCAATTGAAGATCGCCTAAAACTTCGTAACCCGATTTATTTAGAATCAGCGGCTTACGGGCATATGGGTAAAACCCCGCAAGTGGTAAAAAAAGTTTTCGAATCGCCCTACAACGGAAGAATCGAAAAAGAAGTGGAACTCTTTACTTGGGAGAAATTAGATCGAGTAGATGAGGTGAAAAAAGCGTTCAAATTATAAATTTTTATGAAATTTAGGGGAATTTAATTTTTCCGTATATATATTTGTTTTTCCAAAAGTTCAAACACATATTGAATTGTTATCAAGAAAGGTGGAGGGAATAGACCCTTTGAAGCCTTGGCAACCCTTTACCCGTTCCATTTTAGTAGGGTAGAGAAGGTGCTACGTTCTATCCCAATGATTATTGGGGCAGATAACGCAACAGATTACTTCCCGTAATTTTCGCTTTCTTATAACTTTTTGATAGAACCATACTGCTTAGTCGACAGTCTGGCGTTTGTATTTTTTAATGTATTTATAAACACTTAAAAAATCAGTTACCATGAGTGATCACAAATTTTCAACCAATGCATTGCATGCTGGCCATGAACCTTCTGAAACAGCAGGCACAAGGGCCGTGCCTATTTATCAAACTTCGTCGTACGTATTTAACGATACCGACCACGCTGCCAATCTTTTTTCTTTGGCCGAGCTTGGCTTTATCTATACACGATTGAACAACCCTACCAACGAAATTCTTCAAAAGAGATTAGCGGCGTTAGAGGGCGGTATTGGTGCTGTGGTTTTCTCTTCGGGTGCTGCTGCCATTTCAACAGGTTTAATGACCTTGTTGAAAGCGGGGGATCATATTGTGGCTTCTAGCAGTCTTTATGGCGGTACTTTCAACTTATTGAATGTGACCCTGCCTCGTTTGGGCATTACGACTACGTTTGTAGATGCTACCGATCCGGAAAATTTCGGGAAGGCGGTTCAAGACAATACCAGGGCATTTTTTGTTGAATCTTTGGGCAATCCGAAATTAGATGTTCTTGACCTTAAAGCGATAGGGGAGCAAGCGAAAACGGCCGAAGTACCTTTTATCGTTGATAATACCGTGGCAACTCCGGCTTTGTTGAACCCTATCGAATATGGGGCTAATATTGTCATTCATTCCCTGACTAAATATATCGGGGGGCAAGGTACCTCTCTTGGCGGGGCGATTATCGATGCCGGAACTTTTAACTGGGCCAATGGCAAGTTTCCTGAATTTACCGAACCTTCTGCGGGTTACCACGGTTTGGTCTACCACGAAGCATTGGGTGCAGCTTCTTATACTTTTAAATTGATTTTAGAAGGATTGCGTGACTTCGGTGGGGCTTTGAGTCCGTTCAACGCTTTTCAAATCATTCAAGGTTTGGAGACACTGAATGTTCGTATTCAGCAACACAGTGCCAACGCCTTGGAGCTGGCTACCTGGTTAGAAGGTAGAGACGAGGTGGCTTGGGTAAATTACCCAGGGTTAAAGAGTAGCAAGTATAATGATTTGGCGAAACAATATCTACCTAAGGGGCAAAGTGGTCTCGTAACTTTTGGAGTGAAAGGTGGGTTCGAAGCCGCGAAAAAGCTAACCGATGCGACCAAGGTATTCTCATTGTTGGCCAATATCGGTGATACCAAGTCATTGATCATTCACCCGGCGAGTACTACTCACCAACAGTTGAACGAAGAACAGCAAGCAGGTGCGGGCGTAACCCAAGATTTAATTCGCCTTTCGGTAGGTTTGGAAGATATCGCAGACCTGAAAGCCGATTTAGAGAACGCCTTTGCTTCATTATAATTTAGTAGAACAAAAGTAAATGCAAATAAGGTCCGGTCGATATCTAAGGCCGGACCTAATTATAAAACCTATGCTTCATCACCTTAAGTTAAAGAATTATACTACCCTGAGCAACGTATCTCAAGATATTGAGCTTTCTTATCAATTGTTCGGGCAAGAACTGCATAGTGCGCCTATTGTCTTGGTCAACCATGCCCTTACGGGCAATTCGAATGTGACGGGTGACGGCGGTTGGTGGTCTGCGATTATTGGCGAGGGAAAATGTATCGATACGAAGAAGTATACCATTTTGTCTTTCAATATTCCCGGTAACGGTCATGACAAATTTGTTATCGAAAACTATAAAGATTTTGTGGCGGGTGATATGGCCCGAATTTTTCTCTGGGGATTGGAACAGCTGCAAGTTCAAAAGCTGTTCGCCATAATCGGAGGTTCTTTAGGTGGCGGGATCGCTTGGGAAATGACAGCCCTGGATCCTAATATTACCGAGCATCTTATTCCCGTGGCTTCGGATTGGAAGTCGACCGACTGGTTAATTGCCAACTGTCAGATTCAAGAGCAGTTCTTGGTCAATTCGAAACAACCGGTTCATGATGCGCGTATGCATGCGATGTTGTGCTACCGAACCCCTGAATCGTTCAAGGAACGTTTTAAGCGAAGCACCAATGAAGAGCTGCAAGTTTTTAATGTAGAAAGTTGGTTGATGCACCATGGGGAAAAATTACAGGAACGGTTTCAGTTATCGGCCTACAAACTGATGAACCAGCTCTTGAAGACGATTGATATTATGCGCGACGGGGATCAGAATTTCATTGATCTTCAGAACAGCAATACCAATATTCACATAGTTGGGGTCGATTCTGATTTGTTCTTTACGGCCAAAGAAAATAAAGATACGTTCAAGCAATTGGCACAGGCACAGAGTAATGTTACCTATGGCGAAGTACATTCGTTACATGGTCACGATGCCTTTTTGATCGAGTTCGATCAAATGGAGCAATTGCTGCGCCCTATTTTTAGTGAAAATGGAAAATCTAAACGTCTGAAGGTTCTCAAGTTTGGCGGTAAATCTCTGGCCAATGGTGAAGGTCTGGGTAGGGTGTTAGATATTGTAACCGATAAGGTCAATGCCGGTGAAAACATAGCCGTTATTCTTTCGGCACGGGGCAAGGCTACCGATCAATTGGAAGAATTACTTGACAAGGCCGCTTCGGGAAAAAATTATTACAAAGATTTTGAAGCTTTTGAGAAGTCTCAGAGACATACCTTTAAGAATGTTAACCTTTCCGCAGAGTTTAAAGAACTGGCCAAATTGTTGGAGGGGGTTTCCTTATTGGGTGATTATAGTCCGAAAATAAAAGATCAGGCACTGTCTTTTGGCGAACTTATTTCGGCCAAATTGGTAAGCAAGCTTCTTATTGGTAGAGGTGTTTCCGCCGAGTTCTTAGATTCTAGAACCTTGCTCAAGACCGATTCGAACTTTGGCGATGCCTCGGTTGATGAAGCACAATCCAAAGAAAATGTAATTAAGCGTTTCGCAAACTTAGATATGAGTATAGTGCCCGTTATTACTGGGTTTATAGCTTCTGATGAGAATGGTGAAACCACGACACTAGGTAGAAATGGCAGCAATTACTCGGCTGCGTTGTTCGCGAATTTCCTGAATGCCGATGAGCTTCAAAACTATACGCATGTAGACGGTATTTATACGGCCAATCCTGATTTGGTTCCCGATGCAAAACGTATTGAAAGTCTGTCTTACGGCGAAGCGAACGAGTTGGCGAATTTTGGTGCAACCATTCTCCATGCAAAGACCATAATTCCGTTAATCGAAAAGAATATTCCCCTGCGTATTTTGAATACGTTCAATCACGATAACGAGGGCACCTTGATCAGTGCCAAGACGGCCAAAGGAGGTATCAAGTCGCTGTCGGTAATAGAAAATGTTTCCCTAATAAATTTAGAGGGTAGGGGCTTATTGGGTAAAGTAGGTATAGACGCCAGAATTTTTAGAACCTTAGAACAAAATAATATTAGTGTAAGCATCATTTCTCAAGGTTCTTCTGAACGTGGTATTGGTTTGGTGGTAGATTCTGAAAAAGCTTTCAAAGCGAAAAAGGCCTTAGATGCTGAATTTGCAGGTGATTATGAGTCTAGGGATATCAACATGATCACTGTTCAAGATGAGGTTTCGGTTATATCTGTTGTGGGCCAAGATCTGAGTACCTTTCACCGACCTTTTAATGCGCTTATAAAGAATCAGATAGTTCCTTTGCTGTTCAATAACACGGTGTCTGGTAAGAATGTGAGTTTGGTCGTGAGAAAAACGGACTTGCACAAGGCGTTGAATGTAATGCACGGGCAAATTTTCGGCATCAGTAAAAAAGTCAATTTGGCGATTTTCGGACATGGAAATGTGGGTGGTACTTTAATCGGACAAATACTACGTTCTAAAAAGACCATAGAAAAACGTAAGGGTATTGATTTGAATGTATTCGCTGTGGCCAATTCAAAAAAGCTTCTTTTAGAAAAGAAAGGAGTGCCCAAGAATTGGAAAACGGCTATTGAAGATCGTGGAGTGGCCTATACCTATAATGATGTTGTGACCTACGCCAAAGAGCATCACTTAGAAAATCTTATTGCCATCGATAATACGGCGAACGAAGATTTTGTGGCCAAATATTTTGATTTTGTGGAGAATGGCTTCGATCTGGTCTCGTCAAACAAAATAGCCAATACCTTGGGCTTCGATTTCTATCAATTACTTCGTGAAGAATTGGCCAAACATCAAAAGCAATATTTATACGAAACCAATGTAGGTGCCGGTCTGCCCTTAATCGATACTATTAAATTGTTGCATTTGTCTGGGGAAAACATAACCCAAATAAAGGGCGTTTTTTCTGGGTCGTTGAGTTATATTTTTAACACTTTTTCAGAGGTAGATAAACCATTTTCTGCCATTTTGAAAGATGCGATGAAGAAAGGTTTTACAGAACCTGACGCCCGTGAAGATCTTTCGGGCAATGATGTGGGGAGAAAACTATTGATTCTGGCGAGAGAGCTCGATTTGAGTAATGAGTTTTCAGACATTAGTATAGACAACTTAATACCTGAGGAATTAAGAACAGGTACGGTCGATGATTTCTTGGGTAGTCTCGATATTTTAGATGCCAAGTTCAGCGAAGTCAAAAAGAATCAGAAACCTAACCATGTGTTGCGTTATGTGGGTGATCTGCATGGCGATTTGCAAAAAGAGAAAGGTATTCTTGAAGTAAAGTTAGTATCGGTGCCCAAAGAAAGTGCTTTGGGTCAAGTAAAAGGTTCTGACTCGATAATTGAAATTTATACGGAATCTTACGGTAAAAATCCGTTAGTGATTCAGGGTGCCGGGGCCGGTGCCGCGGTTACCGCGCGAGGGGTATTCGGTGATATTTTAAGGATTGCCGAAAAAGGATAATTTAGAATAGAGAGAAGAGATATCGGTCTACATACAGTAGATTATTTTGAAAAAGAAATGACCATTACGGTCATTAATAAGGAAAGAAAACAATGAGCAAGAAATTTGAAACGAACGCTATTAGAACACAATTAAATCGGTCTGAAAATCTAGAGCATTCCGTACCCATGTACGTAACCTCTAGTTTTGTTTTTGAAGATGCCGAAGACATGCGTGCGTCGTTCGCCGAAGAGAAAGAGCGAAATGTATATTCCCGCTATTCCAATCCCAATTCATCTGAATTCATAGAGAAGGTTTGTCAGATGGAGGGTGCCGAGAACGGTTTTGCCTTTGCATCGGGTATGGCAGCCGTATTTTCGACTTTGGCCGCTTTGTTAGATAGTGGTGACCATATCATCTCGTCGAGAAGTATTTTCGGTTCTACGCACTCGTTGTTCAATAATTTTTTTCCGAAATGGAATATCGACCACTCTTATTTTAAGAGTAACGAGCTTGAATCTATAGAAGAATTGATTACTCCTAAAACTAAAATTTTATATGCGGAAACCCCGACCAACCCTGGTGTAGATGTATTGGATTTGGAAGTTTTGGGAAAGATTGCCAAGAAACATAATTTAATTCTAGTAATTGATAATTGTTTTGCTTCGCCCTATTTACAACAACCGATAAAATTCGGAGCCGACCTGGTCATTCACTCGGGCACCAAGTTGATGGACGGTCAAGGTCGGGTATTGGCAGGTATTACCGTGGGTAATAAAGAACTTATAGATAAGGTGTATCGTTTTTCCCGTATTACGGGCCCTGCACTATCACCTTTCAATGCTTGGGTGCTTTCAAAAAGTTTAGAAACTTTAGCTGTTCGTGTCGACCGGCACTGTGATAACGCGCTCAAACTGGCAGAGTTTCTAGAAGCACACGACAAAGTAAATTGGGTCAGGTATCCCTTTCTTAAATCACATCCGAAATATGAAGTTGCCAAGAAACAAATGAAAGCCGGTGGCTGTGTTGTTGCATTTGAAGTCAAGGGCGGATTGGAAGCTGGCCAGAAATTCTTTAACTCCATCAAATTACTGTCTTTATCGGCTAATTTAGGTGATTCGAGAAGTATTGTAACTCATCCGGCATCTACTACCCACAGTAAGTTGTCGACCGAAGAACGTGCCGATACCGGTATTACCGATGGTACCGTTAGAGTTTCCGTAGGCTTGGAACATATCGACGATATTATTGAGGATATTAAACAAGCGTTAGGTTAGAAGTGTTTAGGGAATGATTTTAGGGATTGGGGGTATTGCGAATCACAATTTTCGGTGTCGTAATCAAAATCTCTCTTTTTTAAAATTATGTATCTTCGCTTTATGCTGTCTAAAAAGACCAAATATGGCCTAAAGGCCTTAACATATTTAGCTTCACAAAAGGAGAAGTTACCGGTTCAAATTTCTGAAATTGCAAAATGCGAGAACATTTCCCAGAAGTTTTTAGAGAGCATATTATTGTCGCTTCGAAAGAGTGGTTTTTTAGGTTCTAAAAAAGGAAAGGGTGGGGGCTACTACTTAATAAAAGAGCCTCAAGAAATTCTGATGACCGACGTCATGCGTATTTTAGAGGGGCCTATTGCCATGGTACCTTGTGTGAGTTTGAATTTCTACGAAAAGTGTGCTGATTGTCCTGATGAAGCCACTTGCTCTGTAAACAAATTGATGCTCAAAGTAAGGGATGCCAACTTAGAGGTGTATCGTAACAATACCCTTGCCGACCTGATTATTTGATAGCTTCATTTTTTTAAATAGGTCTTTTAATATCTTCACCAGTGTTGAAATATCACCAATAAAACCTGTTATTTGTTAATAATCTACTAAATCTATAGGGTAATCGTAATTTTTTTTGATTTCTGCCGTCCAACACAATAAAAATAGCCTACATTTGTTTACTCTATTAAATCAATAGGGTAATAGATTTTAGAAAAAACCATGATAGTTGATCAATTGATATTAGATAAGAACGCTTCCAAAAAGAAATTTTCGGAAGACAAAAAATCGGAAAAACCTATTCGTAGCGTCGCAAAAGCGGTGAGCTGGAGGGTAATCGGCACACTAGATACATTGTTGATTTCTTATTTGTTAACCGGTGAAGTGGCTATAGCGGCATCTATCGCTTCGATAGATTTTGTAACCAAAATGTTTCTATACTTCGTTCACGAACGGGTATGGAACAAAATAACTTGGGGTAGGTAAAAGAATTTGAATATGGATTTTTCAGAAGAATCAGTACAAGAGTTAAACAAAAAATTTGAAGGGGCTCAGCCTTCGGAAATCATTTCATGGGCCATTGATAACGCCAAAAATGCGGTGGTTACTACCAATTTTAGACCTTACGAAGTGGCTATACTACATGCCGTGACCGAAGTGAAAAATGATATTCCCGTGGTTTGGTGCGATACCGGTTATAATACACCGAATACGTATAAACATGCCGAAGAGCTCATCGAAAGATTGAGTTTGAATGTAGATTTGTATGTACCGCTTCAGACCAGTTCGCATAGAGATGCGGTTATGGGTATTCCTCAAATTGATGATCCCAAGCATGCCGAATTTACCGAACAGGTGAAATTAGAACCGTTTAGAAGAGCTATGTCTACGCACAAACCAGATGTGTGGTTTACCAACCTTAGAAAAGGGCAGACCGCGTTGCGCGATTCGCTTGATGTGTTGAGTTTGAGTAAAGACGGAGTCTTAAAGGTGAGTCCGTTCTATAATTACAGCGATGCAGAATTAGATGCTTATTTAAACGAGCACAATTTACCCAACGAACATAAATATTTTGATCCGACCAAGGTGCTTGACAACCGTGAATGCGGATTGCACACCTAAATAAAGAAAACAAAAATTAGGCAGATGCCAAAGCATGCTGCAGAACTTGAATGTTATGAGAGATACATCGCATATTAACGCCTTAGAGAACGAAGCCATCTATATTTTCAGAGAGGTGGCGGCCCAATTCGAGCGTCCGGTATTACTGTTTTCCGGAGGAAAAGATTCTATAACCTTGGTGCGTTTGGCACAAAAAGCGTTTTGGCCCGCAAAAATTCCCTTTCCGTTGATGCATATCGACACTGGGCATAACTTCCCCGAAACTATTGAGTTTAGAGATAGATTGGTAGAAGAGTTAGGGCTTGAGCTTATCGTGAGAAACGTTCAAGACTCTATAGACCAAGGTAAGGTTAAAGAAGAGACGGGTAGGTACAGCAGTAGAAACTCTTTGCAGACAACTACATTGTTAGATGCTATCGAAGAGTTTAAGTTCGATGCTTGTATCGGTGGTGCAAGACGTGATGAAGAAAAAGCCCGTGCAAAGGAGCGTATTTTTTCGGTACGTGACGATTTTGGCCAATGGGACGAGCGTAACCAGCGCCCTGAGCTTTTCGACATGTTGAACGGTCAGATCGAGTTGGGGCAGAACGTACGTGTTTTTCCAATCTCAAACTGGACCGAACTCGATGTTTGGTCTTATATCAAAGAAGAACAAATAGAGATACCTTCTATTTATTTTGCACATAAGCGTAAAGTATTCTTGCGCGACGGCCTTATCTGGTCGCATTCTGAATATGTGTACCAAGAGGATGATGAAGAAGTATTGGAGCGTATGGTAAGATTTAGAACCGTGGGCGATATGAGTTGTACGGCCGCAGTGTTTTCCAATGCTACCGATATTGAATCGGTAGTGGAAGAAATTAGGGATTCAAGCATTTCGGAAAGAGGTGCCCGAATCGATGATAAACGATCGGAAGCCGCTATGGAGAAGAGAAAACAACAAGGATACTTTTAAGAACGGTCTACGTAAGACGAACAACGAATTTACAGCAAAATGGAAGTACTAAAAATAGCAACCGCAGGTAGTGTAGACGACGGAAAAAGTACCTTGATCGGTAGAATTCTTTATGATACAAAATCTTTGACCAGCGATAAGTTAGAAGCGATTGAAAAGACCAGTAAGAGCAAAGGGTACGATTATCTGGATTTCTCATTGGCAACCGATGGTTTGGTGGCCGAGCGAGAGCAGGGCATTACTATCGATGTGGCACATATTTATTTTTCGACCAATAAAAAGAGTTATATCATAGCCGATACTCCCGGTCACGTAGAATATACCCGTAACATGGTTACAGGGGCCTCTACTTCACAAGCGGCGATTATATTGATCGATGCTAGAAAAGGAGTAATCGAGCAAACCAATAGGCACTTTTTTATCAATAACCTATTGCGGATCAAAGATGTGGTCGTAGCGATCAATAAAATGGATTTGGTCGATTATTCAGAAGAGACCTATAATAGTATCAAGGCTGACTTTGAAGAGTTGATGGCCAAGCGAGATTATCAAGACCAAAAGATTACGTTCATTCCCGTGAGTGCCCTAAAAGGCGATAATGTGGTGAACAAGTCTGATAAGATGTCTTGGTATACGGGCCCTGCTTTATTGGAGCATTTTGAAGCTTTGGATCGTAAGGATATCTACAATGTGGGTACTCCAAGGTTTCCTGTTCAATATGTAATTCGCCCTAAGACCGATGAGCATCACGATTTTCGTGGTTTCGCCGGAAAAGTTTATGGTGGCGAGTTGAGTGTAGGTGATGAGGTAATTGCACTTCCTTCACAAACACGCTCGAAAATCAAGGACATCTATTTTCACGATAAGAAATATCAAACTGCGGCAAGACGTTCGTCGGTGACGATTACCTTAGAAGATGAGATTAATTTGAGTAGAGGTGACATGTTGGTCAAGGCCGGTGATTTGCCGACTATTGAAAAACAGTTTACGGCTACCGTTTCCTGGATGGATTCAGATCAGTTGACCGCCGGTAAAAAATATGTGGTTCAACATGGTGTGAACAAGGTATTGGCGAAGGTGGATAATATTCATCATAAAATCAATCCTGATTATTCTGGTATAGATACCGAGGTCAATGGTCTGGGTATGAATGATATTGCCCAGGTTACCTTTAAGTTGAACAAGCCTATTTTTTACGATAAGTTTAAAGACCATCGTACGAACGGTTCGTTCATCTTGGTCGATACCCAAACGAACAATACGGTGGGCGCAGGGTTTATTAGTTAAAATGGCTTCCCGTTTGGCAGGGGTGCCTATAGGTAAGTAAAGACGTATTTAAAACAGTTTTTTGCTGCCGAAAAAACCTAAAAAAAATATAATAATTTTTGGACGGATTTCGTCCGGAGTTTATAAATAAGAAATAGCATGCAAAGTTTTAGAACCGAAATAGAGAATCCTGTTGTTGAGAAGGATATCCTTGAGTTGGAAAAGAAGATCAGACTTTTTCACGAAGGGAAGGTAGATGAGGAGAAATTCCGTAGCCTACGTTTGGCTAGGGGGGTTTACGGTCAGCGTCAGCAAGGCGTGCAGATGATTCGTATAAAACTACCCTATGGGAAGGTGACTTCACAACAGTTGAAGCGAATTTGCGATGTTTCCGATGAGTACTCTACCGGTCGATTGCATATAACCACCCGTCAAGATATACAAATTCACTACGTTGATTTGAATAGAACGCCAGAGCTTTGGGCGCAACTTGAAAAAGACGATGTGACCTTGCGTGAAGCTTGTGGTAATACGGTAAGAAATGTAACTGCGAGTGAAACTGCTGGTATCGATGTAGATGAACCGTTTGATGTGTCGCCTTATGCTCATGGGTTGTTTCAATATTTTTTAAGAAACCCGATCAGTCAAGAAATGGGACGAAAATTTAAGGTCTCTTTCTCAGCGAGTGATGCCGATACCGGTTTATCGTACATGCATGACCTTGGTTTTATCGCAAAAATTGAAAACGGAGTTAAAGGTTTTAAAGTGATGCTTGGTGGTGGCTTGGGTTCTCAACCCCGTCACGCCGATGTTCTTTTTGAATTTTTGGAAAGCGATAAGATTATTCCTCTTATGGATGGGGTAATTCGTGTTTTCGATAGATACGGAGAACGTAAAAGTAGAGCCAAGGCCCGTATGAAGTTCTTGATAAAGGATATTGGACTTGATGGATTTAAAGATTTATTGGCCGAGGAACAAAAGGCGGTTCCATATCAAACTTATGCTATAGACGCAGAAGCTTACCCGAAAACAAACGTAGCTTCAGTAGAAGTTCCCAATGTGGAAATTGAAGATAAAACTGCTTTTGAAGCTTGGAAATCAACTAACATTATTCCACAGAAACAAGAGGGTTTTGTGGCCATAGGCATTAAGGTGCTTTTAGGAGATTGGTATACCGATAAGGCTAGATTATTGGCTGATTTGGTGAGCGGTTACGCCGCTGGTGAAATCCGATTGTCATTACGTCAGAATATTTTGATTCCGCATGTGAAGGAAGAATTGGTTCCTTTCTTTTACCAAGAACTTTCCAAGTTAGGTTTTGCCGAAGCGGGTTATAATAGAGCCTTAGATATCACCGCATGCCCGGGTACTGATACTTGTAATTTAGGTATCGCTAGTAGTACCGGAATTGCGGAAGAATTAGAGCGGGTCATTAAAGCAGAATATCCGCAGTACATCTCCAATGAAGATGTAGTCATAAAGATCAGTGGGTGTATGAACGCATGTGGTCAGCATAATATGGCACACATTGGTTTTCAAGGGATGAGCGTGAGAACAAAAGACAAATTGGTGGCACCGGCCCTTCAGGTATTGTTAGGTGGTGGAAATGATGGCAACGGCAACGGTCGCTTTGCCGATAAGGTGGTTAAAATACCAAGTAAGCGAGGACCTCAGGCCCTACGCTTGATATTAGATGATTATGATGCCAACGGTAAGGGTCAGTCATATGCCGATTACTATCAAGAAAAAGGGCAGATGTACTTTTACGACTTTCTAAAGCCACTTTCCGATGTGAGTGATTTAACTGCGGAAGACTTTATCGATTGGGGTAATACAGAGCGTTATGAAAAGGCTATTGGTGTCGGTGAATGTGCAGGGGTAGTTATAGATTTGATCGCCACTTTGCTTTTTGAAAGTGAAGAGAAGATTCAGAATGCCCAAGAGGCCCTAGAAGCTCAAAAATGGTCGGCCAGTATTTATTACTCCTATACCTCAATGGTAAATTCGGCAAAGGCCTTATTGACTGCCGAAAAGGCTAAGGTAAATACCCATGCCGGAATCATTAAAGATTTTGACGAAAAATTCGTGGCCTCTGGGCGTATCGAATTAGGGGGTGGTTTTCAAGATTTGGCCCTTCAATTGAATAAAAACGAGCCTACCGAAGCTTTTGCAAATAGTTATTTGAAAGATTCGCAACGGTTTTTAAAAGCTGTCGAAGCTTACAGAAAGCAAGAATTGGCAGAAGCCTAATTGATGGATAAGAGCAACAAGACATATAACAATTTTAGGTTCGAGTCGGCAAAATGCTCCCATTCTGGCCAGCTTACAGTTGTAGGCGCAGGTCCGGGTGATGTTGAATTGATTACCCTAAAGGCGATCAAGGCGCTTGAGTCTGCCGATGTAGTTTTGTACGATGCCTTGGTAGCTTCTGAACTATTGGAGTATGCCCCTACTGCCGAACAAATTTTCGTAGGTAAACGTAAAGGTTGTTATTCGTACCAGCAAGAGCAGATCAATGAGCTCATTGTAAATCGAGCGTTGTCTGGCAAGCATGTGATAAGATTAAAAGGAGGTGATCCTTTTGTGTTTGGCCGCGGTGCCGAAGAAATGGAGTATGCTGCCGAACATGGGTTGAAGACAGCTATGGTGCCCGGTATTTCATCATGTCTATCGGTTCCGGCATCGCAGAATATTCCGGTGACCAAAAGAGGTGCCGCAGAGAGTTTTTGGGTCATTACGGGCACGACCAAAGAACATAAGCTATCGGGCGATGTGGCATTGGCCGCTAAAAGTAACGCTACGGTCGTTATTTTGATGGGCATGTCAAAATTAGGTCAGATAGTAGAGTTGTTCAAGAAAGAAGGTAAGTCTGAAACTCCAATAGCCATTGTTCAAAATGGTACTAGAAAAGATGAAAAAGTAGGAGTGGCCACCATGGCCACCATCGAGGCCGAAGTAGCCGAAAAAGAATTGACAAACCCTGCTATTATTATAATCGGGGAAGTAGTACGACATCGAGCCCGGTTAAATGAAATTGTCAGAAATCAAGAATTAGAGTTAAGTTAAGCGATATGATAAAAACAGATGTATTAATAATTGGTGCAGGCCCAACAGGTCTTTTTACGGTATTTGAAGCGGGATTACTGAAACTAAAATGCCACTTAATAGATGCGTTGGCCCAGCCAGGCGGACAATGTTCTGAAATATATCCGAAGAAACCGATTTATGATATTCCGGCATTTCCGGAAATTCTTGCTGGTACCTTGGTTGATAACCTAATGGAGCAAATCAAGCCTTTCGAGCCCGGTTTTACGATGGGTGAACGTGCCGAAACGTTAGATAAGCAAGAAGACGGTTCATTTATCGTAACGACCAATAAGGGTACTGAGCATCATGCGGCGGTTGTTGTCATTGCTGGAGGTTTAGGCTCTTTCGAACCTAGAAAACCACCTATTTCAAATATTGTTGATTTTGAAGACAAGGGTGTGGCTTATATGATCAAGGACCCGGAAGTTTATAGAGATAAAAAAGTTTTGATAGCCGGTGGTGGTGATTCCGCTTTGGACTGGGCTATTTTCTTGGCCGATGTGGCTTCTGAAGTTTCTTTGGTTCACCGTAGAAAAGAATTTCGTGGGGCTTTAGATTCTGTTGAAAAAGCCAGAGAGCTGGCAAAATTGGGCAAAATCAAGCTTTTTACCGAAGCGGAGGTGAAAACCTTATACGGTGATGACCACCTAGAGGCTGTTGTGGTTAAACATAACGATGCCGAGAAAGGCGAAACTTATGTTGAAGTCGATCAGTTTATACCTCTTTTCGGCCTTTCGCCAAAATTAGGCCCGATCGGTGATTGGGGGCTTGAAATAGAGCGTAATGCCATTAAGGTTAATAATGCCAAAGACTATCAAACGAATATACCTGGTGTATTTGCCATTGGTGATGTGAATACCTACGAAGGTAAATTGAAATTGATTTTATCCGGTTTCCACGAAGCTGCGGTAATGTGCCAATATGCCTACCAGATTATAAACCCTGACAAACGTTTTGTGATGAAGTATACTACTGTTGGTGGGGTGACCGGTTTTGATGGTTCTAAAAAAGAAGCGAAGAAAGAAGTGGTACAGAGTATTTCGTAAGAAATAATCTTTACTTGATTAAGTTTTAATATTAGTGTAACGACCTTCCGATAGCTATTGCTTCGGAAGGTTTTGTACATTTTAAAAAAAGTCGGGGTTTGCTTGTTTTTGGCTAAGCCTTGACGTTACTTTGCAGCCGTTCATTTATACACTGAAATCGTTATCAAGAAAGGTGGAGGGACTAGACCCTTTGAAGCCTTGGCAACCCTTTTCTTATAAAGAAGGTGCTACATTCTATCCTTGTAAATAATGCATGGACAGATAACAAAATGCGACAGCTCTTGTCCGTTGGTTTTTTTCTTGCTTGATATTGATTTAACTATGAATTCATCCGTTTGCAACAGTAGTTCTTATAGATGTAATTGAGGTAGTGTTTTTGAGTGAACCTGAGAATTTGAACATTGATGACAAGAATACAAGATATATTAGAGGAACGAATATTGGTTTTGGATGGTGCCATGGGTACTATGCTACAGCGCTATAAGTTTACTGAAGAAGATTTTAGGGGAGAGCGTTTCAAAGATTGGCAACATCCACTTCAAGGCAATAACGACTTGCTGTCGCTTACTCAACCAGAAGCTATAGCAGAGGTACACCGTAAATATTTTGCCGCGGGGGCCGATATTGTTGAGACAAATACGTTCTCGGGCACTACAATAGCCATGGCCGATTACCATATGGAAGACTTGGTGTACGAACTCAATTATGAGTCGGCCAGAATCGCCAAAATGGTGGCAGATGAATTTACCGAGAAAGAACCGAACAAACCGAGATTCGTTGCCGGTAGTATTGGGCCTACGAATAAAACGGCAAGTATGTCTCCTGATGTTAATGACCCAGGTTTTCGGGCCGTTTCTTTTGATGAGTTGAGAATAGCTTATAAACAACAGGTAGAAGCCCTACTTGATGGGGGTTCCGATATTTTATTGGTGGAAACAATTTTTGATACTTTAAATGCCAAGGCCGCACTTTTTGCCATAGAAGAAGTTAAGGAAGAGCGTAAAATAGACCCACCGATTATGGTGAGCGGTACGATTACCGATGCTTCCGGTAGAACATTATCCGGTCAAACGGCAGAAGCTTTTCTGATATCCATATCGCATATTCCGATTTTATCGGTTGGTTTTAATTGTGCTTTAGGGGCCAATCAATTGGTACCTCACTTAGAGGTCTTGTCTTCAAAAACGAATCATGCGGTATCGGCGCACCCCAATGCAGGTTTGCCCAATGCCTTTGGTGAATATGATGAGACTCCAGAACAAATGGCGGAACAGATAAAGGAATATGTAGAAAAGGGCTTGGTGAATATTGTTGGTGGCTGTTGTGGCACTACTCCAGAACACATTACGGCCATTGCCAATCTGATCAGTAAATATGACCCCCGATCTATGATGGTCGAAAATTGAGGGTTGTTTGTTGGGTAAGATGTTCGAGAAGTATACTATGGATGATAAGGCAAATAGAAAAATTAAAAATGTGTTGAATGATTTCGTCAACATTTATAAAAAATTATGAGTAACGAAAAACGTTTTCTGCGTTTAAGTGGCTTAGAGCCTTTAGTGGTCACCCCTGATACGAACTTTATCAACGTGGGGGAACGTACCAATGTGGCGGGTTCAAGAAAGTTTTTGCGCCTAATAAAAGAAGAAAAGTTCGAAGAAGCTTTAGATGTAGCGAGAGAGCAGGTAGAAGGGGGTGCCCAGATTATTGATATTAATATGGATGATGGCCTCATCGATGGTAAAGAGGCTATGGTTAAGTTTTTGAACCTTGTTATTGCCGAACCTGATATCGCCCGTGTTCCGATAATGATCGACAGTTCAAAGTGGGAGATTATCGAAGCAGGTCTGCAAGTAGTTCAGGGCAAATCGGTGGTGAACTCTATCAGCTTGAAAGAGGGTAAGGAAGAATTTCTGCACCATGCCAAATTAATCAAACGTTACGGGGCTGCCGTTATCGTAATGGCCTTCGATGAGGTGGGTCAGGCAGATACATATGACCGACGTATTGAAATTTGTAAGCGTTCGTACGATATTTTGGTCAACGAGGTGAATTTTGCGCCCGAAGACATTATTTTCGACCTTAATATTTTCCCCGTGGCCACAGGTATGGATGAGCACAAGCTCAATGCCATAGATTTTATCGAAGCCACACGTTGGGTACGTGAAAACCTGCCCCATGCCAATGTGAGTGGTGGGGTTAGTAACGTGTCGTTCTCATTTCGGGGCAATAACCCTGTGCGGGAAGCCATGCACTCTGTTTTTCTTTATCACGCCATAAAGGCGGGTATGAATATGGGTATTGTAAACCCGAGCATGCTCGAGGTCTATGACGATATTCCGAAAGATTTATTGGAAATGGTCGAAGATGTCATCTTGAACAGAAGAGATGACGCAACCGAACGCCTTCTTGATTTTGCTGACTCCGTGGTGGGTAAGGCAAAAGAGAGTAAGGTCGATTTATCATGGAGGGAAGAACCGTTACAAGACAGAATTACACGAGCACTGGTGAAAGGTATCGATCAATACATTCTAGAAGATGTCGAGGAAGCTCGACAAGCGTCTGATAAACCCATCGAGGTAATCGAAGGTCATTTGATGATTGGCATGAACGTGGTGGGCGACCTTTTCGGTAGCGGAAAAATGTTCTTGCCCCAAGTGGTGAAATCAGCACGGGTCATGAAAAAAGCAGTGGCCTATCTTCTACCGTACATCGAAGAAGAGAAATTGAAAAACCCGCAGGTGGGCGACGACAAGGGAAATGGCAAAATACTCATGGCGACCGTAAAGGGTGATGTGCACGATATCGGCAAGAATATCGTGAGTGTAGTCTTGGCCTGCAACAACTATGAAATCGTAGACCTCGGTGTGATGGTGCCACCGGAGAAAATTATTGAAACTGCCATTAAAGAAAATGTGGATATTATCGGCTTGAGTGGACTCATTACTCCTTCATTGGATGAGATGGTGCACTTGGCCAAAGAAATGGAGCGTAAGAGCTTTAAAGTGCCTTTGTTGATTGGTGGGGCGACTACAAGCAAGGCGCATACCGCGGTTAAAATCGACCCCCAATATAGCAATGCCGTAGTTCATGTAAACGATGCCTCAAGAGCAGTGACCGTGGTGGGCGATCTTTTGCAAAAAGAAACTTCCGGAACCTATAAGAATACCATCAAGGAAGATTACAATGTATTCAGGGAAAAATTCTTGAACCGTTCACAGCATAAAGAATACAAGTCGCTTGAAACAGCAAGAAAAAACAAGTTTCAGATTGACTGGGAGCAATCAGAGATTGTGAAACCCAAGAAATTGGGCATTCAGGTTATAGAGGATATTGATATGGAAGCATTGCTTCCGTTCATTGATTGGACACCGTTTTTCAGAAGTTGGGAACTTCATGGCCGTTATCCTGATATTCTAAAGGATAAAGTGGTTGGTGAGCAGGCCACCGAGCTTTTCGCCGATGCACAAAATATGCTGAAAGAGGTTTTGGCCAATAAAAAGCTATCGGGAAAAGGAATTTTCGGTCTCTTCCCGGCAAATACCTTATCGAACGATGATGATATTGAAGTTGAGGTAGAAGGAGAACAATTCATCTTTAGAACCCTTCGGCAACAATTGCAACGAAGGCAAGGGGTGCCAGATTATGCCTTGGCCGATTTTATCGCCCCGAAAAGCTCGGGTAGAGAAGATTATATGGGTTGCTTCTGTGTTACCACAGGTTTCGGAACCGAAGAAATTGCTGAAAAATACCGAAAAGACCTCGATGATTATAACTCGATTATGATCAAGGCACTTTCCGACCGATTGGCAGAAGCTTTCGCAGAGTATTTGCACGAAAAGGTAAGAACAGAGTATTGGGGCTATGCTTCGGATGAAAATTTGGATAATGAAGCCTTGATAGAAGAAAAATACAAAGGTATCCGTCCTGCTCCTGGCTATCCTGCGTGCCCTGATCATTTAGAAAAATTGACCATTTGGGATGCTTTAAAGGTGGAAGAACGAATTGGAGTGAAATTGACGGATAGTTTGGCCATGTTGCCTGCTTCTTCGGTTTCGGGCTACTATTTCGGTAATGCTGAATCACGTTATTTTGGGTTGGGTAAAATAAAAGAGGATCAAGTTCGAGATTTTGCCAAACGAAAAAATATTGATTACGAATATGCCGCCAAATGGCTTGCCCCGAATATTGCGGACAATTAAAGGTTGTGAAATGAAAAAATTTATAGAGGTTCATTTGGGCAGTCACAGTATCAGCCATGGCTACGATGAAAATAATGTAGAGGTTGAAGAAAGTGTATCGGTAAAGGGGTTTTCAAAGAAATTGGTTGCTGTAGATAGAATAAAATCGTTGAGCGATAAACACCTGCTTACCGATTATTTAGATGGGCGATGGATTTATTGGGAGTACCAAGAAGAGTATAACGAGCTGAGAAAATTGCTTTTGGAAGATTAGATAAGACTAGCGCTAGGGATAGAGGCGGTATCTTTTGAGTTTTGAAACTCAAAAATAAAGACGAAAGCCCGGCCGCATGGCAGCGCCCAAAATAAGTAGATAAAAGAAAGAGTTTAGCAGATATTCAAATTCAATGAAGATAACCGACCATATTAATAATGCAAAAGGGAAAACCTTATTTTCCTTTGAAATTATACCGCCTGTTAAGGGGAAGAACATTCAAGAGCTTTATAATAACATTGATCCGTTGATGGAGTTTAAACCTCCGTTTATTGATGTGACCACTTCACGTGAAGAATATGTTTATATCGATAGAGATGGGCTGTTAGATAAAAAATTGACCAGAATGAGACCGGGTACGGTCGGTATTTGTGCATCGATCAAACATAAATATGAAGTCGATACGGTACCGCATGTGCTTTGTGGTGGTTTTACTAAAGAAGAAACAGAGTACCTTTTGGTCGATTGCCATTACTTAGGTATCGATAATATTATGGCTTTGCGTGGAGATGCCATGCGTGAGGAGCAATATTTTAAACCGACCAAAGGCGGGCATAACTATGCGGTCGATTTGGTTAAGCAAGTACACGAGTTGAACTGCGGCAACTATTTGCACGATATGGTCGAAACCGACAATTGCGCCAATTTCTGTATTGGTGTCGCCGGCTACCCTGAAAAACATTTAGAAGCGCCTTCTTTGAAATCAGATTTAAAGCGATTGAAGGAAAAGGTAGATGCGGGTGCCGATTATGTGGTAACCCAAATGTTCTTCGATAATCAGAAATATTTTGAGTTCGTAGAGGCTGCCAAAGCGATGGATATCAATGTACCGATTATACCGGGCATAAAACCTATTGCCGTAAAAAGGCATCTACAGCTGTTGCCACAAGTTTTCAAAATTGATTTGCCTCAAGACCTTATCGATGCCGTTGATGCTTGTAGTACAAACAAAGAAGTACGGCAAGTGGGGGTGGAGTGGTGCATTCAACAATCTAAAGAATTGAAAGATGCCGGCGTACCTGTACTGCATTATTATTCTATGGGTAAATCTGATAACATCAAGGCTATCGCCGATAAATTATTCTAATCACTACGGTGAAGATTTAGGCGGCCCAATCGGGCCGCTTCTTTTTTGAGAAAGGGTGCTTTCTATTTCGATGTAGCTGTTTAACTTTGCCTCCCATGAATCTTAGGGTATTTCTGCTTATATTTTTTTCGATTGCTTCTATTTTTTCGCAAGAGAATGAACGGCTACATAGCTATAGCTTTGATGCGAGTCCGTTTTATGGTTCGATTATCTTGCACAATCCTGATATTTCACATTTGATATCTGAGCATCCGACTGGGGTTATACTGGGTTACAACAGAAAAACGTTCGGTTTAGAAGAATGGCAGCAGTGGTATAACTACCCTGATTTAGGGGCGTCGTTCATTTATCAAAACTCACATAACGAGACGCTCGGTGATGCCTATGGGTTGTACGCTCATTTCAACTTCTACTTCTTTAAGCGCAACCTTCAGTTTCGTATAGGTCAGGGTGTTTCGTATGCTACCGACCCCTATGACAGAGCTACTAATTTTAGAAACAATGCCTACGGTTCTCGTTTATTGAGTTCTACCTTTATGATGTTCAATTATCAGAAAGAAAATATCTATAAGAATCTGGGACTGAAATTGGGGTTGTCGGTAATTCATTATTCCAATGCCAATATAAAAGCTCCGAATACCTCGACCAATACTTTGGCATTCAACGCTGGTTTGGTATACACGCTAGACGGTGACGTAACAGAATACATAAGAAGGGAAAAGGAAAGAATTACCGAGCCGGTAAAATACAATCTTGTTTTTCGAACAGGGGTAAATGAAAGTGATAATATTGGGCACGGACAATATCCGTTTTATATATTTTCCGGATATGCGGATAAACGTGTAGGTCGAAAAAGTGCCCTACAACTGGGGGCCGATGTGTTTTTTAGTAATTTTTTAAAGGAGTTGATCGAGTTTCAATCCATTTCATTTCCCGAAAACAATATCGACGCCAATACCGATTACAGACGAGTGGGGCTTTTTGTTGGCCATGAACTTTTTATCAATAAACTTTCAATTGGCACCCAGTTGGGGTATTATGTGTATTACCCCTTCGATTTTGAAGGGAAGGTGTACAACCGTTTTAGCTTGAAACGTTATTTTGGAGATACCTTTTTCGGAGTGGTCAGTCTAAAATCACATGGTGCTGCCGCGGAAGCGGTTGAATTCGGAATAGGAGTGCGCTTATGAAAAATCAATTGATAAAATTGAACAAGAAAATAATCACATCAAGACGAAGTTTTGAAATGGTAATGGCACAGAGTCTCAAAAAGGTATGCGCACTTTTTGCGCTGTTCATAATATTAGTGGGGTGCAATAATGAATCGGCTCCCGACTGTCTTCAGAACTCCGGTGATTTGGTTCGTGAAGAAGTTCTTGTGGCAGATTTCGATAAGATTACTGTTTTTGAGAACGTATCATTGGTGCTAAAGCAGGGTGATGAGCAGAAAGTTGAAGTAGAAACCGGTGAGTTCTTATATGATGAGGTAAGTACTGAGGTTAAAGAGGGGCGCTTGCTTCTAAGAGATACGAATGACTGTAATTATTTTAGAGATTATGGACTAACAACTATATATGTTACATCCCCGAATATTACTGAAATTAGAAGCAGCACGGGTTGGGGTATTGAGAGTGATGGTGTTTTGGCATATGCTAATTTGTCCTTGATTTCAGAGAGTTTTATTAATCCCCAATCGGAAACTACCGATGGCGAATATAATTTACAACTGAATTCTCAGAGTTTGAGTGTGGTGGTTAATGGTATCGCTTATTTTCAATTGAGCGGAACAGTCGAAAATCTAAGTTTAAATATTGCGGCGGGAGATTCACGTATAGAAGCCGATAAGTTGACGGCTCAAAATGTAAGTGTCAACCACCGCGGATCAAATGATATGTTGGTAAATCCACAGGCATCGATTCGAGGTGCCATTCGCAGTACGGGAAACGTAATCAGTAAGAACAGGCCCAATATTATCGAGGTTCAAGAAATCTACAAAGGTCGATTGCGGTTCGAATAAGACCTAATACCTTTAGGGGCAGCTCTCGAATGCAGAAATATGAACCCTATTCAGAAATACCTTAGAAGTTTTTTTGCAAAAAAAAGGATAGTTGGTGATACCCCGCTTCAAGGTTTGGCGGCAGCGGATGCTTTATTGTCCGATTTAGTGAACGAGAAAAAGGTTCCGGGGCTTGCCTTAACCGTCATGAAAAAGGGAGAAGTTTTTTTTCAGAGAGGGTATGGTCATGCAAATTTGGAAAGTCGCATACCTGCCGATCCAAAGAATACTATTTTTAGAATAGCCAGCGTGTCCAAGCCTATTGCTGCCACCGCTTTGGCGACCATGGTACATGACGGAACTATACATCTTGATGCTTCCTTCTATGAGTATGTGCCGTACTACCCTAAAAAGAAATGGGACTTTACCATTCGTCAATTGGCCAGCCATACCGCTGGTATTCGAGGCTATCGCGGAATAGAATATGGGTTGAACCAAGCCTATTCTATTAAAGATAGCATTGCAATATTTCAAGATGACGACTTACTGTTTGAACCCGGAACGGGGTATCAATACAACAGTTTTGATTGGGTAATGATTTCGTTGACCATGCAAGAAGCAAGTGGTATGCCTTTTGAAAAGTATGTCGAGACTAAAGTCTTAGGGCCGTTAGCCATGAACCATACCTTTGCCCCAAACGTCAAAAATAGAATTGATACGCAATTGGAAGAAGCCCGAAGAGAATCACCGGATTTACATCTGGCACAATGCTATTCAAAGAATAGGTCTGGTTTTAGAGATGCTATTTCTGTAAACAATCATTACAAACTTGCAGGTGGAGGGTACCTCTCTACCACTGAAGATATCGCGAAATTGGGCCAAGCGTATCTCGATAATAAAGTTCTCCCCCCCGAAATTAAAAACCAATTTTTAACGGCTCAAGAAGTAAATGGGCAATCTACATACTACGGCTTAGGGTGGCAGGTAAGCAGTGATATACATGGGCGACCTTATTACGGGCACGTGGGTAATGGGGTAGGGGGGTATTCCAATTTTTATGTATACCCTGAGCACGAAATGGTTTTCTCTATTCTTATCAATTGCACTGACCCTAAAGTGCAAGATGACTTAGATAAAATAGTGAACGCCCTCTTCACGCCAAGTACATGATTATCAATATTTCTAAATGTGTGTTTCTTCGGAATAAAAAGTAATCGAGAAGATAAACTCATTACTTTGTTTAAAGATTATTAATTAATTTTAAACAAAAAACAGTTATGAAAAAGAATATTCTATTTGCACTATTTGCTATTGTCGTATTTGCTCAAACTACAATGGCCCAAGAGATAACGGTTTTTCAGGGTATGTGGGGGCCGGAATTTTACCAAGATCAAGAAAAATTGACTTGGAAAGAGATCGATAAAATCATGACCGAAAGCCAAGTGGCCCAAACGAACTGGCAAAAATCTAAGAAAAACCTGTTGGGAGGCATGTTGGTCGGCACGCTCAATTTCGGCTCGGGAGTTTGGTTTATCGTCAACGAAACGGACAACAAACCTGTAACTGGGCCTGTAATCGCCTTTGCCGCGACGGGATTAGTGGGTTCTATATTTTATCATGCCGCACTTAAAAATAAAAAGAAGGCTATTCTGAACTATAACGAAAGATTAGATAATACAACTTCATTTCGTTTGGTGCCGACCAGTAATGAAAACGGAATAGGGTTGGCATTAAAGTTCTAGAAGTTTATAACGTCTCGGTAGGCCTAGCAGTAAGTTCTGAAAATAAGCTTTCCAGATTTTTGTTCTTTCTGCTCAATTGCAAGGTCTTCAGCTTATTGTCGTGGGCAAAGTCGAAAACCGCAGGGCGCATGTCCGTGGCAGTGCTAAAGGTGATTTCATAGACAAACCCTCCAGAGTTTTTTACATTTTTTACGTGGGGTAAACGCTGTAGAAAAGCTTCTTCTACTCGGTAATCAAACTCTACTTCGATAATCTGTTCATCGTCCTCTCGAAGTTCTGCCAATTTTTTATCGGCTACCAGATTCCCTTGGTTAATGATTAGCACTCGATCGCAAACGGCTTCCACCTCTTTCATAATATGGGTAGATAGTAGTATGGTTTTTTCTTTCCCAATTTCCTTAATAAGCTTACGTATTTCAATTAGTTGATTGGGGTCAAGGCCCGTTGTAGGTTCATCAAGAATCAATACTTCAGGGTCGTGCAATAATGCTGCCGCTAGCCCCACCCGTTGACGATATCCTTTAGAAAGTTGTCCAATCTTTTTATGTGCTTCAGGTGATAGCCCCGTTTGTTCTATGACTTCTGCAATTCGGTTTTTATCCGTTTTATAGACATCCGCATTGAATGCGAGATATTCTTTAACGTACATTTCTAAATAAAGCGGATTGTGTTCCGGTAAATATCCAATACTTCTTTGAACATCTTTTCTGTGAGTTGAAACATCATAAGAGTTCACTTGGGCTTCTCCCTCATCAGCTTGATGATAGGTGGTCAAGATTTTCATCATGGTCGATTTACCTGCCCCATTCGGCCCCAAAAAACCAACTATTTCTCCTTTTTCAAGTGTGAAAGAGATACGGTCAAGCGCTTTTTGTGTACCAAAAGTTTTTGAAATGTTCTTGACAACGATGGACATGATATGCGTTTTTAAGTAGGATGAATAATCGGAATTCAAGCAAAAATGAGGGTTCTACCTGAAATCTCAATTCAAAAATAGCTAATATCTCCTGTAATTTTAGGCTGTATTGGCTTTCTAATTAAAAAAATAAGTTCTGACAATTTGATTTTTAAATATAATTGTTACTTTAGCCGAAGTTTAAGTGTACAATGTCAAATCAATATTTCTTTAACGGTTTTTATTTCTACTTCTTTTTTAAAAGAGGTGTGGGACTGTTATAGAATATTGAAACCAAGATATTATGTAGAAGTCCCGTGAAAAACGGGACTTTTTTTATTTAAAACTAATTGATTTTTTAACCGACAGATGAATTTAAAGATAGCCATACAGGGAATCAAAGGCTCTAACCACCATCAGGTAGCCAAAGAGTATTTTCATGATGATAGCCAATTGGTAGAATGTATGTCTTTTGATTTTTTGGTAGATAGACTATTGGATAAAACCGCTGATGTCGGAGTGATGGCCATAGAGAATTCGATTGCGGGGTCAATCATTCCGAATTATGCTCTTGTATATCACCAAAACCTACACATTATCGGAGAACATTACCTGAATATCAACCACAATTTGATGGTGCTGAAAGGGCAAGGTATCGACGATATTGAAGAGGTGCGATCACACCCGATGGCTTTGTTGCAGTGCAAAGAGTTTTTTAGAGATTACCCTAAGGTCAAGTTGGTAGAAGATGTTGATACGGCAGAGACTGCCAGGTGTATTCAAGATGGAAAATTGAAGCATGTGGCGGCAATCGCCCCCCAAGTTGCGGCCGACCTATATGATTTGGACATCGTAGCGCCAGAGATACAAACCATCAAGAATAATGCAACTCGTTTTATTATTGTAAAGACAAAAAATAAGGAGTTACCAAAGGAGGAAATCAACAAGGCTTCGGTACGTTTCGTTACAGGGCATAAGCGCGGTAGTTTAGCGGCTGTGCTTAATGTTATGAGTGACTGTCGATTGAGTTTGACCAAGATTCAGTCATTGCCCATAATCGAGACTCCTTGGAAGTATTCCTTTTTTGTTGATGTCACTTTTGAAGATTACGAATACTTTGAGAAATCGAAGTCGCTGTTGAACATCATGGCGGAAGACTTTAAAGTTTTAGGAGAATATAAAAATGCCAGAATATGATACATACGGCAAATCGTTTACATACAGTTGAAGAATATTACTTCTCTAAAAAATTGAGAGAAGTACGTGGCCTAATGGCCGAGGGTCGCCCGATTATCAATATGGGTATCGGTAGCCCTGATTTGGCACCCTCCAAAGAAATTATAGAAAGCATTCAGAATGCCGTGCTCGAAGGCGGGGCACATCAATATCAAAGCTATCAGGGTTTGCCCGAACTTCGTGAGGCCATCGCCAATTTTTACAATACTAAGTTTGAGGTAATCGCTGATCCGGCGACTGAGATATTGCCATTAATGGGATCAAAAGAGGGTATCATGCATATAAGTTTGGCTTTCTTGAACGAAGGCGATGCCGTGTTGATCCCTAATCCCGGTTATCCGACCTATACCTCTGTGGCAAAATTGGTGGGGGCAGAAGTAAAGTATTATAACCTAACTGCCGAAGGGGGTTGGTTTCCTGATTTGGAGGCACTTAGCGAGCGTGACCTGTCAAACGTAAAAATCATGTGGGTAAGTTATCCACATATGCCGACAGGGGCAACGGCAACGACGGCACAGTTCGAAGAATTGGTAGCTTTTGCCAAAGAGAAAGACATCCTTTTGGTAAACGATAACCCATACAGCTTCGTATTGAATGATTCTCCGGGCAGTATTTTATCGGTCGCTGGAGCGAAAGATGTGGCATTGGAACTTAATTCTCTGAGCAAAACCTTTAATATGGCCGGTTGGCGTGTGGGGATGGTCTTAGGTAGTGAAGACCACATCAACGCCGTACTCAAGGTGAAGAGTAATATGGATTCTGGTATGTTCTACGGAATTCAAAAAGGTGCAATTACCGCCTTAAAGAGCGACCAGAGTTGGTTCGATTCGTTAAAGGAGGTTTATAGTTCACGAAGAAATCTGGTTTTTGAGCTGGCCGATAAGTTGAACTGTTCTTATGAGTCGCAAGCAGTTGGAATGTTCGTTTGGGCTAAGCTGCCCGCAGGAAGCAAATCTGCAGAAGAATTTATCGATGAAGTGTTATACGATAAGAACATTTTTATCACCCCTGGAACCATTTTCGGAAGCAATGGTGAAGGGTATATACGCTTCTCCCTATGCGTGACCGAAGATAAGATTAGAGAAGCGATAAGTCGATTTAATTAAAGTTGAAGAGAAGATAACATGAACGTTTTCATTATAGGTATCGGGTTGATAGGAGGTTCTTTTGCGAAAGATATTAAGCGTTTGCGCCCCGATACCAATATTTATGGTGTTGATACGAGCGAAAGCCATTTAGATGAGGCGCTGCAATTGGGCATTATCGATAAAAAGACTGAGTATTCAGAACTGGCCGTGGCCGATATGGTGATAGTTACCATTCCGGTCGATGTGATGGTCGATGAGCTTCCTAAAATTCTAGATGCCGTAAACGACGATTGTGTGGTTTTTGATGGAGGTTCAACGAAGAGTCTTATTTGTAGCGTAGTAGAGAACCATCCGAAGCGAAGAAACTTTTTGGCAGCTCACCCCATTGCGGGAACGGAGTTTTCAGGCCCATCTGCAGCTATAGAAAATTTGTATGCTGGCAAGACCAATATTATTTGTGAGGTAGAGAAGACCGCTTTTAAATTGCAAGAGCGTGCTTTAGAGCTTTTTCAAGAAATGGGAATGCGTATTCGGTATATGAATCCGCAGGCTCATGACAAGCACATTGCCTATGTGTCGCATTTGTCACACATCAGCTCGTTTATGTTGGGAAAGACGGTTATAGAGAAAGAGAAAAATGAACGTGATATTTTTGACATGGCGGGCAGTGGTTTTGAGAGTACGGTCAGGCTGGCCAAGAGTTCACCGGCCATGTGGACGCCTATTTTCAAGCATAATAAAGAGAATGTGGTGGAGACCTTGGAGGAATATATACAGAACCTTCAAGAATTTATGCAGCTGCTGAAAAGTGATGATTATGAGGGAATCTATAAGGAAATGAACGATACGAATAAAATAAAGGAAATTTTAAACGGAATACCATTAAACAATAAGTAAAACTAGAGAACAAGTACAAAGTCAAAAAGGAAGAGTAGAAGCCCCACGCGTTTTTTAACGACCTTGCTGTCTTTATTGCAGAAAAATCAAAACAATGGAAAACAAGAAAGAAATGAGAAAATGGTTGGATGATTTAGGCTTAGATCATCCACTGGTAATAGCTGGCCCTTGTAGTGCTGAGACCGAAGAACAAGTATTGGGTATTGCCCACTCTCTAAAAGATACCGATGTAAACTATTACCGTGCCGGTATTTGGAAACCCCGTACACGCCCAGGTAATTTTGAAGGTGTGGGGGCCCTTGGTCTTAAGTGGTTACAGCGAGTTAAAGAAGAAACCGGTATGAAAACAGCTACCGAGGTAGCGAACCGTGCCCATGTTGAGTTGGCTTTAGAGCATGATATCGATTTATTGTGGATCGGTGCCCGTTCAACGGTTAGTCCGTTTATCGTTCAAGAAATTGCCGATGCCCTAGAAGGTACCGATAAAGTGGTTTTGATCAAAAACCCGGTAAACCCTGACCTTTCATTGTGGTTGGGTGCCGTTGAGCGTTTATATACTGCAGATATTAAGAATTTGGGTGTAATTCACAGAGGTTTCTCTACCTATGCTAAAACGAAGTATCGTAATATACCTGAGTGGCAAGTAGCTATCGATTTGCAGACCAGATTTCCTGATTTGCCTATCATCAATGACCCATCGCATATTACAGGTAAGCGAGATATGATTTTTGATGTTTCCCAAACGGCTCTAGATTTAAATTTTGATGGTTTAATGATAGAGACCCATCACGACCCTGATAATGCATGGAGTGATGCTGCACAGCAGGTAACACCTGATAGTTTAGTTCAGATCATGACAGATTTGAGAATAAGAAAAGAAACCGACAGTGAAGCGGAGTACAACTCTAAGCTTGATAATTTGCGTGCTCAAATCGATATTCTTGATGGTCAATTGATTGAGACCATGGGCAATCGAATGAAGATTTCAGACAGTATCGGTGAATTGAAAAAGCAAAAGAATGTTGCTGTACTTCAATCGAACCGTTGGAATCAAATTTTAGGAGCTATGATTCTAGAAGGAGAATCTCAAGGTTTGAGTGAAGAGTTTGTTTTGAAAATGTTCAAGGCCATTCACCAAGAATCTATAAATCACCAAGAAAAAATTATTAACGGATAATTGATTCGAGAATAATTAGGTATTGAGCAATCTGTTTCTACACCGTAAAGGTCAGAAACAGATTGCTTTTTTTTTGCCGATCTTTTCTGGAATCATATACGGTAATGAATATGATTTTACCGCTGGCTGAGGTGTTTCATGATTTAATTATGTGCTTATTATGAAGATGTTAGCGATGAATAAGGCAGTATAAGCACAGACAGTAGTCTTTAAATCGCTTTATATAAAAGTATTGCTTTTCTTTGCATTGTAAATCAAATGAATGATAGGAACCGTATATAAATCTACAGGCAGCTGGTACACCGTTAAGAATGATAGCGGTACTTTTTTCGAGTGTCGTATTAAGGGTAAGTTCCGTATTCAGGGTATTAAAAGTACCAATCCGATCGCGGTGGGCGATATCGTAGAATTTGATGTTGAAAAGTTAGGTGACGATACGGTAGGTATCATTCACGAAATAAAAGACCGTAAGAACTATATCATCCGTAAATCGGTCAACCTCTCCAAGCAAACACATATTATTGCGGCTAACCTAGACCAGGTTTTTCTTTTGATTACGCTGAACAACCCTACAACATACACCATATTCATAGACCGATTTTTAGCTACTGCCGAGGCCTATGAGGTGCCGGTTGTTCTTCTGTTCAATAAAATAGATGCCTATGATGATGAAGAACTGGGCGAAATAAAATTTCTAGCGGCACTTTATCGTGAAGTAGGCTACACTTGTATCGGTATTTCGGCAAAAACGGGGAAAAATGTAGACAAGGTAAAAGAACTGATGACCGAAACGACGAGTATGTTCGCAGGGCATTCGGGAGCCGGTAAGTCTACTTTAGTCAATGCCCTTGAGCCAAATTTAAAGTTGAAGACCGCAGAAATATCCGAACAGCATTTGCAAGGCCAGCACACTACTACTTTTGCTGAAATGTATGATATGGATTTCTCAGGAAGAATTATCGATACCCCTGGTATAAAGGGCTTTGGTATCGTTGACATGGAAAAGGAAGAAATAGGAGACTATTTTCCAGAGTTTTTTGCGCTTAAGGGTGATTGTAAGTTCAACAATTGCTTGCATATCGATGAACCTAAATGTGCCGTAAAGGAAGCGCTGGAGAATGAAGAAGTCGCGTGGAGCAGGTATAAAAGTTATGTGCAGATGGTGTCGGGCGAAGATGAAAATTACAGGGTAGATATACACGATACCAAAAAGTAATTAACGATTATATATGCGTGCAGTAATACAAAGAGTCGCTTGGGCCAGTGTTTCGGTCGATGGCCAAAAGATAGCTGAAATTAAAAACGGTCTTCTAATTTTACTGGGTATCGAAAATGCCGATAGCCAAGAAGATGTTGAATGGTTATCTCGTAAAATGGTAAACCTAAGAATCTTCAATGATTCTGAAGGAGTCATGAACGAATCGTTACTTGATATTAACGGAGATGCCATTGTTGTAAGTCAATTTACATTGCATGCAGCTACCAAAAAAGGAAATCGCCCATCTTATATTAAGGCGGCCAAACCTGATGTAGCTATACCACTTTACGAATCTTTTGTTCGACAAATAGAACTTGATTTGGGTAAAAAGGTGGGCACGGGAGTTTTTGGAGCCGACATGAAAGTCGAATTATTGAATGATGGGCCAGTAACTATAACGTTTGATACGAAGAACAAAGAATAGTACTATTTTGTCGAGTATTTCTTGATTTATGTAAGAAAAATAGGTGATTTGTTGGGTGATTAATTACCAACCGACTCACTAATGCGCTACTTCTTCTTACTTCCTTTTTATTTCTTAAGTCTTCTAGGCTTTTCTCAAGACTCTGATTATCAGTTTGATTTGTTGGATTCTGAACTTGTCGAAAATGCGAATGCAATATTTAGGCAAGATGAGATGATCATAAGTATACTTTCAAAAAAAGACTTGGTATTAAGACGCAAGAAAGTCATTACTGTGTTGAACGAATTGGGTGACCAATACGCAATGGCTTATGTGGGTTACGATAATAGTCGTAAAATTAAGAGTATTAGTGCTACGGTATACGACTCATTTGGTAACAGAATAGAAAAGATTAAAGAGAAAGATTTTCAAGACTTTAGTGCTGTTGATGGTAACACCCTTTATTCAGATTCTAGAGTAAAATATTACCGGTATACTCCAATTCAATATCCCTATACCCTTGAGCTCAATTACGAGGTGTCTACCAAGAACACTGGTGAAATTCCTGCCACTTGGCTTTTTTTAAAAGATTTTATGGTGAGTACCGAGCAAAGCAATTTGGTTATCAACTTTGCCAGCCCCGATTTAGAACCTGTTTTAAAAGAGAAAAATTTAGAGGGAATTGAGGTATTGAAAAATAAAACTACCCAAAGTATTCAATACAGTGTGGGGAAGGTAAGGGCGTTCAAAGAAGAAAGCCTGTGCCCTTCTTTTGAAAAGTTGGCACCGCACATTAAAATAAGACCGGTCAACTTTCACTATGAAGGTTATGACGCTTCTATTAATAATTGGTCCGATTTGGGAATTTGGATGTCTGAAAACCTACTCAGAGGCAGAGACGAACTTCCGGCAGCAACAATATCTAAAGTAAAAGCCTTGACCAGTGGAATTGATGATAATCTGGATAAGGCAAAAATTGTGTATAAATACGTTCAGGAGAACACAAGATATATCAGTGTTCAAGTGGGTATTGGGGGTATACAGCCCATAAGTGCCATTGACGTAGATAGGGTAAAATATGGTGATTGCAAGGGGCTTTCCAATTATACCAAAGCCCTGTTGAAGGCCGTAGGGGTAGAGGCCTACTATGTGCATGTAGAAGCGGGTAGAGATCAGGTGAACTTTGATCAAGACTTTCCTGATTTAGCTCAGGGCAATCATGCAATACTTGCCATACCATACAATAATCAATACTATTGGATAGATTGTACTTCTCAGGTACATCCTTTTGGTTTTATCGGCGATTTTACCGATAACAGAAAAGTATTTGTAATTAAGCCCGATGGAGGGGAAATAGTTACTACTTCCTCTTATCTCAATGAACAGAACTTTCAACTCACCGAAGGTTTGTATACCCTTTTCGAAGATGGCAGTATTCAAGGAGAGCTAGAAATAAGCACAAAGGGTATTCAGTATGATGATAGATTTACTTTGGCTGATCAATCCGAAGAAAAAATTGAAAAGCATTATAAGAAACATTGGAATAATATCAACAACTTGAATGTAGGCTCTTACCAGTTTGAAAATAATCGAAACGAGGTGCGTTTTACAGAGCAACTATCTCTAAGTGCAGCGAATTATGCCTCTAAAAGCGGAGATAGATTACTCTTTGCTGCCAATGTTTTCAATAAGCAACAATATATTCCGGCGCGTTATAGAAACCGTAAGCTTCCCTTTGAAATTCAGCGAGGTTTTTTAGATGAAGATAAGTTTACGATAAGCATTCCCATTGGTTTTGGTATAGAAGCAATACCTGAGGCGATAAACATTGATAATAAATATGGCTCATACAACTTGTTGATTGAAGAGATAGACGGCAAAATAATTCTTAAAAGAAAATTGTTGGTCAAATCTGGAACCTACGCCAATACCGATTATTCGGGGTTCCGAGATTTTATGAAGAACGTTTCAAAATACGACAACTCTAAAATTGTGATAAAACCTATTCTATGAAAACTTCGAAAGAACTGATGTGCATGGTCGGTCTATTTCTATTGACGACCGTTCAAGCCCAAGAAATTGAATTCGGTAAAATAAGCAAAGAAGAATTGCTTGAAAAAGAATATGCACTTGACCCTGAGGCTGAAGCCTTAGTACTATACCGAGGTCAAAATACCTATTTGCAATCAGCAAGCGGTATTACCAGAATGATTACCGAAGTTCATGAACGTATTAAAATTTACTCGAAGAAGGGCTTTTCACATACTACCGAAAGTATCAATTTATACAATAGAGGGTCAGATAGAGAAGAGGTAAGAAAACTGAAGGCCTTTACCTATACACTAGAAAATGATAAAATAGTTGCCTCGGAACTTGACAAGGATCAAATTTTTGAAAATGAATATAGTTATAACTATGATCAAGTGAAGTTTACGATGCCGAATGTCAAAGAAGGTTCTGTAGTTGAATTTAAATATAGTATTAGCTCTCCGTTTATTTGGAATATAGATGAGTTCCGTTTTCAGCGAGATATACCTATAAAACACCTGAAGGCCGAATTAAGAACCCCTGAAGGTTTTAACTTCAAGCAAACGCAAAAAGGGTTCTTTCGACTAAATGCCAAAATCAGTAAAAAGCGTGACCATAGATTAGGTAGAGATGTAGTTATAACGAGCTTTGACTTAAGTAACATTCCGGCGCTTAAGGCCGAGAGCCATGTTGACAATATCGACAACTATAGAGCTGGTGCCATGTTTGAGCTGGTCTCTATCGATATACCTGGCGTACCCTATAAAAGTTATGCGCAAAGTTGGGCCGATGTAGCTAAAACGATAGGTAGCTCAAGCGATTATAAAAATGAGCTCGACAAGACCCGCTCTTTTAAGAATGAACTGGAAAGCATGTTAGTGGGTAAAACCGATTACCTAGAAATTACAAACTTGCTTTTTAAATATGTGAAAGACAATACCGAATGGAACGGGCTTGATGGTAGTTCGTTTCAGAACGGTCTGAAAAAAACCCTCAAAGAGAAGAAGGGAAATGCTGCTGATATAAATCTGCTGTTGGTGGCTATGTTAAGATATGCAGGGGTCAAAGCAAACCCTGTCATACTGAGTACGAAAGAGAATGCCATTCCCATGTTTCCGACCCTCGATAGGTTGAATTATGTAATTGCCCATGCTTCCATTGATGGCAGGGATTTTTATATGGATGCCACCGAAGAATTCAGTGATATAAATCTATTACCGATCCGTGATTACAATTGGGGCGGTCTATTGGTCGATAACCACAATAAGGTTTGGAAGCATATTTCACATATTGCGCCGAAAAAAGCGGAAAATATTTATTCGGTCAATTGCCAAATAAATGAAGATGGTTTCGCTGAAGGTAGTTACAAATCGAGATTGACCAACCACAGCGCCTACCAATTTCGTGAGAAGTTTAAAGGTTATGACCTTGATGAGTTCTTGAACGAACTCGAGAGTATATATTCAGGTATTGAGATTTCGGAATATGATGCAAAAAATACGGACACTTTTGATGGACACCTGACTGAAACATTTGCTTACGAAACTGAAAATGGGGCTGATATTATTGGTGATAAACTATATGTAAATCCCCTTTCCTTTTTAAGAATAGAAGAAAATCCGTTTAAAACGGATAAGCGTGAATATCCTATAGATTATGGTTTCCCGTTCAGGGATCGATATATGATTACTATTACAATTCCGGAAGGTTACGCAGTTGAATCACTTCCCGCGAATCTGCACATGAATCTGCCTAACGATTTAGGTACTTACAAGTACGTTATAAAAAATGTTGGTAATAAAATTCAATTATCCGTTACCTTTGAAATAAATAGTGCGGTAATATCAGCACTGAATTATTTAGAGTTAAAGGAGTATTATAATCAGATGATAATAAAAGGTTCGGAACAAGTTGTTCTGACCAAATCGACGGATGAGTATAAAGAAAGCGCAGCAGGAAGTAGATAATTGGATCAACAATCACGGGGTTCGATATTTCAACGAACTTACTAACATGGCCCAACTGACAGAAGAGGTCGGTGAGGTTGCACGTATTATTGCCCGTAGGTACGGTGAACAGAGTGAAAAGGAGTCTGATAAGCAAAAAGACTTGGGCGAGGAATTGGCAGACGTGCTATTCGTTACTCTTTGTTTGGCCAATCAGACCGGGGTCGATTTACAAGATGCTTTTGATAAAAAATTGGAGTTGAAGACTCGCCGCGATCATGACCGTCATCATAACAATGAAAAGCTCAAATAGTAGTATATTTGCCGCTTAATTCAGGCCGTTGTTTTTAGATAGTCGAGAAGCGTTCTTATTTTTAATCGTCGCTTTTTCAGAAAATTTAAAATGAGGCCATAAACCTCTGATTACTCTTGAAGTTACATTTATCAGCCCCTGCCAATTTATTATTGCAATCGAAAATTCAGATTACCGGATCTAAAAGTGAAACCAATCGGTCATTACTGTTACAGGCCCTATACCCGAATGTGAAAATAGAAAACATCAGCAATTCAGATGATGCTGAGGTAATGCAAAAGGGTCTTAATATTTCTAATGGTGTGGTCGATATTCACCATGCCGGTACCGCCATGCGTTTCTTAACGGGGTATTTCGCTTCTCAAGAGCATAAAGAGGTTGTTCTCACGGGTTCTCAGAGAATGACCGAGAGACCGGTAAAAGTATTGGTAGAAGCTTTACGCAGTTTAGGGGCAGATATCACTTATGAAAAAAATGAGGGCTACCCGCCGATCAAGATAAATGGTAAAAAACTTTCTGAAAGTAAAGTAAGTCTGCCGGCAAATATTAGCAGTCAGTATATTTCGTCATTATTGCTTATGGCGCCGAGCCTAGAAAACGGACTCGAATTGGAGTTGGTCGGTAAAATTACTTCAGTGCCATATATAAAAATGACATTGGCATTGTTGTCGCAGCTAGGCATAGAAAATTCTTTCTCTGGCAATACGATTATCGTCGCTCCCAAGAAATCGGTCGATGATGCTACCTTGGTTGTAGAGTCTGACTGGAGTTCAGCTTCCTATTTTTATAGTATAGCCGCCTTATCTGATATTGGGTCGACCATTAAATTATCTTCGTATAAACAAAACAGTTTACAGGGCGATAGTGTATTGGCTAAAATTTACGAAAAGTTGGGCGTAGAAACTGTTTTTGAAGAGAATTCTATCCTCTTGAAAAAAACAGGGCAGCCTGAAATGAAAAGTCTTAATGTTGACCTGGCCGATGCACCTGATATTGCCCAAACTATTTCAGTTACTTGTTTTGGATTAGGTATAGGCTGTCATTTAACCGGTTTGCATACCCTTAAAATTAAGGAAACCGACCGCTTAGAGGCACTATATGTCGAACTTTCTAAACTTGGGGCTCCTATTTCGGTAACCGATAAAGACTTGACCTTGCAGCCTTCCGGCAATATAAAAAGTGGAATAGCTATAGATACTTATAACGATCACCGTATGGCCATGGCTTTTGCACCTTTGGCCCTTAAGACAGAGCTTCTTATTAATGATGCCGAGGTTGTTTCAAAGTCCTACCCCGATTACTGGAACGATTTAAAACTTCTACAGTTTAAAATTCAAGAGATTCGTTAATCTTTCACCTATTTTAACACTTTATTTTAGAGTAACTCAGCATATAATCGAGCTGCTAAATATCTCCAAGTAATATAATCATCGATTTACTTGACAACGCCTATCTGCACATCGTATATTTGCAGCCGCAAAACTTTTAACTTAGGCGTATTACGTAAATCTGTCTCCTATATTTTGGAGCTGTTTTTTGATAAACGCTTTTAGATAGAAAAACTAATAACCCAATATGAAATTATCACACTTCAATTTTGAGCTTCCTGACAATTTGTTGGCCGAGTACCCTGCAGAGAACAGAGACGAGTCAAAACTTATGGTCATTCACCGAGAAACGGGAAAAATTGAGCATAAAATGTTCAAAGACTTGATCAATTATTTTGATGAAGGCGATGTTATGGTATTGAACAATACCAAGGTTTTTCCGGCACGTTTGTATGGAAACAAGGAAAAAACAGGCGCTCGTATCGAGGTGTTTTTGTTAAGGGAATTGAACGAAGAACAACGTCTTTGGGATGTGTTGGTCGACCCTGCACGTAAAATCAGAATCGGTAATAAATTGTATTTCGGTGATGATGAGACCTTGGTAGCAGAGGTTATCGATAATACTACTTCACGAGGTAGAACACTTCGTTTTTTATATGACGGTTCTTACCTTGATTTTAGAAGAAAACTAAGAGATTTGGGTCAAACTCCGCTTCCGAAGTATATCAAAAGAGATGTAGAGCCAGAAGATGAAGAGCGGTACCAAACCATTTATGCCAAGTACGAAGGTGCCGTTGCTGCGCCGACTGCAGGCCTTCACTTTTCGAAGCACTTGTTGAAACGTTTAGAGATTAAAGGTGTAGACTTTGCCGAGGTAACCCTACACGTAGGTTTAGGTACTTTCAACCCGGTAGAGGTCGAAGATTTGTCTAAACATAAAATGGACAGCGAAGAGCTGGTTATCGATGAGAAGGCCATCGAGACCGTAAATCAGGCCAAAAAAGAAAAGCGAAGGGTTTGTGCTGTTGGTACAACAGTAATGAGAGGTCTTGAGAGTGCCGTATCTTCGGAGCATACACTCAATACTTTTGATGGTTGGACGAACAAGTTCATTTTCCCTCCATACGATTTTAGTATTGCGAATTGTATGATTACTAATTTCCATTTGCCGAAATCTACCTTGTTAATGATGGTTTCTGCTTTTATGGGGCATGATTTAATGAAAAAATCGTACAAAGAAGCAATTTTAGAGCAGTATAAGTTCTATTCGTACGGTGATGCGATGTTGATCATCTAATATATTATTCCGCTATTTCGAAAAAATCGGAATTGAAGCGGTAACTACTAAAAATCCCTTCTTTATCATTAATTGAAAATAGAGAAGGGATTTTTTTTACTTTTCAAACTGTGGAGGCAAAGAAGAAAGACATACGGGCACTGACCAAAGAGCAGCTGAGAGATTTCTTTGTTTCTCAGGGAGATAAGGCCTTCCGAGGCAACCAAGTATACGAGTGGCTTTGGCAGAAATCTGCGCATTCGTTCGAGGGTATGACCAACCTTTCGAAAGCTACGCGAGATATGTTGGAGGCCAATTTCGTGATCAATCACATTAAGGTGGATCAGATGCAACGAAGTAACGATGGTACCATAAAAAATGCCGTTCGTTTGCATGACAATTTGGTAGTAGAGTCGGTTTTGATACCCACAAGTTCGAGAACCACGGCATGTGTTTCAAGCCAAGTGGGTTGCAGCCTAGATTGTCGTTTTTGTGCTACAGCTAGGTTAAAACGTATGCGCAACTTGAATCCTGATGAGATATATGATCAGGTTGTGGCTATAGATAATGAAAGTAGGTTATATTTCGACCGGCCGCTAAGCAACATAGTTTTTATGGGGATGGGTGAACCCTTGATGAATTATAACAATGTGCTCAAGGCTATCGATAAGATTACCTCTACAGAAGGCCTGGCCATGTCTCCTAAGCGTATTACCGTGTCTACTTCGGGTGTACCCAAGATGATCAAGAAAATGGCAGACGATGGGGTCAGGTTTAAATTGGCGGTATCGCTTCATTCGGCCATAGATGAAATACGTACTCGAATAATGCCTTTCAATGCGACCTTTACCTTGGCCGATTTGCGGGAAGCTTTGGAGTATTGGTATGCTAAGACCAGAAGTAGAATTACCTACGAATATGTAGTTTGGAGGGGCATTAACGACACCCAAAAAGATGTGGATGCCTTGGTCGATTTTTGCAGGTTTGCACCTTCAAAAGTAAACCTCATCGAATACAACCCTATTGATGATGGCGAGTTTCAACAAGCATCGAATTCGGCCATCGATATGTATGTGAATACGTTGGAAAGAAACGGTATTACGGTAACTGTTAGACGTTCACGGGGTAAAGATATTGATGCCGCTTGTGGGCAATTGGCTAACAAACAGTAATTTAAGTTTACTTGTGTTTTTAAGACCAGTTTGTATGGTCAATTTGATTTTCCATTCTGCGGATATAGCGGTATACTGAAGCAATTTTTCCTAAATTTACCCTTTCACTTTTAAATCGTGAGAATAAACCGAACTGCTTGAAAATTGTAGCGCAAATAAAAGAACCGGTAAGTCAAGAAATGGAACTTTTTGAAACAAAGTTTCGAGAGGCCATGTCTTCAAAAGTGGCGCTATTAAATAGAATTACCTATTACATCGTAAACAGAAAGGGCAAGCAAATGAGGCCCATGTTCGTTTTTTTAACGGCGAAATTGCTTAGTGATGGGGAGGTGAATGACAGAACCTATCGAGGTGCTGCAGTAATCGAATTGATTCACACGGCTACCTTAGTGCATGATGATGTGGTTGATGAAAGTGGTAAACGTAGGGGGTTCTTTTCAATCAATGCACTGTGGAAAAATAAGATTGCAGTTTTAGTTGGCGATTATCTTTTATCTAAAGGCCTATTGTTGTCAATCGACAATGAAGATTTTGACCTTCTTAAAATTATTTCCGTAGCAGTGCGAGAAATGAGTGAAGGGGAGCTTTTACAAATCGAAAAGGCAAGACGCCTTGATATTACCGAAGAAGTGTACTATGATATTATTCGCCAAAAAACGGCTACGCTTATTGCAGCTTGCTGTAGTCTAGGTGCTTGTTCGGTAAAACCGGAATCTTCAGATGTAGAGAATTTTCGCGAATTTGGTGAACTCTGCGGTATGGCTTTCCAGATTAAAGATGATCTTTTCGATTATGGGGAAGCAAAAATCGGCAAACCAACAGGTATTGATATTAAAGAACAAAAAATGACCCTGCCGCTCATTTATACCTTGAACAATTGCTCAAAGGCAGAAAAGCGATGGCTTATCAATTCCGTTAAGAATCATAATAAAGATAAAAAGCGTGTCAAAGAAGTGATAGCTTTTGTGAAAGATTGTGGCGGTCTCGAATATGCAGTTGAAAAAATGCTAGAGTTTAAAGAGAGGGCGCTTGCTCTTTTAATGGCCTATCCTGAGTCTGAATATCGAAGTTCTCTTGAGCTAATGGTCAATTATGTAGTCGACCGAAAAAAGTAAAATCGTCTTTTCACGTATAATTTTATTGCCTAGGCAACCTTTTTCAATTGAGCTGCGTCTATCTTTATAGAGACCATCACCTGAACCATTGAAAATTATTTCTTTATACAATAACGAGAAACAGCTGATACGCAAATCGATTTCTGGAAAGCGTGAAGCTCAACAACGGCTTTATGATAAATATTCGCCGGTGATGCTAAGTGTATGCAGACGTTATGTGAAAGATATACATTTTGCCGAAGATGTTATGGTTTCCGGTTTTGTCAAGGTATTTAAGAGTTTGAAAAGTTTTAGGGGAGAAGGCAGTTTTGAGGGGTGGATACGCAAAATTATGGTGAGGGAATGCATTTCACATCTACGCAAAAATCAATTTGTAGTTTTTGATGATTGCGCTTTTGAAAAATTAGATTTTAAGACCCAAAATGAAAATCAATTTGATGCCGAGTATATACAGCATTTAATCGATGCGCTGCCCGACGGTTACCGTACAGTGTTCGTGCTCTATGCGGTAGAAGGCTACAAACACCACGAAATAGCACAAGAACTTGGTATATCACAAAGTACCTCTAAATCACAACTGTTCAAGGCCCGTAAATGGCTTCAAGAAAAATTAAAAGAACAAAATAGTATAGGTCATGCAACCAGATAAATTTGATGAGTATATAAAGAATAGGCTGGATCAGCGAAAGTTGCAACCGTCTACCGATGCTTGGGAACGAATTCAAAAACAACTTGAAATCAGTCCGAAGCCTGTTCGAAAGCCCTATTTTAAATATACCGTGGCTGCCAGTTTAATTGGTTTTCTACTGGTCTCGATTAGCTATTTTAAAGACAGACAAGGGGCGAAAGAGCCAGTAAAGGTGGTTGATACGGAGAAAATGGAAACTCAACTTGATAATTCAGTAACGACCCAAGAAAGTGAAATCGTGGTCAAAAATCTTGAAATGGATGAGGTGGCGAAGAGCCGTAACCATGAACAAGAGCAAATTGTGAGTGTGAACTCTGAATATACTTCTCCACCAAATGCTGGGCATGTGATGGTCGAAGATCATGTGAAAGACGATTCAAAAGAGATTTTACTCGCCATAGACACCTCTGAAGTGCTCATAGATACTAAAATCGAAGAGGTCATAGCCCAGGTTGAACTTCTAGAAAAAGGCGACACTACTGTTTCAGATGCTGAAATAGATTCTTTGTTGCAAGAAGCGCAACGTGAAATTGTTCTACAAACCACAATTCACCATAGTGACGGTAAAGTAGATGCAATGGCTCTGTTGGCAGGTGTCGAAGATGAATTGAATCAATCGTTTAGAGATCAGATTTTCGAGACCCTTAAAGATCGTTTTCTCAGGGTGAAAACAGCAGTGGCCACAAGAAATCAATAAATTAATATCATAAAGTTTTCGACCTCGTTCACTATGGGGCAGGGCGGAGTTTGTTCATCAATCACTAATCAAATCAAAAATCATGAAAATTATTTTTACTTACTTACTGTTACTTATGCTCACTTTTTTGTGCCAACAGCTAGTTGCCCAAGAAGACGAGGCCCTAGCTTTTAAGATCCAACAACTTGAAGGTAAGAAAGAGGTGATAACCGTGAATGAGCGAGAGGCCCTTAAAAAAGAAGTAGAGTCGATCAATAATCGATTGAATAATGAGGAGTTAAGTCTTGAGGAAGCGGATTCTCTGAAAAAGAAGGTCGCAGAGAAGAGAGCAAAAAACATTGAAAATAAGTTGGCTATAATCGACAATTCTATAGAACTATTAAAGAGAAACGGAACTACAGATTTGAATTTAGAAGTTAGTAATGTTGAAATAGCGATTGGTGGTAAAGACGAAGGTGGAGATGTGCTATTTGGGGTTAAGTATAATTCCGGAAATCAGAAAAAAATAGTTTATGATAAGCGAACGTATAGCGATCCTGTAGTTGCTATTGGTCTGAACAATGCTGTAATTGACGGGCAGTCGTTAGATGATTCGCCATACAAAATAGGAGGTAGTCGTTTTTTTGAATTGGGATGGATGTGGAGAACAAGAGTATTCAAAAACTCAAACGCCCTACGTTTTCACTATGGAGCATCAATTCAATTTAACGGATTAAAACCCATAGATAACCAGTACTTTGTTATGGAAGATGGGCAAGTTCAATTGCAAGTTTTCGATACCGACCTTAAAAAGTCGAAGTTGAGAATGGATAATCTTGTTTTACCCATAAATTTTGAATTTGGCCCCTCAAAATTTTCAAGTTCAGATGAGAAAATCCGTTATGACATTCACAATCAATTCCGAATCGGTTTCGGGGGGTATGCCGGGGTGAATTTAAGTACCCGTCAGAAAATCAAGTACGATGTAGATGGTGAGACCGTCAAAGAAAAATTAAAGCGCAGCTATAATACCAGTAATTTTATCTACGGACTTAGCGCTTATATCGGTTTTGATTCGGTTCAGTTGTACGCCAAGTACGATTTAAATCCGATTTTTAAAGATGCTGCCGTTGACCAAAGGAATGTTTCGTTAGGTCTACGATTCGATTTGGATTAAACCTTTCTCCATTTCCTCGGTAAACTCATTTTCAAAATAGGTCCTTTTGCAATGAGAACACTCAGCTATTTTTTTAGATGATACTTTAAAAATGCGAATCCAAAATATATGGAACCAATTGCTGGTTCGTGAAATAATCAATGTGCCTGTCTGTTCACAATAAGGGCATGAAACATGAGGCAGCTGTTTAGTTTCAGTTTTGCCCGGTCTGGTTCCAAAAAATAGAATCATATAAAAGCATAATTATTGATGTAGGATAAAATTAATCAAATAACCAGTGATGATCAAAGCACTTGTGAAAAAGTGCTTTTCCTTTATTCCAATGGTAAGTTTATAGTCACCCCTAGTGCAGATGCCCCTTGTTATAAGGCATAAAAATATTGATCCAAATATTTCTAGAGATGCGAAGAATAATGGGTAGAGCAAAGAGCATGACTACCACTATAACACAGTAGGTGCTTATCAAATCTAGGCCAAAAACAAGATAACATAGAATAAATGCTGCAGTGGCAAAAGTTAAACCTACCGGGTAACTGACATACATGGCGCCATAAAAGAAGGAAGGCTCGATTTTGTATTTGGTGTTGCAGACACCACATCGTTCTTTCATTTTAAGTGTGCTTTTAAGTTTGTAGGGGTTTTTCTTTAAAAACATGCTTTCATTTTGGCATGCGGGGCAGGTGCCTGTAAAGATGCTATAGAGTTTGGTGCCTTTTAAAAATGCCATCTTATGTTTTTTACTGTCTGGCTACGCCAATAATTTTTATCGATATTATATTGCAAAATTAAGACATATAATTTCCAGATAAGGGCTAAAAATTCGCTTATAATGGTAACTTTGAGACATTTTATAAAGTTGCTATGATTCCTGTTCTCCATATTGAGCAATTTGAAAAAGCCGTAAACCTTACGGAAGTATATGTCAATGACTTGGCGGTTCATTTGCGAAGAAATAAAGAATTGGTATATACCGCCCACAAGCATGATTTTTATCTGTGTGTCTTTTTTAGAAAAGGCACGGGAGTACATGAAATTGATTTTAATAGTTTTCCAATTTATCCTGGAAGCGTATTTTTTCTTAAACCCGGACAAACTCACTTATGGAAGTTTAGCGAACAGCCAGAGGGCTTGATATTTTTTCATACCAAAGAATTTTTTGAACTGGGCTTTACGCACATTAAAATAGAGCAATTCCCATTTTTTAGTTGGAATGGGAATCCGCCACACTTGCATCTACAAAAGGAGGAAATGGTTTATGTGGAAAGCTCATTCAAGAATATTTATGAAGAGTATTTGGAGAATAGAAGTTTAAAGGAGCAAAAAATGAGGAGTCTCATACATTTATTGTATGTAGATTTAAGTAGGTTGTACACCAGTAGGGCTGACTATCAATTAATAGAATCCAATACATATTTGGCCACTTTACAAAAGTTGAACGAAACCATACAGGAAAATTTTAAACAACAGAAGTCGGTTTCCTTCTACGCCGATCAACTTCACATTACCCCTAAACATTTAAACCGAATTACGGCCGCTACCCTGGGAAAAACACCATCGAACTTAATAAATGAGCGACTTTTATTGGAGGCGAAACGACAATTGGTACATAGCAATGCCACCCTGTCTGCCATTGCCACTGACTTAGGTTTTGATGATAATTCTTATTTCTCCAAAGTATTCGTTCGTAGGGTAGGGGTTACACCATCAGCCTTTCGTAAAGCCTACAAAAACCTCTTGAAGTAGTTGGTAAATGAAAAATCCCGATTTGATTTTTCAAACCGGGATAGACAACAAGTTAATGCGTTTTATTTTATTGCAACTCGAAAGTTACTGAAATGTAGTAATCTCTATTGGTTTTAATATTACCATAGTATAGTGACTCTTGAATTTTAGAATGATTGGTATCACTGATTACCATGGCCTTACCCACTTTTCTACCCACCTTGGTTGCAATGGCATTTGCTTTTTTCTTTGCATTTTCAAAGGCCTTTTCGGCATAAGTGGCAGCTTGTTCCTGATCGAGTTCAAACTCCAAGCTCGATTCTGACCTCGATACCCCAATGCTTTTGACACTCAAAAACTTTTTCATTTCTTCCATAGATTTTGTCCTGAATTCAACAATGGTTCCTTCTTTTTCGTAACCCAAAAGATTATAGGCAAATATGTCTTCTTTTAAAGTACTCGAAGAAATTCCGGCCTTTTCCAACTTATCGTAGTACCCGCTTTTTACTTCCGATAAACTAATGGTTTGCGCGTCATAATACACATTATTAAGACTTACCACCATTTTACTAATATATTCGGGACCCATGTTGTACTCGAAGGTACCATTTACAGTAATGCTGTGGGTATCTGTTTGTGCCTGTATAGTGCCCAATGAAATGATTGTTAATGCAATTGATAGAAAAAGCTTTTTCATAAATGTAGTTTTTGAAAGACCCTTCGGCCTATATTAATTTACTAATAGGTTAACGGTAGCGGATGTATAATCTTATATTAAAGAAATAGAAAGGATGCAGTAATCATCCAAATGCCAATAAAGATGCCCACTAGACCTAATTTACCTTGTTTTGGGGCAATTTTTTCACGTAGTTCGGCAGCCTTGGCTTGGGCGTGTGCGTTATTGGATAATATCATTTTGTTGATCAAACTTGAACCCAATAAAAAGCCAAGGCTGACTGAAACTAGGTTGCCTGTTAACAAGGTTGCCCACCAAATCGGCGCTGAGCTTAACCAATTAAGGTTCAAAATGGCGGTAATAATTCCCCAAAGCCCCCAGAAACAAAAAACGATACCTATCCATCCTTGATAAGGTTCTATTTTTTCAAGAAGCTCCTGGGCATTTGGTTTTTTTGATAGTAATAAAGAAGGTACTGCGATAATACTTAAAAGTATAAGTGAAATTCCCCAAATCATAATTTTAAAATTTGTGACCCTAAAGGTCGGTTGTGGTTAATATTATTTTGTTTTCTTACGTACAAAGATGGTGTGATAAGGTCTGCTACATTACCCTAATACTAGTGAAAATAACATCCCTGAAAACAGGGTAGATAACATCAAGCCGTCTTGTTAAATTAATCTTAAACGGCTGTCTTCACTTGAGGTGTATGGGTTTAAACCTTACCTTGTTTTAAAACAAGAACAATGAAAAAAATAGGGTTATTTATATTAAGCTTTACGGTCTTTATGGCCTGTAAAGAAGAAAAAAAGGTCTCGGAAGAGACAAAGGAAAATCTGGCTGAAAGTGGTCCGGTTACTGTAGAAACGGCAATTGGTCCCTTAGAGTTGGCAGCTCCGTTTTCGTCTGAGTCTGTAACCAAACAGAGTAAGGTAATTGGTTGGGAAGGTGACAAAAAACCAATTGCTCCTCAAGGTTTTACAGTTACTAAATTTGCCGATGAGCTCAAGCATCCTAGGTGGACGTATATTGCACCTAACGATGACATATTCGTGGCCGAGTCTGATACAAAGAACAGCGCAGACCAGATTACATTGCTGCGTGATACGAACAGCGACGGAGAGGTCGATGAACGTCACATTTTTGCTGATGGCCTTAACCAAAACTTTGGGATGTTGGTTTTAAACGGATATTTTTATGTGGCCAATACTGATGGTCTCTACCGTTATCCTTATAAGGAAGGACAAATTAAGCTCGAGGGCGAAGGAGAGAAAATTGTTGAACTTTCTGCTAGCGGATACAATAATCATTGGACACGAAATATTATCACCAATAAAGAGGGTACGAAAATTTACATTTCTGTAGGGTCTGCCAGTAATGTAGGTGACCAAGGTATGGAAAAAGAGGAGCGTAGAGCTAACATCTTAGAAGTGAATCCTGATGGTAGCGGTGAGATTGTCTATGCTGACGGATTGCGTAATCCTGTAGGTATGGACTGGAATCCGATTACAGGAGAACTTTGGACAGCCGTGAACGAACGTGATAAAATAGGAAACGATTTGGTGCCTGATTATATAACCAGCGTGCAAAAAGGGGGCTGGTACGGTTGGCCTTATAGTTATTATGGCGACATTAAAGACCCGAGATGGAAAGATGATCCACACCAAGAGATGGTAGATAAAGCAATTGTACCTGATGTGCCGGTAGGTAATCACACCGCATCTTTAGGCTTGGTGTTCTATGGTGCAGACCAGTTTCCCGCGAAATATAAGAACGGGGCGTTTGTAGGGCAACATGGTTCATGGAACCGTGCAGTTTTTTCTGGGTATAAGGTTTTGTTTGTTCCTTTTGAAAATGGAAAACCACAACCTCCACAAGATTTCTTAACCGGCTTTATCGCCGATGAAGAGGCTGGTGAAGTTTATGGCCGCCCTGTATGTGTTGCTGTAGCTACAGATGGTTCATTATTGGTAAACGATGATGATAGCGGAGTTATATGGAAGGTTAGCGCCGAATAAGCCAAAATCAATCTTAGAATGTAAATAGTGCCTATCTTTAGGCACTATTTTCTTTTTTACCAATTACATTGATATCAAAATCTAGCATAGACCAAGTTTTCGAAACCGCCCGTTTGGAGGAGGTAATCGGTGATTTCGTACAATTAAAAAAATCGGGTTCGAATTTTAAAGGTCTGAGTCCCTTTACCGATGAACGCACACCAAGTTTTATGGTCTCGCCGGTCAAGCAGATTTGGAAAGATTTTAGTAGCGGAAAAGGAGGCAATGTAGTTGCGTTCTTGATGGAACATGAACATTTCACCTACCCTGAGGCCATTAGATATTTGGCTAAAAAGTACAATATCGAGATAGAGGAAACTGAACGTACCGATGAGCAGAAGCAAGAAGCTGATGAGCGCGAGAGCATGTACTTGGTTTCCGAATTCGCCCAAAAGCACTTTGCTGAAATGCTTTGGGAAACGGAACTGGGCAAAGCGATAGGCCTTACGTATTTTAAAGAACGGGGCTTCACACCCGATACTATTAAAAAATTCGGCCTAGGGTATTGTTTGGATCAGTGGGATGGTTTTACAAAGGCCGCTCTGGATCAGGGGTACCGACTGAACTATTTAGAAAAAACAGGCCTGACCATAGTCAAAGAAAATTCTCAAAACCCTGGTGACCCTCGAAAATTCGATAGGTTTAAAGGCCGGGTAATGTTTCCGATACACTCTATGAGTGGTAGGGTGCTTGGTTTCGGGGGTAGAATATTGACCAACGACAAAAAGGCTGCAAAATATCAAAATTCACCTGAGAGTGATATTTATCATAAGAGCAAAGTACTTTATGGTATTTATTACGCAAAACAGGCCATTGCCAAAGAAGATAATTGCTTTTTAGTTGAAGGGTATACCGATGTCATTCAATTGCATCAAAGAGGTATTGAAAATGTAGTTTCTTCTAGTGGTACGGCATTAACTTCTGAACAGATTCGATTAATCAATCGTTTGACCAAGAACATCACCGTACTTTTCGATGGTGATGCAGCAGGATTAAGAGCTTCTCTTAGGGGTATCGATTTGATTTTGGAGCAGGGCATGAACGTTAAAGTCTGCACCTTTCCTGAAGGAGAAGACCCAGATAGTTTCGCAAAGAGCAATGAGCTTGAAGAGGTAAATCGCTACTTGGCAGACCATGCCAAGGACTTTATTCAGTTCAAGGCGAACCTTTTGGCCAAAGAAGCAGCGAACGACCCAATTAAAAGGGCGGAAACCGTTCGTGATATCGTCAATAGTATTGCGAAGATCCCTGACGGTATCAAACAAGAAATTTATATTCAGGAGTGCGCGGGAATCATGAATGTTTCTGAATCGGTACTGTTCAGTACCTTGGCGCAGATTGGGAAAAAAAACCAGAACGAGGCATCGAAAAAACCAGCCCGGGAAGAAAAGGCATTCGATGTCGTAAAGAATGATGCTACAGTTGAAAAGGTCGATGTTCAATACGAGCTTGAGCGAAAAATTATAGAGATTCTCTTATTGTACGGTAACAATACCGAAAATTTTGAAGATTTGGTACTTAAAGAAAGTGAAGAGGGTGATTTGATTTTAGAGCCTGAGTCGATAAAGTCCAAAGTATATGAGAAAATTTTTCTTGACTTGCAAGATGACGAAATAGAACTTGCGAACGAGCATTTTAGGTCTATTTACTACAAATTGATCGAGGCCTTGAACCAGACTGAAGATTTTAAGCTAAGTTCATTTTTATCTGGTCTTGATCAAACCATGGTAGCTGAGGTTTCTTCTATTATGATGGAGGAAGAAAAATATACTTTGCACAATTGGGAGCGTAAAGATATTTACCCGAAAGGCAAAAAAATAGGCGTAGCACAACTGGCAAGTGAGACAATTTTGACCTTACGGTGTTTCTTGATTAAAAAACGAATGTTGGCTTTACAGAGTAACACAAAAGAAAGTGTCGAAGATAATCGAGAGACTTTAGAAGAGATTATGAACTATCTTCATCTAAACAAACTTTTGAATAAAAAACTGAATAGGGTATTATCTTAAAACAAAAAACCCGAACAAGTGTTCGGGTTTTTTAGTATGCTAGTTTTTTGCTTAGTAAAGCTCTAAAGCTTTAGCTTGTTGCAAAAGGTCGACCATATTGTCAACGTTTAATTTTTTCATTAAACGTGCTTTGTAGGTGCTCACCGTTTTTTCATTAAGGTTCAAACCAATGGCAACATCTTTGTTACGCTTACCGCTTGCCAAAAGTTTCAAAACCTCTACCTCACGGGTAGATAGTTTTCTGAAGAATCTTCTTGGTTTTTGAGTGCCTTCATCGAAAGCCAATCTTTGGGCAAGTTCATTGGTAATGAACATGTTTCCTTCACTTACTTTTCTTACCGCCGAAATAATGTAGTCAATGTCAGAAGCTTTTGAAAGGTAACCGAAAGCTCCAGCTCTAATGGTGCTTAAGGCATAAACATCTTCTGATTGCCCACTGTACATGAGTACTTTTACATCTGGATTTTCTTTCTTCAATTTTCTTAGAGTGGCAATTCCGTTAATTTCAGGAATATCCATTTCTAACATAATTACATCGGGAGTAACTTTTTCAAGTTTTTCGAAAAGTTCCGAAGTTGTTGAAGCCGTGTCTACTACTTCAAACCCTGATGCCTCTTCCAGAACATTGGTAACACCCATTCTAACAATGGGGTGATTGTCCGCAATTAATACTTTAATCATTTTGATAGTTTTTATTCTAGATAATAAACTTTCGGTTCGGGCGTGAATAAATACTGACACGCAATGTAAGGTTTAATAATCTAATTACTTGGGCAAATGTCATATTTTTTTCACAAAAACGGCCGTTTTCCTGAATATATTCGTTTAGTTTACACCTATTTAGGTCAAATTGCTATTTTAACTTATCAGGTATTTCACATACAGGTATAGGAAGCATTTTATGCCTATTGGCCGTATTAAAACGTATAAAGATACGAAATACTTCTTTTTCTCGGCCAGAAAAATCGCTTTCACTTTTTCCTTTGTCCTTCATGGCCATGGCCCACTCCAATTCAGGGTAAGATGCACCTATTTGGTCTTCATCCGTTCTATCATCTCCCCATAATCCATCGGTAGGTGCTGCTTTTATTATTTCTTCATTTACGCCTAAGTGCTTGGCGATTTCATAGACTTCGGTTTTTAGCAAATCAGCTATTGGGCTCAGATCAACACCTCCATCACCATATTTGGTGTAAAAACCTACACCGAAATCTTCGACTTTATTTCCGGTTCCTGCAACAAGGTAGCCTTGTAAGGCGGCAAAGTAGTAAAGGGTGGTCATACGTAGGCGTGCCCTGGTGTTCGCTAAAGACATAAAACGCTCCTCTTCATTTTCAACGGTAGGCAATGATGCAACTAGGCTATCGAATACAGGAGTTAGGTTTACAGACTGCCGTTTCACATTTTCGAAATTGGCAATTAGCCAGTCGATATGTCTTGATGCGCGGCCAACCTGATTCTCGGCCTGATGTATAGGCATTTCTAAACACAACAGGTCTAAGCCGGTTCTTGCACATAAAGTAGAGGTGACCGCGGAATCTATCCCCCCTGATATTCCGATTACAAATCCTTTAATATTGGCATTGGTCGCATAATCTTTTAACCAATCGATGATATGGTCGGTTACCTTTTCTGTCTGCATAAGATGTTCTTTAGTGAAGATCGATTAACTTTACCCGTTAAAATTAATGTGTACCGACTAAATATTAAAATGTATCAGAGAATACTTTCATTACCAAGGTCTATTTTTGCGATATTACTGATTATCACGTTGGTTTATGGTTGTAATGAGACCGATAAGGTAGAAGAGGAAATTCAAAAGATAGATGTCGATTTGAGGGTTTTGCGGTTTGACCGTGAATTTGCCGAGGCATCTCCTTTAGATATTCCCGTACTTAAAGAATCATACCCCTATCTATTTCCTGCACAGTACACCGATAGTGTGTGGGTGGCAAAATTGCAAGATACGTTGCAGGTCGAACTTTTAGAAGAGGTTCATGGTGTATTTGCCAACTTCGATGATGTACAAAATAATCTTGAAGATTTGTTCAGGCATGTGAAATACTATTTTCCAGAGTATCAAGTACCGGAAGTCGTCACCTTGACTTCTGATGTTCAATATGAAAATCGCATTATTTTGACCGATAGTTTGCTATTGCTCGGTCTAGATAATTACCTGGGAGCTGAACATAAGTTTTATAGAGATATTCAGCAGTACATCAAAGCAGGGTTCGATAAAAAATACTTGGTCAGTGATGTGGCGAGTGCTTTTGTTAAACAAGTGGTGCCAAGAGCAGAGAACCGGTCTTTTTTAGCTCGTATTATTTATTATGGAAAAGAGCTTTATGTAAAGGATAAGCTTATGCCCAATTCGGCAGACCATCTGAAAATTAATTATTCGGAAGATGAACTTGAATGGGCCAAAGCCAATGAAGAACCTATATGGCGTAACTTTATTGAACAAGAATATTTGTACAGTACCGATATGAAGCTATCGCGTCGGTTTTTGGAACCCGCGCCATTTTCGAAATTCGGTCTTGAACTCGATAACGAATCACCTGGTCGCTTGGGCCGATTTATAGGTTGGGAAGTGGTTAAAGCCTTTATGAATAAAAATGATATATCGCTTCAACAAATGCTGAATTTGCCCTCGGAAGAAATTTTTAAGAAATCGAATTATAAACCTGCAAAATAAAATGTCAAAACTACATACATCGGAAATTACCCTAAAGGTAGGACTAGATGAAAATCGTGTACCGGAAACTCTAAATTGGTCTGCACAAGATGGGGGAGTCGACAATGAAGAGGCCAAGGCGATGTTGCTTTCGGTTTGGGATAGCAAGAACCAAGAATCGCTTAAAATTGATTTATGGACCAAAGATATGCCCGTTGATGAAATGAAGACTTTCTTTCACCAGACCTTGGTTTCTTTGTCAGATACATTTATGAAGGCAACACAAGATGAAAAGATGACAGCCACCATGAAAGACTTCTGTGACTATTTCGCCGAGAAATTGGAGTTGAAAGGGTAGCCCTTTAATATAGAACTTCGTATGTTATGGTGGTCAAACCATCATTATAGGTCTTACTTTCGGTCCGGTTCAATCGATATGCTTTTTGTGAAGTACCAAAAAGGCGAATACCATTACCTAAAATCAGGGGATTCAACTTTATTTTCAACTTATCGATAAGTTCATTTTCCAAAAGCCAACCGGTAAATTGACCGCCACCGCATAAGTAGATATCGGTTTCCGAAGTTTTCTTCAATTCTTTAATGATATTGAGATTCAAGTCACAAAGGGTCAACTGGTCGCTTTAATTTTCGAATTTCAATGTTTTGGAAAAGATAAAATGCTGCATGTGCGAATAAGCAGGTTGACCAGGCTCAAGACCATATGTATAACCGAATTCATAAGTTCGACGACCCATGATCACTGTTTTGAAATCTTTCAAATCTTCTAAATATTGAGATACCCCATCACCAGTAGCCTTGAAACCACTAGTGTCATCATTGGGTCCCGCAATAAAGCCGTCGATTGAAATTGCTACGTAGTGAACTATTTGAGCCATAAGTTCAATTATTCTTTTAGCTTGGCATATCTATGCTCATCCCAAAATGCATCGTTCTTGAAAATTGCTTTGCGCGAAACACCCTCTTTTTCAAAACCGTTCTTCTCCAAAACTCGCATCGAGCCTATATTGTATTCAAAAACACCTGCGTAAATTCGAATCAGTTTCAATTCGTCAAAAGCATACGAGACAATTAATTCAAGCGCCTTTGTCGCAATGTCTTTACCCCAAGAAGGCTCACCGATCCAATAACCGATTTCAGCCGATTTTCGATAGACGTCTTTTTGGAAAATCAAACCAATTAGCCCACAGAATTTACCATTACAATCTATGGCGAAAACCTTTTCCGTATCATTTTTGGCTTGGCGTTGAATGAATTCTTCCGCATTTTTTTCGGTATAGGGGTGGCCAAAACCGTCCCGAACATTGTCCCAAATTTTTTTATTGTTGGCGAGTAGGGCCATCTGGATTTTGTCGGAGGGTTCAAGCGCACGTAATTTTACCTCTATCACAGGCATTGTTTTTTAAATAATCTATAGGTTATTATATTACTTTCTTATCCGATAATTACTCAAACTTCAAATAGGTATCAAAAAAAGGCAACATATCATTCAAGGCCCGCCCATCATCGGTCCACAGTTTGTTGCCATGGTCGCCTATGTATTCTTCGGCATAATGGTTAACACCCAAATTTTCCAACTTTTGACTAAATATTCTGCAAGTTATTGGCACGTGGGGGTGTTCTTCGTTTCTACCCCAATCTAATTTTAATGCCTTTAGACTTTTTAGTTGGTCCACATAATTATCTACCATTCCAATGATTGATTTTTTTTGCCATATTTCCAGTACATCTTCGTTGATAATTAAGCTATCTCCTTCATAAGTGAAAGGTAAATCTGCGTAAAAGGGTGGTTTGTCCGGGTTCGGGGTATAGGCGCGTCCCACGGCTACCACTACATTCGGACGAAATTCGCCATAACCTGTAACCAATTCTTCCCTTGTTTGAATTTCATGAATACGTTTATAGGCGGCTCCCTTAATCCCAAATTCTTTTAATATGCCCAAAGTTCCAGGGGAAAGGGCATAAACGCTTGAAAAAACCTTCGGGAAAAGCATCCCCATCCTTATCGCTCCTTGGCCACCCATTGAATGGCCTGCAATACCCCTGCTTTCACTGTTGGGTATCGTTCGAAATTTTTTATCAATAAATGCCACAAGATCCTTTCCCGTAAAATCGGCCCATTTGCCAGTGAGTGTTGAATTGGTGTACCAGCTACCTCGATATAAAGTATATTGATCGGGCATAACTATAATTACAGGCTCTATTTTTCTGGTCGCAATAGCCTTATCTAATAATTCATCAAATTTATCTACTGCAATTGCCAGACTATCATTCCATGTAAACCCATGTAGATAATAGATTACTGGGTATCTTTTTTCGCTTTTGTCATATCCCGGAGGAAGATAAACCGTCACTCTTCGGGTTGGGTTTTCCCCACCGGGGTTTTCCAAGTTGGCGGAATACAGATGATCGACAATAACCTTTCCTTTTGTTTCCTGCCCTTGTCCTAAATTGATGATTGCAGAAAAGAGTACCGTTAGTAGTAATTTTTTCATTTTAGTAGAATTAATTAATAATTGTATGACGAGGGAAGTTATATTTCTGATTTACAGCATATTACTTTAAAGTATTAATTTCATTCGGTTCAAAAAGTATAGGTCATTCCAACGTTCCACGAAAATCCGGGATTGGGCGAAATAGAGGTGACCATAGGTTGGTTCATTTGTGTGGATAAAAACAATGGAAACTTTTTATGCCCAATACCCGCGACACCGGAAACAAAAAGGCTATCCGTATCACCATCCAAATTCAAATAGAAAACTTGCGGGAAAAAGCTGCAATACAATTTTTCTGATAGACGTAGTTTGGTAATGTTCCCGACCAATGATATAAAGTGCATCTGTTTCAACGAACCTTTATCAAAGCCGCGGCCTACGAAAACGGCCGATCCTAGACTGAATTTTTCTGAAAGCTTATATGTTGGTACAAACTCAAAGACCACATAGCGCTCCGCCTTCGCGATGGTCTTTGTTAGACCATTCTCAATGACTTCCGTATAACGATGCGAAATGCTCCAATTTGCCGACACCACTACACCAAAGTTCTTTTTGGCTAAGATTCGATACCGAAAACAACTATTCATAAACCATGGGTTGCCCTCAGTAGAATAGGCAACCTCGGGATCGAAACTAAACCTGTTCTTCCGCAGTGAAAAGAAACCCATGATTGCGGGTTTCCCTAATGAAAAGGCTGGTACCCGTGAAATACCGTTGGAGTTGAGACCGATGGTACCCGAAAATTTGAATCTGTTAGATGAGATTTCTCCTGTCTCTTGTGCCGTCAAGACTAAATAGCAGAAAAATAAATAAAAGCATAGAGACAATTTTCGTCTAGATTCCCCTGCTATATTTAAATGTCCAGTTACACTTTTCGATTTTTTCATTTGGTTCCGATTTCATTTTTTGCCACCTATTTCCATGCAAAAAGAATGATTTCACATGCGATCACGCTCTTCCTGCGAACCTGTCTTCCGATTTCTTTTTTCCTTTACTTTTTGATTCCCGAACGGGAAGGAATAGGTCAACTGAAAGACCCTTTCCGAAAAATTATTTTTACCATAAGTATTTATCCCCAATTCGGGTTGGTCATATTCCCATTCATCTATACCGCCTGTGGCCGTGATGTCTTGTACGCTGAACGTTATTGAGCTTTCGTTCTTGAATTTTTTGCTCACCCCAAAGTTGATATAGTGGTGTATGTACTGCACTTGGTCTCCGTCTATGTGCGGACTCATATACCTGCCGTCGATGTTGGCGGTCCATGAGTTGCTCAATTTAAAAATATTGGTAAGTTGTGCCGTAATGGTGAAAATGCCTTTTTCAAATGGCAAGGGCCTGTTCGATGAATCTTTGACTTTTTTGTAGGCACCATCTAAATTCCAGTTCATTTTCCAGATTTCACTAATTTTTATCGGGAAGCTTATATTCAACAAGTACCCATCCATTCGGTCAAAATTAATGGGCATACTGGTCTGCAAGCCTCTTTCCTTATCAACGGTGTTGTAAAATGCGATGGTTCCATTGGCCCTATTGATTTCAAAAGCAATCAGAAGAGAATTATGATTGTACGCCAATCTTGCCGCATTGGTAAACGATGGTCTAATGCGTGTGTTTGAACTGACAAACAGTGAAGGGTCTATTAAAAAATAGAAACCGGCTAAATGAAAAAAGGACGGGCGTTCGATTCGTCGGTTCATAGATAAAGTAAGCGACTTGGTAGAATCAATAGCGTAACTTGTTCTGACGACCGGAAAGAGATTGTTATAAGTAACGCTAAAGTCGCTCTCTCCCGAGGTATCATCGAGTTCATAATTATAATGCTCTAGTCGAAGGCCTAAATTACTTTCCCATTTTCCGTTCCATTTTTGGTAAAAGGAAGCATAGGCAGCCAAGACCTTTTCGGCAATATCATCGTTCGTAGAGAATGCTTCGTCATCCCCTGAAATATCTGCTATTCTATTCTGGATCAGTGATTCGGTATTGGAGTTGTTAAAGGTGCCCTTAACACCCGTCTCCAGCTTGTTGCCCGCTTGGTTTTTCCATTCAAAATCTGCCCTGACCGTGCTAATTTTAAATTGTGATTCACGATTGGCAGTAGTTTTTTCAATAGCTTCTTCAGAATTAAGATTATTTAAATCTGAAGTGTTTTGTACACCTAGTATCACCCTGTCTACATCAATATTTAGGGAACTATTAGCACCAATTTTTCGAAAATAATTAAGATTGATGAAGGTGTTGCGATTCGGATTATTTATGTCAAGTAGAAATTGTGATTCGGTATACGGTACCGCATTAACAGTGCCTTTAGATATACTGGAAAAATTATGGCCTCTCAAATTGTTTCTCGAATATCCAAAAAGCCCCCCGACAATATTATTTTTATCAATTTCAAAATCGGCACCTACTGTAATACCTAACGAATTATTGGCGGGGTTTTCAAATCTCAACTTGTTCTCGTAGTAATAATTATCTCCTTGATATTCATAATTTCTATAATGGTTTACCGTCGCCTTGGGCATTCTGTTATGAAATCCGGTTACATTACCATAAATATTTATGCGATTGTTACGATAATTCAGGTCGGTACTGCCGTTAAACTTTTCGCGTTGCCCCATACCGACGGTGAGGCTTGCGTTTCCGTTAAGACCATAGGTGTTATTTTCTTTCATAACAATATGAATAATTCCGGAGGCATTATCGGAATCGTATTTTGCCCCGGGCTGATGTATGAGCTCAATACGGTCAATGTTTTCGGCCCGCATTCCCTTTAACTGCTGTATCAAATTAGCTTTGGGTATACGAGAGACCCTATCGTTTATCATAATCAATACTTCGCCCTTATTGTTTACGCTTATACTGTTCGAATTCTCCTGCACAATTACTCCCGGTGCCTTTTGCAGTACTTGTAGCGCATTGTTGCCGCTAAAAGTGGGCTGCGACCCTACATTGAGTATCAATCTGTCGCTTTTTTGTTGGTACAGCGCTTTTTGGCCTACCACTTGAACGCCCTGTAATTGCTGATCCATAGTTGTCAACTGGATGGTTCCCATAGAGAGTTCTTTGGAATCGTTGATAGATACTGATTTGAAATACGGTTCGAAACCCAATAATGAAATGTTAAGCACATAGTTTCCTATCGCAATTTCTTCCATCTTAAAACGGCCTTTCGTATCAGTGGTTACTCCCTTAATCATTACGGAGTCGTGATGCTGCAATAAAAGCACATGGGCAAATGCCATTACTTCGTCTTGAGCATCAATTACTTGCCCAGTTATAATTGCCTGCTGTGAAGAAAGTGGAAGCCATAGGAGCAATGTAATCCCCTTCAGATATTTGATTAAATACCGATGCATACTATTATCTTTAAAGGGGGCTAGAAATAGAAGTAGTACTACCTTCCAATTTCGGCCATCATATCCCCAATGTGGACAATGGCAACTGTAACTGGTTAACCCATTAATGTCGGTGGAAGTACTTTCCTTTAGGTAATTGATTGAAACATACGGTCGTCCCCTTAATCAACCTGAGCACGCATTAACGTGTTTGAGTTTTACATCCTAGTCTAAATGTTTTTTTATTCATTTTCACTCTAGTTGGTCTTAACGTATTTCATTCTATGTCTATTTAATCGAGAGGTTCACCTATAGAACAATGGTTACTTAGAAACTGGGTAGTAAACCATCAACACTTCTAATGCAAGTATTTCTTATAATAAGCAGCTTTTGAAAAATAAGCTAGATTTTCATAAAAACCTCTAGCTTTAGAGGTAGCCAATGAAATCAAGACACAATCATTTGTCTTAGAAATTCTTTCAAATTCTAACATCAACTTTTTTCCAACACCAGTTCCCCTATTATTTGTGTTAACAACTATTTCGTCGACATAAGCTGTTTTTCCGTTAGCGTAAATGGTTAGATGCAAATAACCGGATAGGTAACCTACAATCGCATTTTCAAACTCTGCAATTAAAATCTGGTGGTTTTTGTCAAGAACTAATTTTTGAAAATTCTTTTCCAATAATTCTTTTTTAATGGTGACCGATCGACTTAACTGAGTCGCTAGCGCATAAACCATTTCTACATCATTTGTTCGAGCCTTTCTTATTTTGATTTTCTGCTGCATAAAATTCGATTACCTAGGCTGAAAATCGGGATCAAGACCTAGCATGGCCTTGGCCAGAAATTCACGGGATAAGTAGCCGTTCGCTGGATGGATTTTACCTAAACGAGCATCGCGGAACAAACGTTCAAAACCTGCTTTTCGAAGCAGACCGTAGCCTCCCATAATATCCATAGCCTTATCAACAACCCGCCAAGAGCCTTCAACGGAACGGCATTTGGCCGCAACGATTTTTATGCCCCAAGCCGGACCATAGTCTTTGCCCTCACTCCATTCACGGGCGATGGTATCTAAATGCGGACCGATACCCTCAATTTCCATGACCATTTCACCAACATCGTGCTGAATTACACCATTATAGGCCATTGAGGGTCGATCAAAGGAAATTGACTTTTTCTTCGGTAACTTTTCTAAAACCAGATCTAATACACGCTGTGCCAAGCCATAATAAACATTTGCAAAGCCCATTAAGGCCCATACAAAAACGCCGAGTACAAAACCGTCCATACCTTTAAATCCGGTAGGGAGGCTTCTGACAATTAGTTCATTGGGCACAAAAACTTCATTTAAAATGGTATCGTCAGATCGGGTGGCACGCATACCAAGCACATCGTCCCATGATTTTTTGATTTCATAATTATCCGTATCTCTTGGCATAAAGGCATGTATAACCAGCGGATTCTCAGGGTCACTATTGTCTTGGCCATGAAAACCCAAATAATCCCATACGGGAGACAGACTGCCGAACATTTTATGGCCGGTAAATTTATATCCGCCATCGACCTTTTCAGCCTTACAAGTGGAATACGTTGCCGGTGAATCGTTACCGGATTCGCCATGGCCTGCGGCAAACACCTTTCCTTTTCCCGCTTCTTCCAAAAGCCACTGCATCGAAGTGTCGCCACCCCGCCATAGGTCTGCAACCAGCCCTGTCCAATAAATATGCATGTTCAGTGCTAGTGCCGTGGGCGCAGCATGGTAAGCTAGTTTACGCGTGAGTTGCTCTACTTCGTCAAGCAACATACCATAGCCTCCAAATTCTTCCGGAACGGCAATTAGCAGATATCCTGCTTCTTTAAGCTCATCAAAATCTTCCTGAAAAAACATATTGTTGGCATCGTAATGTGCCGCTCGTTTCCCACAGTTTTCGAATATAATTTCTAATTTTTTTAAGAGTTCCTCTTTATTAATTTCTTGTGTGTGTACCATAAGTTTTTTTTAATTTTTAGCTAAAAAGTTGAATACTATTGTATTAAATTCTTCAGGGTTTTCTACTTGCAACCCATGAGATGCTTTTGGCAATATTTTAAGCTCATTATTTGGTAAGAGGGTGACTAATGTGTCGATGATTTTACCAAAAAATCGTGGTGAATGTTCGCCTTTAATCAACAATGTGGGAGCATTCAGTTGTTTGACTTCATTCGTAGATATTGGCGTCCAATTATTCTTAGAAATAAACCCTCCTTCCGATTCAGTAGTATTTTGCAACCACTGATTTCTAATTTCCTGTGGCACCTTACTATAAAAATCTTTACTACCCATTACTCCTGCTACAAAAGTGGCAACTGCCGAATCTTTTTGTTGTTGGGCAAAAAATTTTGTGGCAGGCAGAATAACCGTATTATTAATATCTGAAATCAACGAATCGCCTTCTTTCGACCCTGCCATTAAAGGTGCAACGGCAGGCTCGCCCAACACCATACTTAAAACTAATTCTGGATGGTCAATGGCTGTTTTCAGAACGGTATATCCTCCCCAAGAGTGGCCAACAAGATGTGCCGATCCTAAGTCTAATTTTTTTAATAGCTGAGCAAGATCTTTCGCATGTTGTCCTGCAGAATAATCGAGTGTATCCGATAACGGTTGGGCATTTGGCCATGCGTAACGACGACTATATGCAATAACTCGATACTTGCTCGCGAACGTATCAATTTGATTTTGCCAAGCTCTATAATCTCCAATACTGCCATGAACGAACACCACTGGTTCTCCTTTTCCAATATCTACATAATGTAAGGTATCACCATTGATGGCTATCGGCTTAAGTTCGTAGGTATTGGATTGGTTTTGAATTGCTACTTCTACAGCTTTCTTCTCAACAACAGTTTCTTTTGTTTTGTGATTACGGCATGCACCGGTAAACAACAAAACAGTTAAAAAGGTAAATAGGGTTACAATGTTTTTCACATCTCTTAATTTTTGGTTTTAGTCATTTCCGCTTGAAAGATTTTAATACTTAAAAGCACAATGCAACAGTAAACTGTACTAAGGGAGGGGGAAGTTTCGAACCATTTCGGTTTACTAATAACCCAAATAGTTCATTTCCATAAAATTACATAACTAACCCCTTTAACAATGTAAGTTTTGTACCTAATGATGAAACATATGTCTCATCTGGGTTAGCCGGTGTCTAATACAATTAGAGTCGAACAGGTCCTTCCCTGTTAAAAATACCAATTGCCATTATAAGCACGAACCAACCAAAACTTTTTTGAGTTTTTCACTGTCTATGAATGTAAACTAGGTATAGACCCAAAATATTCCATTTGTGTACGAGGGGGTTCAATGCTTATAACTTATCCTTTTTACCATTGATAGATCGAGAAGCGATCAACAGCCCCCTACATACTAGATTTACAATAAATTACCTTCGGTGTCGATACTTAAGGTCTTTTTAAATTGCTCTTTTTGTACTTGTATTTTGTACATTTTCTTTGTTCCCCTTTTATGGTGGTAAGAAACTAGATAGGTATTGTTCAACATTGTGCAACCCGGATATTCTATATAAACCCTATTTCTTACGGCCGTTGGTAACATTAGGTTTTTATAACTTTCACTGGTAAACAGAATTTTACCATTAAGGCCATAGGTAACCATAAGATTATCGTTGTCTTGCGAAAATTTGATTTTGTTCACCTCTCCGGTATCGCCATAGAAAAGTGATTTCTTAATATTGTATCTCGATGCCTTCTTTTCCAAAGTAAATACGCGCGAAGAAATGGTACCGCCCCTAACATTATCTAAATACTGTTGATTTACAGTAGCAGTATCGTTAATTTTTTCTTCTTTTGGTAGTTCTTGTGGGTTTTGTGCTAACCCCAGGCTGGCAAGACCCATACACAGTGTGCCGATTAAAGACTTACTCATGATATATAGTTTTAAATTAATATACTGTTTGATTGGGGGGGCGATCCATTATCTTGGATGCTTGATTTACATCGGATTTGGAACGATGGCAAGGGGAAGTATAACAAGTAAGATTATCAATAACCCTACTTCGATTCACTATTGTAAAACTACATTGAAATATAGGCGGAAAGTGTAAGTCTTATTTCAAATGTTCGCACTTTTGAACCTCTTCTGTAATTTCTGGTTCTAAAAGTGAAACGAATGGCTCATCGTGTAAGTTACCTATAAAATAGAGGTATTTGAAAGCTTTAAAAACTGTGTTGGCAAGATGTCATACCTTTTTCTAAAGACACGGGTAAAATAAGTAGGGCTATTAAAACCAAGGTCATAAGCTATTTCTGCGATGGTTTTGCCATTCTTTTTTAGGGCTTCTAAAGATCTGCGTAGGCGCATTTCACGAATTAAAGTATTGGGCGACATACCCGTAAGTGATTTTATTTTTCTATACGTTTGGGCCTTGCTTAAACCTAAGAGTTGGCCAAGGTCATCACTTTTAAAACTGGAATTGTTGAATTCACTATTCAGAATTTTGAACAATTTTTCACAGAAAGAAAAATCTGTGGCGTTCACGATTTTTACGTGCGCATGGTTTACTTTGGGTGTGTTCGATTCTTTTTGAGAAAGCGCTTGCGTAATGGCATCTAAGTAGACCACTTTGCTCAACCCGATCCAACAAAGAGTGTGAACCTTTTTCTTGGTTTGTTCGAATAAGTCGACCCCTTCCTCATCAACCGGGCTACCACTTACCAACGCCAACCGGTATTCAAAATTATCTTTAACGGTGTGCAATAAGTTGGCAATGGCCATCGCGGCAATAATTGCATCTGAGGCGAGAAGAAATGATGCCATTGTTTCATCATCGTTCGGCTGACGTACTATTTTACCTCGAAATTTTTCTATCAGTCGTTTTGTCTCATTGATATAATGCCGATATTTTCCAGAAAAGTCAGAAGTGTTGATCAACATAATAGTTCTGAAACCTGTATCGAGATTTCCATCTGTTGTATAGGCCAAATCATTCTTTTGTGTGCTACCGCGAGACATGAATATGTTGTACTCATCATCGGAGACCTCGATGATATTACAGGCCGTCATGCCGTGGGATTCTTCATGTGTTTTGTGGCAGGCTTCCTTATTAGGGCCTTCCATTAGGCAAAACACCATTTTATCTTCTTCGTTTACCCAATATTTACGTTGTATTACCCCAAAACTTTCCTGTATGGCCAAATCCTGCATATGAGCCTTTATCACGTCTTCGACCGTAAAGTCATCGGAATCGACCTTGTGTATGTCCATATATAGCGGCATAATATTGGTTTTTGAATTTATGTGTTCAAGTTAAAATATCTCGACGGTAACAGGCCAGACCCCGCTTGAAAGCACTTGATAAAATATTTTTTAAAGCTTGCCTCGAAGGTGGTCTGGAAACATAGTGATAATTGCTGCTCAACAACTCCACTAACCTTGTCAAAATATACCTGCGAAAAAGGGCTTTGGGCGATTTGCCTGCAATCCTAGCGTGCTTATTAAAGCTTTGTGCAAAATAGGTCGCAATTGCTGAAATTACGACACCCGAACTTTGAATGCCAAAATCTTTTTGGTGTGCCATGATATCATGGTTTGCCTCGATTCCCGGAACATTATGTGAATACATATAGATTACCATGTGGGAAATTTTAAATAAAATTTTTGATTCAACGGGGAGGGGAATGGTATAAATATACGGATTGTCAAGCTGATAAATCGAATTTTTGATTCAATTTATGTCAGAATTGATTCATATTCAGAAAGATAGGTTGTAGTTGCATATTTTTTATGCGAAGAATAAATCTATGAATGAAAAATGGCGCCCTGAGTTAGGCGCCATTTTTCAAATCATAATTTCGATCCTTATATTACGGATATAGCGAACATATGTCGATTAATTGGCCATAGGCACCTCCATCAGTAATACTTTACTATTTTCCAAAAAGGTAAACTCGATTTTATCGGTTTCCCAAACCCCAAGACCATCGCGTCTGGCCAGCCTTGTGCCGCCAACTGCGATCTCACCTTCTAATACAAAAATGTAAAGACCGTTAGAACCGTTTTTCAAAGAGTAGGTCGTTGATTGCCCCTTGTCAAAATGCCCTAGATGAAACCAAGCATCTTGATGGATCCACACACCGGTATCGTCGGCATTCGGTGATAGTATCTGGAAAAACTGGTTGGTGAGGTCAGATTCTTTAAGGCTTATTTGGCCATATCGAGGTGTGACATTTACTTCATTGGGCAGCACCCATATCTGAAGAAATTTGACCTTCTGGTCGCTATTTTTATTCTTCTCACTATGTTGAATGCCAGAACCGGCACTCATTACTTGAATATCACCTTGTTTGATAACGGTGGTGTTTCCCATGCTATCTTTATGCTCTAGGTCGCCCTCTAAAGGAATGGAAATAATTTCCATATTGCTATGTCCATGGGTGCCGAAACCCATTCCTTCGGCAACTTCGTCGTCGTTTAAAACTCTGAGTACGCCAAAATTCATTCGTTCAGGATCGTGGTAATTGGCAAAACTAAACGTGTGATAACTGTTTAACCAGCCATGGTTGGCATGGCCTCGGGTATCTGCTTTATGTAATATCGTTTTCATAGTATTCTAGTTTTATATATTCACTTTATTATAGTACATCTCTTAGTTCTGAATTTTTCTTGAACACACTGGCAGCGAAAGGACACAACGGCAGAATCTTCTTTTCATGTTCACGGGCGTATGCAATAGCCTTCATTAGCAATTTTTTACCTGCACCTTTACCTCTCAACTGGTCCGCGACTTCAGTGTGGTCGATGATAAATTTATTCGGTCCGGCCCAGGTATAGGTCATTTCCGCAGAACGTTTGCCATCTTGCTCGATAAAGAAGCTGCCTTTGTTACCATTGTCTTGTTGCTGAACTTTCATATTTGCGAGTTTAAATTCACTTCTTAAGTTATTCTATTCTTCTAAATACCCAAATTTGCCCAAGTTGAAATCTTCGACGGCCTGAACCAACTCCTCCTTAGTGTTCATTACGAAGGGACCTTGAGCTGCGATAGGTTCTTCTATGGGCTTTCCACTTAACACCAAGACTACGGCATCCGAGTTAGCATGAATTTTAAAATTCTCGCCTTCATTTTCAAAAAGTACTAAATGGTCGGTAGAGACTTCTTCGTTGTCAACTACAATTGAGCCTTCAATAACTAAAAGAGCGGTATTAAATTCAGACGGGAAATTAAATTTTGCCACCCCACCTTTATTTAATCTAGCATTCAACATATGAATAGGGGTAAAGGTTGAAATAGAACCGTTAATACCCTTATACTCTCCCGCGATGACCTCAATTTGGCCTAATTGGTCTTCTATTTTGTAAGATTTAATGTCACTGTGTTTCAGTGCTTGATATTTCGGTGGAGACATTTTGTCTTTAGCCGGAAGATTTACCCATAATTGTACCATTTGAAAATCACCTCCATTTTTAGAAAACTTCTCGCTATGATATTCTTTATGCAGCACACCAGAGGCAGCGGTCATCCATTGTACATCACCTTCACCTATAACGCCGCCACCGCCAGCACTATCATGGTGGGCTACCTCGCCCTTATAGGCAATGGTTACAGTTTCAAAACCACGATGTGGATGAACCCCTACGCCCTTTGGCGTTTCCGATGGTGGAAAATGGAATTTTGTATTGTAATCCAGCAGAATGAACGGACTCATACGTTCCATTGTCAACCTAAAACTACTGGGAATAAATCTTTGTACACGAAACCCGTCACCTACAAATTGTGGTGATCTTGGTGGAACTACCAATTCTATTTGTTTAGTGCTCATCATCTAAGGTCTTTAATTTGTATCAAATTTAGCCTGTCTATAGCACCTTTGCATTGATATATGTTAAGAAAGACTTTTACCCTGGTCTGAAGTTGTTTTTGGCCAAATCACGCCTTACCCGACTAAGGCTTTCGGGAGCAATGCCCAAGTAAGACGCCACCATCCATTGGGGAACACGTAATAAAATATCTGGATATAGTTTTATGAAGTTCAGGTATCTTGTTTCGGCCGATGCGCCTAATAGCAGACTGACTCTTTTGTTCAAATGCCTAATATGGTTGTGCAATAGCCGGTCGTTCAATTTTCTGAACGATGGCCCTAGTCGTGATATTCGGTCTATAAAATTTTGGTCTAAAAGTACCACTGTAGTGCTTTCGATGGCATCGATATAGTAGTTCGATGGTTCATTGAAATACACACTGCCACGGTCGCTTACCAACCAATTTTCAGGAGCAAACTGTAAAATGTCTATTTTACCTTTTTCATTAAGGGCGTACATTCTTAAAAGTCCTTTTTCCACAAATATAGTGAGGTCACAAACTTCACCTGATTTTAATAGGAACTCTTCTTTAACGACTTTTTTGGTTTTAATGCCATTACATAATTCTTCAATGGCATCGTTGGGCAGACCCCATTGGGTGTTTAGGTATGATTTAAAATTTTCAAGCATGTTTGCTCATTAAATATGATCGGCCAGTGCGTCGGAAACTATTGAGTAGGTGGTCTCATAACTGGCTTTTAATAATGCCTTGGCATTCATGGTGTTCCAGTAGGTTTTGTTGAAAAGTTCTACGGAAAATCCGCCACGAAAACCTGCTTCATAGAGTTTGGGAATGATTTTGTCAAAGGGGCATACCCCTTCACCGGCCAAAACCCTATCAGCGTCGGTCAATTGATCATAAGCTGGCGTAGAAGGGTAGTCGTTCATATGCATAACCGGAAGTTTGGCACCGTTCAGAAGGTCTATTGACCCCCAATCGTTTCCTCCTCGGTAAACATGATAAAAATCTAACAATACCGTCGCTTTTGGGTGGCCGGTCGCCATAGCGATTTTGGCACAATCGGAAACTTTGTGCAAGGCGCCCATACCCCAAAGTTCTAAAATGGGGGTGACCCCTGTTTCGTCGCCCAATTCTAAAATCGCTTTGTAGCGATCGGCATAGGCGTCATATTGATCAGGATTAATTTTATCAATGCCTTGAACCGGGGCGGCAAGATATTCGCCACCCAATTCTTTGGTGATTTTCATTTCTTTACGAAGTTGCGCCAATGCCACTGTTCTTTCATCAGCATCGTCGCTACACCATTTTGAAAATCCGATAATATTTTCAAGAACTAGACCTCGGTCTTGTAACTTTTTTTTCAATTGATCGGTGCTTCCGCCTTTATCGAGATAAGCCCTGATGTCGCTCATCCATAATTCAATACCGTCAAATTTGGCATCGGCCACATAGTCGATTTGCACATCGACAGGTAATTTGTAATGCAATAAGGTAGAGCAGTTCAAGCTTATACGTACGGGAAGCTTTTGAACGGTATTTTTTTTGTTTTTTTGAGTTGTACTGTTGGCATAAGCATGGCCGCTCATTGCTGCCAAGGAACCCAAAAGAGTAGTGGAAATAGCTTTTCTTCTTGAAATTTTGGTCATCGAAATCGGTTTAAAATCTAAAGTTAGGGTTTTTGCTTGTGTTGCACCTTTTCTAACCTTCCAAATAAAATTAGTCGCACTAGCCCATTTTTACCAGAGTATCCAACAATAACAAATTTATTTAATGCGAAACGACCTTTAGTCCGACAATTGAGATGATCAGTGTTGAAATGAAAAATAACCTCCAAAATGTTGTTGGTTCTTTGAAAACCAGAATACCGACTAAAACGGTGCCTACGGCACCGATGCCCGTCCAAACACCATAGGCGGTGCCAATGGGTAATGCTTGCGTTGCTTTTATCAATAGCGCCATGCTCATGCAAAGGGCTAGTAGAAAACCCGTATACCACAGGTACATTTCATTGCCCGAAGTTTCTTTTGCTTTGCCCAAGCAAAAGGCAAAACCTACTTCGAATAGGCCAGCGATGATGAGTAAGATCCAATTCATAATCTAGCAATCACTTTTATGAAGGTATATTTTCTCTTGTGATATTTCAATTTCTAAAACTGCCAATCGATATAGAAACATAACTTTAATACCTATATTATTTATTAAACTGGAATCTAAGGTTTAAGTGTTGAACTAAACCAATCAATTAACTTCAATCTAATTTTTTCATCTCTACCCAAAATGGCATGATACTCTTAGAACCTTCTTGATAAAAAGAAATCAGGTCACAACTCATTTTCGGGATAAAAACATTCTTCATCACTATAGTGTCGGTCGCTTCTTTTTCATTCTTCATCTGATTAACGATGCTGTTGGTTTCCAGATACATTCGTCCGTTGGCTTTTACGGGTTTTATAAACTTGAATTTGATATCATAATAACCCTGTTGAACATTTACTTTCCAAAAGCCATGAATTTCTTCCTGTGCCCAAATTCCGCGTTCGCCACTGGCATCGTTCCTATTTAATATGATGGGGTTTTCAAAGGGGCTTCCGACCTCGATCAGCGGTTGGTTGACAAGATTTTCAGACCTAATCAGTTCGTTGTAAGTATCATCTAAAATCTTTTTAAGGTTCTTTGCAATGTCTTTGTTTTCGAGTAAGATATTTTTCTCTTCATAGGGGTCTTCTTCAAGCTTGAAAAGCTCGAAACTTTCTAATGAAGCATCATAATCGGTCTTAGCTACCAATTTATAGTTCTCTTTTAGCAACGACATATTATTGTATAGCTCCGGGTATTTTCGAGACCAATAAAAGAACAATGGTCTGTTGTTCCATTCTACATCTCTGCCTTTCAACAGTGGTATTAAGCTATTGCCATCAATTTTCTTGTCTTTAGGCAAAGGCACCTGACAGGCTTCGGCCAAGGTGGGTAGAATATCGATATGTGCGGTAGTGGTTTCAATGTCACGATTCTTTTTGAATAAAGCAGGATAACGCAAATAGAAGGGCACCCGAACCCCTCCTTCATATACGTTACCTTTTCGACCCCGCATTCCGGCCACATATCTCGTTTGTTGTGGGCCATTGTCGGTCATAAATATGAGCAAAGTATTATCGGCTATCTTTAGATCTTCTAATTTTTTTAGCAGTCTGTCTACATTATCGTCGATATTGCTGACCATTGCATACACTTTTCGAGCGTCTTCTTTGTCTTTTTCCGACATTTCAGGAAAAGGTCTTCCATCATTTTTAAAGCCTGTTGATGGGTCGATGTCTTTGTAGAGATTATAATACTTCTCAGGTACTTGCAATGGGGTATGCGGTGCATTAAAAGAGAGGTAGCAAAAAAAGGGTGATTCTTGATTTTTCTGAATAAAACTTAGAGCTTCGGTCGTAAAGATATCAGAGCAATACCCCTCGTAGGACTGCTGTTCATTATTATGCCACAGTACCGGGTCAAAATAGCTTCTGTCCCCCTTGAAATATGTAGTAATATCACCCACCTGCCCCATACCGCCCGAAAGGTGTATAACCGATTCATCAAAACCTTGGTCGCTAGGTCTGCTGGGGTAATTATCACCCAAGTGCCACTTACCGAAGATACCCGTTTTGTAGTTTGCCTGTTTCAACATTTCGGCAATGGTAACCTCGTTCGAAGCCATAGTCGCTCCGCCATTATAGGTGTCTCGTATACCTGTACGTAGTGAGTAACGTCCGGTCATCAAGCTTGACCGAGTAGGGGCACAGACCGGTGAAACATAAAAATTATTGAAACGGTTGCTTTCTTTGGCCAGTTTATCGATAGCCGGAGTTTTAACATGCGGATTTCCGGTAACACCCAAATCACCATAACCTTGGTCGTCAGTAATAATTATGATTACGTTTGGATGCTTTTTGGTTTGGGAGAAGACCATTTGGACCATGAAGATGGCTAAAATGGTGGTAAAAATGTAATGGTTCTTTGTTCTCATAGTTTGGTCAACTTAATTGTTCGTTGGTGAAGACTCTAGGGGTTTTTTAATTTTTACCTCAGACGGAAATCGTATTGAAGCGAGAAGCTCTTAAAGTATATCAGGTTTTGTATACTTTATTTTTTAATTGAATTCTTCGGTAAAAGAATCGTCCCATTTAAAGGCGTTTACTATCCACCCGTTATCATTTTTATAAAAAGTGAACTTCAGTCTGATGGCGCTTTTGGTATAGCGAACCAAATAGGTTTCACGAAGTGCGATATCACTAATGGTCTCATTCTTAATTTTTACATAACCAATCGATTTACCAAAACGTTGTTCTAAAAGATTTAGGTATTTGATGGTTTTTTCTTCGATGGCCTCGATTTCATTTAAGGGCATGGGCCAATAGGGAGTCAAGGTGCCAAAAGCTTTTGAAACTTGATTCTCTTGAAATAGGGAAGCTATCGTCATCGAGAGCTCTTGTGTCTCTGTAACATCGCTTAGATATTGTTCTTGTGCAGAAAGCCGCATAATACTGAATAGTAGAACGATCAAAAAGGCCAGATTTTTCATGGGCAATAGTTACGAAGCAAAGAAATTAAAATGAATATAGTGAAAATCATAAGATCTCATATGATTTTCACTATATCAGTTTCTGAATATGTTGGAATCTACTAAGCCCTTCCGCTAGCCCCATAGTATACCTTTAATACTATTGCGGATTGGTTAAAACATTTTTTTGTTTCATCCTCCGTCATTAATTTAACGGCAATTCTTATTGTTATTGAACTAATTCAGAAAGTACTTCTTTAAAAGTTTCTACAGGCTGTGCTCCTGTAATGGCACTTTTTCTATCGAAGACGATAGTAGGCACAGACTTCACGCCCAAATTTTGCCAGTAAGCTTCTTTACTTTTTATTTCATATTTAGCATCGTCATCATCAAGTTTTGCTAAGGCCTCTTCTGCATTTAAACCGACGTCTATTAAGGCCTCTTTAAGCACTTCTCTTTTCGAAACATCTTTTCTTTCGCTAAAAAAGGCAGTAGTCAATCTCATTTTTAGGTCCGTTTGCTTACCAAATGTTTTGGCATATTCGAGCAGTATATGCGCTTCTAAAGTGTTTGACATTCTCATTTCATCATAGTAATCGAACGTAAAACCTAATTCTTCACCGGCTTCGGCCATGCGCTGTTGCGATTCTTTTTGCTGCTCTAGGGTTGAACCATATTTTTCGGCAATGTGCTCTTGCACATTTTGGCCTTCTGCCGGCATATTGGGGTTAAGCTCAAAAGGTTGCCACTCAATTTCAACCTGGTCTTGTATGCCTAGTTCTGAAATAGCTTTATCCAGTCGTTTATAACCAATGGTACACCAAGGGCATACCACATCAGAAACGATATCTATCTTTAATTTGTCTTTCATTATCTTATAATTTATGAACCTACTAAGTCGTAAAAACTTGCCAAACCATACAAATGAGGTGTTCGTAATCTATCAAAGGAGATGTTCAGGTAATTAACCGGTCATCATTTTAAAGGAAAGTGTACAGAAGAATTTTACCTAATAGATTTTTAAATCGGTCATTTTAGAGTATAGTTCTTCTTTTCCGTTTTTAAGAATTCTCAAAAATATACCGGTCTCCTTTTTATATTCACCGATCAGATTATTTTCAATAATATAGGTGAAGGGTCCGTGGGTGAATATATAATTATATCTGTAAGAGCCCTTTTCTTCTATTTTACCATCTAATAAGATAAGGTCAGGCTGTTCTGAAGAAAGTTTAGGTTGGTTCCACGACATATATTTTAAATTTTTATCGTTCGATTGAATAACCATAATGGTGAAGTTTTCATTTTCACAAATAACGAGTTGGGAGCCCATTTCTGGGTCAAGATGAATCACGTTGTCATGCTCGATTAACAGTTCGTTCTCAACTTCAAGTTGCTTCTGTTTTTCTATCAATTTCACTTCTTTTAAAGGTAAATCTTGTTCACTCTTATTGTCTTTGCAAGAGGAAAGCAAAACGAATATGCAAATTAAGAGAGGGATTAATTTTAGCATTTTAAAATATTAAGTTAGTATATAGCATCAAGCTTTAAAAAGTTCTAAAATTAAGTTCAAATTTAGTACTTAAATATGTAAAGGCCGTTGAGCGCCATTACTATTGCATCTGTACACAAATACGTAGAATTATCTAAACCTCAGTTTGATATGAATTTGTGTTTTGAAACGGTTAAAGGTATAGTTAAATAAACTCTCATCTATTGATGATAATCCACTTTGGTATGCTTTAGTATGGCAAACTATACAGATATATGTAACAGTCTAAAAGATGATTAAGCTACTAGAATTATGGTTTTTCGGCTATCGCCCTTACACACTTATGCATGAGACTTAAACTTCCTAAAGTTTTAAATCAATCATTTTGGTATAAAGCTCTTCTTCGCCATTTTTAAGAATTCGTAAAAATACACCTGTAGCATCTTTACTTTCACCAATGAGATTGTTTTCGATGATGTAAGTGAAGTGTCCGTTGCTGAAAATAAAGTGATATCCTCCGCCAGAGCCTTGTTGTTCGATCTCACCATCGAGCAAGATCAGGTCTGGTCGTTCTGTAGAAGATTTAGGTCTGTTCCAGGCCATATATCTTACATCGCTACTTTTCAAGCGATCGACCCTAATAATAAATTTTTCATTTTCGCAATGAATGAGGTTGAGTTGCACTTCTGGATTAAGTTGTACCGCGGCATCGTGCTCGATTAAAAGTTCGTTCTCAACTTCAAGTTCCTTTTCTCGTTCTATCAGCTCGGCTTCCTTTAATAGTATTTCTTGTTCGTTTTTTTTGTTTTTGCAGGATGCAAGTATGGCTAACATACAGATTATGGGGAAGTATAATTTTAGCATCTTAACGATTAAGTGAGTGTATAGGACTAATCTTTTAAAACTTCTTAAGTTGAGTTCAAATCTAGTTCATAAATACGTAATGGTCGTTGAATGCCATTACTATTTCATATGTGCACAAATTAGTAGAATTATCTAAACTTCAGTTCGATATTGAATTTGTGTTTTGAAAAGGTTATAGGTATAGTTGAATAAAAACTCTTCTGTTGATGATAATCCACTTCGGTATGCTCTAATATAAGGCAAATCAGAAATGGCCATTATCAAATTTAGAGCTTAACCCAAATGCCGTTTTTTAATAGTGCAAACCGATGATAAGCTTTCTATGAATTTTAGCTATTCTGAAATATGTCGAACCAATGTTATAATTTTAATCCCAGAATTCCAGGGTAGAATTTTCTGAAAAATATGTAAATAAGGGGTAAACGGAGTCGTGCTATAGAAACTAATCTGTCACCGTCAATTTAATTTGATTTTCTGTAGTGTTCAAAAACTTATCGACTGCAGTGAAAGTCAGTTCAAAATTACCGGTTTCTGTAGGTAGCCCCGAAATCAAGTTATTTTTACTATCAAATTCTAACCAATCATATTCTATTGGGTTTAGTGATAACGTCAATTGTTGATCATCGATATCTTTAAAATAATCTGCCGGCAGTAAAATCTCAAATTTCTCACCAACTTTAATCGTAGTATTTGAGACAGGGTTGAATACAAAAGGTTTAAAAACTTTTGAAGTATTTGCCCAGAATATATCAGATTCTTTTAGTTCGTTGTTATCGATTTGCAAGCGTGTAAAAAATAAAAACTTATTATCGATACTCACAAAGGGTCTTCTGTCCCAATCGTTTGAATTTATAGCCGAATCGAGTACTCTTGGTACGGTCCATTTTTTATTAATATCGCGGTAGGTTACATATAGGTCTGTAGCGGTTTCATCATTTGTATATCTACAAAAAATCAGGTAATCTTCATTCGGGGAGATGAATACACTTTCTTTGTCATTGGGGGAAAGAAGTTCAGAAATGACTTCAACTTTTTGGTATTTTTCATCCACTAAATTTGAGTAAAATAGGTCGGCGGTGAAGCAATTTTCTATGCCTTCACAATTTCTGTTAGAAGAAAAATAAATTGTTCCGTTGTAGGTCATGCTCGCATTTGCCTCCCTACTTATTGAGCTCAAGGGGTTCTTGATCAATTGGGGGGAAACCCAACCATTGGCAGATTTTTCGAGTTTGCCAATATCGGTCAGATAATTTACTTCAGCCTTACTTTGCGCGTAGAGTAACGATTTTCCATCTGGGGAGAAATACGGAAGAAAAACACTTTTGCCTTTTAAAGGCTCAAAAATCATAGGTTCTGTCCAGTCCTCATCCATCATTTTAGAGTAGAAAATTTGTCCGCTGTCATCATTGTTCAGTATGCCAAATGCCATTTCTTGACCGTCAGGGCTAAAAGATATTCCATGCTCAAGTCTACCTTTTACCGACACGATATCAGGGGCAAAGACCACCGGAATAGAGTCTGGGATAGTTTGATTTAAATAGTTCGTGGGCTTACTTAAGGGTTTGCAGCTGAACAGCCCCAAGTTGATGAGAATTGATAGAAATAGTATTAAAGGATTTTTCAATTTTGTAGACTTGTTCTGAGAGGATTTAAAGATGCACATATCCATCCGTACTATTTTATAAATTTTATTCGCTGGTCAATTCGGCAAAACTAAGACAAAGGTTAATGGTAAGGGAAGAATTTTTTACTGTTGTCGTTTCGTTAGCAATACCAAATGGAAATTGAAAAGGGGAGGGGTTGGTTGTTTCGTTTCCGTTTGCACTGATATTCATATTTTTATTCTATGAAGTGTATGGGTTCGGTTAGTTCGGTAAAGCTGGTTCCCGAGGCTAGAGTCATTTCCACTTTAAATACTGAATTCTCCGGAATATTCTCGTGTACTACCAAGTTCAGCAAAAGTTCGTCGTATACTATACCTCCGCTATCTAATGTCTCATTTATGGTTCTTGATGCCATATCGTCACCAACAAATGTGAAATTGTCAGTAACTATTGCTTCCTCTTGATTTTCGGTATCGATGGCCGTAATCTCAATCGAATCGATGGGGTCATTAGTAATTACCTCATTTGGCACACAACTACAGGCGTAGGCGGAGTTAAACCCTAAACTTGAAAAATTTGTGCTCTTATATTTCGCTGTAATCGGTTCATGCTCGAACTCTGAAAAAATAACTAGTCCGAAAGAATTTATGTGAACGGACTCCTCAATTTCAGCTATCTCGAACCCGGAGGTATCAAAAACTCTTAATTCAATACCGTCGTATATTTTCTCCAATTTTTGAGTTCCAGAACAATTACAATCATCATCTTCACAAGAGATAATTATCAACTGAATGAGATAGATACAAAGAAGAGATTTGAAGACCCTTTTTATCATGATAGCTGTTTTTTGCACTACGTCGAGTTACTATAAGTATCTAGCCTTTGAGCGAGGGGTAGTCAAAGTATTGACTTAAGTTGATAGAAATTTAGTTAAATATTTACACTGTAGCAATTTAGCTCGGGCAATTTAGTTGGTATCGGTATCTATCTTCGCTACTCAAAGTATGGTGGTAATTGAAAGTATACGCTCGAATTAAAAACAAACGTCATGCTGAGGTGCTGACAGCGGGTTGTGATAGCCTCTATTTTTTATGATACAACCACCAGTTCATTTCTCTTGTTACTTCATACCCCAATTTTTCATAAAGGGGTATGGCCAGGTTGCCTTTATTGGTATGCAGCACGGGCGTTTTATTTTCTTCTAGAATTTCTTTGGTGGTATGGGCAATCAATTGTTTGGCCAGGCCCTTTCTGGTATGGTCAGGATGGGTAACCACCGCACTGACTTCAATAAAGTGATTGGTTTGCATGCGTTGGCCAGTAACGGAAACTAATTTTCCATTCTTGAAAATACCAAAGTATTGGCCCATGTCAAAAGTTCTTTTTTGATAGTAACCGGGCATCACCAACCAAACTAAATCATAGATTTCATCAACAAAAGTTTCGTCTAGCAAGACGATATCTTCTGTGATTGCAACATCCGATAGTTCATTTAAAACCATTTGACAACCCTCTATTTTTTTCTCTAAAATAATTTTAGTCTCATCTATAGTCGGGTTTTGATTCTCTGAAACGTAGAAGAAGGTATCCGTTAATTTTAAATAGGCATTCGAGGCCTCCAATGTTTTTGTTTCATCGAAAAAAGAACCGAAGGTGCATATTTCAGGGTTATAAAATTGTACACCATCAAACTCGACCGCAAATTTTTTGTGGGTTTCCTTTAATGAATGCCAAACGGGATTTTTTAGTTGTTGCTCTAAATCTGTCATTAAAAAAATAATAAACTACAAGGCAGAAGATTTCGGTAGTTTTTACCTTTTAGCCTTAGCTTTGCGGTCTACCACAAAATTACTGTTTTCTTATCACGGTTTCCGAATAAATTAACCAGATAGGGCTGTATTTATCACCATGACAGTAGTGCCGAAGTTGGCCATTCATTTAGTTCAAACTGTACTTTTCGCGATAGGCTGTTGGGCTGATGCCTTCTTTCTTTTTGAACAACCGCGAAAAATACGGTGGATACTCAAAGTCTAGTTCGTAAATCACTTTGATGCAGACTTCCTACTCCTTCATAAATTGTACTAGCGGTTGTATAAAAGCATCGAATTTCTCAATGTGGGGCAGGTGGCCCACATTTTCAATTTCCACCAGTTCAGCATTCGGGATTGTTTCTTGGGTTCTTTTTCCTAATTCGTCATACAGCCCCATGGTTTTTCGTACCTCTTCTGAAACTAAGGGTTTTCCTAAAGCGGTGCGGTCACGGGTACCTATGATCAGTAAAGTTTTCATCTTTAGGTTCTTGAATTCATAGACCACGGGTTGGGTAAAAATCATATCATAGGTGAGCGCTGCGTTCCAAGCCACGGTCTCGTAACCAGAATTGAGTGTCCAACCTGCCAATAGGTTCACCCATTGGTCATATTCGGGTTTCCATTTGTTATCATAATAGCTGGAAAGCTGATATTTTTTAATGCTTTCGTAGTCTTTTTTCAATTCGTTTTTATACCACCATTCTACGGGTTTATAGGGTGCTTTAAGCTTCCAGTCTTCTAGACCTATGGGGTTTTCCAAAATTAATTTTTCAGTGGTTTCAGGGTACATCAATGCAAAACGGGTAGCCAACATTCCGCCCATACTATGGCCGAGAATAGCGGTTTTTTCAACTTGTAGGGAATCGAGTAGCGTTTTGGTGTTCTGGGCCAACTGCTGAAAGGTATAATGAAAGTGTTGCGGTTTAGAAGATTTACCGAACCCGATCTGATCGGGCACGATTACCCTAAAACCTTCTTGGGTCAATGCTTCGATAGTCGTTTTCCAATAGGCGCCGTTAAAATTCTTGCCGTGAAAGAGAACAATATTCTTACCGTTGTAGTTATCGGGTTCTACATCCATATAGGCCATTTGTAAATGTTGCTCCTGTGGCTCTAGTTGTAAGGTTGAAACGGTATATGGATATTCGTAATTAGCCAACTGCAGGTCTAACCATTGTAGTTCCTCTTTTTGGGCCGTTCCGAACTGCATGATTAAAAGGGTGATAAGAAAGGTAATTGTATGTTTCATAAGATATCTTTAGCTTTTGTTTCGCTACTGCCTCTAAAAATAGCAGACCGCATCAATAAGTTAACCACGCTCACAGAAAATACCAAATACGGGCTGTAATTTATGAAAAGATTAGCCTTTCAGGCCTCGATGGCAATTCACTAAAATGAGAGAATTAGGGGGAGTGGGATAGAAGATAGACTTTCTTAGCTGTTCCGTTCTCCCAAGAGTGCCACTTTTTGCAACCATTTTTCACGAAACGATTCTTTGGAAAGACGAACAGGACCAATAGCGGTAATCTTTACCGATTTCACCCCGATAAATTGTAGGGTCTGCTTTTTCATAGCCTTGTGTGATGGGCTTCCGTTAAAAAGGCGGTAGTACCAAGCAGGTTGGTCCATAGTTGTGATCAAGCGGGCTGTTTTTCCGGTAAAAAATTTGTTCCACCAAAGCGAGCCTTCCCGCTTTTGAAAGGCGAAGCCCGGTAATAGTACTCGGTCTAAAAAGCCCTTCATCAAGGCCGGAATAGAGCCCCACCAAACGGGATAAATCCAAACGAGGTGGTCTGCCCATTTTAATTTTTCTTGGGCCTTTAATAAATCGGGTTCCAGTTCGGTACGCTTCCGATAGCCGTATTGAAGATTGAGATTAAATTGAAGGTCTCTTAAATTGATGTAGACAACTTCGGCGCTAGACTTTTGGGCACCTTTAAGGTAGGCATCCGCAAGAGCGGAATTAAAACTCTCGGCATCGGGGTGACCGTTGATAATCAGTATTTTTTTCATGTAAAAGTATGTTGGTTTTATGTCGAGGTGCATGTGCTGCACCACTACACTGTCTGTTTTTACAAAGTACCGACCAAAATCGTTGACTCCATTTGATATAGATCAAATTCGATGCTTGGGGTTGCGAATTCGGCTCAAGGTTTCTAAGGTAATGCCCAAATACGAAGCGATATGGGTTAGCGCAATGCGATTGGTGATATTAGGATACAGGGTAAGTAAATGCCGGTACCGGTCTTCGGCCCTATTGAATTGTATGGCGTTGAGTCGTTCGCAAAGGCCCAAAAGGGTTTCGGTGACCACCTCTCTGATAAAACGCTCGAATTCGTGGTGTGCCTGGGTCAATCGATTCATTTGATTTTTCGTGAATTCGAGTACGGTAGCATCTTCTAAAAATTCTACGTAGTGCGGACTCGGCTTCTCACTAAAAAAGCTGACAATGGGCGCCATAAACTGATACTCAAAGGTGAACCAGTCTGAGATATCTTTGCCGTCTTTCAAATAATAGGCACGGCCGCAACCTTCTATGATCAAAAATGCCTTTTTTGAAAACTGCCCCTCACGTACTACCACATCCCCCTTTTTGTAAAAGGCCAGTTTTGCATGTTGTAAAAAAGCCTCTTTACAATCGGAAGAAAGGGGTACATAACTTTTCTCAAGTTGCTCGAAGACGAGGTCGGTGTTCATAAAAATGTTCTTAAGGCCAAATTGCCTGTACAAGATACCATAATCTTACCGTTGCAGGCTCTTTATTCAAGTTCGATATTTTTAGTTTCTTTATCCAGTCGCCCTTCAAATTTCGGAACCGCTCTACTTTCCTTTTCTGCTTCTGTTTCTACGATTCCGTTTTCTTTAATATCCTTGATGAGCCATTCCATTTCCATAATTTCTTTGCGCTGAGCTTTGATAATGTCGTCTGCCAGTTTGCGGACTCTTATATCTTTAATTTTTGCCCTTTCGCTGGTTAGAATTGCAATCGAATGATGGGGTATCATTCCTTCCATATAATCGGTATCGGTCACGGTTACCTGACTTCTTACCAACCCAATTGCACCGATAATCATTAAAGCCCCCAACCCCAATATAGCCATGTTGGCCTTGTTGTCTTTGTACATGTTCAGCATAAAGAGCAGCATAATGATTATCATAGCACCTCCCATGATCAGGGTCATAAAAAATCGAGTTTCACTGAACCAAAAGTGGTCAATTATTTGAAAGGAATGGGTGTACATTAACAGAAACATGGCAATCATCGAAGTCGCAATCATTGCAAAGAATTTCCCATATTTCTTTTTATCGCTTTTTCCGTTTTCCATTTTTGTTCAAATTTTTAATTATACAATTGCCGACATTCAGCTTGATGCTCATACCCCGCTAGGTACGCCACTTGCAATAGCAGTAGGCGAGTGGTAGTGTTGTCGGCTTCAGGGAAAATTAATTAAAACAGCATGGTTCTATTACACCAACAGATTCTAAAATGATCTCGTTTGCAATAGATTCAACCAGTAAACTGGGGATGCCGTTACCTCGTGGGAAGACGAGAGCTTAGTTCATCGATAAAAAAGCAGCTTTAAACAAATCGTATATAGCTTGTGATGGGGTTCTGGCAATGTGTTATTCATTCAAATCTAAATAGTAAACTTTTGCCGACTCTTCAATTTCTTCATCTACATTTCCATCATATTTGAACCTATGAGTTCTCCATTGATTATAGGGCTTGTAGAATTGAAATGTAAAACGAATTGGTTGTCGGTCAAATTTTACCAAATAGCTCATGAGAACGAAACTGTCCGATAGTTTTTTTCCACGATTAATTCATATCCATAATATTCCCCAACAAAATCCTCATCTAAGGAGACTAATTGTTGTTTCAACTTTGTAACTGCGTCTGTTGCTCGTTTCATGCATTTATTATTCGAGTAAAGACTGTCTAAGGCTTGTGAAGCTCCATTATTTTGATTTTTTTTAAAAAACTTAGAGACAATCTCCTTAGGTGTATTTTGCCCTAAAGCGATGGATGAAATGGAAAACAAAATTATAGTCAAGTATGCCGTGAAGAATTTAGTATGTGTCATATTTTATTTTACCAAAGGGCTATATGAAGTCATGCGATTGCATTTCGGTTGTCGTACCGTAAGTTACGTAAAAAAGAAAAATACAAAGGAGCATACCAGATTGCATATAGCCCTTGTGCCTCTTGCCCAAAGCAGCGAAAAATAACGATGAATGCGCTATACGAAAGCGGTAAGTCTTCATTTTTTGGGGAAGGCCCTATGACGAAACTTATGTTTCCGTATTGCCTGGATAAATAGAAGATGAATCGAATGAAAAAAGCTCAAAGAAACCGATTATAGAATCTATGGGCCTAGAAAAGTATGGTCTCAGATCAAAGAAAAATTTGTTTGTTTTTCACCTCAGTTCTTTGTTGGCCTTAGTTTTTTGCAAACTCAATTAGTGGTTTAACATTTCCATTGTCAGCTTCTTTCAATGTATTAATATACTCTTTTCTTATTTCGTTAGCTTTTACCATATTTGACTGATGCCACGAAAATATTTCATTTCCAAATATTGATTCCATAATTATGTCCGCCATCATTCTTGAATGTCTTCCATTCCCATTTGGGAAACAATGAATAGATACTATTCGATGCTTGAATCTAATTGCTATTTCTTCTGGTGAAAAGGTTTTGTTTTCTATCCAATATTTGGTGTCGTCCAATAAATTTTTTAATTCAAGCCCAATTTTTGTAAATGGAATTCCGATATTTTTTTCAGTTCTTCTAAATTCACCAGCCCATTTCCATACATCACCATACATTTTTTATGTAAGTCTTTAGCAAACTTTTCTGTCAAAATATTTTCAGGTTTCAAATTTGTGTGAATAGTCCATTCGACAGCTTTTTCAATGTTCAGTTGCTGAAATTCATCCAACTCTCCTTGAGTCGTAATTGATTTTATTTTAAGACCATCCTTTTCTTCTTCATCTAAAGGTGTATGTCCATTTTTGTAAACGAATTCTAATCCCATAATGACTTTCTCATTTCTCGTTTTATTTCATTAGCAAGTTCCTTTATGGTTTTGGCTATCTTGTCATCTCCTATTCCTTGGTCCTCTAATTTCATATTTTGATTGGTCCGTAATACTATTTTTTGGGCCAGTTTATCTGCTTTTTTCTGTATTAAATCGTCTATGGTCTCATTTTTTGGGACCAGTGCATATACCAATTTTAAATCTAGAGCCATGGCAACATCTTTTAAAGAATTGAGTGTTATCGTGCCATTAGCCTCACTTTCCTCAATTCTATTTACGCCTTGTCTTGTAATATTTAGTTTAGCACCAAGTTGGGCCAGGGTCATATTAAGTGCAGTTCGAATAGTATTTATCCATCCACGTTCCGGGACCAGGACCTTTCTGCTTTCAGAGAATGGTTGTAGCTTTTGGTCCAATTGTTCGATTAAAAGTTTTCGCTTATTTCTCATTTTTTGTAATTATTTAAGTTTACAAAACATAAATAATGTAAACTTTTATGTTTACAAATATATCAAAAAGTCAATATATAAGTTTACAAAAAATAAAAAAAGTAAACTTAAATGTTTACTTATGGTTATTCTTTAAATTAAAGCCAACGCCGCGCTATATGAAGTCCGGCGGTTTTTTATGGAAATTTAGCAAAATCACCATAAATATGCCGTGGCATGTTTCGTAACGAGTCCACGGGAGCGGACGTGCCGTCAGTGATTTTGCGGTATTGGGAATAAAATCTGTCGACCAGATTGCATATAGCGTCCTGATATGTCGAGTAGTTGAGCCGTGGCGGCGGTTCTTGCAAATAGTCCACTTATCCTACGGCCTTTGAGTAAGCACTAAACCGCAATTTTTCTAATACGGTGATATGGGCTGGTTTTTAATTACTTTTTACTAAATGATTGTTCCATTCAGTAGGGATTTCATTCAAGGCATAAACTTTTAGTTCCTCTTTTTGATTACTTGCGGTTGATAGCACCAATGTTTCATTTAGGAATTCAGTATCTAATTTATACATTGCTCCAGTCGCAGGGTCAATTATTAACACTCCTATAAGTCCACCCAAAAGTATGTTTCCAAAATACCAACCATCAAGTCTAAATTCTACAGGAACAGTTTTTGAATCATAACCATTCTTTGTGAAAGTTACTTGATATCTTGCTTTTCCAAAAAATCCACTTCCTGATTTAAGTTTTAGATTTGCTGGTGTTTGTCCAGAAAAGATTTCAATTCCTTTCTTGTCTTTAATAACAATTTTGGCTTCACACGGGGTACTATTGATTGATATTGGATATCTACTTTTGCTTACAATCGAAGCGCAACTTGAAAAAAGAAATGTTGAAGCCATGAAAATAGCTATCAATATGAGGTAAGAATTTTTATTCATTTATTAGTTATTTAAAATTGCCTAATCATAAGGCTTTTCGGTTTCGCCTCGTTTTTATAGTGGTTTCTGAACTCCACTTTTTTGTTCCGTGTCTTAAATTCGAAAGGGTTTTGTCAATTTGCCCATAACGCAGGTCTATGTGAAGTCGTGCGTTTTGATATTTGATTGTCGTACCGAAAGATACGTAAAAGGGAAAAATACAAGTGAGAAAATCACATGGTATACCCATCAAAAAAAAGGCTTATAACAATCCGTTTTGTTGCCGGTCAGGGGCTTGTGCAACGGTAACTATTGTTGTTTGTGGTTTTTATATATTATCCGGTTTAGTAAAAAATTCAATTACTTTTTTATCATTAGACATTAGGTTTTCAATATGTTCGTCCATTTCTTGCGAAGACATAATCGTTGAATTTAGTTGCAATGAACGCAGAGTTCCATCCTTTTGAGGTGCAATTAATATTATTCTTCCAATTCTTAAATCGAACAATCGCATATTGACGATTGCATAGTCATTTCTATCCGCAGTCAAAAATGAAATAAATTGTATTTCGTTAGACTTTGTTTTAACAAATCCTTGTCCGATGTAATGTGGATGATTTCTTGATGTAATACTTACATTTGTATGTGAATATCTTTTTAAATCAATGCTATCAGTCAAAACCGCAATTGTGAAGAAAACTTCGTTTGGTTTGTCATCTATAAATTCTTGGTTAATCGCATTTTTATTTATGTACAAAGAATGATAGATTATTTTCTTGTCTTTTAAGTCAAACCCTTTCCAATTACCTGAATTTCCCAAGCCGTTGAAAGTGGTGTCAATTAGATCATAATCAGGAACTGGAAAAACTCCGTTTATCATTGGTTTTCCGCTAATTTCTAAATTTTCTGTATCGGCTTTCCAATTTTTTGAACTCCATTTTGTTGAATCATTTCTGTTTTTGTTATGGATTTTTTCTTTTCAAGGTTCCATTCAAATCTACTTTCCTTTTCTTGGGCTTTACAACCAAATGCAAGAATTAAGAAAATATATGTGATTGCTCTATTCATAAGATTTTGTTCAAATTACACACAACGCCGCGCTATGTGAAGTCCGGCGGATTTTATGAAATATAGCAAAATCACCATAAATATGCCATGTCATGTTTCGTAACGAGTCCGCGCGAGCGGACGTGCCGTTAGTGATTTTTCGGTATTGGGAATAAAATCCGCTCGATTCCTATTCGGCCCATCTGTAAAGCTTCAAAAATTGACTTTTCAACACTGGACCTGAAAGAAAAAAGCCCCTTAAAGAGGCTTATAACAATCCCTTTTTGTTGCCGATCAGGGGCTTGTGCAACGGTTACCGGTGTTGGCAACTGGTTTTTTTAATTCCAATTTCGAAGTGTAAAATCTATTTCATTTAATTTTTTCAGTTCAATTAATTCCCTAAACACAAAACCTGTACCTATTTGGTATTTACTATCTTTAATTAAATAGTCAAAATTTAATTTTGCTTTTGCAGTCGCCTCGACATAAAAATTCAAGCCTGTCATACTTAAATGGTAAAATCCATATTTATCTAAAATCTCAAGTCCGTAGTCATTAAACGGAAGTTCGTGTGATAATTCCAAATCTTCTGTGATTCTTACGCCATCACTACTCTTTAAATAATATAAAGGTAATTCTCCACTATCGTGTCTTACAAATTCTCTTATTCTATCGAATTTATTGTCAAGTCCATTTTCTGTATTTCGATGGTATTCTTGAAGAAAAATATTGTAAATACCTCTTTTAAATTTTCGAGTTAATTGATTTGCATATGTTGCATTTCGTCTGTAATCAATATTCAACTTTAAGGTTTTGCTAGTGTGATAATAGTTGAAAAATTGAGATTTGAATTTTTTCCAAGAATTAGAATCTTTTTTATTGGTAAGTAGAAATTTATGAACATTGAAAAACTCCTTTAAAACCTTGTCAACTGAATATGTCACTTTATCCAATTTATTATCACTACCGAAAAAATTATTGCAGGAATCACAAATATCAAATCCAATGTTGTGAGAATTTAGTTTTTTTGGGATTGTGTGTGGTTTAGTGTAAAAACCCACTTCTGGTTTCGATTTTAAGCACCAAATACATTTCCCTTTTCTAATATATTCTTTCTTGTTCGTGGTCATTTTAACTTGTTGCCAACACCGCGCTATGTGAAGTCCGGCGGATTTTATGGAAATATAGCAAAATCACCATAAATATGCCATGGTAATCCGGCTTCCGCTTAATGCCGTGGCATGTTTCGTAACGAGTCCGCGGGAGCGGACGTGCCTCTAGTGATTTTGCGATATTGGGAATAAAATCTGTCGACCAGATTGCATATAGCTGTTGTGCCCCTTGCCCTAGGCAGCGAAAAACCACAAAGAATGCGCTGTACGAAAGCAGTAGGTCTTCAGTTGAAGAGGTGTGATTTATACCTTTTCGGGTATAATTTATTTGATTTTTTTTAGTGTTATACCTAATGAAATATAATTAACGGAAACAATATGTAATATATAAAACCTGCAATTGGCAATGTACATTTATTAGTTGACCTCAGAATCTGGTGGCATCCAACTAATTGCATAGGTTAGGCCAGGAGTTGGATCTTTAACTCTTAAAGTAGCCTTTTTATCAAACTCATATTCAAATCCGTTTTGAATTATTTCTGTTTCTTTTATATGTATTGTATGTGTACCACTTACAAAACAAACTGGGTAAGGTTTTCCAGATAGTTCTTTTAACTCATATGGAAATATTATGGCTAATTCTAATTCATCCATTGGGACTAAAACTTTTGAAGCACAATATTCATTTTCCCAATCAGTGTTCTTGTAGCGTTGTTGAGCTTCCTTTTTAGTACTGGTGTAACCTTTTTCAACTTCTTGAGTACATTTAAATCCAATTTTACAATCCGAAGTAGAACAATGACCTAATATTGTGAAATTACCTTTGTATTCAGAGTAATCTTTTCCATTGGAACGAAATTTTAAATCACGCATTACAACTGGGTAATCTGAATCATTTAATTCTATGACTACAGGTTTAGAAATTCGAACACCATTTCCTTCTGCTGTAAAAGTGTAAGGTATTTTTAGATTTGAAAACTCTTGAAAGGGTTCAAGCCCATCCCATAACGATTGAATCACTGCATTACCATTTCCATCTAAATGAAATTCTTTTACTTGTCTTTTTATTCTGTATGAATAGTTAGGTGTATGCCGGCTTAAAGTTTTTATGGCTTTGGCTAATTCTTCTTTGGACTCCTTTAACTCTTTAATTTTTTTATTATTTCGAATATTGAAAACAAAAGACAAAATTGCAACGAATGCTATTATTGAAGAAATAATAATTTGTAATGTACCTTGTTCCATTGAATGATGTTTAATCTCTAAGGCCGTAACAATTTGCATAAAATAGACAATGGTCATTAGCTTCAATTTATTTTTAAATCTATGGGCCTAGAAAAGTATGGTCTCAGATCAAAGAAAAATTTGTTTGTTTTTTAACTCAGTTCTTTGTTATGCACCGTTATTCTTTACGATATGATTTTAAAAAATCTTTAAATGCAGAGACAGTTTCTAAATCAAAATCTTTTTCAATTTTTGCTTTTTCAATATTTAATAATGTTTCTTGATTTTGTAATTTAAAATTCCGCTCAGTTTTTGATAAATTTAGAATTATTTGCTCTACTAATTTTTCATTTTTAGTAATGTAAGCAATTTTTAAAGAGGATGAAAGAGCGGAAAGGTTTGTAAGTTCATTTTGAAAATACTTAGCATCTTCTAAGTTGTTTTTATAAAGTCTTAAAAAGAAGAAAGCGAATAACTGAATGAAAACTACAAAAGTAATTCTGGGTAAAAAGTGAAGAACAAAACTGCTGATGTCAGCATATGTATTATCAGATAGAATCGAAAGAGCTAAAATTGTTATAGATGCAATTGTACCAATAATACCAATCACTAAATTTACTATTGAATTTCGTTGAATTCGGTCAATATATTGCTCGGTATTTTCTGTTAAAGGCGATAGTTCAGTAATCAACGCATTTGAGATAAATTCTGCCTCTATTCCTTTCTTGAATCTTTTATCAAGTTTTGATATTAGAGAATCTTCCAAATTATCTACTACTTTGCTGTAAATAGTTTTTTCAACATCTAAAATTTTTGGGTTTTTTAGTAAAGCTTCATTAATAGAGGATGTTAAATTATTTTGCTTCTCAATTTCACGTTTGTATCTGTATAGAGTTTCAATACTGTTTTTTTCTTTGTCAGAATTTAAAAATTTTACGAGTAAAGGAAGAGCAGCTGTTAATAAAGCGGTAATTAAAACTAGAATCTTTATTGAATCTGTTTTATCAGAAATTAATTCATCTTCAAAAAAGTTTTTACTTAAAACAAAAAAAACCGTTAGACCACCTAAAATAGTAATCAAGAATGCAAAAAACATTCGGTTGTCGTCAAAAATTAATCTGAACAATATTTTCGTGAAACTTTTTTTATTCTTCATTCAGTTTTGTTTTAATTGTGCATTATCGGTTTGTATATGGTGCGTTGTCGTCCCGCAGGGCGGCTATGCACTATATACCTAGTTGTACTTTCGTGTTTTATTTTTTCACAAATTCTATAATTCTAGCAGTTAAGTCGATTAGCAACTGAGATTTGATTCCTTCATTCCATGCTAATTCTAAACTCTTTGCAATCGCTAGAGGATTCTTTTTTAATCCACCTGCATTTCCATAAAATGCAGCTGCTTCGTCTTCATATTTTTTTAAATCCTGTCCGAGTTCATTAATAATTTCATTTGTCAAGTTGGTTTGCCATGCGGTCAAGTTATCTTTAATTACCGTACTTGCAAGCCACTCGTCAACATCTGCATAGTTTTTTAATGAGAGAATTGCTTTGTTATCTTTTTTATGTTTTGGAACCTCATGTTCCGTTGTTTTATCAGTATCACTATCGTAGACAACGAAAGTTGGTATGTCAAGAAGTTTTGCCATTGCTAACGGCTTGATTAACTTGTTTTTCCCTTCTACGGGAACAATGTGACAACCATGGCGCCTGAACTCGGTCATACCATCTGTTAAGAGCAAGTAAGAGCTTATGTATGCAATATCTTCATGACCTTCAACTAAAATCAATTTTTTACAGAAGAACATTTCATTCACAACTGGATTTAGCGAAGGGTAAAGTTTGGCAACCATTCCACTTTCAGTCACAAGCTTTTCTCCAACAGAATGTAATTCTGTGGCCAAAGATTCATAGGTCAGTCTTTTAATTTTTGTTTCACTCGGTTCTCCTTCTTCACGAGCAAGTCTAATCTTATCAAAGCTATCGCCTGGAATAAATAGAGGACTATGTGTACAGATAATAATTTGAGAATTTGATTCAGATAACTCAATTAAAGTTTCGGCCAAATACCTTGCCTGTGGTGGGTGCTGAAATAGCTCCGGTTCTTCAATCCCCATTAATAAAGTAGGAACGTTTTCAGGGTCAAACATTGATAGTTCCTGAAGCAAAGCGAGCATATACGAGCGTTGCAAGCCATGTCCAAACCTTGACAATTCACCTTCAAATCCCCTTTCACCAACTTTAAGTCCTGCTAAGGGTTCTTCAATCTTGATTGATTTGTCAGGGTCTTGTTTCCACTGAATTGAAGCGGTAATATTTGGGTGTGCCCAATTTGATAATCTATTCTGTAGAGAACCCGAAATATCATCAAGAGTTTTTTGCTCTGCGTCTAAGAGCTTCTGATATTCAGCTCGCACATTGTTTCTTAAATCCCTAATGTTCTCGTCAAAAGATACTTGAGAACGGACAGTTCTAGCTAGTAATTGTCCTAAAGCTGATTTGGTAGATTCTTCACTTTCTTCAGTTGCGTCTTTTATCGCTGGGACAAAAATCCATTGAATGTGAGATTCTAATTTATTAACTCCGCGTGAAACCCCATAGAATTGGTCTTCACTTGGTATTAAGACACATTTTTCAGGGTTTTTGCTCTCGTAATCATGTAATGCGGATATCATATCTGCCTTTGAATTGGCACTAGAAATGTCCTTATACTTTTCCCTGAATGATTTGAATATTTCCTTTAATTCCGCTGCTTTTGCTCCGCTTTTATCAGCTTCAAAAAACTTTCGAAACCCCTCCATTCCTAATCTGTTTCCAAACTGCTTTACATCTGCCTTTTCAGTAATAGCATCATAAACAGCAATAGCCGTTATTATCAATTTATCTTGTCGAACATAATCTGCCAACTCTTCTTTCGCTTGGTCTGATAAGGCAGAAAAAGTAACCGTAATTCTTATCGGCTGACTTATATTGGCATGGTGAAAGTCATTCGATGAAAGTTTCAGCAAATCGGTTTGACTGTCTTTGCTCTGTCTAAAGAATAAATTAAGTGCATGAAAAACTGTCGACTTACCAACTCCATTTGGACCTACAAATGAGGTGTAATCATCAAATTCAATTGTTTCGTTTTTAAAGGCACGGAAGTTTTCTATTTTTAATGATTCAATTTTCATTGGTAGGTTATTTTAAATGCACCACAACGTTTATGTATAAGAATAGTTGCGGGTTTGTATGCGAGGATTTTCCGAAGGAAAATCAGAAGTTACAAACATGCAACGACCTTTGATTTAGCACTACACCGCAATTATTTTTATACGGTGTTGCCAATAGTTATTCTTCTTCGGTTTCGTGAAAATCACTAAAATTCACTTCTTCGTCATAGTCCAAATTCGGATATTTATCGTCAAATCGGTTGTGAAGAACTATATGTAATCGTTTAAAAAGAATGTCAATAATTTCTTTTTCGTCCTCAACTTCGCACGACATACTCACAATGTGTTCTTTTTCCTCTGTACTTCTTTCTTTGTCAACACAAAGAAGTGAAACACTAAAACCGTCAGTTCCATAAAGTGATATTCCGATAGGTTCAAATCTTTCAAAATTCAAGTCAAAAAACCTTGCTAAACTTTTAATATCATCTCCTTTAGGACCACCAAATGCGTCAGATATATCCGCAGAAACGGTTCCTTTAAAGTCGTTATATTGAGTACTTGCTTTCATATAATTTAATTTTCAATTTTTGTTTCCGTTCTGTTGCTCTTAATTATTGGCTTCACATAAATATATATTACTCCATACTATTTAAGTGACTTATATTTAGTGTTTTATTGCCAAAGAGCATGGGTCTTGTCAAACCCATCTTTTCCAATCGCAAAATACCGCAAGCGATTCACCTTTCTTTACAGAAAAGCGTAATCAGCCATATCTTAAATCTGGGGGGGAGTAAAGCCTTAAAAATACTATTTTTTCTATTCTAACGCTACCGTAATCGGCCAGCCCTCAAATTGTTGGGCGTTGGCTTGAGTTACATCGGCATCACGGGCCCAACATTCAAAAGTGGCAGTTTCATCCTGCTTGTTCAATCGGGTAAGTCCGTAACCGCCCCCGGCCGATTGGCTTTCAGGGTTGACGTAGGCCATCATACTTATCTTGTTGCCAAAACCGTCGAGATAATCGCCTGTCCACGGTAGGCTGGTATCGGTATTGGGGTTGGGGCCGGCCTTTTCATCTTCGGGCCACCACCAGCGGCTGTAATAATCGTTCACGATGGCGGGCACCACAAAAGACCAGGGGCCATCGCCAAATTCGTTAATGCCCTGTTTAATTACGGTCGCCAAATGCTGGTCGCCGGCAATGTGTATGGCCTTGGCATCTTTGATCAACTGTAGCGCCTTGTTTCGGCCCGTTTGCGGCCAACCGTTACTATCGAGGTCGGCATGCAGCCTATTTTCCTTGTTTCCGTGAATATGGGCACCCCCACAAAAGCCGGTCTGTGATAGCACCACTTTCAGGTGGTCGGGGTTTTGCTGCCCCCAATCTTCCAAAAATTGCAACTGACGGTCGCCCAAAAGGGTGAGCCCCGGTAGATCGATACTCGCCGGGTCGTACTCGGGGTTGCGAATATGGTCGGGTCGCGGCCCTTGCTGCGGTATTTTTCCGTTCGGCCCAGATTTGAACTTGCGGTCTTCCAGAATGGCAAAATCGACACCGCCCCAGCTGAGGTTGGTATAATAGACACCAATACCCTGTTCGATAGGAGTAGGATCGTAGGGGTCGGGCAAATGGGCCGTTTGGCAGCGCTCTACCATTTTCACGTATTCGTGGTGGTAGGTGTAGCCGCCGTCATTGGAACCTTTTACGACGGACTTTTTACCATTTTCGCCCCAAAGGTTGCCCTGGCCGATATCGTGGTCATCGGGTATGCTAATGGCAGGCCGGTTTCTAAAGGTTTCCCGAAACTGCAGCCCGAATTTGAGCCATGCGGCCGTATGCTCGGTATGGTCGTACGATTGGTCGCCCGCAAAAAAGATAAGGTCGGGGTCTTGGTGGTTGATGTTGCGCACATAGTTTTCGCGCATGCCCCGGTCTTGGTTGCTGTTGCAGCTCAGGGCGGCAATGGAAACCTCATTTTTGTTCACGGGATTTTTACGAATGAGGCCCTCGTACATCGCTTTTTCGCCATGGCGGATGCGGTAGGGCACATTGGCGGTATCGTCCCAATTCTCAACTCGAAAAAGGGCCGACCAGCCCAGGTCGTTTACCTCTGCGGACTGTATTTCTTTCCATTCCCCTTCTTGTTGTACTTCGAGACGTACCTTTCTGGTCTCCTCCGGATATAGGGGGTAGAGCTGGGCACTCATTTTTAGCACGCCCCCGGAAACGGTATAGATGCCAAAGGCTACCACTTGATCACGTTCTACATTTAAATCGATTATGGGGTTCTCGGCGCGGTTCCACCAATCGTTGATGCTGAGGGTGTCTACATTATCAAAAGGAGCGGTTACGGGCGGTGTGCGCTCGGCGGTTTTCTTTTCGGCGCAACCCAAAATAAAAAGGGCGATGAGGGGTAAGAGGTAGTAATTCTTCATGTGGGTTCGGGTTTGCATTTATGTTGGTATACGTGTCAGGTCGAGCGCAGTCGAGAACTCGGTGTTTTGGTTTTCAATCTTGGTCAGGTCGAGCGCAGTCGAGACCTCATTAGTTTTTTTTAATTTTTGTCAGGTCGAGCGTAGTCGAGACCTCAATTTCATTAGGGTTCTTTAAAAAGTTGAGCGGTATAGTCGAGCAATTCCGTTCCGCCATGTGAGCCATGGCCGGGGATCACAATTTTTAGTTCAGGAAAGGCATTTTTCACGCGCAGGGCGGTGGTGCTCCATTCGCTAACATTGGCATCGCCCAAGTAGCCTTCGCTGGCATTCATTTCCTTTACCAAACAGCCACCAAAAAGCAGCTGGTCTTCGGGTACGTAGCTCACTATATTGTCTCGGGTATGGCCTTCACCTATAAATCGGTGGATGATCTTACCATTGCCCACCGGCATTTCCAAGGTTTCGGTAAAGCCGTTTTGCGGTATGTGGTTGCCTTCTTTTTCGGCCAGCTCTAGCGTCAGTTCATTGCCGTAGGAGGGAATCCCTTTTTGGTGAAAGGCTTCCAGCCCGCCCACACAGTCGTCATGAAAATGGTTGGCGACCACGGCGGTAATGGTTGTTTGCCGTGTTTCTGTAATCCAACGGATCAATTCTTCGCTTACCTCGGCATCCACGGGCGTATCGACCACTACGGCCTCGTTTCCGTTCATATACACGAGTCCGTTACAGGCCACTTTTCCAAAGGAATCCGTTTGCAAATAAGAAACATGAATAAAGCTATTTTCGGTAAGGGGTATGATCTTTAAATTCTCGGAAGTGTAAGTAACTTTGGGTTTTTGAGACTTACAACAAACCAGTAACAGGGCCAAGAAAAGAACGAAAGGCAGTTTTTGGGTCATGGGTCGGTTTACGATTACACCATAAATATAGCATATTACCTTACAATTATGGAGAACGAGAGAATTCGAAAATTGATTTTTGTGTACCACGCAGATGCCGACCTAAAAAGTAAGGTAATCGACGGGGCGCATAAAATTTTGAGTCCGTCGACCTATGCGTGTAACCTTTGCGCTATTACCTACGGGGCATTTACCGAAAATCGCACGTGGAAAAAGTTTCGCGAAACCAGCGCCATTGAAATGGAGTTTTTGCACAAAGACGAGTTCAAGAAAAACTACGCTTCGAAATTCTCGCACAAATTCAGTTATCCCGTGGTATTGGCAGCTACCGATAACACGCTTGAACTTTTTGTGGGTACGCAGGCCTTGAACGAATTGGAGAATGCAAAGGAACTGATCGCACTTATCGAACGCCAACTGCGGGCTTAGTTTTGAAGCGCCTTAAAGAATTCGATGTTGATACCTTCGATATAGGCCAGCAGTTCGTCGCGACCGAGATTTTTAGAAGATGAGGTGATAAAATAGGCAGGGGCCTCTTCCCACACCCCTTTTTCCAATTCTTTGAGATAGGTGGTCACGTTTCTTTCGATGGCCTGTGGTTTTAGTTTATCGGCCTTGGTAAAGATGATGCAGAAGGGCACGCTGTTTTCACCGAGCCACTCCATAAATTCCATATCGATTTTTTGGGGCTCGTGCCGAATGTCGACCAAGACGAAGGCACAGACCAGTTGTTCTCGCTTGGCGAAGTAATCGGTAATGTATTTCTGAAAGGTTTTTTTGCTCTTTTTAGAGACACGGGCATAGCCATAGCCCGGTAAATCGACCAAAAACCAATTTTCATTGATTTTAAAATGGTTGATCAGTTGGGTCTTTCCCGGCCGCCCGGAAGTCTTCGCCAAACTTTTACGCTCGGTCAGCATGTTTATAAGCGACGATTTGCCCACATTGGATCGGCCGATAAAGGCGTATTCGGGCAAGACTTCGTTCGGGCACTTGGCCACGTCGGTATTACTGATGATAAAATTAGCCGATTTAATATGCACGGTAAAAATTTAGGTTCTAGAACAAGCCTAAGTTAATATAAAAGTAAAAAAGAATGGCAGCGCTCAGCCCTGATCGACCAATTAGAAACCTCGTTTCTCGAACCAGGCGGCCAATATGGTATTGAACTCTTCGGGGTGTTCCATCATCGGGGCGTGACCACATTTCTCGATCCAGAACAATTCAGAATCGGGCAAGAGCTCATGAAACAGGTCGGCCACGTCGGGTGGGGTTACCTCGTCTTCCTTTCCCCAAATTATACAGGTCGGGGTTTCCATTGTCGGTAGGTCGTTCGCCATATTGTGTCGAATGGCGCTCTTGGCAATGGCCAAGGTCTTGATTATTTTATTACGGTCGTTAACGGTGGCAAAAACTTCGTCAACGATATCTTTGGTAGCAACGGCGGGGTCGTAAAAAACGGCCTCGGCCTTCTTTTTGATAAATTCATAGTCGCCCCTTCTGGGGTAGCCATCGCCCATAGCACTCTCATAAAGCCCGGAACTTCCGGTAATAACGAGTGCCTTTACCATTTCAGGGTACATTTTGGTATGTAAGAGTCCGATATGCCCACCTAGTGAATTGCCCAATAAAATCACGTTTTTTAGGCCCTTGAATTCAATGAAATCTTCAAGAAATTTAGCGAACTGCTTCACGTTGGTCTTCAACATGGGCATGTCGTAAATAGGTAGTTCGGGCACCAGAACTTTGTATCCTTTTTTGGGGAAATAATCGGTGACACCGTGAAAGTTACTAAGCCCGCCCATAAGGCCGTGCAAAATAATGATGGGGGAGCCTTCCCCTATTTCCAAGTACCTGTATTTTCCCTCTTCTATAATATTGTTTTCCATTCAGGGGTGCTTATCGTCGTGGCCAAATATAGGCATTTCATTATTACGGCAATATCATTTAATGGGCTATAAAGTAATCAATTTTATCGCTATCCCACAATACAACCTCCGATAATACTTAAGCTCGGTGTACATAACATATGCACAAAAGCCACTATTTATCAACAAAGTGGTAAATTGTGGTAAAATGTGGTAATAAAATTTGTAATTTTGAGTTATAGTACTGAAAAACTAGCCATTTAAGTGATCAATTTCATTGGAACATACGATTGTAAAGCTGATGCCAAAGGTAGGGTAATGGTTCCGGTTGCGCTAAAAAATCAGATGGCACCTGTGCTAAATAAAGGCTTTGTGATCAAAAGGTCGGTTTTTCAGCCCTGTTTGGAATTGTACCCGATGGAAGAGTGGAATTTGCTCATGCAGAAGATGAACAAGAAGAATCGGTTCAAGAAAAAGAACAACGATTTTATTCGACGTTTTTCGGCAGGGGTAAAGATGGTAGAGGTCGATGCCACCGGACGGTTGTTGATACCTAAAAATCTTGTTGAGATTGCCAAGATCGATAAAGAGGTAGTGCTGAGTTCCGCTATCAATATTATTGAGATTTGGGATAAGGACAGCTACGAGAAGGTTCTGGAAGAAACTGCGGAAGACTTTGCCGCATTGGCCGAAGAAGTCATGGGTGATGACGGAGACGATGGAGAAGATGTATCATAGCCCGGTTTTGTTGCAAGAGTCCGTTGACGGGCTGGCCATAAAAGAAGATGGTGTGTATGTCGATGTTACTTTCGGTGGCGGTGGGCATTCAAAAGAGATATTGAAACGATTGGGAAGCGAAGGAAAATTGTTCGCTTTCGATCAAGACGAAGATGCGTTTGAAAACGCCCTTGACGATGATAGGTTTACGTTGATCGGAGAGAATTTCAGGTTCATCAAACAGTTTTTAAAGTTCTATGGCATTCGGAAAGTGGACGGAATTTTAGCCGATTTCGGGGTTTCATCACATCAGTTCGATAAGGCCGAACGTGGTTTTTCTACCCGTTTCGATGCCGACCTCGATATGAGAATGAGCAAGCGCAATGTTTTGTCGGCCTATGATGTGGTCAACAAATACGATTACGACGAGTTGAGAAAAGTGCTTTTTCAGTACGGTGACCTTCGCAATGCCAATGCAATGGCAACGGTAATCATAGAGCAGCGAAGTAATGGCGCGATCAAGACCACGGCCCGTTTGAAAGAGGTGTTGCAGAAGTTCTTGCCCAAGGGCAGGGAGCATAAAATTTTGGCACAGATCTATCAGGCCATACGCATAGAGGTAAATCAAGAGATTGCCGTGATCGAGGAGTTTTTGCTGCAAACACCCGATTTGTTGGATGAAGGCGGAAGGTTGAGCCTTATCAGCTACCACTCTCTAGAAGACCGTTTGGTGAAACGCTTTATACGTGCAGGGCAATTCGAAGGGGAACCGGAAAAAGATTTCTACGGAAACATTTCGGTACCGTTCAAGAAAGTGGGCCCATTGATAGTTCCTTCACGGGAAGAGATAAAAAGAAACAATCGCGCTCGAAGTGCGAAGCTAAGAATTGCGAAACGCATACAGGATTAAATAAGAGTAGAAGTGAAAAACGGATTATTGAACATACTAAAAGGAAAGTTTCTGGTGAGCGACGATGCGCCCAAGCATTGGCTGTTCATTCTCTTTATTTCTTTCTTGGCCACGGTAATGATCGGTAGTTCGCATAGCGCAGATAAAAAAGTACACCAGATTGCCGCTTTGAACGAAGAGGTGAAAGAATTGCGCAGTGAGTTTGTTGATGTACGTTCCGATGTGCAAAAACTAAAGCTAGAATCTACGGTAATGCAGATTGTAGAGGAGAAAGGCTTGTTTCCGCCGGCGGTTCCTCCCAAACAGATAAAAGTAAAATCAGAAAATAAAGAAGAATAGTGGCCGTAACCGAAAAGAACATATTGACCCGATTGTACTTCGTGGTGGCATGTCTATTCGTGTTCGCCGGGGCCATTCTATTCAAACTGGTCGACATTCAATTGGTGCAGGGCGAAAAGTACCAAGCGCTGGCCATGAAGCGTACCGAGAAGATGTTTACCATTGCGCCGAATCGGGGTAACCTGTATTCCGATGATGGTAGTTTGTTGGCTACTTCGGTTTCTCGCTATACCATTCGATTTGACGCCGTTGCGGTAAAAGATGTCGATTTCAAAGAGAATATAGTTCCGCTTTCAAATGCCCTGTCTAAAATGTTGGGCAAATCGTCTTCACATTATCAGCAGGTATTCAGAAAGGCCAGAGTGAACAAAAACAGGTATGCCTTGATTGCCAGAAATTTGGACTATTCCGATTACATGGCGGTAAAAGAGTTTCCACTTTTTAATAAAGGTCCGTATAAGGGCGGCTTGATCATCGAGCAAAAAACCGTTCGTGAGCATCCTTTAGGTAAGATTGCGGAACGTAGCGTGGGTTATGAGCGTGTCGATGAGAACGGGTATTATACACGAGTGGGATTGGAAGGCGCTTTCGGTCAGTATTTAAGAGGGGTCGAAGGCAAAAGATTAAAGCAAAAGATAGCAAAAGGCCAATGGAAGCCTATCGGATGGGAGAACATTGTTGAGCCCAAAGACGGTTATGACGTTATTTCTACCATCGATATCAATATACAGGATATTGCCCACCATGCTTTATTGGGGCAGTTGGAAAAATATAAAGCGGACCATGGCTGTGTCATTGTTATGGAAACCGAGACCGGCGAGGTAAAGGCGATTTCCAATTTGGGTCGTACCGAAGCCGGAAAATACTACGAGCGGTTGAATTACGCCATTGGTGAGTCTCACGAACCTGGGTCGACCTTTAAGTTGATGACCATGGTGGCCGCCTTAGAGGATCAAGTGAAAGATACCAGCGATATCATCGACACCGAAAAGGGAACATGGAAAATATACAACCACACGGTTCGAGATTCGAAGCATGGCGGCTATGGTGAAATTTCTTTTGCCAAGGCTTTTGAGGTGTCTTCGAATACGGCTTTTGCCCAGGTAATCCATAATGGGTACAAGTCGAACCCTGATAAGTTCGTAAACCGTTTGATGGCGATGAACGTTCATCGTGAGCTTGACCTGCCCATCAGGGGCGAAGGTAAGCCCGTTCTTCGATCACCGGGCGATAAAGGTTGGTCGGGTCTTTCATTGGCGCAAATGGCCTATGGGTATGAAGTTTCTATGACGCCCCTGCAAACGCTGACATTTTACAATGCCATTGCCAACGATGGTGAAATGGTAAAGCCAAGATTGATCAAAGAAGTAAAGGAGTGGAACCAGACCATCGAAAAATTCGATAAAGAGGTAATCGATGCTTCTATCTGTTCAAAAGAAACGGCAGCAAAGGTTCAAGAGCTTTTGAAAAATGTAGTGGAGAAAGATTATGGTACCGGTCACGGACTTTATTCTCCTAATTTCTCAATGGCTGGGAAAACGGGTACGGCCCAAAAGAATTATGTTTCAAAAGATCCTGACAAGCTAAAATACATTTCTACGTTCGCTGGATATTTTCCTGCGGATAATCCGAAGTACTCCTGTATCGTGGTCATTCATGAGCCAGACAAGAGTGTGGGTTACTATGGTGCCGATGTTTCCGGTCCGGTATTTAAATCCATAGCACAAAAGGTATACGCCACTTCGCCATTGATCGACGAGGTCGAGATGGATAAGGTAGAGGATGAAGATTTGGAAAAGAACTATCAAGAATACTACGCCGAAGCCCAAAAAAAATACAATAAAGTGCCTAACGTAAAAGGGATGAGCGGTATGGATGCCATTTCGATTTTAGAAAACCTCGGCATTGAAGTAGAGGTGAAAGGCAACGGAAAAGTAAAAACACAGTCAGTATCACAGGGTACCGACATCAGACAAACAAAGAAAATAACGCTAGAGCTATCTTGAAACTGTTAAAGGACATACTATACGGGGCCGGCCTTAATGCCGTAAACGGCTCTACCGATATTTTGGTGAACGAAATCTGTTTCGATTCGAGAAAAGTTGCTATGGACGATGTTTTCGTTGCCATCAAGGGAACCCTGACCGATGGTCATCTTTACATTCAAAGAGCGATCGATTTGGGGGCCAAAGCCATCGTGTGTGAAGAATTCCCCCAGTTGTTGGTCGATGGTATTACCTATGTCGAGGTCGAAGATGGTAACACGGCTTTAGCGGTCATGGCTTCCAATTACTACGGTAATCCCTCTAAAAATCTAAAATTGGTCGGGGTTACGGGTACCAACGGTAAAACGACGATCAGTAGCCTGTTATATCAGTTGTTCAAAAAAGCGGGGTACAAGGTGGGGCTGCTTTCCACTATAAAAATTATGGTCGATGATACGGTTCATGCGACCACACATACCACGCCCGATGCTCTGACCATCAACAAGCATCTAAGTTTGATGAACGAGGTGGGTGTTGAATTTTGCTTTATGGAGGTCAGTTCCCATGGTATTCACCAAAAAAGAACCAAAGGTTTGGTCTTTGAAGGTGCCATCTTTACGAACCTTTCGCACGATCATTTAGACTACCACAAGACTTTTGCCGAATACCGTGACACGAAGAAGATACTCTTTGACGAGTTACCGAAGAAAGCCTTCGCCCTCACCAATATCGACGACAAAAACGGAGCCGTGATGTTGCAGAATACCAAGGCCAAAAAATATACTTACGCGTTGCAGAACTTCGCCGATTTTCGAGGTCAGGTACTGGAGGCACAGTTTACCGGGCAACTGTTAAAAATTAACGAACTGGAGCTGTGGTCAAAATTAATAGGCCACTTCAATGCCTCGAATATGTTGGCTATTTACGCCACAGCGGATTTATTGGGGCTCGAGACACTTGAGACCCTTCGACTTTTGAGCGAACTCGATAATGTAGATGGCAGGTTTCAACACCACATATCTGCGACGAAGATAACGGCGATAGTGGATTATGCCCATACGCCGGATGCACTTAAAAATGTGTTGGAGACTATCCACACGTTGAGAACTGGAAATGAACGCGTCATCACCGTTGTGGGGTGTGGTGGCGATAGAGACAGCTCTAAGCGTCCGGTTATGGGTCATATCGCATCGGAGATGAGCAATCAGGCGATTTTTACTTCAGACAATCCTAGAAGTGAATCGCCTGGTGCCATTATCAGTGATATGGAAGCCGGTGTCGAAGCACAGAATGTCAAGAAAACCCTTTCTATCGAAAATAGGGAACAGGCCATTAAAGCCGCTTGTCAAATGGCGGAGTCGGAAGACATCATCTTAATTGCGGGCAAGGGCCATGAAACCTATCAAGAAACCAATGGAAAACGGATAGATTTTGATGATTTCAAGATTGTAAAGAACCTATTAAAAGACTTGAATAAATAAATGGTGATAGCCTTGATCGGCCACCGCATCCTAGGATAACCAGAACCTAGAAACTAGAAAGCTATGTTGTACTACTTGTTCGAATTTTTGGAAAAAGAATACCAGTTGCCCGGGGCGAGCTTATTTCAGTTCATGACCTTTAGGGCGGCCATGGCCATTCTTACCTCTTTGCTCATAGCTACGGCGTATGGTAAGCGTGTTATTCTTTTTCTTCAAAAACAACAAATAGGCGAAAGTATACGTGACCTGGGTCTTGAAGGCCAACAGCAAAAGGCGGGCACGCCGACCATGGGTGGTTTGATCATCATTATGTCGACTTTGATTCCTGTGCTGCTGTTCGCCAAATTAGAGAACATATACATCTTACTGTTGATTGTCACTACCCTGTGGATGGGCTTTATCGGCTTTGCCGATGACTACATCAAGGTATTCAAAAAAGACAAGCAAGGTCTGAAAGGGCGGTTCAAGGTGTTGGGGCAAGTGGTACTTGGTTTGGGAGTTGGGGCCACGCTATACTTTCACCCTAGGGTAACCATGAAAGAAGAGAATAGCAGTCAAATCACCCAACAATTCCAGGTGCGAGATGTAGAGGGTTCCGAGATAAAATCGACGAGTACCACGGTGCCTTTCTTTAAAAATAATGAGCTTGACTATAGCGATTTTATCAGTTGGGCAGGTGAAGGTGCCAAAGATTATGCGTGGTTGGTTTTTATTCCTATTGTCATATTGATCGTAACGGCCGTTTCCAATGGAGCCAACCTTACCGATGGTATCGATGGGCTAGCGGCGGGTACTTCGGCAATTATAGCATTTACCCTGGGCGTTTTTGCATGGGTGTCGGGTAACATCATATTTTCAGATTATCTCGATATCATGTTTATACCCAATTCTGGAGAATTGGTGGTTTTTATCACCGCTTTTGTTGGGGCATTAGTGGGCTTTCTCTGGTATAATACATTTCCGGCCCAAGTTTTTATGGGCGATACGGGCAGTTTGACCATTGGGGGTATTATAGCCGTTATCGCCATCATCGTTCGAAAAGAACTGTTGATTCCACTGCTTTGCGGAATCTTCTTTGCCGAATCGCTTTCGGTTATGATACAGGTAAGTTATTTCAAGTACACGAGAAAAAAATTCGGTGAAGGCAGACGTATTTTTCTAATGTCTCCTATACACCACCACTATCAAAAGAAGGGATATCACGAAAGTAAGATAGTAACCCGTTTTTGGATCATCGGTATTCTATTGGCCATTCTTACCATCGTAACATTGAAGATACGATAAGATGAAACGGTTGGTGATTTTAGGCGGAGGCGAGAGCGGAGTAGGTACCGCCATTTTAGGAAAGAAAAAAGGATATGAGGTTTTTGTATCCGACAGCGGAAAGCTGAAAGAAAAGTATAAAGACGTTCTTGAACATTTTGATATTGATTGGGAAGCCGAGGGGCATACGGAAGCAAAGATCCTGAATGCCGATTTGGTCATGAAAAGTCCGGGAATACCCGATAGGGTTCCGTTGGTAAAGGCGCTCGTCGAAAAAGGCGTTCCGGTAATTTCTGAAATAGAGTTTGCATCACGATTTACCGATGCCAAAATTGTGGGCATCACCGGTAGTAACGGTAAGACCACGACGACCATGTTGACGAACCATCTTTTGAAAGAAGGCGGATTGCACGTGGGTATGGCGGGCAACATAGGTGATAGCTATGCGCAAATGGTAGCGGAAAATGATTTTGACCTGTATGTATTGGAAATTAGCAGTTTTCAGTTAGACGGAATCGTGAATTTCGCTCCGCACATAGCGATTTTAACGAATATTACACCGGATCATTTAGACCGCTACGAATATAAATTCGAGAATTATATCGCCTCGAAGTTTCGTATCGCCGAGAATCAGACCGAAGAAGACTATTTCATCTATGATGCCGATGACCCGGTGATCAGCGAATGGATGAAAGACCATCCGATCAAATCAAAATTGCTTCCATTTTCATTGGAAAAGGAACTGGAAGAAGGCGCTTATTTAAAAGACAATAAAATAATACTGAACATAACTAACGAAACACTCGAAATGACAACAGAAGCACTAGCCTTAGAAGGCAAACACAACGTAAAAAACACCATGGCCGCCATGACCGCAGCCAAATTGGTAAGCATTCGTAAAGAATCTATCCGTGAGAGTATCGCCAATTTTCAAGGCGCACCGCACCGATTGGAGAAAGTACTGAAAATACATCACGTACAATACATCAACGACTCAAAGGCAACCAACGTGAATTCGGTCTTTTATGCTTTAGATAGTGTTAAAACACCTGTAGTTTGGATCGCTGGCGGTCAAGATAAGGGCAATGACTATAAAGAGTTGATGCCATTGGTTCGTGAAAAGGTAAAGGCAATCGTATGCCTTGGGCTTGACAATGAGAAATTGAAGGATGCCTTTGGCAACGTGGTAGATCTCGTAGTAGAGACCTACGCGATGGAAGAGGCCGTTAAAGTAGCCTATAAAATAGCCGGTAGAGGTGATACGGTTTTGTTGTCCCCCGCCTGTGCCAGTTTCGACCTATTTAAAAATTATGAGGATAGAGGGGATCAGTTCAAGAACGCCGTAAAGAATTTATAGTCGATTAAGTAATCTGAAAATAGAGACTGTTGAAAACATTTTTTCAAAATATAAGAGGTGATAAAGCTATTTGGGCCGTGGTGGCCCTTTTGGCCTTGTTCTCTTTTTTACCTGTCTACAGTGCCAGTAGTAACTTGGTATATGTGGTGGGTAGCGGTACTACTTTCGGTCATTTGTTGAGGCACGCCATGCTTCTGGTCTTAGGTTTCGGTATTATTTATGGCGTGCACAGAATACCTACCCATTTCTTTAAGGGGTTATCATTGATTGCCCTTCCGGTGATATTGGTGTTATTGGGCTTTACATTGGCTCAAGGCACTACTATCGATGGGGCGAATGCCAGCCGATGGATCAGTATTCCGTTGGTAGGCGGGTTTCAGCCCTCTAATCTGGCGGCAGTCGTATTGATGATTTATGTGGCACGGTACCTTTCGAAGGTTCGAGATAAGAAAGTTAGTTTTAAAGAGAGTATAGTGCCGTTGTGGCTTCCGGTATTTGTGGTGATAGTTTTGATTCTGCCGGCCAACTTTTCTACGGCGGCCATCATTTTCACAATGGTCTTGTTGTTGTGTTTTTTAGGAGGATATCCTATCAAATACCTATTGGGCATAGTGGGCACCGGTGTTATTTGTTTGGCATTTTTTGTGCTTACCGCTAAGGCCGCTCCGGGTTTGTTCCCGAACCGTGTAGATACCTGGATGAGCCGCATCGAGAGCTTCTCCAATCCGGGAAATTCAGATGCCAATTATCAAATAGAAAGAGCCAAAATTGCCATTGCTACGGGTGGTATAGTAGGTAAGGGTGCAGGTAAAAGCATTCAAAAGAATTTTTTGCCCCAGAGTTCATCCGATTTTATATATGCCATCATCGTTGAAGAATACGGATTGATAGGTGGCATCGTACTCATGCTGTTCTACCTCTTTTTATTGTTTAGAATTACGGTCGTTGCCAACGCCAACCCAACCATATTCGGTAAGTTATTGGTATTGGGGGTAGGTATTCCCATCATATTTCAAGCCTTGATCAATATGGCGGTTGCCGTAGAGCTGTTTCCTGTTACCGGGCAGAACCTTCCCTTGGTAAGTAGAGGTGGTACCAGTAGCTGGATGACCTGTTTGGCCATCGGTATCATTCTCGGTGCGAGTAATAGAGAACAAGCGGTAGAATCAAAAAAATCTACCATAGATGAAACGAACCCTTTAGAGATTTTAAGTGGCCAATTATAAGTTCATACTCTCGGGAGGGGGCACGGGCGGGCATATTTATCCCGCAATCGCGATTGCGAACGAATTGAAAAGAAGATATCCTGATGCGGAGTTTTTATTTGTAGGCGCAGAGGGCCGTATGGAGATGGAGAAAGTACCTCAAGCTGGGTACCAAATTGAAGGTTTATGGATCACAGGGTTACAACGGAAACTGACCCTTAAGAATTTAATGTTTCCTTTTAAAGTAATAAGCAGTTTGTTGAAAGCAGGTAAAATAGCGAATCGATTTAAGCCAGATGTGGTGATAGGTACCGGTGGCTTTGCCAGTGGCCCGATGTTGCGTGTGGCTTCCGGTAAGGGCATGCCCTGTGTTTTGCAAGAGCAAAATTCTTTCGCGGGCATAACCAACAAACTTTTAAAAGATAGGGTCGCTAAAATTTGTGTGGCCTATGACGGTATGGAGCAGTTTTTTCCGGCCGATAAAATAGTAAAAACAGGAAACCCTGTAAGGGGAGATTTGGTTGAAATGAAAAGTGAAAAGTCCGAGGCCCTCAATTTCTTTGGATTGGATAGCCATAAATCCACTCTATTGATTTTAGGGGGTAGTCTCGGCGCAAGACGCATTAACCAATTGATTGCCCAAAAACTTGAATATTTAAAGGCATTAGGTCTACAGTTGGTTTGGCAATGTGGAAAACTGTATATCGATGAGTATAAAAAATACGAGTCCGATTCGATAAAAGTGTTAGGTTTTATGAACCGTATGGATTATGCATATACAGCGGCCGATATGATTATTTCAAGGTCGGGTGCAGGGGCGGTTTCCGAACTGAGTATAGTAGGTAAACCAGTGCTATTTATTCCTTCGCCGAACGTTGCTGAAGATCATCAGACCAAGAATGCACAGTCTTTGGTCGATGAAGATGCCGCTATCATGCTAAGAGAAGCTGAATTGGATGAGCGCTTTGAAACGACCTTTGACAAGTTGGTCGAAGACAAGACGTATCAAGCGAGTTTGTCGGCCAATATAAAGAAAATGGCGCTACCCGATGCTACCAAGCATATCGTAGACGAAATAGAAAAATTATTACCATCGATCAAATGAACTTGAAGCATATTAATAACGTCTTTTTTATTGGCATCGGAGGCATTGGTATGTCTGCTTTGGCACGTTACTTCAAGTTTTTGGGTAAAAATGTGGCAGGCTACGATAAAACCGAAACCCCTTTGACGCAAGAGTTGACGGGTTTAGGTATAGATGTTCATTATGAAGATTCGGTAGACCTTATTCCCGAAAAATATAGAGATGCTACATTAACCCTAGTGGTGTTTACTCCGGCAGTTTCTGTTGAACATTTGCAGTATCAGTACTTTTTGAACCGTGACTATCAAATCAAGAAACGCTCTGAAGTACTTGGTCTAATTACAAAAGATACATTTTGCTTCGCTGTAGCGGGTACACATGGCAAGACGACCACGACCAGTATTCTTGCCCACTTATTAAAGGAAACAAATACCCCGTTTACCGCATTTTTGGGGGGTATTTCAGAAGATTTCAATTCTAATTTTGTTTTCGAGGGAAACGAATTTTCGGTAGTTGAGGCCGATGAGTTCGATAGGTCTTTTTTAAGGTTGTTTCCTAATGTGGCCTGTGTAACCTCAATGGATGCCGATCATCTTGATATTTATGGTGATGCGAGCGAGTTGGAAAAGTCATTTAGGGAGTTTGTGGCCAAGATCAGACCAGATGGAAAATTGTTGGTTCGTAATGGATTGCCTTTAGCAGGGCAAACCTACGGTATAGATGACGGTAGCGATTACTGCATAGAGAATCTTTCGATATTGAACGGAACCTATTTATTTGACATTCGCACCCCTGAAGGAACGTTGAAAAACATAAAATTCAATAAGCCCGGCAGGCATAACCTTTTGAACGGACTTGTGGCATTTGCGATGGCCACAAATTCTGGAAGACCAGCGAAAGATTTGGCAAATGCCCTAGAAACCTTTAAAGGGGTACAACGAAGATTTTCATATAAAATCAAGCGACAAGATTTTGTTTATATCGATGATTATGCCCATCATCCTACAGAAATAAATGCGATTTATGAGGCGGTTTCAGAAATGCATCCCCATAAAAAAACATTGGTCATTTTTCAGCCGCATCTTTTTTCAAGAACAAGGGATTTTGCAGATGAATTCGCCAAAAGTCTTTCGCAATTCGACAGCATTTTACTTTTAGATATCTATCCGGCAAGAGAAAAACCTATTGAAGGGGTTACCTCTCAATGGTTGCTTGAAAAAATAGATAACCCTAATAAAAAAAGAATTGATAAAACAAATCTTATAAAAGAAATAAAACAACAAAATGTTGATGTACTCATTACGATGGGGGCAGGTGACATAGGCTTAGAGGTAGCGAAACTTACAAAAGAATTAGAGAATGGGTATTAAGTATAACTATATTAAGTTGATAGCCTTAATGCTTGTAATCATGGGGCTTTACGCATTTTCGAACCACAGAAACGAGCAAAAAGCCATTAACGGAATGGCTGTTGAATTCGTCGGTGACCAGAATTTATATATCACTCAAGGAGCGGTTAATAAATTGTTAATACAAAAATTTGGCAGCCTTGAAAATGTGCCCAAAGAAAAATTAGTTTTGAATACTATGGAGAAGGCCATCGAGGCCAACGAAATGGTAAAAAGTGCACAAGTTTATCTCACCGTAAACGGAAAATTGGCGTCGAAAATCATTCAGCGCAAACCAATCGGACGTATAGAAGGGGATTCTAAGTTTTATCTTGATGATGAAGGAAAACGCATGCCATTGTCAATGAGCCATTCAGCTCGCGTACCCATAATTACGGGTGATGTAACGGGCGAGAGCTTGGCTGATGTATATGAAATTTTGAACTATATCAACAAAGACGATTTTTTTAGAAAAAATGTGATTGGTATTCATATAGAATCGGAATCTAAGTATCAACTTCGATTTCGTACAGAACAGTTTGTTGTAGAACTGGGCGATATAGATGATTTACATAAGAAGTTCAGCAATTTCAAGGCGTTTTATGCCAAAGCGAAAAGAGATAAGGCATTGAGCGAATACGGCATGGTAAGTTTAGAGTTTAATAATCAAGTAGTGTGCACAAAAATATAAGTTATGGAAGTAGGTAAATATTCTGTAGGACTAGACATAGGAACCACCAAAATCGTGGCCATTATCGGTCGTGAGAACGAGTACGGTAAAATTGAGGTTTTAGGTATCGGTAAATCTAAAAGTCTTGGTGTACACCGTGGTGTAGTGAACAATATTACCCAAACCATACAATCGATTCAACAGGCCGTTGAGGGGGCCGAAGCTAGTTCTGGCCTTAAGATCGGTTCCGTAGTGGTTGGCATTGCGGGGCAGCACATTCGTAGTCTTCATCATAGCGATTATATCACCAGAGCAGATTCTGAAGAAGTAATCGGCGAAGAAGATCTAGACAAGCTGTGCAATCAAGTGTACAAATTGGTGATGCTTCCCGGAGAAGAGATTATTCATGTACTTCCTCAAGAATACAAAGTTGACGGGCAGGCCGAAATCAAAGAACCCATCGGAATGTACGGTGGGCGGCTAGAGGCCAATTTTCATGTAGTTGTCGGTCAAGTATCGTCCATTAAGAACGTGGGGCGTTGCATCAAAAGTGCAGGGCTTGATTTGGGCAATATAACGCTCGAGCCATTGGCATCATCAGATGCCGTGCTTAGTAAAGAAGAAAAAGAAGCAGGTGTTGCGCTTATCGATATAGGGGGTGGTACAACTGATTTGGCCATTTTTAAAGACGGTATCATACGCCATACGGCAGTAATACCTTTCGGTGGAGGTGTAATTACAGAAGATATTAAAGAGGGATGCTCGATAATCGAAAAGCAGGCAGAGCTCTTGAAGATCAAATTCGGTTCGGCCTGGCCCGGTGAGAATAAAGACAATGAGATTGTGTCTATACCTGGTCTGCGCGGCAGGGAACCCAAGGAAATCACCTTGAAAAACCTTTCGAAAATTATTCATGCCAGAGTGGTTGAAATTATTGAGCAGGTATATACCGAAATAAAGAATTACGGTCACGACGAGCAGAAGAAAAAGCTGATTGCCGGTATTGTATTGACCGGAGGTGGCAGCCAATTGAAACATTTAAAGCAGTTGGTAGAATACATCACGGGAATGGACACCCGTATTGGATACCCCAATGAACATTTGGCAGGCGATTCAGATGAGGAAATTGCTAGTCCGTTATACGCAACTGCGGTGGGCTTGTTGATGAATGCGGTGAACAACGAAAACAAAAAGAAAACTGTAGAAAATAACGAGCCTCAAATAGAAGAAGAGGGTGAACTGGTCATGGCCGGTCACGAGGAGCCAGCGCCTACTCCCCAAGCTGCAAAAACAAAAAGAGAAAAAAAATCGGTGTTTGATGTATGGTCTGAGAAATTGAAGGACTTTTTAGACAATGCCGAATAATGAAATAGAAAATAAGCATTAACCAGTAATAAAAAATAACTATGAGCAATAACACGGAATTTGACGGAATAGCTTTTGATCTCCCCAAAAATCAAAGCAACGTAATCAAAGTAATCGGCGTCGGTGGCGGTGGTAGCAATGCCATCAATCACATGTTTCAATCGGGCATTAATGGAGTAGATTTTGTAATCTGCAATACCGATTCACAGGCGCTGAACAACAGTGCCGTACCTACTAAAATTCAATTGGGTGTTTCGTTAACTGAAGGTTTGGGTGCTGGTGCCAACCCTGAAGTAGGGGAACAGGCCGCATTGGAGAGCATGGAAGAAATCAAGCAAATGCTCGCCACTACAACTAAAATGATTTTCATTACTGCTGGTATGGGTGGAGGAACAGGTACTGGTGCTGCTCCTGTCATTGCCAAACAAGCGAAAGAATTAGACGTGCTTACCGTGGGCATCGTAACTATGCCTTTCGAGTTTGAAGGTAAGATGCGTTGTGAACAAGCTCGTATCGGTATCGAAAAACTACGTGCCAATGTAGATTCGCTCATCGTAATCAATAACAACAAACTTCGTGAGGTATATGGTAATTTGGGCTTTAAAGCCGGTTTCTCTAAAGCTGATGAAGTACTTTCTACGGCCGCTAGAGGTATTGCAGAAGTAATTACCCATCACTATACACAGAATATTGACCTTCGGGATGCTAAAACTGTACTTTCCAATAGTGGTACGGCAATAATGGGTTCTGCGATGGCTACGGGTTCTGCAAGGGCGAATGAAGCCATTATGAAGGCTTTGGATTCTCCGTTATTAAATGATAATAAAATTGCAGGGGCGAAAAACGTACTGTTACTTATCGTTTCTGGTTCCCAAGAAATCACCATTGATGAGATAGGTGAAATCAATGATCATATTCAGACAGAAGCTGGTCATGGCGCAAACATCATCATGGGTGTCGGTGAAGATGAAGAATTGGGAGAAGCAATTGCCGTAACCGTAATTGCAACAGGTTTTAACGTTGATCAGCAAGATGATATCGTTAATACCGAAAGCAAGAAAATTATTCACACCTTAGAAGACGAGCAAAAAGCTCAACATGACCTTACGAGCAATCGTAATATCGTTCATCATTTGGTAGAGGAAGAAGAAGAGCGTGAGCCGATCATCAAGCATACTTTAATTGAAGAAGAGCCTGAGGAGTTGGGTATGGATTTGGTTAAAACGACCAATTATATCAAGAACTTCAATGTATTCTACGAAGAGGTGGTTGAAAAGGTAGATAAGAAAAACGATGTATTTGACGGCGATTTTGTAATAATCGAATCCGGTAACCCTATTCGTGATATTGAAGTGGTGGACCCTATTACTGTAGAATTTGACAGATTGAAGGAAGAGCAAATGGCAATGAGTTTTGATATGCCCTTAGCCCAAACTGATGAAGTTGAAGAAGAGGAAAAAGAAAATGTCATCACTTTTAGTCTTGATGATGATATCAATGATATTGAGGTTAAAAGCCCTGTCGAAGTGAGCCCTGTACTTGAGTTCAACAAACAAGGGGAAACCCGTTACAGTCTTGATGATTATATGGATCTTGAAGACAATCTGAATAATGCCAAACCTCAAAAAAAACAAGAACCTGTTGAAAAAGAGATGCAGATAGAAAGGAAGGCTGTAGAACATACGCCAAGAGCATCGCATGGTTCAGGTCAAACAGAAGTAGATCCTATGAACAGCCCGATCGAAGAGCTGTTGAGAGAAAGAGCCGATGAACGTCGAAAGAAACTTAAAGATTTCAACTATAAATTTCAAAATAGTGTAAACACTATAGAGGAGAGCGAGAAGGTGCCAGCATATAAGAGGCAAGGTATTGATTTAAACGATTCCCGCGACCACGAGGGCAGGGTTTCTAGAACAACTCTCGGTTCCGATAGTAATGATGAGATACAGTTGCGTTCGAACAATTCATTTCTACATGATAATGTAGACTAGTCAAAATAACTATACTAACTCAAACTTAAACCCGAAAAATACATATTTTTTTCGGGTTTATTTTTTATCTTCGCAGTCCGAAAAAAACTCAAGTCATGAGCTTACAGAAAAAGGTAATGGAGCAAATGAAAGTAGCGATGAAAGCGAAAGATTCTGTCGCTCTTGAATCGTTGCGTGCTATTAAATCGGCATTGCTTTTAGCTCAAACGAGTGGTACGGACAATGATTTTACCGAGGAGGATGAAGTAAAACTCGTTCAGAAACTGGTCAAGCAACGTAAAGATAGCGCGGCTATTTTTCAAGAACAGGGCCGAGCCGATTTGGCGGAACCTGAACTTGCGCAAGTTGCGGTAATCGAACAGTTTTTACCTGAGCAACTAACCGAAGAAGAGATAGAGAAGGTTGTCGTTCAAACTATTGAAGCTACTGGTGCGAATGGTATGAAAGACATGGGTAAGGTAATGGGCTTGGTTTCAAAGGAACTCGCTGGTCAAGCAGATGGTAAAACCATTTCATCAATAGTAAAGAAAAAATTAGTATAGAGTAATAAGGCCTCGTGGCGCAACTGAATAGCGCATCAGATTTCGGCTCTGAGGGTTGCAGGTTTGAATCCTGCCGGGGTCACGAATAAAACAAAAGACTGCACGTCAAATCAAGTTTACTTGAATTTGTAAGTGCGGTCTTTTGTTTTTCAAAGCGGAGCTTTGTCAGGAAAGGCGGAGCCAATCCTTTCCCATTTTCATTCAGTACATTTTTTCCATAGAATTTGTAAGTGCGGTCTTTTGTTTTTCAAAGCGGAGCTTTACCAGGAAGGGCGGAGCCAATCATTTTCATTTTCATTCAGTACATCTTTTCCATGGAATTTGTAAGTGCGGTCTTTTGTTTTTCAAAGCGGAGCTTTGTCAAGAAGAGCGGAGCCGATCCTTTCCCATTTTCATTCAGTACATTTTTTCCATAGAATTCGTAAGTGCGGTCTTTTGTTTTTCAAAGCGGAGCTTTGTCAGGAAAGGCGGAGCCAATCCTTTCCCATTTTCATTCAGTACATTCTTTCCATGGAATTTGTAAGTGCGGTCTTAAAAGCAAAACCACACATGAAAGTGTGGTTTTGGTAATGGCATAGCTTGATGTTTACTGGTGAGTCTTTGCACTAAGCGTTCAAGTGTTTTTTGAAAAATTCGATAGTTCTGCTCCATGCAAGTTCAGCCGCTTCTTTATCGTATCTCGGAGTAGAGGTATTGTGAAAACCATGATTAACATTTGGGTAAGTATAGGCCTTATATTCTATATTGTTCTCCTTTAAGGCTTTTTCATAATCTGGCCAACCTGCGTTTACTCGTTCGTCTAAACCGGCAAATTGAAGCATTAGCGGGGCATTTATCTGATCGATGTTCTCTTCAGGTTGACTGCCATAGAAGGGAACTGCAGCTGACAAGTCTGGAACTTTGACGGCCATCATATTCGAAATCCACCCTCCGAAACAAAAACCAACAACTCCGATTTTTCCTGAGCAATCTTTATGATTTTTTAGGTATTCGTAAGCGGCTATAAAATCTTCAAGCATTTCATTTCGGTCTCGCTTGCGCTGCATTTCACGACCTTCATCATCATTACCAGGATAACCACCTAACGGACTCAAAGCATCGGGAGCCAAGGTTATAAAACCGGAAAGAGCAGCCCTACGTGCGGTATCCTCAACGTAAGGGTTGAGTCCACGGTTTTCGTGAACCACCACGATACCACCTAATTTCCCTTTGACATTTTTAGGCTTCGATAACAGACCTTTGATAGTACCACCTCCTTTCGGTGATTCGTATTTGATAAAGCCCGATTCTAGTTTTGGGTCGTTCTGTGAAACGATCAAGGTATCGCTATAATTGGGCATCAAAAAGCTCATTAAAGAAGCTACGGTAATACCCCCAACAGCATATAGCGATAGTTTTTCGATAAATTCTCTTCTCGCCAGTTTATTGTGGGCATAAGCATCGTACAAATCGAAAACTTCTTGTTTGATCTGTTCTTTTTTTAGTGGTTTCATAGTAGTGTGCTTTTAGTTAAATATGCGCTTAACAAATTCTTCTTTATAGGCCCTGCCAATGGGTAAGACAGTTTCGTTTGGTAAGTAAATCTGGTTGCCTACCAGTTTTTGTATTTTGGAGGTATTCACGATATGTGAACGATGAATGCGAAAGAATTGTGCTTGGGGCAGGCTTTCTTCCCAAAAACGGAGAGGTTCGTTGGAGAGGTATTTTTTTTCTTTCGTTACGATTTCGGTATAATCGGCATCAGATACAATATGATAGATATCGTCAAAGGCCACCTTGATATGTTCGTAACCTGATTTAATATAGATTTCTTTGGGAGTAGCTGACTCATCAGAAGGCTTGAGTTCATAATTCGATTGGTTACGGGCGTTAACTTTTGATACGGCCTTTACGAAACGTTGAAAGGAAAAAGGCTTTAAAAGATAATCGATAACATTGAATTCATAGCTCTCTAAAGCATATTCTGAAAATGCGGTGGTAAGAATCACTTGCGGAGGGTTACTCATTGATTTCAAAAAATCGATTCCTGATATTTTTGGAAGATGAATGTCTAGAAACATTAAATCTACGGACTCGGTTTTTAAAAATTCCATAGCTTGAATGGCATCTGAAAACGTTCCGTGCAGCTGTAGCGAACCCATATCTTCAATGTATTTTTTGAGAATACGTTGTGCAGGCGGTTGATCTTCTATAATAATGCATTTCATTAGCTAGAACTTTTCAAGTTGCATGGTTAAAAATACAGAGAATTGTCGCTCTTGTTCATTAATATCTAGTTTGTGCATGTTTGGGTAAAGCAACTCCAGTCTTTTCTTGACGTTTTTAAGGCCAATGCCCTTTGCAACGGTATCCATACTTTCGACACTCTCAAAATTGTTTTTGCACACGAACATTAAAAGGTCATCTTCGATACTCACCTCTATATCTATCTTGATATTTTTTGATTGACCTGATTGGCTATGCTTGAAAGCATTTTCTATAAATACGACCAGAATGAGCGGAGCTATTCTATAATTCGGGTCAATATGGCCCTCTTTAAAATTTACAAGACCTCTCTCTTCGATTTGAAGTTTATATAGCTTTATAAAATTATTAAGTTGTTCTATTTCCTTTTTTAGGGGTACATATTTTTCTTTACACTCATATAGCATATATCGCAATACGCCACTCATTTCTAAAATAATTTCCGGTGTTTTTGAAGAGCCGTCCAAGGCATAGGAATATAGGTTGTTCAAATTGTTGAATAGAAAATGCGGATTAATCTGTGACTTCAAAAATTGAAGCTCGCTTTCCTGAATCGAACTTCTTAATTTTTCAACTTCCTGTTGACTTCCGATAGCATCCCAAGCAAATTTGAAACCTGCTAGAATGGCGAGAATGGGGAGGATGTCAAAAAAGGCATAATAAATTCCCGGTACGATACTCGCACGAACGGTACCCGGAAATAAAACGGTCTCCAATAACTCTTCAATCATGATTACCGTAAGAAATACGAATAGGGCCAAGCCTGAGAAAGCCCAATATTTCTTTTTGTACAGGTAACGTGGCATCAGGTAATACGTGATAAGGGCAGAAGCTACAGTGTAAATAAGAAAAAATATGATTTGATCATAGGTAATGCCCGGATCGTTTCTGTCAAATGAATAGAATAGAAAAACAATTATGTGTAGAACAACCTGAAAGAAAAGCTCTTTTCTTGAAATTAGAATTCGATTCATCTTATAAAGCTAATGTATTATATGAGCAACATAAAATTTGAGAACCTTAACAACCTATTTTATACCCTAAACGACTACAGCTTTGCTTTAAGGGGTTATATTGTCGTTTACTGTATAATTATTGTCGTTTAGGGTAAACGTTTTTTAATCTTGGTCATAAGTGAGCATCTTTGGGTAAACTCAATTTATTCAAATCAACATGTTACCAAAACCAAAACATCTATTATTCTTACTTTTTTCCGGTCTTGTATTTATCGGACTTGAATCAGTTACCGCTCAAGAAACGCCTATTACTATTAAAGGTGAAGTTGTAGAACAGGGGAGTGGCTTGCCCATTGCCTTTGCAACAGTCATGATCGGCGACAATGAAACTAAAAAACCAATAACCGGGGCAACTACAGGAGACGATGGTACCTTTAGTATAGAGACGACCGCCAATAATTTTTACGTAGAAATTGGTTTTTTAGGTTTTCAATCTAAAACTTTTGGACAACCTACTACGAGAACTGCTATCATGGATTTGGGTAAAGTGATTCTAGAAGAAGACGCCGAACAGTTAGAAGAAGTGGTAGTTGCAGGTGAAATCTCACGTACCGAGTTCAAGCTCGACAAGCGGGTGTTCAATGTGGGCAAAGATTTGAGCAGTACAGGTGCCAGTGCTTTAGAAGTTCTTAATAATGTACCCTCGGTGAACGTAAATATTGAAGGGCAGGTGAGTTTACGAGGTAGCCAAGGTGTTCAGATGTTGATCAATGGCAAACCCTCTATACTCGCTAGTGAAGAGGGCAATGCCCTGGGAACATTAACGGCCGATATGATCGAGAGGGTAGAAGTGATTACAAACCCTTCTGCGAAATATGATGCTGAGGGTACTTCTGGTATTATAAACATCGTTTTGAAGAAAGAGGAGCGAAAAGGTCTCAATGGTTCTATTTCTGTTAACACGGGTACACCTGCCGGTCATAGTGTCGGGGTAAGCCTAAATCGAAGAACCGAAAAGTTTAATCTATTTAGTCAATTGGGGGTAGGCGTACGCGATTTGCCGACCGATATAGAAAATACAAACCTGAATTTGATCGATAATACTTCAGTGGTCAGTACAGGTACTGAGTATAGAAACGAAACCTATTATAATTTGGTATTAGGTACCGATTATCATATCAACGACCTAAATGTGCTTACCCTATCGGGAAATTTTGCAATGGAAATTGAAGATCAACCCTCAACGACTGATTTTGCTTCTTTCGAAGGTGCTGACCAAATTTCTCAATGGCAACGTACAGAAGTTACAGAAGCTAAAAATCCGAAATTTCAATATGAATTACAGTACAAAAAGAATTTTGATGAAGATGATGATGAGCATACACTTCTTTTCAGTGGCCTTGGTAATTTCTTCGGTAAAGATCAATCTTCTGAATTCTTTAATAATACGATTTCTGGTGAAGATAATGATGCCACCCAGCAGACACGTACCGATTTTAAAGAGTCGGTATTTACTTTCAAATTAGATTATACCAACCCACTTACCGATAAGATTACTTTAGAGACTGGGGCACAATACGTATTGAATGATGTGAGCAATGACTATGAACTCAATAATTTAGAGAATGGGGTGTATGTAAATGATTCTACCCTGACCAATATTTTTGATTATAAACAGAATGTTTTAGGAGTTTATAGTACTGGCTCGTACGAAGGGAAAAAATGGGGAGTTAAAGGCGGTTTGCGTTTAGAACATACTAATTTAAGTACCTATTTAGCTACTACAGGTCAAGCCAATAACCAAGACTTTGTAAACCTTTTTCCGAGTGCACATGCTTCGTATAAGTTTACCGATATGATATCTATTCAGGCTGGGTATTCCAAAAGAATATATAGACCAAGGATGTGGGATTTAAATCCATTTTTTAATCCTAGAAATAATTTTTTCATAAGACAAGGTAATCCTGATTTACAGCCCGAGTTCACTGATTCTTATGAAATAACCAGTATTTATATATTGGGTAAAGCTTCACTGAATTTTGGAGTGTACCACCGCTATACGACCGAGGTAATAGAAAGAGTATCAACTTTTGAGGATAATGTCACCACTGTAAGGCCAGAAAATATTGGAACGAATAATTCTACGGGACTCGAATTCAATGCCAAATATAGCCCCGCAAAATGGCTCACTTTAAACGGAGACTTTAACTATAGCTCTTTTAGTCGAGATGGCATTTTTAATGCCCAGGAGTTTGATTTTTCCGGTGACCAGTGGACTTCTAAATTAATGACTAAGGTAAAACTACCGGCAGATTTTGATTTGGAAATGACCGGAAATTATCAGTCTAGTTACAGAACCGTTCAAAGTAAAATTGCGGATATTCTATTCTTGGACATGGGGATACGCAAGAATATTATGAAAGGCAAAGCAGTTTTAAACTTGAGTGTCAGAGATTTGTTCACTTCTCGAATTAATGAAAGTGTTTTAACTCAAATAGCTAACAATCAAGTAACTAATGAAGTCTTTAATAGGAGGCAACGAGGTCGTTTTGTAGCCTTAGGCTTCAGCTACGGTTTCGGTAAGGGTGAGGCCATGCAATATTCAGGTCAGCGACGTAGATAAAAGATTTTAAAGAAGTCATAGTAGGCCAGATGTAGTAGACCTTTTTCAGGTAGGCTACATTTGGTTTTTTTTTAATCAAGTAATCCTATTTTTATTGCGTGCTTGGTTAGGCCTGCCAAATTTTTTACGTTGAGTTTCGAAATTAGGTTTTTTCTATAGCTTTCAATTGTGTGCTTGCTTAGAAATAGTTCATCGGCAATTTCTTGGGTAGTAAATTCTTCGGCAATAAGTTTTAAAACCTCTTTTTCTCGTTCAGTTAGATGAACCTCTTCTTTTGCTTTAGCAGTGAACATAGCATCGGTGTAGGCCTTTTTAATTTCTTGGGAAAAGTATTTTTCACCATTGATAATGGTTTTTATAGCACGTAAGAGCTCTTCTTTTTCTGCGTTCTTGGGTACATATCCATCCACATTGTTTCTAATAAGATTGTCGATCATTTCTCCATCAATATGCATACTCACGACCAAAGTTTTTAAGGTCGGGAAGTTTTCTTTAATATTTTGGTTCAACTCAAGACCTCCAATTTCGGGCATGCTAAGGTCGGTAATGAGCAAGTGTAGGTTTTCGGTGCCATTAATGTTTAGATATTTAAGTACCTGTGCTCCATTTTTAAAAGTTGCGGTAACCTTGAATTCGGGTGCATCGGTTAGAATACTGATCAAACCATCGATAAACATCTTATGGTCGTCTGCAATAATGAGGTTATATGCCATGATTAAATGGAGTTTTGTTTTTTTTTTGTTGAAAAATATATAGTATGTATTATGATACCAAGAGGAATGCCCACTATGAGAAAAAATATATGAAAGCTAATTACGGGGTTGGCACAGTCGATTTGTTTTATTTTATCAAAAGCATAAAACCATGTCGGAAATACAAAGAAATGCATTGCTATAAGCACGGCCAGAACTATATATTTGATTAAATACTGACCATAGTAATCTGAAATGCAGTATGATTTCCACTGCAAAAGTGATACGATTATAAGCACTACGACTTTCATTCTAAAGGTATAGTTATTGATATGACCGTACCTCTATTCTCGGTCGAATCTATATGTAGAGCACCCTTAAGGTGTTTAACTCGGCTTTTTAAATTTTGGAAACCTAAGCCATCTTTTGTTTTTGAAGGGTCGAACCCTTTACCATTATCTTCGAAAAGTAAACTTAGTTCGTTCACTGCAGCACTTAAATTGATGGCAATTTCACTGGCCTCAGCATGCTTTAAAGTGTTTGTGACCAGTTCTTGAATTATCTTGTAGATTTCAAATTTAACATTTTCATCAATTATGTTCAGTCTTTCTTCTGGTTGGGTGTGAAGGTTTACCTTAAGTTTTCCATTTATTGAAATAGCAGAAACGTAGTCCTTCACTAAATCGGTAAATACATTCCGCATAAATTTTTTGGGTATAAGGGTATGCGCAATGTTTCGAACCAATTGATAGGTGTCATCTAATTGGGCATTTATGGCTTTCCATTGGCTAAAGTTTTCTCCAATACTTGAAACCTGTAGTTTAATACCGGCCAGATTACCGCCAATGCTGTCGTGCAACTCTTGTGCGATGCGTTTTCGTTCTTCGTCCTGCCCTTTGATAGATGCCTTTATAAGATTGAGTTCTTGCTCTTGTTTAAGTGTGGTCACTTTTTGTTCATTGATGACTTTTTGTTTTTGGGCCAATTCACTTTGAGTCTGTAATTTTTGGTAATAAAGGTAAAGTAAGCCCAGAATAGGAATAAGAATAATTAAAAAGCCAATTAAAAATGCATTTCTAATTGTTTTTTGGCGTTTGAGTTCCGCCTCCTTTAAAATTTTATCTTCCTCTAAACTTGATATCGCCTTTTCTTTTTCTAAGGTCTCGTATTGTACTTCAAGCTCGCGTATAACTTTTTGCTGCTGTCTACGAGCTATTTCGGTATTTATGCCTGATAATTGGGTCATTACGGCATAAGCATTGCTGTGGTCGCCGGTAACAGCGAATACGCGCCTTTGTATATTTAATATCTCTTTTTGATAGTGTAGATTGTCACGTTCAATTGCATTGATATAGGCCACGGAGAGAGCGGCGTTGGCTGCATCATAGTTTTCTTCTTTATAAAAGAGTTCTCCCATTCGTATGGTACCCTCAAAATAAATGTTGAGGTAGCCCTTTTGCATACCCGTTTCCCTTGCATTATTATATAACTCAAAGGCCAAGGAGTACTCATTGTTTAGCTCGGCAATCGTGCCTAATTTAAGTTTAACGGTAAGTTCTTGTCTTTCATCTTCAATCTCGATCGATTTTTTTAATGCTTCATTATATACCTCGTTAGCTTCGGAATATTGTGCTTGTAAGTAATGCGCGTCACCTAAAAAAGTGAGGGTCTTGGGAAGCAATTCGGGCCAATCTTCTTGTAAAGGTTGAGGTAGGTCTTTTAAAATAGCAAGGGTTTTTTCGGGTTCTGATTTTAGGTTATATGTGTTGGCAAGACCTATTTTGTTCCGATAACCAAACTCATCTTGTGCTGAAGCCTCTGCTTCCGTAATGCCTTGTATATGCCATTTTACGGCATTATCTATTAACCCATTGAACCTACTGCCGATGCCCAGAATAAAATATGCTTTAGAAAAATGACTTGACTTTGCTTTTATACCTTGGTCCCAATTTCGTATTTCCCTCAAATAGAGATTACCATAATGAATAATACTGTCAGAATTTGCCTGATCTATATGGTGTGCTGCTAATTGCAGTAGTACTGAGAAACGCTCGGTACCATAATTGGCTGTTTTAAGTGCTCGGTAATATGATTGTATTGATTTTTGTTGAGTGTTGGGTATAGTTGAAAATTGAATTCTCTTTTCCTGAACGTCATTTGGTTCTTGGGCCACGCCACTGCAAAGCCAGCCCATAAAAAAAATCATTAACCATAAGGGGTGTCTTGGTATGTGATAAAGGAGTTTCAAAAGGTATGTCAACAATTTTTTGGTTTATTAGGTTCCAGTCGATGAAATTACCCGGGCAAATAGATGCGTTTTAAGCTATTACCTTCCATTTCAACAACTTTTTTATCAATATATTTAATTACTTCCGGGCATCCCTCGATATAATCTTCGCAAATTACGGTTTTTGTCTTTTTATTATGACTTAGTGTTATCATCAGCTTACTGCCACAAGATGATTTGGTCTCGTAAAGAGGTTTGAGATTCCAAAAACCATCGGCTTCTATTTTTTTGAAAAAGCCTAAAGTCGATAGGGTGTCTAAAAAGGTTTCACTGTATTTATTGTACTTGTCTATGGTTTTTTCATTTGAGGTGTCCGGAGTATATTGAACTTTGTTTTTAGTGATGTCGAATCTATCGTAGTGAAAAGCACCGCGTTTAACTGTAAGTGCATATTCCGAATCTGATATAGATGAAGATTTATAGCTTTTTACGGATTTATTGTTGCAGTATATGGCTACAGCTAAGCAGATAGCCAGTAGTTTGGGGTAAATGTATTTCATTTCAATAGGTTTATTGTTCAATACAAAACTGACCAATTACCTACATGAAAAATACGCCCTAAAAAGTGAAATGTGTATCCCTGAAAACAGGGAGTGTTTAGGATATATTGCTTGTGGTAGCTTGATTTTTTAAAATCGAATCCATTATCATTTGAGCGTGTACTCTTGAATTTTCGATAAACCATTTATGGGTTTCCATGCCTCCACAAATAACTCCTGCTAAATAGAGACCAGCTATATTGGTTTCCATAGTTTCAGGATCATATTGCGGAAGTAATTTCTCGTCATCTGATAATTCGATACCCAATTGACGAAGAAATTCAAAATTCGGCATGTACCCTGTAAGAGCAAGAACAAAGTCGTTCTCAATAGTCATCTCTCCACCCGAGGTAGCGATGGAAATTTCACTATTCTTTATTTCCTTAACAGTTGAATTGTAATACGCTTTTATGCTCCCCTCTTCAATACGATTAATGATGTCGGGCCTAACCCAATATTTTACCCGTTGGCCGACCTCTGGCCCACGAATAATGAGAGAAACTTCTGCACCCTTTCTATAACACTCCAATGCTGCGTCGATTGCGGAATTGCTTGCTCCGATAATAGCTAATTTTTGACTGGCAAAAAAATGAGGATCTTTATAGTAATGTGAGACTTTGGGTAAATCTTCCCCAGGTACCCCTAAAGGATTTGGCAAATCATAAAACCCGGTAGCGACGATTACCTTGTCTGCGGTATATTTCTGTTTACTCGATAAAATGGAAAATTTATCTTCAGATTTTTCTACGCTCTGCACTTTTTCAAAAAGACGGATGTTCAGTGCGTTAGAGGTTACGATGCGTCTATAGTATTCCAGCGCTTCATTTCGTTTGGGTTTGGCTTCTTTGCTAATAAAGGGTATGCCGTCTATTTCCAGTTTTTCGGAAGAAGAGAAAAACTGCATATTTATGGGATAATTGAAAAGCGAATTTACAATCGGTCCTTTTTCCAATATAACATAGCTCAAGCCTCTTTTTTGGGCTTCTAGTCCGCATGCGATTCCTATCGGTCCACCACCTATAATTACAATTCGAAAATGCTCCACTTGTCCGTCGCTATTTTAAGTTCTTTAATCGTCGTGCTTGGGTCTTCGCTTTTAAAGATGAAACTACCGGCCACTAATACATCGGCTCCCGCCTTTATTAGGGCTTTGGCATTTTTTGCGGTGACACCGCCATCGACTTCTACAAGGGCTTTAGACTCGTTCATCTTGATCAGTTCTTTGGCGTCCCTGATTTTCTCGTAACTATTTTCAATGAAACTCTGTCCGCCAAACCCGGGGTTTACGCTCATGATCAAAACTAAATCCAAGTCACTGATGATGTTCTTAAGCAGGTTTACATTGGTATGCGGATTGAGCGCCACACCTGCCTTCATACCGGCATTTTTAATGGCCTGTACCGTTCTGTGCAAGTGAGTGCATGCTTCGTAGTGAACGGTCAAATAGGTGGCCCCCAATTCAGCGAACGTATTGATGTAACGGTCGGGGTCTACAATCATCAGATGCACATCTAAAGGCTTGGTAGCGTGCTCAGAAATCGTTTTGACCACTGGCATACCATAAGAGATATTGGGTACAAAAACACCGTCCATGATGTCTATATGATGCCAATCGGCCTGACTTTGGTTGACCATTTCAACATCTCGCTGCAAATTACCGAAATCGGCCGCGAGTAGTGATGGTGCTATTTTAGCTTTGTTCATTGTGTCTTCACTTCAATTGCTACAAAAGTAATCAAATGAGAGTTTTTCTAGCTTGAAATGAGTTACATGTTTACATGTATAGTAATAACCGCAATTCAGCTCAGTTGACGTAGGCCTTCATAAACGGCAATACTCACGGCGTTGGCCAAATTTAAACTGCGTATGTGCTCGCTGTACAAAGGTATTTGGTAGAGCATATCTTCATTCGCCTCGGTCAATTCTTTGGGCAGCCCGACAGACTCCTTTCCGAAAATGAGGAACAGGTCATCTTCATATGGAATGGACCAATGTGCCTTTTTACCGTGGCTAGAGAAGAATGCCATTTTTTTATCACCATGTATGCTAAAAAATTCGTCTTGGCCCTCATAAGTGAAGCGGGAAATATGGGGCCAATAGTCAAGGCCGGCCCGCTTTAACCTTTTATCGCTTAATTCGAAACCAAAGGGTTTGACCAGATGCAGGTTCGAGCCCGTAGCTAATGCCAACCTGCCAATATTTCCAGTGTTGTTAGGTATTTCAGGTTCTATTAAAACTATGTTCAAAGCCACAAGCGGTTATTTTTTTATCGATTTTAAATATAAACGTTCTACTTTTTCTCTGGCCCATGGTGTTCGCCTCAAAAATTTTAATGATGATTTTATGGAAGGGTTGCTTTTGAAAGAATTGATGTTCACCCGTTCCGCTAACTCGTCCCATGTATATTTTTGTGTAAGATGTTCAAGCATATCTGCCAACTTTACACCATGAAGCGGATTATTGGGTTGCTTCGAAATATTATCATCTTTCATATAGCTGTTGGTATTGCCGTATAATCATTTTAAGATTACGATCACGGGTTATTGTCAAAAAAATGGACAAGCTGGAAAACCTGTATAAATGAAAAAACTCCGGTAATCAGCCGGAGTTTATTCATCAATCAAAAAACGAACAGTCATGATAAACTGTTGTTACCGATAAAATTACAACTAATATGCCAAATTTCCAATTTAAGGATTATTTAACGCTGTAATTTGTTTATGTTTAACCGAGGTAGGTTTTCAAGATTTTACTTCTTGATGTATGCTTTAATCTACGAATCGCTTTTTCTTTAATTTGACGAACTCTTTCCCTGGTCAGATCAAAAGTTTCACCGATTTCTTCCAAGGTCATCGAATGTTGACCTGCAAGGCCAAAATAGAGACGAATAACATCAGCTTCACGAGGGGTCAATGTTTCAAGGGCCCTTTCAATTTCTGTTCTGAGCGAATCGTGCAATAATTCTTTATCTGGGTTTGGCGACTCACCGCTACGAAGTACATCATAGAGGTTAGAATCTTCACCATCGATCAATGGAGCATCCATAGAAACATGGCGGCCCGAATTTTTCAAAGACTGTTTTACGTCTTCAACGGTCATATCCAATTCTTTGGCAATCTCTTCGGCAGAAGGCATACGCTCGTGTGCCTGCTCAAGAAAAGCAAAAGTCTTGTTGATTTTGTTGATAGAACCAATTTTGTTCAATGGCAAACGAACAATTCTTGACTGCTCTGCCAAGGCCTGTAAAATGGACTGTCTAATCCACCAAACGGCATATGAGATAAATTTGAAACCTCTGGTTTCATCAAAACGTTGTGCTGCTTTGATTAGCCCAAGGTTGCCTTCATTGATTAAATCAGGTAGGGTTAAACCTTGGTTTTGATATTGTTTGGCGACAGATACCACAAATCGAAGGTTGGCCTTAGTCAGTTTTTCAAGAGCGACCTGGTCGCCTGCCTTGATTCGTTGTGCCAATTCTACTTCTTCATCTGCAGTAATCAAGTCTACCTTGCCAATTTCTTGCAAGTACTTGTCCAAAGACGCTGTTTCTCGGTTGGTGACCTGTTTTGTAATCTTTAGCTGTCTCATCTAAAATTTCCTTTCGTTATGCATAGTTGCATATACTTATACGTAAAAAAGGTTGAAATGTTACATTAGGGTAAAAAAAACTTGATTTTTTGGATAAGATGCACAAAAAAAGCCCCGATGTACAATTATCGGAGCTTTCAATATATTTAACCTAAGAGGATTAGTGACTAATCTCTTCTCGGTTTTCTATCTCTATTGTCGCGACCGCGGTTGTCTTTTCCGCGATTACGATCGTTACGATCGTTGCTTCTTGGAGGTCTTTCTTTATAGCCTTCTGGCTTTGGTAGAAGAACTTTTCTAGAAACACGGTCTTTTCTTGTTCGAGAATCGATACCCATGTATTTCACATCGAAGACATCGCCCATGTTGACTACATCGGTTACATTTTCGGTACGTTCCCATGCCAATTCAGATACGTGTAGCAATACCTCGTTGCCAGGGGCATCTTGGTACTCTACTACTGCACCGAAATCTAACATTTTGATGACCTTAACTTCATAAACGCTACCCGCTTCTGGCTTGAACATTAATGAATCAATTTTGGTCAATACGGCATCGATACCGTCTTGGTCGGTACCTAAAATTTCAACGATACCTTCTTCGGTAACGGGATCTTCGTTAATAACGATAGTGGTACCGGTTTCTTTCTGTAGTTCTTGAATAACCTTTCCACCAGGTCCGATAAGGGCTCCAATAAATTCGTTCGGAATTATTCTGGTTACCATTTTCGGAGAATGGGGCTTCACATCAGCATTTGGTGCCGATATGGTATCAGTTAATTTACCAAGAATGTGTAAACGACCGTCTCTTGCTTGTTTCAAGGCATTTACCAAGATTTCATACGAAAGGCCTTTTACCTTAATATCCATCTGGCAAGCGGTAATACCGTCTTCTGTACCTGTTACTTTAAAGTCCATATCACCTAAGTGATCTTCATCACCCAAGATATCTGAAAGCACGGCATATTTTCCGGTTTCTGCATCAGAAATTAATCCCATGGCAATACCGGAAACTGGTTTTTTCAATTGTACACCGGCATCCATTAAAGCCATCGTACCAGAACAAACTGTAGCCATAGAAGAAGAACCATTAGACTCTAATACTTCTGAAACCACACGAACGGTATATGGGCAATCATCGGGCACCATACCCTTTAGAGCTCGTTGAGCTAAATTACCATGACCGACTTCTCTTCGTGAAGTACCACGAATAGGTCTAGCTTCCCCAGTTGAAAATGGAGGAAAGTTATAGTGTAAGTAGAAACGCTCTTCACCTTCTTGAGAAGGCATATCTATTTGATTGGCATCTCTAGACGTACCAAGGGTTACCGTAGCCAAAGCTTGGGTCTCACCCCTTGTAAAGATGGCTGAACCGTGTGTAGAAGGTAAGTAATCGACCTCACACCAAATTGGTCTGATCTCATCCGTTTTACGCCCATCTAAACGTAACCCTTCATTTAAGGTTAGGTCGCGTACAGCGGCCTTCTCTGCCTTATAGAAATATTTGGAGATCAATCCGTTATACTCTTCTTGTTCTTCTTCGGAAAAAGAGGCGATAACTTCTTCTTTGATAGTACCAAAAGCTGCACTTCTTTCGTGCTTGGCAGAACCTGCTTTGGCAATATCGTATACTTTGCTATACGTCAGGTCGTGTACCTTCTTGGCCAATTCTTCATCTTCTCTCTCTGGCTCGTATTCTCTAGTTTCCTTTTTACCGAATGCTTCGGCCAAACGTAACTGGGCGGCACATTGTACCTTAATGGCTTCATGTGCGAATTTGATAGCTTCGGTCATTTCCTCTTCGGAAATTTCATCCATTTCACCTTCAACCATCATCACGGAATCAGCAGATGCGCCGATCACCATGTCAATATCACTTTCCGCAAGTTGTTCGAAAGAAGGGTTGATGATAAACTCTCCGTTAATTCTGCCCACCCTTACTTCAGAAATAGCGCATTCGAACGGAAAATCTGAAAGTTGTATAGCGGCAGATGCAGCCAAACCGGCCATAGCATCTGGCATAACATTTTCATCATGAGACATCAATTGGATCATCACCTGGGTCTCAGCATGATAATCTTTCGGGAATAACGGACGTAAAACGCGGTCCACTAAACGCATAGTCAATACTTCACCATCACTAGGTCTGGCTTCTCTTTTGAAAAACCCACCAGGGTAACGGCCGGCGGCCGCAAATTTTTCGCGATAATCTACCGTAAGTGGTAAAAAATCTACATCGCTTTGCTTGTAGTTGGAAACAACGGTACACAGTAGCATACACTTTCCTGATTGCACAACGACAGAACCGTGGGCCTGCTTTGCCAATTTTCCTGTTTCGATAGAAATTTCCCTACCGTCACCAAGGTCTATGACCTCTTTAAATACTTTTGGAATCATAAATTTGATTTAAATCCGCCAAACGGGCGAACTGTTAAACAATGGTCTTTCCGACATTTTCTCTGGTCGGAGCTGTTGTGTTGTGTTGACCAATGAAAAACCGTGTGAAGCTTTTTGAATTTGCCTCGTCAAACGAGGGCTTTTGCAATATAAAAAAGGGACTGAAAATATTCAGTCCCCGAGTCAATTATTTTCTGATATTCAATTCTTTGATAAGTTCACGATACTTAACAATATCGTTCTTTATCATATAATCAAGAAGACTTCTTCTTTTACCTACCAAACGAACCAATGAACGCTCAGTGTTGTAGTCTTTTTGATTTTTTTTCAAATGCTCGGTTAGGTGGTTGATACGGTGTGTGAACAACGCAATCTGACCTTCGGTAGAACCTGTGTTCTCTGCTTTGCCTCCATATTTCTTGAAGATGTCGGCTTTTACTTCTTTACTTAGATACATGCCAATATTGTTTTAAATGATTTTTATGTACGTGATTGATTTTCAATCAGGCCGCAAAGATAAGATTATTTCATTAGCTACCCACTTCAAAATACATTTTTATCGACAAGCTAATGATAAGGGAAGCTTCTCAATCGTATAAAGTTTGATTGAAAGGTCAATTAAGGATGTTCGAAAAGATAAAAACCAACCTTTTTAAATCAAAAGGTTGGTTTTATAAGTCATTATAATTTTACCAAAAGGTTCTTTCCTCAATAAATATAATTAAATCAAGATCTTACCGGGTTGTTCTGAATTAAGTCAATATAAAGATTGATTTTATTCTTCAAATCGCGGCGGTGAACTATAAAATCAAGAAAACCATGTTCTTTAACAAATTCAGCCGTTTGAAAGTTGTCGGGAAGCTCTTTTCCAGTAGCTTCTTTTACTACTCTAGGGCCGGCAAAACCAATTAATGCACCAGGTTCTGAGATATTAATATCACCAAGCATGGCATAAGAAGCAGTAGTGCCACCTGTGGTTGGGTCGGTACATAAAGATATATATGGAATCTTAGCTTCTGCCAACTGTGCAAGTTTGGCCGATGTTTTGGCCAACTGCATTAGCGAAAGTGCAGCCTCCATCATTCGGGCCCCACCAGATTTAGAGACCATTACGAAAGGAAGTTTTTTCTTGATGGCATAATCAATGGCACGTGCGATTTTCTCGCCCACAACACTTCCCATTGAACCTCCGATAAAACTAAAATCCATACAAGCTACAACCAAATCTTTGCCTAACGACTTACCAACCGCAGTACGCACAGCGTCTTTTAAATTGGTTTTTTTCTGAGCATCCTTAAGGCGGTCTGAATACTTTTTGGTGTCTTCAAACTTTAAAGGATCCTTTGAGGTAAGCTTAGCGTCTAGCTCTTTGAACTTGTTATTGTCAAAAACAATCTCGAAGTATTCTTTACTACCTATTCTAACGTGGTAATCATCTTCAGGGCTTACATAAAAGTTTTTTGCCAACTCTTCAGATTCTACAATTTTCCCTGTGGGAGATTTGTACCAGAGCCCTTTTGGGGTGTCTTTTTTCTCTTCGGTAGCTGTTTGTATTCCTTTTTCTTTTCTCTTAAACCAAGCCGTCATTTCTTCCATATTATCGTTAGAGGATATACTTGAAAATTATAGGGTGTCAATATTGTTTAAATCTGCGAAAGCTTGTTTCAAACGCTCAGAAAACGCTTTTTCACCTTCCCTTAACCACACGCGCGGGTCATAGGTTTTTTTGTTGGGCTCGTCAGCTCCTTCAGGGTTTCCGATTTGAGCCTGTAAATAATCTTTTTTATCTTGAACATAATCACGAACACCGGATAAGAACGCATATTGCAAATCGGTATCGATGTTCATTTTTATAACTCCGTAGCTGATGCCTTCCCTTATTTCTTCTACCGAAGAACCGGAACCACCATGAAAAACAAAATCGATATGATTGTTTTCTACCCCATATTTCTCAGAGATATGCTCTTGCGAGTTCTTTAAAATTTTCGGAGTCAATTTAACATTACCTGGTTTGTAGACCCCATGAACATTACCGAAAGCGGCAGCAATTGTAAATCTATGGCTTACTTTTGAAAGTTCTTCGTAAGCATAGGCAACTTCTTCTGGTTGTGTGTAAAGCTTTGAATCATCTACATCAGAATTGTCTACACCGTCTTCTTCACCTCCTGTAATACCCAATTCGATTTCAAGCGTCATGTTCATTTTGCTCATGCGCTCTAAATATCCCTTACAAATTTCGATATTCTCTTCGATAGGCTCTTCCGAAAGGTCGATCATGTGAGAACTGAACAAAGATTTTCCGGTTTCCGCGAAGTGTTTTTCACTTGCATCTAACATACCGTCGATCCAAGGCAACAACTTCTTCGCACAATGATCGGTATGTAAAATTACGGTAGCACCATAGGCTTCGGCCAATTGATGAACATGTTTTGCACCGGCAACCGCACCTAATACGGCCGCTTTTTGATTTTCGTTTGAGAGTCCTTTTCCTGCATTGAATTGAGCCCCTCCATTAGAAAACTGAATGATTACGGGAGCATTCAAGCTAGCAGCTGTTTCTAAAACACCGTTGATGGTATTCGATCCTATTACGTTTACCGCTGGCAGTGCAAAAGCTTTTTCCTTTGCATATTTGAAAATTTCTTGAACTTCATCTCCGGTAGCAACGCCGGGCTTGATATTGTGGGCCATAGTTTCTTTAATCTAGGTTTGTAAATTGAATGGGACAAAAGTAATAAAATAATATCTCTCGAAAGTAAGGGCTAGGCAAGAATATCGCCTAGTTTTCAAGGTCGCTATAGCATTATAGGTATTTTAGCCTGATATAATTTTAGAAGGGGTAGTTGATACCGATTTGAAGCACGGCGTTTGAAAAGTCGAAATCTGTGAACCATCTTTGGGAAATTTCATTGGCAGGGTTGTAAGTTTTGAAACCCAAATCGGCTCGAAGCACAAAGTAAGTGAAATCGTAACGTAGGCCGAACCCCGTACCCAAGGCAATATCTTCTAATGATTTAAAACCCGTAAAAGTAGCTGCCGGATCTTCAACATTGTCAAATACGTTCCAAATATTACCGGCATCGGCAAAGAGGGCGCCCTTTAAATCGCCTATGAGCGGAAATCGATATTCAAGGTTTACACCTATTTTGAGATTGGCTTCATTGAAATCATTAATAGCATCAGTGCTACCAGGCCCCAAGGAATAAGGCGACCATGCCCGAATATCATTGGCGCCACCTGCAAAGTAACTTCGTACAAAGGGGATGTTGTTAGAGTTACCGTAAGGTATAGCAATACCAAAAAATGTTCGTAATGCCAAAACATTGTCACGAGATACATTCCAATATTTCACATAATCGAATTCAGTCTTTATATATTGACTATAGGGTACCCCGAATATGAGTCTGTCTTCATTCTCATTTTCTTCAAAAGGAATAATTTCTGAAATGGCGGATAAAAGATTTCCGGCACTTTCCACTTTAAAACGAAATTGATAGAAGGTATTGTCGGTTATGGTTTCTCGATTATTCAAGTTTAGGGTATAGTTACTCGCGAATATCAGGTTGTTTTCTGTTAGCCTATCCCTTCTTTCTTCAATTCTGCTGACGGTCTGTAACTGAGCGGCCGTAGTAGTTATTTCATTATTTAATACCGCCTGGGTAAAGCCTGTGGTGCCTGATGGAATAATAAGCCTTGGATCGGTCGAAGTACCTACTGTTTCAAAAAAAGGTTCAAGCTCAGGGTAGAGGTTGGCATTGTCAAAAAGGTCTGCTACCTCATCTAATTGCTCATACGAGTTTCGATAAACGTTAAAAAAACGATCGATATTCACATTTCGCACGAATTGTAGGTTAATAAGTTCGACGTTATGTTTAATGAAATCGGAAGGAACCCAATTGTAGCTCAATACGCTATTAAAAGCTTGTTTGTCAAGACCTATATTTTTTTGAAAACTGGTACCAAGTGATATACGTGTTCTTGGAAGCGTATAACTGGGAATGATAGAATTCGTATTAAAAAACGGAAACCATATGCGAGGTATATCTAAATTAAGATCGGCACCGTATTCCTGTATATTGAAAAAGCGATTGTCTATTATGCTTGGGTCGTTCGAAGAACCAATACTGAGCCTACCTGCTAAACTAAGGTTTTCCGCGCCGCCAAAAAGGTTTCGGGCCTGTAAAGAAGGGCTCAGTGCCAAGCCTACTTGCTGAATGTTCGATCGCGTAATTTCAAAAGACGTTCCCAACGAATATTTAGGTCTCGCGGCAAGATAAATGTTGGCATCCAAAGTGTTGCTATCCCCGTTAGGTTCAGAAGTAATCGTTGGATATTTGAACACACCTAAATTGGTAATCTGTCTATAGGTTCTGGTTCGGTCAATATCCCTATAAATACTATCTTTTTTAAAAAAGACGGCATTAGCCAAGGTTTTAGGCTTGAACCTAAGTTTATCGTGATAAAATATATTATAGTCGCCGTAACTGATAAATTTTTGCTCACTATCGCTCTCGTCGTAAAGATAATCGGTATAGATATTTATTTTATCGAACCGGTATACCTTATACTCACTTGAGGTTACGGCAGTATCACCTCTTCTTTTGAAATTGTCGATGTTCAGCTCGATATTCATTTGCTGGTCATCGGCCACTTTGGTGGTGTCGGTTGCGATGTCGTATGATATGGAGCTCTCTTGAAAGTTGTAGACCCCTGAATTTCTAAAGGTACTGCTCAATCTTTCACGTTCCCTTGAAAATTGGGTCAGGTCGAACTGGTCTCCCTGTTTTACAAAAGACAGTTCATTATTAAGTTGGTAAAGAGAGTCGATTGCCTTCGAGGCTATTTCATGAGATAATGTGTCTATAAAAAAAGGTTTTCCTAATTCTACCTTATAATCCACTTTGGCACGTTTCTTTTTTGATAAGGAATCAACATCAAAAGTAGTATTGTTGTTAAAATACCCCTTGCTGCCATAATAAGCACTTAAACGCTCTAAAGTACGTCTTGCTTTGGTGGTGTCTATGACGACAGGGGCTTCCCCTATGTTCTTTAACCAATCGCTGAGGCCGGTAACCAAAAAAGACTCACCTAAACGGTCAACTTGTTTTTTTGATAACAGTCGAACCAGTCTCGGTTCTCTTTTTTCTTTGCGATAAAGCCAGGCCTGATATGAAGAATCAGGGTTTTTCTTAGCAAGGTTATAAAGGTTCAAACGAAGCGGATAACCCAGAATAGTTGTATTCGGTTCTTGAAGAATTAAACTCTCAATGGCCTCATCTTTGACCTCTTCGCCATCGGCGAAAATAGTATTTTCTGTAAGCAAGAGTTCATTTTCTCCGACCCTTTTTAGGGTGTTGCAAGAATTGATCACCACCACTAGAAATAATAGGCTTATTTTAGCGCACGTATTTGTGATGCGTAACGATGTGATCATAGCCCCCAAAAATACATCTTTTTATGATTGTTAAAAGCCAAATAAAACTTATAAGAAGTCTGCATCAAAAAAAGTACCGTAATGAAAATGGGCTTTTTTTTGTTGAAGGAAAAAAGGCTGTTCAAGAGTTGTTGAACTCTCGATTTGATGTGGTAAAGGTATACAGCACAGAATTTGGATTGCTACCAGCTTCAAACGAGATGGTTGAAATGATTACCGAGGCCGAACTTAAAAAAATTAGTGCATTAAATACCCCGAATAAGGTTTTGGGTGTTTTCAAGATTCCAAAAATTGAGCAAGTAAATTTCGATGATTGGATAGTTGCCGCGGATGATATTCGGGATCCCGGGAATTTAGGTACAATAATAAGGCTATGTGATTGGTTCGGAGTTAAACATCTTATATGTTCCAAGGAAACCGTTGACTGCTATAACCCTAAAACATTACAAGCAACAATGGGTTCCATTTCGCGGGTCAATGTGGGATATACCGATTTATATGAATTTCTTAATACATTGGAGGTGCCGATTTATGGCGCTTTCATGGAAGGGGAAGTGGTCTATAAAAACAAACTGCCAAGGTCAGGTGTTCTTGTTATGGGTAATGAGGCCAATGGCATTTCTGAAAAAATAGAGAGCCTTATAAATAAAAAAATAAGTATACCTCAATTTGGTATGCAGACTACAGAGAGTTTGAATGTGGCAACGGCTACGGCCATTTTATTGAACGAAATACGAAGAGGATAAAATGGAGTTTTCAACCTTACTCAAAAGTGAAATTGATAAAAAGACCACGAGTGCTCATTTTTTCAATATTGCCCGTCCATGGGCTATTGGGGTCAACATCTCTAATCAGTTCGTCGGTAAGGCCAAAAACTCCTCTTATAGAGGGGGTGAACTTAAAGTATTCGAGATAGAAATCGATGCCAAAACCAAGCTCGTAGTTGTACGTCCACTTTTTCATCCTAAAAGTACCACTACTATTATCATCGGGACTATCTTCGTTGCTACCTAAATTTAGTGATGCTGAGGGCCCTGCAACCAAGAAAGGTTTCCAATTACCAAAACGTCTGGTATTTATTTTTAATAATAAAGGAAAGTTGATGTACGTAGATTTTACATCTCGAATCGCATTCCTCTCGCCTTCTTCTGTGGCTTGAAAGCCAGGAAAACCTAATGTTCTTGCGTTGTAGTAGAGACCTGGCTCAAGTCGAAGGTCTAAAAATTCATGAAGCCTCATTTCACCAATAAGACCTACGTTAAACCCGGTAGATTTAAGAACTTGAATGTCCGTACTTTGATTGCCTCGGTCCTCTTTATAATCAAATTCAAAGCCGTAGCGGTTAAAACCAAGAAAGTATCCGTAGTTAAGAAACTTTTTGTCTTTATTTTCAATATTTAGAATGGGATCGGCGTTAAACTGAGCGCTAACTGCTGAGGTCATACCCAGCACAATTCCCAAAAGCAAAAAAAATCTTTTCATTCAAAAAAAATTATCCGCCCCGTCAAATGCCTTGAAACAATAGGGGAGCCGGTATTTTTAAAATGCCCATTCAGGGCAGTAGTTTACTTTTTGGCTATATATATAGATGCCACCCCAAATGTCTGGGGTTTGTTCTCTACCTCTATAAACCCGATTTTTCTCAAAATATTGTTGAACGCTTCACCATGTGGAAAAACAGATGCAGATTCACTCAAATAGGCATAGGCAGAACGGTCTTTGGAGAAGAGTTTTCCAATTACGGGCAACACATTTTTGGTATAGAAACCATAGCCTTGTTTGTACGGAGAATTAGTCGGTACAGATGTTTCCAATACCGCAAAAGTACCGCCAGTAGCCAGAACGCGATAGATTTCTGCTAAACCTTTTTCAAGGTTCTCAAAATTACGAACGCCAAAAGCTACGGTAATAGCATCAAAACTGTTGTCTGAAAAGGGTAGGTTTTCACTATCGCCCACAACCATTTCAATAGTCTTGTTCAAATTTTTCTGCTCAATTTTTTTCTTGCCAACTTCAAGCATACCTGGTGAAATGTCCAATCCAACTATAGATTCGGCTCCGGTCTTTACTAAGTTTATGGCCAAATCGCCTGTACCTGTAGCAATATCTAGGATGGTTTTGGGTCGAGAGGCCTTGATGATATCGACAACGCGATTCCTCCATTTTATATCTATGCCAAATGAAATGACTCTATTCAGACCGTCATAGCTGCCTGAAATAGTATCGAACATTTTCGTAACCTGGGCTTTTTTACCAAGTTCTGAATCTTTATACGGTATTACCTTTTTGGCCATGGGGCAATTTTTTGTGCAAAGATACAATATCGGCCCAAGTATGCGTTGTAAGGTGAATTAGATTGCTTTTCAAGGGCGAAAGAGTAATTAAAAGCCAATTTAAAAGTGACGATCGATTAAATGTGTAATTTTGCTCCGCAAATTATAACCTGAGCAATATACTATTAAATTGTATTAGTGTATATAAACTGCAGGCCCACACAAAGTTGCTAGCGAATGAAAATTATTATTGCAGGTGCCGGTGAAGTAGGTTTTCATCTGGCAAAACTGCTGTCTTACGAATCTCAAGACATCACACTTATAGATACTAACAAAGAAAGTTTGGCCTACGCCGATACCCATTTGGATATTCGCGTATTGCGAGGCGATGCTACTTCTATTGCGGTATTGAAAGATGCAAATGTTCAAGATTCGAGTTTGATGATCGGTGTCACCGCTTCTGAAACTACGAATTTGACTCTATGTATGTTGGCCAAGCAATTGGGGTGTAAGCAAACTATTGCCAGAATTTCTAATACAGAATTTGTCGAAGATCGTGAAACCCTTCGTTTTTCAGAATTGGGTATAGATGAGCTTATTTCTCCGGAAGAGTTGGCGGCGACGGAAATAAAGTTGCTGTTGAATAAGTCGGCTTTCAACGATACCTATGAATTCGAAATGGGCAAGTTGATTATGGTCGGTGTTTCGTTACCACCTTCGGCCCCATTTGTGGGCAAGATGGTCAAAGAGGCTGCAAAAATATTTCCTGAACTGCATTTTATGCCGATTGCGTTGCAGCGTACCGGAACTCAATATACGGTAATACCTCGTGGTGATACGGTTTTTAAAGATGGTGACCAAGTTTACTTTATTACGACCACAGAAGGAGTAGAGGAACTTTATAAATTAACAGGGAAGAAAAAAGAGGAGATCAAAAATGTCATGATTCTTGGAGGGAGCAAGGTAGGCTTTAAAGCCGCCCGCGATCTTTGTATGAATCGCTTCAACGTTAAGTTGATCGAGAAAGATAAGGAGAAGGCCTTTGATTTGGCCGATGACCTACCCAATGCCTTGGTAATTAATGGGGACGGTAGAAACGTAGAGCTCTTAGAAGAAGAAAGCCTTGAATCTATGGATGCGTTTATTGCCGTTACCGGCAACTCCGAAACCAATATTATGTCTTGTTTGGTAGCCAAGTCGAAACGCATCAAGAAAACTATAGCCTTGGTTGAGAATATGGATTATTTTCAACTTTCACATTCTATAGGAATTGATACTTTGATCAATAAAAAACTTTTGGCGGCCAATAATATTTTCCGGCACATTCGAAAGGGAGAAGTAGTGGCCTTGATGAGGTTGAACAATTTGAACGCCGAAATCCTTGAATTCGTGGTAAAGCCTACATCCCGGGTAACCGGTAATCTCATTAGGGAGCTCGATTTTCCGCGTTCAGCTACTATTGGTGGTGTTGTGCGAGATGATGAAGGTATTATTGCCTTGGGTGGTTTTGAAATTAAGGCGGGCGACCGAGTAGTGGTCTGTTGTCTTCCGGAAGCTATTCCGAAAATTGAACGATTGTTTCTTTAATGCGTCTGAACTCAAAAATAATATTCCATATCATGGGGCTGCTATTGCTTTGCAATGGTGGCTTTATGCTTTTGGCGGCATTAGTGAGCGGCATTTATTCCGATGGGGCTACACTTGGCATTGCTCTGGCCGCAATAACCTCAATGTTCGGGGGTACTTTTGCAATGTTCTATACTAGAGACCATAAAAAAGAGGTAAAGCGCAAAGAAGGTTATATCATCGTTACCTTTGGTTGGATCGTGATGTCGGTATCGGGTATGCTTCCGTATCTGTTTTCTAATGCTATACCTTCGGTTACCAATGCTTTTTTTGAAACTATTTCCGGTTATACAACAACGGGGGCGTCGATATTGGATGATATCGAGTCGCTACCGGAAGGATTGTTGTTTTGGCGTAGTTTGACGCATTGGATCGGTGGAATGGGCATTATTGTATTGGCAATCGCCATATTACCGCTTTTAGGTATAGGGGGCATGCAGTTGTTTGCGGCAGAAGCACCAGGGCCTAGCGCCGATAAACTGCATCCGCGTATAACCGATACGGCCAAGCGACTTTGGTATATTTATTTGGGCTATACTTTGGCCGAGACCGTGCTTTTGAAACTGGCGGGTATGTCGTTTTTCGATGCCATCAACCATTCTTTGGCAACCCTTTCAACAGGGGGTTTTTCTACTAAAAACCTCAGTTTGGCCTACTGGAACGATCAGCCATTGATTCAGTATATTATAATTTTATTTATGTTCTTGGCGGGTACGAATTTTGTCATGAGCTATTTCGCATTTAAGGGAAAAATACAGCGAATCATAAAAGATGAGGAGCTGAAGTTTTATACGGGCTTTATTCTTTCGTTTACAATTATTGCCGCTTTGGTAATATTTTTTAAAGCCGATGTCGTTATAAATGATTATCACCCTAAAGTTTTGGGTGATGCCGAGAGTGCTTTTCGACATGCGCTATTTCAAGTTGTTGCTGTGGTAACCACAACAGGTTTTGTCACGGCAGACTTTACTAGTTGGACACCTTTCTTGACCGTATTCTTTTTCGGACTGATGTTTCTGGGGGGTTCTGCGGGTTCAACCGCTGGTGGTATCAAGGTAATGCGACATATCTTGATTATCAAGAACGGATTATTAGAGTTCAAGCGCACATTGCATACCAGTGCTGTAATACCCGTACGCTATAATGGCAAAACAGTGAAGGAACATATCGTTTATAACATCATAGCTTTTTTTGTGCTCTATATGTTGCTATTTATTATCGGAGCGTTAGGCCTTGGGGCGATGGGTATGGATTTTGTTACCGCAATAGGTGGTGCCGCTTCTTCTTTGGGTAATGTTGGCCCCGCGTTCGGCACATTGAATCCGGTAAGTAATTTTAATGGCTTGCCAGATATAGGTAAATGGTGGTGCGGTTTTTTAATGCTCGCCGGTAGGTTAGAATTGTTTACGGTGCTGATTCTGTTCTCGCCGTACTTCTGGAAAAAAATATAACTTTACTTAGATAACTTTGCTATAAGAAAAAGGCTCTTCAGTTTATACAGAAGAGCCTTTTTTTACATGTTATTCCTTTTTTTAGCTCAGAGCCTTTTTAATTCTTGAAATGGCTTCTTTAATATCTTCTTCGGATGCCGCATAAGAAATTCTAATGGAGTTGCCGTTACCGAAAGCATCTCCGGTTACGGTAGCAACATTGGCATGTTCTAACAAGTACATCGCAAAATCGGAAGCATTTTCGATGGTAACCCCATTAAGCGTTTTTCCGAAATAGGCCGTAACATCTGGGTATACATAGAACGCACCCTCTGGTTCGTTACAACGAAAACCTTCTATCTCGTTTAATAGACCTAAGATAAGTTGACGTCTTTCCTTGAACTTATCTACCATAAACTGAACTCGGTCGGGAGATTCGGTTAGAGCGGTGATTACAGCGCGCTGGGCGATGCAGTTCGCTCCACTGGTAACTTGGCCTTGTAATTTATTACATGCCCGTGCAATGGCTTTTGGTGCGCCGATATAGCCAATTCTCCAACCGGTCATGGCGAAAGCTTTGGCAACGCCGTTTACGGTTACCGTTCTATCATACATATCATCAAATGCGGCCATAGAAGCGTGTTCTGTTACCCCGTAGTTGATATGTTCATAAATTTCATCGCTTACCACGATTATCTGCGGATGCTTTTTCAATACATCGGCAAGGGCACGAAGTTCAGCCTCACTATAAATTGAGCCACTCGGGTTGCATGGTGAGCTGTACCAGAGCATACGGGTCTTTGGGGTGATGGCGGTTTCCAGTTGTTCGGGGGTCATTTTAAAATCGTTCTCGATTGAAGTGGCGACTTCAACAGGCACCCCATCGGCAAGTTTTACGATATCACTATAACTTACCCAATATGGGCAGGGTAGAATCACTTCGTCTCCTGCATTTAAAACTACCTGTGCTATATTGTATAGGGCTTGTTTCGCTCCAGTTGAAACTACGATTTGGGTAGGATCATAATTGATGCCATTGTCACGTTTGAACTTTGTGATGATAGCATCTTTCAAATCTACATAACCATCTACAGGTGTATAAGAATTGTAATCTTGATTGATGGCCTCAACGGCAGCATCTTTTATATATTCAGGTGTGTTGAAATCCGGTTCTCCAAGGCTCAATCCGATAATATCTTTACCGGCTGCGCGTAACTCACGTGCCTTGGCCGCCATTTCAAGAGTGGCGGAAGGGGTTAAACTATTGATTCGGTCAGATAGACCGTTAGATGTAGCTAAAGTTGAAGTCATCTCGATTTTTAAATTAAAGTCGTGAAAAGGTTTTGATAAACGTGTCGATCACATGAATAAAACAATATGTATTAATCTATCACATCTGTAAAGAAGGCTGTTGCCCTAATTCTTTCAGGTGTTTGAAGTGCGAAATTATAGCTTTTCTGGTAGTTCTGTATTCGTGATAAGGCAAATTAAATTCCATTGCCGTTTCTTTCACAATTTTAGAAATTTTTGTGTAATGAACATGACTGATATTAGGAAAAATATGGTGCTCGACCTGATGGTTGAGTCCGCCAGTAAACCAGTTGACAATTCGGTTTTTAGTACCAAAATTAACAGTGGTGAACAATTGATGAATGGCCCAAGTATTTTTCATGGTTCCACTTTCATCGGGTAACGGTGTTTGGGCATCATGAACAATATGTGCCAATTGAAATACAACGCTCAAGATTACACCGGCCACATAGTGCATAATAAAAAAGCCTAAAAGTATCTTCCACCAGGCTATGTCGACGAATATCATGGGAAGTACTATCCATATGGTAATATAAAGCAATTTGGTAACGACCAAAGTACTCCAGTTAACAACAGGGTTAGGAAATTTACCGTATGACAATTTTCTTTTTGTATAACGGTACATTTGCATAAAATCTGTAGTTATTGCCCAATTAAAGGTCAACAATCCGTAGAGCAAAACGGAATAAAAATGCTGAAATTTGTGGTGTTTATGCCATTTTGCATGCTTTGAAAAGCGTAGAATTCTGCCTGCTTCCATATCTTCGTCATGCTCATGAATGTTGGTGTAGGTATGGTGCAATACATTATGCTGTACTTGCCAGTTGTATACATTACCTGCTAATATGTAGATACTGCTGCCCATTAGCTTGTTCACCCATTTTTTATTGGAATAAGAACCATGATTGCCATCATGCATAACATTCATGCCAACACCGGCCATGCCAACGCCCATTACTATAGTAAGTAATAGATTGGCCCAAGTCGGTAAACCGAGTGTTAAGATTAAGAAATAGGGGGTGAGAAATAGGGCAAACATGATGATGGTCTTCAAGTGCAAGCGCCAATTGCCCGTTTTTTTTATTTGGTTCTCTTTAAAATAATCGTTGACCCTTTTGTTCAGGGTTTTGAAAAAATGTGCCGGATCTTTTCTAGAGAAGCGTACGGTTTTTGTATTCATTTATAGGGTTCTTTTCTTGGGGATAATTTAAAATACGCCCATTTAATCTGATGTTGTTATATTATCGTGAGTGAATATAGTAATTTTGTAACCATACAAATATACGCATGACCGCTGAAATAGTTTTTAAATATTTTCCCAATTTATCTGATAACCAACGTCAACAGTACCTGATTTTAGAAGAACTTTATAAAGATTGGAATCAAAAGATAAATGTGGTTTCTAGAAAAGATATCGAAGAATTGTATCTGCGTCATGTTTTGCATTCACTAGGTATCGCCAAAATTCAAACTTTTAGAGAGGGCAGTTCGATTCTAGATGTGGGTACCGGCGGTGGTTTCCCGGGTATACCTTTATCTATCTTATTTCCAGAAGTTCAGTTTACTTTAGTCGACTCTATCGGTAAAAAAATCAAGGTGGTAGAGGAGGTAGTCGAGGGTCTGCAATTGAAAAATATACGGTCGATAAATGCTCGAGTTGAAGAAATTGATGGGCAGTTCGATTTTATAGTGAGCAGGGCCGTGGCCGCGATGCCTACCTTCACGCACTGGGTCAAGGGTAAAATCAAAAAAGAATCCGTTCATGATCGTAAAAACGGTATACTATATTTAAAAGGTGGTGATCTTACCGAAGAGCTTAAAGATTATAAGACCGTTCAAATTTTTGACTTGCCCGATTACTTTGATGAGGAATTCTTTCAAACCAAAAAGGTGGTTTACTTACCTCTCAAATTTAAAGGTTAACCTATAAGCTTAGTAGGTTGTAATAAGTTTTTCTATACTTTCTAGCATAAATCTTCAAGTAGCCCCAAAAATGTATTTGGAAGCAATTGACCAGCATTCTAGTCTTGGTGATAATTGTAGTCCTTCTCATAATCCAACTCATTTAATTAAATACAAAGTTCAGTATATTACGTTTGATTTACAATTAATTAACGTTAAATTTACATTGATATTGCGTTGAATTTCAATGTTTTGTATTAAAATAGGCCTGAATGCCCCTATTTTAAGGGTGTTTCCAATGTTTTTTTTTAAACTATCAATAAAAAAACCTTGCTGATTTCAACAAGGTTCTTAACATGACTCTCTTAAAAGCGTCTTATTTGCTCCAAGGAGGGGTAACTCCATTCGAACGTGCATAGGCGATTAATTGACCTTTATGCTCCCCATTATGTTCCATGATGACCAATAGTCCGCTAAGTTTGTTCATTTTCATGAATCCGAAGTCAACTTCTTCATCCAAACCATCACTTTCGACTTTTGTAATTTTGTCTAGAACGAATTCGTTTGATTTTTTTAAGGCCTCTATAATATTGTTTTTTCCGGTTATCTTGCCCAAGTTCATCATATCAACATCTTCCGGTGGTGCGAACCCCAGTTTTGATGCCAAGAAATAGTTGGCACCTGCAACGTGCATCAATGCTTCCCCTACGGAGTTAACGCCTTCCATAGGTCTCCAATTGTATTGTTCTTCAGAGAACGCTTCGGCCAATGAGACGACCTGGGCCTGATTGCCTTCTAATACCCCTTTAATGGTATTCTGGGTAAGGTTGTCTTGGGCGAAGGTTATTGTGCTAGTCAAAAACAGCAATGCAAAGATTGATTTTTTCATTTTTAATAAGTTTTAGTTGTTATTAATGAAGTAGTTGTTATGTGATTAACTGATTTGTTTACAAGGTATTAAAAAGGTGCTAATTCCTCTTGAGAATTTGCATAAATAACAAATTCACGTGAAAAAAAAGGGATGATTCTCGGTCATTCGAAAATCATCCCTCTTAAAATAATAGTGCAAGTGTAACCGGTTTAGCCTAGAAAAGGATACCGATAATCTTCAGGGGTTACAAAAGTTTCTTTAATTAATCTTGGAGATACCCATCGCAACAAGTTCTGCATTGAGCCTGCTTTGTCATTTGTGCCTGAAGCTCTAGCACCGCCGAAAGGTTGTTGACCCACTACTGCCCCGGTAGGTTTGTCGTTGATGTAGAAATTACCTGCGCAATTTTGCAATGCTTTGGTAGCTTCGTCGATTGCATAACGGTCACCTGAAATAACAGCACCTGTCAGTGCGTACTCAGATGTTTCGTCAACCAATTTAAGGGTTTCAGACCAGTCTTTATCTTCATAGGCATACACGGTCACCACAGGGCCGAAAAGCTCGGTTTCCATAGTAGTATACTTGGGATCTGTTGTCAAGATAACTGTTGGCTCAATAAAATAACCCTTAGATTTGTCGTATTCGCCACCTACAATTATCTCGGCATTCTCGTCTTCTTTGGCTTGGTCGATATACTTCGCCAATTTGTCAAAAGAGCCTTCATGAATAACAGCGGTAATAAAGTTGCTCATATCCTCAGGGCTCCCGGGCTTGTTGAACGACTGAACATCTTTCTTTACGAGGTCTAAAATTTCTTTTGATGTTGATTTTGGAAGATATACCCGTGATGCAGCACTACATTTTTGTCCCTGAAATTCAAACGCCCCACGCGATATGGCTGTTGCTACTTGTTGCGGCTTGGCCGTTGGGTGAGCTATTATAAAGTCTTTTCCACCAGTCTCTCCAACAATTCTTGGGTAAGTCTTATAAGTGTGAATATTGTTTCCGATTTGTTTCCAAAGTTCTTTGAATACATGGGTCGAACCGGTAAAATGTATACCTGAAAAATCAGGGCTTTTCAAAACAGTATCCGTAATCATGACCGGATCACCGAATACAACATTGATAACTCCATCAGGGAGCCCGGCCTCTTTAAATATATCAACGATTACCTTAGCGGAAAATATTTGACTATCGCTGGGTTTCCAAACTACCACATTGCCCATTAAAGCGGCGCTTGCGGGCAAGTTTCCAGCAATTGCCGTGAAATTGAAAGGAGTGATCGCATAAACAAAACCTTCGAGTGGCCGATATTCGACCCTGTTCCAAATACCTTCTGCCGAGTCAGGCTGCTCCTCATAAATTTGAGCCATGTATTCTACGTTAAAACGGAGAAAGTCAATCAATTCACAGGCCGAGTCTATTTCTGCTTGATGAATATTTTTGGACTGCGCCATCATAGTGGCGGCATTTATTTTAGCCCTGTAAGGGCCGGCAATCAATTCGGCTGCTTTTAAGAAAATAGCGGCACGTTGCTCCCAAATTAAATTCGCCCAGGCCTCTCTAGAATCTAGACAATTGTCAATGGCTTCTTGAATATTTTCTTTGTTGGCTAGATGATAGTGGCCCACGACGTGTTTGTGGTCGTGCGGAGGCGACATTGGCTTGGTGTTGCCAGTCTTAACTTCTTTGCTGCCTATATATAAAGGTACTTCAACCGTATTCTCGTAGTAATTGCGATAGGCCTTCAGCACTTCTTCGCGCTCAGGTGTACCCGGAGCATATGTTTTTATAGGTTCATTTATAGCTGTTGGTACTTGGAAAAATCCTTTGCCCATAATAAATAGTGTGTTTTGAGTTTTAGAATGTTCACAAAGGTAGGATGAGTAAATTGAAATAAAAAAGGAATGAAGCGGTTATCCTCTGATGAGTCAAAGGTTTAACTTCTCTTTATAAAATAACGGACACATTTTATTTACCTGTATTGGATGCTGGTATCCGCCGGATAGAAAAAAATCAATAAAAATATGAATCAATTCAGCGCAAAAGGTGCGTGAAATTTAAATGTTGGCACATAGACCCTGAACTTCTCGGTCGAACTGAAATTCACCATATTGTAATGACCTCGCATAGCCCCAATGGGAGAAGCCAAAAGACAACCGGAAGTGTAGGTATGGGATTCGCCAGGTTTGATTACCGGTTTTTTTCCGATTACACCATCGCCATCAAGAATTTCTAATTCGTTAAGTGCATCGTGAATTTTCCAGTGCCTAGAAGTAAGTTGCACCGAATCTTTGCTTTGGTTTTCGATGGTAATGGTATAGCCAAAGGCGAAATGCATCTTATAATTTTTAAAGAAGGTGCCTTCGAAGCTAGTATTTACCGAAATTTTAATTCCCTTGGTAACCTGTGTAATCATGTATGTAGGTCTAATAGGTGATTATGTTTCCAGCTATCAAGATTAGGGTTGAAAACATAGCCAATATAAAAAAAATCGTGTTTAAAAAAAGATATTTAACAATAGTTTTGAAAATGTTCTGTCCGTAAAATTTTCTCATGGCCTGAAAGAGGTATATGGAAAAGATGGTCAGAAATATCCAGTTGCTACTTACGTTAAAAATCGAGTCAATCAAATAGCTAATAATGAGCAAGATAAACAACAATGAAGTGATGTGAAAGCTAAAGATTAAATGATCGGTATAATTGTATTTTTTTCTGATGTAGACCAACCAAATAAAAAGAGTGAAGATGGGCAAGAAGAAAAAAATGGCAAAAGGCAGCCTTGAAACTATAGTTTTGAGAAAGTCGCTCGGCCTATTTTTTATTTTTGACCAACTACGCCCGACGTTAAAAGTAAATCTGTTCTCTTGGTTGTCTGTAAATCTATATTTGACTTTGGCTTGATCATAGTTTCGAACCGAATCACGCTCGACCATGGTGGCAAAAAAGTCTTGCTTTTGTAAAACCCTATTTAGTAATGGCCTATTGTTTAACGAATGAAAGTAATTGATAGGGTCTGAATTGAGTGCTGAAGTTTTCTTCTTTATGAACTCGCTTATGGTCGAATTGAGACCCATGGAATCTACAATTCTCATCAATTCTCGTTTCTCGCTTTCATTTTCGTATTGAAGAGTGTCTAATGTCTTTTTCAAATCGAAATTCGGTAGTTTAACTTTGCCATCAAAAGTGTCTGCCTGTTCGAAATTTCCTGTAATACCTAAAATTAAAAAGTATATAATGGCCAAGCTTAATAGAAATCGAAAGGGGTTGGTATATGATACCCGCTTGCCATTTATATAGTCTCTTGTGATTTTACCAGGTCGCAGAAGAAGTGCTGATAGGGTCTTCAACAGTTTCGAGTCGTAAGAGATGAAGCTGGCAAAGAATTCGTCTAGAAAATCTTTAATCGATAATTTTTTGGTGCTGTTGGCTTGAGAGCAATTTGGGCAGAACTTGTCTGATAACTGCAATGGGTGACCGCAGTTGAGACATTCGGTGCCTCGGTATTCAATTTTAAATCTTCCTTTATTGGTTACGGTCGGTACGTTCTTCATTTACCGCAATTTATGTGGGTAAATATATATTAATTGCTAATACTTCTCGAATTGGCATTGCCTATACCTATAATACTATCATATTGTTCCCCGAAGTTGCGATAGTATACTAGAATTAAATAATTATTCTCTGTAAAGTGAAAATTACCGCTAATAAGGTTGAGGTCGATTGTGGCGTCTTCTCTTTTGACGACGTACTTGTAGTTGTAGAACCCTTGTTTCATTTTAATGGTACCTTCCATCATTCCGTTTTCTTCGTTGTAGGTGAGTCGATTTTCGTCGTTCAGGGCGTAGTTGTTGAATTTACCGAAAACATACACCTCGTCAAGGTTCAACATGGGGTCGTAGGGTAAAGAAAAATGTACCATTGAATATTCGGCTTCCCTAGAATTATCGTCTCCTTGCTGTGTGCGTACAACAAAATCACCATTAATATCAGGAAAATAGGTGTATGGGTCCATCGACCTGTAGCCGTCGGAGAATAAATAGTGGTGATAGAGGTCTTCTATTTCGATTCTTCCTATCTGCGAGCTTGGAGCTCTTAGGTCGCTGGTGTCAAAGTTTAAAAATTCATTTCCACCAAAAAAACTGGTTTCTTGATCGTATTTGTAGACCAGTTCACTTCCTAGGGTGTATTGAGGGGCAATATCGTAAATGGCCGTCTCCCATTGATAATTTTGTATAATGGCCACCTTCACTTCCTTTTTTGGGTTTACCAATTGAAAGTTTCCGGAGTTAATATTGAACTGAACTACCTGTTTTTCGTTTAAAAAGTTAAAGTCACGAGACCTTTTTACGGTAGCGCCAACGGTAACCAAATCTTTAAAGACTACGAACTTTCTTGAAAACTGTAGTTCGTAATTGTCATCATAAATTTCTAAAATGTAATTGCCGCTAACTTTCAAACGAACATTGTCGTTGGGTATGCTCAATTTGTAGTTAGAATAAGATTGTAGGGTGGAGTAGCTGTTCTCATAATCGACAATACGTTGGTTGTCGACCCCTGTGAGGTACTGCGACTTTAAAAGCTGAGAGATTGACCAATCGTAATCGCAATGTACGATTTTGTAATAGTAGTCTCTTTCGTTGGCCGTAATATCGTCAAATTCTAATTTGATGGTTTCGCCAAGTTCGATTACCGGAAACTGATCTTCGGTAGGTCCACCGAAAATAACCGTTTTAATATGCTCTGGCGGATTGATTTCTTGCTGTATTTGAGCAACTGACAATGAGGTGAAAAGAAGAAAAAAGACCTGTGTAAGCTTTCGTAGCATGTATCTGCTATTTTTTTCGGTAAAGGTAATCAAAAAGCGTACCCAGAAAATTTAGATCGACATACACTCCAAATTTCTAGGTATTTATTATGAAAACATTGCTTTTAATACTATTTTTGCGCCATATTTTAGTTAACCTAAGGTCTACAATAATATGTCTAAAGACATTCGGATTAAAAAGGGCTTGAACATTAATCTTGTTGGTGCTGCAGAGCAAACTACTACCAAAGCTGTTTTAAGCAATGTTTATGCCATAAATCTTAACGATTTTCACGGAATAACTCCAAAAATGTTGGTTAAGCAGGGTGCCGAGGTAAAAGCCGGTGAACCTCTTTTCTACAATAAAAATAGAGAAGACATGATGTTTGTCTCTCCGGTAAGCGGTGAGCTTGTCGAAATTAACAGAGGGGCGAGAAGGCGAATACTTTCTCTTAAAATCTTAGCCGATAAAGAGCAGGCGGTTGCCTCTCATTCACCCTTAAAGGTGGATCCGGCGACTAAAGATGAGGTTAAAGCTTTTCTTTTGAAGAGTGGGGCATGGCCCTTTATTAAGCAACGGCCTTACGACATTATAGCTAACCCCGATGATACGCCCAAAGCAATTTTTATATCCGGTTACACGACCGCACCTTTGGCCGCTGAATCAGATTATGTTCTTCAGGGGAAAGAAGAGGAGCTTCAAGCGGCAATCAATGCCCTGGGTAAGTTGACCCCTGGTAAAGTGCATGTATCTGTAGGTAGTGCGTCTAGTTCTACCTTGTCAGTGTTGAGCGGTATTGAGCTTCATAAAGTTTCAGGGCCGCACCCAGCTGGTTTGGTCGGTACGCAAATAAATAGAATAGACCCTATCAATAAAGGGGAAACCGTTTGGACGGTCTCACCACAAGATTTGGTCATTATCGGTGAGCTTTTGCTTACAGGTAAGTTCAACCCAGAGCGTATTGTTGCTTTGTCGGGCTCTTGTGTTAAAGCCCCGAAGTACTATAAGACTAAAATTGGCGCTGAGATTTCTACTTTTTTATATAGTAGTGGGGTGACCGATGATAAATTCAGGGTTGTCAATGGTGATGTTCTTACCGGTTCAAAAAGTAAACCTGATGGTCATTTGGGTTTTTACAACAATACGGTTAGTGTTATACCGGAAGGCGATGATTATGATCTTTTTGGTTGGAACAAGCCTATTTTCAACAAGATTTCGGCTACAAGGGCACTGACGTTCTCTTGGATGCAGCCTAATAAAAAATACGACCTGAACACAAATACCAATGGGGAGCATAGGGCCTTTGTGGTAACGGGAATGTATGAAAAGGTTTTCCCTATGGATATCTATCCTTTGCAATTGCTCAAGGCCTGTATGGTTCAAGATCTCGATGAGATGGAACAATTAGGTCTTTATGAAGTTGCCCCTGAAGATTTTGCATTGACCGAGTTTGTTTGTGTTTCCAAACAACCGCATCAGCAAATAATTAGAGAAGGCTTAGATTTATTGTATAAAGAAATAGGATAAAAGATGAGTGATAAAAAACTAACTTTAAAGAAAAGGCTGCACATTCTAAAGCACCATTTTCGAGGTAAGAAAATGGCACCTGCTTTTAATGCGTTTCATACCTTTTTGTTTACGCCAGATGAGACCACCCATAATGGTAGTCATGTAAGAGCTGCCGATGATTTGAAGCGAACTATGAATACGGTGATCATGGCTTTGGTTCCCGTGCTTCTTTTTTCGATGTTCAACGCCGGTTATCAACATTATTCAGCTATTAATGGTTTTCCAGAAAATTTCTCGGTAATAGAACATTTTCTTACATGGGATAATTTTTGGATCGGTATAATTAAGGTGTTGCCACTCGTGGTCGTTTCCTATGGTGTCGGTCTTCTTGTTGAATTTATTTTCGCCGTAATCAAAGGGCATGAAGTAGAAGAGGGGTATTTGGTTACCGGTATGTTGGTGCCATTGATCGTTCCTATTGATACTCCACTTTGGATGTTGGCCGTAGCCGTGGTTTTTGGTGTGGTCATCGGTAAAGAAGTTTTTGGGGGTACCGGAATGAACATCTTGAACCCAGCGTTGACGATTAGGGCATTCTTGTTCTTTGCTTACCCAACTTGGATGAGTGGCGATAAGGTTTGGGTTTATGAAGCGGTAGAGCGTGCAGGCGGGCCTGACGCAATTTCAGGGGAAACCATTTTAGGATATTTGGCACAAAATAAAGCGGCAGAAATGTCGTATTCGGTATCTGATATGTTTTGGGGCTTTATTCCTGGTTCAGTTGGTGAAACCCCGACTTTTCTAATTCTTCTTGGCGGACTATTTTTGATTTTTAGTAAGATAGCGAGTTGGAGAATTATGTTAAGTGCCGTTATCGGTTCATTGGTGATGGGCCTAATATTTAACGGAGTGGTCGACCAGGGATGGATCGGTGAAACAAGTAAGTTCTACGGATTGATGAGCTTTGATTTTTGGCAGCATCTTTTAGTAGGTGGCCTGGCTTTCGGTATCGTTTATATGGCTACGGATCCTGTTACGGGGGCACAGACCGATAAGGGTAAATGGTATTATGGTTTCTTCATCGGCTTCATTTCAGTATTGATCAGAGTGTTCAACCCAGCTTATCCAGAAGGGGTGTTCTTGGCAATCTTACTGATGAACGTATTTGCTCCTACCATTGATCATTATGTCATTCAAGGCAATGTGAAGCGTAGAATGAAAAGACTTAAAAATGCTACTATTTTACCCAAAGATTCTGAGGGTGAAGAAAAAGAACTTCAAGTAGAAACCGCATAATTATGGCAATTAATACAGATAAAAACGTATATACGGTTGTTTTCGCAGCCATTATGGTCGTTGTCGTTGGATCTCTTCTTGCTTTTATGGCCTCAGGTCTAAAAGATAGAATTCAGGAAAACGAACGTTTCGAAAAACAACAGAACATTCTTTACGCTATGGGCGTGAATGAAAACCAAGATGAGGGTAGTGTGGCGTTTATACCTACCGATAAGGTTGAAGAGCAGTTTTCAAAGTACATTAAAGAGCAAATCGTTATCAAAGGCGATGAAGTGGTTCAGAACGACGAGGCCTATCTTATCGATATGAAAAGACAATTGGCCCTTTATAGTAAGGGGGGAACTCCTGAACTTCCACTTTTTATTGGTGAAAAAGACGGTAAGAAGTCTTACATCATACCTATGTACGGTAAAGGTCTTTGGGACGCCATCTGGGGTTTTATTTCTTTGGATGAGAGTATGACGGTGCAAGGCGTATATTTTGACCACAAGGGCGAGACACCTGGTTTGGGTGCTAATATTAAGCAACGTTATTTCATGGATGATTTTAAGGGGGAAACAATTTTATCGGGTACGCGGTACGCTGGTATTAATGTGGCCAAAGGAAATAATGATCCATTGAACGAAACAAAAGATGATAATGAGGTTGATGCTTTGGCTGGGGCTACGATTACCGGAAACGGGGTTTCGGCCATGATCAAAGAGAGTGTAAACCTTTATAAAGATTATTTACAAACCATTAGCGCAAAATAATATGGCACTATTGACGAAAAAAGATACGAACCTGATTACCGATCCGTTAGCGGACAATAACCCAATTACCATTCAGGTATTGGGTATCTGCTCGGCATTGGCGATTACTGCAGAACTAAAGGCTTCCATCGTGATGGCCGTGGCCGTGATTTTTGTATTGGGTGTGGGTAACGTAGTAATATCATTAATGCGAAACATCATTCCTTCTAAAATTAGAATTATTGTGCAATTGATCGTGGTCGCTACTTTGGTTATTGTGGTGGATCAAGTACTTAAAGCTTTTGCATACGAACTTAGTAAAACGCTATCGGTATTTGTAGGTTTGATTATAACCAACTGTATTATCATGGGGCGTTTTGAAGCCTTCGCCTTGGGTAATGGCCCATGGCGCTCATTTTTAGATGGTATAGGTAACGCCTTAGGTTACGGCGTTATTTTGGTAATTGTTGGTTTCTTTAGAGAACTTTTGGGTTCCGGAACTTTGTTAGGTTACAAAGTATTGGGCGACCCGATTGCTAAAACGGGGCTTTACGCTACTGGTTATGAAAATAATGGGTTTATGATTATACCCCCCGCGGCTTTGATTGTGGTAGGTATCATCATTTGGGTTCAGCGTTCGCGTAATACAGCGTTGATCGAGGATCATTAATATAAAGGATTAAAAGAAGAATTATGTTAGAGCATATAGAATTGTTTTTTAAATCCATCTTTATAGACAACATGGTATTTGCCGTGTTCTTGGGGATGTGTTCTTACCTAGCGGTTTCAAAGAAAGTAGCTACGGCTGTTGGTTTGGGTGCTGCTGTTATATTTGTATTGGCGGTGACAGTGCCGTTGAATTGGTTGCTTGATCAGTACTTGCTTCGTGACGGGGCTTTGGCTTGGTTGGGGTCTGAATATGCCGATTATAACCTTAGCTTCCTTTCGTTTATATTATTTATCGCAACCATTGCGACTATGGTACAATTGGTTGAAATCGTGGTAGAGAAATTTTCACCGTCGCTTTATAATTCCTTAGGTATATTCTTGCCATTGATTGCGGTAAATTGTGCCATCTTAGGGGGGTCATTATTTATGCAATCTAGAGATATTCAAACTTTAGGTTTGGCATTTAATTATGGGGTAAGTTCTGGTATCGGGTGGTTCTTGGCTATTTTAGCGATCGCTGCCATTCGTGAAAAAATCAGATATTCAAATGTACCGCCACCATTAAGAGGTCTTGGTATAACATTTATCATTACAGGTTTAATGGGTATCGGCTTTCAAAGCTTTGGAGGTATGCTTACCGGAGGTGATGATGGTGCGGCAGCTGAAGAAGAGCAACGTATGGATTATGATAAGGTGTCTGAAATCGAAAAGAAAGATTCTGAGAAAGAGGATATCGACGAAAAAGAAATTTCTTATAACGACGCAATAAACAATTAGATATGCTATTAGCAACTAGTACTGGCGGAACTATACTTATTACGGTAGTCGCATTCTTAATACTTTTAATGATATTGGTAGCACTATTGTTGTTCACCAAAGAAAAATTATCACCTTCCGGTCCGGTGACAATTACCATTAACGGAGAGAAGAAAATTGAAGTGGGATCGGGTAGTTCTTTGCTTTCTACATTAGGTAATCAAAAAGTTTTTTTACCATCGGCTTGCGGTGGCGGTGGTACCTGTATTCAGTGTGAATGTCACGTATTGTCAGGTGGGGGCGAAGCGCTTCCAACGGAAACACCTCATTTCTCAAAGAGAGAATTGAACGCTGGTGCACGTTTGGCCTGCCAAGTTAAGGTGAAGCAAGATATGGAGGTTACTATACCCGAAGAGGTGTTCGGTATCAAAAAATGGCCGGCAAAAGTGGTTCGTAACTATAACGTAGCTTCGTTTATTAAGGAATTTGTTGTTGAGATTCCTGAAGATATGGGGTATAAAGCCGGGGGGTATATTCAAATCGAAATTCCTAAATGTGAGATTAAGTATTCCGATATAGATATAACCGCTCACCCAGACGAACACGAAACTCCTGATAAATTTCAGGCGGAGTGGGACAAGTTCAACCTTTGGCCATTGGTTATGAAAAATCCTGAGACTGTAGAAAGAGCTTATTCTATGGCTTCATACCCAGCGGAAGGAAGAGAGATTATGTTGAATGTTCGTATTGCGACTCCACCATGGGATCGCTCTAAGAACGGTTGGATGGATGTTAACCCAGGTGTTGCTTCGTCTTACATATTTAATTTGAAACCGGGTGATGATGTTGTAATTTCAGGGCCTTACGGTGAATTCTTTATTAACGAATCTGATTCGGAGATGCTTTATGTCGGTGGTGGGGCAGGTATGGCACCAATGCGCTCGCATTTATATCACTTGTTCAAAACCTTAAAGACTAACAGAAAAGTAACGTATTGGTACGGTGGTCGTTCTAAAAGAGAGCTTTTCTATTTAGAGCACTTTAGGGAATTGGAAAGAAATTTCCCTAACTTCAAATTCTATTTAGCCCTTTCAGAACCTATGGAAGAAGATAATTGGAAGGTTAAGGAAAATATTGATGCGCCTGGAGATGGTTTCGTAGGCTTTATTCACAATTGTGTGATAGATAACTATTTGAGCCTTCACGAATCTCCTGAAGATATCGAACTCTACTTCTGTGGGCCTCCGTTGATGAACAAGGCGGTACAGAAAATGGGTGAAGATTTTGGTATTCCCGATGAGCACATTCGTTTTGATGACTTTGGAGGTTAAACATAAAGCCTTTAAGATATTTTTGAAAATTATAAACCGATGTTCTTGCATCGGTTTTTTTGATTGACTCCGAAAGATGAAACAAGAACTTTCAGAACAAGAGTTGCATAATTTGGCCATGAACATTGTGGGTAGAGAACTCGAAGCCGACGGCTTTGAGTTTATGGGTGTAAACAGTAAGCCCAAGAAAAATCCGCAGTTCGTTTGTCTTAAAGACAAGCAGCTACATTTTATTGTCGTGAGACATATTGCCTACCCAGACAATCCGAGAGTCTATGATAAGGCGTTCATGGCTAAAATGAAAGACCACGCCGATAAGCAAGAAGCACGTGTTTATTATGCCGGGGTTGGACTCTCAAATGCAAAAGACCGACAGCTTCCCGTTTATTTGAATGAAGAGTATATTGTTGATTATAACGGATTGATAGAGATTGATGATGAATAGAATATTACTACTAAGTTTATTGGTGAGCCTTTTTTCCTGCGGAGAAAAAAAATCGAAGATTGTTCGTAACGTCAATAGCGGTGCGGCGTTGGGTACCTCATATCATTTAATCTATCTTACTGAAAACGAACCACTCGATTTGCAAAAAGAGATAGATTCAGTATTTAACGTAATTAATAGATCGCTTTCTACGTATATACCTGATTCTGATATCTCAAGAATTAATCAGGGTGACAGTACAGTGGTGGTCGATGAGATGTTCAGGCAGGTTTATGAGTTATCAAGAGAGGCATATTTAGCTACAGATGGGTATTTTGACCCAACCGTGGGGCTTTTGGTAAATGCATGGGGTTTTGGCCCTGAGAAACGGATTGAAATGGATAGTGCCCAAGTTCAGAGTTTGATGTCAAAGGTCGGATTCGATAATATAACCCTCACCGGTGAAAATCGGATCATAAAATCTAAACCTAACATGTATCTTGATTTTAATGCAATCGCCAAAGGGTATTCGATAGATAGATTGGCGGTTTTGATGGATAGTAAAGGCATTGAAAATTACCTGCTTGAAGTTGGGGGTGAATTGGTGGCGAAAGGTGTTAACCAGGTCAAGCAAAAAGAGTGGGTAGTGGGTATCGATGATCCCCAGGTGGAAAATGGTCGCCAACTTAAGCTTACGATTCGACTAAAGGATCGAGCATTGGCATCTTCAGGTAATTACAGACATTTTCGCGTCGATGAGGCAACTGGTAAAAAGTATGTTCATACCATAGACCCGATTACCGGCTTCACTAAGAATGCCAATACTTTAGCGACTACTATCATTGCTGAAAATTGTGCTTTGGCAGATGCCTATGCTACCGCTTTTATGGCAATGGATCTAGATGATGCATTAAAACTTTTGGCAGAATTTCCAGAGTTGGAGGCCTATATTATTTATGTTGACGAGAATGGCGAAACGCAAGAATTTATGAGTCCGGGGTTTGAAAAGATTGTCTCGAGTAATTAAATAGGCTTTCGTACCACAGGTATTATTTCACCAACGGCCAAACGATACCTATCTATTTCTGAATCGGAGAGAATGTCTGTGTAATCAACTTCTTCCACATTAAAACCTATACTTCTCAACTTATCGAAATAGTCTCTACCGTATACCCTAACATGGTCGTACTGACCAAATATTTTGGCCCTTTCTTTCTTATCGGTAATCGAGTTATCCTCGAAAGTTTTCTCACGTTTTAAGTCTTGTGGAATTTGAAATACACCCCATCCGCCATTTTTTAAAACTCTAAATAGTTCTTCCATTGCCTTGGTATCATCAGGTATATGCTCAAGTACATGGTTGCAGAGAATAACATCGAACGAATTCTCTTTAAAAGGGAGATTGCAAATATCGGCTTTTACATCCGCTAGCGGTGAATTAAGATCCGTTGTGGTGTAATCAAGATTCTTTAGTTTCCTAAATCGTTTGTAGTAGGGTTGTTCAGGTGCGAAATGCAAAACTTTCAAATTTCCATTGAAGAAGTTGGTCTCGCTTTGAAGATACAGCCATAGCAATCGGTGACGCTCTAGCGATAGGGTAGAAGGCGACAATACATTTTCTCTAGGGTTTTCATATCCGTAGGGGAGAAAGCTTCTAAAACTCTTTCTGTCAATGGGGTCGGTATATTTGCTGCCCTTCATCCATAGAGCGAATATCGGTCTTACCAAATAGCTTAAGCTTATGAGCCAAGGTCGCGGAATAAGGTTGAGGAAAAACTTAAAAATTTTAGACACTAAAGGTGACGGTTTGCGCCAATGAAATGGCCTTGTTGATTAAAGAACCAGTTTCACTTGACGAAATTCATCTTCTTCATTGCTTTCGATACCTAGCGCTTCATAAATATATTGGTAGGTAGAAAGTAATTCTGGTTTGCCATCTACAATTGCCACATTGTGTTCGAAATGGGCGCTTGGTTTTCCGTCTGCGGTAAGTATGGTCCACCCATCTTTCAATTGCTTTATACGTTTGGTACCCATGTTGATCATGGGCTCTATGGCTACCACCATGCCCTCAGCAAACTTCTTGCCTCTTCCACGCTTACCGTAATTGGGCATTTCCGGGCCTTCATGAAGCTTTTTACCTAGGCCATGACCTACGAGTTCTCTGACTACACCATACCCATGGCTTTCAGTGTAATTCTGTATGGCATAGGCCACATCACCAACTCTATTTCCAACTTTAAATTCTTTAATGCCCAAGTATAAAGACTCTTTGGTCACTTTAAGTAATTTTCGTGTTTCCGGTTCGACCTCGCCAACTTCGAATGTGTAGGCGTGATCTCCGTAATACCCATTTTTAATGGCTCCACAATCCACAGATATAATATCACCTTCTTTCAAGGGTTCTTTGTTAGGTATGCCATGAACTACTTGGGCATTAGGGCTCATGTTCAAAGTGTTGGGAAAACCATACATGCCTAAAAACCCAGGTTCGGCACCCTGGGAACGAATAAACTCTTCTGCTAGTTTATCAAGATAAAGGGCGTCTACCCCTGGCTTTAATTCAGCGGCGATCATGCCCAAAGTCTTAGAGACAACTAATGCGCTTTCGCGCATTAGTTCTATTTCTTCCGGTGTCTTTATTTTTACCATAAACGCAAAGGTACGTAATTGCTATAATTTCTCTATACCAAGGCTTCCCTTGTCATCAATTTGGGTTGTGCAACCCCAATAAGTTTCAATATCGTCGGTGCGATATCGCCCAAAACACCATCTCTTATTTCTTTCAAGTCGTTATCGACCAATATAAGGGGCACAGGATTGGTGGTATGGGCGGTATTTGGGCTTCCATCTGGGTTGATCATAGTGTCACAGTTACCGTGATCCGCGATTACGATTGTGGTATAGCCATTTTCTAAACCTGCAGAGACAACAGCATCTGCACAACTATCGACCACTTCGCAAGCCTTAATGGCGGCATTCATATCGCCGGTATGCCCGACCATATCTGGGTTGGCAAAATTTAAACAGACAAAATCAACTTCTCCCTTTTTAAGTTCAGGAATAATAGCATCCCTAATTTCATAGGCACTCATTTCTGGCTTTAAATCGTATGTCGCTACCTTTGGTGATGGACATAGCAGACGTTCTTCCCCATCAAACGGTGCCTCTCGACCACCATTGAAGAAAAAAGTAACATGGGGGTATTTCTCCGTCTCGGCTATTCTGATTTGTTTTTTTCCGGCTTTCTCTAAAACTTCACCTAAAGTCTCTTTAATATTTTCTTTGTCATAAACCACATGAACACCTTTATACGAGTCGTCATAATTTGTCAAAGTAACGTAGTATAGTGGCAATTTGTGCATCTCATAATCATGCATACATTCTTGGCTCAAAACCTGGGTGAGCTCTCGACCTCGGTCGGTTCGAAAATTGAAAAAGATGACAACATCGTCTTTCTGAATTTTCGCGACCGGATTTCCTACTGCATCGTTCATAACGATGGGGGCTATAAACTCATCTGTCGTACCTTCGTCGTAACTCTTTTGAAGGGTTTCAGAAATATTGGTCGATTTTTCTCCCACATTATTGACCATTACATCGTAGGCTTGTTTAACGCGTTCCCATCGCTTGTCGCGATCCATGGCATAGTAGCGACCGATAACGGTAGCCAATTGGGTGTTCTTGCCTTGGGCATAAGAAGTTACATCTTCTAAAAATCCTTTGCCACTCTTCGGGTCGACATCTCTACCATCGGTAAAAGCATGAATGAACATTTTATCAAGACCATAATTATTGCCCGCATCAATGAGTCCTTTTAAATGGTTGATGTGGCTATGTACGCCCCCATTACTCACAAGGCCTAAAAAATGAACGGCTTTATTGTTCTCTTTGGCATACTGAAACGCTTCCGTTAGAACCTTTTCATCTTTGAGTGTATTTTCTTGAACGGCTAAATTTATTTTCGCCAAATCTTGATATACAATTCTACCGGCACCCAGATTCATGTGACCTACTTCACTGTTTCCCATTTGACCTTCAGGAAGACCAACGTTCATACCATCGGTCAAAAGGTTGGCGTTAGGGTATTTTCTATACAGGGAATCTACAAAAGGAGTTTTTGCATTTGCGATGGCAGAAACTTTTGGGTCAGGCGATTTACCCCATCCGTCAAGTATCATCAAAATTACTTTTTTGTTCATTTCTTTAGCTTTTAGAGAAGTTCAAAAATACTTTGATTTAGGGGTATTTGCCAATATTGATAAGGCTTTTTTGATATTATTTTAAATCAGAAAAATATGCGGAAATTTTTGTTGACCGTATGTGATTTGACAGTTTGGCAATTTGTAGAAAACCAGTAAAATTCTTAAAACAAAGTTAAGACGACAGCTCTAGTTGTTAAAAATGACCATTTTTTGAAACATAATGTAAAGGATGTCGTCTATAATATAGAATCAAAAATCATTCATCAATCAAAATCATTCATCATGAAAAAAACGATTATTTATGTAGCGGCAGCGTGCTTGTTGTCGTCAAGTAGCCTTATGGCCCATGAAATCAATGTGGACCCTGTGGTACCAAAAGTCACTAATGTCAAAAATTTAGATGTCAGCTCTTTTTGTAAGGCGATTATGCAGGGTGACTTAGAAACAGTTCAAAAACTTATCGACCTAGGTGAAGATGTAAATCGAAAATCATTGGGCATGACTCCCGCGATATTTGCGGCCAGATACAATAAAGCGGAAATTCTACAGCTCTTGATCGACAATGGGGCTGATTTAAAAATTAGAAGTGACAAAGGTTTTACGGTTAAAAAATACGCTGAACTGTCTAATGCTATAGATGCATTGCAAGTCTTGGAGGCTGCGAGCGGAAGTTAAATAACAGTCTGATATAAAAATAAACCCGGAATCTTTTCAGTTCCGGGTTTTTCATTTTCATTTCAAAAGTGTGTCTTCATAAAAGAGCAACGATAAGAGTTTGTTCTAGAACTCGTATCCGTTAATTATTCTATGCGTAAATGCATAAATAGCCATAAAAATCATAATGGCGCTAAAAACTGAGTAAGCTTTTAAAAGCAAAACCGCAATTTGTGGTTTGCAATTATCGAAAGCTTCGACGTAAAGATTCTTAAAATGTGTAAGTGTTCCCATATAGTTTCATTTTCATGACGGTACTCGCATTCCGTCTATTAGTAAATCAAAGCTATAAGGGTTAAATCAAGGGTGCCTAGGTAGCAAATTTGGGATGCCGTAAAGATAAGTGAATAATACCCTAGACTATAGGTGTTGCTATGCGGTTCATCGAAATTTGAGGTATTTCAAGGGATTTTTATAATATGGGATATAAAAAACTTGTGAAAGCTTCAAAAGCTAATAGATTTACTGCTGATTTCGGTATTTCGCGATTGATTCTTGTATCCTCTCAATTCTATTTTCAGGGTCGGGGTGCGTGCTTTGAAACTCCGGTGCACGATTCGGTCCGGCAGCAGCTTTTAAAATTTCCATTACCTTGATCATCTCTTCGGGCCGGTAACCTGTTTGTATCATAAAAAGAACCCCAAGATCATCGCTTTCGAGTTCATCGTCGCGACCATTGCTTAACAGGGTGTTTTGACCGATTCCTCCAACAAGACCACCAAGGTCGCCACCTACCGAGGCCCCTGTTGAAAGGGTTTGCCAAAACTCGCCTTCGGCAATTCGTTCGGCGGAATGTCTGCCGATAACATGTCCGATTTCATGACCTAAAACCCCGGCTAACTGAGCTTCGTTCAATTGTTTGAACAGTGCATAGGTGATAAAAATTGGTCCGCCGGGCAATGCAAATGCGTTAATGGTCTGATCGTCTGCCAGTAAATGGAAGTCGTATTGATAAGGGGTTTCTCGGGCAATACTGTTTTGAACAAGTTTTTGCCCCACCTTATCTACATAGGCCTGTAGTCGCTCATCGGGGTAGAGGCCGCCGTATTGCTGGGCTATTTCTGGGGTGCTTTGAAGACCGATGGCAATCTCTTGCTCGGCCGTCATATTAATGGTCTGTACGCGACCGGTATAGGGGTTTTCTTCTTTGCTGCTACAGCGTTTGATAAAGGCGAAGGCCACAATGGCCAACCCGATGAAGATTCTTATCTTCCAACTACTTCTTCCCATGGTTATAGTGTTCTAACAAAAACCAATATACAAAAGAGTTACAGAAGTTCAGTGTTGATGTCTAAGATATTGTCTTCGATATAATTGGTTAAAAAGCCTTCCGTAAAATGCTCGCACCCGTAAAAATCTTCATTTTTCAAGAGCTGCATTATATTCTTTTTTCTAAACTCGGTGAGCATAGGTTTTGAAATAGGGGCATAACTATAATGCCATGGTTCATATTTAAAACCTCTTCGACCGGCAACATCGGTATACACTAAATAAAAATCGTAGGTATTAGCGTTTTCATCCATCCATTTTTTTAGGTTACCGAATGGTTGGTCTTCTCCGAATTTATTAGGGTCAAGAACATCGCCTTTAACTTTTTGGTAGCCATCGATAATATCGATATCGGTACCCCAGTGGTGTCTGCTCGTGCCGGGTATAGTTGAGTATTCGATTATCTTATCTATGGCCTCTATAGGTTCCATACGGTCATCATCGGTGTAGCGAAGATATTTGCGCTCCCAAATACTGCGTTGGCGCTCGTAGTTTCTATAGCTTGAAACTATTTTAAGGTCGATACCGTCACTGTATGCCGCTTTTTTCATCGAAACAAAGGCATCGTGGGCTTCTTTGCGCAGATTAACATCCTTACCATAAAGTTTGATATCGGTCTTGCCCATCAACTCTAAAATAGAAAACTCAAAATCTTTTGTATTGGCCCAAAGGGGTATGCTGCTAAGTGCCATGCTGCCTAAAGCGGCTTGCCGTATAAAAACTCTTCGTTGCATATTACAATCTCTTTGCGGTTTAGTATGGTATAAAGTTAATCAAGTTTCTGAGTGATTTTACTATGTACTAACGTTCAGCAAAAATATTTCTTGTTCAGACACAGTAAACTTTCAAGGGTGCAAGTTGATTGAAACCTACAAAAGGTATTTCTATCAGGCCTGCCATATCTAGCAGAGCCACTTCTGCTTATCATAAAAAACGAATATACCTGTTGATGCTTTTATTTAAATAAGTAAGAAAGTTCATCAATAATATTTTTATTTTAAATATTAATTCTTACAAAATCTTACTTCTTGTTTCTGATTTATTATGTAGTACTATTTGTTGGAATTTTGATGACGAAAACGTTTGAAATTTTACTTTATAACTAATTGATAATTAACTTTTAATCGATAAACAACAGTTTATGATGGTTATACGACATAATTGAGCTAGGTCACAACAATTAGTTAATACTACTAAGTGTTAAAGATATATTTGTCTTAATTAAAATGTAGGTAATTCTTACAATTCAATAATTTAATTCAAAAAATATCTATTTGCTTAACTGTAATAAACACAACCCGATGAAAAACACATTAACTCTACCTGTCGAACCCAAAAGAATTTACGCCATAGTTCTTTTTCTAATGTTGTCTAGCTTGGCAATTACCGTGGCCTCTGCCCAATCTGTAGGTATAAATACATTAACACCCGACCCGGCTGCTGCGCTAGAAATTCAATCTACTACGGGTGGTCTGCTTATACCTAGAATGAATACTACACAGGTTAATGCCCTGGTTAACCCACCCGATGGTTTGATAGTCTACAATACAGACACCAATAATTCTTTAATGTTCGTTCAGGGCGCACCGTACGAGCTATTCAATCGTACGACAACCTCTGCGGCTACTATTTTATCAGGCTTGACCCCTTCGGCATGGGTGGGAATAAATAATATTACACCTACAGAACTGGGTCTTGAAGCCTACAGGTTTCAATTAGATTTATCAGAGGTAAGGGAAATGAGGGTAGTTGCCAATGTTTTTGGTCTTACACTGTCTCTAGGTAATAGTTTAGATATCGCCCTGCAATATTCAAGTGATAACGGTGCAACCTGGAATTATTTAAATGGGTCCGGTTTTGGCCCTGGCGTATCTATATCAGTAAACGGGTTGATTACGACACCTTGGGTAGAAATAGAGGAAGAGGCCCAACAAGATGTACAACTGCGAATTGTCGGTATGTCTGCAAACAACCCATTGACACTTCAAGTTGGCTTTGGACTTCTTATGGCAGAGATGCGATAAATATAATGATTGTCATCGTCTCTCCATTTATTATCTAACCATCCTTTTTTTTCAATACATTATGAAAACTGTTCATTTTTTAAGTTTTTTTCTGTTTTTCAATATTACCATGCTGATGGCCCAAGATGGGCTTAATTTGGTTGGTGCTACTGTCTCGGTATCTAGTGGAGCTTCCATTAGGGTCGAGAACGGAAGTTTTCAGGTGTCGAACGAAGGGCAAGTTAAAAACAATGCACTGATAAGTGTAGATGGTAACTGGCTCAATAATAATACAACGGGGCAGGTTTTTACAACAGATTCCGATGGAACTGTAAATCTGAACAATTCAGGATCGGTAACCATTGGAGGAACTACAACAACACTATTCTACAATTTAATTTTAGAGGTAGACCAGACTACATTAGAAGTGAACACAATTGTGGGAGGGCACATTTCAGGTGCTAACGTCGGTGTTCTTGATCTCGGTGACTCAAGGTTGAATTTAAATTCGAATACATTACAGATTACCAACCCTCTAATTGCAGCTCTAATCACTAACGAGGGTTATATAATTAGTGAAGATGTTTTAAACGAAAGTAAAGTGATGTGGCAAACATCACCTTTATCTTCTACACAAGAAAAATATACCATTCCATTTGCGACTACTGCTGGTGAACTAATCCCTTTAAGTATAGAAAGAGCATCTGGAGATTTAGGAGTTATTACGGTATCCACATATTCTGTGGGTTCAGATATGCTTCCCTTACCTACCCAACCAGAGGCGGTTGTAACGATGTTAGATGAAGGTGGAGGAGATTTAAATAGCACTTCTGTTAATAGGTTTTGGCAATTAGATAAGTCTGGAACAGGAGAAGCTAACCTTACATTAACTTATACCGAAGACGAAGTACCATTAAATGGAGAAGCAAATTTATCTGCTTACAGATATGATACAAACGTTGATAGATGGCAGAAAAAAGGGGCTGCAGTTCTAGATGCAAGTGCTAATACCTTAAAGGTAGAAAGGGTAAGTGAATTTTCACCATGGACGCTTTCAGAAGGAGAATCACCTACCTTGGATTTAAATGAATATACCGCAGGTGTAGACTACGAGTTAGCCTTTAAACCTACAACGGGTACCATTGTTTCTATTTCAAATAATCCTACTGCAGCTTCTGATGACGGAACGATATCTAGTGCAACTATTGAGTTTTTAGATTATGTGGATAGTACGGAACTAATGTATATTACCAATGGAGGTGATATTTATTATTTTACCACTGCAACTGCATCAAATGATTACACCTTTGCAGGGTCAACAATAAGGGTAACCCAAAATTTAAACAATTTTACAATTACAGAGGCATTTGGCGGAACGATTCCTATCCAAGATTTTTTAGATTTTTTAGCAACGGTAACTTATGGCAATCTTACCAATACACCTACAGATGGTCCTAGAAGAGCCATCTTTACAATAACAGATACAAGTTCAAGAACAGCCACGGCCACTTCTAAGATAAATGTTTATACTACAGCACCGGCAGCGGTGGATGATGCTAATACCATTGTAGCAAATAACACAGGTACGGTAACCGGAAATGTTTTAACGGGTGGTACACCAGATTCAGGAACAGGACTTACGGTTTCAGAAGTCGATGTTTATCCAGCACAAGTAGGCGTTCCTTATGAAACACTTTATGGTACGTTTATCATTAATATGGATGGTTCCTATAGCTATGATGTAGATGAAACTAACTCTGCGGTAACCGGATTGAAAAATGGGGAGAGTATTCAAGATATTGTCTCTTACACCCTTAAAGATGAAAATGACATCACTGATTATGGTATTCTTACTATTACCATTGATGGGGTAGATGAAGCACCGGTAGCATTAGATAATACAGATGAAATTAACGTCGTTTCAGAAGTAAATGTCTCAGGAAATATTATTTCAGATATAGGAGTAGACGGTGCGGATTTTATTGATAGGGGATTATCTACTTTAGTTTGGGAAAATGAGTTTAGTGCTCCGGGTGGAGTATTTGCAAATGTTTCTGCACCAGTAGATGGTCAAAGTAGAATAATTTCGGGGGTAACTTTAGATTTTACATCTACAGACCCATCAAATATTGGAGTAGCAAATGATAATCAAACAGTTTACCAAACAGCTACGAATGGTGGGCATACAGGATATTTAAGGTTCGCTATAAACGCATCGACTAACCCATCAGCCGATACAGAATTAATAATAGATTTTAACGAACCCGTTTTCAATCTAGGGTTTTTAATTACAGATATTGATTTTCCTCAAGGTTCGGCATGGCAAGATCAAATTAAAATAAAAGGGTACTTAGATGGTTCCGAGTCTAATTTTAATTATACAACTACAGGAGGAGTTGTAAATGCAGGTAATGATACCTATTATGGTATCGGTAATGCTATTCCAAGCGATGCAACTGGTAATATTAATGTATTTTTTGAGGAACCAATAAATCAATTGGTTTTGAGTTACAATTACGGTCCAGATGCGACAGATACTGACCAATCAGGCCAAATAGCAGGTGTTTCAGATATTTATTGGCAAGGTGAGAACCCCGATATCGTTATATCTGAAATAGATGGTAGTGCAGCAAATGTAAATGCTGTTTATACGGGCATTTATGGTTCTATTGTAGTACAATCAGATGGTTCTTATACATATACACCAGATACGAATAACCCATTAGTTGCGAATTTATTAGTTGGTGATACATTAACGGAAACTTTTGAGTACAGATTATCAGATGGATCTAATTCAGATACTGCAAACCTTATAATAACCCTTAGGGGAACTCAATTTGATTCTGATGAAGATGGTGTCATTGATAGTGTAGATCTAGACGATGATAATGATGGTATTTTAGATACAGCGGAAAATGCAGGAGGTTTTGACCCAAATGCAGACGATGACAGCGATGGAATAGAAAATTATAAAGATTCTGATTTTGGAATAGATGCCAATGGTGATGGTGTCATAGATAGCTTCGATAATGACTCTGATGGTGTTTCTGATCATTTAGATACAGATTCAGATAACGATGGTTGTCTAGATGCAGTCGAAGCAGGTCATATTGATGATGATAATGATGGGGAGGTTGATGGTTCCGGTTATGATAGCGACGGTCTGGTTACAGGTGCTGATACGGCATATACGGGCACAACTACAGGGGTGACGACGGCTGTGCAAACCGCAGTGGATACAGCTCCAGCAAATCAAGAAGAAAGAGTGGGAGATGATGCCACGTTTACGGTAGTTGCATCTGCTTTATCTGCGTCTTCATATACTTCGGGTACACCAAATTATGATACTAATGCAAATTTAGGTTTAACCTATCAGTGGCAAGTAAGTACTAATTCTGGTTCTACATTCTCTGATTTAATAGGTGAAACCAATAGCACATTGACCGTTTCGGATGTAACCTTGATAATGGATGGTAATATTTACAAAGTTCTAGTTAGTCATACTAACAATGCCTGTCCAATAGAAGCACAAGCAACACTAAATGTCATAAATAATATTGATGCCATTAACGATTTTACAAGTATTACAGCAGTAGAAGGTTTCTTTGGCTCGAACAATGTACTTAATGTATTCGACAATGATCAATTTAATGGTGCTGTTCTAAATCCAGCGAGCGTAACTGTCACGCCTGTTACTAACGGACCTTTGACCGTTAATCCAGATGGTTCTTTAGACGTAGCCAATAATACGGGTACAGGTACATATACTATAGACTACCAAATATGTGAAGCTGCCGATCCAACCAACTGTGATATTGCTACGGCAACGGTAAGTGTTGGGGCAAACAATCTACCAACGGCACAAGATGATGCGTTTTCCGTAAATCAAAATACTTCGGATAACGATTTGACCGTGTTGGCCGATAATGGCAATGGGGCCGATGATTTTGGAGGTGATGGTGGTAACAATGGTACAATTAGTCTTCCTTTGGCAACGAGTGCTAATGGGGGTACCGTTACGGTCAATGACAATGGTACGCCAAACGACCCTACCGATGATTCAATTCTATACAGTCCCGCGAATGGATATGTAGGAACCGATACTTTTGATTACACGATTACCGATGCTAACAATGATTCGTCTACTGCTACTGTGAACGTAACCGTGGTTCCAACTCCGACTATCGCCATTAATGTAGTTGCTGTTGATGATATTATAAATGCAACGGAAGACGATAGTCCGGTGACGATTTCTGGTACTACTACCAATGTAGAAGATGGGCAAATAGCTACGGTAATCTTGAACGGAACTATCTATTCTCCTTCGGTAACTTCAGGGGCGTGGACATTTAATATCACGGCCACGGAAGCACAAGCCTTGAATCTTACTGAAACCATTACTGCAGATGTAGAAAATAGTTTAGGTGCTTCAGCTGTTCAAGCTGCTAGAGATATTCAACATATCACCACATTACCGGTACCGGTCCTAGAGATAGACGACATCACGGCCGACAACATATTGAACGCCGCGGAAGCGGGAGCGGACGTTACCGTAACGGGAACGGTAAGCGGTGACTTCAATGCCGGCGATACGGTGACCCTAACGGTCGACGGCACGGATTATACCGGAACGGTGGACGCCCTTGGCGCATACAGTATCGACGTACCGGGCAGCAAACTGGCCGCCGATGCCGATAACACGGTAAACGGTAGCGTGACCACTACGGACGCAGCTGGTAATTCTGCAAGTGCTACGGATACACAAGTGTATTCAGTAGATACCACATTGCCAATTCCAACATTAACTATCGACGACATCACGGCCGACAACATATTGAACGCCGCGGAAGAGGGAGCGGACGTTTCCGTAACGGGAACGGTAAGCGGTGACTTCAACGACGGGGATACGGTGACCCTAACGGTGGACGGAACGGACTATACCGGAACGGT